>NZ_JBBKBK010000010.1:0-1835 GCF_037892565.1 Flintibacter sp. HCN-6482 | reverse complement strand
TATGAGACTGGCAACTATCAAGTGGAACGATACGGAGATGGCCGGCATCGTAGCCAAGAACGGCATTCTTCCCATCCGCGCCCTGAACGCGGCTAAGGGCACCGCGTGGAGGACCGATCTGCTGTCCCTGATCCAGGAGCAGCAGATCCCCGGCCTGACCGCCTGGTATAACGCCGGCGGTAAGGAGGAGCTGGAGTCCATCCCCGGCCTTGTCCCCGCTGACCAGGTGGTCTATGCTCCCCTGTACCGCAACCCGAAGCGGATCTTCGGCATTGGGCTGAACTATGTAGACCATGCCGGTGACATCGGCTCTGCCGCCCCCACCGGGTTCCCCGGCAGCTTCTTTAAGATGGCTGACACTCTGATTGGCCCCGCCGATGAAATCAAGCTTCCTACTCTGAAGGAAGCCCAGAAAACTACCGCCGAGGCGGAGCTGGGGATCATTATGGGCAAGGACTGCCGCGATGTGTCCGAGGAGAACTGGCAGGACGCCATCGTGGGCTATACCACCATCCTGGACATGACCGAGGAGTCCATCCTGAAGGGCAACGACTATGTCAGCGGCAACCCCCGCTACCTGTGTATCGTGAAAAACTTCCCCACCTTTTTCTCCTTCGGTCCCCAGCTGGTCACACCCGATGAGGTGCCTGATGTGCTGAAGCTGGAGGTCCAGTCCGTGCGCAACGGCGAGGTATACGCCAAAAATCTGGTGAGCAACATGACCCACCGTCCGGCCCGGCTGGTATCCCTGCACAGCAGCATCCAGGGCTGGTACGCCGGCGACATTCTGTCCACCGGCACCCCCCGCGCCTTTGAGATCAACGACGGGGACATGGCCGAGTGCCGGATCTACGGTCCCGACGGCTTTGAGATGGAACCCCTGGTGAACCCCGTTGTAGACTTGAAGAAGCACCCTGAGAAAGCCTGAATCTGTACTTAAGTATTGCCAATTCTGTAAGGAGGATGAAACCCATGAAAGCCACCTTTGTTTTAACTCCCGCTGAGGCCCGCCGTCTGATCGCCAAGACGGTCATCCAGATGCCTGAATTCCAGAAGGCATGGAAGGAGGCCTATGTGCTGCTGGCCGGCGGCACCACCAACGCCTTCATCGCCCAGGAACTGCTGGGCGATAAGTCCATCGAGCCCGGACTGTGCACGGTGGGCAACAGCACCGATGGAATGCTCTGCGTCACTGAGCCCTCCAGCCGCAAGAGCTTCCCCAACGTATTCTATAAGGGACAGCCTGTGGATAAGAAGATCGACGAGGCCCTTCAGGACTACCACGCCGACACCGTCATCATCAAGGGCGCCAACGCCTTTGACCAGGATGGCCATGTGGGCATCATCACCTCCGGCTTCAATGGCGGCACCGTGCCCAACTTCATCGGCTATATGACCAGCAAGGGCCTGAAGTGGATCTGCCCTGTGGGCTATGAGAAGATGGTGCCCAGCGTGCCCGCCGCCAGCCGCGCTCTGGGCGGCGCCAACCATATCGACATCTCCATGGGTGCCGACCCCGGCCTGTACTGCCTGTCCAGCGCCGACATCGTCACCGAGGTGGAGGCCATCAAGATGATGTTCAACTGCGAGGCCAAGGTGGTTTGCGCCGGCGGCATCGGCGGAAACGAGGGCGCCCACTACTGGGCTGTGGACGGCGATGAGGCGGACATCAAGGCTCTGGTGGACTATTTGGAGAAGGAGATCAAGGGCGAGCCCCCTGTCAAGGGCAACAAGGGCAACTGCTCTAATTGCCGGTATCCTGGCTGCCGCTACAATGGCCTGCAGCCTGACCAACTGCCTGACTGGATGAAGAAGCGGGGCATCAAGAAGTAATA
>NZ_JBBKBK010000009.1:0-4263 GCF_037892565.1 Flintibacter sp. HCN-6482 | reverse complement strand
AGCGGCTCTCTCGCCTAAAGACAGGCCATGCAGATGGGCCACGCCGTACTCAGTAGCCACACACTCAACCATGGTGCGGGGGACAGATATGGTGCTGCCCCCCGGAATGGTGGGAACAATGTTGGATCTCAGATTGCCCTCCTTGTCCCTTCTGGAGGAATTGATGCAGATATAGCCCCGTCCGCCCCTGGAGCGGAAGGCGCCCTCCAGAAAGTCCATCTGGCCGCCTATGCCGGACAGCTGCCTGCTGCCTGCCGATTCGGCGTTCTCCTGTCCCATCAAGTCCAGCTGAACACCTCCATTGATGCTGATGAAATTGCTCATCTTCCCCATGCGTTCCGGGGAATGGACATGGTCCACATCGCCGGGATAGAACAGCTCCGGCTCATTTTCCAGCCAGTCATACAGCTCCTGAGAGCCCATCGCCAGGTTCCAGGTAGAGTAACCGGCATCCACCTCCTTGCGGGCGTTGGTCAGCTTTCCCGCCTTGTGGATCGCCAGGAAGGCATCGCTGATAGTGCCTGTCCAGCAGCCCAGGTCCTTCAGGTCGGATTCCGCCAGCATCTTGGCCACAGTGAAGGGAACGCCGCCTACGCCCAGCCCCAGCACGGCCCCGTCCGGGATCTCCGCCACCACATTGCGGGCAATCTGGATATCTACCGGCGAGGGGTCCTTATAGGTACGCAGAGGCAGCGGTTCATGGACCCCCTCTACGACATACGTGGCTTCCGACAGGTGGACGCGGTGGGAGCCGTTGACCCCCTGAAGCTTGGGCAGCCGCTCATTGATCTCAAAGATCACCGTACGCGCGTTTTCAAAAATCGTCCGCCAGGCATAGTTGGAAATTCCCAGGCCGCAGTAGCCGTCCCCATCCGGTTTGGACACAGGGACGAAGGCCACATCGACCCTGATATAGCTCCGGTAGAGCTCCGGCAGGGCCCGGAGCATCATAGGCAGAAACTTCACCAGCCCTCTGCTCTGCAGCTTCCGCTCATAGTCCCCGATATGCCAGCTGTAGTAGGTGAACGCGGACTGCTCCGGGTCGCGCTCCACCACCTCGATCCGGGGCCGGATCACCAGGCCGCCCCGGATCTTGACGTCTTTCAGCTCCTCTTTTCTCGCCGCAAGCGCCCGGTCCATCAGTTCAGGAAAGCCCGCGCCAAAGCCGTAATCTACCCAGTCGCCGGATCGAACCGCTTTTGCCGCCACTTCGGGAGTAACAAATTTACTCATATAGTTTTGTACCATCTTTTCTCTCCTTCCAAAATATACATCGCAATATTTCTGAAGCGCCTCATGAGCCTCGATACTCTCCTTGATCCTCATATCATTATGGTCCAAACATTCTGACCCTGTTGTCCCATTTAAGTATAATCAATCTGTCAAGCTCTTTGCCGCCCATGCCTGCCTCAGAAATATTTTTACCTATTTTTCAACAAACACCATTCATTTCTCTAACGCGGAAAAGTCCGGCTAACATGAAGCCGGACTTTTCCGTAAAGTACCCAGACAGAAGAAATTGGGGAACTATTGTGGTCAAGAATACTCTAATATTGAAAAAAGAGATCAGTCCGCCCAAATTTCCTCATCAGTGGGGATGTACATATCAGGGACCTTATAGGAAATGCGGCTCACATTCATCAGGTGGGTGAACCACAGGTTCTCGCTGATGGCGTTGTTGCCCCAGGTGCCGCAGCCCAGCGTGGTGGTGGGATTCAGACCGTTGTCCATAGCGCCGCCCAGAGCGGTGCCGCCTACCTGATTGACTGCATAGCGGGACACGTTGACGACGGTGGGAACAGCCTCGATATGCTCGGTGTTGTTGGAGTGGATGACCACGCTGTGGCCCATGCCCTCCATCTCCAGGTTGGCCCGGGCGATCTCCATGCACTCCTCCCAGGTGTCGTAGGTAAAGAGCGCCAGCATGGGGAACAGCTTCTCCTTCGCCAGGACCTCCTGACGGGCATAGCCCTTGGTGCAGCATACCAGGACCTTGGTATCCTCAGGGATCCCCTCCAGACCGGCCAAATCAGCCATCTGCTGGATCGTGGTGCCAGTCCACTCCTTGTTGAATACGCCGTCGGGGAAAGCGCTGTTGCGGACCTTGTCGGCATCGGCCTGGTTGTCAATGTAGTAAGCGCCATTCGCTCTCAGCGCGGCCACCATCTCATCTACCTTATCCTTGGGACAGATCACGTTCTGCTCACAGGTACACAGAACGCCATTGTCAAAAGTGCGGCCCGCGATGACCATCTTGGCTACCTCGTCATAGTCCACATCCCGGTCCACCAGGACCTGAACATTGCCCTGGCCGACACCCAAAGCCGGTTTCCCGGAGGAGTAAGCCACCTTTACCAATCCTGGGCCGCCAGTGCAGATGCACAGATCCACGGTCTTCATCAGGCCGGCGGACAGCTCCATAGTAGGTTCTTTAATAATCTGGATCAGGTTCTTGGGCATACCCAGCTTATCCAGCGCCTCGTTCATCAGCTCAACCGCCCGGACGCCGACGCCCTTCGCGCGGGGATGGGGGCAGATAATGACGGCGTTGCCGCACTTCAGAGCGCACATGGAGTTGTGCATGGGGTTGATGACGGGGTTGGTGGTAGCGGTGACGCAGCCCACTACGCCGATGGGCTTGGCGACCTTCATAATACCATTGACCTCGTCCCGCTCAATGATCCCGCGGCTCTTCTGGTCCTTCATGCGCCACCAGGTGCTCTTGGATTTGTTCTTGCACTTGGCGATCTTGCTGTCCACGCGCCCCATCCGGGTCTCTTCCACCGCCATCTTGGCCAGCTCCTCCGCATGGTCATAAATCGCCTTGCCAATCGCCTTGGCGGCAGCGTCCACCTGCTCCTGGCTCATCTTCTCAAATTCCTTCTGGGCCGCGCGCGCGGCGTCTACCAGCGACTGCAGATATTCCTGTGTATCCACGATAGTGACCTCCTAATTGTATCCTATAATCAGTTTCTCAGCCCTTCAGTGCCGCGGCAATGGACTCATCAATAATCTGGAACACGGTATCCAGAGTGGCCTCATCCACATTCAGCGGGGGGATCAGGCGGATGTTGTTGTGGTCGGCGCCGCAGTTGAGCAGCAGCAGGTCACGCTTCAAAGCCTCAGCCTGGACGGCGGCGCACAGGGCCCCGTCGGGAGCGTTGTCCTCAGGCTTAACGAACTCGATGGCGTTCATCAGGCCCAGGCCGCGCACATCCCCAATGACATCGTACTTCTTCTGCAGGTCATAGAACTTGCCGCGGACAACTTCGCCCATCTTCTTCACATTCTCAAGGACGCCGCCCTCATACAGCTCTTCCAGAACCGCCAGGGAGGCCGCGCAGGAAACGGGGTTGCCGCCGTAGGTTCCACCGTGAGCACCCTTGGCCCACTTGTCCATGATCTCCTTCTTGCCAAAGACAGCGGACAGGGGCAGGCCGCCAGCGATGGCCTTCGCGGAGGTAAAAATGTCAGGCTCTACGCCCAGAGTCTGCCAGGCATACAGGTTGCCGGTGCGGCCAAAGCCCGTCTGGACTTCGTCAAAGATCAGCATGATGCCGTGTTTGTCACACAGCTCACGGACATACTTCAGCCACTCCACTGGGGGGACCACATAGCCGCCCTCGCCCTGAACAGGCTCCATCATGATCGCCGCTACCATAGAGGGATCCACGATCTTCTTGAAGATCTCATCAAACTGAGTGAAATACTCCTTGGGGCACTTGCCGTCCTCCATCTTGTAGGGAGTCCGGAACAGATAGGGATACTCGGCAAAGTAGACGCTGGGCATCATGGGCTCGTAGTTCTTGCGGTAGGCAGCGTTGGAAGTGGTAATAGTCGCGGTTGCCATGGTACGGCCGTGGAAGGCGTTTTTCATGGAGATGATGACAGGACGCTGGGTTGCGTACTTCGCCAGCTTCATGGCGCCCTCGTTGGCCTCAGCTCCGGAGTTGGAGAAATACACCTTGTACTTATTGCCGGTCTTCTCCACCAGCTTCTCCATCAAAGTAGTATAGGGCTCATAGTACAGAATGTTATGTCCGGCGTGGATCAGAGTATGCAGCTGCTTCTCAGCGGCAGCGATCACCTTGGGGTGGCAGTGGCCGAGGGCGTTCGTGGCAATACCGGATGCCATATCCAGAATCTTCCGGCCATCCTCCGTATACAGATAACAGCCTTCTCCCCTTACAACACAGGGCGTTGTCTCCGCGTGCATCGCCATTGGGGGCAGGAGTACCTTGCTTCTCTCATGCTGAGTCATAA
>NZ_JBBKBK010000008.1:0-4874 GCF_037892565.1 Flintibacter sp. HCN-6482 | reverse complement strand
GAAATTCCTCCTAAAAATATTTTTGAATAAAATCATTATCTAGGTCATCAACCATTGATCATTTCTACAATACCTTGTGTAAAGAATGGAACATAAGTTGTTAGCATCAAAACAACTAGCAACGCACCAATGAACCACAATACATACTTTAGCATAGCCTCTATCTTTACACCAGAAATGGATGTAGCCACAAATAGGTTAGAGCCATAAGGGGGTGTCACAAAACCAATTGCCAAGTTCATGGTGAGCACCACACCGAACTGAACGGCTGATAGTCCACATTCCAATGCAACAGGTAGGAGAATCGGTGACAAAATGATAGTCGCAGGGATATTATCCATCAAGCATCCCACAAATAGAAGGAACACATTGATAATCAGCATCAAAATAATAGGATTGCTGGTTAAGCTTGTCAAAAACGCCGCAATTAAAACTGGAATTTGCTTCAATGACAGGTAACTTGCAAATGCAGTCGCAGTACCAACCATAAAAACAATATTACCATTTAACCGTACGCTATCTACAAATGCAGCATAGAGCTGTTTCAGTGTCATTTCACGATAAATTACTACACTGGCAAAAATAGAATATATCACCGCAACGACAGCCGCTTCTGTTGGCGTAAAAATACCCGCATAAATTCCACCCAAAATAATAACAGGTGCCAACAATGCCCAAAAGGCGTCTTTAAAAGAAATCCAGACATCTCTTCCCGTCGGTTTTGAACTCGCCCCTTGGTAACCATATTTTTTACTCATCACTACACAGGCAATCATAATCGCAATTCCCATCATGATGCCTGGCAGAAAACCCGCAATAAACATATCACCAATGGATGTACCGGTCACGACACCATAGATAACAAAGGGAACGGACGGGGGGATAATAACGCCAATGGATCCGGCAGAGGCTGCCAAAGCAGCGCTGAACGGACGTGGATACCCCTTCTTCTCCATCTCAGGAATCATGATGGCACCAACGGCAGAACAGGTAGCCATAGCCGAACCAGAAATCGCCGCAAAAAACATACAAGCTGCGGTTGTCACTAAGCTCAGTCCACCAGTAATCCACCCTATACAAGTATCCGCAAAGTTAACGATTCTTTTTGCGACACCGCCCGTACTCATCAAATTGCCAGCCAGGATAAAAAAGGGAATCGCCATCAGCGAAAAGGAATTCACTCCACTAACACAATTCTGTGTAATCATCGCTAACGGAGTATTCGTAAAACCGGCTAAAACCACCAAGGTAGCTAACGCGATAGAATAGCCAATTGGCACACCAATGAATACCGTTATCAGAAAGACTCCGAACAGAACTAGAATTTGCATCTCCATAAATCTAAGTCCTCCTTATACTGATCCGTCAGCCAATTGCCCGCGACCCATTATCTTCATGATGTCTTCGGCAATCTGTGCTATAACCCGGATACTCAGCATTCCTTGGCTCACAGGCATAACCAAATAAACCACCCAAACTTTCAGCCACGGAATAGACGAAGCCACTTTTCCGCGTTGCATCATGGACTGAACCACTTCCAGACCATTAAATGTAAAAAACAGGCAGATCCCCAGCCACATCAGTTTCACTACGATATCCAAAACTAACTTTGCTTTACCTTTAACCCGGCCACTGATAATCTCAATACACAAGTGATCTCTTGCCGCAAAGTCAGTGCCCATCCATATCATCCAAACAAAGAGATACTTACAGCCTTCTTCACTCCAAGAAATCGAGTTGTTAAACACATATCGAGCAATTACCTGTACAAAAATTACAACTACACAAACTGCTAATGTAGCTACCAAAAAAACTTCTTCCAGTTTATTGATTCTATGTGTTATTTTTTTTAAACCATTCATATCGTTTTCCTTTTTACCCATTTTAGTGTATGTATTCTCCGGAATTTCTATCATCCAGAGAATACATCACTCTTTTATTTATTACATATCTAAAAACACTAATTCAAGTTCACAAAGTTTAACGATACTTGCTCAAGGCTTCCCATGCTTCAGGGAAGTTTGCCTCTGCTTCCTCATACAACGGAGTCAGTGCCTCGCGGAACGCTTCTTTCTTGTCATCTTCCAAATAGTTTACTGCACAACCGCTTTCTTCCCACTTAGCAATATACTCTCCGTCTTCGCTGACCTCTGTATTGCGTTGCCAATCTTCCATATAGGTACGGATACCTGTATCAAAAATCTCTCTTTCCTCATCTGTCAAACTTTCATAAAAAGCACGGTTACAGATGATTGCATTCATATCATATACATGCTCAGTTACACTGAAATATTTCTGCACTTCGTTAAACCCAGAAGTATAAGCAATAGCGGCTCCATTTTCCTGACCATCGATAGTTCCCTGCTGAAGGCCGGTAAAGACCTCATTGAAACCCATCGGGGTAGCGTTAGCACCCAGAGCATTCATCCACTTAATATATGTACTGCTGTTCATTACGCGCATCTTAATTCCTTTGAGATCCTCGATACAAGTAATCGGGCGCACATTATTTGACATATTACGGGTACCATTGGAATTGAAGCCAACGCAGATATATTCTGTGCCATCCAAAGTACTCTTTAGATAGTCTCCCAGCTCACCATCAGCAGCCTCAAACGCATCTTCAACAGAGTCATACAAATAGGGGAGGTTCAACACACCCCAATCTGCCGCATAGGTTTCCAAAGAGGCCACAGAAGGCGTCATCAATGTAACGGTGCCATACGCACACATTTCCAGCATATCCTCATCGCCACCAAGGACACTGTTGGGCTGGATATTTACAGTCATGCTACCCCCAGATTCTTTTTCGATATAATCTTTAAACTGAAGAGATGCACGATTTATATTATGGTCTTCGGCATACACATGTCCCAGGACAATTTCCTTTGCACTTCCAGCAGCGCCGTTTCCCCCAGCATTGGAAACAGATCCGTCTTTGCTCCCGCAAGAAATCAATAAACCTGTGGTTAAAGCAAGAATCAGCGCACAACTCAGTCTTTTTTTCATTTTAATCATTCTCCTTTTTCTCAAATTTGATTCCCTATTTGACCATGTATTTTACTATTTGGCTTATCCACCCCTATCTAATTCATATTTATTATCACATAAGCTACCACACTACATCGCGTATATTGGCATATCATCAGATAATAAATATTATTTTTTTAATATCAATAAAATTACAATTTTTGTTAACCTTTTTAGACTATATTTTTATAAATGTAAGTTCTTCTAATTATCTGTAAAGCCATAATTCATTTAATTAAGAAAATTTTCCTTTTTACCAAACTGATGGCAGGTGAAAAGAGCCAGATATCCAAAATGTTTAAGAACATAATTGCGTCGAAACATACAATAGTTTAACCGTAAAAAAGAAGATCTGTGTAAAAAACAGTCAAACCAGATAAAGAGCACCGCCCTGTACTGACGATTAGTCAGGGCAACGCCCTAGAAGGGAATTCCAACAATATTCAGAACCATTAAAGGCTATCAGGAACAGACTGAGCATTCGACTTAGTCGTTTGCGAAAGATTTTTATTTTATGGACTCTTTTTTATTTATCCTATGTCCCCCATTCTGGGCTGCGCTTCTTGGTTCTGGCTATAACATGAATTGTATTCTCACACCGTGAGAATACAATGATGGCGCCATCATTGTGCTTGCTATTCATAAGATATTTACATTATAATTATACAAAGCGACAATGTCAATAAAATTTATCGTCTAAAATATATATAATTTAGATAAACCCAAATCAATTATATCTCCTGCGCCCTAAGGGCATCCAGTGGATATCCACTAGAACGAGAGTGAGTACATGGTCACACCGCAAGGCGAGACGCGGAGCATGACAGAACCTGCGTAGACAAAAAAGTCCTCGGCAGATACCGCCAAAGCAGTATCTGCCGAGGTTATCAGGCGCCTAAAAAATTACCCCTATTAAGGGGATATCAAATATCCCAGCTCCCTATGCTCTCATCCGCTAGATTTCAATACGCCTTCACCATACCTCCATCCATCAGCAGGGTCTGTCCAGTGAGATAGGTATTGGCCTCAGAGCACAGGAATGCGGCCATACGCCCATACTCCTCAGGCCGACCATACCGGCCAAGGGGAATGTCGTGGAATGCCTTATGCTGGAGCTCCTCCACCGACAATCCTTCCTTCTGAGCCCGGATCTGGTCCAGCTGGTCGATGCGGGCAGTTCCCACCCGGCCGGGACCGATAACATTGACCAGAATGTTGTCCGGCCCCAGCTCCTGACTCAGGGTCTTGGCCAGCCCTACCACCCCCATACGGAAGGTGTTGGACAGGATCAAATCGTTCAGCGCCGCCTTCACAGAGGAGGATGTAGAGCACAGGATACGGCCCCCTCCATTGGCCCTCATATAAGGCAAAACAGCACGGATCGTCCGGATATAGCTGAGTAGGCACAGCTCATAGGCATCCTGCCAAGCCTGGTCATCAAAGGAGTCAAAGGGGCCCGGTTTGGGACCTCCGCTGTTGTTTACCAGGGCAAAGATAGGACCGCATTTCTCCACTGTGGTCTGGACCAGCTCCTGGATATACCGGGGATCGGTGATAGACCCGGCCAGATATTTCGGCTCGTTTCCAGTGGCGTTCAGGATATCCTGCTGTGCCCTTTTCAGCTGCTCCTCAGAGCGACCGCAGAGCATGACCCGGGCTCCTTCCCGTGCCAGTTCCATTGCGATAGCCTTCCCCAATCCGCTGCTGGAGGCCAAAACCAACGCACTCTTATTCTTCAGTCCCAATTCCATGGTCCGTCCATCCTTTCCATCTTAAGCACCCAAAAGGGGCGGGCCGCCCGGCCGTCGCGTGTGACGACCGAGGCGGCCCTAAAAGTCAGTGAT
>NZ_JBBKBK010000007.1:0-5707 GCF_037892565.1 Flintibacter sp. HCN-6482 | reverse complement strand
GGAGGGGAAGATATAGTGTAGGTAAGGAGGGGATAAAAAAAGGGGAAAAAAGTGGGAAAAAAGTGTTGACAAGGGAGGAAGTGTTTGCTAATATAAGCAAGCGCTCTGCGGCAGGGGCAAGCCCTGCGGGGGAGCGGAGGGAGCCACACGAGGCGGTCCAGGGGACAGACGAAAAAAGTTTGAAACTGGCGAAAAAAAGTGCTTGACAAAGGCAATGAAGTGTGGTAACCTAATCAAGCTGTCCGCGAGGGCAGCAGCAAGCCACTAAGGGAGCGGCGAATGAGGGAACAAAAGAGTTTGAAAAAGCTCGAAAAAAGTTCTTGACAAAGCGAACTGAATGTGGTAAGATAAAAACCCGCCGCACGGAGCGGCGTGTACCTTGTAAATTAAACAACGTGACAAACGAAAAGCACCAGATATGGATTTGGTTGTTCGAAGACAAGCGAAGCTTGAAACGGATGACCGTAAATTTCTTTGAAGCTTGGAAAAGTTTCAATAATATGATTTGAGGGACTTCGGTTCTTTAAATACCATTTTATTGAGAGTTTGATCCTGGCTCAGGATGAACGCTGGCGGCGTGCTTAACACATGCAAGTCGAACGGAGTGCTCATGACAGAGGATTCGTCCAATGGAGTGAGTTACTTAGTGGCGGACGGGTGAGTAACGCGTGAGTAACCTGCCTTGGAGTGGGGAATAACAGGTGGAAACATCTGCTAATACCGCATGATGCAGTTGGGTCGCATGGCTCTGACTGCCAAAGATTTATCGCTCTGAGATGGACTCGCGTCTGATTAGCTGGTTGGCGGGGTAACGGCCCACCAAGGCGACGATCAGTAGCCGGACTGAGAGGTTGGCCGGCCACATTGGGACTGAGACACGGCCCAGACTCCTACGGGAGGCAGCAGTGGGGAATATTGGGCAATGGGCGCAAGCCTGACCCAGCAACGCCGCGTGAAGGAAGAAGGCTTTCGGGTTGTAAACTTCTTTTCTCAGGGACGAAGCAAGTGACGGTACCTGAGGAATAAGCCACGGCTAACTACGTGCCAGCAGCCGCGGTAATACGTAGGTGGCGAGCGTTATCCGGATTTACTGGGTGTAAAGGGCGTGTAGGCGGGACTGCAAGTCAGATGTGAAAACCATGGGCTCAACCTGTGGCCTGCATTTGAAACTGTAGTTCTTGAGTACTGGAGAGGCAGACGGAATTCCTAGTGTAGCGGTGAAATGCGTAGATATTAGGAGGAACACCAGTGGCGAAGGCGGTCTGCTGGACAGCAACTGACGCTGAGGCGCGAAAGCGTGGGGAGCAAACAGGATTAGATACCCTGGTAGTCCACGCTGTAAACGATGGATACTAGGTGTGGGGGGTCTGACCCCCTCCGTGCCGCAGTTAACACAATAAGTATCCCACCTGGGGAGTACGATCGCAAGGTTGAAACTCAAAGGAATTGACGGGGGCCCGCACAAGCGGTGGAGTATGTGGTTTAATTCGAAGCAACGCGAAGAACCTTACCAGGGCTTGACATCCCGGTGACCGGTGTAGAGATACACCTTCTTCTTCGGAAGCGCCGGTGACAGGTGGTGCATGGTTGTCGTCAGCTCGTGTCGTGAGATGTTGGGTTAAGTCCCGCAACGAGCGCAACCCTTATTGTTAGTTGCTACGCAAGAGCACTCTAGCGAGACTGCCGTTGACAAAACGGAGGAAGGTGGGGACGACGTCAAATCATCATGCCCCTTATGTCCTGGGCCACACACGTACTACAATGGTGGTCAACAGAGGGAAGCAAGACCGCGAGGTGGAGCAAACCCCTAAAAGCCATCCCAGTTCGGATTGCAGGCTGCAACTCGCCTGTATGAAGTTGGAATCGCTAGTAATCGCGGATCAGCATGCCGCGGTGAATACGTTCCCGGGCCTTGTACACACCGCCCGTCACACCATGAGAGTCGGGAACACCCGAAGTCCGTAGCCTAACCGCAAGGGGGGCGCGGCCGAAGGTGGGTTCGATAATTGGGGTGAAGTCGTAACAAGGTAGCCGTATCGGAAGGTGCGGCTGGATCACCTCCTTTCTAAGGAGAGTTCAAAAGCCGATAGGTTTTTGTAACGTCCTAAGGTCAGACGTCTGTGCAAAGTAGGGGTCACGTTGTTTAATTTAGAGGGCGCACGCCGTAAGGGGAGCGGTGGGGGCTCACGGGCCCATAGCTCAGCTGGCTAGAGCGCACGACTGATAATCGTGAGGTCGGTGGTTCGAGTCCACTTGGGCCCACCACCAAAAGCTGAGGGCACCCGGATAAGGGGGTTTAGCTCAGTTGGTAGAGCACCTGCTTTGCAAGCAGGGGGTCACCGGTTCGAGTCCGATAACCTCCACCACAAGATCAAATCGAAGTGTTTACCCAAGAGGGTGAGCATTTCGATCTGACCTTGAAAAGGGTCGGAGAACTGCACCTTGAAAACTGAACAGTGAAGCAAGCAAGAAATTGCGAGCAAGCAACAGAGAGGTAACAAAGTAAAATTTGTGGACTTTTTAAGGAATTAAAAGGGTAACAAATACTACAATGAAACTGAATCTGAGGCCTGCATAATTCTTATAGAACCAAGAGAACAGCTTGAAAAGGTTGTTCTACGAAGGTCAAGCTAATAAGAGCGCAAGGGGAATGCCTTGGCATCAAGAGCCGATGAAGGACGTGACAAGCTGCGATAAGCCTGGGGGAGCTGCACATAAGCGTTATATCCCAGGATTTCCGAATGGGGAAACCCGGCAGAGCAATACTCTGTCAGCCTGCGTTGAATCAAATAGGCGTAGGCGGGGAACCGCCTGAACTGAAACATCTAAGTAGGGCGAGGAAGAGAAATCAACAGAGATTCCGCAAGTAGTGGCGAGCGAACGCGGAAGAGGGCAAACCGAAGGATTTATCCTTCGGGGTTGTGGACTGACACAACGGATTGATAGGCTAGCTGAACGGTATGGGAAGGCCGACCACAGCGGGTGATAGTCCCGTAAGCGAAAGCTGAGTCGATTTAGTCAGAATCCAGAGTACCGCAGGACACGTGAAACCCTGTGGGAAACTGGGGGGACCACCCTCCAACCCTAAATACTACTTGATGACCGATAGAGGAGCAGTACCGTGAGGGAAAGGTGAAAAGGACCCCGGGAGGGGAGTGAAAGAGAACCTGAAACCTTGTGCTTACAAGCACTCAAAGCACGTTAAAGTGTGATGAGGTACTTTTTGTAGAACGGTCCGGCGAGTTATTGTACGTGGCAAGCTTAAGGTGTTCAGCACCGGAGGCGAAGCGAGAGCGAGTCTGAATAGGGCGTATAAAGTCGCGTGCAATAGACCCGAAACCAGGTGACCTATCCATGAGCAGGTTGAAGTGGGGGTAAAACCCCATGGAGGACCGAACCGACCCCCGTTGCAATGGTGGCGGATGACTTGTGGATAGCGGAGAAATTCTAATCGAACTTGGAGATAGCTGGTTCTCCCCGAAATAGCTTTAGGGCTAGCGTTAGTTTAGATTACCGGAGGTAAAGCACTGAATGGGCTAGGGGCTGATAAAGTTACTGAACCCTATCAAACTCTGAATGCCGGATAATTGATGACTAGCAGTCAGACTACGTGAGATAAGTCTCGTGGTCAAAAGGGAAACAGCCCAGACCCACAGCTAAGGTCCCAAATATACGCTAAGTGGAAAACGATGTGGAGTTGCGAAAACAACCAGGATGTTGGCTTAGAAGCAGCCACTCATTAAAAGAGTGCGTAATAGCTCACTGGTCGAGTGACTCTGCGCGGAAAATGTAACGGGGCTAAGCGTATAACCGAAGCTTGGGATTGCATCTAATGCAGTGGTAGGGGAGCGTCGAATAAGGGGTGAAGTCGTAGCGGAAGCAGCGGTGGACTTTATTCGAGTGAGAATGCCGGAATGAGTAGCGAGAATTATGTGGGAATCATAATGGCCGAAAATCTAAGGTTTCTTGGGGAAGGTTCGTCCGCCCAAGGTAAGCCGGGAGCTAAGGCGAGGCCGAAAGGCGTAGTCGATGCACATACGGTTGAAATTCCGTAGCCACCGAAACTTAAACCAGAAGGACACTTGGAGCTATCCGAACCCGGGCGTTGGTTGACCCGGGCGAAAGGGACCGAAATCAAGTAGGGAAGTCGGAGAATAACGAGGCGAGAAAAGTTCTGGTGTATGCTAAGGTGCCCGTACCGCAAACCGACACAGGTAGATGAGGAGAGAATCCTAAGGCCAACGGGAGAAGGGTTGTTAAGGAACTCGGCAAAATTACCCCGTAACTTCGGGATAAGGGGAGCTCCCTAAGGGGAGCCGCAGAGAATAGGCCCAAGCGACTGTTTACCAAAAACACAGGTCTATGCTAAATCGAAAGATGACGTATATGGGCTGACGCCTGCCCGGTGCTGGAAGGTTAAGAGGAGAGCTTAGCGCAAGCGAAGGTTTGAATTGAAGCCCCAGTAAACGGCGGCCGTAACTATAACGGTCCTAAGGTAGCGAAATTCCTTGTCAGGTAAGTTCTGACCCGCACGAATGGCGTAACGATTTGGGCGCTGTCTCAACAGCCCACCCGGCGAAATTGTAGTACCGGTGAAGATGCCGGTTACCCGCAACTAGACGGAAAGACCCCATGGAGCTTTACTGTAGCTTAATACTGAGGATTGGTAAATCATGTACAGGATAGGTGGGAGGCTTGGAAGCTTGGGCGTCAGCTCAGGTGGAGCCACCCTTGGGATACCACCCTTGATTTACTGGTTTTCTAACCTGCGGCCGTGAATCCGGTCGGGGGACACTGTTAGGTGGGCAGTTTGACTGGGGCGGTCGCCTCCTAAAAGGTAACGGAGGCGCTCAAAGGTTCGTTCAGCACGGACGGAAATCGTGCATTGAGTGTAAACGCATAAACGAGCCTAACTGCGACACCGACGGGTGGAGCAGTAACGAAAGTTGGAGTTAGTGATCCGGCGGTATGCAAGTGGAAGTGCCGTCGCTCAACGGATAAAAGCTACCCTGGGGATAACAGGCTGATCTCCCCCAAGCGTCCACAGCGACGGGGAGGTTTGGCACCTCGATGTCGGCTCGTCACATCCTGGGGCTGAATTCGGTCCCAAGGGTTCGGCTGTTCGCCGATTAAAGTGGCACGCGAGCTGGGTTCAGAACGTCGTGAGACAGTTCGGTCCCTATCTGTTGCGGGCGTAAGAGATTTGAAGGGAGCTGTCCTTAGTACGAGAGGACCGGGATGGACAGACCTCTGGTGCACCAGTTGTCCTGCCAAGGGCACAGCTGGGTAGCTACGTCTGGACGAGATAAACGCTGAAAGCATCTAAGCGTGAAACTCCCCCTAAGATTAGATCTCTCATCCTTTATGGAGTAAGGCTCGACGTAGACTATGTCGTTGATAGGTCGGAGGTGTAAGCACTGTGAGGTGTTGAGCTGACCGATACTAATAAGCCGAGGGCTTGACCTAAAAGGTTAAGAATAGAATGCAGGCGCTTGTAAGCAAGGAATGCGGCTTCACTGTTCGGTTTTCAGGGTGCAGGCAAAAGCGCAAAATGCGCCTTTAGCTCAGTTGGTAGAGCAACTGACTCTTAATCAGTGGGTCCCGGGTTCGAATCCCTGAAGGCGCACCACACGGCCCGTTGGTCAAGCGGTTAAGACGGCGGCCTCTCACGCCGCAAACATGGGTTCGATTCCCGTACGGGTCACCA
>NZ_JBBKBK010000006.1:0-49278 GCF_037892565.1 Flintibacter sp. HCN-6482 | reverse complement strand
ACGTCAATCCTTTCTATTCATTATTGTTTGGGTCTTAAGAAATTTCTTTAAACATGCTTCATTAACTTGGCCACATTGTATCATCTGAGGAAAAAGAAAGATTGTAAAAAGTGGACATATCATCCAGTCCCTAGACGACCAAGCCAACCTTGCTGCGGCATACCTGATTTAAAAAAGAACTTGGGGTCATAGAAGTATATTGTTTGAAGTCATGGATAAAGTGAGGCTGGTCGTAGTAGCCAAGATCAACAATGACATCCATTATATCGGTATACTCTAAATAAGTGATGGCAGTTTGGGCTCGAATGATATCAGAGTATTTTTTGAGCGAGAGGCCAAAATGGCATTTAAAAATGTTGCTGATATAACGTTGACTATATCCCAAGGTACTTGTCATGTCTGATACCTTCAAGGTGCCAGGGGAATTAACAATCAATTTGGCTACGCAGTTGGCGATTATATGGATTGGAACGGTCTGCTGTCTGTAGAAGAACCGGCGTGTAGCCTCAACCATACTGAGGAAGTCAGGCATCTCCCCCAATTCCTGCTCAAAGGAACCGGTATCAAGAAATTCAGAGAGCGGGATGCGATTGCCCACCAGAGAGGCAACATCCTGTTTCAAAAACTTAAAATGGATACCCGGCTGCAACTTCAGGCCAAAACAACGGCAGCAGGAACTGATGAGGGATTTTTTTCCCTGGAGAAAGCTCCCACATACATATCCACGGCAGACATTGCTCTCCCATGTGAATTGCAAATCGACACAGCCGTCAGGAATGGCAATAATATCAATTTTTTTAGGATTTTCCAGCAGATATGCCTTTTCAAAGACCGGATCATCCAGCAGGACTTCCTGATAGCCAATCTGATGGCGGTTGATATAAAATGTCTTGAAATTCACATATGTACCCCCCAGGTGATGTTCAGGCTACATAAACGCCCATAAAGGGTATAGGTTAATCTTCTAAAAGAGGAATCACTTCGCCGCCTTCTCCAATTATAAGGAGGAAAGGATCTTCAAATCTTTCTAGCGCCTGTTGCAGGGCCTGCTGTAAATTGGCTGGAGAACAATGGGACATTTGCCCACGCCGGCAATCTTCTGGCAGCAGGCCGTCAGTCACCAGCGTGACGTTTGAATGTCGAACTACTCGGCCCATACTCACACCTACCGCCATGGTAAGCAGATCCTCTCCAGTATTTTGGGAAGCAATGCGGTGGGAGAGAACCTCTGTTCCGTTTTCCAATGCCATATAATCCAGTATCTGGGGATGGGGTCCTACTCCTTCGGTACAGGCGGCCAAAAGAAGGAACTCGCCCCCCTTTGCGATCACACGAGTAGGACCATAGGCCGCTTTTCCACACTGCCAGAAATCGATGTCGATGGGGTAAGCAGAGGCCAGCACCACATCAGGCCGTTGCTTCAAA
Organism: Flintibacter sp. HCN-6482; assembly: GCF_037892565.1. NCBI lineage: Bacteria > Bacillati > Bacillota > Clostridia > Eubacteriales > Flintibacter > Flintibacter sp. HCN-6482. The sequence goes on along the minus strand of NZ_JBBKBK010000006.1, from coordinate 47,853 downwards.
GATACACCGCACACAGCCTGGGCATAGGATACCGCCTTCCGGTGGGCATGGATATAATGCCCTGCTACTGCGCGATACAGATTCATATTCTCGTCCAACACGGTGTTGATAATGTAGTGTAAGCCTATATTTTTGGTCCACTCCTCCACTGCCAGACGAACAGGACATTCCACCATGCCTAGAAGCACTTCATCCCGAAGTCCCTGCATGACATGGAACTCAGAGACAATATCGGCAGAAGTAATACCAGGATAGAGGATCTTCGCGCCGCCTGACCAGCCCATACAGCCGTGTGGCACCACATTTCCAATGCCGATACGTATATCTGCCTCCATAGCTGGCTTATATACCCGGATCGGCGTGCCTAATTCGCTAGTGCCAACCTGGGTGAGCATATCGGGATTCTCAAATTCGCTGTTGAGAATTTGGTAGCGGTCCACAATATCCTGTCCGAATTTGGCTGCAATTTCCTCTTGTGTCATGGGCCGGTGGCTGCCCAGCGCAATGACAATAAAAATATCACGTCGAAGGATCCCAGCCCCTTCAATGCGGGGCAGGAGTTCCTGGAGTATGGTTCGGACAGGTGTCACGCGGGTATTGTCATCACTGATGATACAAACCCTTTGGCCAGGTCGAAGCAGGTTTTCGATCCGAGGCGCGCCGATAGGGTGGTCCAGCGCATCCCGAATCAGTCCGCCGTAATCAGTTACTTTTTCTGTCTGATTTAGTCGGGCATATTGAAATCGAATACCGTCCGGGATGCGGACAGTATAGCTCTTGTTTCCGCAGCGCAACGCAATACATCTGTCATCGTTCATAAGAAGCGTCCCCAATAACGGTAAAATTCAAATATGAACTGTGAAAGCTGTCGACCAAAGGTTCAGGAATACTTGTCAACAGTTCACTGGTCTCTTTTTTTGCTTGCCCCTGGCCTCCGCAATATCAACGCGCCAGACAGAGGTGGCGGCGAGGGTAGACTGTATGGCGTGGCTGAAGCCAGACATATGCTCAGGCATTAACTTTTCACACAGCAAACGCAGAGCTTCAATCATTTCCGCCTGGTCCGTGACCTCAACGGCGGTGCCAGTAACGATGGCAGACTGAAAATAGGTAGTATATGTGTTGGGCGCGACAAATTCCGGCTCGTCCCCCCCTACGAAAGTAATGCACACATTGGGGTTGGCGTGCAGCAGGTCCAGCTTTCTCCCTCCCGCCTTGGCGCAGTGGAAGTAGAGGCAGTTGCCATTTCGAACAAAGGAGAGGGGCAGACAATAGGGAAATGCCTCGCTGGTATGAATAGACATAACGCCATGAGAGCAGTGGTCAATCAAGGACAGCGCAAATTCTTCCCCCTGTTCCCGATCGCTTCTTCGCATTGGATACATAACAGCTCCTCCTCAAAACAGAAATATGTCACAGTGTCACAAAACCGCGTGGAATATTCTTTGTCCAGATTGGATGGAAACAAAGCCGGAGGAAAGCGCAGGGCAATCCAACAGCTTTGTTTCCACCAATCATACATGCGCAGGAGCACACATCAAACAGGTTTTAGGATAGCAGCCAGACTAGAGCCATCGAGATGGGTTCGATGTAGGCAATGAGCAGCAGGCAGACAAACATGGCGGCCAAGAATGGGATAGCAGCCTTAGAGACCTCCTCTATCTTCAGCTTTGCAACAGCGGAGGCCACAAACAGATTCACACCGTAGGGAGGTGTTACAAAACCGATGGCCAGCGCTACAGTCATCATAATGCCGAAGTGGACAGGGTCCATTCCCACAGCCTTAACCATGGGCAGGAACACAGGGGTCAGGATCAGGCAGGAGGAAATATTGTCTACAAAACATCCCACCACCAGCAGAATGACGATGATCAGAGCAATAATGGCGATCTTGGAGGAGACCGCGCTGAGGACCACATTGGCTACCTTGGCCGGGATCTGTTCCATGGTCAAATAGGCCGCGAAGGACATGGAGAACCCTAGCGCCAACCCTGTGAAGCCGTTCATATCGGCGGTGCTGCGGTAAGATTCGTATACAATCTTCCAAGTCAGCTCATGGTAAACAAATTTCCCTACGAACAGAGAATAAACAGTGGCAACCACCGCGGCCTCTGTGGGGGTAAAAATACCACCATAGATGCCTCCCAGAATAATGACGGGGGCCATCAGTGCGGGCAGGGAGTCCAAAAAGACCTTCAGGAAACTCTCATCGTTCTTGGTACGCTCAATTCCCTTATAACCGCGCTTTTTAGAAATAACCCAACAGACAATCATCAGGCCAATGCCAATCAGAATGCCTGGAATAAAGCCCGCCTTGAACATATCACCCACAGAGGTGCCGGAAGCAACGCCGTAGATCACAAAGGGGATAGACGGGGGGATGATGACGCCAATCGTACCAGCTGTGGCAGTCAAACCAGTGGAAAAAGCCCGGTCATAGCCCCGCTTTTCCATCTCTGGCAGCATGATGGAGCCCATGGCGGTCACAGTAGCAGGGCCGGAGCCAGAGATGGCCGCAAAAAACATACAGCCGATGACGGTAGCCATGCCCAAGCCACCGGTAAACTTACCCACCGCGGCGTCGGCAAGATTGACGATACGTCTGGCGATACCGCCCAGAGCCATCAAATTGCCCGCCAACATGAAGAAGGGAATGGCGATCAGCGTAAAGGAGTCCAGACCAGTAAACGCTTTCTGGGCCACCATCACAGGGCCAATGTTGCTGGTCAGGCAGATGGTCAGCGATGTGGCCACGCCCAGAGCGACGCCGATTGGCACACTCAGCATGATCAGCACAAAAAACACGCCAAACAGAAGCAGAATGTTCATTCAGCGGTCCCTCCTTCCACAGTTTTTTTGCCGATAAGACTCTTAATTGTTGTTTCGATCAGACGTATGCTCATGAGCACCATTCCGACAGGAATGGAGGCGTAACAAATCTGCATGGGAATACGCAGGGCAGTAGATTTCTGCCCAAAAGCGGCAATCGTCTGGACTGCGGCCATGCCTTGAATAAAGACAAAGACAGCGAAGCCGATCCAGATGGCAGTAACAAACAATTCAAGGATTTTCTGTCCTTTAGGGGAGAGGCGATCCTTTATCATGGTGATGCGGAGATGAGTGCCGTTGCGGGCAGCATAACTCACACCCAGCCAAGTCTGCCACACATAGAGATAGCGCACAGCCTCTTCAGACCAGGATGGCGCGTCTTTAAATAGGAAACGCATCACAACCTGATAGAAAATCAGGGCGGTGCTAAGCATCAAAGAAGGGACCAAAATATATTCCTCTAAATGATCCCAAATTTTAACCAAGGTTTTCATGTATTGAGCCCCCATAATAACGGCGTAGACAAGGAAATGCCTTTACCGAGTTCTGTTAATTGGCAAAGTGGGCGGGGATGCCTGCCGGCATCCCCGCCCGCAACAGGAGACATTACTCAAGTAATTTGCGATAATATATTTCTTTAATTATCTCGAATCTGAACCGCCATCTCGTAGATCTCAGGATCAATCATATTCTTGATGTCCTCTAGTTCCCAAACAGACTTGGTCGCCTCACGCATCTCTTCAACCATTGCGGCGTCGGGATGGATAAATTCCACCCCAGCCTCGGCCATAGTGGCTTCCAGTTCCTCTTCCATCTCCGTGTTCAAACGGCGCTGATTCTCCATCGCGTACTTTGACCCATCCTCTACGACCTTCTGCAAGTCAGCGGGCAGGCTCTGCCAAAACGCCTCGGAGAAAACCATAGCGTTGGCAGCATAGATGTGGCCGGTGTATGTATAGTAGGGCTGAACCTCATACAGTTTAGCAGTGTAGGTCAGCACTACGCCGTTGTCCTGCCCTTCAACAACGCCCTGGGACAGACCGGTGTACAACTCGGAGAAAGCCATGGGAGTAGGAGAAACTCCTAGTGCGTCGTAAGTAGCAATATTAACAGGGGACTCCATAACACGAATCTTCATATTCTTCATATCCGCCAGGGAAGTTATGGGGCGGACTTTATTGGAGATGTTGCGGAAAGCGTTTTCGCCGTAGGCCAGCAAACGCATACCGACATTGGGGAGGTTCTCGGCCAGTTTGGCGCCAAACTCACCGTCTAACTGCTCATAGGCATCTTCCTTGCTGCTGAAAAGGAAGGGCAAGTCACACACAGCATAATTGGGCTCAAAGTTGGCTAAAGTAGACATGGGTCCAAAAGAGCATTGCACTGTATTCAGCTGCAGGGCTTCAAACAGCTCACGGTCGCCACCCAAAACCGAATTGTTCTGTACATCTACCCGGATACGGCCGTTGGAGTTCTCCTCAACATAAGGCTTAAAATACTCTATCAGGGCGATACCGGAGGCAGAGTCGTCCTGAATGGTAGAACCGACAATCAAAGTAAATTCAGGATCAGAAGTGGTGCCGCTCGTTCCGCCAGCGTTGGAAGCGCTGGATGTGCTGGGTTTTTGGGTGTTGCCGCATGCAGCCAGACTCAGCATCATGGCACAGGCTAGAAGCATGGAAATGGTCTTTCTCTTCATTTTTGTTCATCCTCCTCATTACATTTAGATCGGTTTTGGTTGATATACACTCTGGGGAAGCTTCCGGCCCATAAACCCAAGGAAGGGGCAGATTTGGACGGCCTGTTTACATTGGACTGGATTCTCCCACAGAAAGTACGATGACAGGAAACATATCAGAATTGGTCTGACTATGCCACAATTCTGCGGCTTCATGAGGATGCCAAGGTATTAGAAAATATACTCTTTTCAAAAGGTAATTATGTAGTGTTCTGTAATATAGTGTTCTGTATACAAACATGTAGAATATAGCCAAAAATATCAGGGAAGTTCAAAAAGACAATAGCACAAACGACATTTATCTGTCAAGAGATAAAAAGATATCAAAAAATATTTTACTATTTCTGAAAAAATTATCCAAGATTTTTGTTTATAGTGTACAGCGATTAATGGTAACAGACTGGCAAAAATCATTTGTATTATATCAACAAAAAGATATTCGTATTTTCTTGCTATTTATCATAATCGTGATATTTGGGTTGACATTCAACTTTCTTTCAACTATAATATTTATGTTCTGTATACAAAGTACAAATGGCCAACTCTCAAACAAAGACATCAGGGTAATGTTTCTATTATATTCGTCCCATCTTTCTGGGACAAAGGAGGCATACCCGCCATGCAAAATTATCCTTTCTATGATGAGGCACTGGCCCTCACAAAAAAGCTGGTTTCCATTCCCAGCATGAATAACTCCGATGGTGGGGAGCGTGCGGTGGCTGATTATATGGCCGCCTGGATTCGTGAGCTCCCCTACTTTAAGGCACATCCGGATCAAGTCATCACCCAGCCCCTAAAGAACGACCCTTATGACCGCATCAACGTGGTCGCCATCGCTTTTGGTTCCCGTAGTAACAGCAACGAAACTATCATCCTCCACGGCCACCACGATACTGTGGGTATCGATGACTACGGCTCCATCAAGGAGTACGCCTTTGACTGCGACGCCCTGCCAGAGAAGATCAAGTCCATTACTAGCGACCCAGAGGTCCTGGCGGATATTGAGTCTGGAGAATGGATGTTTGGTCGCGGTTCTTCTGATATGAAATCGGGCGATGCGGTCAATATGGTGCTGATGCGGTATTTTACAGAACACCTGGATCAGTTTGATGGAAATTTGATCTTCATGACCAATCCTGTGGAAGAAAACCAGCATACCGGAATTATTGAGTCTCTAAATGTGCTGGAGGAGCTGAAGGCCAAGTATGGCTTAACCTACAAGATGGCCATGAACACCGACTTCATCTCCCCCGCCTTCCCCGGCGATACCGCCCACTACTTTCATGCCGGAGCGGTGGGAAAAATTCTGCCTTGCTTCTACATCATTGGTAAGCCCACCCATTCCGGTCAGGGCTTTGAGGGGTTTAGCGCCTCTATGGTAGCCGCTGAGATCACCCGGAACATAGATATGCGTGCCGAGTTCAGCGACGTTTACAACGGCGAGTTCGCTATGCCCCCCACGGTGCTGAAGATGAGGGACCTGAAGCCTTCCTACGACGTGCAGACCGCCTTCTCCGCTTTTGTGTACTTCAACTACTTCATCCATAATATGGAGATGGATGAGATTTTTGCCCGCCTGCGCAAGGTGGCCGAGGATGCCCTGAGCACTGTGGATACCTACACAGATGAGCAGAATAAGGTCTACTGCAAGATGACCGGTGCCGACTACTACAAGCGTGAGTACCAACTGAAGGTCATGGAATACAGTGAGCTGTATGAGAAGGCCAAGGCCCTCAAGCCTGACGTGGACGAGGATATCCGTGCGATCACCAAACAATCGCTTGAGGAAAACATGGACCGCCGCGAGCTGTGTCTGAAGATTGTAGAATATCTGGCAAATAATATTTTGAGTATTAATACACCCACAGTCATTTTGTTCCTGGCACCGCCCTACTGCCCCCGAAATACACTGAAGCGCGAAATTCCGGAGGAAGGCGCGTTGTTAGACAGCGTAGTCGATCTGCTGAATCAGTTGGGCCAGGAGATGGGCGAGGAGCTGAAGATGATGCAGTTCTTCCCAGTGCTCACTGACAGCAGCTATCTGAAGCTGGATGACACCGACACCTCTATCAAGACTCTGGTGGACAACTTCCCTGACATGAAGGGCCACTATGACGTGCCCCTGGACCAAATTAAGCGGCTGAATATCCCCGCCTTCAACTTCGGCTGTCACGGCAAGGACGCCCATAAGTGGACAGAGCGAGTCCATAAGGAGTATTCCTTCGGCAAATTACCCATTATTATGCTGCGCGTCTTGGAGAAATATCTTAACGAAAAATGATACCACCGCCTTGTCGGTAATATTCTGATCCCCAGTGCGTTTTTGGATACTAAGTTTAAGGAGCGAGTATTTCATGCTGGAACCCCTGAAGAAAAATATGAAACTGTCAGACAAGGCATATCATGTACTGAGAAACGCCATTGTCTACAATGAGCTGGCTCCTGATGATGTATTGACAGAGGAAAAACTTTGCGCGGAACTGTCAATCAGCCGCACTACCGTTCGGGTTGCACTTCACCGACTGGTAGACGACGGATTGGCTGAAGTGCGCGGAAAAAGTGTGACAGTCTCCCGTCTAACGGAGGAGGACGCGGCAAGCATTAATGTTATTCGCCGGCCAATGGAGCTTCTGACTATAAACGAGCTGAGGGGACGAGTCACCCCCATGCTGATTCGCAAATTGCGCAATAGTATTGAGGAACAGCAAAATTGCAAGATGGCCGATGCCGATGACTATATGTACTATATTCAGCAGGACTATGTCTTCCATACCGCGCTGGCAGAGGCGACCGGAAATCGCTTCCTTTGCGATGTGGTGGAACGGCTTAACACACACAGCACCCGCTGTCTGATACTCAGTACCACACTGCTTTCCTCCTATAAACCGGCTGTAGTTGAGCACACCGCCATTGTGGACGCCCTGGAACGAAAAGAATATGATCACGCCTATCAGGCAATGGATAACCATTTGCGGCAAATTGAGAAGAGGTACATCGACCGGACGGAGCGAAAGAAGTTAGAATAAATATTATTCAATTAAGAGGTAAGCTTTAAGATATCGTTCCGGAATATGAAACGAGAGCAGCAATCCATATCAGATTGCTGCTCTCGTTCTCTTATAACACTTCAAATTCATATTCTTCAGACTGAAAGAAAATTGCGTGATATGATTCAGAGCCTCCACAAAGGCGTTTGTCACAGATCCATTGAAGTAATTCAATGCTCTGTTATGTACTGCCGATGCAGGTTATTTGCGCTGCCTGATATTCCAAATCACAGGCAGCTCTTTCTCCAAATTATTTGAGGCAATCATGCCTTATACTCAGCTTCACTTGTTTTTTTCCAGATAATCGTTTAGCTCTGTGTTGAGGATATCGGTAATAAACATATGCCCAGGGGCATGTGTAATGACAACGGGTGGCTTCGCGTTCTCTACTGCAGCTTGAGGAGTGACTCCGCAGGGCCAAAATACCGGTATTTCTCCCTCCCGAATTTCGACAGGATCGCCGTAGTCTGGCTTCATCACATCCTTAACGCCTACCTTCTCAGGATCACCGATCTGGACCGGAGCACCGTGAACATTCGGCATTTTTACTGTAATGTCGTAGGCTACTTTGGCCTGTTCCGGGGTCATAGGGCGCATGGAGCACACCATGGGTCCTTCAAACGGTCCCGCCTTTACAGTCTGAATATTGGTCTTGTACATAGGCACATTGCAGCCCTGCTCAATATGACGCACGGGGAGGCCTGCGGCCATGAGCGCCTCCTCAAAGGAAAAGGAGCACCCGATTAGGAAGCCCACATACCCAGCCTTCCAGTATGCAGAGGCATCAGTCAGCTCCTTGGTGAACACCCCGTTCTCATACACTCGGTAACGGGGGATGTCGGTGACAATGTTTCCGCCCTGTCCCATGGCGTGGGTCTCTGGGGTGCCTCGAATGATTTCCAGCACTGGGCAGGGAAATGGGTTTTTCCGCGTGTACTCCTCAAAGTCGTCGGCGTACTCCGGAGGTAGGATCACCAAGTTAGCCTGGGCGTAGCCCCGGCACATACCGGCGGTAGGAAAGTCAATGACACCCTGACGAATTAACTGGCGGACTTCAGAGGGTTTCTTGTCTATATAAGGGGTAATGTCAAAGGCCATAATTATCATCCTTTCTGTCCTGTGGCCCCACCCGACAGAGGCAGGGCCACATTGATCACATATCCAGGGACCGGCGCAGGGTGCGCAGGGCAGCACGTTGGTTGAGGAGAGCCTCCTGCGCGGTCTGAATGGACACTCTCTCAAACTTCACCTTGTCCCCCGCCTTTATCTGGCTCAGGAGGCGGAAGTCGGCGGAGATCACGTTCGCGATCTTGGTATAGCCACCAGTGGTCTGACGGTCAGCCATCATGATGATGGGTTTCCCCTCCGTGGGCACCTGAATGGCTCCAAAGGCGATGCCATCAGAAATAATGTTGCCATCGGTAACATGCTGGATGGGCATTCCGTCCAAGCGGCAGCCCATACGGTCAAACTCATTGGTCACCGAGTAGGTTTCCCTCAGAAATGTGGCAATACCTGAGTCAGTAAACGCATCGTCCTGAGGTCCCATAACTACCCGCAGGGTGTACACGGGGTGTGGGATGAACTCTGGGTAGATATACCGCTCGGACAGGTTCTTAGGGATGCCGGGGGCCCGGAAGCCTATTACATCGTCCTTTTGAAGCTTTCTCCCCCCTAGGCCTCCGATCTTGGCCTTCAAGTAGGTGGAGCGGCTGCCCATGACCTCGGGAATGTCCAAACCTCCGGCAAAAGCGATGTAGGCCCGGCAACCTGTCTTAGGGGCCTGAAAACGGAGTGTCTGACCTGCCTGGACAGTTACCGCTCGATAAGTTGGTACCACCTGTCCATCTAGAGCGGCCATCAGGTCCCCGCCAGTGATGGCGATGGTGTTGGCTGCATCAAAGCGCAGCTGTGGGCCCAGCATAGTGCACTCCAGCACCGCTTCATCCTCCGGGTTTCCCACCAAAATATTAGCGACGGCCGCCGCTCGGGGGTCCATGACTCCGGAAACGGGCACGCCGAACTGCTGATAGCCAACGCGCCCCATGTCCTGCACCGTAGTTAACAAGCCGGGGTTCAATACCATGATGCTCATTGTCCCCCCTCCTTTCTGGGGTGGCGCTTGCACACATAGGTGCCCGCCGCCTCTTGGGCGGCGATGGTGTCAAACTCCGCCTGGGTAATGGAATAGAATTTGATGTACTCACCAGCCTTGGGGAGGATGGGCTCCGCCCGGTCCGGTTGGTACATACGCACCGGGGTCTTACCGATGAGCTGCCAGCCGCCTGGGGAGTCGATGGGGTACACGCCGGTCTGAGAACCCGCGATCCCCACTGACCCAGCGGGGATCTTCACCCGTGGTTGCTTCAGGCGGGGGGCAGCGATCTCCTCGCTCATGCCGCCCAGGTAGGTAAAGCCTGGGGTGAAGCCCAGCATATAGATGAGGTATTCGGTGGAGGTATGAATTTTGATGACCTCCTCCGGGGTTTTTTTGTTATGCTCTGCGACAAACTCCAGATCAGGCCCAGCTTCCCCGCCATAGAGGACAGGAATCTCCAGCACGTCGCTGGGGGGAATCTGAATGTTGGAAAGCTGGCCCATCAGCCCCTTGAGTTCCTTCACCAGGTCATCATAGAGAATGATGCCAGGATCGTAATGGACCATGAGGGAGCGGTAGGTGGGAACCGTCTCGGTAATGCCAGGGATCCTGCTCTCCTCCAGGGCAATGTTAAAGGCGCGGATCTGAGCGTTAATAGCCGGGCTAATCTCATTGCCGAACTCCACCGTCACAGAGGTATCCCCGGAGAGGAGAAATTTCACTTCAGCCATATACGGCTCCTTTCTGTTCCAGTCCGGCAAGCCCGCATAACGCAGGTTTTCCGGATATCTGTTATCCTCTTAGCCAAATAGCTGCAAAATATTGGGAACAGTCTGTATACCAGAGTACAAGGAGACAGCCACCACTACTACGCCCAGCACGATCAGCGGCATGGGGTGTTTGTACTCCTCACCCACAATACGCTTGCTGCGGCTGGCGATAAGCATGACACCCAAAGTAATAGGCAGAATCAGGCCATTAAAGGCGCCGGCGACAATCAAAAGCCCAGCGGCATTGCCCACAATCACCATCATCAGGGTGGAGAAGGCAATAAAGCCCACCACAAATTGCCGCTCATATTTAGCGATGAAGGGGTGCAGGGTTTTCAGGAACGAGACTGAGGTATATGCCGCGCCCACCACAGAGGACACGCCGGCGGAGAATAGGCACAGACCAAATAAGCGGTAACCAAAGTCACCGGCGGCCAGGCGAAATGCCTCGGCAGCGGGATTGCCGCCACTGGCAGCGTCAGTAATAATTTTAGCGTTTTCCGCCAGCCACTGGGAACCCTCCATGCAGGTGCCTAATACCGCCAGGAACAGCAGAATCCTCACGATGCCAGAGGTACCACAGCCTTGGATGACACTTTTACGTACATGGCCCACGTTCTCCGGGCCAGAGATACCAGCGTCCAGCAGGCGGTGCGCGCCTGAGAACGCGATGTAACCGCCACAGGATCCGCCCAATAGAGTGGTCAGCGCAGTAAACATCTTGTTATCCGGATTAAACAAATAGTCCACACGTGTCAGCCCATGGGCAACCTGGTCCATGGGGGGCTGAGAGATGATGGCCACCACCAGAACAGTGACAAGGATAACAGCAGCTAGAATCGTGGCTACCTTATCCATGATAGTTTTGGCATTCTTATTGATAAAAATGATGATCCCCAAACAGCCCGCAACAACGGCCCCTACCTTCTGGTCCAAACCGATCATGGCGTTGAATCCCAAGGCCACACCGCCTACGTTGCCTACGTTGAAAGCCAAACCGCCGATGGCCACCAAAATGGCGATGACCACGCCCAAACCAGGCAGCAGCTTGTTAGCTACATCCTGGGCGCGCATTTGGGAGACAGAAACCACAGACCAAATGTTCATCTGGGCGGTGATATCCATGACAATAGCCAGCACAATGACTAGGGCTAAAGCCGCTCCGTGCTGGGCGGTAAAGGTGGACGTCTGGGTTAGGAAGCCGGGGCCAATGGCCGAGGTGGCCATCAGGAAGGCGGCACCGAAGAGCACCGATCGGCTGGGTTTTGCCGAGGACTGATTCAGGATGTTAGGCTCCTTACTCATAATGTACCTCCCATGATATGAAATTTAGGGATTTCTCTCCTCATACACTCGGTCACACAATCTCAGCAATGGGGGCAATCTCCACCCCCTGGGCGCTGAGGGAGGCCCGGATGTTCTTGACAAATTCCACCGCAGAGGGGTTGTCACCGTGGACACAGATAGAGTGGGCGTCAATGGATACCTCCTCGCCGGTGATGGCGGTGACCTTGCCCTCAGTGACCATGCGGATGGTGCGGGCAATGGCCTCGTCCTTGTCATGGATCACCGCGCCAGGCTGTTTCCGGGGTACTAGGGAGCCGTCCGCCTGATAGGCTCGGTCGGCGAAAACCTCACTGGCTACCCGTAGGCCCATCTGCCTTCCAGCCTCCAGCATCTTGCTTCCCGCCAGCCCCATGAGAATGATATTTTTGTCCACCTCAACGATGGCCTCAGCAATGGCCAAGGACAGATCCATATCCTTGGCAGCCATATTGTACAAGGAGCCATGAGGCTTGCAGTGCTGCAACTTTACTCCGTGGGCCGCAGTGAACGCCATCAGCGCGCCCAACTGATACTGGATGTACGCTTTGACCTCTTTGGGAGAACACACCATGTTCCGGCGGCCAAAGCCCATAAGATCGGGGTAGCCGGGATGCGCGCCTACCGCCACGCCAGCAGATTTGGCGGCGGCCACCGTCTTGTCCATCACTAGAGGATCGCCGGCGTGATAGCCACAGGCCACATTGGCAGAGGATACATACTGGATAACCTCGCTGTCCAGGCCAATGGTATAGGCACCGAAACTCTCGCCCAAGTCGCTGTTCAGATCTACTTTGCACATAAACATACCTCCTTTTTTCTTAATATATATAAATTTAGCACAAAACCAGCATATAAGCAAGAGCTAAAAATGATGAATTTAAACTAATCTCGTTTTATTGTCCAAGGGCACAATTTAGGCAGGGCGTCTGTCTCGATCAGTGTTTCATCATCCGCTCTTTTCTTTTAACTTTTTCTTAAATTCTTTACCCAATTATATTAAAAAAATAGTGAATTCACTTAAAAACGAATCGTAGTCAAGATATGGACACCATTCAAAAAATTGTATCATCTTCATCTTAACATATGCAGTCATGGGGGCCCATAGCTGGCCAATAAAGTTATGGTAAGGCATACTACTTTTTAACAGACGCAAAGAAGCCCTGGCACCATTTTATGGTTCCAGGGCTTCTTGTTGGTGGACGATACAGGACTTGAACCTGTGACCTCCCGCACGTCAAGCGGATGCTCTACCAGCTGAGCTAATCGTCCAGACAGCGAAGATTATTATAACTGCTGTTCCCCTCCTTGTCAACCTATTTCCAAAGAATTTCCACAAATCTTTTTTTGGTATCCCGGTACCGGGAAAATTCTCTGTAAAAAGGAGACGAGCTGTGGTATAATTTGTTTTGTAGGATCTCATTTTCTCACAGGAGGAATACGATATGTTGAAATTGGACCTATCCAAGGTATCCCCCTTCCTGCCACAGGACTATGTGACCAGTCGGCAGGCCAAGCTTGAAAAAGCTGCCTCCATGTTGTCCAGCCACAGCGGACCTGGCGGCGAATTTACCGGCTGGGTGGACCTGCCCCGGGACTATGATAAAGAGGAATTTGCCCGCATCAAGGCCGCCGCGCGGAAGATCCAGCAACAGTCCCAGGTACTGGTGGTCATCGGGATCGGTGGTTCCTATCTGGGCGCCCGGGCCGTCATTGAGCTATTGGCCTCTCCCAACTATAATCTGAAGAAAAAGGACACGCCCGATATTTACTTTGCTGGCAATGGACTGTCTACTGACAGCTTGCTGGAGCTCATCGCCCTCATCGGTGACCGGGACTTTTCTGTCAACGTCATCTCTAAGTCTGGTACTACCACGGAACCAGCTGTGGCCTTCCGTATCTTCAAAGCCATGCTGGAGGAGAAATACGGCAAAGAGGGAGCCCGTGGGCGTATCTATGCCACTACAGATGCCCGCCGCGGCGCCCTGAAGGGGCTGGCCGACGCGGAAGGATATGAGAAGTTCGTTGTACCCGACGCGGTGGGAGGCCGGTATTCTGTCCTTACCGCCGTGGGTCTGCTGCCCATCGCCGCCGCCGGTATCGACATCGACGCCCTGATGGGCGGCGCCCGTCTGGCTATGGAGGAGCTCTCCGCGGGTGGGCCGGAAAACCCCGCCTGGCAGTACGCCGCCGCCCGGCACGGCCTGTATCAGGCCGGAAAGAAGGTAGAGCTACTGGCCTGCTACGAGCCTCCCTTCCGCTTCTTTGCCGAGTGGTGGAAGCAGCTGTACGGAGAGAGTGAGGGCAAGGAGGGCAAAGGCCTCTTCCCTGCCAGCGTAGAATTTACTGCCGACCTCCACTCCATGGGCCAATATATCCAGGAGGGAGAGCGGCTCATGTTTGAAACTGTAGTTAAGTTTGCCCCCAAGGGGCAATTCATCATCCCCAACGATCCGGACAACGTGGACGGCCTCAATTTCCTGTCTGGAAAGCCCCTCTCCTTTGTGGCGGAGCAGGCTATGCGAGGCACTATCCTGGCCCATGTAGACGGCGGCGTCCCCAATGTGCTGATCGAACTGCCCGCCATTGGTGAGGCCTCGGTGGGATATCTCATCTATTTCTTCGAGTATGTGTGCGGCCTGTCCGGTCATCTGCTAGAGGTCAACCCCTTTGACCAGCCCGGTGTGGAGGCATATAAAAAGAATATGTTTGCTCTTTTAGGCAAGCCCGGTTATGAGGACTTGAAAGCCCAGTTGGAGATGCGGCTCTAAGCTTGTCACAAAAAATTCACGATAATCCGGTTGAAAAACTGGGCGTGATATGGTAAAGTGTTATACAAGAACGGGGAGGTTCCCCACGTCAATTCGTTTAAGGAGTGATACACATGATTCGAGTTATCATGGGCAAGAAGGGCTCCGGCAAGACCAAGCAGATGATTGAGATGATCAATGCCGCCGCTCAGACCGAGCATGGCAATGTGATCTGCATCGAGAAAGGCAACAAGCTGACCCTGGATATCCATTACCACATTCGTCTGGTGGAAGCCAGCGACTATGATATCGGCAGCTATACTGCTTTGAAGGGCTTTATCAGCGGTATGTACGCCAGCAACTATGACATCACCCATATCTTTATCGACAGTCTGACCAAGATCGCAGGCGGCGAGTGCGACAATGAGACCGAGAATTTCCTGGATTGGCTGAATAAGTTTGGTGAGCAGCATAATATCAAATTCACCATCACCATCAGCGATGATGCTGATTTGGCTCCTGACGGCGTCAAAAAATATTTCTGAGTTCGGACAGGCAGCGCCCCGCGGGTTTTCCCCGCGGGGCGCTTTTATTTTCGAAGGTCCCTTTTTCCGGCCTTTTCCACACAAAAATATGGGAGGAAATAGTTGACACCAGAAGAAAAAAGGAGTATCCTATGTCCGAAATAGAACATATGTTCTATTTCGGATTGTTCTTATCAAGCTGGAAAGGACGGTCGGGCGCCATATCTTATACAGAAAAGGCCGCCCATGGGGCGGCCAGCAAAATCGAGTCTCAACGAAGCGGGTCCGTTTTGGAAAGGAGGAGCAGCAAAATGAACGCGCTCTGACTTTTTATAAAAAAGTCGGAGCAAACGATATGACCGTTTGCTCCGGCTTGGTGGAGGAGGGTGGATTCGAACCACCGAAGCTAACGCAACAGATTTACAGTCTGCCCCCTTTGGCCACTCGGGAACTCCTCCATATGAAATTGGAGCTGGTGGACGGATTCGAACCCCCGACCTGCTGATTACAAATCAGCTGCTCTACCAGCTGAGCTACACCAGCATCTCAGGTTTCTGTCCAGCAGCAAGTGGTATTTTACCAAAGGAACCGTCACTTGTCAAGCAGATTTCAAAAAAACTTTTCCAGGGCGGCTGTTTCTTTGCTCCAAAGACTACCAGACCTGGATATGAGGAGGAGAGGGCCACGACATATTCCCCAAACCGGCGGCTGCGTCCCCCGCTGGAGGACCGCCAGCAGGAGAGGGCACGCTGCCTGTGCGCTCTGTGCGGCGGGGAGCAATACCATTGGGACAGAGTCTGGCAGTGGCGCGGCAGATGGATCTGCCGCCTTTGCTGGGCCAGGCTGGAAAAAGAGGAGGAGATCACATGACGCTGATGGAACTGTCTGTCGAATACCGGGCCCATGCTCGGTCCCTGGACCTAAGGATCTGCCAACTGGAGTGCTGGCTGGAACGGACGCAGGACCCGGACGCCCGCAACCAGCTTCAGGAGCGGATCAAGCTGCTGGCCACCATGCTTCGGGAGGCCAGAGAGCTGGCCGTCCTTACCGAACGCTACTATGACAGGGGGTACCGCCGGAATGCCAAATACACGATATAGGAGGGGCAAGGTATACGCCGCTGACATGGCGGTGTATACCCGGCAGATGGCGGCGGACAACAGCCAGGAGGTCAGCCGCCTCAAGCGCAATCTGATCCGTGCCCTGAAAGAGGACGTGACCGCCAAGCAGCGGCAGGTCCTCCTGCTGTATTACGCCGAGGGGCTGAATATGCGGGAGATCGGTGAGCAGCTGGGGGTGGACAAATCCACTATTTCCCGGACCATCAAGCGGGGAGAGCGGCGGCTCCAACGCTGCCTGCGCTATGGGGCGGAGGCCTATTTGAAAAGCATGGACCAGGAGTAAGGGCCGCCCTCTTGTGGCTCCGCGGCCGCCTGTGTTATAATTGTGATCTCCTGTCTGGGGCCGCATGCCTCTAGGGGACAGGCTGACTAAATGGGAAAGAAGGGTAACAATGGTGCCGTATCAAGCCATATTTTTTGATTTTGACTACACTCTGGGAGATGCTACCCCCTCTATTCTGGCAGGCTTTGCCTACGGCCTGGACCAGCTCGGCTGGCCCGCCCCCGACGCGGATGAGATCCGTCGGACTGTTGGCTATCCTCTGGAGGAGTCCTATACCAAGCTCACCGGGGATCGTGACCCGATTCACCGCGAGCAGTTCCGCGCCTATTTCACCCAAGCAGCTCAGGCCCGCCAGAGGGAAGAAGCCGTCCTGCTGCCCGGCGCCACAGAACTGCTCCGCTGGCTGGGTCAGAAGGGCGTCAAGAGAGCCGTCGTCAGCACCAAGCGGGCGGACACTCTGCGGGGCATTCTGGAGCACAGGGGTGTGGCAAACCAGTTTGAGGTGGTACTCGGCGGCGACGATGTCTCCAACAGTAAGCCGGACCCCGAGGGGCTTCTGCTTGCTATGGAGCAATTGGAAGTCTCGGCCTCCCAGGTGCTATACTGTGGGGACACCGTTCTGGACGCGGAGGCGGCCCAGCGGGCCGGATGCCATTTTTCGGCAGTCCTCAACGGGACCACCCCAAGGCAGGATTTTTTCCCCTTTCCCCATGTCCATATCGCTCCGGACTTGTCAGAGCTGCTGGATTGGCTTAGAAAACAGGCCAGATGATCCTGTGGGGACGGCGGCATGGGCAGGACACTACCGCCCCTTTTGTTTATAGACAGGGTTGACAGCACCGCTGAAAAAACAGTATGATAAGCACAGCGATATATACAAAAACGCAAGGGGGACCAGCTATGACTGTGAAACGTATGGGCGCGCTTCTGCTGGCGGCCGCGTTGTCCGCCGCTCTGACATCCTGTGGAAAGCCGGCAGAGGACCCAGGCAGCGGTTCTGGAGGAGAGATATCCTCCCAGGAGCCTTCTGTCTCCGTCATCGCCCCGATAGATCCAGAACCGGAACCCGTCTATCCCTATCATAATCCCCTCACCGGAGAGGGGCTGGAGGAGGATATCAGCGGGCAGCGGCCCTTCGCGGTCATGCTCAACAATTTGTCAAAGGCTCTGCCACAACTCGGCGTATCCCAGGCCGACGTGATCTATGAGATTGTAGCTGAGGGCGGTATCACTCGGATGCTGGCCGTGTTCCAGGATATAGAGGGGGTGGGCGACCTGGGCAGCGTCCGTTCAGCCCGGGACTATTACGTCAGTCTGGCCTGCGGGCACGACGCTATCTACGTCCATGCCGGCGGCAGTCCCCAGGCCTATGACGCCCTTCAGGGCTGGGGGATGTCCTACATTGACTTTGTCAACGGGCCCTATGGCGATATGTGCTGGCGGGACCCAGGCCGGCGAAAGACTGCCGGTCTGGAGCATTCCCTGCTCACCTCCAGCGAGAAAATGCTGGATCAGCTGCCCAAGCGCATCGAGCGGGAACACGACCAAGACTTCCAGGTGGGCTGGAGTTTTTCCAAGGAGGCCCCCGCCGGCGATCAGCAGCATGCGACTTGGCTGACCGTTCCCTTCTCCCATTATAAGACGGGCCACTTCACCTACAATTCTGACAGCGGCCTGTATATGGTGGAGCAGCATATCAACGGCAAGGATATACCATATGTCGATGGCAGCACCGGCCAGGAGGTTGGCTTCCGCAACGTGCTTGTGCTGTACACTGACGTAGCCCAGATCAATGGCGACTCCGCGGGCCGGATGAAGGTACGCACCACCGGCAATGGGGAAGGTCTCCTCCTCCGGGACGGTATGCTCTATGAGATTACCTGGCAGCGGGACAGCCGAAATGACTGCTTGTCTTTCTTAGACCAGTCCGGGGCCCCGGTAAGCCTGGGCGTCGGGACCAGCTATATCAATCTGGTAGACACATCGGCCGAGGTCAGTTGGGGCTGACCTCTCTGTTCGGTTTTGGAGTGGTACCAAAAGAGAGGGGCTCCCATGCCGGCAGCCATGATAGGTCTGCAATCCAGGGCCGTCCGGCGGCAATCTGTCGGACGGCCCTTTTATGGAATAGATAATTTCCTGTTTTCCGGTATCTTCAAAGGAAAATTCCCTGGCGACCGCTTGCAAAGGATGTGCGTACAATGGTATAATGAAACAAAAATGGCGGTCATGTTTGACTGATGTCGTTTGATCCTCTCCCAAATGGTATTGGGAGGGAGTTTTTGTGCGGAAAGGAAGTGGGATCCAGCGTGGACGGTCGAAGTCGCCATCAGGACACAGAGATATGCTGCCACAGACAGCAGGCGGCGGGCTTGGCCGGGTTGATCCGGATGCTGGTCCGCCGCCGGAACAATGTTTAGCCAGGCCTTACGGTTCTGGCTTTGGTCTGTCCGTGCGCAGCCACAGGCGCTGAGATCATTTTGAAGATGATAAAGGGGCTTCTCCCCTATCTGTCAGTTTCAAAATGACCTCTGGCCTGTGGTTTTTTGTGCCCCACTTTCACATAAATTCGGAAAGGGGAGAGCCATATGCACGAAAACTATGACTTGGAGCTGCTGATGGAACTGGTCCGCCAAAAAAAGTTTCGCCAGTTGAAAGAAGCCCTGGGCCAGATGAATGAGGTAGACATCGCCGAGTTTTTGGATGAACTGGATGTAGAACAGGAGATCCTGGTCTTTCGCCTTCTGCCCAAAGACTTAGCCGCGGAGGTCTTCACCTATCTGGAGAATACCGAAGACCAAGAGAAGCTGATTGGCGCCCTCAGCGATAAGGAGCTTCGGGAGGTGCTGGACGAGCTGTTTCTGGACGACACGGTAGATATCATTGAGGATATGCCTGCTAATGTGGTGTCCCGTATTCTGCGGAATACCGATACCTCTACCCGCAGCCAGATCAATCAGCTTCTCAATTATCCCAAGGACTCCGCCGGTTCCATTATGACCACAGAGTTCGTATACCTCCATCCAGACGCCACAGTGGAGCAGTCCTTTGCCCGCATCCGCCGTGTCGGACTGGACAAGGAGACTGTGTATACCTGCTATGTTACCCAGAACCGTGTCCTGCTCGGCGTAGTCACCGTCAAGACTATGCTCTTGTCCGCCTATGAAACCCGTATTGGCGATATTATGGAAACCAATGTCCTCTCCGTGACCACCCATGAGGATAAAGAGGACGTCGCCCAGATGTTCTCCAAATATGGTCTGACCGCCCTGCCCGTGGTGGATGGCGAAGACCGCCTGGTGGGCATCATCACCGTTGACGACGCCATGGACGTCATTGAGGAGGAGACCACTGAGGACTTCGAAAAGATGGCGGCCATTCTGCCCTCTGACAAGCCCTATCTTCGTACCGGCGTCTTTGAGACCTGGAAATCCCGCATTCCATGGCTTATGCTGTTGATGCTGTCCGCCACCTTCACTGGCATCATCATCACCAGCTTTGAATCAGCCTTGAACGCCTGCGTGATCCTCACTTCTTTTATCCCCATGCTGTCTGGCACCGGGGGCAACTCCGGCTCTCAGTCTTCGGTGGCGGTAATCCGTGCCCTGTCCCTGGACGAGGTGGAGTTTTCCGATGTGCTCGCCGTTTTGTGGAAAGAGATCCGGGTGGCCGTGCTGTGCGGCGTCTGTCTGGGGGGCGCCAATTTCATTAAAATGATGGTGGTGGACCGCTGGCTTATGCACAATCCAGAGGTCACCCCTCTGGTGGCTCTGGTAGTCTGTCTGACTCTGATGTTGACCGTGGTTTGCGCCAAAATAGTAGGCTGTACTCTGCCTATGGCCGCCGAGAAAGTCGGCATCGACCCAGCAGTCATGGCTGCGCCTTTTATAACCACCATCGTGGACGCTCTATCCCTGCTCATCTATTTTGCTATCGCTACTCATGTGCTGGGCATATAAAGCGCAGTAAGGCAGCCGCAGGCCAGTCTGGCTTGCGGCTGCCTTTTTATTGTCCTGACTTTGAGATAGATAACGGCGCAAAATCATCTTTATCTTTCCCTTCATGGTTTGTGTCTTCAACCGCGATTATGGAATGCTTTGGACCGCCCGCTTTCTATACGAATTGTATTATTTATCCGCTTATTTTCTTTTTGTTATAAATCGGAAAGGACATTTTTTACAGGACTCCTATCGGAAAATATATTTTGTCCGCAGGATCTCTCTCCTCACACGGATATGGTATTGAAGAAAATTTTGGATGTGATACAATATATAGGAAATTACTCCAAAAAAAGGAACCCTTTTTCAGCAGGACAGTCCGCTTTTCGTCCATGTCTATGGATTTCGCCGCTTTCAGTTAGGAGATTCCATAGGTACCCGCTTCCCACAGTATCAGTAATGTTGTCATATTGTTAGATAGAGAGATTGATATGAAGCGAGAATACCTGGATCGGTCCGTCTACGACGCTGTTCAGGACCGGTTTGATTATCTGTTTCAGGAATTTGAGAACATCTATGTTTCCTTCAGCGGTGGCAAGGACAGCGGCCTGCTGCTAAATCTGCTGATGGACTATAAACGCGCTCATTATCCGCACCGGGTCATTGGCCTGTTCCACCAGGATTTTGAAGCCCAGTATACCGTAACAACCGAGTATGTCACACGGACCTTCGAGCGGCTGCTGCCGGAAGTAGCCCCCTACTGGGTCTGTCTTCCTATGGCCACCCGTACCGCCCTTTCTAGCTACGAGATGTTCTGGTATCCTTGGGATGATAGGCACCCTGAGCTTTGGGTGCGGCCTATGCCAAACTACCCCTATGTAATCAACATGGAGCGGCCCTTTAACCACTACCGCTATCGGATGCATCAGGAAGACCTGGCTAAACAGTTCGGCCGCTTTTACAAAGAGCAGCAAGGGGGTGGAAAAACGGTCTGCCTGTTGGGAATGCGAGCCAGCGAATCCCTGCAGCGGTATAGTGCCTTCCTCAATAAAAAATACGGATATAAGGGCGAGTGCTGGATATCCAAGCAGTTCAAGGATGTATGGTGCGCTTCCCCGCTTTACGACTGGACCAATAGCGATGTATGGGTAGCCAACGCTCGTTTCGGCTACGACTATAATCGACTTTACGACCTTTATTATCAGGCGGGGCTGAAAATCGACCAGATGCGTGTAGCTTCTCCTTTCAACGACTACTCCAAGGATGCGCTGAACCTGTACCGGGTAATTGATCCAGAGATCTGGACTAAGTTGGTAGGTCGGGTTAGAGGTGCCAATTTTGGCGCTATCTACAGCCGCACCAAGGCCATGGGTTACCGCAATATCTCTCTTCCTGAGGGCCATACATGGAAGTCCTATACTCTATTTTTATTGGATACCCTGCCAAGTCGGCTTCGGAACAACTATGTCAAAAAATTTAAGACCTCTATCCGATTCTGGCGTGAAACAGGGGGTGGCCTATCTGAAGAAACCATCCGGGAGCTTGAGGAACACGGGTATCAGATTCAAAGAAATGGCGTGTCCAACTATACATTGGACAAGAAGTCCCGTGTTATCTTTGCCGGGCCCATTCCGGACCATACAGATGATATTAAAAGCACCAAGGATGTACCCAGTTGGAAGAGGATGTGTTACTGCATCCTAAAAAATGACCATACCTGTCGCTTTATGGGCTTCGGGCTGACCCGCCAGGAGCAGAAACGCATCGACCTGATCAAACGAAAATATGGGGGGATCATGGATGATAATTGATGGATTTTCTAGCCCAGCATACCATATTATCGCTGTGCCCTTTGAAAAGATCGTCCCCAATACATACAATCCCAACAGCGTCGCTCCGCCGGAAATGAAACTTCTCTACCTTAGTATTTTGGAGGATGGCTATACCCAGCCTATCGTCTGCTATTATTCCAAAAAACAGGACTTGTACGCTATCGTGGATGGGTTCCATCGCTGGCGTATTATGAAGGAGCACCGGGACATTTATGAGCGGGAACACGGGATGTTGCCCGTAGCCGTGATTGATAAGCCGCTGTCTAATCGAATGGCCAGCACGATACGTCACAACCGAGCCAGAGGTTCTCATAACGTGGACCTGATGAGCAATATTATCAAAGAGCTACACGAGTTGGGGCGGTCAGATGCCTGGATCGCCCGCCACTTAGGTATGGATCGGGACGAGATCCTGCGGCTCAAGCAGATCACAGGTCTTGCCGCTCTGTTCCGAGACGTACACTTCGGTCAGGCGTGGCGACCTGTGGACGAGGATGAGGAGTCATTGTCTCCAGAGAACAGACCAACTGTACCCGCCCTGTCAGAGAACAACGAAAAGCAGCCAGTGTGAAACTTTTTTCCTTCACACGGAACGCACCAACGTAATGGTCCTATTTTTACGCACCGGTATTCAAGTTGTCTTGTGTGCCTTCTGCTTCTGGGTATAGCCCGCAGTATATTGATTGGTATTCCAAGCATCCATCTTCCCTCTTGCGGATCTTGCCCCCACCACTGCTTTCTTGTTTTCCATGGCAGCTTCCCGCGCTTGTAGATGTATGCAATACCATAACATCTAAAAATAGGATAAGTTTCTAAAATTATTACTTCTGTTTTATGGAGTCTTTCATAAGATTAATTTTGAACCGTCGGCCATCTTCCAAAGTATCTATTAATAGTAGGGGCCCAGGGACATATCTCGTCCCTGGGCCCCCACTGTTCTCTGCTTTATTTTGATTGCTTCGCCACTTCCTGACAGAACATCATAAAGATTTGTGCTACCTCGGCACGGGTGGCCCCGGCGGTAGGCACCAGGGTGTTGTTCCCCTTGCCGGACAGCAGACCGGCGTTCACCGCCCAGTCCAGACCTTCCAGCGCCCAGCCGGAGATGGAGGTGTAGTCGCTAAACTCCCGGATGGACATACCGCCCTGGGTGGTGTCATACTCTTTCATCTGGGCATAGCCGTATAGGATCAGGGCCAGTTGTTCCCGTGTAATGGGATCGTTGGGACCGAAGGTGTCGCCATAGCCGGACACGATGCCCTCACCAGCCGCCCAGGAAATGGCGTCAGCGTACCAGGCGCCCTCCGCCACGTCAGCGAAGTCAGCCCTGCCGGCCGCGGGCTTGCCCTCCAGGCTGTACAGCATCTGGGCCACCATGGCACGGGTCAGGGTGGCGTTTGGCGCAAAGGTGTCTGTGCTAGTACCGGACATAATACCCTCGGTCAGCGCATAATCCACAGCCTTGTAATACCAGTCTCCCTCAACGATATCGTTGAATGCATTGATAGGTCGGTCCAGAGTGACCCGGGTGAAGTTATAGTTATCATCCCGCTTAAACAGGCTGGCAGTCGTGGCGCCATCTACGATATAATAATATCCACCACCGATGGAGGCGATACCGTAGGTAGCGGTTTCAGGCAGTGCTCCGCCACAGACCATAGCGGTGATGCCGGTGTCGCCGCAGACAGTAGGTTGACAATCGTTGCCGCAGATACACTTAAGCACTCCATGCTTACCGATGGGATATTTGCCGTCCACCTTATACTCCTCGGCCTTGGCCACAGCGGCGTCATGGGCATCCTGGTCAGAGTTTGTGTTGCTCTGTCCCACCTCGATCTCCCGCTCCACGGGGACCTTGCTGCCGTCGATCACATAGAGGGTGTGGCCCTTGCTCCATTCCTGCTGGGGCGCATAGGTATAAAGGACAATATCGCCTGTGTCTTTATCGTACTCCATATTCTGGGCACCGTAGCTAGTAGTTCCAGTCCAGGCATAAAGGGTATCGGTGGCTGTGAGCACTTCGCTCTCCTCATAATCAGTACTCAGTCCCCGCTCATAGGTAAAGCGGCGGAGTACAGAGTCTCCGGTTCCCTTTGACTCGTTATATGGCTGGTCAAAATCTTCGGGGTCATAGACTTGGAGAACATTGTAATTGTTATCATAACGGCCCTTCCAGTAGTCATTGTTGCCATATACGCCATAAGCTACAAAGAGGTACATCTTGTCGTCATCGCTGCCGGGCATGGGGGCGAAGGTAACGCCGTCGATGCCGGAGCAGCCAAATTTATGCCCCGCCTTCTCCTCATTAACCGCAAAGCCGTTCGCGCCGCTGACGACATCGTTCAGAGGATCACGGAAGTCAGAGGTTGGCTCCTCCAGTAGGATGCCGTACACGCCGGTATTCATCTCCTTCATATCCATGCCTACTTCAGTAATGGCATCCTCGTCAAAGACGGCAATAAAGAATTTTGCTCCTGGCTCTTTATATTCTAAAGAACCGTAAATCTTACCGTCATAGTAGGCCAGACAGCCCAAGTGGGCGCCGCCAGGGGTACCGAAGCTTCCCTCGCCGAAGCCACCTACGGAACCGACCACCTTGCCAGTCTTCATGTCTACCTTGGCCAGCGCACTGGTATAGGAGAAATACATGTATTCCATCTTGTCATCCACACAAATTCCCTGCATATGGGAGTTGCCACCGCACAGGTCGATGGTATCATAGTGGGTATAGCCATTTTCCAGGGCGATTTCCCACATCTCTTTGATCTCGTCTTCTGGCAGTTCAACGGCCGACGCTGATTGGGCCATCCCTGCCGGAAACAGGCCAACTACCAGTGCCAATGCCATGACGCGAGCCATGACGCGCCTCCACAAGTTTTGGGTATGATACTTCTTTTTCACGTTTGTCCCTCCATCATTCAAAAATTTCTTATATAACCGTCTGTCAGTCCGACATCGTCGTTTTTCCTTCAGCGGTTGGGTAACTGCCGGCTTCTTTTTTTACTTTGGGTCGCCCCCGCCATTTTGGCGGAGACGCTTTCCGCACCTCCTCTCTCACCCTGTTTCACAATACAACAACTACCCAGCTGAAGAAAGTTCCGTTGTGTTAAATCTAGGGCAAATTATTTGTGTGCCCTTCTATTCCCTGCTCACCCGATCTCTTCGATCACCTGATCAGAGATAGAGTCCAACAGGTCCAGATCCCACATCATCTGAAGAATCGTATATCTAGCCCTTATTTCTTTGCAGTAGAGGAATGTATCCTTCAACAGCTTCCGGTCGATGCCAATTCCCTCCGGCCGGCAGGGCGCCCCCAAGCCGGACAGCAGGTCCGCCACATAGTCGGAAGTGGGTAAGGTCCGAAGCAGGGCCGAGATCTCGCTCCAGCGGCGCTCCATGGTATCGATGCGCGCTAGCCGGCCGGCGGAGGCATTCTTACCCGCCTCTTCTTCCATCTCAATCACTCCAGGGGCGGCAGGGCCGTAGGCTCTCTGAATCTCCTCGCGCCACTTGACCGGGTCATATGCCTCCGCCGCCCTGCGGGCGGCATCAAAATCCACCTTCCGCTCCAGCAGCAGTTCCACCGCTTTCAGGACCAGAACAGTACCTACGCCTACCTGAGCTCCATGGGGAGCTGGCCGCTGGCCCCGCTGCTCCAGGATGGTTTCCCAATAATGAGACATATGGTGCTCACAGCCGGAGGCAGGTCTGGAATTGCCGTACAAGCTCATAGCCACACCGGTTAAGACAAGCCCCTCCATGATATCTCCCAACACCTTTGGGTCCCGTTCCTTGGCCCGACCAGCCACCGGAAGCAGGTCCTGGACACACTTCTCCACCAGCTCCATGATCCGCTCACACTGATGCTCCCCCGTAATGATATGGGACAGCCGCCAGTCACACAGGCAGGTACATTTTCCAAGCAGATCACCCAGTCCGGCCGCTATCATTGGATAGGGGGCATTTTTCAAAATCTCTGTGTCCCCAATGACCGCAAGCGGGGTCTGTGCCTGGAAGGTGGTCTTTAGATGGTTCACATGGATGGCCGCTATGCTGGACGCGAATCCATCCATAGGGGCCGCTGTGGCAACAGTAAAGAAGGGCCTCCCTAGCTTAAAGCTGAAATACCGGGTCATATCGTTAATGGTTCCGGTGCCTACGGCCACCACCAGGTCACAGTCCTGGGGCATATGAATGACCAACTCCCCCAGGGTAGCCTCGTCAAACTCCAAATGGGTCAGTTGGATGATCTCAGCCCGGATACCCGCCTGAGCCAGGATATCCATGCATTTTTGGCCAGCGATCCCATAGGTGATGTGGTCACTGACCAGATAAAGACTGTGGAACCCCAATTCCTTTACAAATTTCGGCAGGTCCGAAAGGGCATCCTTCCTCACACTTACATACTTTAAGGGAGCGCTGTGGGTCTTTCCACAGGGACAGGTAAATGTCCGATTCAAATAGTCGTTCAGCCCATGAGGAGTATGATATAATTCCATTTCTCGATTCTCCTTTTTCGCCTTTATCTCAAAAATTCATTGAGCACCGTCCCCAGCTGGCGGTAGTCGTCGATAGTATAAAATGTAAAGTCAGAGCGGTATATGCTCTCGTCATTGCCACCGGGGCCGTAGTCATCCCCCACATAGACCACTTGGTCATGGGACAGCCCCCGCTCCTCACAGTAGCGGTCTAAGGCATAATATTTACTGTATGGCCGGGGAGCCAAGTCAAAGGAGGAGGATCCACCCACATACACTGTATAGTCCAAGAACAGTTCCTTCACATAGGGGTAGATGGCTCGGCGGCGGCTCCGGTCCGGGTCAAAGGACAGCTTTTCCCTGCTGTCCGCTTCAGTTCCAAGCAGTGGGAGGGTGACACATCCAGAAGGATGGTACTCCACCGATTCCCCCGCATAGTTCATGTAACCAAACTGTCGGCGCAGCTGGTCCATTCGCCGGTCAACCGACTCCCGGTCACAGCGCACCGATATGTTCCGGACTACCTCCATCTCTCCTCGTTCCTGACAGTATTCCCATTCCTGCATCCCGTAATTGGCCAGGATATCAATGGGATAGCCGCCCATCTGTCGAAAAATCCTGGAGCCTGAACCGGCCCCCACAATTAGCAGCCGGTAGAGCTGGGCTAGACGATCCAGCACTTTTTTATTCTCCTCCCCTAAAGGGCATTTGTGCTGCGTTATCGTACCGTCCATATCAAAGGCGATCATCTGGATCCTTTTCCCCACTTTTTCTCCTCCCAGCCGCTTGCATTTTTCTGTTATTTCATTTATACTGAAACTATACACTATTGTGCATTTTTGTCAATGACCGGCGCAAAAAAGCAAAAACAATCACAAATGTTCAAGAGGAAATGATTATGTCGAGAAAGGACCGGTTGCTAAACATCCTGGATTTCTTAAATGACCACAGCTTTGTCACCGTAGATACCCTGAGCCGCCACTTCTTTATCAGTCCCCCCACGGTCTATCGAGACTTAAGGGAGCTGGAAGAACAGATGTTGATTATCCGTGGCAATGGCGGGGCAATGCGCATCTCCGCTGACAGGACCAGTATGCCGCTGGATATCCGCCGGACCATCCACGCCAAGGCCAAAGCCGCCATCGCCCACCGGGCCATGGAGCTAGTCCGCCCACATACCTTTCTCTTTTTGGACGCCTCCTCCACCACTGGCTATCTCATTGACTGCTTCAGTCCCAGTTTGGATCTGACTGTACTCACAAACGGGGTTTCCGCCGCGGTACAACTTACACAGAGGGGGATCCGAACCTATTATACTGGCGGCCGCTTTTTTGGCAGTTCTACTGCGGCCGGGGGCAAGATATCCTATGACTCTTTGGACCGCTTTCATATTGATATGCTTTTTTTCTCCTGTTATGGTGTAGAGCCCAAAGGGGCCATTGTTGATCCCTCTGAGGAGGAAACGCTTCTGCGCCGCCACCTTCTTCGCCGGCCGATCACAAGCGTCTTTTTGTGTGATGGGAGCAAATTTGGCAAGGGATCCATTTTTCGGGTCGCTTCTTTAGATCAGGTGGACTATATGGTCACCGATTCCCCGCTCCCCCCCGCCTACCCATTGCCCCGTCGGGGCATCCTGGTCGCCTCTCAGGACGGAACATAAACAGGCGGCGGAGCGGATCACCCGGACAGGTGTTCCAGCTCCACCGCCTTTTTTGTCTCAAAACGCGCTTGATCCGCCCTTCTGCCTGTTCACTTCTCCTCAACTAAGATTATTTCCTTTTTGGGGGAAGGATAAGATTCTGGCACCGGGCTGTCGGTAATCATATAGTCTATCTCTGATAGAGACGCGATATTATATACCGCTGAGTGGCCAAATTTACTCCCATCGCATAGAAACACGCTGACCGCCGCGTTTTTCAGCAGGAAAGCCCTCAACTCCGTTTCTTTCTCTGAGGTATCCACGATCATTCCCTTCTCATTTACTCCTGATGCTGAGAAGAACATTACGTCGATATTAAAGTTCGCGGCTGTTTCAATGGCCATGGCCCCCCCCACAGAGGAGGAGCTTCCGATTACCTCGCCCCCAAGGCAGTAGGTTCGCAGGCCCAGGCTTTTCAAATGGGCGCCAGTCGTCAAGCTGTTGGTAATGACAATGATATCAGGACGCCCTTTTAAATAGTCGCACAGATAAGAAGCAGTGGTGGAACCGTCGAGAAAGACCACCATATTGTTAAGAGCAAATTTTACGGCCTCCCGGGCCAAAAGATTCTTTTTCTTGTAGTTGACGCTCTTTCGGAAGTCCACCGGAGCTATCACATTCTCCGTCGGAATGTGCATAGCTCCGCCGTGATTGCGAATGATCAGCTTTCGGCGGGCCAGCTCAGTCAGATCACGCCGGATAGTAGGCATACTAACCAAAAGGCTTTTGCTCAGTTCCTCTACCGTGGCAAATTCCTTCTCCGCCAGGACCTTTAGTAGTTTTTGATGTCGTTCTTCTTTCAGCATAGTCCCCTTCTCCATGAGCGAAAATGATTTTTTATTGTTCTATATTAACACTGTTGACAGAAATGCTCACTTCAGTTATTATAGTGGCTATAAAATATGTACAAATCACGAGCCATTTTCCTCCCTTTTGTTTATATATTAACAAAAGGAAATGTTGAAGTCAATGCGCTTGTCTTGTTTCCCTTTCGTTTCTGTTCGAATACCCAGGAGGTCCTGAAATGTGAAAATAGACGCCAACCATTTGAGCGGACCCTGCTCTTGCGGCGGGGAACACCTCCTTGCGACCCAGATATGTGTCATTCAGGAAGGGGCTCTTTTCCATCTGGAGGAAATTCTTTCCAGCATTCCCGTTGTTGGAAAGCGTTGTGCGGTCTACGATGAAAATACTTACCGCGCCATCCCAAATTCCATACACCCTAGAGCGGAGCAGGAAATCATCCTATCCCCCTCTGGGCTCCATGCCGATGAGAACTCTACCGCCAGCGTGTTAGCTCGTCTGGAACCAGATATTCAAGTGATGCTGGCCATTGGCGGGGGTACTGTCCACGATATCACCCGCTATTGCTCGACGGAGCGGGGTATTCCATTCATTTCTATCCCTACCGCCGCCAGTTGCGATGGTTTCTGCTCCAATGTGGCGGCCATGACTTGGCATGGATATAAAAAAACGATACCCTGTCAGGCACCGCTCCTTGTCGTGGCCGATCTTGATGTGATCTCCGCCGCCCCCTGGCGGCTCACCGCAAGCGGGATTGGCGATATGCTGGGCAAATTCATTGCTTTGACTGATTGGCGCATCTCCCATCTCCTCACTGGAGAAAAGCTTTGCCCAGTCATCTATCAAATTATGGAGGATGCTGTTGACAGCATTTGGACCAGATGCCGCGACCTGCGCAGCGGCGGCTCCGCCGCTTACGAGGCGGTAGTCTACGGGCTTTTGATGAGCGGACTTGCCATGCAGATGATTGGCACCTCCCGCCCTGCCTCTGGAGCGGAACACCATGTATCCCATTTCATTGAGGTGGAGCCAGCGGCCCTGCGCACTCATAGCAGCGCTCTCCACGGAGAGAAGGTTGGCGTCGGCACGCTTCTCATCGCTCAGGAATATCAGCGCCTATCCCAGATAGAGAACATCGCCTCACTGGCGCTGCCCTATGCCCCTGTGTCAGATGAGCGGCTGATGGAAGTGTTTGGCCCCAGGCTTTTCTCCGCCTGCCGGGAGGAAAACCTCCATGACTGTCTGGCCCAGGTAACGCCGGAGCGGCTGATACAGCAGTGGCCTCAGATACGGCAAATCATTGCGAAAATCCCTCCCGCCGCTCAGATCCATCAGTTTTTAACGGACCTGAAGGCAAGTGCCTCCCTGTCTGACCTGGGCGTCCCTGAAGCGGCTCTGGAACTGATTTTGGAGGCCTCCCCTCTGATCCGGAACCGGCTCACTTTTATGCGCGTCCGGCGGATGATCCGCCATTAAAAGATAAAAAAGCAGATACAGACAAAAAGCAGACCGCCTGCCGGCCATGTGTGTATTTGAGAGGAGAATGTACTGTGAGTGTGACCATTTCGATCAAGCACGCCTTAAAGAAGTACGGGGAGAATGTGATAATCCCTGACCTGAACCTAGATATCAAGGAGGGAGAATTCTTCACTCTGCTGGGGCCCTCTGGCTGTGGTAAAACCACCCTGCTTCGGATGATCGCCGGTTTTAACTCCATCGAGGGAGGAGACTTCTATTTCAGCAATCGACGCATCAATGACCTGGATCCCGCTAAACGCAACATTGGCATGGTGTTTCAAAACTACGCCATCTTCCCCCACATGACTGTGCGTAAAAATGTGGAGTTCGGTCTGAAGAACAAAAAGCTCCCAAAAGCTGAAATTGCCTCCAAAACCGACGAGTTCATGAAGCTGATGCAGATTGACCAGTATGCCGACCGCCTGCCGGAACGTCTGTCTGGCGGACAGCAGCAGCGTGTTGCTCTAGCTCGTGCCCTGTGTATCCAGCCCGACGTTCTGCTTTTTGATGAACCGCTCTCCAATCTGGACGCCAAGCTCCGGGTGGAGATGCGGACCGTCATCAAGAACATCCAGCACAGCGTCAATATCACTACTGTTTACGTCACCCATGACCAGGAGGAGGCCATGGCCGTTTCCGACCGGATCGCTGTCATGAAGGATGGCGTTATCCAGCATGTCGGAACGCCCAAGAATATCTACCAGCGGCCTGCCAACTTGTTCGTATCTACCTTTATTGGCCGCTCCAATGTGATGAACGCCAAGCTGGTAGTCGAGGGCGGCAGAACCTATCTGCTTACGCAGAAGGGGCATCGGGCCGAGATCCAGAACGTGATGGACCAATACCGCCAGAACCAGGACGTGATCATGTCCGTCCGGCCGGAGGAATTCCTGCTCACCCAGGATGCCACTGTGGATGGCATTGACGGAGTGGTGGATGACTGTGTGTTCCTCGGCCTGAACACACACTATTTTGTCCATTTGGATTCCGGCGAGGAAGTGGAGATCATCCAGGAGTCCTCTATCGACAGCATCATCCGCCCTGGCACTCACATTAAGCTGCAGCTAAACACAGAAAAAGTCAATGTGTTCACCGCCGATGGCTCCGCCAATATCCTCACCGGCGTGTGCAACGACTGCGCTGCATCCTGACAGAGGAGGGCGCATAGTATGACAGTAAAAAAGAAAAAGTTTGAGCTATGGACGGTGGTCTCTCTGGTCCTGCTGGCCACCTTCCTGCTCTTCCTGGTCTACCCCATGTTTGGTCTGCTGAAGCAGTCAGTCATCACACCCGAGGGCCAGTTCTCCCTGGCGGAGTTCACCAAATTTTTCAGCAAGTCCTACTACACAGACACCATGGTCAACAGTATGCTGGTGACCGTCTCCGTCACCGCAGTCTCCCTGATCCTGGGCATCCCTATCGCCTATTTTTACTCCTTTTATAAGATCAAGGGCGCCAAAGCCCTGTTTGTCATCTCCATCTTGTGCTCCATGTCCGCCCCCTTCATCGGGGCCTACTCCTGGATCATGTTGTTGGGCCGTTCCGGCGTCATTACCCAGTTCCTGCTTGGTCTAGGCATTGACATTGGAAGCATCTATGGCTTTAAAGGTATCTTGTTGGTCCAGTCGCTCAAGTTCTTCCCCCTGGTGTTCATCTATATGAACGGCGCATTCAAGAATATCGACAACACCTTGATGGAGGCCTCCGCCAACATGGGCTGCACTGGTGTCAGCCGTCTGTTCCGCATCGTGCTGGCTCTGTCCATGCCCACCATCCTAGCCGCCGGCCTGATGGTGTTCATGCAGGCCTTTGCCGACTTCGGCACCCCTATGCTCATGGGCGAGGGCTTCCAGACCTTCCCCGTGCTGATCTACAACCAGTACCTGGGTGAGGGCGGCCAGAACTTCAACTTCGCCGCAGCCCTTGCTATGATTGCGGTCATTATCACCGCTGTGGTCTTCGGCATTCAGAAGTTCGCCACCAGCCGCTTCAAGTTTTCCATGAACGCCCTGCACCCCGTGGAAAAGAAGGACGCCAAGGGCCTGTCCGGTTTCCTGATGCATCTGTACTGCTATGTGCTGGTGGCTGTGGCCTTCCTGCCCCAGCTGTACATTATCTACCTGTCCTTCCGCAACTGCTCTGGCGCTGTCTTCAAGCCCGGCTTCTCTCTGGGCAACTACGAGGCCGCCACCAAGAAGCTGCTGGGCCGCTCTATTAAAAACACCACCGTTATGGGTATCCTGGCACTGGTCATCATCATCGTGATCGCGGTGCTCATCGCCTATCTGGTGGTCCGCCGCTCCAGCGCCCTGAACAACACCATCGATACTCTGTCTATGCTGCCCTACATTATGCCAGGCGCTGTCATTGGCTTGGCCCTGCTGATTGCTTTTGGCAAGAAGCCCTTTGCCCTCACCGGTACCATGACCATCATGATCATCGCCCTGGTCATCCGCCGTCTGCCCTACACCATCCGTTCAGCAACGGCCACGCTGATGCAGATCTCCATGAGTATCGAGGAAGCAGCCATCAGCCTAGGCGCCTCCAAGGCCAAGACCTTCGTAAAGATCACCGTCCCCATGATGGCAAACGGCATCTTCTCCGGCGCCATCCTCAGCTGGGTAGCCATTGTGACGGAGCTTTCCTCCTCCATCATCCTATATAACCAGAAGAGCATTACCCTGACTATGTCCACCTATGTGGCCATCAGCCGAGGCAACTACGGTCTGGCCGCCGCCTTCGCCGCCATCCTGACGCTGATCACCACCATCTCCCTGCTCATCTATCTGGCTGTGACCAAGTCGGAAGACGTCCGTCTCTAACCCCCTTCCCGGCTTATCTGCGGCCCTGCCGCATGTAAGTATACACCTTATTCTGAGAAGAATGAAAAGGAGAATGAACCATGAAAAAGTTACTTGCCCTTGCCCTGGCCTCTGCCATGGCCCTGTCTCTGGTTGCCTGTGGCTCCAGCGATGACAACAAGAGCGGCGGAACCTCCACCCCCAGCACCGGATCCAGCACCAGCACTGGTGCCGGCTCCAGCGCCGAGGAGCCCGTTGAGCTGTCCGGCGACCTGGTCCTCTACTCCTCCATGACCGACCCCGACCTGGATGCTCTGATCACCTGCTTCAATGAGAAATACCCCGATATTGAGGTGGAGGTCGTCAACGGCTCCGCCGGCGAGCTGACCACCCGTCTGACTGGTGAGGCATCCAACCCCGTGGGCGACCTGGTCTGGGGCGGCATGGCTGACTCCGACGGCGACCGCTACGCTGACATCTTCGAGTCCTGGGTCTCCGTGCATGATGCCGAGAATATGCCCGGCTACACCTCCCCCAACGGCCTGTACTCCATGGACCATCTGTCCACTGTCGTCTTCTGCATCAACAAGGATCTGGAGGCCGAACTGGGCCTGGAGATCAACTCCTACGAGGACCTGCTGGATCCCAAGCTGAAGGGTCAGATTGTCACCGCCGATCCCAACAGCTCCTCCTCCGCCTGGAACAACCTGTCCAACATCATGGCCGTCTACGGCATGGACTCCGACGAGGCCTGGGCCTACATCGAGAAGCTGATGCCCAACCTGGTCATCGCCGGCTCCTCCTCCGCTGGCTTCAAGAGCGTCCAGCAGGGCGAGTACGCCGTGGGTCTGACCTACGAGGACGGCGCTGTTACCCTGATCAAGGATGGCGCTGACAACATCCGTCTGCAGTACCCCGAGGAGGGCACCTCCGCCACCGCTTTCGGCGTGGCTCTGGTCAAGAACGGCCCCAACCCCGAGAACGCCAAGGCTATGATCGACTTCATCTGCTCCGCCGAGGGTCAGACCGCTCTGGCCGCCTATCAGGAGGGCACCCTGCGCTACACCAACGCTAACTATGAGGCTCCCGAGAATGCCTGGCTGGCCCCCTCCTCCGACATCAAGTGGGTGGACCGCGATGTGTCTTACCTGACTGAAAATAAGGACGCCATTCTGGAGCACTGGAATGAGCTGTGGGCTGAGGTCATGGGCTAATCCCTTTTGGGGGAAACACCTAGCTAACCTCTTCGTTTTACCTTGTAAGGATCGGGGTGGTCAGTGTTCTGACCACCCCGGTCTTTCTTGATACATCAGGGAGGATCTATTTATGCTGGAAACACTGAAACGGGAGGTCTGCGACGCCAATCTGAAGCTGGTAGAGTATGGCCTTGTTATTCTTACCTGGGGGAATGTTTCCGCTCTGTCTGAGGACGGCAAATTCGTCGTCATTAAGCCCAGCGGGGTGGATTATTCCTCCATGTGTCCAGAACAGATGGTCGTCACCGATCTGTCCGGAACCGTGGTGGAGGGCGAGCTTCGCCCCTCCTCCGACCTATTGACCCACCTAGAATTGTACCGTAGCTTTGCTGGCGTAGGCGCCGTGGTTCACACCCACTCTCCTTATGCTACGGCGCGGGCTCAGGCAGAACTGGATCTGCCGTGCTATGGAACTACTCATGCCGACTCCTTCTACGGTGCCATCCCCTGCACACGCCACCTGACCAAGCAGGAGGTGGACCAAGCGTATGAGGCCAATACCGGCCTTGTCATCGCAGAGACCTTTCGCCATCGGAAATTGGACCCCATGGCCATCCCAGGAGTGTTAGTATGCAAGCATGGTCCCTTCTCCTGGGGCGCCAACTGCAAAAAAGCTGTGGAAAATGCCCTTATCCTGGAGGAAACAGCCCGCATGGCATTGATTACGACCCAGTTCTCCCCCCAGGCCGAGCCAGCTCCCCAGTATCTTTTGGATAAGCACTATTTTCGGAAACACGGGGCCAACGCCTACTACGGGCAAAATTAACCTTTGAGCTGTTCTTGAAAGGGCGGTGAGCTTATGATCGAAGCATTGGACTATTTCCGAGAGCTGAATACAGTATCTGTTTTGCTGAGGCTGACGCTCGCCATGCTGCTCGGTGGTATGATAGGTCTGAACCGGGGTCGTAAACGGCGGCCGGCTGGCTTTCGCACCTATATGCTGGTATGCCTTGGCGCCGCCCTGACCATGATCCTGGGGCAGTACGAGCACTATATCCTCAACACCCTCTGGGAAGGACGCTATGGCCTGCGCACCGATATTTCCCGCATCGGCGCCCAGGTTATCAACGGCATCGGCTTTTTAGGTGCCGGGACCGTTCTGGTCACTGGAAAGCAGGAGGCAAAGGGCCTGACCACTGCCGCCGGTCTGTGGGCTTCGGCCTCCATGGGGTTGACCATTGGAGCTGGCTTCTACGAGTGTGTGGCTCTGGCATTTCTGCTGATCTTTCTTGCAGTCTGGCTGCTCCCCCGTCTGGAAGTTTTTATCATAGAGCGCTCCCGAAACATCAATATCTACGTGGAGTTCACCTCACTAGATGATATTGGTCAAATCATTGCCTGCATCAAAGCCCATAACTCCCATATTTATGATGTTGACATCAACCGTGACAAGGAGAGGGCTCGCCCCAGTGCCATTCTCTCCATCCGGCTGGAGGAGCGGATGCCCCACACCAAGCTTCTGGCTGATATCTCGGCGCTGGACTGCATTTATTCCATTGAAGAAACATGAGGGGGGAAGCCGCTGTGTTATCCATATTTCATGAATTGCGTGATGTCACCCTGCTCTCTGTCGCTCTGCGTATGCTGCTGGCTTCTCTCTGTGGTGGAGTCATCGGCATCGAGCGAGAGTATAAACGCCGTCCAGCCGGCTTCCGCACCCATATTCTGATCTGCCTGGGTGCCGCCATCACTACTCTGACAAGCCAGTATCTCTATATGTACATGGGCTATGATACAGATATTTCCCGCTTGGGGGCCCAGGTAGTGGCCGGAATCGGCTTTATCGGAGCTGGCACAATTATTGTCACCCGTCGTCAGCGGGTCAAGGGGCTCACCACCGCCGCCGGCCTCTGGACCACTGCCATTGTTGGTCTGGCTATCGGCAGCGGGTTTTATGAAGGGGGGCTTTTCGCCACCATTCTTGTCATGATCGCCGAGTTGGTTTTCTCCAAGTTAGAATACCGCATCCTAAACCATGCCCCCGAAATCAACCTGTACATGGAATACACAGATTCCCAATGTCTGGACCAGGTATTAGTCCTGTTCCGGGATCTGGCCGTGAAGGTGCGAAACATGGAAATCACCCGTTCAACCGGCAGCGAGCGCCATAATGCCTGCGCCATCTTTACTCTGGCGCTCAATAAAAAGCACACTGTAGAAAGTGTGCTCAACTCAGTGCTCATGGTAGAGGGAGTTATTTCCGTGGAAGAGCTGTGACCCTGAAAGCCCATCTCTGCTTCCGGCCATATGGACAGTAAGTCTTACATCGTGGGAGAGGTAACGCAAAAGAGTTACCTCTCCCACGATCTTTTAAGGTCACAGGAACCTCGCTATGCTGTCGTAGCAGATGTGAGGCGTGGGTTTTGCCTGTTAGCGCCGGATCAAATACCTTTTCCCGCACAATAATGAAAGAAACAGTGGAACCAGGACAGGGATAACGTCAACTTTCTTTGTTACGCTTAAGCATATTCCAAACAGTAGACCGGCACACGTCTAACCGCTTTGCGGCCCGGCAACGGTTGCCCGCTTCTTCCTCTAATACGAGACGCACGATGTCGTAATTGATAGCCTCCAAACTCTGATTTAGATTGACGGCGGCGAAGCCTCGAGGCAGTAACTGACTGCGTTGAGGAAGTTCCTCACGAATTAACTTGCGGACTTCTTCTGCCTGGATATAGGGACCAGGGGTAGTAAGCATCAAGGTGCGCATCATGCGGCTAAGTTGAGCCAAATTTCCATCAAATCCAAATTGCTGGAGCAGAGCCATGGCCTCGGAGGCAAATCCAATAATTCCTTTTCCCAGCTCCATATTCAGCTGGTTAATATACAACGCGGTGATACCCGGTATATCCTGACGGCGCTGACGCAAGGCAGGCAGACGCAGTACAACAGTAGAAAAATGATTTTTCAGATATGTAAGCACATATTCATCTTCTATATCAGGGCGGTCCAGCACACCAGAAAACAATAGACGGTTACGTTGGCACAGATTGCTTTGCTCCATAAAACGGAACAGCTCCTCCGCAGTTTCATTTTCCAGCCGATCCACTGAGCGTAGATAAATTGTAATTCCTGTGCGAAAGAACGGCGAACTGTCCCGGCTGAGAAGCGCCTTCCATCGCCGGGGAGTTAGCACCTGGCAGTCCACTGTCACCATCATCCGCTCATGAAAGGGCCCATTCCGGTATAGGATAGAGGCCACCGTGTCTTTTCCCGTTCCAGTCTCTCCGAGGATCAGAACGGGCCAGATACTCTGGTAATAGGCGGGTATCCTTCGGCCGATCTCCCCTACCAGCACCGCACACCCCACTCGAGATACATCGTTAAATAAGGGTTCGTTTCGGTGCGTGATGGTTACTCCCTTTCCCGTCTCCACAGGCATAGTCTGTGCCTGCCGCACCTGAATACACAGACATCGTTGTCCACAATGCTCCAATCCAAATGCCGACAGAAACAGCAGCTCTCCCTTCCATTCTAATTCTCGCTGCACGGGCTCATTTCCCACAGTCAGACAGGG
Source organism: Flintibacter sp. HCN-6482 (assembly GCF_037892565.1). Lineage (NCBI taxonomy): Bacteria > Bacillati > Bacillota > Clostridia > Eubacteriales > Flintibacter > Flintibacter sp. HCN-6482. The sequence goes on along the minus strand of NZ_JBBKBK010000006.1, from coordinate 9,530 downwards.
AAGCATCATTTGTATCTGCTCCACCAGGCCCACCCAACCCGGTTGCTGCTCTAGGTTGGAGAAAATTAGTCTTCCGCCAGGTGTAAACAGAGATGTACCGGGTGCCAACACCCCTAGTAACTTTTGCAGCGCAGCGTTCTGCTTCTGAAAGTGTCCATATTTTGCGCACACATGGACGGCCTCATCAAAAGCGGCCGCAATGCTGGCCTCATCAGACGAGAGAAACATGGCGTTCATACCTAGTTCTTCAGCGTTGACCATACTCACCCGATCACACAGGATCAGTTCTACTCCCTGGTCCCGTAATCTCTGCAGCTCCCCCTTGATGTCGCTCTCAGCAGTGATGGTACATACCGTAAAATCATACTGCATCATAGCCGAAAGCTGCACCGCGCACTCCGTGATGCCGGAAAAGCCTACTACCGCAAACTTTTCTAAGTAATGCTGCGCTGACTTCAGACAGCGCAGCACATCATATACTGATACATCAATCTCCACTACCGGGATAGACGCGGCTGTACGCAACAATTCCGCTGTGCCCCCTCTGGAAACGATAGCATCATAGCGGTAATCAGGCTCCTCCCGTAATACCTCAAGGCAAGTCTTATAGTTACCCAGCTTTACAGTCAATTCAATATCATTGCGATTCTGTCCTACTTGTTTCATAACAGATGCCATACCCCAATAAGGCGCAATGGCCAAAATCTTGATCTTGTCCATCTCCGTCCCCTCCATCCGTCTAAATTTCAAACATTTTTTGATATTTTAACATATAGAATCACTTTTGAAAAGAAAAAATAATTCATTTTGTTTAAAAAATAGTCATTTTTTCTCATTTTCCATGTTGTTACTTTCTTTTCTAAGCTACTATACTCTATACAGTGGTAGTCCATAACGACGGATATACCAAAGAGTGTATCTCTGCGCATGAGATTCGATGTTGTCTGATTACTTTTCAAGGGAGGAACGATATTTTGAACTACCAAATTGATTTGCTAACCAAAGTATTTCCTGGCAAGTCCAGTGCCGGTGCGCTGGGACTGAGTACCTGCGCACTACTTCGTGCCCCGGGACACACCCTCCTGTTTGACACAGCGGCTCATGGGGTTATTAAGACCATCCAAAATTCTCTGGCAAGATTGGAGGTCGCACCAGAGACTGTGGACACTATTTTTCTCAGCCATATGCACTATGACCATCTGAACAATGCAGCCTATTATCCAAACGCCCAAATCATTGTGGGGCGCAGTGAATGGGAATACGCTACCACCTCCAAGGACGAGTGGACCCCATTAGAGAGCGTGCTGTACTTACAACATTGCCGTCAAGTGCGTCTGGTAGATGATGGTGAGGAAATCCTACCTGGAATCCGAGCAATCTGGACTCCGGGCCACACGCCAGGACACATGAGTCTGGCCGTTGACACTCCGAAGGGTGTAGTAGTCCTGGCTGGCGACGCAGTGAAAAACCGCAGTGAACTGGAATTGGAGTATTCCGACCAGTATGTAGATCAGCAAGCCAGCACCGCCAGCATCAAAAAGATTAAGTCGATGGCTTATAAGGTTTTGCCTGGCCACGACGGCTATTTGCTGGTTCAGGACGGAAAAGTCGTTCCTGAGCAAGAATTGGTTTTGGACATTATGCTTCCGCGCGGATGTATGGACGGCGACAACGGCGTATACCATCTGTCAGTAAAGTAATTGAGAAAGGAGCGTGTATCTTCTATGGACAATACTCCGGTTATGATTTTCGGTATTATTTTCGCCTTTGTCCTTTTGGCCTATATGTGTATGAAGGGCTGGAGCGTCTTTATTTCTGCCCCCATTTGTGCTATCATTGTTTCTATCACCTCCGGGATGAACCCCCTAACCTCTATTACCGATACCTTTTTGTCCGGTACTGGAAATTATCTGGCCCAGTGGTTTGGGCTATTTATGCTAGGCGCTCTATTTGGTAAGATTATGGAGGCTTCGGGAGCGGCCGCCTCCATTGCCCGCTCTGTTACCGAACTGATTGGCCCTCAAAATGCTGTACTGGCTGTAATCCTGGCAACTTCTGTAATGACCTATGGCGGCATCAGCCTATTTGTAGTGGTATTTGTGGTCTATCCTTTTGCAGTGGATTTGTTTAAAGAAGCTGACTTACCCAAACGTCTGCTTCCTGGCTGTATTGCCACTGGTGCTTTCAGCTATACCGCCATGGCTATTCCCGGGTCTCCCCAAAATCAGAACATCATTCCTACCAATTATTTTGGAACTGACCCTACCGCCGCCCCCGTCTTGGGCTGCATTGTCGCTATCTACATTTTAGTTGTCAGCGTTTTGTATATGAATCACCGCGCCAATCAGGCCCGGAAAAATCAGGAGCACTTTGTAGCCAGCGAAAAGGATCTGGCTATTATGGAGTCCACCAAAAATATGTCCTTACCCAATGTGTGGTTGTCCATCCTCCCTTTGCTGGTAGTGGTATGTACTATCATCTTCGTGAAGTGGAATACCATGGTCTGCCTATTGCTGGGCGTACTTTTGGCCACTCTGCTGTTCTTCCCTCGGTTGAAGGGATGTATGCGTGAAACATTCAATCAAGGCGCTGCCAACTCCATGACCGCTATCATGAACACCTCCCTTACAGTTGGTATGGGCAATGTGATCCAAGCCTCTGCGGCCTTTACTATTATTTGTAACGCCATTGATACTCTTTCCAGCGGAAATGGGCTGATCTACGAGTTTATTTCTGTCAATATCCTGGCTGGAGTTACTGGTTCTGCTTCCGGCGGTCTGAGTATTGCCCTAGAAACCTTATCCGAGCGCCTGCTGGCCACCGGTCTCAACCCAGAAATTCTTCACCGTGTAGCTTCCATCTCCGCTAATGGCTTAGACTCCATGCCCTGGTGTGGAGCGGTCATGACCATGTTTGCCGTATGCGGCGTCACTCACAAAGACTCCTATCGTGATGTGGCAGTAGTTAATATTGCTATTACCGCCAGTGGTGCTATTCTGGCTATCATTTTGGGATCCATGGGTGTTTGCTGATGTCCTGCTTTGGCCAAGCTATACGGCCTTTACAAGTATTTTTTTAGAAGGGATGCTGTTATGCTTCGAAAAAGTCTTATTATCAATCCCACTGATACTGTGGCCATGGTTCTAGAGGATGCCCTCAAGGGGGACACTATCCAGACTCCTCAGGGACAAACTGTCACTTTGTTGTCTGATGTGGAGTTTGCTCACAAGGTCAGCATTTTGGATCAGAAAAAGGGTGATCCCGTCATAAAATACGGGGAGGAGATCGGCTATCTATTGGAAGATACTCCGGCTGGTAGTTGGATTCATACCCATAATATGGACTGCGACCGTGGCACAAAATAAGGAGGGCCCTTCACTATGGAAACAACATTTATGGGATACCGTCGTCCTGACCACACAGTGGGCGTAAGAAACTATTTGGCAATCATTCCATCTGTTTTCTGCGCCAATACTACAGTGGAAAAAATTGCTTCTCAGATTCCCGGTTCCGTTCCAATGCCTCATGTAGTAGGCTGTGCTCAGGTGGGCTTTGACTTGGAGCTGACTGCCAGGACTTTGAAATCTATGGCCTGTCATCCTAACGTAGGCGCTGTATTAATTATTGGCCTAGGTTGCGAACGATTTAATCCCCAGGAGTTACTGGATGCTGTTCGGGAAACACAAAAGCCTGTGGCTATGTTTATTATCCAAAACGAGGGAGGTACCAGCGCTACTATCCGCCGGGCCGTTGAAGCCGGGAAGGAAATGAAAGCAACGCTGGATCAGATGAAGCGAGAGCCCTGCCCCTTGTCCGCCTTGATGGTAGCCACCAAATGTGGAGGTACCGATGCTACCAGCGGCTTGGCTGCCAACCCAGCCGTGGGATGTGCGATGGACCGTCTGGTTGCAGCTGGAGGCAGTGCTATCCTTTCAGAGTGTAACGAGCTGCTTGGTACCGAGGACTATTTGGCCCGGCGGGCGGTTAGCCCAGAAGTGGCAAGAAAGGTCTATGATGCCATCTACGGAATTGAAGATGTACTGCGCAGCGGCCTGGATCCGACTTTGCCTGCCAACAGAAATTTCCTTATTTCCCGTGGCAACTTCGATGGGGGAGTGAGCAGCATCGTGGAAAAGGCCCTAGGCGGTGTACACAAGTCTGGTACCTCGCCTATCGTGGACGTCATCGAATATGCTACCCGCCCCGAATTAGATAAACATGGTTTATTCCTAATGGATTACGAGAGTCATGATGGAGAAGTAGTCACCGGTATGATTGGCTGCGGTGCCCAGCTTGTGGCATTTACCACCGGCCGGGGAAATCCTACCGGCCACCCAATCGCCCCAGTAATCAAGATCACGGGCAACTCCAGAACCTTCCACAGCATGGAAGAAAACTTTGACTTTGACGCCAGTTCGATCATCTCTGAAGGTCGGCCTGTGGATGAAGTAGGCCATCAACTGCTGGATTTGATTGTCCGGGTAGCAAGTGGTGAGTTAACCAGCGCTGAACGGTTTGGTGGCACAGAATTATTCTGTGTAGGTCGTCGTCATGGCTACCGCAGAAAGACCCGCGAAGAGCTCTGGGCAGGCCATAGTTGTCCTTTGTAATATGGAGAAATTGTTTTGCGGCCTTTTATAGCTCCATAGGCGCTACGGGATAAGATCAGTGAGGAGAGCCTCAACCGCTACAAGGGAGACGTGCTTTTCTGCGGCACCCGCAATATACATAGCACCATCAATACTACGCGGGGTGTTCACCGCGGGCAAGCACATCTCTTGTCCGGAATATTACACAGCCAAAGATTTTTAAAACCACCGGCACAGCCGGTGGTTTTTTGTTGTATTAAAAGGTTGGAGAGGCAGTTGTATGCCTCTCCCGTCTTAGCAACTGGGTTCCATCTCTATTTTCTCACATATATCCTGGGTAATAGCAGGATCAAAGAGTCCTTACCTGAACGGTTCAGGTAAGCTGAAGGGGGTGATTATTTTGGAAAAGATCCAAGTAGTAGTTACGAACTAGGTCCATGGCATCCTGAATCAAGGGAGTGAGATAACCGTTTTTCTTGTAGATCAGAGAGAGCGGAATCATCAAATCTTGGGACCGCAGGTCAAAAGCCACCAATTCCGGTCGAGACATAGCATCCTTCAGCCCAGTCTCCACCATAAAGCAGAACCCCAACCCCTTAGCCACCAGCCCCAAAGCTGTACTGTTGTTGGTAGTATAAAGCCGGTCAGGAAAAAGGAGTCGGTTTCGCTCTAGAAAATTGTTCACTTGCCGGCCCACAGTCAGGCTGCGGCTGAGAGAGATCAAACGTTGTCTGCTGAGAGGCTGCAGATCGAGATGCCTACCCGCCGACCACTGATTGAGAAAGTTCTGTGTTGCCTCGTTGTAACGGTTCATCACCAGCAAAATGCGCTCATGGGCAATGACCTCCTGAACCAGGGTGTCTGGGATCCCAATCACAGCAGTGTTCATGATGGAAAAATCGACTTGCTCGTTGATCGTAAGGGTTGCCAGCTCGCTCACTGGAAATTCAAAGAGTGTCACCTGAGCCTGGGGATGCTGTGCCAAAAAATCGGGGAGAATTTCGGGAAGGAGGAGTGATCCCCGCCAAGTACCCAAGCCAATATTGAGCTCCTGACTGCGATTGCTGTTTAGACTACACAGGTCGGACTGGAGTTTCTGATACAAATGGTCGTTGCTCTCCAAATAACTCTGGTAAATACGTCCCGCTTCAGTAAGCTGAATGGGGTTCCGGGATCGGTCAAAGAGTTTGACTTCCAGGGCATCCTCCAGCTTCGCAATGTACTGGCTGAGAGAGGACTGAGAAATATACAGCTTCTCCGCCGCTCTGGATATGCTTTTTTCTCTGGCGATGGTTAAAAAATATTCCGGATTTCGATTGATAACCATAAAATAAATCTCCTTCCCAGAGCAAAGCGGATACCTTGGGGCACTAAAAAAATTAACTTATATGTCTATGACTTTAACCATTGTATCACGATGTTGATTGACTGACAAGGAGGCACTTATCTGCTGCGCATTTGTTCTCATGAGCCATTTTTCATGCCAAATATCTTCTTATGTATCCAAAATTAAATTTTTTTATGGACCCTCACCCTGTACAGAGCAGAAAAGGATAGCAGGATGAAAACACGCTCCGGCATATCATGCCGGAGCGCTGCTAATTGATTTCAATTTAATCGTTCGTTTTCTTATTGGGGCGCAAATAACTGAGGAGAACCACTGCAACCACCATCACCGCGGCCACAACGCCAGCTTTTGGCATGATAAAATCATAGATCCATACAGAGGCAGGACCGTTCATGATGAACAGGCAGACAACCTGAACCAACAGCATGGCGATTAAGCTTAACACAAAGACAGTCAGGCAAACAGTATATATCACATCGAGCAGCTTACAAAATCCCTTCATATCTTACCCTCCCTTAAGCGTTTGCAATAGGCAGGACTCCCAGAGCAATCAGTCCGCCCAGGATTGTAATCGGAATAACGTAATGGAACACGAGTGGGAAGAAGGTTTTACCTACGTCTTTCACATCGGCTAGGCTGCAGGCGACAAAGATCGGCGGAGAACTGGGAGGAGACGCGCCCTCAGTGGACATCCAAATGAGGAAGGCGGCCAGCGCGGCCACAGGGCTGCAGCCCACACCCACCAGAGCGGTAAAAGCCACAAGGCCCGTAGCCATGGTGGTGGCTACACCGCCCAGAGGGCCTCCAACCAACGCTACCAGAGCACCCACAATGAACACCATAACCACCTTGGGCAGATCCAAAGCGGCCAGCAGAGCACTCAGATCGTCGCCAAAGCCGATGCTGGACAAAGCGCTGCTGCCGGCGATGGCGAACAAGAACACACCGCCCACTCCAAGGAAGTTGCTCTGTGTTTCTTTCAGCAGCCCGATCCAGCCGCTGACGCTGTGAGGCAGACGCTTCCAGCCCTCAATGATGGCAATAATGCTCATAAGAATGGGGACCCAGACGACAATGCTGATAGAACCAACGCCATCTTCACCAAAGGATGGAATAGATTCCAGTACGCCAGCCAAGGGGCTCAAAGTGAGAACCAGGGGGACAATAATGCTGACAAACATCATCAGTGCGGGCCAATTTTTCTTCAGGGACTCGCCCAGAGGAAGAATTTGATCCTGTGGGGTGGCCTGGATATGGTTGCGTCCGACATAAAAGCGAACCACAAGCAGACGGTAGGCCACACACCAAAGGCCTGCAGTAAGCATGGCTACATAGAAAGTATCAATGGTGACCAGAGCAGCCACCTCGGCCATACCCAGCATCAGGAACATAGCCGAACTTGCGGGGAAAGACTGACCAGAGCCGGCGTTTCCAGCAGTCAGAGTAGCGGCAAGCTCTCTGGGCCAGCCGGTCTTAACCAGCCAGGGGATAGTAATGGTACCCACAGTCGCGGCGTTGGCGGTAGAGTTGCCTGACACCAGACCCAGCATTCCACTGGCCAGTACAGCCACATAGCCTGGGCCACCGCGCAGACGACCGACAAGGGAATTAAGAATCTCAATCAATTCACCGATAATCCCTGTTTTTGTCATGATGGCCGACATAAAGACGAACATCATAGTGGCCACGAAAATTTCGTCAGTAGCTGCCGCACAGAATGCCTCTACAACCGTTGTAATGTAATTGTCGATTCCTCCAAATGCGGCCGCAACGAGAAAGCCCAGCAACATGGCCTCTGTGATAGACCGTTTGATTACTGCGTTCCACACAATAACGACAGCCAGATACACCACAAATGCCCATACGCCAATTCCAATTTCCAAAAGAACCCCTCCTTGTTATCATACTGGTACATTCAGGTTAAGGAAGCAATACACTTCCTACTCTTCTACGGTTTCACTTTTACGCGGATAGGCAATCCCCCTTTTTCTATCTACCAATCGCCTTTTGTGTCCCCTTGCCGACCATAGTTTTGTATCGTCAGCATCCCGGTTTCAGCTGGAAGCACAAAGTCGATAGTGGCTGTCATCATAACGTGTAGTCCAACATACCCCCGGCAGGCGCAGCCTGACCGGCTCTCCGCCCCTGTGCCTCAGTATTCCATAGGGTGGTCGTTGGCTTGAATATCTGCAATATTTACAGATTGACATATAAATTTTATAACATCTTTACACGTACTAAGACGGAGCAAGTTTTCCTCTCTACCCGTATGCTGCAGGGTAACAGGAGGCTATATAATGGATATTATGCACAAACTTGTCCGCTTTTAATTGTGCATTTTCATGCTTTATGGTAGCAGTAACGAGAGATAAAGTCAATTTTAAAGTTGCCAATGGCGATATTAGTAAACTCTTATAATGCCACGGCAAGCCCGCACACTATAAGTTCTCGCTTATAGAAACATGTGCATTAAAGTATTGGAAAAGACGGTATCTATCAGGTATGCTGAAAAGCAGAACGAGGATGTTCACAGGCTGCCCGTGGCAATGCCAGACTGGGACTCAAAATCAATCAAATCTGGAAAGGAAGCAATCAGCATGGGAAAAATTTTAATTACAGAATCCGTTCACGCTGTAGGGCCTGACATTCTATCGAAAGCAGGACATCAGGCGGTCTATGCCGATCGGGATATGGATGTGATCCGCCGTGAAATCGTTGACGCGGACGCTGTCTTTGTTCGCATCATCGAGTTGCCCCAATCATTGCTGGAGACTGGGAAAAACCTGAAAATAGTCAGCAAGCACGGCGTGGGTGTGGATAACATCGACCTGGAATACTGCAAGAAGGCAGGGATCGCGGTCACCATTACCCCGGATGCCAACGGCCTGTCAGTCGCTGAACACGCCTTTGCTCTGATGATGTCCCTGTCTAAAAAAATCATTCCTGTCTCTAAGGCTTACAAGGAGATTGGATTTGCCGCTAAGAACACCTCCCCCTGCATGGAGATCTCCGGCAAGACTGTAGGCGTGGTAGGGCTTGGGAAAATCGGCACACGCTTTGCCAAAATGTGTCTCTACGGATTCGGCATGGAAGTGCTGGCTTATGACCCCTTTGTCACGGAGGCTCCTGAGGGAATTACACTGGTTTCCGACCTAAACGATCTGCTTTGCCGGTCTGATGTTGTCTCCCTCCACTGCTCCCTGGTAGATGGCACTCGTAAGATCATCAATCAAGAGCGGCTGTCCGTCATGAAGCCCTCCGCCCTACTTATCAACTGCGCACGGGGACCTCTGGTTGATGAAGCGGCATTGATCAGCGCGCTTCAGAGCGGCAAGCTAGCTGGCGCCGGCCTGGACGTCACCGATCCGGAGCCCGCCTCCCCAGACAGCCCTCTGTTCCAAATGGACAATGTCATCGTCACTCCTCACTATGCCCCCACCACCTTGGAGGCAGCCATGCGAGTATCCACGATTGCCGCAGAAAACATTGTGTCTTATCTTTCTGGCCGTGAGCCTGTGGGACGACTCATATAAGAGTTCTAAAACGTGAACAAACTCAATTATTTTTAACAGGTATACGAAGGAGGAAATAAT
>NZ_JBBKBK010000005.1:0-104396 GCF_037892565.1 Flintibacter sp. HCN-6482 | reverse complement strand
CTCACTCCCTCCTACCACTATATCTGGACCGCCCTTCTACCTGTCCATCTGTCAAGAACAAATATACACCAGATTTCCGCCTTGCGGAAATTCCTTGTTTGTGGTAACCTTATTTCATCCATGGCCGAGCAAATACGCACCACTAACGGCCAAGAGGCCACACACCTCTTATCATATAGGGAAGTGATCCAAATGCCCATCAAGATCCCCGACTCTCTGCCCGCCCGAGCCACGCTGGAGGGGGAAAATATCTTTGTCATGACGGAATATCGGGCCATCCATCAGGATATGCGTCCGCTGAATCTCCTTATCCTGAATCTAATGCCGACCAAAATCGTCACTGAAACGCAGCTGCTTCGCAAGCTGTCCAATACACCTCTGCAAATTCAGGTGGAGCTCCTTCAAATGGCTAGCCACGTTTCCCAAAATACGGATGCCAGCCATCTCGCTTCCTTTTATACTACCTTTGACCAAATCAAGGATAAACGGTATGACGGTATGATCATCACCGGCGCGCCGGTAGAAAATCTGGATTTCGCGGATGTGGACTATTGGCCGGAGCTGTGCGACATTATGGAGTGGACCAAGACTCATGTCCATTCCACTCTCCATGTGTGCTGGGGGGCTCAAGCCGGCCTCTACTACCACTACGGCATTCCCAAATACTCTCTGCCCAAAAAACTGTTCGGTGTCTTCCCACATACTATTATAAAAAAACAATCCCCCCTGTTCCGGGGATTTGATGATATCTTCTATGTCCCCCATTCCCGGCATACGGAAAACCATCTGGATGATATCCTGGCCCGCCCGGAACTAGAACTGCTGGCCGTATCGGATGAGGCCGGAGTTTTTGCTGTCAAAAGCGAGAACAACCGCCGCTTCTTTATCACCGGCCACCCGGAATATGATCCGGACACGTTGGCCAACGAGTACTTTCGGGATATCAACAAAGGGCTTGATATTGATGTTCCCAAGCATTATTTTCCCGGCGATGACCCCCGACAGTCACCCGTTGTCCGCTGGCGTTCCGCCGCACAGCTCTTTTACACCAACTGGCTCAATTACTACGTATATCAGACTACTCCCTATGACCTGTATCAAGGCCAACTGCAATGATAATAAAGCTGGTCCCCGAATGGAAGTTTCGGGGACCAGCTTTTTGTTATCTCAAATCTCAGGTCTACTGCTCCAGCACCTCTGTCTGCTCCAAGTAGCTGCCCACAATCTCCTTCAGAAGTGCAAAACAGTCTACCGCAAATTTGGGGTAGTACACCATATCCTGATACACCAAATCAAAGCGCAGGGATCGTTCCAAGCCCCGTACTGGTAGGATGCAGAGAAATCTTTCCTCTGGGCAGCTTCGGTTCCCCTTTATAATGGTAGGCAGAAATATTTGAGGACAGAAGGACGCCACATATCCAGTGCGACACGCCTCCTCTAATACGTTGTAATCACTGACTGACAACAGATTGTCTATCGTCACCCCATTTGTGACCAGGTGCTGGTCAATCAACTGGAAGGCTGTACTTTTTCCATAATTCATAGCAAAGGGCAGGCCTTGAAAGTGTTTCAAGTCAATGCCGCTCCTTAGGCCGGCTATTGCCTCTTTCTCCAGTCCGAGGTATTTTTTGAGATAGGAGACGGAGGCAATCAAATAGATGCTCTCCCGAGCCAGAGGGACCGACTTCATTCCAGGACGCAGAGCTGTATTGACACCCAAAAATCCATCCAGCTCACCGTTCTCCAGCATCCTTTCCATTGCGGAGGTCTCTCCCGGGACCAGCTCGAGCCGCACCTTCGGATATCGAGCATGATACTGCACAAAGAACAGAGGAATGATCAGGCGGGCTCTTGCATAGTTTGTACCTAATCTCAGGGTGCCAGCAGCCCCCTCCTCCAGTTCGGCCAATTCCGCTTCCAACCCGGACTCCAAATTTTTTACCCGCTGCAGCGTGCGCTGTACCGCTTCCCCCGCCGGAGTAAGGGACACCCGTGGACGCCGGTAGAAGAGCGGGGTTCCATAGCACCCCTCCAGCCGCCGGATATGGTCACTGAGCCCCTGTTGGCTGAGGAAAGCACGGGCCGCTGCCCGACGGAAATTGAGCTCCTCCGCCAAGATCAGAAAGAGTTTCTCACTATTTGTCATCTGTCTCCCCCCTTTCATGGTAACATACACGGCATTTAATAACAAGTATTTACTTGTTGATTTACAGAGTACAACTGTTTTACATAGAATCAGTTTTTCTCTATACTATATTGTATCAGAGCGGACACATACCACAGCAACCACTATATTATCATTTCAATTAGGGGAGGCAAGACCTAGATGGCAGAAAACTGGAAGGGGGTCCATGACCCTGATAATATCCAGGAGGGCTATTTCACCGGCCTGATGAATTCCTGCGGATACCGCATCAAGGATTTACGCAAACCTATCATCGGCATCGCAAATTCTTACACGGATGTCAATCCCGGTCACCGAAGCTTTGGCGAACTGGTCAAGTTCGTAAAGGAAGGTATCTGGTCCGCTGGCGGCGTACCGGGGGAGTTTAATGTCCCCGCCCCCTGCGACGGCATGGCCCAGGGCACAGGGATGCATTATATCCTGCCCCAGCGTGATTTGATCGCGGCCAGCATTGAATCCATGGCCAACGCCCACGGCTTTGACGGCCTTGTCTTCCTATGCAGCTGTGACAAGATCGTCCCCGGTATGCTTATGGCTGCCGCCGCGCTCAATAAACCCTGCCTTTTTCTCACTGCCGGCAGCATGGTGCCCTATGAGGCGGAGGAGGGCACCTATGTGACCCCTGATTTGAAGGAGTCTATCGGCGCCCGGAATATCGACAAGATCAGTGAGGAAACCTACACTCGTTATCGTGAAAACATCTGCTTTTCCTGCGGTACCTGCAGTATGTACGGGACCGCCAATACCATGGGCGTTTTTGCCGAAGTCATCGGCCTGTGCCCCATCGACAGCACCACCATGCTGTTCTGCTCCGCGGCTAAAAACCGTCAGGCCCGGGATGTGGGTGAACGCATCGTTCAGCTTGTGAAGGAGAACGTCAGGTTCAGCGATATCGTCACGGAAAGCAGCCTGATAAACGGCCTCCGTCATGTAGCGGCTACCGGCGGATCTACCAACGCCCAGCTCCACATATGCGCGCTGGCCCGTGTGATGGGTATTAAGCTCGATATGGGAGATTTCGACCAGATCCAGCAGCATGTCCCCTGTATTGCCAAGTTCAAACCCTCCTCCCAATATAATATCTATGACTATTACAAGGCCGGAGGCGTGGGAGCCACCCTCAAGGCGATCCAGCAGTATTTGGACCTGGATGCACGTTTGGCTATGGGCGGTACTCTGGGCGAATTTTTGTCCGCCTTCAAACGGAAAGTAAACGCCGAGATCATTCACTCTGTCGAGGACCCCCTGTATCCTGACGGCAGCTTTGCCGTGCTATACGGCAATTTGGCCCCCAACGGCTGCATCGTGAAAAAGAGCGGCGTGGTCCCTGAGATGTTCCACCACCGGGGGCCGGCTGTGTGCTTCGACTCTGAGGACGACCTGCGCAAGTTTATGGCAGATAGGGCCGTCAAGCCCGGCAGCGTCCTGGTCATCCGCTATGAAGGGCCCAAGGGAGGCCCAGGCATGAGGGAAATGTCCATCCCCGCCGCTATGCTGGTGGGCATGGGGCTGCACACCAGCTGTGCCATGGTCACCGACGGACGCTATTCCGGCGCGACACGGGGGCCCTGTATTGGCCATGTCTCCCCCGAAGCCTGGGATGGCGGTCCCATCGCCGCGGTCCAAGACGGGGATATGATCGAGATCGATATTGACAACCACACCATCCATCTGGAAGTAAGCGAGGAGGAGATTGTCTCCCGTCTAGCTAAGATTCGCCGTCCCGACCGCCCTGTTAAGGGCGCGTTGGCCGCCTACCGTTCCGCCGTGGAGGGGGTTGACAAAGGTTGCGTCTGGTTATACGGAGACGAGCAATAATTTCCCTACATTCTATTTTGTTATATTCTTTGATATATATTTTACTAGAACAGGGGTCCATAGGTTGAAACCTATGGACCCCTGTTTTTTCTTTTGATTTTCCTTAAACATACAGCTCAGACCGAGACCAGTATGCCTCATGCTTCTCCAACATCTCTGTGGTCCTGTAGCGCTCCCATCCTTCCCTACTGCCGGGCCAAGGTGTTTAGATTCTGGTCCGCTCTTTTTCGCCTGTCCAGTTTTATCCCATTTCAACTATTGAAAACTGCCCATAATTATTATAGTATAAACAGGGACATTTCCACCCCGGAGCGCAGTGTTTCCCTTTCAACGGGGAAGCGGCATCTCCGTTCCCCCTGCGTAACAGTTACCGGCGGCGGGTCACCCACACCATTTGGATGAGAACGTTCCCCAACCGGCCGGCATGAAGGAGGCTTTACTTATGTCTGTCACCTTTCAGGATATTCAAAACTCCGTGGAAATCCGCACTTATATTACCCAGGCGGACGCTTCCCTGATCGCTCTCGGCTTTACCGAACATTCCTTTGCCCATGTGGGCCGGTGTGCCGACGTAGCCGCCAGGATTCTGAACGAGCTGGGCTATCCCGCCCGAGAGGTGGAGCTGGCTCGGATCGCCGCCTTTATGCATGACATCGGTAATGTGGTCAACCGCCATGACCACGCCATCAGTGGAGCCACCATGGCCTTCCGCATTCTGGATAAAATGGGGATGGAACCGGCGGAGGTGGCCACTGTCATCACCGCCATCGGCCACCACGACGACTCCACCGCTTTTCCCGTAAACGCGGTGGCTGCCGCCCTGATCCTGGCGGACAAGACCGATGTGCGCCGCAGCCGGGTGCGCAACAACGATGTCATTAACTTCGACATCCATGACCGGGTCAACTACGCTGTGGAGCGGTCCGAGGTGCTACTGGACACCGTATCCGGAACCGTTACCCTCTCCCTGACCATTAACACCCAGGTCTGTGCTGTCATGGACTACTTTGAGATCTTCCTTCAGCGTATGGTGCTGTGCCGTAAAGCGGCGGAGTTCTTTCACCTTCAGTTCCATCTGGAAATCAATGGGCAGATTTTGCTGTAATTCGTTTTTCCCTGCGGCCGCTTATGAGGCGGCCGCTTTTTCTTTTTCCCCATCCATTCTGTTGCCCACTGTAACCACACTGTAACTTGATTTTCTATTACTTCAAGTGTAGTATGTTTTTAAGGACTACATTTGACGTAATAAGGAGCTATCTGACATGAAACGACTTCCTGACACCGAACTGGAGGTAATGAAGGCCCTGTGGACCTCTGGGCCAGGCACTCCGCGCGCCCAGCTGGACCAAATCCTGGCCCCTTTCGGCTGGTCTCCCAACACCATCAACACCTACCTCACCCGGCTAGTGGCGAAAGGGTTTGTGTCCGTTCGAAGGGAGGGCAGGGGCAACCTGTACACCCCTCTCATCCTTCGGGATGACTACCAGGCCTTTGACAGCCGGGCAGTGGTGTCTCGACTGTACGGTTCTCCCCGAAACTTTGTGGCCGCTCTGGCGCGGGAAGGCTTGGACCGCCGGGATCTGGATGAGCTTCAAGCCCTGCTGAACGAGTTGAGCGGAGGGCGGGATCATGGATGACTTTCTTCTCACTTTAGGGGCGCTGACCCTAGGCGGATCAGCGGCTATTCTCCTGCTGTCCCTAGCATCCCGCTCCACCCGCTCCCTCTATGGGGCCCGGTGGCGGTGCTGGGCCTGGCTGCTCCTTTGTCTGCGGCTGGCGGTTCCCTTCCCCCTGCTGCCCCAAGGGCAGCGTGAAGCCGCCCCTATCCAGCTCCCCACTTTTTCTGATTCCATTATCTACCAATCGCGCCCTGGCGGCGGAGAACAATCTCCCCCTGAAGGTCAGAGCGGGGAGGCGCCCGGCAAGGCCGGCAGTCAGGGGAGCACGGTTTCTTCTTCCTACTCCGGCGGTCAGCCGGACCCATCCTGGGATGAGCCTTTCTCCCTGTCCCTCTCCCAACTGGCTGGGGCATTGTGGCTGGTAGGAGTAACTGTCGTTGTGCTATGGGCCGGGCTGGCCCACCTGCGCTTCCTGCGCTACCTCCGGCGCTGGTCCTCTCCTGTCGTGGACAGCGACACTGTGCGTATTTTCAACCAGTTAGGGGACAGCTTGGGCCTGGGCCGTCGCCCTCGGCTGCTGGCGTGTCAGGGGCTGAAGGTGCCCATGCTGGCCGGTTTGCTGAGGCCCGTTCTCCTGCTGCCCCAGGATAAGCTGTCGGGAGATGCTCTGCACTACTCCCTCCTCCATGAGCTGACCCACTTCCGCCGCCGGGACATCTGGCTGAAGGCCCTGGCCCTGTGGGTCAATGCCCTTCACTGGTTCAATCCCTTGGCCTGGTATATGGTCCGTCTGGTAGAGCGGGACACGGAGCTGGCCTGTGACGAGGCGGCGCTTAACACACTCTCGCCGGAGGAACACGCCGCCTACGGGCAAACCATCCTGTCCGCTGTGTCCCGTCTGAGAAAGGAAGCGCCATGAACAGAACGTCCCTCCCCATTTCCCCTTTTACCACCGCCCTGTCCGGCTCGGCCAGGGAAATGGAGCTTCGCATCCGCAGCATCTTCCAGTGGAAGCGCAGACGCCCGCCTCTGCCTCTGCTGATCCTCCTGCTGGCCGCCGCCCTCCTGTGCGGCAACCTGGTGTCCTGCCGGACGGAGGAGCCTGACCTGGCCCAGCTTCTTCTGGAGGCGCACGAAAATTATCCCTATGATGGTGGCCGTATGTCCTCTAAGCTCCTCCTGTCCCAGGAAGGGGAGGGCTGCACCCTGGCCCTGGCTCTCGTAGACGGCGGCTCTCACCCCGCAGGGCTGGGCAATCTGATGCTGGGCCTGTGGGACGGGAGGGAGCAAGACTGGCGGGGCCCTGTCCGACAGGTGGCTGGGGATGACGGCCTGTTCTCCTCCTGGACCGATGCGGAGGGCATCCTCAACATTTTGTGCACCAACACCTCCACCTGGACCGGCATTGAGGGAGCCAGCACCGTGGCCCACTACCGCTTTGACGGCTCCAGTTTGGAGGAGGCGGCCCAGTGGGACTACTACAGTGACGACGGTCTCTCCGACCAGAAGGCCGTTCCCGTGGAGGGCGGCCTGGAGCTGTACTCCCTCAACCCGGAGTGGGGCTATCCCGACAGCATCCAGTCTGGCAGTCCCATGCCGGAGCAGTGGGTCTATTCCCATTTTGAGTCCATTGGCAAAGCAGGCATCTCCGCCCATACCGCCGCCTACTCCGTTCCCCTCACAAGCCAGCGGGATCTGACTCTGGAACTTCGTTCCGACAGAGCCAAGAGGGACGTTTTTTTCTCCCCTCTCAAGGAGATTCTGGTCTACGAGGACGGAAAGCTGCTTCAATCCATTGACGTCCCCGCTCTGATGGCCAGCGACCAACCCATTCAGGCCTACCGGTGGGACACACATTCCGTTGATATCTACCCCGCCTTCAGTCTGGCGGAGGAATCTCAGTATCTCTATGAGGGTCTGTTTTTCCGGGAGGAGTCCGCTTTTGGCGGCCAGGAATTTGGAGATTTCAACTTCGACGGCTACACCGACTTTGCCATTCCGGCGGTGGAGGCCTCTCCCCATAATGTGACCTACGCCTATTTTCTTTTTGACCCCGCGGCGGAGGAGTACATTTTCTCTTTCCTCATGTTCAGCCCGCCGGAGCTGTTGAAGGAGGAGGAGCTGCTGGTGGAGCATGAGCATGACAGCCAAACCGTCCAGCGCCGCTATTATTCCTTTGACCGGGAGGGACGGCTTGTGTTGGTGCGGCAGGAAACCGAGCTTTACGGACAGCCCTCTGACTCCCTCTCCCCTGAGCCTTATCCCGGCCCCGCCGAGGCAGCAGAGGCATTCCGGCAAGTGATGGCCGGAGACGTTCCTTTCCGCTCTGCATCAGACGGCAGGGAGTATTACCTCTCTCAAATCAACGAGCTGATTTGGAATGACCCTGCGGTGAACGCCTATGCGGAGCAATTTGCCGTGGCCGATCTGGACGATGATGGGACGCCGGAGGTCATCATTCTCACCAACCAGCACATCCACTCCGAGCCCATTCTGGTCCTGCGCTGGCAGGATGGGCAGATCTACGGCTACAATGAGGTGGGCCGGGGGATGCAGGGGCTGAAGGCGGACGGTACCTCCGGCTGGTCTGACGGCGCCTTTCACAACGGCACCCACCGGGACCAATACACCTCCAGCGGCGATGGCCCCGACCGGCGGGAGCAGCTCTATCTCAGTGAATTAATTGTGGCAGACGGTTCAGGGGAATTCTATCTCAGCGGCCAAGAGGTCACCCAGGCAGAGTATGAAGCCGCCGAAGCGGCCCAGGACGCCAAGCCTGACGCGGTCTGGTACAACCTTCTCCCGGAAACCATCGCCGACCTGTTTGGACAATAGGAGGAAGGGCCGCCCTGTGCCTTCGCCCCCCTAATTCCTAACTCCCATCCCAACTCTCCATTCTCAACCGGAGGTGTCCCATGAACAAAATCCCCTCCTCCCCCTTCGCCACCCGCCTGTCCGGGTCGGCCAGGGAGATCGAGCTGCGAATCCGCAGCATCTTCCAGTGGAAAAAACAGCGTCCGCCCCTGTGGGCCATGATCCTCACCGGCCTTGTCATCCTCTCCTGCGGCGGGCTGGTGTCCTGCCAGGCCCAGGAGGAAAGGCCCGCCCCCGGCGGCCTCTCCGGAGATCCGGACCCCGCCCCCGTCAGCAGACCCGCGGATCCCTCCCTCCCTTACGATCTGGAGACAGTCTCTTTGGACGGTCTGACTCTGGATGATAGCGGGACGGAAGACGACCGGGTCACCGTCACCTCCTGCCGGGTGGACGCTTCTGACCGGGAGGGGCTGACCACAGTGGAGGTCACTCTGGGCGGCGGGCAGACCGCTGTCTGGGAGCACCCCTTCCCCTGCTTCCCCAACATTGTCCCCCTGCACCTCACCTCACCTGACGTGCAATCCCTGGTCATCGAAATGGCAGACCGCACCTCTAATTATGGGGCCGCCCGCTACTTCATTCTGGAAATGGAGGACGGCGCTCTGGCGGAGCGGGGCCATATCGGACTGTGGGATGACCCGGAGTGTGACCTTTTGCCCGATGAGGCCGTCCTTTACGGTGCGAAGTGGGCAGAGCGGGAGGACAGCCCGCTCCAGGCCCTGCGGGTCCCCGTACTGATCGACAAGTGGCATGACCCCTGTTATATCACGCTGACCTGGGAAGATGGTCAGTTTGTATCAAAGGCCGACGACTTCTTCACCGACCGGGAAACACTTCCCCTGCCGGACGGCGGGGAAGTGACCATAGAGTTGGAGGGCCGCTGGGAAAACAGTGACACAGCCCGGCAGACGCTTTATTACAGTGAGATCCGGGTTTTGGAGGGGACCCGCCTGCTCCAAACCATCACGCCCCCGCACGCACTGCCCCAGCCCCGTGCCTTCGACTCCGATACCGCCGCCCAGGTCACCCCTCCGGCGGCCAACGCCCCGGCGCTGGGCTTCAGTGCAGAGCGCCAGCTTCACGCCCTGGATCTCCGGGATGTGAATTTTGACGGCTTCACAGACCTGGGCCTTCCCTGGGACACCACCCACAACGATGTCCACCTCTGGTACCTGTGGGATCCGGCGGCCGGACAGTTCCGGTATTCCTTCGCCCTCCAAGGGGATCTGACTATCGATGCGGAGCGGCATCTGCTGATCGAAACCCGCTGGGAGGAGGGCCCCCACACCTATTCCTTCAATGCCCGGGGCCAGATCTGCTGGCAGGGGCCGTATGAGATGTGACTGCCGCCCCTTTTTGCTCCAGGACAAAAGGAGGTATATTCAGATGAAAAAAATTCCCCGCTCCCCCTTCGCCACCCGGCTGTCCGGGTCGGCCAGGGAGATCGAGCTGCGAATCCGCAGCATCTTCCAGTGGAAAAAACAGCGCCCGCCCCTGGCCCTTTTCCTTCTCATGCTGGTCATCGGCCTGCTGTGCGGCAATCTGGTGTCCTGCCAGAGCAGTCCGGCAGGCGTTCCGGAGGATCCCCCCGCCCAGAGCGGCGAGGCGTGGAGCACCCGGTCCGTTCTGGACGCCCTGTCCCAGTGCTTCGACGCCGCAGAGTCGTTCCCCGACGGCATGGAGCGAGAGCTGCTGGATACCGTCGGCACCGGCGAGGATGTCACTCTGGCCGCGGCCCATTTTTACGACCGCTATCCCCGCTACTCCCTGGTCATCGGCATGGTGGACCGGGCGGGGCAGGTGGTCGGAACGCCCTTTGAGGTCCGGGGCTCCGGTGGTCGGCCCTATGTGGCCGCCTTTGTAAAGGACGGGGTGGAGTACCTGCTCTACACTGGAAGCAGTGCGCACCAGGCATACAGCAGCGGCCAGGCCGGGGTCATCCGTCTGGACGGAGGCGACTTCTCCTGGGTGTGGCCGGTGGAGGGGGACATCCGGGATGAAAGCTCCCAAGCTTACCGGGACTACAACGCCTATTGGGAGGAAAAAAAGCCCCTGATGGCCCCTGGCGGCGTAGATATTTTTACGGAAAACCAAGACTACGGCTCCTATGAGGGCTCCCCCGTCCAGTGGGTCCCCCACCACAATGAAACCTTCTGGTATACTGCCGAACAGGACCTGCCCATTGGCGTCTACTATCAGAGCCGGGGATGGTTGGAGGAATTTACCCGGCATGAACGGAACCCCTGGAACGCCTTGAACACCTCTGCCCTGTGGCAGATCGTATCCCTAGCCCCGGCGGACGGGGTGTACCGGGACAGAAACTATGACGGGGAGGCGGTCTATGAGCTGAAGGCCCGGGCGGACAGCGGAGAGGACCTGTGGTTTGCGGCCTCCCTCCTCTTTGACCACAGCGGGGAGCGTCCCATCCAGGTCCAGGGCTGGCGCATGGGTACAAAGGCGGAGATAGACAGTGCCGGCGGAGGGGCCGATCCGCAGCAGCCGGACGAGGCCCTCTACACCCTGCTCCGGGACTGGTATAACGGCCAATACCCCAACGGCCGGTGGTATTTTGTTTCCGACCAGCCCAGCGCCCCCCGGGAGGGGGACGTCCGACTTGGCCCTGTCACTTATGTCGGGGAGGTCCCCACAGACAGCGGGGCAGCAGCGGTCTACGAGATCGTCATATCCCGTTATACGCTCCACCGTGCAGACGAGAATGACCCCGGCTCCTGGGACTTCTTCTCCGCCGACACCCAGTTCATCGTCCTCCGGCTGGATGGGGAGGGCATACCCACCCAGGTGCTGGGCGTCGCCCCCACGCAGCCCAGCCGCGATATCCAGGCCATCGTCTATGAGGCCCTCTATGGCCTACTCAGCGGTGATGTGACCTTCCTCCGGGACGGCTGGAACACCCCCATCGGCCCGGGGATGGATCTGTCCTTCTCCTGCCTGGACATTGGGAGCATGGAGACGGAGCAGTTGGAGGACTACGAACCCATCTACCACGATGGGGACTACTGGTACCGGGTCTCCGCCAACTACCCCACGGGCACCTTTACCGCCCTGTGCTATCACAGCGCGGCAGACGACGCCGACTCCATCCACACCCTGGAGGCCTCCATGTCCGACCTGTACACCCCCCGGGGCATCCGGGTAGGGGCCAGCCGGGCGGAGGTGCTGGCCGCCTATCCGGAGGCCCTCACCGGCGATTACTGGGGCCAGTATCCGGAGGAGCCGGACCTGCTGGCCTATCTGCCCTGGAGCGGCCACGACCCGGAGCAGGTTTCCGACCTGTCCCAGCTGGAGTTTTCCCAGGGGCTGGGCCCGGCGATCCTGTTTTTCTTTGACGGGGACACCGTGGAGCGCATCGTCCTTACCAATATGTTCAACTGACCGCAGGGCAACAAACGGCAGCTTTCCGGCAAGATATGCAGGTCAAAACTGAAAAAGCTGCATTTTTTCAGGGCTTTGCCCAATTACACGGAAAAAATATTGTTTAAAATATTCCCCCCCTTTCCTCTTGCGTTTGCACAAAAAAACAGGTATACTGAGGTCCATAAGAGCGGGGCCGGGTTTCCCCGGCCGACCCCCGCCAGCGGATCTGGCACCATTTCACTTATTTTAATTAGGAGGAACACAGTATGAAAGTCGCATTGTTCGGCGCCGGCACTATGGGCCGGGGCATCGCCCAGGTCTTTGCCGCCAAGGGCCACACCGTCCTGATGTACGCCAGCAGCCCCGCCTCCGCCCAGCGCCACAAGGATACCTTGGGCAAGTCCCTGGCCAAGCGGGTCGAAAAGGGCAAGATGGCTCAGGAGGCTATGGATGCCCTGATGGCCAACGTTCTGATCCCCCAGACCCATGAGGAGGCCGCCGATGCCGATCTGGTCATTGAGTGCGTCAAGGAGGAGATGGCCACCAAGAAGGAGCTTCTGAACGAGCTGGACGGCTTCTGCAAGCCCGAAACTGTCTTTGCCTCCAACACCTCCTCTCTGTCCATCACCGAGATGGGCAACGGCCTGAAGCACCCCGTCATCGGAATGCACTTCTTCAACCCCGTGCCCTCCATGAAGCTGGTGGAGATCATCCGCGGAGCCAACACCACCCAGGAGACCTTTGATTTCATTTACAAGCTGTCCCAGGACATCGGCAAGGACCCCGTCGAGGTGGCCGAGGCCCCCGGCTTTGTGGTCAACAAGATCCTGATCCCCATGATCAACGAGGCCATCGGCCTGGTTGAGACCGGCGTCGCCTCTGTGGCCGACATCGACAAGGCCATGCAGCTGGGCGCCAATCATCCGATGGGCCCCCTGGCTCTGGGCGACTTCATCGGTCTGGACGTGTGTCTGGCCATTATGGACACCCTGTTTGCCGAAACCGGCGACCCCAAGTACCGCCCCGCCCTTCTGCTGAAGAAGATGGTCCGCGGCGGCCTGCTGGGCAAGAAGTCCGGCAAGGGCTTCTACGATTACAGCAAGTAAATCGCCCCATCCAGCTGCCCCCTCCCAAGCCGGAGGGGGCAGTTTTATATGTCAAAAAAAGAGCGGCACTTCGGGCCTTCTTTTCCGGAGGCACCTTCTCCGCCCCCCAATCCAGCCGGACCACGGGCCGGCCCCCCGGCGCCCTGAAAGGGCAGCGAAATCGCAGCCGGTCAACATACGCCAATCTTTTAGGCAACTTCCGCATATTTTCCCGTTTCCGACAAATCCGATATGGAAAAACTGTTAAATTTGCCAGATATGTCCCCCTTGCTTTACCCCTGAAAAACAGCTATAATCTGGGTTGTAAGTGGATTTTAGCCGTGTTTGATATGGTTCGCAACGCCAGGATTCTTTCCTGTGTTGCGCTTTTTTCCGGTTTTTATTGTTAAATTTCTAACAATATTCGTCAAACGCGGCGTCCCGACCATGTATCGTCTGCCCCCGGGGCCGGCTCTCTCCGGTCAAGAAAGGCGCGCCTCCCGGGCGTTTAAGGATGATTGCAAAGTAATTTAAACTAGGAGGACTAAAAAATGGATTTTCATCTGTCGAAAGAACAAGAGATGGTCCGCAAGATGTACCGCGAGTTCGCCGAGAACGAGGTCAAGCCCTTGGCTGAGGAAATCGACGAGGAAGAGCGCTTCCCTATGGAAACCGTAGAGAAGATGGGCAAGCTGGGCATGCTGGGCATCTACTTCCCCAAGGAGTACGGCGGAGCCGGCGGCGATGTGCTGTCCTACGCCATGTGCGTTGAGGAGCTGGCCAAGGTGTGCGGCACCACTGCCGTCATCGTGTCCGCCCATACCTCTCTGTGTTGCGCCCCCATCTTTGAGCACGGCACTGAGGAGCAGAAGATGAAGTACCTGCCTGACCTGCTCTCCGGCAAGAAGATCGGCGCCTTCGGTCTGACCGAGCCCAACGCCGGTACCGACGCCTCCGGCCAGCAGACCACCGCCGTAAAGAATGAGAACGGCGACTATGTGCTCAACGGCTCCAAGTGCTTCATCACCAACGGCACCGTAGCCGAAACTCTGGTGGTCTTCGCTATGACCGACAAGACTCTGGGCAACCACGGCATCTCCGCCTTCATCGTGGAGAAGAACTTCCCCGGCTTCTCTGTGGGCAAGCACGAGAAGAAGATGGGTATCCGCGGCTCCTCCACCTGCGACCTGATCTTTGAGGACTGCGTCGTGCCCAAGGAGAACCTGCTGGGCAAGGAGGGCCAGGGCTTCAAGATCGCCATGCAGACCCTGGACGGCGGCCGTATCGGCATCGCCGCGCAGGCTCTGGGCCTGGGCGAGGGCGCTGTGAACGAGGCTGTCAAGTACACCCAGGAGCGCGTGCAGTTCAAGAAGCGTCTGTCCCAGTTCCAGAACACCCAGTTCCAGCTGGCCGATATGCACACCCGGATGCAGGCCGCTCAGTACCTGGTGTACGCCGCCGCCGTGAAGAAGCAGAACCACGAGCCCTACGGCATGGATTCCGCTATGGCCAAGCTGTTCGCCGCTGAGGCCGCTTCCGACGTGACCCGCCGCGCCGTCCAGCTGTTCGGCGGCTACGGCTACACCCGTGAGTACCCCGTGGAGCGCATGATGCGCGACGCCAAGATCACCGAGATCTACGAGGGTACTTCCGAGGTCCAGCGCATGGTCATCTCCCGTGCTCTGGGTGTGAAATAAGTTAGGAGGCAGATCGAAATGAAAATCATTGTTTGTGTCAAGCAGGTCCCCGATACCTCCGGTAAGGTGGCCGTCAATCCCGATGGTACTCTGAACCGCGCCTCCATGGCCGCTATCACCAACCCCGACGACCTGAACGCCGTCGAGGCCGCTCTGACTTTGAAGGAGCAGACCGGAGCCGAGGTCGTGATCGTCTCTATGGGTCCTCCTCCCGCCGAGTCCATGCTGCGTGAGGTCATGGCCCGCGGCGCTGACCGCGCCGTTCTGGTGTCCGCCCGTGAGTTCGGCGGCTCCGATACCTACGCCACCTCCCAGATCCTGGCCGCCGCCATCAACAAGATCGGCGTCGAGGACGAGGATATCGTGCTGTGCGGCCGTCAGGCCATCGACGGCGATACCGCCCAGGTCGGCCCCCAGATCGCTGAGAAGCTGCACCTGCCCCAGGTTTCCTACGCCGCCGAGATCACCAAGGAAGGCGACACCATCACCGTCAAGCGGATGCTGGAGGACGGCTATATGACCATCAAGGTCAAGACCCCCTGCCTGATCACCTGCATCAAGGAGCTGAACGCTCCCCGTTACATGAGCGTGGGCGGTATCTATGAGTGCTACTCCAAGCCCTATGAGATCTTTGACTACAACACCCTGAAGGACGATCCCCTCATCGATCCTACCACCATCGGTCTGAAGGGCTCCCCCACCAACATCTTCAAGTCTTTCACTCCCCCTCAGAAGGGCGTGGGCATGATGCTGGAGGGCGCCGACAAGGCCACCTGCGACAAGCTGGCCGGCATTCTGGCCGCCAAGCACCTGATCTGATAGAAGGGAGATTAAGAATATGTCTAACTACAACAGTGCTGCCATCGAAGAATTCAAGGGCGGCGTTTGGGTATTCTGCGAGCAGCGTCAGGGCAAGATGATGCCCACCTCCTTCGAGCTGATCTCCGAGGGCCGCAAGCTGGCCGACGAGCTGGGCGAGAAGCTGTACGGCCTTCTGCTGGGCCACGAGATCGAGGGTATCGCCAAGGAGCTGGGCGGCTACGGCGCTGACGGCGTGTATGTCTGCGACCACCCCCTGCTGGCCAACTACACCACTGACGGCTACACCAAGGTCATCTGCGACGTGATCCAGGAGTACAAGCCTGAGGTCATGCTGATCGGCGCCACCAACATCGGCCGCGATCTGGGTCCCCGCTGCGCCGCCCGTCTGCACACCGGTCTGTGCGCCGACTGTACTCACCTGGACATCGACGTGCCCAAGTACAAGGACTTCCTGCGCTCCGCCTCCACTCTGGCTCCTGCCATGATCGACTCCATCCCCGAGGATGACCGCAACCTGAAGATGACCCGTCCCGCTTTCGGCGGTCACCTGATGGCCACCATCATCTGCCCCCGCTTCCGTCCCGCTATGGCCACCGTCCGTCCCGGCGTGATGAAGAAGAACGCCTTTGAACAGGCCAAGGCTGACGCCTGCGAGATCATCAAGCCCAACTTCTCCCTCACCGAGGACGACATGGAAACTCAGGTCGTCGAGGTAGTCAAGGCCGCCAAGAAGCTGGTCGATTTGATCGGCGCCGATGTGGTCGTTTCCGTGGGCCGCGGCATCTCCAAGGATGTTGAGGGCGGCATCAAGCTGGCCGAGGAACTGGCTGAGGTTCTGGGCGGCGTCGTGGGCGGCTCCCGTGCCACCATCGACTCCGGCTGGCTGTCCGCCGACCATCAGGTCGGTCAGACCGGCAAGACCGTTCACCCCAAGATCTATGTGGCTCTGGGCATCTCCGGCGCTATCCAGCACAAGGCCGGTATGCAGGACTCCGAGTGCATCATCGCCGTGAACAAGAACGATACTGCCCCCATCTTCGAGATTGCCGACTACGGCATCTGCGGCGACCTGTTCAAGGTCACCCCCATGCTGATCGAGGCCATCAAGGCTGCCAAGGCCGCCAAGTAAGATCGGCTGTAATCGCATAAAAAAGCCAGTACCCCCCGTCCAACGGACGGGGGGTACTTATTTTATAAGTAGTTTTTTAAAAAAATCCATGCTATACTGTTGATATAATACAGAAACTACTAGGCTTAAAGGAGGCATATCATGAAAATCTATCATAAACCTTCTTTTATGTACGGTCTTACTTTCCTTTTCGCGCTGCCTCTGTTTGCGTTTGGTATCATAAAGGTCCATTGGTGGCAGTGGATCATCACCATCGCATTTGCCACAAAGTTCTTATACACAGGACTTTCTAAATCAGAAAGCGAGTATCAGGAAAATATCGCAAAGAACTATCGGAGCGTGGCCCAGGAGCTTTACGGGAAATATGCAACCATAAAGTTAAATTTCCCTTTGGTCATTTTATGTTCTTTTTATGCTGTCGCTTTGTTCATCAGGTTGGTAGCTAATCTTTTTATTCCTATTTGGATCACTGTTTGTTTCACAATCGTTCTTACTGTTTCTGTCTTTTATAGCCTCAGCCTTGACCATAAAATCAAAGAACATATTGAAAATGGCACAAGTAGAGGATAGAAATGAATTAAACAACACCTCAAAAGCCAATACCCCCCCTAGGGCCAGCCGGTTTCCGGCTGGCCCTTTTTTATACTCCCCCTCATCTGTCTGGGCGGCTTGGCTACCCGTAGGATACTCCGGTGGCACACATCTCCCCCCTCTACACGGCGTAACAAGGTCGTCACCCTCTCTCCATCTTCCATCTCTTCTCTCCATTCTCATTCCCCCCGCACCGTGGCCCGGCCGTGCGCATAGGATAGCTCAGAAACCCGCCCCCCTTCAGGCGGTCTTCGGAGGTACTGCTATGAAACACGAACTGAACATCTGGGTGGTGGGCGGCGATATGCGCCAGGCCAAGCTGGCCCAGCTGCTGGCCCTGGACGGCCACACTGTCCATACTTACGCTTTGGAGCAAGACCGCTCTACCGGCCCGCTCCCTGAGGAGGATCTGTCTCAGGCCGAGAAGGCGGACTGTGTCGTTCTGCCGCTGCTGGTGTCCACAGAGGGCGGCCTGCTCAACGCCCCTCTATCCCAAACAAATCATCCCTTGTCCGACGTATTAGATGCACTTCGCCCCAGCCAGTTTATCTGCGGCGGCCGGCTGGACTCGGAAATCTTAGCTTTGGCTGCCCACCGCGGGCTAACCATTCGGGACTACTTCGCCCGGGAGGAGCTGGCGGTAGCCAACGCTGTCCCCACAGCGGAGGGAGCTATCCAACTGGCCATGGAGCATTTACCAATCACAATCCACGGCGCCCGTGTGCTGGTCGTGGGCTTTGGCCGGGTGGGCCGGCTCACCGCCCAACGCTTCCAAGCTCTGGGAGCAAAGGTTTCCGTGGCGGCCCGCCGGTATGAGCAGCTGGCCTGGGCGCAGGCCATGGGACTGGGCACCGAGCATCTGGCCCATCTAGCCGGATGGCTGTGCGGCTATGACCTGATCGTCAACACAGTCCCCGCCCAGGTCCTGGGCCGGCTGGAACTAGAGGATGTCAAAGAGGACTGTCTCATCCTGGACCTGGCCTCCAAGCCCGGAGGGGTAGACCTTAGGGCGGCGGGAGAGCTGGGCCTCACAGTAATCTGGGCCCTGTCCCTCCCCGGTAAGGTAGCCCCTGTGACCGCCGGGGCCGCCATTAAATCCACCATTTATAATATGCTTCAAGAGGCGGGGTACTGAGAGGGGCGTGCCCTGGAGGGAAGTACAAGACGTACCCCGGCGCGAATCGCCTCACATTCAGTCTGATTTGGAAAGGAAGATTGATTTGATCGATAAAACCGTCGGATTCGCTGTGTGCGGGTCCTTCTGCACCCATCACAAGGCCATGGAGGCCTTAGAGCAGGTGAAAGCCCGCTTCACCCATGTGGTGCCTATTGTATCCGAGTGCACTGCCGACACGGATACCCGCTTCGGCAAAGCTCACGACCTGATGCGGGAAATGGAGCGCATCTGTGACCACCGGGTCATCTCCACTGTCAAGGCGGCAGAGCCTATTGGCCCCCAGAAGCTGCTGGACCTGCTTATTATCTGCCCCTGTACCGGAAACACCCTGGGCAAGCTGGCCAACGGAGTGACAGACACCAGTGTCACTATGGCTGCCAAAGCTCACTTACGCAACAGCCGCCCCCTGGTCATCGCCCCCTCTACCAATGACGGACTGGCCGCCTCGGCCGTGAGCATCGGGGCCCTGCTGCCTAGAAAATACATCTATTTCGTTCCCTTTGGCCAAGACGACCCAGAGAGAAAGCCTACTTCTTTAGTATCTGATTTCTCTTTGGTGGCAGACGCGGCCCAGGCCGCCCTGGAGGGAAAACAGCTTCAACCCCTGCTCATCCCACATCATTGATCAAAAAAGATCCCGGACCACACCCTTACGGGTGAGGTCCGGGATTCGCTCTCTTAAAGGGAGCTCCCGTGCCAATATGACCGGAAATAATGGAGCAGGTCAGAGCCAAATTGGAACAGAATGATCAGCACCATCACGGTCACAGGCAAAAATAAGAGGAACATCACGATCTCGTCCATCAGCTGATATAGAGAGGCCCAAAAAAAGCTCCACATATTTCGCTCCTTTCCCGATTTGATCCTTCCCTACGTGCTCCTCCTCAACTTTTTCTCTATACAAAGTATACTATATCTCACGAGATTTATCAATATAATTTTCGTTTTTTTACAAATAAAATATCTTGATGTAATCCACCCTCTTCTTTATAAAAGGAGACCGCCTGTGTAAATCACAGGCGGCCTCCTTTTTCATTTTTTCTTTTTTCGCTTTTCAAAAAAACTCTTGACTACACCTTCTGGTACCTCTTCGCCCATGCTCTCACCAAAGGCCTCTAGAGCAGCGCGCTGATCGGCGCTCAGGCTGGTCGGTACTTGGACTTTGATGGTCACATACTGATCGCCCCGGCCTCGACCTCGAAGCTCTGGGATTCCTTTCCCCCGCAGGCGGAAGGTGGTACCGGGTTGTGTTCCGGCCGGCAGGCTCCACTTGACCTTTCCGTCGATGGTGGGAATCTCCAGCTCCCCTCCCATCGCCGCCCGGTAGAAGGAAACGGGCTGCTCGTAGAGGACTGTGGTCCCATCCCGGCGGAACTGCGTATGGGGCTTTATACGGATGCCCACAATCAGGTCACCGGCCGGGCCTCCGTTTTTACCGGCATTGCCCTGGCCCCGCAGAGAAACCGCCTGTCCGTCGTCGATCCCGGCAGGAATGGTAACGGTGATGCGTTTTTTCTTCCGCACACTGCCGGCGCCGCCACATACCTTACAGGGGGAGTGGATCAGCTTGCCCGTCCCCCGGCACTTGGAACATTGGGCGGTGGTGGAGAAGGCGAAGCCGCCCGCCCCCCGCTGAATCCGAACCACGCCGGTCCCCCGGCAGTCAGGGCAGGTCTCGGCGGTGGTGCCCGGCTCGCAGCCGGAGCCATGGCAGGCATCGCACATCTCAGTCCGTGTCAGCTCCAGCTCCTTCTCGCAGCCGAAAGCGGCCTCCTCAAACGTGACAGAGAGATTAGCCCGCAGGCTCTCTCCCTTTTGCGGGGCATTAGCTCTCTGCTGCTGACCACCAAAGCCACTGAAGCCGCCGCCGAAGAAGGAGCCAAAGATGTCTCCCAGGTCGATGTCCCCCATATCGAAGCCGCCGAAGCCGCCGCCACCCCCAAAATTGGGGTCTACTCCCGCATGGCCGAACTGGTCATACTTCGCCCGCTTCTCCTTGTCGGACAGGACCTCATACGCCTCATTGACCTCTTTGAATTTGGCCTCTGCCTCTTTGTTCCCCGGGTTCATGTCGGGGTGGTACTGCTTGGCCAGCTTACGGTACGCTTTTTTCAATTCTTCGTCCGAGGCCCCTTTGGACACGCCCAAGACCTCGTAATAATCTCGTTTCTGTTCTGGCATGATATCACCTCTGTTTCAGAGTTCAGAGTGGAACGTGAAGAGCGGAGATAAGGTCTGCGGCACATATGCCCGGAGTGAATGACCATATCTTCACTCTCCACTCTTTACCCTTCACTCTTTTGAACAGGCACAATGGCGCGCAGGCGGGGCGATGCCCCGCCCGCGCGGACCATAGATTTCTATTACTTCTGATCGTCGTCCACGACCTCATAGTCCGCATCGACCACATCAGGGCCGGCGGCGCTACCGCCCTGGGCGCCGCCCATATCGGGGCCGGGGCCGGGCTGGCCGGCCTGCGCCTGGCCATACAGCTTTTCGCTCACTGCGTAAAACTCCTTCGTCAGAGCCTCGGTGGCCTCCTTGATGGCTTGGGTGTCATTTCCCTTCAAGGTTTCCTTCAGGTGGTTCAGCGCGCTCTCCACCTTGCCCTTATCTCCAGCGGGGATCTTATCGCCCATCTCCTCCAGGGTCTTTTCTGTCTGATAAACCATCTGGTCCCCGTTGTTGCGGATGTCCACCTCTTCCTTCCGCTTGGCGTCTTCGGCGGCGAACTGTTCAGCCTCCTTGACTGCCTTATCAATGTCGTCCTTCGACATATTGGTGGAGGAGGTAATGGTAATATGCTGCTCCTTGCCGGTGCCCATATCCTTGGCGGACACGTTCACGATGCCGTTGGCATCGATATCAAAGGTGACCTCGATCTGAGGCACACCCCGGCGTGCGGGAGCGATGCCGTCCAGGTGGAAGCGGCCCAAGGTCTTGTTGTACTGGGCCATCTCACGCTCGCCCTGGAGAACGTGGACTTCTACGGAGGTCTGGTTATCAGCGGCGGTAGTGAAGGTCTGGCTCTTCTTCACGGGGATGGTGGTGTTACGCTCGATGAGCTTGGTCATCACGCCACCCATGGTCTCAATGCCCAGGGACAGGGGGGTGACGTCCAGCAGCAGCAGGTCCTTCACGTCGCCGGTAAACACACCGCCCTGGAGAGCGGCGCCCAAGGCCACGCACTCGTCGGGGTTAATGCCCTTGAAGCCCTCCTTGCCAGTCAGCTTCTTTACCATCTCCTGAACCGCGGGAATACGGCTGGAGCCGCCCACCATCAGGACCTTAGACAAATCGCTTCCGCTCAGTCCGGCATCAGACAGAGCCTGCTTCACAGGGCCGCTGGTGGCTTCCACCAGGTGGGCGGTCAGTTGGTCGAACTTGGCCCGAGTCAGGGTCAGGTCCAAGTGCTTGGGGCCGGTGGCATCAGCGGTGATATAGGGCAGGTTGATGCTGGTAGAAGTGACACCGGACAGCTCGATCTTGGCCTTCTCAGCAGCCTCCTTCAAGCGCTGCATGGCCACCTTGTCGCCGGTCAGGTCCACACCCTCAGTTTTCTTAAACTCCGCGGCCATCCAGTCCATGACGCACTTGTCGAAGTCGTCGCCGCCCAAGCGGTTGTTACCAGCGGTAGCCAGCACCTCGATGACGCCGTCGTCGATATCCAGGATGGATACGTCGAAGGTGCCACCGCCCAGGTCATACACCATGACCTTCTGGGCGGTCTCCTTGTCTACGCCGTAGGCCAGAGCAGCGGCGGTGGGCTCGTTGATAATCCGCTTCACGTCCAGGCCGGCGATTTTACCAGCATCCTTAGTGGCCTGGCGCTGGGCATCGGTGAAGTAGGCGGGGACTGTGATGACGGCCTCGGTGACTGTTGTGCCCAGATAGGCCTCGGCGTCCGCCTTCAGCTTCTGCAGGATCATGGCGCTGATCTCCTGGGGGGTATACTTCTTGCCATCGATGTTCACCTTGTAGTCGGAGCCCATCTCACGCTTGATGGAGATGACGGTCCGGTCGGGGTTCGTGATGGCCTGGCGCTTGGCCACCTGACCCACCATACGCTCGCCGTCCTTGGAAAAAGCCACCACAGAGGGGGTGGTGCGGTTGCCTTCGGCGTTGGGGATGACGACAGCGTCGCCGCCCTCCATGACCGCTACACAGCTGTTGGTCGTACCTAAATCGATACCGATGATCTTAGACATAATTCATTCCTCCTAAATATATGACATTCATGTTTACAAAGTTAAAATAGGAACAGCGGCCCGATGGCGTAGAGCGCGGCGCACCAGGCCAGCAGGCCCCCAGCGAGCAGCAGGGTATAGGATACAGCATCACAGGTTTTCGCTTTACAGCACTGCTTGCAGGGCTGATTTCTTTTCACTGTTTTCCTCCTTTAATCCCATCGGCTTTTGAAAATAAGCCGCGCACCTCGGTTCCGTTCCCCTAATTGGCCACCTGCACCATGGCGAAGCGGATGACCTTCTCGCCGCACTGGAAGCCGGCCTGGAACACGGCGGCCACTACGTTCTCGCCCAAGCTCTCATCCTCCACGTGCATAACAGCGTTATGGAGATTCGGATCAAAGGGCTGGCCCAGGGCGGGAATCTCAGTGATGCCCAGCTTGGAAAGGATCTCCTTCAGCTGGTTCATCGTCATCTCCACCCCTTTTTTGTAGGCTTCGTCGGCGGTGTCCTGCTTCAAGGCCCGCTCCAGGTTATCATAGACGGGAAGAAACGCGGCGGCGGTATCCGCCTTGGCGTCGTTCCAGATGGACTCCTTCTCCTTGGCGGTCCGCTTTCGGTAGTTGTCGTACTCCGCGGCCAGGCGGAGAAAGCGGTCGTCGAGGGGTGCGGTCCCCTCTCCGGAGGGCTCCTCCTTGGGTGCCTCCCCTGATTTCTGGTCCCCCTGGGCGGCCTCGCCGGCCTCCTGGGGCTCCCCTTTCTCCTCCTGTTCCGTGCGAACAGCCTCTTCCTCAGGCTCCACAGCCTCTTCCTTCCGAATATCCTCCTGACACTGCTCAGGCTGGGCCTGCTTCTTTTTATTTTTATCGCTCACGATGCGGCGCTCCTTTCCTGCTTATGGCTCCTGTGTATCTGTTTTCTCTGCCGGGGGTAACTCTCCCTTGCCGAACATGCGGGTCAGGCTGTCGGCAAAATAGGACAGGCGGGCGGTGACCTTGGCGTAGTCCATCCGGGTGGGTCCAACCACTCCGATGACGCCCTTCATATTTTCTCCAATGTCGTAGCTGGCCATGACCACACTGGTGTCCTTCAGCGCGTCACTGACATTTTCCGGCCCGATCAGGATGTTCATGTTCTGGCCGCCGGTCATTGTCACAGGCAGCCGGGCCACATCCTTCTCCTCGGCCAGATAGTTCATCAGAGGTTTAGCCTTGTCCAGGCTTCGGTATTCCGGGTGTTCCAGCAAGTGAGTGATTCCGGTAGTTCGGACCTTTTGGCTGCTCTGTTCCGACAGGATCTCCACCGCGAAGTCCACCACCAGGGCAATCAGCTCAAAGGCGCCTGGAGCGGTGCGGGTCTCCATCTTGTCCAAGGTCTGTTCCATCTCCTCCTGGGTCAGTCCCACGAAGGAACTGTTCAGAACCGCGGAGAGCAGTTGGAGCTGGGTGTCAGAAACCTCCTCAGGGATATGGATGAGTTTATTTTTAACGATGGAGTTGTCCGTCATGACCACGGCGATAAAGGCGTTTTCTTCCACTTTCAGCAGGTCATAGCGTTTGACGGTGATCCGCTCCGCGGGGGCGGCCATGGTAAATACAGGATAGTCGCTGAACTGGGATAGGACCTTTCCCGCCCGGTCGATCACTCGATCCAGCTCCTCCATCTTCAGGTTCAGCGCCTCGTTGATACGCTGAGTCTCCTGCATGGTCAACTGCTGATGACCCATCAACTCATTGACATACAGCCGGTAGCCCGCGGCGGAGGGTACCCGTCCGGCGGAGGTATGGGGCTGCTCCAAAAGGCCCATATCAGTCAAATCAGCCATCTCGTTCCGGATGGTGGCACTGGACACATCCAGTCCGGCCCGCTCCGCTACCATTTTCGACCCCACAGGCTCGGCGGTGGCGATATAGGTTTCAATGATGGCCCGAAGAATCCGTCTTTTTCTATCCGTCAGCTCCATGTTTCCCCCCCCTGTTCCTTTTATCTCGGCATGCGCTTCCGGCCGTTCCGGCTCAAGACAGCTCCGCTCCGCGGACCCTTCGTCTTATATCCTCATGCCGGCCTGCTTGCGCTTTGATCATTTCGTTAGCACTCAATACTCCTGAGTGCTAAAGATAATGTACCACCGGGGGGCAGAATTGTCAATAGGCACTTTATGAATTTGTTGTAAACAAATGAATCCCGCCAATTTTTTGCATCTTCTATCTTTTGCTGCTAAGAGCTCCGGCTCTTGACAAATGTTTCTAATGTATTACACTAGATATGAGGTGATTTTATGGGGATCGAAAAAAAGAATTACAGCTTTCGTTTTCATGAGGACATGGTAGAACGCCTCCGCGCCCAGGCCCAGCTGGAGAACCGCTCGCTCTCCAACCTGGTGGAAACGATTCTGCTCCAATATCTCTCCACTTTAGAGGAGAAAACAACATGACCGTCTGTCCATAGACAGGCGGTCATGTTTCTTTTTTATAGGGTAAACACCTGGCCGGTATACAGTCCCTGACAGCCGGGACCGAAGTATTCCGTCAGCCGCTCCAGGGCTGGCTGTCCGGTGCAGTGGCCGGTCAGGATTCGCTCCACCCCCAGGGCCTTCAGCGCGTCAGCCACCGACTGTACATACTCCGGCGAGCAGTTCATGCCAGTCCCCCCCTTGGCATACATATGCAGTCCGCCCACCACGGCGTGCACCCGCTTTCCGGGCAGCTGGTCCAGCACGCCCCGCACGATGTTGACGATGCCCCCAT
Organism: Flintibacter sp. HCN-6482; assembly: GCF_037892565.1. Classification (NCBI taxonomy): domain Bacteria; kingdom Bacillati; phylum Bacillota; class Clostridia; order Eubacteriales; genus Flintibacter; species Flintibacter sp. HCN-6482. Next base: position 79,090 of record NZ_JBBKBK010000005.1, on the reverse strand, counting down.
GGCTGCAGGAGTTGAAGACCACCAGTCCCCGCTCCCCCTCCAGCACCAGGGACTGCTCGTGGCTGAAATCGTCCGGGACAAAGTCATCCTCCCCTCGCTTGCAGACCAGGTTAGACGCCTTTCCCATAAAGGCCGGGTCCTTTGGACCGTCGGGCAGCAGCCACCCACCCTCCAGCAGCTCCATAGGTCCCGGTACTGGGACAAGCCGCTCTCTGGCCCCCTCCCAGATATCCCGGTGGACGCCAATAAATTTGGGTCCCTCCTCTGTCATGGAGAAGTAGGGCCCTCCGGCCTGGGGGCGGACATAGACCTTGGCTCTCTGGTTGAGCTGGAAGAACCGGCGCAGGCCATCGGCGTGGTCATAGTGGCCGTGGGACAGCACCCCCAGGTCCACATCCGCCAGGTCCACCCCAAGCTTCTGGGCGTTGTCGGCAAACCGTCCTGAGGCGCCCCCATCCAGCAGCAGCCTCTTCCCCCGATATTCGATATACAGGGACAGGCCGTGCTCCGGCACCAGACCGCATCCCTCCTGGGCAGTATTTTCCATTAATACGGCAACTTTCATGTCCTGTTCCTCCTTATTCCAGTGCTCCAGAGCGGGTCAAGTCTCGAATCCACTTGCCGCTCCTTAATCTCCACACTCCCCCGACGCACTTACAAAACTGCTCTACCCCCAGGGACAGGTAGACCCAAAAGATCCCCGTCTTCAACACCAGCCCACATATAGCGGCCATAGGTACTGCCACCAGCCAGAGCGGGAGAATGTCAATGAGCGTAGTGGCCCGCACATCTCCCCCTCCCCGGAGGACTCCCACAATATTCACGCTGTTAAAATCCTTCAGCGGCATGATGACCGCCTGGAGAGTAATCATCATAGTGGCCGCAGCCGCCGCTCCCGCCGAGAGCTTAAACAGCGGGAACACATAGGTAGGCGCCAGGAAAACCAGTACCAGCCACAGGGCCAATCCCAGCGCCGCGCCTCCTACGGCGGCCAAGGTGTTCAGGGCGAGTCCCACTCCATATACCCTGTCCTTATGTCCGGCACCGATCTCCCGGCCAATGATAATCGCCGCGGTAGAGGCAAGTCCCATGGAAACTACCTTACATATTTTCTCTACATTTCCTGCTAGCGTATAGGCGGCCAGTATCTCCGTGCTGCCCGCCATATGTCCCATGACTGTGGGATACATAGAGGTACCTAGCCCCCACAGGGTTTCATTCAGCACCACTGGCCCACTGCACATCAGAAATTGACGGGCCAGCCGCTTTCCTGGCCGCAGGACCAGTCTCCACCGCACCCGGAAGATCCGATTCCTAGCCATGTGACAGGCCACGATGACAACCTCTAAAACGCGTGCGATGAGGGTGGCCAGAGCCGCCCCTTGAACTCCCAGTGCGGGCGCTCCCAGATTTCCGAAAATAAATACCCAGTTCAAAAAGGTATTCACTGCCATAGAGGTAGCCAGAATGTACATTCCCAGTTGGGGATGCTCCATACTGCGGAAGGCTGCAATATAAGTCATTGAAAAGGCGTTGAATACATAGGACAGCCCCGCCAGCCGGCCATATTGGGCGGCCAGCTCCACCACCGCCCGGTCGTTGCCAAAGAGGCTGAGAAATTCTACCGGACAGATCAGCAGAATGACCGAGCACAGAGACGATACTGCCATCACCAGCCACAGGGCCATCCCATAGATCCGATTGATAGACTCCATGTCCTGTTTGCCCCAGTATTGGCTCAACAGGACCGTGGAGCCGCTCTGCACTCCAAAAATAAAAAGCTGCACTACAAACAGTGGAATATTGGCTAGGGTAACCGCCGCCATCGGCTCCTCCCCCAGCAGCCCCACCATAAAGGTGTCCGCCATGCTCAGGGTGCTGGTGATCATATCCTGGAGGATGATAGGCGCGGCCAGAGCAGCGACCTCCTTATAAAAATTCGGTCCTCTCCGCATATAGGCAAACATGGAAACGCTCCTTTTTCGTTGTTTCTCATTCAGGACAGGGATGGGAACAGCTTCTCCGATGCCCCTTTCAATCCCTCAATTAAGGCGTCTACGTCCTCCTGCTTGGTATCGTAGGAAAAGCTGATCCGCAGCACCCCGTCCCGTTCCCCCTTGGGCAGTTTCAGGGCGGCAAAGACGTGGCTGGGTTTCCCCTTGTGGCAGGCGGAGCCGGAGGAGATATATACCCCCCGGTCACTCAGGAAGCGGACCACCACCTCGCTCTTATAACCCACCAGGGAGATGGCTAGGATGTGGGGAGCGCCCCCCTGGGCCAGCAGTTTCGCCTTCGGCACTTCCTCCGCCAGCCGCCGAACGGTTTCTTCCTTCAGCCGGGCCATATGGGCCATGTCCTCCTCCAGAGTCTGCCGCCCCAGCCGGGCGGCGGCGGCGAACGCCGCGATCTGAGCTGTGGCCTCAGTACCCGACCGAAGGCCCTCCTCCTGCCCTCCGCCCCAGATCATGGGAGGCAGCTTCAGCCCCTTTCGAACATAGAGCGCCCCCACCCCTTTAGGGGCGTGGATCTTGTGCCCGCTGACTGTCAGCAGGTCTACACCCAGTTTTTTGGGGGAAAAAGGTATTTTCAAAAATCCCTGCACCGCGTCACAGTGGAGCAGAGCCGGGCAGCCAGTCCTCCGAATGACTTGGGCAACCTCCCCCACAGGCAGGATGGCGCCTAGTTCATTGTTAACCAGCATCATGGAGACCAGCGCCGTGTCCGGCCGCATCGCCTCCTCCACCTGGGCGGCAGTGATGTTACCCTGGCGGTCCGGCTCCAGGTATGTCACCTCATAGCCCCGGCGCTCCAATTCCCGGCAGGGCTCCAGCACAGCGGCGTGCTCGATGGCGGTGGTGATAATGTGCTTTCCTCGGCGGCGATTGACCTCCAGGGCAGACTGGATGGCCCAGTTGTCCCCCTCCGTGCCACAGGAGGTAAAAAACAGCTCCTCCGGCAGGCAGCCCAGGGCTTGGGCCACATTCCCCCGCCACTCCTTCATCCGGGCGGCCGCCTTGGTCCCCAGTTCATACCGGGACGAGGGGTTGCCCCAGCCTTTGGTCATCGCCTCTACCGCCGCCTGTACCGCCTCCGGCCGCACCGGCGTGGTGGCCGCATTATCCAAATAATGTATCATCCTGATCCACCCCAGTCTGTATCTGTTCAAAGTATCCTTCATTCTACCGTCTGCCTGGAGGAAAGTCAAGGCGGCGTAGACCGGCTCTGACCAGTGGGCTGCCGGACTTTCTCTCTATATCGGTCCTATCCGCACAACTTCCCTGGATACACTTATTTTTTCTTCTCCAGGAATATACTCTCCACAAGGAGACCTCTTTGTGGTATAATGAGAAAAAATCGCTCAAGGGTTCTCCCGGTCTTCTCCGGGCCTCTTATGCTCTCTGAAAAAGAAGGTTTTATCATGACCAATAACCAACGCATCTGTTATGTGGTGGGGGCCATGTCCCTGTCCCCCTCTCTGCGCCCCTACCCCGCTCCGGGGGACTACGTCATCGCCGCCGACCGTGGCTATGACTCCCTGATGGCCTACGGCGTCACACCTGACCTTGTGGTGGGCGACTTTGATTCCCTGGGTCGCACCCCCTCCCATCCCAACGTGATCCAGCTCCCAGCGGAGAAGGATGATACTGACATGGTCTACGCTCTTCGTAAGGGTCTGGAGCTGGGCTACCGGCGATTCGTTCTGCTGGGCGGCGTGGGTGGCCGGCTGGAGCACACCCTTGGCAACCTCCAGCTGCTGGACTGGCTGACTACCCAGGGGGCCCACGGATTCCTGGCAGGCGAAAAAACAGCGGCCACCGCCCTCCGGAACAGTTCCCTCACCTTCCCCGCCTCCATGTCTGGCTATCTATCTGTGTTCTGCAACAGCGGAACAGCGGAGGGGGTCACCCTCACTGGGCTCAAATTTCCGCTGGACCAGTATCAAATGGAGGGCAGTTTCCCCATTGGGGTCAGCAATGAGTTTCTGGGCACAGAGGCCACGGTGTCTGTAAGGCATGGTTCTCTCCTGCTGCTGTGGGAGGAATCGGGGAATTTTTACTCCCAGCTGCCCAAACTGTGGCCCAATCCTTGACTTTTTCCTTGCCTTTTGGGCTATCCTATGGTATAGTTGTTCCCTGATCTTGAGGGAGAGGAGGTGTCCCCAGTGGGCGAAGCGGTCAAGGTCGTCGCCAAAAACAGCAAGGCCTACCACGACTACTTTGTGGAAGAGAAATTTGAGGCCGGCATTGAACTGGCGGGCACCGAGGTCAAGTCTATCCGGCTGGGCAATGTGAATCTGAAGGATTCCTTCTGCATCATCAAGGAGGGGCAGCTGTCTGTCCTGGGTATGCACATCAGTCCATATGAAAAGGGCAATATTTTTAATAAGGACCCCCGCCGGCCCCGCCGGCTGCTTATGCACCGGCGGGAGATCCTGCGGCTCTCCGGCCGAATCCAGCAGGACGGCTACTCCCTCATCCCCCTGTCCGTCTATTTCAAGGGTCCCCGGGTCAAACTGGAGCTGGGGCTTGCTAAGGGCAAGAAGCTCTATGACAAGCGGGAGTCCTCCGCCAAGCGGGACGCCAAGCGGGAAATAGACCGGGCGATGAAGACAAGGAACCGGTGACCGGTACTATCAGAAAGGATGACAGATATGGCACAGAATCCCATTGTCACCATCGAAATGGAAGACGGCGGCGTCATGAAGGCGGAGCTCTATCCTGAGGTGGCCCCCAACAGCGTCAACAATTTCATCAGCCTGGTCCGCAAGGGCTTTTATAACGGGCTGATCTTCCACCGCTGTATCCCCGGATTCATGATCCAGGGTGGTTGCCCCCAAGGCACTGGTATGGGCGGTCCCGGCTACTCCATCAAGGGCGAGTTCAGCCAGAACGGTGTAAAGAACGACTTGGCCCACGACCGGGGTGTGCTGTCCATGGCTCGGGCCATGGCCCCCGACTCCGCCGGCAGTCAGTTTTTCATTATGGTCGAGAAGGCTCCCCACCTGGACGGCAGCTATGCCGCCTTTGGCAAGGTCTTTGAGGGCATGGAGGTGGCTGACGCCATCGTAAACAGCAAGACAGATTGGAATGACCGGCCCCGTCAGGACCAGAGGATGAAGTCGGTTACCGTTGACACCTTTGGTGTGGAGTACCCTGAACCGGAGAAAGTATAATATAGTCCTTGAGTAAGCGCATCCGTACCGGCGCGCCAGCCGTGCCGGTACGGTCTGATTTCACTGAATCCCTCAAGCAAACCACACTGCATACGTTTTCTTTTTCTGGCGGCAAAGCCGCTGTCCAAAATGGAACCCAGTGCAGCGGATCCGTTTTGGAGAGGAGGAATAAGGGAGCGAACGAAGTTTTCGCCATTATGGGAAGCGGAGTTGGCTGGACTTTGCGACGACGAGGGGGCGTACCGGTTTCGACGGGGACGCTGCAGTGGGAATAGCGGGCGGTGGCGCCTGGCCACCTTAAAACGGGCATTCTTTATAAATTAAAGAACGACAACTACGCTTACGCTGCCTAATTAAAGGCAGCCGTCTGACCGGGAAGGGCCACGAGCCCGGATCAGGCGTCGCTTAGTGGCGGACGTGAGCCGGCAAAGCTTTGAGCCGGCCATGCATCATGAAGCTCACCTGACCTTCAGGCGTGACGGCTTGCCTGAAGCGAAGGGAACGGGGAGAGCAAGACTCCTGTAATAACCGTCTGCGCCCGGAGAAGTTCCCATGAATGTGTTTTCGGACGGGAGTTCAACTCTCCCCGCCTCCACCAAAAGAAAATGCGGCTTGTTTCGACAAGTCGCATTTTCTTTTGGGTTTCGCTCCCGTTGGCCGCTCCACCCTTCGGTGATTGAAATGCTCGGGCGAAGTGAATTCGCCCTGCGCCAAGGTTTTGCCTGTGGCAAAACGCTTGTACGGCGCAAAGGCGCCGCCGGCCAGAAGGCCGGTTGGATGCTTCTCAAGAAAAATTGCAAATTTGAATCCAAGAGAGTTCGACCGACCTGAGAGGATTTGGATTGTTACCCCTTGCCAAAAAGAAAGACATCTGCTTTCAGCAGATGTCTTTCTTTTTGGGTTTCGGCCGCCTAAGTCGGCCGAAACCCTCCGGAATTTTAATGCTAGCGGTCGGCAGAGCTGCCCCTGCGCAATTCTCGGCCGCAGGCCGGGAATTTACGCGCCGCTCGGCGCACGGCCCAGAAGGGCCCGATAGGCGGTGTATTTCTTCTAACAGTCCCAAGGCTAAAAATATCGATTTTAACCGCTCTTTGCAGAACGAAACGGGACTGGTTGAAACAAGTCGCAATTCGTTCTAGGCAGCGTTCCTCAATATGCCGCTCATGAATCTCTCCTCAGCCTAACATGTTGTCCGGCTTTTCAATATGGCTGCTGTGTCACTACCTGCTGTTTTTTCCAGATATTTTGTACGCCGATTTTGCAGCCCAACGCCCTCCCTTTCTCCGATGGTGGCAAACATATGCTTAGGCTGGACAGAGGTCCACTTTAATTGGAGGAATCATGATCCCTGGCACACAGCGCGCGCTGCCGCCGACTTTTACAACACAGACGTTCCTCCATGAACTTCTGATGAGAAATGTCAATAACCATACCTGTGAGAAGCATATTCCCCTGTTGCTCAGACAATGAGCCGTTCATCAGCAGCCACACGACCTCTCCATCGGGACGGACGACACGGTATTCTAAGCTAACCGTTTGCTCCTTCTGTTCCACGGCTTTGTGCAGCCGCCGCTCAATAAAAGGAATATCCGCTGGATGGACCAAATGGATCGTCCCGTTATTGAGTCGATTGCGTAGACTCTCCCTCGTAATGCCATGTAGCGAATAGTAGTGATCGTTAGCATAAATCAGGGTAAAATCCCGGTCCATTCTGGCGCGGAAAATTCCACCCATAGGACACTGAACGATGGATTCCAACTCAGCCTGCGCCTCCACTTGGCCAGTGATATCTAAGCATAGGCTGACCAGCACTGACTCCCCATTCGGCAGAACCGTCTGTACCCCTGTCTCTTTCACCCAGATATAGCCTTTATCTCTGCATAGCATTCTATAAGTTGTTGTGTAACTGTTTCCACTCATAAGGGCCTGTGCAATTTCACTCCGCAAGCTCTCCCGATCCTCGGCCCGAACGCAGTTGATCACAGCACCTTTAATTGCGGTGGCAAAGTCCGTCTGGTTTGGGTAATCCAGAAAAGACAGCATCCGGTCATCTATGTAATAGAGGGGAAAATCCGGAGTATTATAGGTAATCATAATACCGCCAAACATACATTCACTTAACAAGTTCAGCATTGCTTTTTCTACACAACGCTCCAGTTCCCTATGCGCACCATGCTTATGGGCGGAAAAACGCCAAGAGGCTGGCATTTTTAAATCACTTTTCATTCTCACATATCTCTCTCCTAATTTCGAGATCGAGTATCATTGACCTTGCATCGCTATATTTTCAGCTCCGATGTTTGAGACAGCCTGTTGAATTTTGAAGGTCAGAGCATTCATCTCGTCTAAAATCTCGTTGTATATCTGCGCGCGGCATACTGACATGGCATCACATGAACTGTCTCCCATTGGATGTGTCTCTTGTCTCCAACGAAGGAATAAGACTTTCAGTTCATTGGAATTTCTAGTGTTGATAGGGTCCAGATACTGCTCCACCGACTCCAGATCCCCGCGCGTCAGAGCCCCCTCAAAGGCATAGCGTATCGCACGTTCAACTTGCCCCGGAGTCGCTCCATTCTGTTTGGCTATCTTTGCGTATAACACACAAACTTTACCAGAAAAATAGTAGGAATCTTTATCCATGAGTTCCAAAGCGTCGTGAATATATGTGAATCCTTTTGTATTAGCCGGAATCCCTGCACGCAATAGGATATCCACGATTTCATTCTGCAGCATAATCTAAAATATCCTTTCAGTAATAATTTTCTCACTACTCTCACGGCAGCCCCATACATTTGTGGGTTGACAGGAACTGTCTTTTGCTTTAGTATTATCGATATACTCAGTGTTCTCAACTCATGGTATGTACGTCCACGTATCACGAACAACGGTTTTAGCTTACAACAAACATCTTTGAAAGTCAACCATTTTTTACAAATTTCTTGTTACTATTTTTCTCATCTGCAAGAGATTTGTAAGGCAGGAAATGAGGATTGGAGCGTCTAACAAGGAGGAGCTCATATGAGCCTAGGAGATAAATTGCGGCAGAGGAGACAGGAAATGGGCCTCACCAGGCCCCAGCTGGCAGCTAAAATCTGCGTGACTCCGTCAGCGATTGCCAACTATGAAAATGGAATCAGCACCCCAAAGCCTGACATCTTAATTTCCCTGATTAATGTCTTAGAGGTTGACGCCAACTATATTTACTCTGATTATCTTGGAACAAACCGGATCAGCAAAATTTATGACCAGGCTCTAAGCGCGGAAGAGATTGACGCCATCAAAAAATACAGAGCACTTTCTGAAGAGGGGAAGCGGCTTGTTCGGCTGATTGTAAACGAGGAATATACTCGAACAATCGCCAGAAGCCGGCTCACCCTTCCCTGTTATCTGCCTGGTGTACGCAAGCTTCACACTGGTTTTCTCATGCAAGAGAACTTGGGCAGTGTGCGTATCATGCGAAAGGATCTGCCGGTTGGGGCCGATTTCTGCTTTCAGATTCAGGTAGACCAATATCTGCCCGTCTTCCGTAAATTCGATATTCTGGCCCTTCAGAGAAGGCAGGCAGGGCACAATGAGATGGGGCTGTTTTGTCTCAACGGTATTTATTATCTTCGTACCCTTTTTCAAGAGAGGGGAGAGTGTCGTCTGCGGGCTCTAAATGTAATTGATGAGGACATCTTAGTAACAGAAACAGACGAATTCCGCTGTATTGGTACGGTTCTTGGGCAAGTAAATGGTATTTTGGAGCCCTCCTGAATGACCTACCTTGTCTGAATAAACTGTTGTTAGCTGTTCCGATCCGACAGGGGACGTTCCCTGTGAACGTCCTTCCCCGGTCTGACCAAATGCTGGCTGTTGTTCAGGCCAGGCAGGCTTGCTTTATACCTAAAATTCTTGCGCCGTAACGGTATCAGTCCCTCTATCCAGATACTCAAGACGCAATACACACTATATCCCCTGGGCGCAACTACCCGTAAGATAACCGGATCGGTCAGCTGGCTGTTCCGGTTTTTATCACATATACCCCATAAAAACCGTCTAAATCATATTAAGATAATATAAAGATTGCTGTTTTATTTTTCTTCCTCCAGTATAATGGAATCAAGTCGTTTGAAAGGAGGCCTGACCGTGCGCTTGAACAAACAGCTACAGGAGAAAAATAAGGAGTCCCTCTCCTCTGTCCTGCCCATCACGGCCATCGTGTTTCTCCTTTCCATCTCCATTGCGCCCCTCGATCCAGGCACGTTGGTCCTATTCCTGTTCGGCGCCATTTTGCTCATCGGCGGCATGGGCTTCTTTACTCTGGGTGTGGATATGTCCATGACCCCCATGGGTGAGGGAGTGGGCGTAGAAGTGAGCCGGGCCAGACACCTGATCGTCCCCATCGTCCTCTACTTTCTCCTGGGTGTACTCGCCACGGTAGCGGAACCAGACCTGCAAGTCCTGGCGGAGCAGGTCCCGTCCATCGACAACCCGGTCCTAATCTGGACCGTGGCCATTGGTGTGGGAATATTCCTGGTGATTGCCGCCATGCGTATCCGTATGGCTGTCCCTCTGCGCCGACTGCTCCTGGTCTTCTACTTTATCGTCTTTGCCCTGGCAGCCCTCGCGCCCGCCAACTTTATCCCCGTTTCCTTCGACTCTGGTGGCGTCACCACTGGACCTATCACAGTACCGTTCATCATGGCCCTTGGCGTAGGTATTGCCTCCACCCGCAGCGATAAAAACTCCGCCAGCGATAGCTTTGGCCTGGTTTCTCTCTGCTCCATCGGTCCCATCCTGTCCGTACTGCTACTTGGTAGTATCTACCGCCCTGAGCAGGCTGTGCCCCACACCACTTCCATCCCGGACGTATCCACCACACTAGAGGCTGCCCAATACTTTTGGGTTTCACTCCCGGCTTACTTCCGGGAAGTGGCCGTCGCTCTTATTCCTATCGCCGGCCTGTTCCTAGTGTTTCAGGTCGTCACCCGCCGGTTCAAGGGGAACGAGCTGCTCCGGATCGGTCTGGGCCTTGTCTACACCTATCTAGGGCTGGTCCTGTTCCTGTGCGGGGTCAATGTGGGCTTCATGCCCGCCGGCCAGCTCATTGGTGCCACCGTAGCTTCCAGCCCCAACCGCTGGCTGCTGGTCCCCATCGGAATGGTCATCGGCTATTATATCGTCAAGGCCGAGCCCGCCGTGGCCGTCCTTACCAAGCAGGTGGAGGAGGTCTCTAATGGCTCTATCACACATAAGGCCATGGGCCACGCCCTGTCTATCGGCGTCTGTGTTTCCGTGGGTCTGGCCATGCTGCGGGTGCTCACCGGTCTCAATATCTTTTGGCTGCTGATCCCAGGTTATGCCATCTCCCTGGGGCTCACCTTCTTTGTCCCACCTATTTTTACCGGTATTGCCTTTGACTCCGGCGGTGTAGCCAGCGGCCCCATGACGGCCACCTTTCTCCTTCCCTTTGCTCAGGGGGCCTGTCAGGCCCTGGGCGGGGATGTGATGACTGATGCCTTCGGCATCGTGGCTATGGTAGCTATGACCCCTCTGGTGACCATTCAGATCATGGGTCTGTCCAGTGTGGTCCGGCACAGCCTGGCCCGCCGCCGGTTCCGGCACCGCATGGAACAGGTAGAGGATGTCATTCTCTATTTTGACGGAAAGGAGGGGGCTTGAATGGACGCAGTCAGTCTGATCGTATCCATCGTAGAGCGCGGCCGGGGCGTGACTATGGAAAAGCTGTATGCCAGCCGTCAGGTGTCCCTCCATCTCCAGTGCGCCGGGAGGGGAACCGCCACCTCGGAGATCATGGATATCCTGGGCCTAGGCTCCAGCGAAAAGGATGTGGTCTTCAGCTTTGCCACCCGCCAGACCGCCGCTCGGCTGCTGTATGATCTGGACAGCGACCTGCGTGGAAGCACTGGCTCCAGCGGCATTGTCTTTGATCTGCCCCTCAGCGGACTGAACAGTTTGACCGCCGCCGTGGTCAATTTTCAAAGCGAGGGCGCAAAGAGGGAAAAAGGAGGGGAAGTCCCTATGGAGCACACAGAAAACAGCTTGATTCTGGTGGCCTGCAGTCGTGGCAGCGCGGACGATGTCATGGCCACTGCCAAAGAGCACGGGGCCCGCGGCGGCACAGTCATAAAGGCCCGTCTGGCCGGACTTGAGCTGCTGGAGGAGGCCTATGACACTGATCTAAAGGCGGAACGTGAGATCGTTGCCATCGTGGTACCCACTGACAGGCGCGCTTCCATCATGGAGGCGGTCAACGTCCAGCACGGCTTACGCAGTCCAGCCCAGAGCGTACTTTGTTCCCTGCCCATCGATCATATCGTGCGGCTGGGCTGATTTCACAGAAACGCCCCCGGACCAGAAAGGACCGGGGGCCGTCTTTTTTTCCATCTCCGCAGGCCAGTGCTATACCAGCTGTACCCGTACCTGCCCCTCCTGGGCCATGACCCTCAGGGTATCCCCCTGCTTCAATTTTCCTGCCAGGATCAAATCTGCCGCCGGGTCCTCCACCAGGGTAGAAACGGCCCTACGCAGGGGCCGGGCTCCATACTCCCTGTCGGCGCCCCGGTCCGCCAGCAGCGCAACCGCCTGGTCCTCTACCTCCATGGTCACTCCCAGCTTTGATAGGCGGGCCCCTGTCTCTAACAGGACTTGCCGGGCGATCTGCCCCAACGTATCCCGCTCCAGGGGATGGAACACCAAGGTGGCATCCAGCCGGTTGAGAAACTCCGGGGCAAAGGTGGACCGGGCGTCGGCCAGGACGGCCCGCTCCAGCTCCTCCCGCTCCGCCTGTCCTCCGGTGTGGAAGCCAAGACTCTGGCTTTTTCCGAAGCGGCGCGCCCCCAGGTTGGAGGTCATGACCAGCACTGTGTTTCGGAAGTCGGTTCGGCGGCCCTGGGCGTCAGTGAGCACCCCCTCCTCCATGACTTGAAGCAGAATGGACCACACGTCACGGTGTGCCTTCTCCAGCTCGTCCAGCAGTACCACAGACCATGGATTTTTCCGCACACGCTCGGTGAGCTGCCCCCCCTCCTCATGGCCCACGTAGCCGGGAGGCGAACCGATAAGGCGGGACACGCTGTGGGCCTCCATATACTCAGACATATCAAAGCGGAGCAGGGCCTCCTGGCTGCCGAAGAGGGCGGAAGCCAGGCTTCGGCATAGCTGGGTCTTGCCCACTCCACTGGGGCCCAGCAGCAGGAAACAGCCCACTGGCCGGCGGGGGTCCTTCAGCCCCAGGCGCCCCCGGCGGATAGCCTTTGTCACCGCCTCCACCGCCCGGTCCTGGCCCAGCAGAGTGCGGTTCAGCTCCTTCTCCAGCGTAGACAGAGCCTTCTTGTCCGCTTCGTCCGGATCGGTGACCGGAACGCCAGTCCACTGGGTCAGCACTGCCCGAATGTGGCTCTCCTCCACCTGACGGGGCTTCTGGGCTGCCTGCCACCGCTCCTTTCCCTCTCTCAGCTGGCGGCGGAAGTCCCCCTCCGCGTCTCGGAGGAGCGCCGCCCGCTCAAAGTCCTGGTCCTGGATGGCCCGGCCCATCTGCCGGCCCGCCTGGGCGGCTCTATCCTCCAGCTCTTTCAGCTCTGGGGGCAGGGCCTGACGGTCCAAGCGGGCTCTGGAGGCGGCCTCATCTACAAGGTCGATGGCCTTGTCGGGCAAAAACCGCTGGGGCAGATAGCGGATCGATAGGTCCACCGCCGCCGCCAGCGCCTCATCCGTGATCGTCAGGTGGTGGTGGCTCTCGTACCGGCCCCGGAGCCCTCTCAAAATGGCCAGAGCCTGGTCCCGGCTGGGTTCCCGCACTGTGACCGGCTGGAAGCGGCGCTCCAAGGCGGAGTCCTTTTCGATATGCCGACGATATTCGTCCAAAGTGGTGGCTCCGATGACTTGTATCTCCCCCCGCGCCAGGGCGGGCTTTAGAATATTGGCCGCGTCAATAGCACCTTCGGCAGAGCCCGCCCCCACGATGGTGTGGAGCTCATCAATGAACAGGATGATGTTGCCCGCCCGGCGGACTTCGTTCAGGACATGCTTCAGCTTCTCCTCAAATTCTCCCCGATATTTGGTGCCCGCTACCATGGAAGACAAGTCAAGGGCGCACACTCTCCTGCCCAGCAGGTGGGCAGGAGCGGTCCCGTCCGCAATGGCTAAGGCCAGCCCCTCGGCCACGGCAGTCTTGCCCACTCCCGGCTCCCCGATGAGGGCCGGGTTGTTTTTGGTCCGCCGGGACAGAATTTGAATCACTCGGGCCAGCTCCTCCTCCCGTCCGATAACCGGGTCCAGCCTTCCCTCGGCGGCCATTCGAGTCAGATCCCGGGCGCACTGGTCCAGTTGCCTGGTGTCGGAGGCAGTCCTCGCCTCCGGCTCCCGTGCTCTGGTTCTGGGTGGCAGCTCCTCTCCGCCTAGGGAGGCGGCCACTTGTCGGTACAGCTGGGCCGGTTCCACACCACAGTCGGTCAACAGGCGGATGGCGCCATTTTGCCCGTCCCCCAGTAACCCCAGCAGCAGGTGCTCTGAGTTCACCGCCCCATGACCCAGTCGGCGGCTCTCCCCCACCGCACCCCGAATCGCCTGACAGCAGTTGGGCGTCAGTCCTTGATGGAGGGAGCGGGCGGGCACTCCGATCCCAACCCGCTGGCCAATCGCGCAGCGGAGGGTATGGCTGTCTGCCCCAGCCTTACGCAGAGCACAGGCAGCGGGGCTGTACTCCTGGCTGGCCAGCCCCAGCAGCAGATGTTCACAGCCCACATAGCTGTGTCCCAGGCGGGCGGCATTCTCTTGGGCCAGGCGGATGGCCCCTAGGGCGGTAGAAGTAAACTGGCTGTCTGCCATAGAAAGATCACCTCGGTCTAAAATCTTTATTAAGGTTTCCCTCTTTTCTAAAAATTAGCATTGCATTTTTCAAAAGTTGTGTTAAAATGTAGGTACAATTTGATGGAGGTGTACTTAACATGGCTTATGTGATCGGTGATGCTTGCATCAGCTGTGGTTCCTGCGCGGATGCCTGCCCCGTGGGCGCCATTTCTCAGGGCGATGACCACTATGTGATCGACGCTGGTGCCTGCCTGGACTGTGGTTCCTGCGCTGGCACCTGCCCCATGAATGCTATTACTGAGGGCTAATCACAAAAAGTAACGCCGGAATACTCCGGCGTTATTTTTTATATCTTATAATCTAATTTTAAATATTATATTTAGTCATATTTCACATTGATATTTTGCTGTGAAACGGATATACTGGTATTAAGAAAACAGCCTTTCCTGACCTTGAAAGGAGCGATCTCTATGCGTCCTGATACCATAACCGTTCAGCCCCCTCTCTTTCCCTCCGTCCCCCGGCGGAGACGGGAAGTCCGGGATCCCTATGACGGCTTACGCCCCTGGTCAGCCATCACTCATGGAGCCGGCGCCGTATTGTCCCTGGCTGGAACGATATACCTTCTCCTCCGGACTGCCGCCGAGGGAAACGGGCTTGTCTTTGGACTAATGGCTGTCTACGGGTTGTCTATGGTCTGCCTCTACACAGCCAGCACTCTGTACCACTGCCTGCGGGTATCGGTGCCCGGCCGCCTCGCTCTGCGGAAATATGACCACTGCTCCATCTACCTTCTTATCGCTGGCAGCTATACTCCTCTGTGCTTGACCGCCCTTCGGGACAGCGGTGGCCCCGTCCTGCTGGCTCTGGTGTGGAGTGTGGGGGTGGTAGGTATGATACTGACCATCACCAAGCTCTCCATCCCCCGCTGGCTCACCAGCGCGATCTACCTGTTCATGGGCTGGCTGGCCATCTTCGCCATCGGCCCCATCCGCATCGCCCTGTCCTCCGTTTGCTTCTTTTGGCTCATGATGGGGGCTGCCATGTACACAGTGGGCGGTGTACTCTATGCGGTCAAGTGGCCCGGCCGAAATAACCCCCGCTTTGGCTGTCATGAGATATTTCACGTCTTTATCCTGCTAGGTAGTATCTGCCACTTTGTGATGATGTATCAGTTGTTATAAATTTGAATACCAGACAGGAGAGCGGGACGCCCCCAAGGGGCGTCCCGCTCTCTGTACCGGCATTTACTTTGCGATATTCTCACAGAAGTTCATGAAGATCTGCGCTACCTCGGCACGGGTGGCCCCGGCGGTAGGCGCCAGGGTGTTGTTCCCCTTGCCGGACAGCAGACCGGCGTTCACCGCCCAGTCCATGGCCTTCACGGCATAGCTGGAGATGGAGGAGGCGTCCAGATAGCCCTCTGTACCCTTGCCGCTCTGGCTGGTCTTGTACCCCTCGTTCTGGGCGTAGCGGTACAGGATGGCCGCCAGCTGCTCCCGTGTAATGGGATCGTTGGGGCCGAAGGTGTCCCCGTAGCCGGACACGATGCCCTCACCGGCCGCCCAGGAAATGGCGTCGGCGTACCAGGCGCCCTCCGCCACGTCAGCGAAGTCAGCGCTGCCGGCCGCGGGCTTGCCCTCCAGGCTGTACAGCATCTGGGCCACCATAGCACGGGTCAGGGTGCTGCCGGGGGCGAACTCCCGGCTGGACACACCGGACATCAGGCCGTTGTCCAGGGCGTAGTCCACCGCCTCATGGTACCAGGCGTCCTCGTCCACATCCCGGAAGCCGGCGGCGGGGCAGGTATCCTGGTGGTCGATCTCCACGAAGGAGGCCTCAATGGTCACCTTGGACCGGGGCATCTTGAAGGTATACTTGCCGTCGCCCTTGTCGGTCAGCTTGATCTCGTCCCCGTTCTTGTCGGTGACGGTCAGCTCGTCCAACTCATAGCCCTCGTCGGCCTTGACAGTGATGGTCACCGTCCGGCCGCTGGAGGCGCTCCTGGGGGACACGGTCACAGTGCCGTTTTCGATGTTCTTGTCCACGCTGATGGAGTAGCTGCTGGAACCGCCCCCGCCAGAGGATGGTGTTGAAACGCCGGTTTCGGTTGTCGCGGAAAGTCTTCCCGCATAGCCAGAGCCAGCAACGGGAGTTACCACTACACGAATATATTTACCTGCGTCCTCATTGGTCATCATATAGGCAGCTTCCGTCGCGCCGCTGATATCATAGAACATTCCGTCCGCAGTATCACCGGACTGCCATTGATAGGAAACAGATATGTTATCCGGGATTCCACTTGTTTCCGCAACAAGCGTTTGGCCAATCTCTGCCGTACCAGAGATAACCACATTTCCTGTCAAAGAGGGAAGGATCGTAACTGTTTTAGAGGGGACAGAATAAACGCTTCCATCCTCCGGATTGGTAAAATAATTACCAATTGTATTGATATATACATACATTCCCAAGTCGATGTAGTCCTCTAAGAATTCAGTCAGCGGTGCTCCGCCATCGTACTCGCCGTCTTTTAAGATTATGAGATCATCTGCTAACATGATTTCTTGAGGCTTTTCGTCATACTGTGGGTCGCCGCCGTAATAAATCTTTTGAAGCTGAATGGCCTGGCAATACATATATGTGACTTCTTCTGGACTATCCACGTCCCCAGCGGCATGAGTTGAGATGGATAGAGAGGACCCTGGTTCTAAAACCAATTCAGTCCTGACGGGGACTGGATCAGTCTCAAAATTGTCCATATTGATTCCGATCCCCGTAGCACAGGCAGGACCGATTTGCTCTCCGTCAGATTGGCCATCAGTTGTGGCCTCGATTGTGATGCTTCCCGAATTCGTTAATGTAGCATTATCCGTCAGATTGCTTAAATAAATGCCCCATGTATAGGCATCATAGGCTCTGCAGTGGATAGTCCCCGTGTTATTTAAAACCGATGAGGAGCTGTCCAGTTCAAGGCCAATCGCATATTCCGCGGTTAGGTTGTTTCCAGCGTTTTTCGCAGTCAACTCCATGGTTCCAGCATTGGTCATCTCCATTTGATCGCTCACAACAGAAACCGCACAGGCATGATTCGAGCCCTTATGCAGCTCCTCTGACACACCCTCGTAATTGCCACCGTAAGCCACTACATCCGACCTGATCAGACCATTGTTCTGCCATGGAACCGAGGTGCTGGTACCGCGCAGGCCATAGGCATCTCCATTTACTGTAGAAACAGTCAAGTCCAACTCTCCGCTGTTCTCCATCCCTCCGCTGTAGATCAGTATCCCATAAACGTCCGCACCACTCCAAGTGGTCAGGCTTTGATTCTGAATTTCAGCGGTGATTTTACCCGTATTTTTTAGAAACGCAGATTGCTCTTCATACTCGCCGCCTATAATACCGGCTATGGTATCACTATACCCGGCCTGGGATGGCACAGAGATTTCGATAAAAAGTGTGGCATTGTTGACCAGTCCTGCTCCGGTATAGATACCTGATATTTTTTCGGTACTGCCAGACTCCGCTGCCTGTGAAACGGAAATAGTCAGGGAAGAATCTTCTTCACTCTCAAGAAATTCGATCTCACCACTGTTTTGAATGGCAAAGAACTCAACATTCTCTTGGGTATTCTTTGCGGAAATACGATTTTCTCCAATCAGTGAAATGGTCAGCTTTTCTATGTCTGCCTGGATGGCAGAGATATCCTCTGCGCTAATCTCCGCACCATTCAGCGTCAATGTCGCAGAGGATGCCTCCCAGCGGATGTTATAGTCCTCTTGGGTAGCGCCCTCAGTTGTGACTGTCCCCATGTCCGTTTTAGCGTATTCTGTTTCTGGAGTCAGAGTCACATTTCCGACAGAAATACTCTCTCCATCTTCCTCTGTTGCCGACACCGTCATTGGCAGAAGACAGAGACAGAAGGACAAGACGGCTAGTAAACTTCTCTGCCATTTTTTCATGGGAATAGACCTCCTTTAAGTAACTATACTTTTATAATTTTTTAAGGAAGCCTAAATATCAAGAAATTTCTTGCTTATTTTGCATATTAATGATATATTTTTTATTGTAAAAAGTATGCTTTGTACAATTTGTAAAAGTATACCTTTCCAATATTCCTCCTTCTAGCCGGAGGGACCGATATCTTAAATTGAAAAGCAGCGGCTCCGCTTTTGCGGAGCCGCTGCTTTCATTAGGATACCTCAGAGTAGCTTTGGAGATTCCCTCATGGGGGCGATCTCCTTCCGGTAGACTCGGCGGAGGAACAACGCAGACATGGCCAAAGAGAACAGCTCCGCGATGGGGATGGACCACCATACCAGCGAAAGCTCCCCCGTCTGAGCCAGAAGGAATGCCATAGGGAGCAGGACCACCAGCTGCCGCACCACCGAAACGGCCAGAGAGAGCACACCGTGACCTAGAGCCTGGAATACGGAGGAGCAGACGATGGCGAAGCCGGCAAACAGGAAGCTGTAAGAGATGGTGCGCAAGGCGGGGACTCCGATGGTCAGCATATCTCCACCGCCCTCTCCTTCCGCCATGAACAACCCCAAAAACACATGGGGGATCATCTGAAACAGGAGCAGCCCCACCGCCATAATACCTACAGCATAGGTTATACTCAGCTTGATGGTCTTGATAATCCGGTCCGGCTTCCTGGCCCCGTAGTTGTAAGCCACGATTGGCACCATGCCGTTATTCAAGCCAAAGACAGGCATGAAGATAAAAGACTGGAGCTTGAAATAGACACCAAAGACCGCGGTGGCAGTAGCAGTGAAGGCGATCAGGATCTGGTTCATCCCAAACACCATTACCGAGCCGATGGACTGCATGGCAATCGAGGGGATACCCACGCTGTAGATCCCAGCCACGATGGCTTTGCGGGGCAAAAAATTCTTCCAGCTCAACTTGATGTCCGGGTTGCGCGTCAGGTTGAAGAACAGGGCCAGCAGGCCGCCGCAGATCTGTCCAACCACGGTGGCCACAGCAGCACCAGCTACCTCCATTCGGGGAAAGCCAAACAATCCAAAGATGAGAATGGGGTCCAGAATGATGTTGATAATCGCGCCGGTGGCCTGGGTAATCATGGTGTAGAAGGTACGGCCGGTAGCCTGGAGCAACCGCTCACAGGCGATGGACAAGAAGATTCCCACACTGACCCCGGACACGATGGTCAGATAGTCCGTGCCATACTCCACAATGCCGGGGATGTCAGTCTGTACGGTATAAAACAGCCGGGCGCAGGTCCAACCCAGTATGGTAAACACCAGACAACTGGCCGCGGCCAGGAACAGGCCGTTCATGGCCGTCTGGTTGGCCCGCTCAAAATCTTTCTGTCCCAGGCTGCGGGACAGAAGGGCATTGATACCTACTCCAGTACCCACGGCCACGGCGATCATCAGGTTTTGGACTGGAAAGGCCAGAGACACCGCATTCAAGGCGTCCTCGCTGAGCTGGGCCACAAATACGCTGTCCACCACATTATAAAACGCCTGGACCAGCATGGATATGATCATAGGCACCGCCATGTTCAGCAGCAGTTTATTTACCGGCATAACGCCCATCTTGTTCTCTGCGGGTCGCTCCACTTCCAGTTCCCCCTTTTTTCATATTTCGAGCAATACAGACAGTAATAGATTATAGTGGAAAGAAATTTTAATGTCAATGGCTTTCTTTCTGTGGTTTCCTTGGAGTAGAAATATCCTTCTACCCCTTGCGGGCCCGGCTCTCCTGTGGTAAAATAGTTTGCTAAATTATGAAATCACTATTTTTTAGAGGGAGTGGACTCCTTTGTCGAGATACGAATCTGAGATCAAACGCCGCCGCACCTTCGCCATCATCAGCCACCCGGACGCGGGCAAAACCACCTTGACGGAGAAATTCCTGCTCTACGGCGGGGCCATCGCCCAGGCCGGTCAGGTGAAGGGCAAGAAGAATACCCGGGCGGCCACCTCCGACTGGATGGAGATCGAGAAGCAGAGAGGGATCTCCGTCACCTCCTCGGTGATGCAGTTTCAGTACGAGGGCTACTGCATCAACATTCTGGACACCCCAGGCCACCAGGACTTCTCCGAGGACACCTACCGCACTCTCATGGCCGCCGATTCCGCCGTCATGGTCATCGACGGGGCCAAGGGCGTGGAAGCCCAGACCAGGAAGCTCTTCAAGGTGTGCGCCATGCGGGACATCCCCATTTTTACCTTTATCAACAAGATGGACCGAGAGGCACGGGACCCCTTTGAGCTGTGTGAGGAGCTGGAGCATGAGCTGGGATTGGACACCTATGCCATGAACTGGCCTATCGGCTGCGGCAAGGAGTTTAAGGGCGTTTACGACCGGAACAATGGCCGGGTGATCCATTTTACCTCTAATACCAACGCCCGGGCGGCGACCGCCACAGAGATCGAGCTGGAGGATCCGGCCCTGGCCGACCTGATCGGTCAGGCCAAACGGGACCAGCTGGTGGACGAGATCGAGCTGCTGGACGGAGCAAGCTGTGACTTTGATCTGGACCGGGTGCGCCACGGCAAGCTCTCCCCGGTGTTTTTCGGTTCCGCCCTGACCAACTTCGGTGTGGAACCCTTCCTGGAGGAGTTCCTCCGGTTGACCACCGCCCCCCTGCCCCGAAAGGCGGGAGATGAGGTGATCGACTCCTTCGACGAGGACTTCTCCGCCTTCGTCTTTAAGATCCAGGCCAATATGAATAAGGCTCACCGGGACCGGATCGCTTTTATGCGAATCGTGTCCGGTAAATTTGAGGCGGATAAGGAGGTCTACCACCTGCAGGGCGGAAAGAAGATCCGTCTGTCCCGGCCGCAGCAGCTGATGGCCGCCGAACGTGAGATCATCGAGGAGGCCTATGCCGGCGACATCATCGGTGTGTTCGATCCCGGTATCTTCTCCATTGGGGACACCCTGTGCGCCCCCGGCAAGAAATTCCGCTTTGATCCCATCCCCACCTTTGCCCCGGAGCACTTTCAGCGCATCCGCTCGGTGGATACCATGAAGCGAAAACAGTTTCTCAAGGGTGTGGAGCAGATCGCCCAAGAGGGCGCCATCCAGATCTTCAAGACTCCCTACACCGGCATGGAAGAGGTGATTGTTGGCGTGGTGGGCACTCTGCAATTCGATGTGCTGGAGTACCGCCTGCGCAGCGAGTACAACGTGGAGCTATATAAGGAGAGCCTGCCCTTCGAATACCTGCGCTGGATTGTCAAGGAGGACGAGGAGGCCCCCGCTCTCAGAGAGGAGGACCTGCTGCTCCCCAATGACGCCAAGCTGGTGGAGGACTACAAGGGCAACCAGCTGCTGCTGTTCGCCTCCCAGTGGTCTATTCAATGGGTACAGGACCGGAACAAGGGACTGGTCCTGGCTGAGTTCGGCGGGGCAAAGTTTTAATGTCTCCCTCCCCCTGTTCTCACAATACAGCGCCCCCTCGGATACACTAGACCGAGGGGGTGCTTTCTATGGAATGGGAAGATGAGGACACGCTATGCCGCCAGCTGGCGGACGCAGACGCCTCATTGTATTTTTTAATCCTGTTGATCTTGTCCGTCTGCCTGTCCTGGGCCGCCACAGCCATCCAACGGCAGGGGCTGTACCGTGTCCTGAAAGGCGAGATCCAGAAGCTCCCTGATGTCTTTTCCCTCCGTCTGGCTGCCAACGCACTGGTGGTAGGGGCACTGACCTTCTTCTTTGGTCTTGCTCTAAAGGGCTGGGCGGAGGCAGACCGTTATGATCCATCCGCTTGCCGGGCCGCCGAGACCGACCTGTGGGCCTCTCTCTTTGTTTTGGCCGCGGCCCTACTCCGGCTATCGGCCCTAGCGGGCGGCCAAGGGCAAGCTCCGGCCCCAGATCAGGACCTGCCTGATTAAATTAAAAAACAGCGCCCCCTCCTGGGGGGCGCTGCTTTTTCAGTCTTTCGGGGTGGGCAGCAGCTTTTTTCGCCGGGTAAGGAAAATGGTCAGCGTGGTGGCAGAGGCCAGAATATCAGCCACCGGCTCGGCGATATAGACCCCCATTACGCTGTTGGTGATTCGGGGCAGAAGGATGGCAAGAGGCACCAAAAGGATCACCTTTCTCAACAGGGCAAGAAACAGGCTGGTCTTGGCCTGGCCCAGCGCCATGAAGGTAGTCTGACAGGCCATTTGGGCCCCAAAGGCCCAGATCCCGGCGAAGAAAACCGGCATGACCCTGTCCACCAGAGCGACCAGTTCCTGGTCGTCGTTGAAGATCTGGGCCAGTTGACCGGGGAACAGGGATACGATTATAAATGCGGTGATGGTGACGGTCATCGTCACGGTCAGCAGCCGTTTGAACACCTGGCGGACCCGCTGGAAGTTTTTTGCCCCGAAGTTATAGCTCATGATGGGCTGGGTCCCCTGGGTGATTCCCTGGACGGGCATGACCACCATCTGCATCACGCTCTGCATAATCGTAAGCGTTCCCACATAAAGATCTCCGCCAAAGGTCTGAAGACTAGAATTGAGAACGACAGTGACCAGGCTTTCTGTGGACTGCATGATAAAGGGGGCCACGCCCAGCGCCGCAATCCTGGATACAATCTCCTTTTTCAAAGCCATATTGGCCAGCCGGATCCGAAGCCCGGACCGCTTAGTACACAAAAAGCCGACAACCCAGCAGGCACTGACAGCCTGGGAGAGAATTGTGGCCAGGGCCGCGCCGCGCACCCCCATTTGGAACCCAAAAATAAAAATCGGGTCCAGGACGATATTTAGCACAGCGCCGATCAGGACGGAGAGCATAGAGGTGAGGGCTTTCCCCTGGGCACTGATAAAGGTGTTCAGACCAAGGGCAAGCTGGACGAACACTGTGCCCAATAGATAGATGGATAAGTATTCCAGCGCGTAGCCCACTGTGTCCTCCGAGGCGCCAAAGGCCATCAGGAGAGGCCGCTTAAACAGGGAGAAAAATACCGTCAGCACCGCGGCGGTGCCCAGCAGAAGGGTGGTAGAATTTCCAAGGATCTGTTCAGCCCCCTTCCGGTCGCCGGCCCCCAGCCGAATGGAGGCCAGTGGAGCCCCGCCCATGCCGGAAAAGGCGGCGAAGGCGGACACCAGCATCAGAATGGGGAAAGAAACCCCAAGACCGGTCAAAGCGGTTTTACCCACCACAGGGATATGGCCGATATAGATTCGGTCCACGATGTTATACAGCATATTGATGAGCTGGGCGGCGACTGCCGGGACTGCCAGCCGAAGCATCAATCCACCGATAGGGGCAGCGGCCAGAGCTTCCTCGCCCCTGTAATTACTAGACACGGGGACACTTCCTTTCTTGTTTCAAAGCACACATGATAAAGTTAAGAAAGCCGTAATAATTAGTATATCATGCCAGCCAAAAAAAGAAAAGAAACTTTCTGTGAACTTCGGCTCGGGACGCCATAGGAAATCAGATCGTCTCACTTAATTTGGATAATTTCCGCATACTATTTTGGTTTCTCTCTCTTTTTTTTCTGCCGCCTGGGGTGTAAAATGGGGGAGAATTTGAATATCCGGCTAATAAGTAGCCGGACGGGCAGAAAAAGGAGGCCGTTTTATGAAAACCAAAAAGACCTTCAAGCCAGATGAGCTGCGCTATCTTCGGCTCCTGGCCAGACAGTATCCCACGGTGCAGGCAGCCAGCACCGAGATCATCAATCTTCAGGCTATTTTGAACCTTCCCAAAGGGACAGAGCACTTTATTTCTGATATCCACGGGGAGTATGAGGCGTTCAACCATATCCTCAATTCCTGCTCCGGTGTGGTGAAGGAAAAGCTGGATGAGCTGTTTGGCACCAGCCTGCCCCGGTCTGAGCGGGATGAGCTGTCCACCTTGATCTACTACCCGGAGGAGAAGCTGGCCCTCATCGCCAAGCAGACCTCTGATCTGAATGAGTGGTACCGCATCACCCTACATCGTCTCATCGAGGTATGCCGCTGGGTATCCTCCAAATATACCCGGTCCAAGGTCCGGAAAGCTCTGCCCAAGGACTACGCCTATATCATCGATGAACTGCTCCATACCCATTATGACGAGGCGGACAAACGGGACTACTATGAAAATATCATCAACACCATCATCGACATCGACCAGGCCCCCAGCTTTATTGAGGCCGTGTGCGAGGTCATTAAGCGGATGGCGGTGGATCATCTCCATATTGTGGGCGATATCTTCGACCGGGGGCCACGGGCAGACGTGGTAATGGACGCCCTGTTGAACTACCACAGCGTGGACATCCAGTGGGGCAACCATGATATCCTTTGGATGGGGGCCGCCTCTGGCTCCCGGACTCTGGTGGCTACCGTGTTGGCTAACTCCATCCACTATAATAACTTGGATGTCATCGAAACTGGGTACGGCATCTCCCTGCGCCCCCTGTCCATCTTCGCTAACGAGGTATACAAGGACTGCGACACCCACCGCTTCGCTGTCAAGCTTACCGGCCCAGACGCCGACCAGTACAGCGAGAAGGACAAGTTGCTGTCCGCCCGGATGCACAAGGCCATCACCATTATCCTCTTCAAGTTGGAGGGACAGAAACTGGTCCGCTGTCCGGAATTTAATATGTCCGACCGTTTGCTGCTGGACAAAATCGACTATGACACCAAGTCTATTACCATTTCTGGCGTGACCTATCCTTTAGAGGACTGTGACTTTCCTACTGTGGACCCAGCCGATCCCTATGCCCTGACACCAGAGGAGAGCCAGGTCATTGACCAGCTCACCGCCTCCTTCCAACGCAGCGAGAAGCTGCAGCAGCACATCCGCTTCCTCTACTCCAAGGGCGGGCTGTACAAGGTGTTCAATGGCAATCTCCTGTTTCACGGCTGCATCCCCATGGCCGAGGATGGCTCCTTCCTGAAATTCACCATCGGCGGAAAAGAGCGCTCTGGCAGGGAGTTTTTGGACTACGCCGAGAAGACCGCCCGCAAGGCTTATTATGACAAGCCCGGTTCCCCGGAGCGGCAGTTCGGCATGGACTTCCTGTGGTGGCTCTGGGCGGGCCGGAACAGCCCCATCTTCGGCCGGGACCGAATGACCACCTTTGAGCGGCGGCTCATCAAGGATGAGGGCGCCTGGACCGAGCCCAAAAACTGCTACTACACCCTTTATAACGACCCGGAGGTGTGCGAGCGCATCCTGAAGGAGTTTGGCCTGGAGGGTCCCCATTGCCATATCATCAACGGCCATATCCCCGTCAAGGCCAAGAAGGGCGAGAGCCCCATCAAGGGCGGCGGCAGGCTCATCGTCATCGACGGCGGGTTCTGCAAGGCCTATCAGCCCACCAGCGGCATCGCTGGCTATACGCTGATCTACAATTCCCGGAATATCCGCATCGTGTCCCACCAGCCCTTTGAGGGCCGGCTGGAGGCCATTCGCTATAATCACGATATTGCCAACAACTCCCTCATTTTTGAGAGGATGGACGCCCGGGTTAAAATTGCCGAAACGGACATCGGTAAAAAGCTCCAGGCCCAGGCCAATGACCTTCGTCGGCTGCTGGAGGCCTACCGTGCCGGTGCGGTCACCGAGGACCACAAGGATTGACCCCTCTGTTTGAACTGGGACTGTCACGCTGTGACAGCCCCAGTTTTCTATTTTTTCACAAAGATGTAATAATACAGGTGGTCCACCGCCCCGGTGCCCTCAACCACGGACATCTCCTCATACCCCTCCTGAACCGCCTGGGACACCATGGCCTGGCCCTGCTCCATCCCATCCTGGGACAGGACAGGCTTCCGCCCTGTTTCCTCCTCCCCCACTCCTTCCCCTACCGGCGTCCAGCCTTGACAAGCGTGGCCCCATAGCATACAATATTTTCAGCCATGCACATCTAGGCGCAGACACGGCTGGATGTGCATTCCCCCAAAATAGAGGGGCGGCGGGTCCTCCTAATTGGGCCGCGCCGGTATAGGGCCTGAATGGTCTTTTCTCTGCTCTTGATCCCGCGCCTCTTTGGTTGTAGCGCGGTATTTTTATGGCGCTCCCATCAATGCCCCAATAGGGCGGAAAGGAAGTCCCCCATGGGAAAATTTGACGGTCTGCTGCTGGTCAGTGATTTCGACGATACGCTCTATGACTCCCACCACCGGGTGCCGGAACGGAACCTGAAGGCCCTGGACTACTTCCGCAGACAGGGTGGCCGCTTCACCGTGGCCACTGGAAGAGCCCACAGGACCTTCTCCCCCCACGTCCATCTGGTCCCGATCGACGTCCCCGTGGTGCTGTCCAACGGCTCCGCCCTGTACGACTTTCACCAGGGCCGGATGCTAGTCCAGACGCTCCTGTCCCCTACCGCCCCCCAGGATTTTGGGGCGCTGATGGATGCCTTTCCCTCCCTGGGCATCGAAACTTATCACGACGAGGATATCTTTGTCTACAACCCCAATCCCATCACAGACGCCCATATGAAAAAGGTAGGCACAGACTATGAGGTCAGACCCGTCAGCCAGATGCCCGTCCCCTGGACCAAGGCCATCCTCCAGCAGGATCACCCACTTCTTCTTGAGGTCCAGCGGTGGCTGTTGGAGCGGTACGGCCACCTGTACGAGGCCATCTTCTCCAATCCCTACTACCTGGAGATTACCAAAAAGGGAAGCACCAAGGGCGGTATGGTGGACCATCTAGTGTCTCTGCTGGGCATCGACCCCGGAAAGGTGTATTGTGTGGGGGACAACCAGAACGACATTCCTATGCTGGCCCGGTCGGCCATCCCCTTCGCCCCCGCCAACTGTGCCCAAGAGGTCCGGGACTGGGGTGCGCGGGTCCTGTGCCACTGTGATGACGGGGTCATCGGCGATATCGTGGAGATACTGGACAAGCTCTATTAAAGATAAAAAGCGCGCGGAGCTAGGCCCCGCGCGCTTTTTCCTAATGTTCCTTCTGTAACAATAAGCCGGCCAGTTTCTCCCCTTCCGTCCGTGTCATGGGGTCCAGCGGGCGGAACGCTCCGCCCCGAAGCTCCATCAGATCAAGGGAAAGGGCCTGCATAACTCCTTCCTGGGCCCACAGGGCAATCTGATCTCCATCCGCAGGCTCAGTAAACTCCCCCTGTCCGGCCCGGCCGGACAGCTGGGCAGCCTTGACCGCCATTACAGCCGCCTCCTGACGGGTGATGGGTCGGGCGGCCTGGAATCCGCCCTCCCCAGTGCCAGCGGCCACACCGCTCTCAACGGCCCAGTAAATCGCTGGAAGATACCACTCGATGCCGAGAACATCCGCAATCTCCACGCTCTGTGCGTCCGGACTTCCAGCTGCCTGCCACAGCAGAGCCACGAACCGTCCGCGAGTCAGTGGAGCACCAGGGTATTCCTTTTGCTCCAGCCGCTGGGGATTGGCCAGCAGCCACTCCACCGCGGTGTCGCGGCCCTCCAGCGTGTCCTCCATGGTCTGGGGTACCAGTACATCGGGTTCCAGCGATTCCACGCCCCGCCCGGCGTCAGCGTCTAGCAGTGTCCCCAGATCAATATACTTCCGGGAGCAGCCCACCTGTAGCCCGGAGTTGGGCAGGCGGAAGGAGCCCACTGACCCAAAGTGGTCCACGCTGCCGCTGGTCAGGTCGCCCACCAGCGCCGCTCCCATCTCCTGAAGCTCTACGGCATTGATGATAGCGGACGAAAAAGTGGTCTCCCCGATCAGACCTACCACCTCGGTTCCCCTGTCCATCTCCTGGCGGAGCACCTCCAGGAGAGGCCAGATGACCCCGTCGGAGCCGCCTCCATTATTGCGTAAATCGAGGAGGATGCGGCGATAATCCCCAGCCTCCAGTTCGGCCTGCACCTGACCGGAAAATCGCTCCATAGGTAGGTCCGGGTCCTCCATGCAGCTGTTATATTGGATATAATAGGCGCTGTCATTCAGTGGAAAGGCCAGATAATTCTGGTCCCGGCCAGCCGTCGCGGGCTGGGGCAAAGAAGCGCCCATCTGGACAAGATCTGTCCGGCCCAGCTCCTCCGCGGCCACAGGAGCGATCTCCAGGCTCTCCCCGCCGGTGAGCGTCAAGATCAAAGGCTTCCCCTTCTCCACCAGGCCCAAATATTCGTAGAAGTCCGCCACATTACAGGTCTGCCGGTACTGCCGCCGCAGTTTTACCTGGTTGTCCGCGCTGAGGACCACCCCAAAGGCCTCCACGACCCGCTCCATAGTCCTGCCGTTAACCGCGGTGACCTGCCGCCCCAGCATATCCTTCCCTGCAGCGGGGGCTGTAGTCAGATACCACTTCCCATCCCTCCAAGTGAGGGCTATGGGATAATAGCGCATGGTCTGGGCCAGGCTGCCCAGAGCTATCGTAGTGTGGGAATCTCCCACCATAGCAACCAGGCTTTGCAGATCCAGCGCAAAGGTCTGGTCGCTGGCCGAAGCCAGCGACTTCTCTATCTCCCCCCTCCGAGCCAGGAACTCCTCTTCCGGCGTGTTGGCAAACAGGTCCGGATGGCCCCGTTTCAGTGTGTCATACAGGAAATCCAGGTCCTCCTGTCGCTGCTGGGCCACAGTGTCCTCCACCGGAGCGGCACAGACTGGGACTGTCAGGCACAAGGCCAGTGTCCCAGCTAAAATTCCTCTCCACAGGCGCATCACATCTCCTCCTAATCT
Source organism: Flintibacter sp. HCN-6482 (assembly GCF_037892565.1). NCBI lineage: Bacteria > Bacillati > Bacillota > Clostridia > Eubacteriales > Flintibacter > Flintibacter sp. HCN-6482. The sequence goes on along the minus strand of NZ_JBBKBK010000005.1, from coordinate 50,508 downwards.
CAATCAAGTTTTATGGTAGGTCTATCATAGCAGAACCGCTCCGCCTGTTCCATTGAAATAAAATTAAATTTAGGGGCGCCGCCCATTCTGGCATTTCAAGCCCCTGTATGATATAATAGAATAAATGCCAGCTCCGCCTTCCAGCGTGGCTGAGATCAGGGAGGAACACCATGTCCTGCAAAGAGGAATTTATCGACATTTTCAAGTCCACCATCACCCGGGAGGGGGCCGACAAGCTGCTGGATTTTCTGGAAAATAAAAGCGACTTCTTCACGGCGCCCGCCTCCGCCCGGTATCACGGGGCCTATGAAGGCGGTCTGTGTGAGCACAGCCTGAACGTATATCACTGTCTGGCGGACTATCTCCAGCGTGAGCGGGTCCAGGAGCTCTATGGCCTGGAGTACGGCGAGGAGTCGGTGGCTATTGTGGCCCTGCTCCACGACCTGTGCAAAGTGGGGTGCTATAAAAAGGGGTTCCGCAACGTGAAGAACGACGCCACCGGTCAATGGGAGAAAGTGCCCTCTTACACCTTTGACGACCCCCTGCCCTATGGTCACGGGGAGAAGAGCGTATACATCGCCAACGGCTACATCCGTCTGACCAGGGAGGAGGCTATGGCCATCCGCTGGCACATGGGCTTTTCCGGGCCCGAGGATAACCGCACCGTGGGCCAGGCCTTGCAGAAGTATCCCCTGGCGTTTGCCTTGGCTGTGGCCGACATGGAGGCCTCCTACTTTCTGGAGGGGGAGGACTGACACAAATAGGAACCCCCCCGGCATAGCCGGAGGTTCTTCATATGCGGGCAAAGCCCTATGTTACTAGCAGCGCCTGCTGGCGCTTTGTACGGTCTGTCAGCTGCGAGGGGCTTGTTACTTGCTACCCTTAAAAGGGTCTACAAATTCTTTCATTGTAATTTAATCCTGTATTTTATCTTCGTCCAGCTGGTGTTTGATATACTTTGCTATCGCTTTTGCGTTTTTTCCGGCCGTGTCCACATAATATCCTCTGCACTAGAATTGTCGATTCCCATATTTGTACTTCAGATTTGCATGCCTTTCATAAATTATCAGAGTACTTTTTCCCTTAGGAATCCCACAAATCCAGACACACTAATTTTTGGCGGTATGCTTACCAACATATGGATGTAATCTGGGCATACTTCCGCTTCTATAATCTCAACTTGTTTCCACTCGCATAACCTTCTCAATATTTCCCCGATTTCTTGCTTCTTTTCCTGATAAAATAGCTTCCTACGATACTTGGGGGCAAACGCTATGTGATATTTACAGTTCCATCTTGTAGGTGATAAACTACTGCTGTCATTCATTTTGGATGACCTCCCTTTGCTTCTTTGGCGCAGTTGCCAGACCGCACTTCAAATATAGCAAAGGGAGTTTTTATTGCATGCTCTCCGCTAAAGCTTTTACGGAACTCCCCGGCATAGCCGGGGGTTTTCGGAATACAAAAAGGTCCGGAAATTTTGAATTTCCGAACCTTCGATATATTTTTCTTTGCTTTAACGTTTGCTGAACTGAGGCGCGCGACGGGCGGCTTTGAGGCCGTACTTCTTGCGCTCCTTCATTCTGGGGTCGCGGGTCAGGAACCCGGCGGCCTTCAGAGCAGGGCGGTACTCCTCGTTGACCAGCAGCAGAGCGCGGGCAATACCGTGACGGATAGCGCCGGCCTGGCCGGTGACGCCGCCGCCGGTAACGGTGGCCACGATGTCCACCTTACCCACAGTCTCCGTGGTGACCAGGGGCTGACGGACAATGAGCTTCAGGGTCTCCAGACCAAAGTAGTCGTCGATGTCACGGCCATTGATGGTGATGGCTCCGGTGCCGTTCTCGAACAGGTGCACGCGGGCCACGGAGGACTTCCGGCGGCCGGTGCCGTAGAAATAAGGCTTCTTGCTCTTATACATGATCTAAATCCTCCTCTTACTCAGCGTCCCAGACCTGGGGCTTCTGGGCAGCGTGCTCATGCTCGCCGCCGCGGTAAATGTGCAGGCGAGTCAGGGAGTCCTTGGCGATGATGTTCTTGGGCAGCATCCCGCGGATGGCCAGCTTCATGGCCAGCTCGGGCTTAGTCTGCATCAGGGTGCGGTACTTGACTTCCTTCAGGCCGCCCACCCAGCCGGAGTGGGAGCGGTAATACTTCTGGTCCAGCTTCTTGCCGGTCAGAACAGCCTTCTCAGCATTGATGACGATAACGAAATCGCCGCAGTCGGCGTTGGGGGTAAACTCGGGCTTGCGCTTACCGCGCAGCAGATCAGCGGCCAGAGCGGCTGTCTTGCCCAGAGGCTTGCCAGCAGCGTCCAGGACGTACCAGCTACGCACGATGTTCCCCTTGTTTGCCATAAAAGTGGACATAGGTGAAACCTCCATTTTCCTCTACTTATCTCAACCATTTTGGTCAATGATAAAAACATTTTGCCCAACTCTGTACAAGCGGAGCGTTTTGTATTATAGTACGGGAGTAAGCGGGTGTCAACTGATATTTCATGTTTTTTTAGCAAAAGATTAGATATCTTTTATTTTCTCTTATATTCTTCCGATATCTCTTGATATCTCATTTTTAATTTTTGTTTTTATTCAGTCAAAACTTCAGTTTTTGTAACAGTTTTACTCAAATGGAGGAGATCCCCCATGAACAAGATTCTATCCCTGACTCGCCGGTGTGTAGAGGACTATCATATGATACAGCCCGGCGACCGGGTAGCCGTCGGTGTATCCGGCGGAAAGGACTCCTTGGTCCTGTTGATGGCGCTGGCCAAGCTGCGTGAGTTTTACCCTATCCCCTTCACGGTAGAGGCTTTTACCTTGGATATGGGTCATTCCGATGGGAGGGACGGGATGGACTTCTCCCCCATCACCCGTCTGTGCGGGGAACTAGGTGTTCCCTACACCATACTGAGCAGTGAGATCCAGCACATCATTTTCGATATCCGCCGGGAGAAGAACCCTTGCTCCATGTGCGCGAAAATGCGCCGTGGGGCTCTTCACCAGGCCATTCTGGACCGGGGCATCACCAAAATAGCCCTGGGCCACCACTATGATGACGCCATTGAGACCTTTTTCATGTCTTTGATCTTTGAGGGGCGGCTGTCATGTTTTCAGCCTGTCACCTTCTTAGATCGGACCGGCATCACCCAGATTCGCCCTCTCCTCTATTGTGGCGAAAATCTGATTCAGCACACGGCTCAGAGGCTGGGATTGCCCGTAGTCAAAAATCCCTGTCCAGCCAATGGGAACACCAAACGGCAGGAGATCAAGGAGCTCATCTACGAACTTCAGGGACGCTACCCTGGGCTGAAAGCCCGCGCCTTCGGCGCCATGCAGCGCCTTCCCTTGCCGGAGTGGGGACCAGTGGAGCACCGGAGGCGGCCTTTGCCGGAGGAGCTTGGCGAATAACAGGACGGTGTGCTACTACTAGATACAATATACTCAGTTATACCAGAGGTACCGTCGGGAGACATAAAAACGGCCGCCTGTGCAGAAATGCACAGGCGGCTTTCTGATTTCTCTCTATTCTTTCGCCAGCAAGTGTTCCAAGCTCTGGCGCACCTTTTCTAGGTCCCGGTCGCAGAGCAGCGGCAAGACAGATACCAGCGCCTCTCCCTCCAGTTCCCACCACCGGAACCGGAGGAGTAATTCAGTCAAACTCTCGTCAAAGCGCCGCTTCAGAAAGCGGGCCGGGTCCGGGACGGTGCTCCAGAAAGCAGCCCTCCTCATGGGACCAAATGACCCCTACGGCCTGGAGGTAGGCGTAGATGATGACTGTCCCCACAAAAGTCATTCCCCGTTTTTTCAGATCCTTGGATACCCGGTCGGACAGCGGGGAGCTGGCCTTCCCCTGCTCACAGACCACCTGGCCCTCCGTCCAGTGCCACAGATAGCGGTCGAAGCTGCCCCATTCCCTCTGGATCTCTCGGAACACCCGGGCGTTCTGGACGGCGGCAGCGATCTTCCTCCCGTTGCGGATGATGCCTGGGTCACTTTTCAAGCGGGCCTGCTCCTCCGGTCCATAGGAGCACACTTTCTCCAGGTTGAAGCCGTCAAAGGCCCTGGAAAAAGCCTCCCACTTATTGAGGACACACTCCCAGGACAGTCCAGCCTGAAAATTCTCCAAGATCAGCATTTCAAAGAGCTTTTGGTCGTCGTGGACGGGGACCCCCCACTCCTTATCGTGGTATTGGAGGTACCGGGGGTTGTTGGGGTTAGCCCACGGGCACCTTGTCTTTCTATCTGGCCAGTCCATGCTCCCCCTCCTCACAGCGCCGTTCCCCGTGTAGGGGTGCTGAGTGTTGTCACATCAATCCCCTCCAAAGAGAGGAGATACCTTTTCTTTTCCAATCCTCCGGCATAGCCGGTCAAGCTGCTGTCGCTCCCCACCACCCGGTGGCAGGGAATGATGATGGAGATGGGATTATGCCCCACCGCGCCGCCCACTGCCTGGGCCGACATGGAGGCTCTGCCCAGGCGAGCCGCCATCTCTTTCGCCAGGTGACCATAGGTCGTCAGCTCTCCATATGGAATCTGGCACAGCAGCTCCCACACCGCTTGGCGGAACTCTCCGCCCCGCGGCGCCAAGGGGAGCTCCGACGGGTCAGGCCTCTCCCTTGCAAAGTACCGCTCCAGCCATGTTCGGGTCATAGCAAAGACAGGCAGGTCATCCCTTTGGACCAGTTCCTCCCGGATGGCGCCGCCAAAATATTTCTGGCCCTCCATCCACAGGCCTGTCAGACTGGTCCCATCGCTGGCCAGCATAAGAGGGCCGACGGGTGAATCATAGCCGGTCCGGTAGTACATCGTTTTTCCTCCTCTACTCTATGTTTCAAACCGCCCAGGTACGCTCCCGCCTGAAATTGGCTTCTGGCGGTGGGGGAAGGGACAAGGCGGTTAGATTCTTTCATAGAACTATTATACCATATTTCTCTAAAAATCGCCCCGTTTTTTTATCCACTGGACCGGCCTTTTGGGCCACTCCACAGGGAAAATCCAAGCCTCCCCGTCGGATTTCTGCCTGTCACCCCTTGCATCCCCGGATTAAAACAGATATAATATTTGGGCTGATTCATAAAAATACCATTTGGAAAGAGGGATCGCCTTGAAATTGGGCATCGTGGGGCTTCCAAACGTTGGAAAGAGCACCCTGTTCAACGCCATCACCAACGCTGGCGCCGAGAGCGCCAACTACCCCTTCTGCACCATCGACCCCAACGTGGGCATGGTGGCTGTCCCTGACTACCGGCTGGATAAGCTGTCCGAGATGTACCACCCCAAGAAGACCACACCAGCGGTCATCGAATTTGTGGACATCGCCGGTCTGGTGAAGGGAGCCAGCAAGGGAGAGGGCCTGGGCAACAAATTCCTGGGCAACATCCGCATGACCGACGCCATTGTCCATGTAGTCCGGTGCTTTGATGACGACAACGTCATCCATGTGGAGGGATCCACTGATCCCGTCCGGGACATGGACACCATCGACCTGGAACTGGTAATGGCTGATTTGGAGATGGTAGAGCGGCGCATTGACAAGGCCAAAAAGATGGCCAAGGGGGACAAGAAGTTCCTTCAGGAGGCGGCCGACTTTGAGGGCCTGCGGGACTGGCTCAACGACGGCAAATCCGCCCGCTCCTATGAAGCGGTGGATATCGCCGCCGAATATCCCGACTGTGAGTTGCTGTCCTTAAAGCCCGTCATCTACGCCGCCAATTTGGACGAGGAGGGATTCTCAGATCCTCACTCCGTCCCCTACTACCAGCAGGTGGAGGAGCGCGCCGCCGCTCAGGGGGCCCAGGTCATCCCCGTGTGCGCTAAGCTGGAGGCGGAGATCGCCCAGCTGGACGGCGAGGAGAAGAAGATGTTTCTGGACGACCTGGGGGTAGCCGAGTCCGGCCTGGACCGGCTGGTGAAGGCCAGCTACACCCTGCTGGGCCTGATTTCCTACTTGACCTCCGGCGAGGACGAGTGCCGGGCCTGGACCATCGTGAAGGGGACCAAGGCCCCCCAGGCCGCTGGCAAGATACACTCCGATTTTGAACGGGGTTTCATCCGGGCTGAAGTGGTCTCTTACGAGGACCTGATGGCCTGTGGCACCATGGCCGCCGCCAGGGAGAAGGGCCTGATCCGCTCTGAGGGCAAGGAGTATGTCGTCCAGGACGGCGATATCATCCTCTTCCGATTTAATGTATAGGACCTGTCCGCCTAGCCAGGAGCACCCCGCGCCCCACCGACACGCCGCGTTGAAGGCGGGGGCCGCCGTCCTGTCTGGGCTCTATATCTGAATATTGATCGCTGAGAGGTAGCTGCTACATGAATATTATGGTCGATCTGTTCGTCACCTTCGCCAAGGTGGGGGTATGCACCTTTGGCGGCGGCTATGCCATGCTTCCCATCCTTCAGCGGGAGGTGGTGGAGAAAAAGGGCTGGGCCACCGAGGAGGAGCTCACCGACTACTTCGCCGTGGGACAGTGCACCCCCGGTATTATCGCGGTAAATACCGCCACCTTCATCGGATACAAGTACAGGGGAATCCCTGGCGGTGTGCTGGCCACCCTGGGCCTGGTCTTTCCCTCCCTTGTCATCATCACCTTGATCGCCGCCTTCCTGTCCAACTTTGCGGATATCCCTGTGGTCCAGCACGCGTTGGCGGGCATCAACGCCGCTGTGGTGGCCCTGATTGCCGCCAGTGTGGTCAAGCTGGGCAAGTCCAACTTGAAGGACGCCCTGTCTGTATGTATTTTCCTGGCTGTCCTGCTGCTGGCCTTCTTTGTGGACCTGTCCCCCGTCATTCTTATTGTGTGCTCCGGCGTGGTTGGCTATGTGGCCCGTATGATAGCCGGTATGAAGAAGGGAGGGGCTGACCAATGATCTTACTGCGCCTGTTTTTTGAATTTGCCAAGGTGGGCCTCTTTGCCGTGGGCGGTGGACTGGCCACCATCCCCTTCCTCCAGGACATGGGGACCCGCACTGGCTGGTTCACCGACGTGGAGCTGACCACCATGATCGCCGTGTCCGAGTCCACCCCCGGTCCCATGGGTGTCAACATGGCCACCTATGTGGGCTTTGAGATCTTCGGTCTACCCGGCGCTGTGGTTGCCACTCTGGGGCTCATCTTCCCCTCCATCGTAGTTATCATCATCATCGCCGGCTTCCTCCAGAAATTCCGCCAGTCCAAGGCGGTGGACGCCGTCTTTTACGGCCTGCGCCCCGCCTCTACCGGGCTGATTGCCTCCGCTGGGTTGAGCGTGGCTGTTTCGGTATTCCTGCTGGTGGGCGGCACTGCGGAGCACACCTTTGCCCTCCACTGGCCCTCTATCGCCCTGGCCGTAGCTATCTTCCTGTGTATGCAGACCAAGAAGCTGAAGAAGCTCCATCCCATTGTCTTTATCGCCGCTGCCGCCGTAATCGGCGCTATATTCCAGTTTTAAAGCGGACAGCGCCCGCCCCACGGAGGGGCAGGCGCTCTCTTTTCACGTTCCACTACCATCTAAATTACGAGGGACCGATATGTACATAGATAAAAACCGCTATACCACCCGCCCCACTGACGACCGCATCCCCCAGGAATTTGCCATCTATGACCGGCTGGAGGAGCTGTCCATTCCCTTTGTCCGGGTTGACCATGACCACGCCGACACCATTGAGTTCTGCCAGGAGGTAGAGGCGGTCCTGGGCTCTAAGATCTGCAAAAATCTGTTTCTCTGCAACCGCCAGCAGACGGAGTTCTATCTGTTGATGATGCCGGGCGACAAGCCCTTTAAAACCAAATTCCTGTCCGCCCAACTGGGGTGCGCCCGGTTGTCCTTCGCCGATGACGGCCATATGCGAGACTTCCTTCAGACCGTTCCCGGCTCCGTATCCGCTCTGGAGCTGCTCTTTGACGCCCAACATCAGGTCCAGTTGGTCATTGACCGGGATCTGCTGGCCGACGAATTCATCAGTGGCCACCCTGGCCGCTCCACCTCTACCCTCCAGTTGAAGCGGGAGGATCTGCTGAGATTTGTGGAGTCCACCGGCCACAGCCCCATCTATGTGGATCTGCCCGACCCCCGTATGGAGGATCAGGCATGAAAAAGCCTCCGGCCCCTTGCTAACGGGCCGGAGGCTTTTGTTTTCCTGTTATGCCCGGCGGATGATGCCCATGGGCGTACATTCCTCTCCCTGGCCCAGGGGGTTATCCCCCAGGATCTTGGCGATCTGGTCCATAGAGGGCTGTTTTTCCGAGAAGCCTAAAATATTGGCCCCCAGGTCGTTGATGTCCACGATGGCCACCGGGTGTCCAAGGGCCTTCGCCAGACTCTTGGCCGTCCCCATGGGGTCGGCCGGAGTGAGGACCACATAGTGGTCATAGGGCGGAATGGTGCCCTCCGTAGGGCCGTCGATGCCTCTGGCTTTCGGTCCGGCCACAATGTAGAACCACCCCTTCTTTCCCAGCAGCTTGCCGATGACCGAGCAGAAGGCGGCGAAGAGGATGCGCAAGGTACCGCACTCCTGAAGGGCCATCTCCATAGTCTCCGGAATCCCCAGGCCAATGCCCGCCGGGGTCTTAGTGACATAGCGGCTCAAGGTGACGGCCAGCTTACGGGGCTTAATATCCTCCATGGGGATGGCACGGCACTGGGTACAGGCCACTGCCTTCTCCGAAATGAAGAGAATATCTCCCTCCCTCATCAGGTCCTGGGGATATTTTTTCACCACGTCCGCCATATCGTCATCCTTTGTGATCAAGTGTGTCTTGACCGGGATACGCATATAGTCCACCCCATCCACCGTACGGATCAGGTTTTTCCCCGGATTGGGGGTAAAGTTCATCTCTTCGCTCATTTGTGAAGCGCTCCTCTCAACGGGCAGCGTGATGCCCTAAACATTATCGCCCAGCAGCGGCTCCTATTATAACACCGGCGGCCTTCGAGAGCCACATTTTTTTCAATCCGCCTCCCGCCCCAGCAGGACGCTGCCCTCCACGGCGGTGAAAGTTACCTGCCTGATCTGATTGTGCAGGTTCTCCCCGCTTTGGAGTGCAACCTCTGTATACCGGGTGGTGTGGCCCCGCCACAGGCCGTCCCGCTCCTCCTCAAAGAGGACAGGCAGGGTCCGCCCCACAAACCGCTCCAGGTATTCCCGCTCCATCTGGGCGGCCACAGCCGCTCCCCGCCGAGCCCGCTCCTCCTTGATGGCCTTAGGCACCTGGCCCGCCATCTGGGCCGCCGGAGTGCCCGGCCGCCTGGAGTAAGGGAAAATGTGCATGGCGGAAAAGGCGCACCGCTGGATAAAGTCCATTGTCTGCCCAAATTCCGCCTCCGTCTCCCCCGGAAAGCCCACGATCATATCCGTAGTGATGGCCGAGTCCTCGAAGTGGTCCCGCAGCAGGGCCACGCTCTCATAAAACCGCTCTGTGTCATATTTCCGGTTCATCCGCTTCAGGGTGGCGTCGCAGCCGCTCTGCATGGACAGGTGGAAGTGGGGACACAGGTTGTCCAGCCGGGCCGCCCTGGTACAGAACTCTCTGGTGACAGTCCGGGGTTCCAGAGAGCCCAGCCGGACCCGGCAGCCGGGGGCCGCCTGACACACCCCTTCGACCAGGTCGATGAGAGCAGTGCCGTCCTTTCGCTCCTGTCCCCATGAGGAAATTTCGATGCCGGTGAGGACCAGTTCCTGGTAGCCCTCCGCCGCCAGTTGGGCGGCCTGTTCCTTCGCTTTTTCCAAAGGCAGGGACCGGATTGGGCCTCTGGCGTATGGGATGATACAGTAAGTACAGAAGTTGACGCAGCCGTCCTCCACCTTCAGCATGGCCCTGGTGCGGCCCTCCAGCCCGCCGGCGGGCAGGACCTCAAAGGCCCGCCTTTTCAGCGCGTCGTCCAGGGCGGTGATGGGCTGGCGCTCCCGCCAGGTCCGCTCCAGCAGGTCTACAAAGCCGGCCCGGTCCCCGGTGCCGGACACCAGGTCAATGGACAGCCCCTCCAGCTCCGCCGGATGCGTCTGGGGATAGCAGCCGCACACGGCAATGACGGCGTCCGGGGCGCGCTTTCTGGCCCGGCGGATCACCTGTCTGGACTTCTTGTCACTTACTGCGGTGACCGTGCAGGTGTTGATGATGTAGGTGTCTGCCTCTCCCTCAAAGGGCACCAGAAGATGGCCCCGGGCAGTCACGATCTGCTCCAGGGCCTGTGTCTCGTACTGGTTGACCTTGCATCCAAGGGTGTAAAAGGCGATTCTCATGCGCCGTGGTTGGGAATGATGGCCACCAGGACCAGATCCTCGGTGCCGTCATTCATCAGGCGGTGGCCATGGCCCTTGGGGCAGTAATGAAAGCTGCCGGGAGCCAGCGGCTCGTCCACTCCGTCACACAGTACCTTTCCGGTCCCGGACAGGATATAGAACGCCTCGCTGTCCACCTCATGGGTGTGCATCCCCAGGTGGCTGCCGGGGGTCAGGCGGATCTGCATGATCTTGTTATTTTCGTCCTGGAAGGTCCGGGTGTACATCTCCCCCTCCCCGCCTCGAGGCTTGGGGACCAGGTTCTCCTGCAGCTTTTCAAACTCTATGAGCATAATTTTTCCTCCTTATGTTGCGCTCTTTCCCTCTGTCTTTCAGGGGAGAGCAGTTCTTACGGCTTGATATCCTGGGGCAGCAGCTCCATCAGCTGCTCCCTGGTGGGGCCGTCCAGCTGGGCCACCCGGTCCGCCTGACGAGCCACCGCCTTCTCAAAGAGGTTGCGTACCTCTCTGGCGTTGCCAAAGTTCTCGTCCCGGTTCCGGTACAGCTCCTCCAGTTCCCTTCGAGCCAGCCCCTCCCCCTCTCCGGACAGGGCATAGCCGTTCTTACGGCACATGGACACGAAAATATCCATAAGCTGGGCGGCGTCGTAGTCCTCAAAGAAGAAATACTTGTTGAATCGGGACTCCAGTCCCGGATTGGCGTGGATGAATCGCTCCATCCGGTCCGTGTAACCGGCCACGATGACGATCAGGTCCTTTCGGTGGTCCTCCATGTTTTTCAGCAGCACCTCGATGGCCTCATGTCCGAAGTCGTTGGCGCTGTCCGTACCGGCCAGGGCGTAGGCCTCATCGATAAACAGCACGCCGCCCACCGCCTTCTGTACCGCCTCCTGGGTCTTCAGGGCCGTCTGGCCCACAAAGCCGGCCACCAGTCCGGACCGGTCCACCTCCACCATCTGCCCGGTAGACAGCACCCCTATCGCCTGGTATATCTTGGCCAGCAGCCGGGCTACCGTGGTCTTGCCAGTCCCCGGATTTCCCATGAATACCAGGTGGAGGGACATGGGCGGGACGGGCAGGCCCGCCTCCTCCCGAAGCCTGCGCACCTTCACCAGATTGATGAGGCTCTTCACATCGGACTTCACCTTGTCCAGGCCGCATAGCCCGTCCAGCTCGGCCAGCAGCTCCTCCAACTTGGGACGTTCAGCGGCAGGCCCTTCCTCTTTCTTTTCCGCGGGCTCCTCCCTCTGCGGCTGGGCAGGGGACGGAGGCGGGACAGGCCGCCGGGCGATGAAGTCGTCCGCCTTCAAGGGGGGACGGTCAGCACGCAGCCCCTCCTGGTCGCACAGGTGGAGGAGAGTGTCGTTACAGGAGTTGACAAACCCCGCCTCGCTCTCGCTCACCACATCGTCCACAGCGGCCAGCAGGAGTAGGACCAGGGTAAGCTGGTCAGCAAATCGCCGGGCCAGAGTGGTTCCCTTCATCCGGTCGTACCGGAGCAGGTCCTGGAAAAAGGCGGGGGGCTGAAACAGGTCAAAGCCGGCCACCCCTGTGGCCACCTCCCAGTACAGGGCGGAGGGCACCGGATTCCCGGCAGAATAGACCGCATTATAAAATTCCACATGTCGGGGAGTGATGGCGCTGGCGTTGTCCGCCTGCCACACCCCCAGGGCATATTGGCGCATATAGCCGTCCACCTGACGGCTGAACGTCAGGCGCAGAGCCGGGTCCGGAATCAATTTGCGGAAGGCGGTGACGATTTCGTTGTACTGCTTATGCACCTCGCCGGCGGTCATAGTCCCCTTCATCGCGCACCCCTCTCTTCCCGCGCCAGCGGCACGGGGGCTTTGTTCCTTTTATTATAAAAGAAAGGGGGGCGGCGGTCAAGGATACACGCCTCCCTTTCTCTCCTTCTCACGAAATTCCGACATAAGATTATGAACATTTTGTTATTTCGACATTTTTCGTTGACGACACTATAAAATCCTTGTACAATGGACTATATCCCCTTGTTGACGCAAGGATATCCTAGCTTGTGGAGGAACTCGATCATGGCAGAAAAACAGGCCCCCTCCCGCCGCGGCGGAGCCAGCACCCAGAATGCTCCCCGGCGCAACGATGTGATACGCTGTGACAAATGCGGCGAGTACTACGCAACTACTTATAAACGCTGTCCCTTCTGTGACGAGCGCCCTGGACGTGGCGGAGGCAGTGGACGGCGTGTGGCCAATACCCGAGGCGGCGGCTACGGAGGACCGGTGAATCCGGTCCAGGTGGTAGCTCTGGTCATCTCTCTGGTCTTGATCATCGCCGCGCTGTTTATCGTCTTTACCAAACTGCTCCCCCTGTTTACCCAGGACAAGGACGGTGGCTCCTCCTCGGCGGGTACCAGCCAGAGCACCTCCATCGGCGGCTCCACCTCTACAAGCTCCCCTGACGGCAGCTCCCCCAATTCCAGCCAGAGTGGCGGAGACCAGTCAGAGCAGCCGGATCCCCAGCCCGACCCCGAACCTGTGGCTGTGTCCAGCCTGACGCTGAATAAGTCCGACATCACCCTCCAGGCCAATGAAACATTTGAATTTGTGGTCAAGGTGGACCCCGCCGACGCCACAGTTGCCTGGTCCAGCAGCGATGAGTCGGCCCTGACCGTCACCCAGGACGGTATGATCACCAATGTGAATACCACCGGTGATCTGGTCAAGGTCACGGTCACCGCCACCGCCGGAGACAAGACCGCCCAGTGTACTGTTTACTGCAGGGGTTCTGGCACCTCCTCCAGCGGCAGCACCGGCGGCCAGAGTGGAAATACTGGCTCTACCGGTGGGAGCACTGGAACTACCGGCACCATCGCCCCTAACACGCCCGCCACCATTGTAAACGCTGAGAACGGTTTGAATATCCGCTCCGGCCCAGGCAAGGAGTACGACGTGGTGGCCAGTGCTTCCAACGGCGCCAAGATCACCGTCTTGGAGGAAACCAACGGCTGGTGCAAATTTGACTACGGCGGAGGCAAAATCGGCTACATATCCAAGGACTATGTCTCGGTAGGCTGATATTCATTGAAAGCTGGGGCCCGCTGGGCCCCAGTTTTCCTTGACATTCCAATTAGACAGTTGTAAAATATAGATAGACAAACGTCTAATAAGGAGGTGCCGATATGACCGACGCGCTGACCCGACTTCCCGACGCGGAGCTTGAGGTGATGCAGGCCCTGTGGGCCCTGGACACCTACCCTGCCCACACGGCGGACATCGCCGCCCGGCTGGAGCGGGACTGGAAGGCCCCCACCCTGCTCAAGCTGCTCTCCCGGTTGGAGGAACGGGGCTTCGTCCGAGGGGAGAAGGCCGGCAGAGCGAACCTGTATACCCCGCTGGTCGCCCAAAAGGACTATCTGAAGGCCGAGAGCCGCTCCTTTCTGGACCGGCTCCACGGCGGCTCGCTGCCCAGTCTGGTGGCCGCCCTGCTGCCCGACGCCAAGCTGACCCAGGAGGACGTGGCCGCGCTGGAGGCGCTGCTGGAAAAAGGAGATCGCTGATATGGCAGAAAATCTGACCCATCTTCTGGCCACCAGCCTGGGCTTCGGGGCCCTGATCGCCCTGCTTCTGTTCCTGCGCCGGCGGCTGGAGGGGCGGTTTGCCCCAACCTGGTGGCGGCAGGTGTGGACCTGGCTGATGGTGGTCATGTTCCTGTACCTGCCCGCCCGGTCCTTTCTGGCCGTCTGGGTACCCTCCCTCGTTGATGTGGCCACCCCCCAGGCGGTGGTGGAGGGGGCTTACGACCGGGTGAACGGCTATTCGCGGGACCACGAGCGGATCGTGGAGGCCGGGAGCGGCGGGGCCGGCGGAGCCATGGCGACCATTGATGGAGAAAATATCTGGTTCCGACACCATGTCCACTATGAGGATGCCGCGGGCCGGGATGTGCTGATCCGGGACAACGACTACCTGCGCACGGTCACCATAGACGGCGCCACCACCTATACCGTCCACTGGACTGGAATGGCCTATCTTGTTTACTGGCTGACCGCCGCCGCCCTCTTTTTCGGGGGGCTGGTCCGCTATGGGCTGTTCCGCCGCCGGGCTCTCCGGCAGAGCACCCTCGCCGGGGAGGAGGATCTGGCCGCCCTGGCGGAGCAGAGGAGGGTGGTGGGCTGTGACCGCCCGGTGGAGCTGTACCGCTGCACCCTGGTCCACACTCCGCTGCTCATGGGATTTCTCCACCCGGTCATTCTGCTGCCCCAGGGCCAGACCGGCGGCAGTCTGGGGACCGCCCTGGCTCACGAGCTGACCCACCTGAAGCACCGGGACACCGGCTATCTGCTTCTGATCTCTCTGGCCCGCAGTCTTCACTGGTTCAACCCTCTGGTGTGGCTCATGGCCCGCCGGGCACAGCAGGACGTGGAGCTGTGCTGTGACTACGAGCTGCTGAAGGCCCGGGACGAGGCGGGCCGCCGGGCCTATGGCCGGACCCTTCTGGACCAGATGACCGCCGGGGAGCATGGCCTGTCCCGGCTGACCACCGGCTTTTCCGGGGACAAGAGGGAGGTCTTTGCCCGCTTCCGGGCCATCATGGACAGCTCCCCCAAGCGCCGGGGCCGGGCGGCGATGGCGGCGGCGATGGCCGCCGCTGTGCTGGCAGGCAGCCTGGTTGGCTGTCAGGCCGAGGCAGATAGGCCGGAGGGGGATGGAGCCTGGATCACCGCCCTGGACCCGGAGACGGGCACAGTCGCCTATGTCCCCCTGACCCGGGAGCAGCTGTCCGACCCCGACGCCCTGTGGGATGAGGTATTTTCCGGAGATCTCCTGTCCCGTGAGCGCACAGCGGAGCTGGCGGAGGGGGCGTCTCTGCTCCACACTTGGGAGGGGGAGGCCTACTCCCTCAACCCCGTTACCATTCAGCACACCGTTGGCATGTCCCAGGCCGGCGTCCCCGGCGAGGTGGTGCTGGACGGAGCGGGGCGGGCGGTCCGGGTCCAGCTCTCTGACAGCGCCCACTTGGCTTTGGACGGGGCCGGCCTGGACTTTACTGGCTGGTGCGGCCGGATAGAGCTTCCGGGGCCGGGGGCCGCCCTTCTCTCCTCCATTCCTGTGGAGCCGGGCAGCATCTTTTTCTACGACGGCGGGGATAGTGTAACCATCGACCCGCAGAGCAGACAGGGCGCTGACAGCGACCACACTCAATATACCCTGCCGGTGTCAGCGGAGGCCGCCCAGGCCTGGGCAGAACTGGAAAACGCCGATTGGACCTATGGGTATACCCTCACAGTGGTGGACGGCACAGTTACTCAAATTGAGGCGAGGCCCTCGCCGGGGGCCTATCTTCCGTTGTCTCCCTCTGACGCGCTGGAGGCCATGTCGGACCTTCAGGGCGGGGATATTGCGGATATCTCCTTCTCCGGCGGCCCAGTGACCGTCGGCTGGGCGGAGGGGTTGGACCGGGATGAACTGGCCCGTATGATCCGTCAAGCCGCCGGACAGCCTCAGGTTCCGAAGGCGGGCACGCACAGCGACGAGGGCTTTCTGGACTATGGGCTTTGGACACTGAACCTCTATCTCAAAGACGGCAGCGTTCTTTCCCTCTACGCAGGGCGGTCAGAGGAACAGGTCAGCATCTCGGAGACCGTCCATCTGGGCGAATGCCCGGAGCTGTACCGCCTGATCCGTTCCGCCTCAGACAGCACCCAGCACATCGCCGTCACAGACCCTGCCATCCTGGAGGTAATGGATCAGGTGCTGACAGATACCCTGGCCCTGTGGAATACGCCGGACCACGGCGGCGAATACAGGGCGTCCTATCTAGACGCTCAACTCACCGCCCTCTCCCTGCTGGAACCTCCGGAACCCCTGGGGGACAGCGTGGCGCTGTACGGTTATGACCTGGGCTTTGTGGTGGATGACCTATTCAATGCCCCATGGGCGGACAGCTCCTGGGTAGACAGCCAGCTTCGCTATCATACCGGACCTAACGCTTATCTGGTGGCAGAGCGGGGAGGGGATGGCTCTGTCCTCCGCTGGGGTACCTTTCTGCACAAGTGCTCTCCGCCCTTTGGCAGTTGGGATGAAGAAATGCGGAGCGCCTTTTCCACCAGCGCCGCCCACGCCCTAGAGCGGGGCGGGGTGGAATAGCACCCCAACGACAGTGCGTGAGGCCGGCGGCAGAAAGCCGCCGGCCTCTTGAAATTTCCCATAAATTACGGTAAGATAACAAAAGAAACTGGGCGGCGGGGCCGCTCTTGTCAACGAGATTCACTCCATAGGAGGTTTTTTATCATGCGGGACGGATTTATCAAAGTGGCCGCCGGTACCCCGGAGATCCGGGTGGCCGACTGTGCCTATAACGCCCGACAGTGCATCGCCCTGATCCGGGAGGCTCAGGAGCAGGGCGTCAAAGTCCTGGCCCTTCCGGAATTATGTCTGACCGGCTATACCTGTGGCGACCTGTTTTTCCAGGACACCCTGCTCCGCGGCGCCGAAGATGCGCTGGGGCAGGTGCTGGAGGCCACCCGTCCCGTGGATATGCTGGTGGCCCTGGGGCTTCCGGTGCGGGCGGAGGGCAAGCTTTACAACTGCGCCGCCGTGCTCTGCCGGGGGAAGCTGCTGGGGCTGATTCCCAAAACCTGCCTGCCCAACTACGGGGAATTCTATGAGAAGCGGTGGTTTGAGCCCGGGCCGGAGGAGGAATTTCTCTCTCTGACCCTGTGCGGACAGGAGGTCTTTCTGGGCAAGCGCCACCTGTTCCGGTGCGACACTCTGCCCGATCTGGTTGTTGGCGTGGAGATCTGCGAGGATCTGTGGTCCTCCGCCCCCCCCTCCGTTTTTCTGGCCCAGTCCGGCGCCACTCTGATCCTAAATCTGTCGGCTTCCAACGAGACGGTGGGCAAGGCGGACTATCGACGGGCTCTGGTTGCCGGTCAGTCCGGGCGTCTGATGTGCGGCTATGTCTACGCCGACGCCGGCGAGGGGGAGTCCACCACCGATCTGGTCTTTGCCGGCCACAATCTGATTGCGGAAAACGGGACCGTCCTGGCGGAGCGCCGCTTTGCGGATGGACTGACTGTCAGCGAGGTGGATGTGGCCCGGATCGCCTTCGAGCGCCGCCGCATCACTACCTTCCCCCCCGCCAGACAGGAGCGGATGGACTGGTCCGAATTCTCGCTGGAGCCGGTGGAAACCTCCCTCACACGCCCCATTGGGACAAATCCCTTTGTCCCCGACGACAGCGGTGACCGGGACCGGCGCTGCCGGGAGATCCTGCATATCGCCGCTCTAGGCTTAAAAAAGCGGCTGGCTCATACTGGGGCCAAAAGCGCCGTGGTGGGGCTGTCCGGTGGGCTGGACTCTACCTTGGCCCTGCTCATCACCGCCAGGGCCATGGATTTGCTAGGCCGGCCCCGCACGGACATCACCGCTGTCACCATGCCCTGCTTTGGCACCACCAGCCGTACCAAGTCTAACGCCCAGCTGCTGGCCGAGCGAATCGGGACCACATTCCAGACCATCGATATCGGCGAGGCGGTGCGAGTCCACTTCCGGGATATCGGCCAGTCTATGGACGACCTATCCGTCACCTTTGAAAATGGCCAGGCCCGGGAGCGTACCCAGGTTCTGATGGATGTAGCCAACCACCAGGGTGGGCTGGTCATCGGTACAGGCGACCTCTCCGAGCTGGCTCTGGGCTGGGCCACCTACAACGGAGACCATATGTCCATGTACGGCGTGAACGGCTCTATTCCTAAAACTCTGGTACGCCATCTGGTGGCCTACTCCGCAGATACGGTGGAGCCCTCCGACCCCGAACTGGCCGCCGTGCTGCGGGATATCCTGGACACTCCCGTCTCTCCAGAGCTGCTCCCCCCCAAGGAGGGGGAAATCGCCCAACGGACCGAGGATCTGGTTGGACCCTACGAGCTGCACGACTTTTTCCTTTACTACGCTGTCCGCTGGGGCTTCTCCCCCCGCAAGGTGTTCCGGCTGGCCTTGTACGCCCTGGGGAACTACTATGACCGGGCGGCCATCCTGAAGTGGCTCCAAAATTTCTACCGCCGCTTCTTTGCCCAGCAGTTCAAACGCTCCTGCCTGCCCGACGGGCCCAAGGTGGGCTCCCTGACTCTGTCTCCCCGTGGAGACTGGCGGATGCCCAGCGACGCGGTGAACTCCCTCTGGATGGAGGAGCTGGATCAGCTTCAAAGCTGACCGGAAATAGGCTATCAGCCGCTTTTGAGACCCAGCCCAGATCCGCCTGCAACAGAAAAGGCAAACCGCGGCCCCGGTGTTTCGGGGCCGCGGTTTTTACTGCAGCACTTCCTTTGTAATCTCTATAAACCGCTCGCCAAAATGGGACAAATATCGGTCCTGACGAAATCCAGCTACCAGCTTGCTGAAGGTGGAGGGGTCCGTGAGGGGAAACAGGTCTACCCCACCCGCCGATGCCGTGGGGGATGGAATGGCCCGTAGAAACAGCTCCGGACAAATGGTAATCCCGATGCCAGATTGCGCCATCGCTAAGGTGGTAACCGTATTTTCTGTTTCCAAAATCAGCTTTGGCTTGAAGTAATACCGGCTGAAATACTGATCAATAATATTCCGTGTCCGGTTTCCCCGCTTAATGAGGATAAAAGGCACCTGCTGGAACGCTCCGATATCCGCTCCCTGTGCAAACTGGGCCCGGACCTCCTCCGCTCGCTCGCCAAATAACTCGTCGGTGAAGGCTCTGGGCACCACCATGACTAATCTTTGCTCCGTCAGAGGTTCGGTTCGCACACCATCCATCATGATGGGCTGAAAGCAGATAATCAGGTCCACTCGGCCGTGGGACAGCTCGTCCTCCAACTGGGTAGAGTTTCCCTCAAAAAGAGAAAATTCCACCAAAGGGAACTCCTGTCGAAATTTTGGCAGGATATCCGGCATAAGCGCCAGACCGCAGGTATGGGAGATCCCGACCCTCAGCATTCCTAAGTAGTGGCGGTTGATATCTCCTACTTTGGTCTGATATTGGCTGTACAGGTCCAGGATCTGGGTAGCCGTTTCCACCAGCAGACCGCCGGCATAAGTCAGAGACAGTTTGGGGGAGCGGGTAAAGAGCTTAACATCCAGTTCCCGCTCCATATTGCTGATGTGATTGGACAAGGACTGTTGGGAGATATACAGCCGCTCTGCGGCCCGAGTAATGTTTAGTTCTTCAGCTACCATCAAAAAATATTTTAGATGCAGAAAATTCATACTTAGCCTCCTTGACTTTGACGGAGTTCCTTCACTTTTTTTGTGGTATGCAACTATTTTATCACAGTCAAACAGTTGTGGCAACCATAACCAAAAAAGTGATATTCTTGGCAAAGATTTTGTGGCATAATAGGGATAGTGAAAAAGGAAATCAACAAAAGGTATGTCCAAACATATTTTTAAGGAAGGATTGATCATTTATGAAGTGCCTCATCATTGACGCAGTCCATAGCTCTATTGCCGAGGAGCTCGGCAAGTACATGCAGGTCGATACGAAGATGCTCCCCACCCAGGAGGAGCTGGTCGCTCTGATTCCTGACTATGACGTACTCATCATGCGGGTGGACCCCGCCATTAACAAGGAGATTTTGGACGCTGCCAAGAATCTAAAGGTCATCGGAGTCTGCTCCGTGGGTCTGAACCACATTGATATGGACACGGCGAAGGAGAAGGGCATCCAGGTCATCAACGCCCCCGGCTTGAACGGAAACGCCGTTGCCGAGCTGACCATTGCCAAAATGCTGGATATCGCGCGTCATACCATCCCTGCCTGCTATGACGTGAAGGTAAACAAGAACTGGGACAAGTATAAGTTCGTAGGCTCTGAGCTGCGTGGCAAGACTCTGGGCGTGCTGGGCTTCGGCCGCATTGGTCAGCGCGTGGGTGAACTGGGCCGTGCCTTCCTGATGAACGTGGTCGCTTATGATCCCTATCTGCCCGCCCATGTGTTTGAGGAGCAGAAGGCCACCAGCATGACCATCGATGAGGTGTTGAAGGTGTCTGATTATGTAACGATTCATATGCCTCTCACCGACGAAACCAAAAATCTGTTCAATGCTAAGTCCATCGCCGAGATGAAGGACGGCGCTGTGGTTCTGAATATGGCTCGCGGCGGCATCGTCAACGAGAAGGATATGTATGAGGCCCTGAAGTCCGGTAAGCTGGGTGGCTACGGCTCGGATGTCATGGAGAACGAGCTGGCTGCTGGCGGTTTGACTGAGGGTGCCGGCTTTGACTCCCCCCTGTTTGAGTGTGATAACTTTATCGTCACCCCCCACCTGGGTGCCCAGACAGTGGACGCCTCCCGTGACATCGGCGCTCACATTATCGCCAAGGTGAAAGAGGCCCTGTCCCTAACCTAATCTTCCCTATTTTATTTAAGCTCTCCGGCCAAGCTGGAGAGCTTATTTTTGCCCTGTTTAGGTGAGCAGCAGCTGCTCACCACCGGGGCTGTTTCAATCTCTGTGTTGTCTTTGTTGAAGTCCTTCAGGTTCCATTGTCTGAGCCTGTTCTGGGTGATCCATCTTGTGACGATTCCTTTCATGAAGCGCCGAAAACCGTCCGCAGTGGGACGGTTTCACGTGATTTCCCAAAATGATATGCAAGGCGACTTTTTAACAAAACACTGGGGCTCCCATATAGGTGGGAGCCCCCTCTTTGTTTCTATCAGACGCACTGTTTATTCCAAAATAGCGCCCCTGTCAGCGGACGACACCAGCTTGGCGTACCGGGCTAGATAGCCGGTCCTGATCTTGGGTTCGGGGCAGGACCACTTGGCCTTCCGGGCAGCCAGCTCCTGGTCAGGCACCTTCAGAGTGATGGAGTGGTTGGGGATATCGATGGCAATTCGATCCCCCTCCTCCACCAGTCCGATGGGACCACCGCTGGCCGCCTCCGGGGACACATGGCCGATGGAGGCGCCCCGGGTGGCGCCGGAGAAGCGGCCGTCGGTGATGAGAGCCACGTCCTTGTCCAGTCCCATTCCGGCGATGGCGGACGTGGGGTTGAGCATCTCACGCATGCCAGGTCCGCCCTTGGGTCCCTCATAGCGGATGACCACCACGTCCCCGGCCGCGATCTTGCCATCATAGATGGCCTGGATGGCATCGTCCTCACAGTCAAACACCCGGGCGGGGCCTTCATGAACCATCATCTCAGGGGCCACGGCGGACTGCTTCACCACACAGCCGTCGGGGGCCAGGTTGCCCTTCAAGACGGCGATGCCGCCGGTCTTGGAGTAGGGATTGTCAATGGGCCGGATGATTTCGGTATTCCGGTTGACCACACCCGCCAGATTTTCCGCCACTGTCTTGCCGGTGCAGGTCATCAGGCTGGTGTCCAACAGACCGGCTCCGGCCAGCTCCGCCATCACGGCGTAGACGCCCCCTGCCCGCTCCAGATCCTCCATATAGGTGTCCCCGGCGGGAGCCAGATGGCACAGGTTGGGGGTCTTGGAACTGATCTCGTTGGCCATGTCAAAGGACAGCTCAATACCGCACTCGTGTGCGATAGCGGGCAGGTGGAGCATGGTGTTGGTGGAGCAGCCCAAGGCCATGTCGATGGTCTCGGCATTGTGGAAAGCCGCCTCGGTCATAATATCCCGTGGGCGAATGTCCTTGGCTACCAGGTCCATGATCTGCATTCCGGCGTGCTTGGCCAGCCGCAGACGGGCGGACCAAACAGCTGGAATGGTACCGTTGCCCCGCAGTCCCATACCGATGGCCTCGGTCAGACAGTTCATGGAGTTGGCGGTATACATGCCAGAGCAGGAGCCACAGGTGGGACAGGCGTTGTTCTCATACTCCTCCACCCCGGCCTCGTCCAGCTTGCCGGCGTAGTAGGCGCCTACCGCCTCGAACATATGGGACAGGCAGGTGCGGCGTCCGTCATTTAGAGTTCCGGCCAGCATGGGGCCGCCGGACACGAAGATGGTGGGGATATTTACCCGGGCGGCGGCCATAAGCAGGCCGGGCACGTTCTTGTCGCAGTTGGGGATCATCACCAAGCCGTCAAACTGGTGGGCCATAGCCATGGCCTCGGTAGAGTCAGCGATGAGGTCCCGGGTGACCAGGGAGTATTTCATGCCCACATGGCCCATGGCGATGCCGTCACACACGGCAATGGCTGGGAACTCCACTGGAGTTCCCCCGGCGGCCCGGATTCCGGCCTTCACAGCCTCGGCGATCTTATCCAGGTTCATGTGGCCGGGGACAATCTCATTGTAGGAGCAGACTACGCCGATCAGGGGCCGCTCCAGCTCCTCCTTAGTATAGCCCAGGGCATAGAGCAGAGAGCGGTTCGGGGCGGCAGGCACGCCTTTTTTTACAACATCAGAGCGCATACAGTAAGCCTCCTTAAAAATCAAGCCATCAGTTGTCTGATAACTATTGAATTGTCTGACCATATAGTATATCATGGGGGAAAGGATGTCAAGAGGAGGCGGACACAATGGGCTCAAATTTATCCCAGCAGACTGCAGAACGGCTCTATAACCAGATCGTGGCCGAGGGGCGGCTGTCCCCAGGAGACAAGCTGCCCAACGAGGTAGACCTGTCCCATGAGCTGGGGGTCAGCCGGGCCACCCTGCGGGAAGCCATCCGGGCGCTCACCGTCCAAGGGGTGTTGGAGGTCCAGCGGGGCCGCGGTACCTTTGTGTCCCGGCAGGTGGCTGAGATTGAGGATTTTGGCTTTGGCCGCCTGGAAGAAATCAGGGGCCGACTGCGGGACCTGTTCGAGCTGCGGGCTATCTTTGAGCCCCAGGCCGCCCGTCTGGCCTGCGTCCGGGCCACGGAGCAGGAGCTGGCTGAAATTTTGACCCAGGGAGAGCGGGTGGCTGCCCGCATTCAGGCGGGCGAGGATCGGACCCAGGCCGACCTGGAATTCCACGGGGCCATCGTCCGTGCCACCCACAACGCTTTTATGATGCGCCTGCTGCCCATCATCAGCCAGGCAGTGGAAACGGCCATCGGATCCGCCGGAGAAGGCCAGGAGAATCTGGCCCAGGCCACTCTGCGGGACCACGCCCTGCTGCTGGAGTTTTTTGCCCGAAGGGACGGAGTAGGGGCGGAGCACGCCATGGCCATCCACATGGCTCACGCCATGGACGAGATGGGGTTGGAAGCCGGGCAGCATTCCGGATCCGGGTGTCATAGTTGAGAAAATGAGCGCTTTTTCTTGCCTTTTCAGGAAGAATCGTCTACAATGACTTTGAAATATCCGTATTATGCAGTTTGAAAAAGGAGGAATCCAAATGGCATATTGCAGACATTGCGGCGCTCCCATAGCGGATGGAACCATCACCTGCCCCCAGTGCGGTGCCTCTCAGTCGTCCCTTCCCCCGGTGGTAGACAATGGCGGCCTTGGATGGGGGATTCTGGGCTGCTGTATCCCCATTGTCGGCCTGGTGCTGTGGCTGGTCTGGAAGGACCAGAAGCCCCGGACAGCCAAGGCCGCCGGTATTGGAGCACTGGTCGCTGTGGGCCTTGGCGCGCTGTACTATGTGCTGATATTCATGCTTGGGATCGGGATCGTCCTGGGCAGTTGAAATGCTGGACTGGTTTGACAAGTGGCTGCCAATTCTGTTTGGCTGCCACCAACGGGCAGACCGCTCCTTTCACTTCCACGGAAGACAGTTCCCAATCTGTGCCCGGTGTACCGGTGAGCTTGCAGGCATCCTGGCTAGTGGACTCACCTTTGCCCTCTGGCACCCTGGCTGGAAGCCCGCCCTGCTCTTGCTTGTCCCACTGGTGCTGGACGGCGGACTTCAGGCGCTGACCCCTTATGAGAGCGGCAATGGGCGCAGGCTGGTGACCGGGACGCTCTTTGGATACGGACTGACCTGCCTGTTTTTTCTCTCATCCCTGTGGGTACTGGAATTGGGGATGGCATTTGGGACAGGCTGGATGGACAGATAGGGAAATTGGTGTTTGTAAGAAATGCCAGTTCGATTGGAATAGGAAGTCGGTCATCAATGAAAGAAATCGCAAAAAGGCCCAGAATGGGGATCCTTCTTCTGCTGGCTGGTTGCGTCCTTTTCATCGGAGCATTGGGATTTGTATTCTTTCGCCCTGTCGGGATCGCAGACGGTCAGGACGGGCATTTTCAGCGTGGACATCCTGTATTTCCCCCAATGGAACGTATCTGACGGGGGAATAAGCTATCAGTCCAGTGCGGAGGAAACGGCCCTTCTGTACCGGGCCTTGTCTGAAACCAAATTCCGCCGCAGCTGTTTTCTGGCCCCTATACCCCTCCAGAAGAGGCACCCTACTGTTTTGTGGCCATGACGGGAGAGAGGGAGCATTTTTTCCTGGACCTGTATTGCACGGAGGACAAGGTGACCCTCCAGGTCCAGACCTCCTCCGGAACCTACCAGGCCATTGATCCGGAGAAAATTTATGATGTCCTTGCCCCCCATTTCCCTATAGAATGACCGTCAGGCAATCGCGCTTCCGCACAGCGGTCGTTCCTATCTCTCCCCTTCACAGCAGAGAGCATCACGCAGGCTCAGTGGAGTATAGCCTTTATTCAGGGGGAATTGGCATGAAAAAGTTGTATTATAAGCTTCTATGTCTTGGAAACTGGGGTCTGAGCCTCTATTTACTTCTGATTTCCTTTCACTCTGCGGCTCCCCTGCTTGGAGCGAGCGCATTAGAGCATATTCTTTCCTCCATCTCTTGGTATCTGTTGATACTGCTCATCCTTCTTGGTGTACCTGCGCTGTATTGCTGGTATAAGCTCCGCTCCAGCCGGTCGGATGATATTCCGCCTGAGTATGTGAAACGCTCCCAACAGCTCCTAAAAATCGTGATAATCCTGGCTCTTGTATCTGCCTTTGCTATTTTTCTTCTCAGGATAAAGGCGGGAATTTGACCGGGCCGCGTGTATCATACAGCTACAACAAAAAGCCGCCCATGGATGAACCATGGGCGGCTTTTTAATAGACACGATCAATCGGTCACATAGGGCAGCAGAGCGATCTGACGGGCCCGCTTGATGGCCTCGGTCAGCTGACGCTGATGCATAGCGCAG
Organism: Flintibacter sp. HCN-6482; assembly: GCF_037892565.1. NCBI lineage: Bacteria > Bacillati > Bacillota > Clostridia > Eubacteriales > Flintibacter > Flintibacter sp. HCN-6482. The sequence continues at coordinate 25,260 of NZ_JBBKBK010000005.1, read as the reverse complement.
GTGCCGGTGGTGCGGCGGGGCAGGATCTTGGCCCGCTCGGAAGTGAACCGGCGCAGCTTGGCGGCGTCCTTGTAATCGATGCACTCCACCTTGTCCACGCAGAAAGCGCAGACCTTACGGCGCTTGCGGCCGCGGGGAGCTCTGTTATCACGTTCCATAGCCATGGGATTGACCTCCTTTTTACGACCATACATGGTCAAAGTTAGAACGGCAACCGGCCGTCATCATCAGAGAGATCGGCAAACTGGTCCCCGTCCGCGGGCGGAGCGCCATAGCCGGAGTTGGAAGCGGGAGCGGACCAGCCGCCGGCGGCAGAGCCGCCCTGGCTATACCCGGAGGAGAAGCCCCCTCCGTCCCCATCCCGCTTGGAGTCGCCGAAGTAGACCTGGTCGGCCACCACCTCGGCGGAGCGGCGCTTATTGCCGTCCTTATCCGTCCAGTCACGGATCTGCAAACGGCCTTCCACCACGGCCATACGGCCCTTGGTGAAGTAGCGGCTGACGAACTCGCCAGTCTGACGCCAGGCCACCACGTCGATAAAGTCAGTGGTCCGCTCGCCGGTGGACTTGTCCTTGAAATCCCGGTCTACGGCCAGGGAGAAGGAGGCCACGGGCGTGCCAGTCTGGGTGCGCCGAAGCTCGGGGTCACGGGTCAGACGACCCATGATGAAGATTTTGTTGAGCATATCCGCTCCCCCTTACTGGTCTTTGCAGACAATCATGGAGCGCATCACACCATCGGTGATCCGGAAAATACGGTCCAGTTCAGCGGGGATAGCGGCGGCGGCAGTAAAGGTCATCAGGACGTAGTAGCCCTCCATCAGATCGTTGATGGGATAGGCCAGACGGCGCTTGCCCCACTCGTCGATCTCGGACACGGTACCATTGGCCTCGACCACGGCCTTGAACTTTGCCACCAGGGCGGAGATCTGCTCCTCGCTCAGGTCGGGCTGCAGGATATAGACCGCCTCGTAGTTCGCGTTGATTTTTGCCATGTTTTGCACCTCCTTATGGACATATGGCCCCTGAAGTCTTATGCCAGGGGCAAGGATGTTGTCTGACGACATCGGCAGACCTAATTATTATACACGCTGCCGTGTAAATGTCAAGACAAAATACAAATTTTGTCCATAAAAATGCCGCCTTCATGTTCCATAGGCGGCATTTCCCTACAAACAATGGGGCAAAGGGGATCAGCCCTGCTTTTCCGGGAGAGAATCATCCTCCCGAATCCAGTCCTCCACATGGACCACGGAGTAATCCTTATCTGTGTTGCGGATAACCACCCGGTCGATACCCGCGTTGATGATGGTCCGGCGGCACATGGAGCAGGAAGTGGCGTCATGGAGCAGCTCGCCGGTAGACGCCTCCCGCCCCGCCAGGTAGAGGGTGGAACCCAGGGTGTCCCGCCGGGCAGCGGAGATGATGGCGTTCATCTCCGCATGGACGGAGCGGCACAGCTCATACCGCTGACCAGATGGGATATTCATGGCCTCCCGGGTACAGTAGCCCAAGTCCATACAGTTCTTCCTCCCACGGGGAGCCCCATTGTAGCCCGTGGACACGATCTCGTCATTTTTCACGATGATAGCGCCGTAACACCGGCGCAGGCAGGTGGACCGCTCCAGCACGGTCTCGGCAATGTCCAGATAATAATTTTCCTTATCGATGCGCTTCATACGAGGTCCCCCTGTCCTCTGTTTGGATGGTGACAGTATATCCTATTTTTCGCCCGGACGCAAGAGTCTTCGGCCTGATACTGGGTCGTCAGGCGCAAAAAGGCGCCGGAGGGTGGCAAAGGGCTACGGAATTTACATTTTGTTTACGAATGGTGCCTTGACGATTACATGGAGAAAGACTATCATAATATCGTACATTGGCAGGCGGACACGCCTGCCTCCTGTTTCCTAAGGGGGCACACATTTATGATCCGCAACGCGATCCAACGGTTTATGTATGGCCGGTATGGTAACGACCAGCTGAACGTCTTTTTGATTGGCACATATCTTGTCCTATACCTTTTGTTCCTGCTCACCAGGTTCGAGATTCTCTATTGGGTTTGCTGTGTGCTGATAGTATTCTCCCTGTTCCGCCTTCTCTCCCGGAACCTGCCCCGGAGGCGGGAGGAAAACGCGCGGTTTTTGAAGCTGGCCGGTCCAACCATCCAGTGGCTTCGCCTGCGCAGGACCATCGCCCGTGATAAGGAGCATCGGTATTTCAAATGTCCCAACTGTGGACAGCAGCTCCGGGTCCCCCGAGGCAAGGGGAAGATCACAGTCACCTGCCGGGGATGCGGAGCCAGTTTCCAGGAAAAAAGCTGATATAAAGCCGTGGAACTTGAGGGATACCCCTGGTAAGGGCACCAGGATATTCCATCAGAGTGTATTTAAAAAGGGTCATCTGTCTTGATATCAAGGCAGATGACCCTTTTTAAATATCTGATTATTAATGTGGGAATTCAAACTACTGATCTCATTCTTCTAGTAGAAATTCAACCCTCTTTTAAATATTTTGTCTGTCATATAGAGCAGATAAGAACACTTAGGGGTTGGTGTCGATCTGTATATTACTCTTTTTTCTTCGAAGTGCTTTTCCAAATCCGAGTATAGCGCGCATAATAGATACCCACAATTACCGCGCAGAACATAGTCCACAAGGTACCTATACCCTCATGGATAGGGATAAAATAGAACAACCCGGCGCAAATGCCTGCTACACTCACTGTACAGCCTGCAATGGCTTGCGCGGCAGGAGAGGGGCTTTTCCGATAAAATCGCTTTCTCATATCGTTCCCTTTCGCTTGAATAACCCAAAAGCATTCTGTCTCAGCCGGAACACTTTTGTTTTATTTTAATGTCTGATTTCTAAGCTGTCCAGTGGGCAGTTCAGAAATCAGATCACTGGACTTTCCGGCCCGCAGCAGATAGCTGTCGGTTCCATGGTTCAGCAGTTGGATGAGCTGGCGGCTGACCTTCATAGCCTGATCCAAATCCACGCCGGTTTTAATCCCTATTTCATCGCACATGTGGACCACGTCTTCCGTAGCCACGTTGCCTGCTGCACCCGGCACAAAGGGGCAGCCGCCCACGCCTGCAAAAGCGGAATCGTACCGGGTGAAGCCCGCCTGCATTCCAGCCATGATGTTGGCGATCCCCAGCCCCCGGGTATTGTGGAAGTGGAGCCACCAGGCTACCTGGGGATAGGTCTTTGCCATATCGGTACAGATTTGATATACCTGTGTGGGGTAAGCCTGACCAGAGGCGTCGGACAGGGAGATCTCCGTCACGCCCACGGCCAGATAGGCGTCCACAATTTCCTTTACGTCGGACAGAGGGATCTCCCGGTCCCAAGGGGAGCCGAAGGCCATAGAGATCGAGCCGGAGACCTCAATTCCCACAGACCTTGCCGCGTCCATACAGCCGTAGAAACCCTCCACTGTCTCCGCCGGAGTCCGATTTAGGTTGGCCAGATTGTGCGCTTTACTGGCGGAGACATTCAGCTTGACCTTTTTGCAACCGCAGGCGGCGGCCCGCTCCACACCTTTTAAATTAGCGACCAACGCGCGGTACTCCACACCTTCTTTGCGCTTCAAATTTTGAAATACCTCATCGGTATTGGCCATCTGAGGGACCGCTTTAGGGCTCATAAAGGATCCCACTTCAATTACGGAGAAACCTGCTTGTACAACACCTTCGATCAGCACTAACTTTTCCTCTGTGGTCAAAATCCTCTTTTCATTTTGCAGGCCGTCGCGAGGTCCAACTTCACAAATTTTGATTTCTTCCACCAGATTCAATGGCATAGAAACCCTTCCTTATCCTGTATCGTTGTTTTTATCCGTTCATCATATTAGGAATAAATGTAATCAGCTGCGGGAACACAACCAAAATGGCAACATCGACCAGCGTAATTAGGACAAACGGGATAATTTCGCGGATAATCCCCTCTACCTTGGCGTTAGAGGAATTGGCCGCTACATACAGACAAACGCCGACGGGAGGAGTCAGGTTGCCTACGGCTATATTGCAGATTACGGTAACACCAAAGGCAACTGTATCAATTCCGGCTGCCTGAACAATGGGCAGTAGAACAGGGATAAACATAATCTGCATGGCGGTGCCCTCCAGAAAGAACCCCCCGATAAAGAACACCAAGTTGACAATAAACATGACCCAGATTTTATTGCTGACCGAATCACCGAACAGATTTAAAATAACTTGCTGGAAGTTATTGCTCTGCAAAATCCAAGCAAAGAGGCTGGATGTGCCAATGATAAACATGACATTTGAGGCACCAATTATTGATTCCACAAACATCTCTGGGAGGTCCTTTATCCTGATAGTCCGATAGACCACCATCGCAACAATCAAGGTATAAGCCACTGCTGTGATGGCAGATTCAGTAGCGGTTACAATGCCAGTCAGGATGCCACCTACGATAATGACCGGAGCGAAAATCGGAAGCAGGGCATGCCGCAACGTCTTCAGAACCTGGGTAACAGAGAAATGGTTGCAGTGGTTTTTATCATAGCCGCGTACATAGCAGGTAATCCCGCAGACCAGCATAAAAGAAACACCAATCATGATACCGGGGATAATACCACCTAGAAATAGTTTCCCAACTGAAATACCAGTAATACTGGCCAATACAATCATGGGCATACTGGGGGGAATAATGATTCCTAGCGTACCAGAACTGGCCATCAGGGCCGCGGAGTATTCTCTTGGATAGCCGCTGCGCTCCATACTCGGCACCATAATAGAACTCAAAGCCGCGGTATCGGCGGGAGCGGACCCGGAAATACCGCCCATCAGGATGCCGGTAAGAACACCTACATAGCACAGGCCACCGCGCAGCCAGCCAACCAGCGAGTTGGCAAAATCAATCAGTTTTTGGGTAATTCCACTGCGCTCCATAATAGAGCCCACCAGCATAAAGAAGGGAATGCCCATCAGTGTCACACTATTTACGCCGTTAAAGATACGCTGGGGCGCAATCATCAGCGGGACCTCTCCCTGCATAACCAGTTCAGCGATTGCGGACAGCCCCAAAGCTACCGCAATGGGAGTACCAGTAAAGATGACTAGGATCAGGAAGAGAACAATCATCAAAATCAACAGGGTAGAAACCATTATTTGCTGCCCTCCCCCTTCTCCTCGTCACCATACAGGTCGTTTATGATCCCGGCAATACTATAAAATAAGCTGAATGCGCCACACAGAGGAATACAGAGATAAACCAATCCATAAGGGATAGACATAATTGGAGAATACATTCTCATGGTACTGGCAGAGTACTTAAAACCATAAATGGTCAATACCAGAAACAGCAGAATAGTCAAAATCTCACTGATTATGGAAAAAGCCCGTTTCAGCTTGGGCGGATATTTTTCCACCAGAAATTCCACACCTAGATGCTTTTTCCGGTACACACCGATGGCAATTCCCAGAAACATGATCCATGTAAAAATAAATCTACTTCCTTCTTCAATAGACGCGACCGCACCGTTGAGAAAGTTTCTAGAAAATACATTGATTAGGAGAATTACAAGCAGTACGGCAAAACTAACTGTAGCAAAGACAAAAAAAACCTTATAAATGCCGCGGGAGATTTTTTGTAGTTTTCGGTTGAACGAATGCATAAAATATCTCCTTTCGATCTTATTGATTTTCAATTCTAACATTGGGAACCGCGGAGCTTCTGGCCTGAACCAGAAGCTCCGCAATCTGGAAGAAAGGAGCACACATTAATACTGGAAGTTCTTGATTTGGTCAATCAGATCTGCGCCATAGGTATCAGCGAACTGATCATATACACTGGCAGTTGCCACACGCCAAGCCTCTTTATCGGGGTTCTCATTAATTGTCATTCCCTTTTCCTTTAAAAACTCAATCTGTTCAGCCTCGCTCTGGCGAATTCCATTCTTTTCCACCAGGCCTGCGTCCTTTGCAGCCTGCATTACAATTTCTTGGTCCTCATCGGTCAACTTTTCCCAGACATTTCCATTCATCAGCAGGCCCATAACTGTGTAAATGTGGCCATCCAGAACCATATACTTCTGCACTTCGTAAAAGTTATCATCACAGAAAGCAAAAATAGGGCCTTCCTGACCGTCTACAGTATTGTTGGAACAAGCCAGATAGACTTCTTTATAGCCCAACGTAGAAGTAGACGCACCCAGAGCGGCAGCTGTGGCAGCCTGAATGGGGTTATCAGGAATACGAATCAGCTGTCCAGCCATATCCTCGGGACCATTGATTTCTCCCTTGTTAGTTGAGTAATGACGGAAGCCGGAATCCCAGTAATCTAGGATCATAACATGATTGCTGTTCCAGATATTGTCTCGGAAAAGCTGCCCTGGTTCACCTGCAAAGACAGCGTCTACATGGTCACTGTCAATAAAAAGATAAGGCAAGCTAAACACATTAAAATTAGAATCCAGTTTTGCTACTGAGCTGGAGCCTACCAGACAAGCGTCTACTGTGCCCATGGCCACACCCTCAGCCATCTCACCCTCGGTGCCCAGAGCCTCATCAGCAAAGACCTCGACCTGAACCGCCCCCTTGGTATTCTCCTCAACCAGCCGTTCAAACTCAGCCAAGCCAGCATAGAAAAAAGATTCCGCATTGTGGCTGGTACCAACCTTGAACGTCACATAGGTTTCACGGCTTCCATCCGCATTGATAGCAGAGGATGAATTGTTATCGCTGTTATTGTTGTTACCTCCGCAGGCTGTCAGTGACAGTAGAAGGACAGCTGCTAACATTGCGCTTATAGTTTTTTTCATTTTTGCGCTCCTTTCTATCGCATATCTTTTGATTACTTCCATTCCATTGCCGCTTTTACGATGTCTCCAGTGTCAATTCCAAGGCACTGGCGAAGGTAAGCACGATTGCCCACCTCACCAAACCGGTCCCGAATGCCAATGCGGCGCATAGGGGCCGGATAGTTTTCCGCCAGTACCTCAGCTACCGCGCTTCCCAGGCCACCGATAATATTGTGGTTTTCCACTGTAATGATCCCTCTAGTTTCGCGGGCAGCCTGAATGATTGCCTCCTGATCTATCGGCTTAATGGTATGCATATTTAGAACCCGTGCCTCAATCCCATTCTCCTTCAGAATTTGGGCCGCTTCCAGGCACTGAGTCAGCATAATACCGGAAGAAATCAGAGTGACATCACTGCCCTTACGCAGTATATCAGCCCTACCAAGCTGATAGCGGTAGTCATCACCGTAAAAACAAGGAGCCACAGCCCGGTCATAGCGAAGATACACCGGGCCGTCCAGATCCAATAGGGCTGGAATCATCTGACGAAGCTGCATACCATCAAAGGGCTCCACAATGGTAGTATTTGCGATTCCTCGTACAGCGGCAATATCGTCGTAGCTCTGATGGGTCCCGCCATTAATTTCAGCGACAATTCCGGGAGACAGGCCTACCAAAACCGCATTCAGTTTACTATACGCCAGAGAAATCGTCAATTGATCCAAAACCCTGCGCGTCATAAAGGGACCAAACGCATGGACAAATGGACGTTTTCCACTGACAGCCAGCCCGGCCGCCACGCCCACCATGTTGGCTTCCGCAATTCCTACATTAAACGCACGGTCAGGATAGGCCTGTTCAAAGTCCCGTGTACCGGAGATCTGTCGGGAATCTGAGTTGACGATACAGATGCGTTCATCCGCTTTTGCCAAGTCGATCAGGGTATCGCAAAAAATTTTTCTCATTTCAACTTTGCTTTCCATGATTTCACCTCCTGATCACCGTTTACTGCAGGTCCTGCAGAGCATCTTTTAGATCTTCCGCAGTCACCGGCATACTATGGGACTTGGTCGTCCCCTCTATTTTTTTCCAGCCTTTTCCTTTTATGGTGTGGAGCACAATCATATTGGGCTTGTCCATACAGGTTTTTGCCTGCTCAATAGCGTCATAGATGGCCTGGAGGTTATGGCCGTCGATTTCCTGAACGTTCCAGCCAAATGCGCGCCACTTAGCTGCCGCATCAATCATGGAGTTGACCTCATCTACCGGGGCGTCAATCTGTTGGCCGTTCAGGTCTAGAAAGCAGGTCAATGAGCCTAGTTTGGCCTGTGCTGCATACATACCAGCCTCCCAGATCTGGCCTTCCTGACTTTCGCCGTCACCAATGATACAATACACTCTGGCGCCGTTCCCATCGATTCGGTCAGCCAGCGCCATGCCTACGGCGGCAGATAGGCCTTGCCCCAGAGAGCCGGTGGTCATATCAATTCCAGGAGTCAAAAGCCGGTCACAATGACTGGGTAGCATAGTACCTGGCTTATTCAGGGTATATATTTCCTTCCGATCAAAATAACCCTTCATGGCCAGAATGGAATAAACTCCGGGACCTCCATGTCCTTTAGAAAGCACAAAGCGGTCTCTCCCAGGCATTTGGGGATTTTTCGGATCGATATTCATTTCCTCATAATAGAGTACAGTAAGTACGTCCACAATATCCAATGCGCCGCCAACATGACCTTTCCCCAGGCTAGCAATCATTTCCATTGTGGTCCGACGAGCCTCCTTCGCCAGTTCAGTCAGCTCCTGAATACTATGTTGCATCACAAAGCTCCTTTCAACAGTTAGATGACCACAGGAAAATAGTCGGATCACTCCTCATCCATGCCATCTTTATAAAATTTACCGAACAGCTCCTGAAGAGAGGGCATATCCTCGGGGATAGGACGGGCCACCCAAGTGGTATTCATATAGTGTTTCAGGGCAATGTTCTCGGAAACGATGTTGCCGCCCCAGGTCCCGCAGCCCATGGAGGACGTGGGAGGCATACCGTTGGTGGCGGATCCGGCATTACCTTTGTTATTGGGCTGGCGCACCATGATGCGGGAGACAGGGGCCGCCTTACCCAGACGGTCAATGTGGCCGTCATCCCAAGAGTAAATACCGCAGGAGTGGCCCTTGCCGCCTACTTCGAAGATGGCCCGCATCATGTCCAGGGCATTTTCAAACTCTCCCTCATACTTGAACAAAGCCAGCAGAGTGGTCAGCTTCTCAGAGGAGAAGAAGTATTCTTTGCCAATCTGATCAATACCACCACCCGTGACCATAATAAATTTCCGGTCCTCGGGGATCTCAAACCCGGCAGCCTCAGCCAGCTTCTGAGGGCTGATGGCCACAGTGCCGGGAAGTCGGTGCCCCATCTCGTCCCACATGACACTCTTGAGCTTCTCCGCCTCTTCTTCGTTAGCTAGATAGCCGCCCTCGGCCTTAAGCGCGTCTACCATTTTGTCATAGATAGATTCGTGGATGACCAGGTTTCCGTCACAGGAACAACCGGAACCGAAATCAGAGGTCTTGGAGATGCGGGTGTTCTGCGCTGCCTCACGCTGGCGTTCAGGAGTATCAGCAGTATTATCGATAATCACAGTAGCATTGCCCGCACCGGATCCATAGGCGGGCGTGCCGGAGGAGTAAGCGGACTTGACCATGGGCCGGCCACCGGTGGCGATAACCAAATCGCAGCGTTTCATCAGTTCCTGAGTCAGAGCGATAGAGGGTTGCTGAATACCCTGGATGATGTCGGCGGGGGCACCCTCACGGAGCAGGACTTCACGAATGATGTCAATACACTTGTTGGTCACCACTTTGGCCCGTGGATGAGGGCTGCAGATGATAACGTCTCGTGCCTTGATAGCGTAGATTACCTGGCCGGCAGGTGTCAGACAAGGATTGGTAGTAGGTACCAGAGAGGCAATTACCCCCACTGGCTTGGCATATTTGACCAGCCCCTTCTCCGGGATTTCTTCAATAGCGCCGACGCTTCTGCTCCGCATACAGTCGCGCAGGATCAGCTTCAGCTTGTTGCGTTTGTTGCGCTTCGTCACCTTATCGCCCAAGTTGGTCTCATCCACGGCCTCATCGCTGAGCTGCGCCCAGACCTTCAGATCATAAAGAGCCGCCGCAACTGCCTGGCACAGGTGATCTACTCTGTCCTGATCGTAAGTCTCAATGATTGCCGCAGCCTTACGGGCTCTGGCAACCATTTCTTCCAACATTTCAATCTGTTCTGTAGTGATCTCTTTTGCCATAGTATTCAACACTCCTTTGATAATTTTGCTGTAAATAACTCTTTTATCTAACCTAAATTTAACATTTAGCACAACCTTATGTCTAATACTTGTTTTGAATTGGATTTATAGAGAAAAATCTATAATTATTTCACCTCTGCCTGTCAGGAGCAGTCCCAACACCAGTGATCTTTAACTACTCTTTGCCTGATCCAAGCTTGACAATTTCCCATCTATCCAATATTCTTTATGTATTAATAGATTCTTTTTATAGAAAGGTGGGTTACTATGACGCTGCTCCAGCTGCAATATTTTCAGGTTTTGTCACACAACCTGCACTATACACGCACTGCTGAGCAGTTGTGTATTTCTCAGCCCAGCTTGAGTTACGCCATCAATGAGTTGGAGAAGGAATTGGGGGTCAAGCTGTTCCAGAAGGAAAACCGGAAGGTTACTCAGACAGTCTATGGGCAGCAGTTTCTTCCCTATGTGGAGCAAGCTCTTACTCTTCTGCAGGACGGTTCTAATGTGCTGCGGCAGATGGCCAACAACGCCCCCCAGATTGTCCGATTAGGATATTTTCACAGCGTTTCCGCCTCCATGATCCCCGCTCTGGTGGACGGATTTTATCAGCAGGAGGAAAACCGCCAGATTCGCTTTCATTTTACAGAAAGCGCTTCCTATGATATCCTGAACCAGATCCGTTCTGGCGCACTGGATCTGGGATTCAGCCTTCATCAGGCCGAGTGGGCGGAGTCGGTAGGGGTTATCCGTCAGCCACTTTATCTGGCAGTCCCCGCCAACCATCCTCTTTCCGGCCACAGTTTTGTTTCCTTTGATGATTTTGCTCACGAGCCGCAGATTATGCTGGAACACAGCAGCAACCTGCGGTCCAATATGGATCAGGTCTTTTCTCAGCATGGGATCATTCCTAATATTGTGTTTGAAGTGCGGGAGTGCAATGCCGCGTTGCAGTATGTCGGGTTGGGATTTGGCGTGTCCGTATTGCCGCAGGTACCGGCCATGGATACGGATAAGGTCTATATCGTTCCTATTTCTGATCAGGAGAAGGAGTTCGTGCGTACCATTTACCTTACCTATCCTAAGATCCATCCCATCTCTCCTGCCGCCCAGAAGGTGCGCGATTATATCATTCAAAATTGCGCGCTCAACACTTGATATTCTGACCCCTATGCCGCCTGCGGGCAGATTTTTTCGACGAGTCACGGAAAGATGGCACTCTCTATCTCCGTCTGAGGAAAAAGAGGACTTTCGGCAATGTTGCCGAAAGTCCTCTTTCTGTATTAAGGTTTATTAAATGTTCAGAAGGAGGATCCATTTGCAAACCGGATCATCTTGAACGCAAAACGTCAACGCAGGAATCCAACTCACTGAGGCACAAATGTCCCACAACAGAGTCATCCGGGTAGCGTCTGCGTTTCCACCTAGGCCCACAAAGCTCCGAAGGGCAAGCTGAAAACCTGTATTCCAAAAGAAAATACTGGAGCAGTACGCCGCTGAACGCTACTTACCCAATCCGAAGTTCTGTGTGGATGATGGATACTCCAGATTCGTTTAACCGCCTGGGCTGAAACCCACTGAACATTGGGGAAAGGTCTCCATATTCGGCGTCCGATACACCGCCATTCATGACAATGTGGATACGGACAGACGCAAGGACTGCACGGCCCATCACATCCGGTCGTGTATATCCTGGATAAGATAGTGCCGGATGAGACACAAAGCATAGCAGAACCCGCATAGACGGAAAAACCTTGTAGATACTTCTGATGTAATATCTGTCGGGGCTCCAGATACCTAAGAAGTTATCCCAACTAAGGGAGTCACAACAGTCACGCAGCCTTTTAATGGAAAAATTTTTCTTAGCGTGAAACAAACCCCTTCTATTTTCGTCTAATAAAACAGATGGTATTCCTGCGTAGAGGAGGAAAGAACATTGAAAAGGGCGCTGAAAGGTTTGCTGGCTTCCCTGCTGGTACTGGCCTGTCTGGGGATTGCCGCGGTTGGCGTTTTGCAGGCCACAGGCTGGAACCTGATATGGGGTCAGTATCTCCAAGCTGGTGACGGTTCTCATATTATGATTGACCGGCACGGTGATCCCATCATTTTGGGAGACCGCTCTAGAACCGGGAACCTGTTCCATGGATCAAGGGATGGAGACACGGTACTATTCCTCTGTTCTGACATTCAGGAGAGCTATCCTGCCCGCTCACGGGCCTATTGGTGCTTCCGCCTGGAGCGTGGCACTGCCTCCAATCTCCCAGTGGATACGCTGGGCCAGCTGAAGGAACTGGGCTGGCTGCCAGCTACATTTTAAAAAAAGAGGGCAGGCCCCACCGGGGCCTGCCCTCTTTTTTTGCCATCACTGAGGCAATACCAGGTCTCCCTCGCGGATCCAGCCGATCTTCCGCAGCATCTCACAGAAGAACCAGGACAGGATGGCAGGGAGAATAAAGCAGATCAGAGCCATACCCAGCCAGTCAAAGGGGGTGATGGCCGCCTTAACTCCTAGAGCCACATCGTTGACCCAGCCCGACCATACGCCGATCTGTCCCACGAAACCGCAGGTCCCCATGCCAGAGGCCACGCCGCCAGCGGGGTCGTTCATCTGGAGGTGAAATACACAGGTGGCGATGGGGCCGGTGATGGCGGAGGCCAACGTGGGGGGAATCCAGATTCGGGGATTCTTCACGATGTTTGGCATCTGGAGCATAGAGGTACCGATGCCCTGGCTGATCAAACCGCCCCAGCGGTTCTCTTTAAAGGACATGACGGCAAAGCCCACCATCTGGGCACAGCAGCCGGCCACCGCCGCGCCTCCGGCCAGGCCGGTGAGGGTAAAGGCGGCGCAAATAGCGGCGGAAGAGATGGGCAGAGTGAGGGCAATCCCCACCAGTACGGCTACGACAATCCCCATCCAGAAGGGCTGGAGAACAGTAGCGTCCTGGATGAGTTGACCAAAAGCTTTGGCCGCGGCGCCGATGGGCGGGGCGATGAGCAGGGACAGGCCCGCGCCTACGAATACGGTGACGGCGGGGGTGACCAGGATATCCACCTTGGTTTCTTTGGATACCATTTTGCCAATCTCAGCGGCGATGATGGCAATGAACAGAACAGCCAGGGGGCCGCCCGCGCCACCCAGTTTGTTGGCGGACCAGCCCACAGCAGTCAGGGAAAAGAGGACCATCGGATCGGCTTTCAGGGCGTAACCGATGGCCACCGCCATAGCGGGACCGGACATATCAAAGGCAAACTGTCCCACATCCACCAAAAAGGAGAGGGACAACTGCTGGCCCAGGGTCTTGATAATGGTGCCGATGAGCAGGGAGCAGAACAGGCCCTGGGCCATGGCCCCCAGGGCGTCGATACCGTACCGTTTGGCGGATATCTCGATGTTTTTCCGTTTTAGAAACTCTCTCATTCGTAACGCGCCTTTCCCACACAAAATAAAAAAGCTGTACAGGTGTCAAGACACCTGTACAGCCCATTATAGCGCGTGAACTCAGTTTGTCAAGAAAATTCCTCCGGCTGGGGATCCAGGCTTCAGTTCTTTCCCCAGTCCGACCAATCAGTGAGGCACAGGTTCAGATCCACCTTTACCGGGATGCCGGGGACCGTGCCGCTGCTAGAATACTGCCACATATGGTAGTGGTAGCGGAAGCTGGTGGGCACCCAGCCGGTGGTGTAGTGGGCCAGCCAGAAGGGCCAGTCCTGGAGCTGGGCCAGGTCCAGGCCGCCAGCATAGATCTTGGAGGGGCTGCCGTAGGTCATGGGGATATAGCCGGCCTCCTCGATGATGTCACAGAAGACTTTGGCGCATTTGGTCACCGTTTCTCCGTCGGTGTCCTTTGTCCGGGAGTCGGAATCACTGACCTCCTCCCAGTCGAAGACCACGGGGTAGGTGATATCATAGCCCTCGATCCACTCCAGAAGCTGGAGGGCCTCCTCCCGCGCCTCCTCCTCCGTGGTAGCCTGGGAGAAGAAGTAAACGCCCACTTCCAGGCCGTTCCTCAGGGCATTTTGGATGTTGTAGTCAAAATAGGCGTCCTTGTTGATGCTGCCCACAGTATAGCCCCGGTAACCCGCCCGGATCATGGCGAAGTCCACCCCGGCACCGGCCACCTGGGTCCAATCGATCTGCTTCTGGTGAGAAGACACATCCACCCCAATGTAGCTGGGGGCGTCCCCCGTATAGGTCAAAAAGCCGTTCTTGACCACAAATCTGCCGCTGTCATAGTCGTTGCTTGGAATGGGGCCAGGCTCCGTTTCCGGTACATGGATGAAGGACAGGTCGTAATTCATTAGGATGACCGCCCCCTGGGCCCGGGTAGCGGTGCCGGTGGGGTCAAACAGGTTGCCCGGCTTGCCGGAGATGAGACCCACGGACCAGGCCCACTCTACCGCGTCGATGGACCAGCTGGCGATGGATTTCCGGTCCGCGAAGGGGGCGGCCACCTGGGACAGCGGCTCCCCCAAGGTGTGCCAGAGAATGACAGCAAGCTGCTCCCGGGTCACCTTGTCGTCGGGACCGAACCGGCCGTCATCATAGCCGGTGACTAGCCCCTCCTGCCAGGCCCAGAGGATGGCGTCGGCATCGGGGTCGTCCAGGTCCACATCGGAGAAGGGACTGGTCAGTGCCTGGTCCTGTTGGTCCAGGTCCTCGTCCTCCTCCGTCCCGCTCTCGAACTCCTCCCGCTCCAGGGACACCTGGGGCCGGTCATAGATCTGATAGAGGGCGGCGGCCACCATGGCACGGGTTAGAGGAGCCTCCGGCAGGAACTCCAGCGCGTCGGTGGCCTCCATCATCCCCTTCTCCCAGCAGTACTCCACCGCGGCGGTGTACCAGGAGTTCTCGGGCACGTCGGAGAGCTTCGTCCCGGCTGCCGAGGCGGGCAGAGGCAGGGTCATGGCCATGGCCAGCAGGCCGGCGGCAAGGGATCTCAGAGTCTTGTGTTTCATAGCGTTCCTTTCTGTCTGTCGTAGAGTGTGGTGAGTGTTGGGTTAGGTGCAGTATACTCAGCTTGTCGAAAGAGCCCTCCCGCAAGGAATTCCGGTGCCCGCAGGCGGCGGAATAAATTTTGAGGCCGTCATTTCCGGCCACTTTTCGACAGTCTCAGTATACTACGGCAGAGCCAGGCTCTGCCAATGGTATCTTTTGGATGGAGCTCACCGCTCCAGCAGGATGCCCTGCCAAGCCAGCGCCTCTCGTACCCGCTCATAGGCCCCCTGGTCCGGGCAGGCCAGGGTGTGAAGGTGGATCCCCTCGGTTAGCTGGGAAAGGGGGGCAGCGGCCTGACTCCGGCACCGGGCGATGAACTGCCCCACCTGATACCGGTCGGATAGCTGGAGCGGTCCGGTGAGCTGGCCGTAGATCGGATGGTCCACGATGACGTCCAGCACCGTGCAGCCCTGGTCTACCATGGCGTTCAATTCCGCCTCCATGGCCTGTCCGTCGTGCTTCACAGCAATCTGCCGCACCAGGCCGGAAGGCGCGTTCTGTACCATATAGCCTCTTGGGGTGGCGGTGATTCCCTGGCCCCCGGCCCGCAAGATGGCCACATCCCCTACAATAATCTGACGGCTGACCGAAAACTCTCTGGCCAGAGCAGTGGCGCTGACCGGGCTCCGGGCCCGCTCCAGCCGTCGGGCAATGGCCTGTCTTCTCTCCTGGGCGTCCATAGCCCTCCCTCCCCTGTCTTGTCATATGCAGTAAGTATATCACTGAGAGGAGAGGTACGCAACGGCACAGACACAGATTTTTCCGGGAACTTTCCGGGAAACCTTGACTTTTCCGCTTGGAATCCATACAATGGACAAGATAAGTCTTCCAATCTCATATCATGATATAAAAGGACTGAAACGACATGGCTCAGAACCCCAACAAAAAGCAGGTGGAACAAATCACCGACATGGAGGTAGACTTCGCCCAGTGGTACACTGACGTGTGTAAAAAGGCGGAGCTGATCGACTACTCATCCATCAAGGGCATGTTCATCTACCGCCCCTACGGCTACGCTATCTGGGAGAACATCCAGCGAGAGATGGACCGGCGCTTCAAGGAGACCGGGCACGAAAACGTATATCTTCCCATGCTCATCCCCGAATCCCTGCTCCAGAAGGAGAAGGACCATGTGGAGGGCTTCGCTCCTGAGTGCGCCTGGGTGACCATGGGGGGAAGCGAGAAGCTGGAGGAGCGCTACTGCATCCGTCCCACCTCCGAAACCCTGTTCTGTGAGCACTACAAAAATGTCATCCACTCCCACCGGGACCTGCCCAAGCTGTATAACCAGTGGTGCTCCGTCCTACGCTGGGAGAAGACCAGCCGCCCCTTCCTGCGCCACCGGGAGTTCCTGTGGCAGGAGGGCCACACCATGCACGCCACCCCGGAAGAAGCCCGGGAAGAGACCATGCGGATGCTCAACGTATACGCCGACTTTATGGAGAATGTGCTGGCCATGCCTGTGGTCCGGGGCCGTAAGACGGACAAGGAGAAATTCAACGGCGCCGAGGAGACCTACACTGTGGAGTGCATGATGCACGACCGAAAGGCCCTTCAGGCGGGCACCAGCCATTACTTCGGCGACGGCTTCGCCCGTGCCTTTGACATCACCTTCACCGGCAAGGACAACCAGCTCCACTACCCCCATCAGACCAGTTGGGGCGTGTCCACCCGGATGATCGGCGGCATCATCATGACCCATGGCGACAACAACGGTTTGGTCCTGCCCCCCCGCGTCGCCCCCATCCAGGCGATGGTCATCCCCGTAGCCCAGCACAAGGAGGGCGTGCTGGAGGCGGCCAACGCCCTGCTGGACCGGCTGAAGGCCGCCGGCATCCGGGCAGGCCTGGACGACAGTGACCAGTCCATGGGCTGGAAGGCCGCCCAGTACGAGATGAAGGGCGTGCCCCTGCGGGTGGAAATCGGCCCCAAGGATATGGAGAAGGACCAATGCTGCGTCTGCCGCCGGGACTCTGGGGAGAAGGTCTTTGTCCCCCTGGCTCAGTTGGAGGACAAGGTGAAGGAGCTGCTGGACTCGGTCCACGACGGACTATTTGCCCGGGCCCAGAAGAACCTGGAGGACCACACCAAGGTGTGCCACACCCTGGAGGATGTCAAGGCCTTTATGGAGTCTGAGGGCGGCTTCGCCAAAACCATGTGGTGCGGCGAGCTGGACTGCGAGCTGAAGATGAAGGAACAGGCCGGGGTCAGCTCCCGGTGTATGCCCTTGAAGCAGGAGAAGGTGGGCGACGTATGCGTCTGCTGCGGCAAGCCCGCCAAGCACTCCATCCTCTGGGGCGTGGCCTATTGATCGCTGGCATGCAGAAAAACAGGGCCGCCGTTTTTCAGAACGGCGGCCCTGTTTTATGCCTTTTGCCCCATGGGGCGCGGTCTGTCCGGCGGACGGAGCTTCAGTTCAGCACGATGGCCTGGACCGCCTCGATGAGGTCCACGGCCCCGGAACGGGCCACCAGGGAGACCGGCTCCCCGTCCACCACCGCCAGGCAGTGCTCGCCGTCCCAGCGGTACAGCTCCACCGCCACCTGCGGGAATGCGTCGTTGTCCAGATAGACGGTCAGGGCAATCTCCTGCCGCTGGGAAGGCCGCTCGTCAGTAAAGCTGTCGGCACTCAGGCTCTCCAGCGCCTCCTGGAACGCGGAGATATCCACTTCCTCCCCCTGGTAGAGCCAGGTCCGGTCCTCGCCCTCGCCCTGGGCGGTAAGGGTATGGCTGGCCCCCTCCAGAGTAACTTCGATCTGCCAGATATCCCCAAAGTCGGCGGACAGCACCTCCTGGTGCCGCAAGTCATTGTAGGAAGCGGCCATCAGCTCCTGGTAATCCTCCGACGTAATTTGATAGACGATCTGGGAATCTCCCACTCGCAGATAGGCGGTAATCGTCTCCTCTTCCTCCGTTTCCCCGGTATCTGCCGCCTCCTGGGCGGCCAAGCGCTCCTCCGGGTCCCGGCTGATGTGGAGTATAAGAGTACCGGAGGCCTTTTCCTCTGCCCTGTCCTCGGCTGTATAGTCCACGGTCACCGTCAGCTCCGGCTCATCCAGGCCATAACTGGCCAGTTCCTCCTCAGTAGCATGATAGGTCACATAGTTGTTGGGGGCCAAGTAGCTGATATTATGCAGGTAATCCTCTACCCGCCCAGTGTCCAGCGGGAGCGTCTTTCCATCCCGCTGGGTAAAGTAAATGTCCTCCTCGCACCAGCTTGCGGAGTTGTCCTCCTCATAGGTGACTGTATAGTTCTCCACCCCGTCAAACCGCAGCCGGGTCACCTGATCCAGCTCCGGGATGTCGTCGTGGTTTATCATGTCGCGGAGCCCCGCGTCAAACTGGTCCAGGGGGTCGCTGGCGGCCAGATACACCTTTCCATCCCCAATGGACACATATCGCTGGGAATCCATGGCGCTGAAGTCGCCGAGCAGTATCTCGTAGTTGTTCTCACCTGTACCCAGCGTAATGGTGCATACTGGGTCATCCAGGCCGTACTGGCTCGGATCCTCCACCTCCTCAATGACGAAGGCCGCCGCGAAGGATTGGAACGTCTCCAGCAGCTCGCCTACCTTTTCTCCGTCCACGGGGAACGTCTCATCTCCATCATAGAGCCAGTCCCCATCCCGGTGAAACGACAGTGTCTCCCCCTCATAGGTCCAGGAGAGGGTCTGGACCGCGTCACTGTCGATCTCCAGGACGACCTCTCCGCTGGTTTCAATCCGCTCCTGGCGCTCTTGTACCTGGAGGGCGGCAAATGCCGCAACGCAGCACACCGCCAGGACAGCTAGTAAAATCACGATCCGTTTAGACCGGTACATTTTGCGCACGCCTCCTCTTCAAGACCACCCAGATCCCGATGCCCAGATACAGCAGGGGGAACACGCCGATCATCACCACCTGAAGCAGAGAGGACACAGCGTCGTTGATAGTCAGATAATTGTAATTCAGGGATTTGCTCCGGATGGCCATGGCCTCGCTCTCTCCAATCAGAGAGGACACCGCGTTCATCGCCAGGTCCCCGTTGGCCCCGGAGGAATAGGCGTTGTACATATCATCCAGGAACGCGGAGGAGGAAAACCAGATGATCTGACCTCTATTCCCACAGTCGATGGATACCGCCAGAGCAAAGGGGCCGTCGATATCCCCCTCCTCCTTCTCGTAGGTGTCCAGGTCATAACCGGCGGCCTTGCTGAAGGAGGCGGCCGAGGTGGTGAGCAGGGAAGTCACCCCGCTCCCCTCCCCGTCAGCCGACACCGTCAGTCCCTGGGCGATGGGCATGATGGCCAGGTAATTCTCCTCGATCAGCGAATCGGTAATCCCGTGGCTGTTCATGTCGGGCAGCAGGATATAGGGGACCTGGAAGGCGTAGTGCTCCCGGTCGCCCTCCACCACTACGCCCTCATTGGGTGTCACACCGTAGCTGGCAATCAGCCCGTACAGCTCATCCAGAGGGTCTTCCTGGGTGGGGCCCGCCATGACCAGCAGCTTGCCGCCGCCGCTGGTATACTCGTCCAGCATCTCCACCTCCTTCTGGGACAGGTCGCTATCCGGGCCGTAGATCATGACACAGCCGGCATCCTCCGGCACTGCGTCCACGGTGAGCAGGGAGAGAGGATCGACTTGGATGTTTTCTTTCTCCAGCTGTTCCTGGAAGGTGGCGGGCAGCTCCGCCTCCCCGTGTCCCTCCAGTAGATAGAGCTGGGGCAGCTCCTCCGCGGTCACATAGTCGATGGCGGAGGTGATGGCCCCCTCACCGTCAAAGGAGGTATTGTAGGAGTAAGAGTATATGTCCGCCTCCTGGATATAGATATCGTTGTAGCTGATATAGCGGCTCCGATCCCCACACTCCACGATCAGGCTGTTGTTAGTCACCGTCTCGTCGGTGTACTGCTGGGCGAAGGTGGGGAATACGTCCGGGTTCTTTTTCACGACCTGGATATGGTCAGAGAGGCTCTCATACTTATTGAGTAGGTTTTCGATTACGTCGTCCTCTTTTCCTGACTGGACCACCCAGTAGATCGTTACATCCTCCTCCAGCGCGTTGACCACCACCTTGGTGTTGCTGGTGATGGAGTAGAGCTTGGTGGCGCTCATGTCGTACTTGGT
This sequence comes from Flintibacter sp. HCN-6482, assembly GCF_037892565.1. Classification (NCBI taxonomy): domain Bacteria; kingdom Bacillati; phylum Bacillota; class Clostridia; order Eubacteriales; genus Flintibacter; species Flintibacter sp. HCN-6482. The sequence continues at coordinate 5,082 of NZ_JBBKBK010000005.1, read as the reverse complement.
CAGGTTGGAGGGGAGGGCGGAGACAAAGACATTGACTGCCACCAGAATGGCCAGCACCACCGCGGTGACGACAATGGAATAGGCGCCGCCCCGAAAGGCGTTCTGGTTTCCCTCTCTCTGTGGGGCCGATTGGAAAAGTTTTGGCTTGCGCATCAGTTATACCTCCTCTTCTCCAGGGACTGGACCGACAGGAACAGGAAAAATACGATCACAGCAGCATAGTAGACAATGGCTGTCATATCGAAAACTCCGTTGACAAAGACATAGAAGCGTTCGAACAGTGACAGCTGTGTCATGATTTTGGGGAGCAGCCCCTCAAAGGAGGCCGCATCCATCTGATAGGCGACCACGGTGACCGCCAGAAGGAGAAAGCTGACGCCGTAAGCCAGCGTCTCATTTTTGGTGAGGTATCTTATGATCCCCCACAGGGCCAGTATCAGTACACAGATGGCCACCATAGACCCGAATGCGGTGGAGGATACATACTCAGACAGGCTCACGCTATAATAGTTGAACAGGATGACCGCAATGCCGATGCCGGCGGCAAAGCCCTGGTTATCCGTAAGGGAGGAGAGGAACATCCCCAGTGCGATCAGCGCGGCCCCCAGGACCAAAAAGGCCAGGATAGAGCCGTAGGAGGTGGGCAGGTATACGTCCCCGTATTGGGAGAAGATCAGCGGGTACAGGGAGATCAGACACAGGGGGACGGCATAGACCACCAGCAGAGCCAGATACTTGCCCAGGACCACCTGCACCGTGGTAATGGGCAGGGAGTAAAGCAGCTGATCCGTCTTTTGTCTGCGCTCCTCCGCAATGACCCGCATGGTCAGGATAGGCACGATGACCACGAAGATCAGGCAGCCATAGCTGAGTACGAACTCAAAATTGCTGACCGCGGCCTGAATGTTGTAGCGCAGAGCGCCCAACCCAATAAAGGCCAACAGAAAAGCGCCGAAGATATAGGCTGTCAGCGAGTGAAAATAGTTCTTCAGCTCATGTTTCCATACTGCTATCATCCCTGCTCCACCTCCCCTTCCGCTCCATTTTCATCATGAGGAGATGCCTCCGTTAGCTCCAGGAACACGTCCTCTAGGCTGGCTTTTTTCAGGCTCATCTCCAGCAGGGGGATTCTCCTGTCGGCAAAGGCAAAAAAGATAGCCCTAGATGCCTCGTGGATGCGCTCCAGCCCGGTGTGGATGCAGGCTGTGACCAAGCCCTGCTCTCCCTCTCTCCAGTCGATGTCCGTGATTCCAGGAACCCCAGACAGGGCGGCCTTGACCTCGTCCTCGGGCGCCTCCGCCGTGATGGTGATCTCGTTTGGCGTCATCAGAGTACGCTCCAGGTGTTCCGGAGTGTCGAAGGCCACCAGCTTTCCGTGGGCGATCATGATGATCTGGTCACAGATGGTCTGGACCTCGGAAAGGATGTGAGAGCTGAAGATCACCGTGTGGGTCCGTCCCAGCTCACGGATCAGGTCGCGGATCTCAATGATTTGGAGCGGATCCAGCCCCACCGTGGGCTCATCCAGGACAATGACCTGCGGGTTTCCCAGCAGCGCCTGGGCAATACCCACCCGCTGCCGGTAGCCCTTGGACAGAGCGGAGATCCGGCGGCCCCTCATCTGCTCTATTCCAGTCTGCTCCATGACCTCCTCTATTTGGTTCTTCAGCTCCAGACCATGCAGCCCTTTGGCCTCCCCCACGAAACGCAGGTACTCCTCCGGGGTTTCGTTCATATACAGAGGCGGCTGCTCCGGAAGATAGCCAATGAGCCGTTTGGCCTGATTCGGCTGCTCAAAAATGTCGTATCCTCCGATTCTCACATGACCCTCCGTCGCTGACAGGCAGCCGGTCATCATGTTCATCGTAGTAGACTTCCCCGCTCCGTTGGGCCCCAGGAATCCATAGATCTGTCCGCTCTCGATCCTAATGCTTAGATCAGAAACCGCGGTGATATCCCCATATCGTTTGGTGAGATGTTCGATCTCGATCAAGGACGTTTCCTCCTTTTCTTTCAATGGAGCCATTATAAAGACAGAACTTAAAACCAAGTTAAAAAAGGTCCGCCACCTTTTTTAAGTAGATTTTGAGTTTGACTTTTACAATGGCAGGCAGAAACCCGCCTACACGGCGGGCTGACAGGAGGTATGAAAAATTGAAATCGATCTATCGCACGGCATATGTCTTGTTGTTCACATTTTTGCTCTTGTTTTCCGGAGGGTGTACTGATACAGTAGAGGCAGACCATTCCTCCTCATCCTCCGCGCCTCCCCTCGCTTCCTCCGGCGACACCGGGGAAGGAAGCCTTACCATCCTCGCCAGCTTTCAGCGGGAGGACGGCAGTCCCCTGACCGAGCAGTCCATCCGGCTCTCCGCGGGTGACAAAAGCGCGGAATATCCCCTGGATGAGTGGGGGGAGCTGCGGGTTTCCGGCCTTCCGCGGAAAATGACTCTGGAGGTGACCGTTCTGGATAAGGAGTCGGGTCCTCTGGGTACCATCACCATCTTCTTCTCCGAGGGCACTGTCATTGACGCCTCTACCGATCAGGAGGGGGCGGGGTATGTGGTGGTCAAAGAGGACACGGAAGCGGTTGATCTGCTCTTTGTCCTCTGTGACGATGGCTCCATCCAATGTGATCTGGACCTGGGCCGGGACATCGCCTGACTGGACAGCATGCGCAGGGGGATGGCCGCTCCGTATCGAGGTAATTTAGCCGGGGAGCGTATCACTTTGGGCTTTTCTGCCCAAAAGGAGGGATCTGAATGCGGATCTTGGTCGCCGATGATGAAACAGAGATGACAGACGTTCTGGAGGCTCTCTTGAGTCGGGAGCACTATGCGGTGGATATCGTCCATGACGGGCAGGACGCCTTGGACTATGGGCTGACCGGGAATTACGACTGTCTGGTCCTGGATATCATGATGCCGAAGCTGGATGGGCTCCAGGTCCTCCGGGCACTCCGGGACCGGGGCATCTCAACTCCTGTACTCCTACTTACCGCGAAAAGTCAAGTGGCCGACCGGATCGCCGGATTGGACAGCGGTGCGGACGACTATCTCCCCAAGCCCTTTCACCCCGGCGAGTTTACGGCCAGGGTGCGGGCTCTGACCCGCCGGGGCACGGAGTACACCCCCGACCTGCTCTCCGCTGGGAACATCACCCTGGACCGCACCACCTTCGAGCTGCGCCGCGGTCCCTCCTCCATCCGTCTGGGCAGCAAGGAATTCCAGATGCTTGAGCTTCTGATGTGTCATATCGGTTGCCCCATCTCCACAGAGCGGTTCATGGAGCGGATCTGGGGCTATGACAGCGAGGCGGAGATCAATGTGGTCTGGGCCTATATCTCCTATCTTCGGCGGAAGCTGGAGTCTCTGGGCGCTAATGTCCGCATCGTAGCCCGCCGTGGGCAGGGATACCTGCTGGAGGAGATCTCATGATCCGCTCTTTGCGCCGGAGGTTCCTCCTCATCGCCATGCTCTCTCTGCTGGGGACGCTGGCCGTCCTGTGCACTGCCATTGGCCTTGGCGCCCACTACACCGCCACGAGCCGGGCGGACCGCGCCATCACACTGCTTTATGAGAACGACGGCGTATTCCCTGCCCCGGCGGAGACTCACGACCCGGCTGCGGCCTTTGGGTTCCACATTACCCAGGAGACTCCCTTCGAGACCCGCTATTTCATCGTGGAATTGACCGCCGACCAGGAAGTACGGGGCGTCGATATCGACCATATCGCCGCCGTCGACCGACAGGCCGTAGTAGAGAGCATCAACGAGATCCTCTCCTCTGACCGGCCTCGGGGCTATGCCAACTACTACCGCTATGGCATATTTCATCATGAGGATGGAGGAAGCACTATTGTCGTGCTGGACTGCTTTCTCCAGCTCCAGTTCGCCTATAACGCCCTCCGTATCACTGTCATCGTGGCCATCTCCTGCGCCGTAATCGTCTTTCTGCTGCTGATGCTACTGTCCAAACGAGCGGTGAGACCCTTCGTGGAGAATCTGGAGCGGCAGAAACGGTTTGTCACCGACGCCTCCCATGAGCTGAAAACGCCGCTGGCTATTCTGGCGGCGGACGTGGAGCTGCTGCGTCAGCCGAATACCGAACAAAAGTGGATCGACAGCGCCCAGGCACAGATTACCCGGATGGACAAGCTGATTAAAAACTTGGTGGAATTGGCCCGGACAGAGGAAACCATAGAGGACAGCGCCGTTACCTCCTTTTCTCTCAGCGAGGTGGCTCAGGCCAGCGCAGAAGGCTTTCAGCCGCTGGCAGAGGCGGAGGGCAAACGCCTGGAGGCCCACATCCCACCCGCTGTCGAGCTCCGTGGGGTGCAGGAAAATATGTTTCGTCTGTTTTCCATTCTGCTGGACAACGCGGTCAAATACTGTGATCCAGGGGGAACGATCCGTCTCTCCCTGGGCCAGCGGGGACGGAATATATATCTCTCTGTCTCCAACCCCTGCGCGGGGGCGGATACCGCCCAGTTGCCCCGCTGGTTCGACCGCTTTTACCGGGCGGACTCCTCCCGCGCCCGCGCTACCGGCGGCTATGGGATCGGCCTGTCCACTGCGAGGGCAATCGTGTCCCGGCACCGCGGCCGGATTACCAACCGCTGTGAAAACGGCCAAGTCACTTTCTCTGTCGTGATCCCACAGTTTCCAAAGGTTAGAAAAAGCGCAGTACATAGATGAGCATCTGCTCTCCGAGACATAAGGAACAGGGACTTTGATATGCGTGACATATGTATTTTAGGGCGCAGAAACAGTATCACGCCCTCCGGTGGGGCAAGGGCCACATCGGAGGGCGTGAAGGCCATATTTTACGTTTTCTTTCTCAAGTCAGTTGGCATCCATTTTTATCACTAAACATAACTTATATCCTCTCCATTTCAGCAATACCAAGCTCCTCCATGGTATGTGCATCTTGACCGCATCAAGACGACAAATGCATGGAGTATGCGAAACGCTATGATGCTGCCCCTAGAGATCACGATAGTTCTTCTCTATCAATGGAAGTTATCTTTAGCGTATTGAAGCAGTTCCTCCCGGAAGTCAGGGTGAGCAATAGCGGCCATGGC
>NZ_JBBKBK010000004.1:0-203396 GCF_037892565.1 Flintibacter sp. HCN-6482 | reverse complement strand
AGTTTTCTCTACAATTTGATATGGTTTTAGTCACTTCGGTGATTAAAATAGTAGGTGCTGATTAGGGCGAGGGTCCACCCGTTCCCATTCCGAACACGGAAGTTAAGCTCGCTTCTGCCGAAAATACTTGTCTGGAGACGGACCGGGAAGATAGGTAGTGCCTACACAAAGCAGGACAGTTAAATAACTGTCCTGCTTTTTTATTATAGTATTTTGCGGTATCTCAAGTCGGTAAGGACAGTTTCAGGCGAGAGGCTGACCTTAATACCGTATCCATCCCAAGTGAAATCGTGTTTTTCATAAAACCGCCGGGCTCTGCTGTTTTCCTGGAGCACATAGAGAAAGCATCCGGGATATCCTTCCCGTTTTAGGCGTGCGAGGATCTCCCTCAGGAGCAGAGAGCCATATCCAGAGCGCCAGTGCGCTGGGTAGACATAGAGAGAAACCAGCTCTCCCCACTGGGCCAGACTGGGTAAGCCTTTGGGCTGAAGCTCCGTCCGCACAGGGCCATATACTCCACAGCACAGGGGATGCTCACCATCGTACAAGATGAGCCCTTGAAGTTTTCCAGTACCGCAGTTATCATGAAAGAAGGGCACCCAGCGGTCATCCAGGATCTCACGGTCCAAGTAGTCTTTGGGAATAAGGCCGTGATAGGCTGCCCTCCAGCCCAATGCGTGAAGGAGAGACATGTCTTTGAAATGTGTTTCCGTATGGGCTTCTAAAAAACGCAGTTGCGTCATAGCGGCTCCTCCCTTGTATGGTCTTAATTTGTTAACGAATTGATACGTATCCGCTGTCTTCCACGATCTGCTGGCCCTGTTCAGAGAGAATCCAATCCAGGAAGGCATTCAGCTTTGGATTACTCTCCCTAGGATCTGGAGCTCCAATTGGAGCGGCAGTGATGGCAAAAAAGGAGTCGGAGATAGGGTAGCTGCCGTCCCGGATAGACTCCTTAGTTGGGGATACGCCATCCAGGGCCAGCAGACGTATTTGATCGTTGGCCGCCATTTCCGAGGCGTAGAAGCGGAAGGAAAAGCCAATAGAGTTTTTATAGTTCCGATAGCTGGCCACCTGCTGGATAATACCGCCCATGCCGCCCACCCGGTCCTCTTTCTCCGGCTCTATCAGGGGAAGACCATCCATCAGGCGGAGGAGGGCTGACTGGCTGCCGCTGTTTTCCAGCCGCTGGAAGGGGCGGATGGGCTGATTCTTCCCGCCTACCTGATTCCAGTTGGTGATCTGGCCGGTGTAAATACCCTGTATCTGCTCAACCGTCAGTCCCTCCACGGGATTCCTGCTGTTGACAAAAAAGACGAAGGCTTCCCGGCCAATGGGGGTCAGGTGGAGCTCTTTTGCGGCCCGCCTGGCCATCTCCAGCTGCTCCTGGGAGGGGGCGGCGGCGAAGATCAGGTCAGTGCGGCCAGTGATGAGCCGCTCGTAGGCGTTCACAGTGCCGCTGCAGGTGACAGAGCCATAGCCTTCCGAGGTATTGTTGTCGTACAGGGGATATTCCCCCTGGGGATAGACCGCTTGCACAAAGCCGGCATAAACCGGATACAGGGCGGTGGCGCCATCCAGGCGCAGAAGGTCTTCCCGGTGAAAGCGCAGGGTGGACTGCTCCTCCAGGTTGACAGCTTTGGTGCCCTCTGAAAAGGGCTCGTACTGCCAGAGAAGCAGGTCACGGTCATCCACCGTGGGGACGCTGCTCCGCCAAAGGCCGAAGGCGCAGTAAGCGCCGCAGCCGATGGTAACAGCCGCCAGACACAGTGCAACCCCCTTTCTCCACCGCCGGGGAAGGAGAATGGCAAGTACCGCGCCTGCCAGAAGGCTGGGCAGGAGGACCCAGGACGCCCTCTGGATATAAGGGGGAGCCATGAAGGAGACATAGATAAGGAGAGTCACTAAGAGGAATCCAAGAAAAAGGCCGATGAATATAGCTGCGAATACCCGGCGGATCACTGCTTTCCAGTTGACCTTCATAAGCTGTTTCTCCTTTCTGTTCCAGATCAGATATGGGTTAGATAGGAATCGACATCAAACTCCTCCAGGACACTGTCTTTTCGCAGGTACAGGGGATGGTGGGGGTGTCCCTTTTTTGAGCGTTTTCCGGCAGACCACCAAGAGGCGTGATAGTTGTGGCCCAGCTGGACCATATCCCGGACGCAGAGAGGCAGATAGTCCCGTTTTTCAATGATCGTCCCCCAGGCCGCCCATACAGAGGGTGAGCCGGACCGGTCCAGGGACAGGGCGTATGCGAAGGCCCTCATATTTTCATGATGGAGGGTGTGATTGCAGGTTTGCTCCATGTGATCTGGGTCTGTGGCCCGCTGGGCATATACGTTAAACATGAGGAAACTGTCATATCCGTTGTGGAGGGCCACACGCTCTACCGATTTCAGGGTGTTGTCCAGGGCATCCGGAGCTGCCGTGGAGGGATTGACACCTACACAGATCAGGGGGCGATCCCCTCTGGTTCCAAGGATGTATCGGTACTCAGAATAAAAATTGGGCACATAGAGCCAGCGGGAGGAGTCATAGTCGGGATTGGGCTCTTGAGCCTCCTCTAAGGCCTGGTCGAAGGAGATGAGCTCCAGCTGGGTGGTCTGGCAGGCAGGTATATGCATGGGGTATCCTCCTTTTTCTCTCTATTTTTATTATAACAGAGAGGCAAATAGAGGACAAGGGAAGAAAAAGTCTCCCAGTCCCTGCAAATATTTTCCTTGACAACGGGATAAAATGTTGCTATGATAGAAATATAAATAGGAATAATTCTTATTAAAAGTAAGGAGGAACTCATATGAACCGCAAAGCATTCAGCCGCATCAACTATGGCCTGTTTATCGTAGGCGCCGAGTTGGACGGCAAGCCTCAGGGCTGTATCGTCAACTCTCTGCACCAGGTCACATCCTCTATGCCCTTCAAGTTTTCCCTGACAGTAAACAAGAGTAACGAGACCTTCAAAGCCATCGAGGCGAAGGGGAGCTTTGCCGCCACGGTACTGGCCAAGGATACCCCAAAGGATCTGGTCAATCTGTTTGGCTATAAGTCCGGCCGGGTAGTGAACAAGTTCGATGGCTTCGACGTAGAGCGGGATGGGGCAGGAAATCCCTATGTGAAGGATCACGCTCTAGCCCGGTTTAGCTGTAAGGTAGTGGAGAAGCTGGATCTGGGCACCTATATGCTCTATATCGCTGAAACGACGGAGGCCGAGGTGCTGGGCGAGGGGCCTGCCCTGACCGTGGACGACTTCAAGAACGACGGGGGCTCTACTCCGCCCACCGCCACTGTGGTCCGAACCCTGGAGGGCAACGAGGGCTGGAGATGCACCATCTGCGGCTATGTGGCGGAGAAGGAAACTCTGCCCGACGGCTATCAGTGCCCTATCTGCCGGGCCAACAAAGACAAATTTGTAAAACTGTAAAAGGATAAAAAGGAGCTGTCCCAGGCGGACAGCTCCTTTTATTATTCATTTGTGGTTCGATTCAGTAGAAGAATGGCCAGGAAGATGGCCCCCATGCCCAGCAGTTTATAGAAGGTGACTGACTCATGGAACAGGCAGATCCCCAACAGGGCGGCCACAAAGGGCTCTACAGTGGCAAGGATGGCGGCTTTCCCCGCCTCGGTGTACCGGAGCCCCTCAGTGTACAGCAGGTAGGGCAGGATACAGCACAGCACCCCGATGCCCAACCCGCCCAGAATAGCCCGCCAGTCCGCCAGCGCCTCCAGATGGCGGGGAAGACCAGACAGGGGCAGAGAGGCCAGGGCGGCAAAGAGAAAGGTGTAGAAAGTGACCGTAGAGGAGGCGTATTGCCTAAGGGCCAGCTTGCCAAAAATTGAATACAGAGCGTAACCAAATCCGGCTCCTAATCCATATAGTATCGTCAGATAGGACACAGACTGCTGGCCCAGCGGGAGCAGCCCGGTGACCAGGACGCAGCCTGCAAAGGTCAACGCCAGGGCGGCCACCTTGTGGGACGTGATTCTCTCTCGAAAAAAGAGGGCGGACAGAAGGGTGACGAAGACGGGGGAGGTATACAGCAGCACCGCCGCCACGGACATGGAGCTGGTGGAGATGGCGGAGAAGTAGCACCAGTTGAAAAAGACCAGGGAGCAGACACCGGAGCCAAAGAAGTAGTACCAGTGCCGGGGCTGGATTTTCAGCGCTTTACGGTCCGTAGCGGCTAGAAAGAGGCCGTAGAGCAGAGCGGCTACCGCACTGCGGAGAGCCACTCCATCCATAGAGGAGAGACCGGCGGCGGTGAGCAGCTTCAAAAAGACGCCGATACAGCCCCAGAGGGCAGCGGCGGCGATAATGTTCCAGACAGCTTTTTTCTCCATGGGACTTGCCTCGATTCCTATCATTGGCTATACTAGGGACATATTACCAGAACTCCGGGGGAAAAGACAAGATGAAATATCCCAATATCCGCGCCGGTACTTTTCTAGCCCGGCCCAACCGCTTTGTTGCGCAGGTAGAGGTGGAGGGGAACCTCCAGGTCTGCCATGTGAAAAATACCGGCCGGTGCCGGGAGCTGCTAGTCCCTGGATGCCGGGTCTATCTGGTGGACAGTCACAATCCGGTCCGTAAGACCCGCTTTGACCTGGTAGCGGTAGAGAAGGAGGGGCCGGCAGGCCCTCTCCTGATCAATATGGACTCCCAGGCGCCCAACAGAGTATTTGGGGAGTGGGCGGCCGCCGGAGGGCTGGGGTTTGTCCCCACACTGCTTCGACCAGAGATGACATATGGGAATTCTAGAATCGATTATTACTGGGAGTTTTTGAATGGGGGAGAAAAGACCTCCGATTCTACCCGTGGGTTTGTGGAGGTGAAGGGGGTCACCTTAGAGGAGGACCGGATCGCCCGGTTCCCGGACGCCCCCACCCTGCGGGGCGTGAAGCATTTGGAGGCGCTGGTGGCGGCCCGACAGGCGGGATATGGGGCTGCCGTCTGCTTTGTGGTCCAGATGGAGGGGATGCGCTGGATGGAGCCCAACGATGCCACTCACCCCGACTTTGGGGAGGCTCTGCGCCGGGCGGCCCGGGCGGGGGTGGAGGTGATAGCGCTGGAATGTGGAGTGACTCCGGATACCCTTCGGATCCTGCGGCCTATTCCGGTAAAGCTGTAAAAAACAGGCTGTGGAGTGTCCTCTCCACAGCTTTTTGTATGCTCATTTGAAACAATGGGGGACGTGAGGTGAGGGAGGATTCAGATTTCCCGCCGACCCTCCAAGGCCCGCATTAAAGTCGCGTCGTCCGCATACTCCAGATGGCTGCCCACAGGGATGCCATAGGCCAGCCGGGTCACCTTTACCTGGAACGGCTTGAGCAGACGGGATAGATACATAGCGGTGGCCTCTCCTTCTGTGTCGGGGTTGGTGGCCATGATGACCTCAGCTACACCGCCGGCGGCTACCCGCTCCACCAGGGAGCGGATATGCAGGTCGTCAGGGCCCACCCGGTTCATGGGAGATATGACCCCGTGGAGCACATGATAGACGCCGCCGTACTCCCGGCTGCGCTCCATGGCCACCACGTCCTTGGGATCGGCTACCACGCAAACGGTGGACCGGTCCCGCTTCTGGCTGGCACAGATGGCGCAGGGGCCCTCCCCCTCGGTGAGATTCTGGCATACGGGGCAGCAGTGGATCACCTTTTTGGCCTCCAGGATGGCCTGGGCGAAGGCGGACGCCTCCTCTTCAGGCAGGGACAGGACATGGAAGGCCAGCCGCTGGGCCGACTTTAGACCAATGCCGGGCAGCTTGGCGAAGTGTTCTACCAGATTTTCAAGGGCGGGGGGAAAATACTGCATGACGGAGACCTCCAGGAGAGATAGGGAGCGGGATTAAATTTCTTTTTCAAAGGTGATGACCAGCCGGTAAGCCATAGCGGTTTCCCAGAAGGTGACGGCCTTGACAGTCCAGCCCTCCCGAGCCATTTCATTCATCTGGGCTTCAGCGTCCTCTGGGGTCTTAGCGGTACGGACAGCGTAGGATTTCATAAAAGGGCTCCTCTCATACCCGCAGGGCGGCGATGGCGGCGGGGATATCCTCCTTGCCGTAGACGGCGGAGCCGGCTACCAGTACGTTGGCGCCCGCCTCCACTACCAGAGGAGCGGTCTTGGGGGCAATGCCGCCGTCCACCTCTAACTCACAGGTGGGATGATACTTCTCGATGATGGCCCGGACCTGGCGGATGGTCTCCAACTGGGACTCCATAAAGGACTGGCCGCCGAAGCCGGGCTCCACAGTCATGACCAGCACCATATCCAACTCTTCAATATAGGGCAGGATGGCGTTGGCAGAGGTGATGGGCCGCAGGGCCACCGCCTTTTTTACCCCACATTCGCCCATGACCTTCAGGGCCTGGGCGATTTGGGTGGGGTGGTCGGCCTCCAAATGGACGGACAACAGGTCGGCTCCGGCCTTGGCGAAGTCCTCGATGTACCGCACCGGCTTGTCGATCATCAGATGGACGTCCAAAAACATGTCTGTACACTGGCGGATGGACTTTACTACCGGGATGCCAATGGTAAGGTTGGGGACAAAGCAGCCGTCCATCACATCCACATGGAGATAGTCCGCGGACGACACTTTTTTGATGTCCCGCTCCAGATTGACAAAATCGGCGGACAGAATAGAGGGAGCGATCTTTACCATGGTTGATGACCTCACTTTCAAACTTCGACGGAGAGACGGGATAGGAGCGGCTGGCGCGATGGGGCAGTTTGTGGCCCGGGCGCATAGGATACAGGGCGGAGAAGGGAGGCCTATGGCTCTCCCGGGTGCCCCGGGGGAGGCGGATCGCTCCAGGCCGATCCCACGGCCAAAACCGTCCGGTTCAGCCCGCTGGCCCGCCGCTTTTCAGATAGCCGCCCGCCGGAGGCCCGCCTCCGGCGGGCGGCAGAGAAGACTCAGGTATAGAAGTCGCCGGTATCCACCTCAGACACCTGATAGCCGGCCTGCCGCAGAGCATCCAGGATCTGGGCCTTGTGGTCGTGCCCGAAGGCCTCCAGGGTGACACGCAGCTCCACACCGGACTGGCGGTTGATGTTGACGAACTGGTTGTGCTCCAGCTTAATGATATTGCCGTTGTTTTGGGACAGTACACCGGCCACCCGCATCAGCTCGCCGGGGCGGTCGGGAAGCTGGACGGCAAAGGTGAAGATACGGCCCCGGCAGATGAGCCCGTGCTGGACTAGAGAGGCCATGGTGATGACATCCATGTTGCCCCCGGACAGGACGGACACTACATTTTTCTCCTTGCAGTCCAGGTGGCGCAGAGCGGCGACGGTGAGCAGCCCCGCGTTCTCCACCACCATCTTGTGCCGCTCCATCACATCCAAAAAGGCCTCCACCAGCTCGCCGTCGTCGATGGTGAGGATGCGGTCCACATTTTGCTGGATATAGGGGAACACCTTGTCCCCCGGAGTTTTGACGGCCACGCCGTCCGCAATGGTGGTAGCGGAGGGGAGGGTGACGATGTGACCAGCCTCCAGACTGGCCTTCATGGAGGCGGCCCCAGTGGGCTCAACCCCCACGACCTCAACCTGGGGGTTGAGCAGCTTGGCTAGCGTGGCCACGCCGGCGGCCAGCCCTCCGCCGCCGATGGGGACCAGGATCACGTCCACGTCGGGCAGGTCCTGGAAGATCTCATAGGCGATGGTGCCCTGACCAGTGGCCAGTGTCAGATCGTTGAAGGGATGGACATAGGTTAATCCCTGCTCCTCTGCCATCCGGGCGGCCAGCTCGGCTGCGTCGTCAAATACCTCGCCATGGAGGATGACCTGGGCGCCGTAGTCCTTGGTGTTGTTTACCTTTACCAGAGGAGTAGTGGTGGGCATGACGATAGTGGCGGCCACGCCGGCCGCCTGGGCGGCGTAGGCCACGCCCTGAGCATGGTTGCCGGCGGAGGCGGTGACAAGACCACGGGCCTTCTCCTCATCCGTCAGAGTGCTGATCTTAAAATAGGCCCCCCGAAGCTTGTAGGCCCCGGTGACCTGCATATTTTCCGGCTTGAGATAGACGTAGTTGCCGCAGGTTTTGGACAAGTAGGGGGAGTAAATCAGAGGGGTGGGCCGAAGAACACCCTGGAGTGTGCTCCGGGCGTTTTTAAACTGTTCCAGGGTAAGCATAGGAGGTTCTCCTTTTTATCAAATCAATTCTTTAAAATCATACTCAATCTTGGGGGAGAAGTCAATGAGATAGGGCAAAAAAGGAGGGCGATTTTGGGAGAAAGTGCCCTTCGCCTTGACACTGCTCCACTCCCGGTTGTACAATAAGACTATCTATATCCGAGTTTTGCTGCCCCGCCGGGGCGATGGAGGAAATTATGGCCAAGCATATCAAACCCTCGGTACTGCCCATTTATCTGGTGGGCGTGGTCTGGCTGGGCTATGCCCTGCTGTTTCCGCTGAAGTCGGCGGCTTCCTATGGGATCTGCGCGGTCCTCTCTCTGGTCGCCTTTATCGCTGGGAAGGCCGTCTTTCCCGACAAGGCTTTTGAGCTGGCCGGTGAGAAAGAGGACAGGCCCAAGGAGGAGCCTAAAAAGGAGAAGACCACCGGCGACCCGGCTATTGACGCGCTCATCCGGGAGAGGGACAGGGCGCTGTCAGAGATGCGCCGCCTTAACGACGCCATTGTGGACGAAAAGATATCCGCTCAGATCGACCATTTGGAGGATGTCACCGGAAAGATCATCGACCAGGTGGTGTCGCAGCCCAAAAAACTGTCCCAGATCCGCCGATTTATGGACTACTACCTGCCCACGACACTGAAGATCCTGAACGCTTATGATCGGATGGACTCCACCGGCATCGCTGGGGACAATATCAGCACCACCAAAGCCAAGGTGGAGCGCATGATGGACACCATTACCCAGGCCTTTGACAAGCAGCTGGACGCCCTGTTCGGTGAGGAGGCCCTGGACATCTCCACCGATATCACTGTGATGGAGAACCTGCTGGCCCAGGAGGGGCTGGGGGGAATGACTATGGGGGGCTCATCCAAGGAGGACGGTCCCAAGCTGGAGCTGTGAGGAGGAGAATATGAGCGCGGATACCAAGCAGTCCAGGATGAACCGGGCCCTGATTTGGACCTTTCTGTGGGTTTTGTGGCTGGGGGGCGGGCTGCAGAACCGGATGCTGGTCCCCGGCGCCCCCTACTTCTGGCTCAATCTGATCATCACACTGGCTGGGGTGGTTTTCGTCGGGTTTCACTGGTACCGTTATTTCACCTTCAAGGAGGACAAAACGGGCGGCAAATGAAAGGAGAGCAGCATGGCCAATTACCGCGAATTTATAAGCAAGCGCGAATGTCTGGTTAACGCTGTACTCTGGTCTGTGATCCCGGCCTTGCAGATCGGGCTTCTGCTGTTTTTTCCTGATAGACTCAGCGGAAACATGTTCTGGTGGTATGTAGCCCTGCTTCTGCTCCAGAGCTTGAGTTGCGCCTTCCATTGGCGGCGCTGGCTGGCCTATGATAAGAGCCCCAGGAACGATTGAGGTATGACTACTTTCATTTTAGGAGGAACCCAATATGAGTGACGAACTGAACCTGACACCCAAGCTGACCCTGGACCCCAGCGGGGCGGCCGCTGCCCAGCCGCCCGCCGCCCCGGAACTGACCTTGGACCCTGCCCCCGCCCCCGGTACTGCCGCTCAACAGGAGGAGCAGGCGGCCCTCCAGGCTCAACGGGACGCCAACGCCGTCAAGCTGGATGAGTCCATGCTCACCGAGGCGGAGCGGAAGATGGTGGATGAGTTCTCCCAGAAGATCGACGTCACCGATTCCAACCTGGTCCTCCAGTACGGGGCCGCGGCCCAGAAGAACATCGCCGCCTTTTCCGAGAGCGCCCTGAACAATGTAAAGACCAAGGACCTGGGCGAGGTGGGCGAGGCGCTGTCCTCCCTGGTGGTGGAGCTTAAGACCTTTGGCGAGCCGGAGAAAAAGGGCATTGCCGGATTCTTCCAGAAGCGGAAGAATGAGCTGGAGGCCATGAAGGCCAGCTACTCCAAGGCGGAGACCAACGTGAACAAGATCGTCAAGGTGCTGGAGAATCACCAGGTGGTCCTGATGAAGGACATCGCCATGTTTGACCAGATGTATGAGCTGAACACCAAATATTACAAAGAGCTGACCATGTATATCATTGCCGGCAAGAAGCGGCTGGAGTATCTTCGGACCCACGACCTGGCCGATTTGAAGAAAAAGGCGGAGGAGAGCGGCGCCCAGGAGGATGCCCAGGCCTACAACGACCTGGCTAACCTGTGTTCCCGCTTTGAAAAGAAGCTTCATGACCTGGAGCTGACACGGATGATCTCCATACAGATGGGACCCCAGACTAGACTGCTCCAGAACAACGACACGTTGATGCTAGAGAAGATCCAGTCCTCTCTGGTCAATACCATCCCCCTGTGGAAGAGCCAGATGGTGCTGGCTCTGGGCTTGGAACACGGGCGACAGGCCACGGCTGCCCAGACAGCTGTCACCGACATGACCAATCAACTGCTCCAGAAAAACGCCGATCTGCTGAAGATGGGCACCATAGAAACCGCCAAGGAGGCGGAGCGGTCTGTGGTTTCCATCGAAACACTGCAGCATACCAACCAGCAGCTTATCTCTACCTTGGATGAGGTGATGAGGATTCAGACCGAGGGCAGCCAGAAGCGGAAAGAGGCGGAGGCGGAGCTGGGCAGGATCGAAGGGGAGCTAAAGCAGAAGCTTCTTGAGCTAAGGGGCTAAGAGGTCCTGACGGCACAAAGAGCGGAGGCGCCGAAGGATCGCGCAGTTTCTGTGGGGCGGATCTCGAATGCGCCCCTACATAAATGACAAGGGGTTCCTATATGAAATTTTTTCAAAAGACCTGGGTAGCCTGGTTGTGCACAGCCGCAATGATCGGGGCGGCGGTGGTCATCGGCCTGAACAAGGAGAGCGCTGCAGTCCCGGAGCCGGGAGAGGTGGGGCTGGATACCAGCCTGTCCACCGCCCAGTTTGCGGATTATATCTGGGACCAGGCCGGCGTGCTCTCCGATAGCCAGGAGCGGGACATCTGCCTGTATAATGCCAACTGGGTCCAGCGATATGACAGCCTCATCGCGCTGGCGGTGGTGGACGGGGTGTCCGGCGATATTGGCGATTACGCCTATTCCTTGGGGGAGGAAATCGAGCTGGCCAGCAGCGACGGCATCCTGGTCATCGATGTGAAAAATACCAATGGCTATTTGGCCGTGGGGCCGGACTATCCCATGACAGACCAGCAGGTCACCAACTATATGGACCAGTCCCTCTATGAGTATGTGGCGGCGGGAGAGTACGGAGAAGGGGTGCTCAACCTCTTTGCCGATGTCAACCAATTTTATGTGGACAACTACGGCCTGGGCTATCTGGACAACGCCAATCACTATGGCGGCACCCAGAGGACCGGGGGGCTGGTAATGATGCTGGTCATTCTTCTGGCCATCGCGCTGGTGGCGGCCACCTTGATTGACAGCGCGCGCTATACCGCTTATCGTCAGCGATATTACGGAGTGATCAATCCGCCCTATGTGTTCCGGCCTATTCTGTTCTGGCACGGCCCCTCTTACGGCTGGTACCGCCGGCGGTGGCGTCAGCCGCCCCCTCCTCCTCCGCCAAGGGGGCCTAGAGGGCCCGGCGGTGGAGGCTTCAGCGGCTTTTCGGGTCCGGGCGGCGGCTCCAGAGGGAGCGGTTTTTCCAGTGGACCGAGAGGCGGCGGCTTCTCCGGTGGTTCCCGCGGCGGCGGCTTCTCCTCCGGCTCTTTCCGTGGAGGTGGCTTCGGTGGCTCCCGGGGCGGAGGATTTTCTGGTGGCCGCGGTGGAGGCTTTGGCGGAGGCCGAGGCGGCGGGTTCGGCCGTCGATAGAAAAATAGGGGCGTGTCCGTGGGGGTGGACACGCCCTTTTTGTCGCCCCCTGGGGAACGGCTTGGGACATACCTGGCGTTTGGACTTCATATACATCAGAGGAACAAACGATTCAGGAGAGTGATGGTCCATGAGAAAGTGCTCCGCCGACGTCAACCATATCCGCCTCCATGGCGCGGTAGGGGAGGCCCCAGTCTATTCCCATCTCAACCACGGCGTGGAGTTCTATACCTTCCCACTGGTGGTCCGGCGCCTGTCAGGCGCGGAGGATCAGGTGAACGTG
This sequence comes from Flintibacter sp. HCN-6482, assembly GCF_037892565.1. Lineage (NCBI taxonomy): Bacteria > Bacillati > Bacillota > Clostridia > Eubacteriales > Flintibacter > Flintibacter sp. HCN-6482. Next base: position 191,235 of record NZ_JBBKBK010000004.1, on the reverse strand, counting down.
GTGGCTCCGTTGGAGCTGCTGGAGTGCTGCGGACCGCTGGAGCGGGAGAGCGAGCTGACGGTGTTGGGGGAAGTACGGACCTTCAACAACCGAACTGGGGTAGGCAGTAGGCTGGTCATCAGTGCCTTTGCCAGAGAGCTGCGGCAGGAGCCGGGAGAGGATGAAAACCGGCTGGAGCTCTCCGGCACCCTATGTAAAACACCGAGCCTGCGGGCCACCCCCCTGGGGCGGACCATCTGTGATATGATCCTGGCGGTCAATCGCCGGTACGGAAGAGCGGACTATCTGCCCTGCATCGCCTGGGGCAGTTTAGCCCACCGGTGCGGAGGCATGGAGGTGGGGGACCAGCTTCGGCTGACTGGACGACTTCAGAGCCGAACCTATACCAAGGTCAGCGGAGACCGCTCCGAGGAGCGGGTGGCCTTCGAGGTGTCCATTATGTCGCTGGCGGCGGAGGTGCCCACAGAAAAAGAGGAACATACGGGATAAGGGAAGAGGGCCGCTGCCTGTTTGACAGCGGCCCTCTGATTCATGTAATTATCCCAGATAGGCTTTCTTCACAGCCTCATTGCTCAACAACTCCCTGCCGGAGCCGGAGATAGTCAAGCGGCCAGTCTCCAAAACATAGGCGGTATCCGCGATGTGCAGCGCCATGTTGGCGTTCTGCTCGATGAGAAGGATAGTGACGCCCTGCTTGTTGATCTCCTTGATGATCTCAAAGATCCCCTTGACCACCAGAGGAGCCAGACCCAGGGAGGGCTCATCCATCATCATGATCTTAGGCCGGGACATGAGGGCACGGCCTACGGCCAGCATCTGCTGCTCGCCGCCGGACAGAGTGCCCGCCGCCTGCCAGGAACGCTCCTTCAACCGGGGGAACAGGTCATAGACCCACTTGATGTCGTCCTCCAGGTCGTCATGGCGCAGATAGGCGCCGATTTTCAGATTTTCCAGTACCGTCAAATCGGGGAATACATGGCGCCCCTCTGGGACTAAGGTGATGCCTTTGGACACGATCCGGTCGGGAGAGAGGGCGGTGATATCGTCCCCCTGGAGATGGATGCGGCCCGCCGCTGGCTTTACCAGTCCGGCGATAGCCCGAAGGGTGGTGGATTTCCCGGCCCCGTTCGCGCCGATCAGTGTGACGATCTCTCGCTCTGGCACTTGAAAGGTGATTCCCTTCACGGCCTCGATGCCGCCATAGTTTACCTGCAATTCGTCAATTTTCAGCATCGTCCGCCACCCCCAAATATGCCTCAATCACCCGAGGATTGTTTTGGATCTCCTCCGGTGTGCCCTGGGCGATCAGCTTGCCGAAGTCCAGGACATAGATGCGGTCGGAGATCCGCATGACCAGATCCATGTGATGCTCGATCAGCAATACGGTTAAATCATACCTTGTGTGGATTTGCCGGATAAAGTCTGTCAGTTCGTGGGTCTCCTGAGGATTCATGCCCGCGGCCGGCTCATCCAGAAGCAGGAGCTTGGGTTCGGTGGCCAAGGCCCGGGCGATCTCTAGCCGCCGTTGTAGTCCATAGGGCAGGGAGCCAGCCACCTCGTCCTGAAGGTGATCCAGATTCTGCTCCTCCAGCAGAGCTATGGCCTCCCGCCGCATCCGTGCCTCCTCCTGCCTGCTCAGACGGAAGGTGGAGGAAAACACGTTGTGCTTGGCCCGCATATGCTTGGCGATCAACACGTTGTCCAGCACAGAAAGAGAGGAAAATAGCCGGATGTTTTGAAATGTCCGGGCCATCCCCATATGGGTGATCTGATCTGGGGTGGGGGCCAGTTTGTGGGTGAACATCCCCTGGTTCTCCCCCTGGTAGGTCTTTTTCATCTTGCCCTGGGGGAAATTCTCCACCATAGGCTGCCCCAGAAAAGAGACCCTTCCGTTGGTGGGCTCGTAGACCCCGGTGATGCAGTTGAAGGCCGTGGTCTTGCCCGCGCCATTGGGGCCGATCAGCGCCACGATTTCTCCCTTGTTTACCTCCAGGGACAGGTCATTGACCGCTACCACGCCTCCAAACTGCATGGTGACGTGCTCTAAATTGAGGATACTCTCACTCATTTCGCCACCCCCTTGGCTTTCTTCCGGCGCTTAAACAGATCTGGCAGTTCCTTGTCCCCCATGATGCCTTTCCGGAAGAAGAGGACCACCACCATAATGATGACGGAGAACACCACCAGCCGGAAGCCGTTGCGGAAGATGCCTGGGGCCTCGATGCCCAGGAAAGCGCCGTTGTCTAAGCCGCGCAGCCACCACTCGGAGGCAGCGATGAATAGGGTGGCCCCAATGACCGAGCCGGAGATGGAGCCGATGCCGCCCAGCACCACCATGAGCAGGATTTCATAGGTCATGGCGGACTTGAAGTTATTAGCCTGGGCGATGCCCAGCACCATGGCCATCCCCGCTCCGGCCACGCCGGCGAAGAAGGAGGAGATACAGAAGGAGAGCATCTTGTGGCGGGCCAGGTTGATGCCCATAGCCTCCGCCGCGATCTCATTTTCCCGGATGGCTTTAAAGGCCCGCCCGTAGGAGGAGTTGATAAGCAGGACGATGATCCCGATACACACTGTGGACATCAGGACAGGGATGAAGGTGGACAGGCTGATGGTCATGTCGCCCGCCTGGATCTTAAAGTCCGCAATCCGTATAAAGCTCTTTAGAGGGTTGGAGCCATTGGTCACCGGCCCCAGCTTTCCCCACTGAAAGACCGCGCGGATGACCTCCGCAAAGCCCAGAGTGGCGATGGCCAGGTAATCGCTTTTCAGACGCAGCACCGGCAGACCGATCAGCCAGGCCACCAGGGCGGCCCCCAGGCCGGCCAGCAGGACGGCCACGATTACCCCCAGAACGGTGCCGAAGGGGCCCAGAGCGCCGCTCAACGCCTCCGGGATGGAGAAGCGAACCGCCGCGTCATAGTACTGGTACACCGCGTCCCGGCTGTCAGAGGAGATGGTAAAGATGGCGTAAATATAGGTCCCGATGAGCATAAAGCCCGCGTGTCCCAGGGAAAACAGGCCCGTAAAGCCGGTCAACAGGTTTAGGGACACAGCCGCCAGGGCATAGACCGAAGCCTTTTGCAGCACCTTGAGGAGCATTGACATGTAGTCAGTGGGCTGGATCACCTGGTCCAGAACCAGCACTACCGCCAGCATCAATGCCACCAGCGCCAGGGAGATCAGGGTTTGCCTGTTATTTTTTTGCTGTATCATTTAACCCACTCCCTCCCGTTAAACCTTGTCCGTGGCCTTCTCGCCAAACAGGCCTGTCGGCTTGAAGACCAGGATCACGATCAGCAGCACGAAGGTAAAGGCGTCGGAGAAGGTGGACAGCTCCAGAGGGGACTGGATGATGTGAAAGGTGGTCAGAATGGTATCCAGCCCCTTGATCAGAGACTCAAACACGCCGATGATGAATGCGCCGATCACCGCCCCTGGGATAGAGCCGATCCCGCCGAACACCGCGGCTACAAAGGCTTTCAGGCCGGGCATGGCTCCAGAGGTAGGTACCACACCGGGATAGTTGGAGAAATAGAGCATGGACCCGACTGCCGCTAAAAAGGAGCCGATGATAAAGGTGACGGAGATGACATTGTTAATTTTAATCCCCATCAACTGGCTGGTTTCAAAGTCCTTGGCTACCGCCCGCATAGCCATTCCAACCTTGGTGTGGTTGATCAGCTGTACCAGCAGGATGACCAGTATGATAGTCAGCACCGGAGTGATCAGAGTGACCCGCTTGGTGGTAGCCCCGAACAGATCCACCTGGTCGGAGATCCAGGGGATGGTGGGATAGGTTTTATTCAGACCACCGGTGACATATAGGGCCAGGTTCTGCAGCAGATAGCTGACCCCGATGGCGGAGATCATCACGCTCATGCGGGGAGCGGAGCGCAGAGGCTTGTAGGCGATTTTCTCGATGACAAAGCCTAGAGCCACCGTCAGCAGCGCTACCACCGGCACCGCCAGATATAAGGGCAGGGCCGCCGAGAGATAGACCATCATCAGACCCGCCACCATAAACACGTCGCCGTGGGCGAAGTTAATCAGGCGCAGGATACCATACACCATGGTATAGCCGATGGCGATTAATGCGTACTGGCCGCCTACGGAGATGCCAGACAAAATATAGGGCAGTATAACCGTTGTGAATTGTTCCATGGGATTCCTCCCTCTCCGTATCAAAATGATCCCTCAGGCCGCCGAGAAAGAGGCAAGAGATCTCACGACCTTTCCGCAGCGACCCAAAGCCTTGTGAAACCGCGCCCGGCGGGGTTTTACTGTCCCGCCGGGCGCGGTGTACGATCTGAAAGGATAAGTCGAGCGTTGACTTACACGCCCTGCTCGCCCACCAGATCCCAGGCGCCGGTTTCTGTATTGCAGTGCTTCACATAGGCCAGATCCCGCACCGCGTCGCCGTTTTCATCGTCGAAAGCGATGTGTCCGGTGATGCCGTCATAGGTCACATCCCACAGCGCCGTCATCACATCGGCGGGATTGGTGGAGCCAGCGGCCTTCAGGGCCTCCAGAGCTACATAGTAGGCGTCGTAGCCCATGACGGAAACGGCGGCGATCATGTCGTTGCCGTTGTTATTGGTCAGGTTGGTGGAGTCGGAGTTGATCCACTCCTTAAAAGCTGCGTCAAACTCCGCGTTGCCGCCCTCCTGATAGAAGGTGGTGACGTAGAGATCGATATTGCTTTTGCCCTTGGCGGCCTCGGTGATTACGTTGGAATCCCAGGTGTCGCCGGCCAGCATGGGCATCCCCAGGTCCTGGGTAGCGGCCTGATCCAGAATCAGCGCCGCCGCCTCAATGGAAACAGGGGCGAAGAATACATCGGCGCCAGAGTTCTTGGCGCTGGTCACATAGGAGCTGTAGTCAGAGGTACCCTCGGGGAAAACCTCATACACACAATTTTCCTCACCAAAGGCCTTCATGAAGTAGTTGCACAGACCCACGGAGTAGTCGTCCCCCTGCTTGGCCAGGCAGTAAGCCTTGGTGGCGGAAAACTGGTCCTTGGCGAAGTTAGCCAGGACTGTGCCCTGGAAGGGATCGATGAAGCAGATGCGGAAGTAGTGGTCGTTGCCAATGGTGATCTGGGGGTTGGTGCAGGTCACGCCGATGGCGGGCACACCCGCGTCCCCAAAGGTGTCGGAAGCGGCGATGGACACACCGGAGCCATAGGAGCCCAGCACCACCGAGCAGCCGGCGGAAACCAGAGTCTGGGCGGCGGAGGGCGCCTTGTCGTTAGCGGACTGGTTATCGGCATAGACCAACTCTACAGTATAGGTCTCGCCGCCGATCTCCACAGTGGGAGTCAGGGAGTGGGCGTACTGCATTCCCAGGATTTCCTGCTTTCCGCCGGCGCCGTTGTCGCCGGACTGGGGCTCAAACACACCAATCTTAACCACCTTGTCACCGGAGCTGGTGTTGGAGGCGGAAGAAGTCCCAGTGTTGGAAGAACCGTTGTTGGAGGAATTGTTGTTTCCGCCACAGCCGGCCAGCATGGTCAGCAGAAGGGCGGCGGACAGGGCGCTGGCAAGGATTCTTTTCATGTTCACTACTCCTTTTCATTCCGGAATCAAGCGTTTTACAGATTGTCTGCCCTGTAAAAACACTTGTACGCAGGATATGATGGCATTATACCTTGTCACACAGAAAAAAGCAATATGGAATGCAGATTATTTTTGAAAAAATTGCAAAAATAGGACGAGCCATTTTCGTTGCTAAGGAAAATAGGAGAAGTATGTTTCGACAGTGGGGCGCATATAGATGAAGGGATCAGACTGATGTGGGAGATGATGATATGAAGGAGAAAAAGTGTAGACCAAAGATATTTTTTGTTCCAAAGAGGTGGGGGATCGGAATGGTCTGCCTCTGTCTAGCGGCGGTAATGTTCTATGTGGTCAATTATCCGGCGGCCGTTGGGACCGCGGCGACTACGCGGCAGTTGCCTATATACTGTGTTCAGAGGGACCAGAAGCTGGTGTCCATCAGCTTCGACGCGGCCTGGGGCAACGAGGACACCCAACAGCTGATTGATATTTTGGAGAAATATAAGGTGAAGGCCACTTTTTTTGTAGTGGGGGAGTGGGTGGATAAATACCCTGAGTCGGTAAAAGCTTTGGCTGATGCTGGACATGAAGTGATGAACCACTCCAATACCCATGCTCACTATCCGCAGTTGTCCGCCAATCAAGTGGTGGCAGATTTGAATGCCTGCAACGATAAAATTGAGGCGGTCACCGGAGTCCGGCCCACCTTGGTACGATTGCCCTATGGGGACTATGATGACAACTCCATCAACGCCGTCCGGTCAATCGGTATGGAGCCTATCCAGTGGGATGTGGACAGCCTGGACTGGAAGGACTTGTCAGCCGCCGATATCACGCAGCGGGTGGTTAGCAAGGTACAGCCGGGCTCCATCGTGCTGTTCCACAACGCGGCCCTTCATACCCCGGAGGCCCTGCCTGGTATCCTGGAAACCCTGATACAGGACGGCTACACCTTTGTCCCGATCTCCCAAATCATTCTGGAGGGGGACTACACCATCGATCACACTGGGCGGCAGTGCCCAGCGTAAAAGAGGCCCGCCCGGTCAAAAGCCGGGCGGGCCTTGTGTTTGCCTTTATGGGCAGAGTTTAGTCTTTCAGCTCGATGAGCAGCTCAATCTCTACGGGGATATTGCCAGGCAGTACGTTGGTTGCGATAGCAGAGCGTGCGGGCCGACCAGCAGGGTCGCCAAATACATCCATCAGGAGCTGGGTAGATCCGTTCATAACGGCGGGCTGCATATGGAAATCCGGGGGGCAGGCCACAAAGCCCAGCTGCTTGACAATCTGTTTAATACGGTTCAGGTCGCCCAGATGATTGTGCAAGACGGACAACAGGTTGATTGTGGCCAGTCTGGCAGCTGCCTGCCCCTCCTCTAAGGTGAGATCAGTGCCCACCTTCCCGCTGTATACGGCGCCGCCAGTGGGATCAGTGGGGCCGACACCGGAGGTATAGACCAGGTTAGAGCCAAACAGCTTGATGGGGGAGTAGAGGCCGCCCGGAGGGGGGGCAGGAGGCAGTTCAATGCCCAGTTCCTTTAAACGCTCATAAACATCCATGACAAGATTACTCCTTTCAAAATATGATGAGATCAAGGTCTAAAATCCACACAGATCTGTGTGAACACCTCGGCCGCCTTGGCCAGGTCAGAGATCTCAATGTATTCGTCATTGGTATGGGCCTGCAGGATACTGCCAGGGCCCATAACGATGGCGGGAATACCGATGCGGGTAAATTTGCTGGCGTCGCAGCTGAAATAGCCTCCTTCGATGGTGTGCTCTCCCATGATCGCATCACAGGCGGCTATGGCGGTCCGGACAATGGGGGAGTCCTCCTCTACCTCCATGGCAAAGTCAGTGACAAAAGGTTCTTGGATTTCCACCTCGTACTCGGGGTGGGAGGATAGCAGCGACTCCAGGCAGCCCAATACCTCCTGACGGACGGATTGGTAGGTCTCGCCCGGCAAGACCCGACGGTCAATTTGTATCTCACAGTAATCCGGGACAATATTGATTAGCTTGCCGCCATGAATTAGGGAGATATTAAAGGTGGGAGGCCCCAGCAGGGGATGCTTCTTCTGTTCATAAAGGGGAAACAGCTTTTTCTCCAGCTCACAGATTACATTGGCCATGGCCACGATAGCGTTCCGTCCCTCCCAGGGGCGAGAGCTATGTCCAGCAAGACCCCTGGATACGATCTTGAAGCGGACGTTCCCCTTACAAGCGCGACAGACGTGGACGCTTGTGCCTTCCCCAACCACGGCGGCATCAAAGGGGATACCATCTTCCAAAAGGCGAAGCACTCCCTTGTAGCTAAACTCTTCCTCTGCGGCGGCAGCAAAGTAGATGTCGGAGTAGGTCTCGATCTTATGCTCTTTGAGCAGACGCATGGCGTACATCATAGCGGCCACGCTGCCCTTGTCGTCCACACTGCCCCGGCCATACAAACGGCCGTTCTGAATCACAGGCTTGAAGGGTTCGATCTCCATCTCGTCCACTGTGACCGTGTCGGTATGCGCTTCAAAGCAGAGGGCGCCCTTGCCGGTACCCTTCAGATGGGCCAGCACATTGAATCGGCCAGGCAGCGCCTCCTGAAGGATATAGGGGATCTGGTACTGGTCAAAATAGCGGCAGATATATTCTACCATATTTTTCTCACCAGTGCCCCCCTTTTCAAACAGGGGATTGACACTTTCGATGCTGACCAGGTCGCAGAGCAGGCTGACCAGCTCATCTTCCTTGGCCAGTCCCTTGATGGTCTGTTCCATGACTGGCTCCTCCCATCAGTCCTTGGAGTCGTTCAGGTAGTCATTGACAGCCGCTTTCACTGCCTCTACATCGCGGTACTTGACAAAGGGGACTTCCTTCTGACCCTGCTCCATCAGCTTCAGATCCCGCATACCGTTGCCGGAGAGAACACACAGAACAGAGTCGGTGGGCTGGATAACGCCCTTAGCTACCAGCTTTTTGGCGCAGGCCACAGAGCAGGCGCTGGCAGGCTCGGCTACCACGGCCTCCTTACTGGCAATCAGGTGCATGGCCTCCAGGATCTCCTCGTCAGTGGCCTCCTCGGCGCATCCGCCGCTCTTGGTCAGAACATCCATGGAAGTGATACCATCGTATACACATACATCGGCGATAGCGAAGGCGACAGTCTGGGGGACACCGGGCCAGATTTCGGGGTTTTTCAGCCCCTTTTGGTATGCGTCAACCAGCGGGGCGCAGCCAGAAGCCTGGGCCCCTACGAAGCGGGGTATTTTGTCGATAAGGCCCAGCTCCAGCATATCCTTACAGCCCTTATAGATTTTGTTCATCAGGGCACCGCCCCCCACAGGGACGACAATCCAGTCGGGCATCTGAAAGTTCAGCTGCTTGCCGATCTCATAGCCCACAGTTTTGTAGCCGTCAGAGGGCAGAGGATTGGTCAGCATGTTGGTGGTCAGGGATTTCCAGCCAAAAAGCGCCTCGCCCTGCTTGGCCATGCTGATACAGTCATCTATTGTATGCTCCATGCGGATCAGATTGGCCCCGTAACCCCGTACCTGCCAGCCACGTTCAGCTACCGCTCCGGGGGGCAGGATGACGAAGCAGGGCATACCGGCCTTGGCAGAGTACGCGGCCATGGCATTTGCGGCGTTGCCAGCCGACCCCAGCGCCACGGCAGGGGTGTTCCTGGCCTTCTCGATGCTCAACGCAACGGTGGCAAACCGGTCCTTATAGGTCCCGGAGGGATTCAATGTCTCATTCTTTAGAAAGAGCTGCTCCACCCCGACGATTGGGCCCAGGTTACTGGCGGTGAGCAGGGGAGTATTGCCCTCGCTCAGGGTGACAGGCGCCTCCACGCCCTCTACAGGTAACAGATCGCGGTAATCCCACACGCCGGAAACACAGCCGCCCCGGATGACCTCTCGATAGTGGCTGGCATTGGCGGCCAGATCGAACTCCGGCTCCAGGAGCCCCCCGCAGCTTTCGCAGACATAGGGCTCAGTGTCCCGCTCAAAGGGTTTGCCGCATACAGAACATACCAAACGATACTTTTTCATAGACAAGATCCTTTCTGTGCCTGGCGGATGACCGCGGAATACAGGTCAACAGCCTTATGCAACTGGTCAATCTCGATATACTCATCCACAATGTGAGCCTGGTCCATAGAGCCAGGGCCGCACAGGAGCGTTTCCGTATAGCCCGCCTTGCAGAAATAGGACATATCACAGCAGCCCTTGAAATAGGTGACCGCCGCCTCCCGGCCAAACGCCTCCTGAAAAGCGTTTTTCAGTACAGTACATACCTGACCGTCAGGCTGGGTGCTGCTGGGAGTGACATTGATGAAGTCGCAGACCTCGTAGGTCACTTGAGTGCCATCGAACAGCCGGTGGAGGATATCCAGAATACTGGCGCGCAGAGTGTCCGCAGTCTCACCGGGGACAGTTCGACAGTCCAGGATGACCTCACTGGTGCCGGGGACAGCGTTCTCTTTCACTCCGGAGTGGAGCATGGTAGCGGTTATGTTTGGAGGTGGGAGAATGCCGCAGTCCAAGGACTGGCGATCCAGGTCAAAGCGCTCGACCTCCAATAGGAAACGGGCCATCTGATTGATGGCGTTGATACCCTCATAGGGCAAGCCGGAGTGGCACTGACGGCCGTTAATAGCCACCTTGAAGCGGGTCACGCCCCGGTGGGCAATACAGGCCTCCAACATGGTAGGCTCGCCGATGATGGCGATTGTCCGGCCGCCAGGAGGCTCATGGGACACATAATACTGGGTGCCCAAACCGTCCACCTCTTCATCCACAACAAAGACAAGCCGAAGTTCGCAGTCACGGGCTTCGCCCATTTCCACAGCCCGGATGGCACTGGCCATCATAGCGGCAATGCCTCCCTTCATGTCGCAGGAACCCCGGCCATACAAACGACCGTTCTGCTCTGTCAAATGAAAGGGATCGCACACCTGCCAGTCTCCACCAGGGGGAACGACGTCCAAATGGCCGGTAAAGATAATCCGGTTATCAGAGCTTCCATAGACAGCCACGACGTTAGAGCGGTTTTCCGCAATATCCTGGAGCTGGGTACGGAAGCCATAGCCCTCCAGCACCCCCGCAATATACTGGGCCAGGGGCTTCTCATTCCCGTTGACAGTTGGGAAGGCCACCATATCCCGCAGAAATTGCTGCGCTAATTCATGATAATGGTCCATGGTTGATCAAATACTCCTTTTCGGCACACCGGCCCTCCTGAACAAAAAGGAGGGCCGGCAGTAAGCTCATAATTAGCCCATAAGGCTTGGGATCCACATGGTCAGCGGAGGGATAAAGGCCACCGCAACCACAATCAAAACACCTGCGATAAAGAAAGGAATCAAATCTTTGACGACCGATTCAATAGAGCATTTGGCAATGTTGCAGGAGATGAACAGGGTGGTGCCCACAGGAGGAGTAAACAGACCCAGGGCCAATGCACACAGGCAGATAATGGCCATCTGAATGGGATCCATCCCCATACTTTGAGCAATAGGAATATAAATGGGCAGGAAGATATACAGATTTGGGACATTGTCCATGACCATGCCGGCCACGCCCAGCAGCAGCACCATCATAATGAGCAGCAGCCAGTTGGGCAGTCCCAGCCCCAGAAGGGCGTTGGACAGCTTGGTGGGCACCTGCTGGCTGATGAGGATGAACTGCATGATCGAGGCACAGGACACCACCATCATGACCACGGTGGTGCCAATAGCGGCATCCGCCAGCGCCTTGTAGATCTTTTTCAGATTCAGAGTCTTGTAGACGAAGATACCCACAAACAAGGAGTAGATGGCGCAGATGGAGGCGGACTCGGTGACGGTAGCAATACCGGTAACTACGCTGCCTACCATGAAAACAGGAAAAACCATAGCGATCAGGGCATCTTTGGTGGCAGCCCAGATCTCCGATTTACTGGCCCGTGCTTCACGGGGATAATTGTTTTTGATACCCATATAGGCAGTAATGGCGAGAAACGCAAGACCGATGATGATGCCTGGAATAGCGCCGGCCATAAAAAGTTTAGCCACGGACAGGTTGGTAATAGCGGAGATGACGATCATGGTACTGCTGGGAGGGATGATGATGCCAACCACAGAGCTGGTGGCGTTGATGGCTGCGGAAAAGGGAGGTGGATAGCCGCGGTCATTCATTTCAGGGATCAGGATGGCGCCTACAGAGGAGGCGTCCGCCACAGAGGAGCCAGAGATGCCAGCCAGGATCATGCTGGTGACCACGGACACACAACCCAGACCGGCGGGCAGGTGGCGGACCAGAACACTGGCAAAGTTGATCAGCTTTTTGGCGATACCAGCCTCGACCATCAGAGTGCCGGCCAACACGAAAAAGGGGACGGCCAAGAAGGAGAAGGATTGTGTCTGGGTAAAGAATTTTTGGGCCGCGACAGATAAGCTAGTGCCGTTGGTCAGAAGGTACCAGATCGATGCGGTTCCCATAGAAAAGGCGATGGGTACGCCAATGCAAATCAGCGCAAAAAACATAAGCGCCATAATAAGGATCAAGGTCATTTCGCAGCACCCTCCTTGTCGATCCTTACAATCTCTATCATCACATACTTAAGCAGATTGAAGGCGAGCATGATGCATACACCTACAAAGCCGATGAACATGGAACCATATGTAAAGGCCTTGCTCAGGTGAGTAAGAGCAAGGTACTCATCCACAAGAGAAAGGGAGAGGTCAAAGGCAGACTTAGCCATGACCGCGGAAAAGAAAAACATGGTGCCGTTAATAAAGATTACGGCGATGTGACGGACGATACCCTTGAATTTATCGAAAAATAAAACCAGGGCGGTGTTCTCCTGGCGCCGGGCGATGACAATCATAGCCATACAGACGATCCAGGGGAAGAAAATCGTGGTCAACTCCACAGAAACTACAATGGGCTTCCCAATTGTGCGGAAAATCACGTTTAGGAACACGTCCAAAGTCAGGGCCGCCATCATTAACGCGGCGATCCCTGTCATAATATTACAGAGAAAGTCAACGGCCTTCTCTATCGCTGATAATACTTTCATAGAACCTCCTCTGTTCACCATGTGTACAGGGGCGCTGGAGCAGCGCCCCTGTACACAAGCACACAAATGCAGGGTTAGTTGCGGTTAGCTTTAGCGGATTGCATTTACAGCCTCAACGATACGAGGATCGCAGGTGGCGAGATAGTCGTCGTAAACACCAGCGGTAGCGGTCTTGAAGCCTTCGACATCGGGGGTGGTGATCTCCAGGAAGCAGCCTTCGTCCTTGACCTTCTGCAGATACTCTTCCTCAGCATTGGCGCAGTAAGCGCGGGCGGCTTCCTGGGCCTTAGCGGCACCGTCCATCAGGATCTGCTGAGTCTCGGCGTCATAGGACTCGAACTTATCATTGCTCATCACCAGAGCGATGCCATAAGTGTACATATTCACGATAGCCAGGTAGTCCTGAACCTCTGTGAAGCTGTTCTGATAGATGGCGTCAATAGGGTTGAACTGGCCATCGACGACGCCCTGGCTTAGACCCAGGTACAACTCAGAAAAGGCCAGCGTGGTGGTGGCACAGCCCAAAGCGTCCATGGTCTTCAGGGAAACCTCTTCGTTGGTACAGCGCATATTGATGCCCTTCATGTCCTCCACGGAGTTGATGGGACGGACATTATTGGTGATCTGAACGGTGCCCAAATCGCCCCAGGCTACGATTTTGTAGCCATTGTTTTGGGCGATGTCCTTTAAGGCGTTGCCGAAGTCGCCGTCCAGCAGGGCATGGGCCTCGTCATAGGTGTCCACTAGGAAGGGCAGCCCATAAGCGCCGAAGTTGCCGTCTACGTTAGACATGGCAGTAACGCCGGGAATGGTGAAGTCCATGGAGCCGGTCTTTACCATTTCCACCATCTCCTGCTCGCTGCCCAGGGAGGAGTTGGGGAAGATCTCAACGGTGATACGACCGCCAGAAGCCTCGTTCACATAGTCGGCGAATACGTGGGCCATTTCGCCACGGACAGAGTCTTCCACAGTGTTGAAGCCCAACTGGAAGGAGTAAGAGGGAAGTTCTTCCTGCTGGGAACCAGAGGAAGTATTGGTGTTTGTGTTCGCGTTGGTGCTGCCGCTGTCTTTACTGCCACAGCCGGCAAACAGGGAGACCATCATGGTCAGGGAGAGCGCGAGAGCAAGTGCCTTTTTCATAAATCTACCTCCATAAAAAATGTGTGATTTACCACACGGGTCAGAGGTCGGCCAAAGCCCCACGCATAAAAGGATCTTGACAATTTCCCATGGGAAATTGTCAAGGCAGATCCCTGCCTTGACCTTATCTGATCACCATTGGTATGTATTTAACAATCCCACGCCGCCGCGGGACTATTAACACAGATACTGGATGGCCAGGGTGACCATTACCATACCGTCGAAAATCAGGATACCATATGAGATTATCTAGAACGGAGACTACGACCCGCACGGTCTACCTCATGGGCGAGAAACTTCAGAAGCGCTCCACAAAAAAATATATTTTCATAATGCGGAAATAAATTCTTTATTATGAAACATTTATGTAATATTAATAGCTTGTTTAAAGAAAAAAGTCAAGTAGTGAATTAATTTTTGAAAAGCTTGCATAAAAAAGTTTTAGATATTTGTCTATTCCAGACAAATTAAGGGCTGGAATATTAACAAATTCTTTATTTGCTAAAGAATAAAAAACCTGGGAGGAAAAGTTCCTCCCAGGAAAACGCTTTATAGAGCTGTACAGCCCATCATACGGCTGATATCGCGGGTCAACCGGAGCAGTTTGGGCAGCAACTGCTCCATAAACTTATCGGTCATTCGGAAAACAGGAGCAGAGATACTGACTGCGGCTACAGGGTGGTCAGACCAGTTGAAAATTGGGGCGGCTACGCAGCGCACACCTGGCTCGTGCTCCTCGTCATCCACGGCATAGCCCAACCTACGGACCCGCTCTAGACTGGAGCGGAGTGTGTCCAGATCTGTGATGGTCTTTTCTGTGTAGGTGTGGATCTCGGAGCTGTCCCATACCTTGATGACTTCCTCATCGGGGAGATAGGCCAGTATGCTCTTGCCCACTCCGGTGCAGTACATGGGATTGCGGCAGCCGACATAGGAGGCCATTCGAACCAGAGGGCGGGCGGGCTCCGCCTTATAGATGTAGATCACGTCGCTGTTATCCCGCTCTACCAAATGGACCACTTCCTGGCAGTCGGCGGCCAGCTCGTCCAGCATGGGCTTGGCGGCGGTGAGCAGATTCAACGCAGTGGAAACGCGGCTGCCTACCTCAAACAAGCGGAGTGTCAGCCGGTATTTGCCGCTCTCCTGGTCTTTGCACGCATAGCCGCGTTCAACCAACACGCCCAGCAGCCGGTGGGTCGTGCTGATGTGCAGACCAGTGGTGGCAGCCAGGTCGGACAGGGACATCCCCTGTGGTGCAGTGGAGAGCGCCTCCGTGATATCTAACACACGGGCCACAGACTGGACCGAGCCAGAGGATCCATTCATGTGATCCGCCCCCTTTACAATTATTTTTTCCAGCATAACACAATTTGTCATAGGTCAGCAATAGTTTTTACACAAAATAGAGACAAAAATTTTATGAAAAGAGAGGATTGACATGAGAGGAAAAAAGAGATATAAATGTGTTTGGATATCATAATACGATAAAAATTTTCATAATATGAAAAATGGAGGCCGCTATGAGAGAACAAGTTATCCAGATGGTAGAAGAGGAGAAGATCATCGCCATCGTCCGCGGCATCGATGCGGAAAAGTGTATGAAGGTGGCGGACGCCCTGTATGAAGGTGGAATCCGGCTGATGGAGATCACTTTCGATCAAAAGAATCCAGACTCCTTCCCAGTGACGGCCAACGCCATAGCCGAAATCGGAGCCAAATACCAGGGACGGATGCTGGTAGGCGCCGGTACGGTCACCACACCGGAATTGGTGGAGCTGGCTGCCAAGGCTGGCGCCAAGTACATCATCTCTCCTGACGTCAACGTGGAGGTCATCCGCCGCACACGGGAGTTGGGGCTGGTGTCTATGCCCGGTGCTATGACGCCCAGCGAAGTCATGACGGCGCATAACGCTGGAGCTGACTATGTTAAGCTGTTCCCGGCAGGCGAACTAGGCACCTCCTATGTAAAGGCTATCCGGGCTCCCATCAGCCATGTAAAGCTGCTGGCAGTGGGCGGCATCAATGAAAAGAACGTAGCCGACTATATGGCAGCGGGGATGTGCGGCGCCGGTGTGGGCGGCAATCTGGCCAACAAGAAATGGATCGAGGCCGGAGAGTTTCACAAAATTACCGAAACAGCCCGTGAGCTATTAGCTGCCGCAAAAAGCGTCAAGTGAGTAAGCGAAGAACGTGAATATCGCGGAGCCAATGAAATATCATCACAACGAGGAGGAAACTACAATGAAAAGAATTATCACCTTTGGCGAGATTATGATGCGCCTGAATCCGGAGGGGTACCTCCGTTTTGTCCAGGCGGACAAGTTCGAGGCCACCTATGCTGGCGGTGAGGCCAACGTTGCCGTGTCCTTGTGCAACTATGGCATGGACGCCGCCTTTGTCTCCAAGGTTCCGGCCCATGAGATTGGTCAGGCTGCGGTCAACGAGCTGCGCCGTTACGGTGTGGACACCAGCCTGATGATCCGGGGCGGCGACCGCTTGGGCATCTACTTTGCCGAAAAGGGCGCCTCCCAGCGGGCCTCCAAGGTGATCTATGACCGGGCCAACTCCGCCATTTCTCTGGCTAAGGCCTCTGAGTTTGACTGGGAAAAGATTTTTGCTGGTGCTGACTGGTTCCATTGGACCGGCATCACCCCGGCTCTGGGCGGCGAGCTGCCCGCCATCTGCCTGGAGGCTTGTAAGGCCGCCAAAAAGTTGGGCCTGACCATCAGCTGTGACCTGAACTACCGTAAGAAGCTGTGGACCCGCGAGGAGGCCGGCAAGGTCATGGCTGAACTGGTCCCCTATGTGGACGTGTGCATCGCCAACGAGGAGGACGCTAAGGATGTGTTTGGTATCGCTGCCACTGATACCGACCTGAATACCGGTAAGCTAAGTCACGAAGGCTACATCAGTGTGGCCAAGCAGCTGACCGAGCGTTTTGGCTGTAAGAAGGTGGCTATCACCCTCCGGGGCAGCATCTCCGCCTCTGACAATGATTGGGCCGGTATGCTGTACAGCGACGGAAAGGCCTCCTTCTCTCCCACCTACCGGGTTCATATCGTGGACCGTGTGGGCGGCGGCGACAGCTTCGGCGGCGGCCTGATCTATGCCCTTCTGTCCGGTTATGACGACCAGAAAGCGATCAACTTCGCCGTGGCCGCCTCCTGCCTGAAGCACAGCATCGACCACGACTTCAATATGATGTCTGTCAGTGAAGTGGAGTCTCTGGCCGCTGGCAACACCTCTGGCCGTGTCCAGAGATAAGGGGGACATTTCTATGGATATTGTTGAAAAACTGGGTAACGCGGGCGTCGTGCCCGTAGTGGTGTTGGATAAGGCAGAGGACGCGGTTCCCACTGCCAAGGCCCTGCTGGCTGGCGGCGTGGATGTGATGGAGATTACCTTCCGCACCGCCGCTGCCGCGGATTCCATCGCCGCCGTAGCCAAGGAGTGCCCCGAGATGGTAGTGGGCGCCGGCACCGTTATTACTCTGGAGCAGTGCGAAAAGGCCGTGGAGTGCGGTGCCAAGTTCATCGTCTCCCCCGGCTATAGCGACGAAGTGGTAGCCTGGTGTGTGGAAAACGGCGTGGCCATCACTCCCGGCTGTGTCACCCCTACGGAGATCATGGCCGCCATGTCCCATGGCCTGAAAGTGGTCAAATTTTTCCCGGCCAACGTCTACGGCGGCCTGAGCGCCATGAAGGCGCTGTCCGGCCCCTTTGGCTCTATGAAGTTTATCCCCACCGGTGGGGTCAATGGGCAGAATCTGGGCGAGTATATTGCCGCTCCCTTTATCCATGCTGTGGGTGGGAGCTGGCTGTGTTCCAAGGGCGACATCGCTGCCCATGCGTTTGACAAGATCACCCGCCTGTGCCAGGAGGCCCGCCAAGCCGTTCTGGGATTTGAGGTGGCCCATATCGGCATCAATACCGCTAGTGACGAGGCATCCATGGATGTGTGCCAGGGGCTGAAGGACGCTTTTGGCTTTGAGATTAAGACGGGCAACAGCTCCAACTTTGCCAGCAGTGCTGTTGAGGTTATGAAGAGTATGTACCTGGGCCAAAACGGTCATATTGCCGTAAAGACCAACAGCATTGCCAGGGCCGCTGTGGAGCTGGAGAAGCATGGCTTCCAACTGGATGAATCCACCGCCAAATATAAGGGTGAAAAGATGATTGCTGTCTATCTGAAGCAGGAGTTTGGTGGCTTTGCTGTCCATCTGCTCCAGAAGTGACCTTCTGAACAAGATGTTTCCCATTCCTTTCTTCATGTGGAAGGCCCCCGCTCGATTGCCATTTCGAGCGGGGGCCTTCCGTATACTATATTAAGAGCTTACGGGTGCCTAGCAGGACCGCCTTACTTAACCAAGTAGCCGCCGTCCACAGGAATGACGGCCCCGTTGAGGTAGTCAGAGGCCCGGGAGGCCAGAAATACCACTGTCCCCTTCATATCCTCTGGGGTGCCCCAGCGGTGGGCGGGGATCCGGTCGGTGATCTCACGGTATCGGGGGTTGCTGACATCGGTGAGTGCCACATTCATATCTGTATCCATATAGCCGGGGGCGATGGCGTTGACCTGGATTCCCTTGGAGGCCAGCTCATTGCACAGGGCTTTGGTCATCTGGGCCACTCCCCCTTTTGAGGCGGCATAGGCGGGGACGGTCATACCGCCAAAGAAGCTGAGCATAGAGGCAATGTTGACAATCTTCCCGCAGGGCTGTTCCTTTTTTAGAAATTCTTTGGCAGCCATTTGACACAGGTCAAAGGGAGCGGTCAGGTTGACATTGAGTACGTCCTTCCAGTCCTGAAGAGGAAATTCGGGGCTGGGGTGGCGGCGCTGTATGCCGGCGGCATTGACCAGAATATCCAGGCCGCCCAGCAGAGCGACGGCTTGGTCAAAGGCCTCCTGCCTGGCCCGGTCGTCGGCCAGGTCCACGGCGATGCCTTTGCACCAATAGCCCTTTGCTTCGAATTGGGCGGCCACCTCGATCACCTTTTTGCTGGTACCAAAGATGACTACAGCGGCGCCGGCCTCCATCAGGCCCTCCGCCATGCCGTGGCCCAGTCCTCTAGTGCCGCCGGTGACAATAGCCTTTTTCCCGGTGAGATCAAATAAGCTGTTCATGGGAAAACCTTCCTTTCTCCGCAGGCCTCTAGGCCCGCGCTATCATCGTGTATCAAAGGGAATAGCCGATCAGTTCAGTCAGTCGGACCTTCACTTCCCGCAACAGATCGGCATACCGATCCTGATTCTGTCTCATACGAGCGTCCGAGCTGGAAATACTGACCGCGTAGGCCGGCCTGCCGGTCACGTCCAGGATGTCAACAGCGACACAGGAGATGCCAGGCTCCCGCTCCTCCCAGTCATAGGATACCCCCGCCAGCCTGCATTCCTCCAGCTGGCGCTCCAGCTCGGGAAGGGAAGACACCGTGTTGGGGGTATAGGTGATGATCTGGGAGCGGGACCAGATGTCCTCCACCTCCTGGCGGGACATATCGGCCATCATGGACTTGCCCACAGCAGTGCTGTACATGGGTAGCTCCATGCCCAGGCAGGAGCCCATGACGACTACACCAGAGGAGGGAATGACCTTGTCGATATACCGGATATTGGTGTCCGACCGCTCGGCGAAGTGGATGGTTTCGCAAGCCTGCTCGGATAACTGCTGGAGCAACGGGTGGGCCAGCTGGATAACTGTGCTGTGCTGGGGCACCCGCTGTCCCAGTGCGAGCATCTTATAAGTCAACCCGTACCGGCTGGTGTTCTCATTCTGCCTGACATAGCCCAGCTCTGTCAGTGTGCCTAGAATGCGATGGACCGTAGTGACGCTGAGTCCGGTAGCGCCGTGGAGCTCCCGGACGCCCATCTCTCCCTGTGCGGCCAACTGCTCCAGAATGGAGAAGGCGCGAGCAACGGACTGAATGGTATCCTCGGCCATGGAGATTCCTCCTCTTGATTGGTGAATTTCAAATTTGGTTGACCGGATACAGCACCTTTTCCCCAGTGGCAAAGCGTACGGCCTCCTCGGCCACCTTGCGCTTCATCTCCTGGGCGGCCTCCTCGGAGTACCAGGCGATGTGGGGGGTGCACAGGAAATTCTCCAGCTCCAGCAGCTTGCTGGGGCGGGGAAGAGGCTCCTTCGCTGTGACGTCCAAGGCCGCGCCGGCGATCAGGGCGGTGGTCAGGGCGGTGTACAGGTCCTCCTCATTGACGATACCACCACGGGAGGTGTTGACCAGATAGGCGCCCCGCTTCATTTTTTGGAAGGCGGCCAGGTCGAACAAATCGCGGGTGCAGGGCTGGAGAGGGCAGTGAATGCTGATCATGTCGGCCTGCTCGAGCAGGGTGTCAAAGGATACGAGTTCCACTCCGTCAACCTGAGTGCCTGGCTGATACAAGGGATCATAGGCGATGCGCCGGCAGTCGAAGCCACCCATACGCTTGGCGAAAGTACGGCCGATGCGACCCATGCCCACGATACCTACCGTCTGGCCGGGGATGCGATGGATGGGCACCCCGTAGGAGTAGTCCCAGTCGGTGCCCTTGGTGTAGTTAACCATAGTGACAGTCTTACGCACCAGGGACAGCATGAGGGCCATGGCGTGATCTGCTACCTCGTTCATGCCGTAGTCAGGGACGTTGCATACCTGTACCCCCATCTCGGCGGCCGCGACGCAGTCGATATTATCTACCCCCACACCATAACGGACAATCATTTTCAGTTCGGGGCGCAGAGCCTGGATGACCCGGCGGGTCAGGGGGGTATACTGGTTCAGAATAATCTCGGCCCCCTTCAGCTGCTGAATAGCCTCCTCCTCCGTGTGGCACTGATAGAGGGTGAAATCCATACCAGCCTTCTGAAAGACGGCCTCCTCCTGGGCTAGATTCACATGGTCGTTATCGGAAATGACAATCTTCATGTTCCTCTCCTTACCTGCGGCAGTCCACCATGACCTTGACGGTGGGGACCTGGGGATCGTGGATCATATCGAAGACGTTGGCACAGTCGGACAGGGGCAGGACATGGCTGATGAGCAGCTCCAACTCGTCAGAGATGCGCTGAGTCAGCTCCACGGCCTGGCCAAAGTCCCGTTTGGTGTAAACACGGGTAGCAGTCATGTTCAGTTCACGGAAATGCATATCGGCTAGAGCCACGGGATGGGGGGCCTTATGTACGCCTACCAGGCAGATCATGCCGTCCGTGCGGCAGGGAGTAGTCATCTCCAAAGCGGCAGATTCGGCCCCGGTACATTCAAAAACAATGTCGGCCCCGTCTCCATTGGTGGCCTGACGGACATACTGGGTCAAGTCTGCTTCCTTGGAGTTGACCGCGTCAAAGCCCAACTTGGCGGCCATCTCCAGTCTGGCCTGATCAAAGTCGGAGATGATGATGCGGGAGGCTCCGCTGTGCTTGGCTACCACACCCACTAAGGCTCCGATAGGACCGGCTCCCATGATGACAATGCTGTCCATCGGCTTAAAGCCGGCTCGGTGCAGAGTGTGGACAGCCACAGCTAGAGGCTCGATGATTCCCGCTACTTTGCTGGAGACAGAAGCCGGGACCTTGAACAGTACATCAGTGTCACAGCACACATATTCGGCTACACCACCGTCTAGGTCGATGCCGATGATCTTCAGGGTATCGCACACATGGGGCCGGCCATTCCGGCAGGCAAAGCAGTGTCCACAGGAGATCAGAGGGTAGGGAGCAACTCGGTCGCCAACCTGAAAACCATTAGAGTCACCGGAGATATCTTCAATGACGCCAACAAATTCATGGCCTAGGACGAGAGGGGCCTTGGCCCGGGGATGGGTGCCGCTATAGATGCCAATGTCAGAGCCGCAGATACCGCAGTAGTCGATGCGGATCAGGGCCTGGCCCTCCTTGGGAACGGGCTTTTCCACTTCACGGACAGCCACCTTTTTAGGGCCTTCATAGATGAGAGCTTTCACAATGAGTTTCCTCCTTTTAGTGTTCCAATATACGGAACAATGTTTCGTAAATATATTTTAACACGCAGAAATAGAGAAAGTCAATACAGAACCAAAGAAAAGGACATATACGGGCTATATCCCGCCTGTACGCTCTTGACAATCGGCTGAGGGGGTGATATAGTACCTGTGTTAAAACGGCTGAGAAGGAGAAGAAGCCTGAATCGACCACCCAGAGAGGGGCGCCCTGTGCTGAAAGTGCTCTGTGGAAGCGATGGCTGGTACCACTCCAGAGCTGCCCGGGACGACCGGGCCGGGGCTTTCCCGTTACAGGAGGTCACAAGCGGCAAGTTGTCCCGCTTTGCCTGTTCACGACGCGCAGGACTGGCGGCCTACGGCTGCCTCCCTCCGGTCCGCCCGCGTTGATCGAGACGGCGCGGTGATTCTTGCAAGCAGGGTGGAACCGTGGTGCGTATCAATACGCTTCACCCCTGACACATATCAGGGGCGGAGCGTATTTTTTTGTTCCTTCCCCTAAACGCGAGAAAGGAGCGACTGAAAATGTCCGAAGAAAACATCTATACCTTTGAAAATCCCGAATACCGCCAAACCTACTGGCATACCTGTTCCCATGTGATGGCCCAGGCGGTCAAGCGTCTGTGGCCCGAGGTAAAGCTGGCCATCGGACCCTCCATTGACGAGGGCTGGTACTACGACATGGACGCCCCCTTCGCCTTTACTCCGGAGCACCTGGAGCAGATCGAGGCAGAGATGCGGAAGATCTGCAAGGAGAAGCTGAAGCTGGAGCGGTTTGAGCTGCCCCGGTCGGAGGCGATTCAATTCATGGAGGAGAAGGGCGAGCCATACAAGGTAGAGCTCATCCATGACCTGCCCGAGGATGCGGTCATCTCCTTCTATAAGCAGGGGGAGTTTACCGACCTGTGCGCCGGCCCCCACCTAGACTCCACCGGCCGCATTAAGGGCAACGCCTTGAAGCTTACCGCCTGCAACGCCGCTTACTGGCGGGGGGACTCCAACCGGGAGACTCTCCAGCGCATCTACGGCATCGCCTTCCCCAAAAAGGACGAGTTGGACGAATATCTGGCCCGGATCGAGGAGGCCAAAAAGCGGGACCACCGGAAGCTGGGCAAGGAACTGGGCTTGTTCATGCTCCGGGACGAGGGCCCCGGCTTCCCCTTCTTCCTGCCCAAGGGCATGACCTTGAAGAATACCCTGCTGGACTACTGGCGGCAGGTCCACAAGAAGTACGGCTATGTGGAGATTTCCACCCCCATCATGCTCAACCGTCAGCTGTGGGAGAGATCCGGTCACTGGGACCACTACAAGAATAATATGTACACCACGGTCATCGATGACGTGGACTTTGCCGTCAAGCCCATGAACTGCCCCGGAGGTATGCTGGTCTATGCCAGCGAGCCCCATTCCTATCGGGAGCTGCCCCTGCGGGTGGGGGAGATCGGCCTGGTCCACCGCCACGAATTATCTGGCGCCCTTCACGGCCTGTTCCGCGTCCGCTGCTTCAACCAGGACGACGCCCATGTGTTTATGACCAGGGACCAGATGCAGGACGTGATTCAGGAGACGGTCCGCCTGTTTGACGAGGTCTACTCTGTCTTTGGGTTGAGCTATACCATTGAGCTGTCCACTATGCCGGAGGATCACATCGGCACCGTGGAGGAGTGGGAGCGCAACCAGGAGATTTTGAAAAACGCTATCACCGACATGGGCAAGGACTTTGTTATCAACGAGGGGGATGGAGCCTTCTACGGCCCCAAGCTGGACTTCCACCTGGCTGACTCTCTGGGCCGTACTTGGCAGTGCGGCACCATTCAACTGGACAGCCAGCTCCCTGAACGCTTCGAGCTGGAGTACACCGGCGAGGACGGCCAGAAGCACCGCCCTGTCATGATCCACCGAGTGGTGCTGGGCTCTATTGAGCGATTCATCGGCGTTATCACCGAGCACTTTGCCGGGGCTTTCCCCGCCTGGCTCAATCCCGTCCAGGTGAAGGTGCTCCCTGTCACCGACCGGGCCGCACAGTATGCCGATCAGGTGTGCAAGGCCCTAGACCAGGCCGGCTTCCGGGTGGAGGTGGACCACCGCAACGAGAAGATCGGAAAGAAGATTCGGGAGGCCACTATGGAGAAGGTGCCCTATATGCTGGTGGTAGGCGACCGGGACGTGGAGAACAATACCGTGTCTGTCCGGCACCGCACCGGCGAGGATCTGGGTGCCATGTCCCTGACAGATTTCTCTGCTCTGCTGGCCAACGAAGTGGACAACAAGATTATCAAATAAATCACGCAAAAACCGCCGGAAACCCGTTTCCGGCGGTTTTTTTGCGCTTTGCGGGACATACTGGAAGGAGAAAAAGCTGGCCTGGCCGCCAAGGAGGAACGCCATGAAAAACGAAAGAGCTATGTATGCTATAAGCTACGGCCTGTTTGTTCTCACCGCCCGTCAGGGGGAGCGGGACAACGGCTGTATCATTAACACCGCCGTCCAGGTGACGGCCCAGCCCAACCGCGTTACCATAGCCGTCAACAAGGGAAACCTAACCCACGACATGATTCAGGAGACCGGAAAATTTAACCTGTCAGTCCTGTCTGAAGAGGCGGACTTCCAGTTGTTCAAGCGGTTTGGCTTTCAGTCCGGCCGGGATAGCGACAAATTTGCCGGGACCGAGGACCAGGTCCGGCGGGGGGAGAACGGCCTGCTCTATCTGACACGGGGAACCAACGCCTGGCTGTCCTGCCGGGTCGTGTCCCATCTTGACCTGGGCAGCCACACCCTGTTTTTGGCGGATGTGGAGGATGGAGACCTGCTCAACGACCAGGCCAGCGCCACCTATGCCTATTACCAGGGCCACATCAAGCCTGGTGATTTTACCCACGCCACCGGGGACAAGAAGCGGTGGGTGTGTAGGATATGCGGTTATGTATACGAGGGGGACGAGCTGCCGGCGGACTATATTTGTCCCTGGTGCAAGCACCCAGCCTCGGATTTTGAGCAAGTAAAATAAAAAACCAGGGCCGGAGGGAAACCTCCGGCCCTGGTTTTCGTCTTGAGAAATAAGATGGTTGCGGCAAGACGGATTTCAGGCTAAAATACCTTTAGAGGATTGATTCTTTTGCCGCGTCCAAAAAGGAGGAGCGCCATGGAGGACCATAAGATCATCGACCTGTACTGGGCCCGGTCCCAGCAGGCTATTGTGGAGAGTGACCAGAAATACGGGCCCTACTGCCGCGCCATCGCCCTTGGGATACTGGCTATGCGGGAGGACGCTGAGGAGTGCGTCAACGACACCTGGCTCCGGGCGTGGAACGCTATGCCGCCCCAGCGCCCCTCGGTGCTGTCTGCCTTCTTCGGCAAGCTGACCCGCAACCTGTCCCTGGACCGGTGGCGGCGGGAGCGGGCGGCCAAGCGGGGCGGCGGTCAGGTGGAGGTGGCTCTCCAGGAGCTGGAGGACTGCCTGCCGGACTGTAGGGTGCCAGACCAGGAGCTGGATGCCAGGGAGACAGCCGACCTGATCTCCACCTTTTTGCGGACCCAGCCGGAGCTGGACCGCCGGCTTTTTGTCCGTCGATACTTCCATCTGGAGGCATTGTCTTCGCTGGGAAAGCGGTTTGGACTGACGGAGAGCCAGGTGAAGTCCCGGCTCTACCGGACCCGCCAAAAGCTGAAGCTGTTGTTGGAGCATGAGGGGGTGGCCATATGACATCGGAGTATTTGCTGGATGCCATGGGGCTGCTGGACGACGACATGATCCAGGACGCGGAGGAGGGGGCCAAGCCGGCCTTTGACTGGCGGAGATGGGGGGCGTGGGCCGCCTGTCTGGCTCTGGTAGTGGCTCTTGGTTATGGCGCCTCTCAGTTAGGAGCAGGCCAAGATGGAAGCAGCGCTGATACTGCTGGAGGTATTCCCTCCTCCTCTTCTGGAGAGGCCGGCGCTGCAAACAGTGACAGCACTGCTACCGCACCGGGGGAGAACTGTCAGCAGGGAGAGGGCGCTATTCTGGTATACCGGGATGGCCAGACTTACCATATCGTCCGCTCTGTGGAGAAGCTGCCGGAGGACAGCGAGCTTTTGGGTCTGCTGGAGCGGAACGACGGAGCGTTCCTGTACACGGACAGTGAGGAATATGCGGGCTGTGAAGTCTGGGAGGACGGTAGCGGATTCCTCTATGTCCAGATGCCGGACGGCACCTTCGCCCAGGCGGAGCTGGTACAGCCGTAGATACAGGCAGAACAGTGGGGAGGATTTCGTTTCGAAGTCCTCCCCATAGTTGTTTCATGACAGATGAGACAGTGGATGGGAAAGAAGGGGCTCTTTTGGTCTGCCACCATATCGTCTCCGCCCCAAAGAGCAGAGACGAATGATTTTAAGGAGAGTGAAAGAGAACGGTCTGTTTAGCTGATATAGGAAAAGTATACCGAATGCTGCGTCACGTTCTTTTTATCCTCCTCATTTTTATTGTATCAAGATAGATTTACTGGCCGCTGATCTTCCCTAGAAGATTGGCATAGCTCACAGCGGCCTCTTCCCGCGTCAGGAAGGACTTGGGGCGGGCAATAGAGCCGCCCACCTCGCTCATGACGCCCGCAGCGACGGTCCGACGGATTTGACCAGCATACCCTGGCTCTGCCTTCTGCTGGGACAGGTCGTCCAGATAGCGGTCCATATATTTTTTCCAGTCCTCGTAAGACATCTGCTCCCCCTCCTGATAGTTGGGGCGGTAAGCGCCCACGATGTATGTTTTGTCCCGCTTCCGCCGCATGACGGAGCCGCCGTTGGCCTCGCTGCCGGAGCCAGTGTTGCCGTCGATGGTGGTGATATACTGTCCGTCCCAGTCCTCGCAGAGGCCTACGTGCTGGGCATTTTTCTTCCCATCAAAGTTGAAGAAAATGACGTCGCCAGGGCGATAGTCGGACACGGCCTGCGCCCTGTGGTAGGACAGGAGAGTGGGACAGTAGGCCGTTTTTCCCCCGCCGTAGTATAGTTCGGACGCCCCGGCTTCCCGGAAGCACCACCACAGAAAGACGGCGCACCAGGCGTAGCTGCCGCCGGACACCTCTCGGCCGTAGTAGGCTGTGTTGTATTTGACCCGGTTGCTGTCGGCTGGCTGCTCCTTGATGCCCAGCTCCTTCCGGGCAGTGGATAGGAGCCGTTCCACAGTCATTCTTCTGTACCTCCATCCACCGCGTCCTGGAGCTTCTGACTCTGGGTGCCAAAGTAAAAGGCGATGATAACCGCGTAGATGGTCATGAAATCCTGGTCGATACGGGAGGAAATTGCCAGATAGGCAAATACGCCAGTTAGAACCAGGGTGACGATACTTTTGACGGAAAAGAGCACGGACAGACGTTTATAAATGTTGTTCAAGGTTATCTTCCTTCCTGTTTGTCAATATCGTTTTAAGGGACAGGAGCAGCAGCTCGCCGCCGAAAAAACCGAGGATGACGCCTAGGAGCGCCGCGGGATCACTGCCGGTCCTAGACAGGATGCGAAGGGCCCACAGGCTGCTCAGACTGCCGAAGGCGACGCAGTATACCACAGTGACCTTGGCAAACAGATGCGGTACATCCCGGAGCCACTGAAACAGTCCTCTCATGGCCGTCCTCCCTTCAAATCCCGGATATCGTGTTCCGCCTCTGTCATCCGACCCTCCAACTGGTAGGTGCGCTCGACAAGCTTGTTGTGCTCGGCTACCTTGAGTTCCAGCTGTTCGATGCGGTAGTTGGTCAGCTTGTTGGCCACCAGGATGCCGCCAAAGGTACCCACCAGAGTGCCAATCAGGGACATGGACGCGGCAGCTAGGGCTGTATAGTCTATCATGGCGCCACCTCCTGGGACAGCTTTGGGTCCGTAGGTAAAAAGAGGGTGGGATGCCGGATGTGCTGCCAGCGGGGCGATTTTTCCGCTGTCCTGCCTTCCCTGGCCTCTGACCAGCCGGGCCTGTTGTCAATATGTTTGATAGAGATCACCTCCAATCTAACAGGGCACAGGTCCGTTGGAGGACGTTTTGGGACAACTAGACAGGAAAAGTTTTGTGGGAGTGCCAGGAGAGACTAAGAGATTCGGATGGTAAAAATAGGGACACACACAAGGGGCGGAAAATGGAGCTGAAGATGTACGGCAAGCCGGGAGAAAATGAAGCGGGATAGGGGTAACCTCTGTGGGATAATTCATCATTTTTTTTGTGAAGAAACCGTAAAAATTGGGGATGATATTGACAAACAACGAGAAGATGTATTTGCATTGTAAGGGAAATCATGGTATACTAACAAACTAATATGGGACCCGTGGCCCATAATTTTATCAGGAAAGCAGA
Source organism: Flintibacter sp. HCN-6482 (assembly GCF_037892565.1). NCBI lineage: Bacteria > Bacillati > Bacillota > Clostridia > Eubacteriales > Flintibacter > Flintibacter sp. HCN-6482. The sequence continues at coordinate 163,203 of NZ_JBBKBK010000004.1, read as the reverse complement.
GTTGATACATTTCCAATGTTAGACAGTGCCAGTATCGGGATGATTATTGCGCTAATCATTCTGATCGCCATGTCAGCCTATTTCTCCGCGACGGAGACCGCATTTACCTCACTGAACCGCATCCGCCTAAAAAATAAGGCGGACAACGGCAGCCGCCGGGCCGTCAAGGCCCTTGAGCTGTCAGAGGAGTACGACAAGCTGTTGTCTACTATCCTCATCGGCAACAATATTGTCAACAACGTAGCGACCACCATCGGCGCGGTATTGTTTATCAAGCTGCTTAATGAAGAGAGCGGCCCCGCGGTATCCGCTGCGGTACTGACCATCGTGATCCTCATCTTTGGCGAGGTCACCCCCAAGAGCCTGGCAAAGGAAAATCCGGAGGGCTTTGCCATGTTTTCCGTCTCCCTGCTCCAAATCTTCGTGGTAGTCTTGACTCCTTTGAATTTCCTGTTTACCCAATGGAAACGCCTGATGTCCAAGATCTTTCGCAGCAGACGGGACGACGGCATCACAGAGGAGGAACTGGTGGGCATGGTAGAGCAGGCCAGGACCGAGGGCGGCCTGGACGAGCATGAGGGAGACCTAATTCGTAACGCCATCGAGTTCAATGACCTGGAGGTGTCCGAGATCCTTACCCCTCGGGTAGATTTAGTGGCTGCTGAGGAGGGAAGCACCATGGAGGAGGTGGCCTCCCTCTTCGTGGAGAGCGGCTACTCCCGCATCCCTATCTATCATGAGACTATCGACAACATCGTGGGCGTCGTCCATGAGAAGGACTTTTACGCGGCCCGATACCGGGGAGAAACTATGCTGTCTCACCTCAAATCCCCTGTGTTTTATACCACTGGAAACACCAAAATATCAGAGCTGCTCCGTATCCTGCAGAAGAACAAAGCCCATATGGCCATAGTGGTGGACGAGTACGGCGGGACAGAGGGTATCGCCACATTGGAGGACATCCTGGAGGAACTAGTGGGTGAGATCTGGGATGAGCATGACGAGGTTATTGAGATATTCCAGAAGCAGCCGGACGGCAGCTATCTTATCGCCTGCTCCGCCGATCTGGATGATATGTACGATTTGTTCCAGGTCAAAGGAGCCTGTGAAGCGGCTACCGTGTCCGGCTGGGTCATGGAGCAGGTGGGCCGGGTTCCCGAGGAGGGAGACCACTTTGAGGCTGAGGGCCTGGATGTAACCGTCACCCGGGTTGAGCACCGGCGGGTGCTGGAGATCCAGGTCCGGATGATTGACTCCGGGGAAGAATGAGCAAAAAGGGTGCCGATACCTCTGGTATCGGCACCCTTTTTACATTACCGCTGTCTAGATACAGGGAAAGAGGGAACAAGGCGTTTTATCCGTTTCCGGCGCAGCCGTGCTTGTCCTCCCCGCAGGAATGGCTATGGCAGTTATGCTCCCCATCATGATGGTGGCTGCACATGGTGTCCGGATCATACTCCAACCGGCCGGCCAGCAGGTCGGCCGCCGCTTGGTCAGCGTCGCCGGTGACGCCGGGATAGAGCTGAATGCCAGCCTGGGCCAGAGCGGTCCTGGCCCCACCACCAATGCCTCCACAGATCAGGGTGTCCACCCCAAGATTTTGAAGGAATCCAGCCAGGGCTCCGTGGCCGCTGCCAGCGGCGCTGACCACCTGGGATGAGCGGACGGATCCCTCCTCCACAGAGTACACCTTGAACTGTTCACAGTGGCCGAAGTGCTGGAATACTTGGCCGTTTTCGTAAGTGACTGCGAGTTTCATCTTATTGACCTCCCAAGATTTCGCGGAGAGGGGAGTGGGAAAGGCGTTGGCCTCTCGGCAGCCGGGGCGGCCGTCCGGACCGCAGTCCCCGCAAAGGAGCGGCGATGCCTGGGCCAGAGCTGCCAGGGCAGAGGAGACGGCCATCAGGTCCGTTCCTGCTGTCCGATAGTGGGTAAAATAGCCTCGCTTCTCACTGGAGACCAGACCGGCCTGCCTCAATACCTTTAGGTGCTGAGAAACCGCGGCCTGTGAGATGCCCAGCTGACGGGCCAGGGCGCGGACGCAGTAGTCCCGGCGGCCAAGCAGCCGAAGGATCAGCAGCCGGTTGTCGTCGGCCAGAGCCTTCAGCGCGGTGGTCAGTTCCACATCCCGCCCTCCTCTCTGTTCTGTGATGCCCCTATCATAGCACGTTTTTTAAATAAGTCAATACTTAATTAAAAAAGAAAAAAGAGAAACCGCCAAGAGGCGGTTTCTCCCGTAAAATAATCAGTTTTTCAAGCTCTGCATGGGAGCGGGGATACGGCCGCCACGGGCCACGAAGGCGTCAGCGGAGAAGGGGTGGACGGGCTGCACTGGGGCGGACCCCAGCAGCCCGCCAAACTCCACAGTATCCCCAACCCCGCAGCCAGGAGCGGGGATGATGCGGACGGCGGTAGTCTTGGAGTTGACCATACCGATGGCCGCTTCGTCAGCGATAATGGCGGAGATGGTCTGGGCCGGGGTATCCCCAGGGACGGCGATCATGTCCAGCCCCACGGAGCACACACAGGTCATGGCTTCCAGCTTGTCCAGTGTCAGGGCGCCGGACCGGGCGGCGGCAATCATCCCCTCATCCTCGCTGACCGGGATGAAAGCGCCGGACAGACCGCCCACAGAGGAGGAGGCCATGACGCCCCCCTTTTTGACTGCGTCGTTGAGCAGGGCCAGGGCGGCGGTAGTGCCGTGGGTTCCACATACCTCCAGGCCCATCTCCTCCAGGATACGGGCCACAGAGTCGCCCACTGCCGGTGTGGGGGCCAGAGACAGGTCCACAATGCCGAAGGGAGTGTCCAGCCGGCGGCTGGCCTCCTGGGCCACCAACTGACCCATGCGGGTGATGCGGAAGGCGGTCTTTTTGATGGTTTCCGCCACCACGTCGAAGGGCTGACCCCTGACCGACTGAAGGGCGTGATGGACCACGCCTGGGCCGGAAACGCCCACATTGATGACCCTTTCCGGCTCGCCCACCCCATGGAAGGCGCCGGCCATGAAGGGATTGTCCTCTACTGCGTTGCAGAACACCACCAGCTTGGCGCAGCCAAAGCCGCCCCGGTCAGCGGTGCGCTCGGCCAGCTCCTTGATGGTCCGGCCCATCATGGCCACTGCGTCCATGTCGATGCCAGCCTTGGTGGAGCCCACATTGACAGAGGAGCAGACGATGTCGGTGGTAGACAGGGCCTCTGGGATGGAGCGGATTAGGATACGGTCCGCTTCTGTCATCCCCTTTTGGACCAGGGCGGAAAAACCGCCGATAAAGTTGACTCCCGTAGCCTTAGCGGCCCGGTCCAGAGCAGCGGCGAAGGGGGCGTAATTGTCTGTCCGGGCGGCGGCAGCTACCAGGGCAATGGGAGTGACGGAGATGCGCTTGTTGACGATGGGGATACCGAACTCCTTTTCGATGGCCTCCCCTGTGGTTACCAGCTTTTCGGCATAACGGGTGATCTTGTCATAGATGTTGTCACAGGCCGCCTTCACCTCGCTGTGGGCGCAGGAGAGCAGGGAGATGCCCATGGTAATGGTACGCACATCCAGATGCTGCTGGTCGATCATCTGGATGGTCTGCATAATTTCATGTTGATTGAGCATAGTTGAACTCCTTTTATGGTCCAGCTTGGACCTTTCAATAAAATCACGCCCCGCCTTCGCGCGGATTTCCTCTAGGGCAGACCTGGAGCGAAAAGGGGTCCTACATTCGTTCCGGTCCGTCCGCGCCGCGCCGCCGAACTCTGTTCGGCGCGGAAAGGACAGCGCAGGCCATTAGATCCGATGCATCGCGTTAAAAATATCCTCTCGCTGGATGCGGATGGACAGGCCCTGCCCCTGGCCGGCCCGGTCCAGAAGGTCGGACATCTCACCGATAGAGGCGCTACAGGCGGAGGTGTCCACCAGCATGACCATGGTGAAATATTCCTGGAGTACGGTCTGGGAGATGTCCAGAATGTTGATGCTGTGTTGGGCCAGCAGGGAGCAGACGGAGGCGGTGATGCCCACCCGGTCCTTGCCGATGACAGTGACGATAGCCTTCATGACGAATACTTCCTTTCATAGATACTATGTACGCGGAGAGAGGAGCGATTAGAGTGGAGATGTTTGATCTTCATGTACAACGCCTTACTCTTCACTCAGTTCATCGAGGGTCAACTCAAACCCATCTAAAAAGCGATCCATGAAGTACCGGAGAGCGGGGATCTGGTTTTGGCACAGGGCGGCGTAGGTCTGTTCCTTGGCCTTTTTGAACTCGTTGTTGCCCGCCTTGACCTCCTCCACACATTTGAGGTAGGCGGACAGCTTGTCCGCCGCCTTGACCAGGGCACGAACCTGGGGATCGGGGATGGTGAGGGCCTCGTCATAGGCGGGGCGCAGGTCCTCCGGAAGCATGTTCAGCAGCTTCTGCTCCGCCACCGCCTCCACCTGCTTATAGGCGGACTGGATGTCGGGGTTGTCGTACTTGATGGGGGTGGGCATATCGCCGGTGAGGATCTCGCTGGCGTCGTGGTACAGAGCGGCCACCGCCACCTGCCCCGGATCGATCTGGCCCCCAAAGTAGCGGTTTTGGATCACCGCCAGGGCATGTGCCAGGACGGCTACCTGGTGGGAGTGCTCCTGGATGTTTTCCAGCCGGGTATTGCGCATGAGCCCCCAGCGGTTAATGTACCGCATCCGGGAGATCATGGGAAAGAAGTGATGGGACACATCTGGGCCTCCTTAATCAGCGATTTGAAACAAAATTGATTGTAACATAGGCGCCTGGAGATGTAAACTGCTCTTTGAGGGAGAAAGGAAAAAAGAGGCGGCTGCCGCCGCCTCTGCTTAGAGATTTATGGTTTTGCACCCGAGCCCCTTCGCCGGGCACGGATCCCCAGGAAAATCAGGAGAAGGATCAGCGAGCCCCGGAGTATCCCGATAGCGGCGGCAAAATAACTGGCGTAGTAACGAAGCTCCGGATTTGTGAGGATCCAATACAGATAGCGCATTCCTCCAAACAGCCCCCAGGGGGATACAGAGGTGTGAGGGTTGAATACCAGCAGACTGATGGCCACCGCGGTCCACCCCATCCACAGCCAGGGATGCTTTTTACAAAGCAGCAGAGGCAGGCCCAGCAGCATGAGCCCCGCCCCAATCAGGGATACGAGCCCCATACCGCCCAGCACCAGGCCCAGCAGGCCCACGACCTCCAGGGCAGCTCCCGCCTTCTGGACAGGGGAGAACCCTCTCTGTTCCGCCGCATAAACCACCTGTGGCTCCGGGGGAGCGGGGCGTTCCCCCTCCCGTACCAGCTCGTCCACGCTGATCCCGAACAGATCGGCCAGCCGGATCAGCTTGTCCAGATCAGGTACCGCCTGTCCCGTTTCCCACTTGCTGACGCTCTGCCGGGATACGCCCAACTTCTCCGCCAGGTCCAGCTGGGACAGCCCACTGCCTGTGCGCAGCTCATAAATCTTTTGAGATAGCTCCATCCTGGTTTGCTCCTTCTGATTTTAGGTTTGATACAGGCCTGTTTTATGGTATGATTATAGAGGAACGAGGGACAAACGGCAACCAATCTCCCTTGGAAATTCGCGCAACCGGCGGTTGCGCGACTGGATTTTTTCGAAAGGAGCCCCATTATGGCCAAGAAAAACACCCGAAATACCAAGGGACGAATCATCGAAGCGGCCTGGCGTCTGTTTTACCGCCAGGGCTATGACGACACCACCGTGGAGGAGATCATTGCCGAGTCAGGCACCTCCCGGGGGTCCTTCTACCATTATTTTGAAGGGAAGGACGCCTTACTGTCCACGGTGTCCTACCTCTTTGACCAGAAGTATGAGGAACTGATGGCTACCCTGGACCCGGATGGAAACCGCTTTGACCAGCTTATGTACCTGAACCGGGAGCTGTTTGCCATGATTGAAAATTCTGTCTCCCTAGACCTGCTGGCACGGTTATACTCCTCCCAGCTGATCACCCGGGGGGATAAGCATCTGCTGGACCACAACCGTACATATTACAGGCTGCTGCGGCAGATCGTCCTCCAGGGCCAGGAACGCGGGGAGCTGCGGGGAGATGTGACAGTGAACGAGATGGTACGGGTGTACGCCCTGTGCGAGCGGGCCCTGATTTATGACTGGTGCCTGTCAGGTGGGGACTACTCCCTGCTTCAGTATGGAAAGACCATGATGCCCCGTTTTTTCCGGGACTTTCGTGCGGAGGAAGAAAATTTGTAGAATTGTATAAAATTTTAATTCATAAAATGTATAGTAGATAAATAAAGCAATACCAGAGCTTTTATGAAATTCTATGGAAGCATATTCCGGAGTTTATTCTATACTCTGTTCTGTATTTTATTCTGTTCTGACTTGTGGTAGAATACCCATACTGCCCCCATGGGGGACATCGCCTTTCCGGGGGGAGCCGGAAGGGCGGCTGTGTGTAGTAAGGGCGTAACTGCCAAAAGGAGAGAGCGTATGACCACTGAACAGATCTGTATTATGGCCACCATCATCGCGTACCTGTGTTTTGTCATCTTTACCGGGGTGATGATCGGCCGACGTTCCAAAAAGAGTGCCGAGGGCTTCTACTTAGGAGGCCGGGGCATTGGCCCTCTGGTCACCGCAATGAGCGCCGAGGCCAGCGACATGAGCAGCTATCTGCTGATGGGCATCCCAGGCCTGGCCTACTTGTCTGGTGTAGCCGATGCCAGCTGGACCGCGATTGGATTGGCTTTCGGTACTTATTTGAACTTCCTTCTGGTGGCGAAGCGGCTGCGCCGGTACAGCGTCCGCTTGGATGCCATCACCATTCCCAGCTTCATCTCCAAGCGGTATGGGGAGAAGAAGCCCGTCATCATGTGCATCTCTGCTCTTGTTATCCTCATTTTCTTTGTCCCCTATGTGGCCTCCGGCCTGGCGGCCATCGGAAAGCTGTTTAACAGCTTGTTTGGCTGGGACTATATGGTGGCCGTGGTCATTGGTGCCATCGTCATTATCAGCTATACCTCTGTAGGTGGCTTCAGCGCCGTGGCCACCATGGACCTGATTCAGTCCATCATCATGACCATAGCCCTGTGCATTATCGTCATCTTTGGCGTGGTCCAGGCGGGCGGTTTTGACGCCGTTATAGACCATGCCAAGACACTGCCCGGCTTCCTGAGCTTTGGCCAGACCTATAACGAGGCCACCGGTCAGGCCGAGCCTTACGGCCTGCTCCGTATCGTATCCATGATGGCCTGGGGCCTGGGCTATTTCGGGATGCCCCATATTCTGGTGCGTTTTATGGCGATCCGGGATGAAAACGAGCTGAAGCTGTCCCGCCGAATCGCCTCCACCTGGGTGGTCATCTCCATGGCTGTGGCTGTGTTCATTGGTATTGTGGGCCACGCCGTCTCCTCCGCCGGGCGTATCCCCTTCCTGGAGGGCAGCGCCACGGAGACCGTCATCGTCCAGATGTCTAACCTGCTGTCCAAGTATGGCATCTTCCCCGCTGTCGTGGCCGGGTGTATCCTGGCCGGCATCCTGGCGGCCACCATGTCCACAGCCGACAGCCAGCTTCTGGCCGCCTCCTCCGCCTTTTCGGAGAACATCGTCCAGAATGTCTTTGGCGTCAAGCTGACCAATAAGCAGAACATGCTGATTGCCCGGCTCACTGTGGTGGTCATCGCCGTCATCGCCATCTTCCTGGCCGCTGACCCGGACAGCAACGTGTTTAAGATCGTATCCTTTGCCTGGGCCGGCTTCGGCGCCACCTTCGGCCCCGCTATGCTGTGCGCCCTGTTCTGGAGGCGGAGCAACCGGCAGGGCATCATGGCCGGTCTGGTGGTGGGCGCTGTGATGATTTTTGTATGGAAATTCCTCATCTCCCCCATCGGCGGCATCTTCAATATTTATGAGCTGCTACCCGCCTTTGTCTGTGCTACCATTGCCATCGTGGTGGTATCCCTGTTGACGCCCGCCCCGGAGAAAGCGGTGCTGGACGCCTTCGATGACTATAATCAGTAACTATAATAAAACTTCCCGCTGCCAAGCAGCGGGAAGTTTTTATGTCAGTTTTCCTGTTCTTTGGGCTCCCCCTCGATTTCCTCTCCCTCCTCGTCCCGCTTTCGCAACCAGGCGGATACCAGCAGGGTGATGGGGATGGCGGCGCCGAATAGGATAATCTGAAGGGAGCGTGTGAAGTCCCTGCCCACGAACATCCAGGCGACGGCTCCGCCGTAGACCAGGGGGACAATGCAGCCCAAATACCAGTTGGAGGAGCCTCTGCCCCTTACCCAGGCCTGGATGACTACGGCGGCAAAGGCGAGGGTAAAAATGGCCCAGGAATTCACGACAAAACGCTCCTTTCAGCAGTAAAAAGTTACTCCAGATTCAGCTTGTTTTTCAAGATATAGCTGGTGCCCAGAAACATGAGGACGGTGGGGATTAGCAGCAGAGCGATGCCGGCCCATAGGGATAGGTGGCCGTCCAGATTTAGAGCCCAGTTCATCGGATACAGGGATAGGCGGTCCAGCACGTTCAGAATAAGGCTGCCCACGATGTCCAGTCCCATATAAGCAACCACGCTCATCAGTACCCGGTGGCGATGAAACAGGTGGCCAATCGCCATGGATAGATAGACCGAGGTGAATACCATGGCGAAAAATACCAAGATCATGACTAGAAATTCCACTAGGTAGAGAATGGAGTCAGGCTGTTCCATCAGCCCCTGGACGATCATCTTCCAAAAATCGAGATCAAAGAGATCGCTCCACTTTAAGGGCATCATCAAGAACAGGGCTAGCACTGCCACGACGGTATTGACTACGGTGACCACTAAAGCACACAACAACTTAGACAGTACAAGCTGCCATGGGTGGACTGGTAGGGTGTGCATCAGATACCCCTCGTCCCCCAGCAGACCACGGTAAAATCGGGTGAGTACGAACACGACGGAAGCAACAAACATGGAGAACATTACACCAAAAAATAGGGTGATGGAGATGATGGACATCCACTCCTGAGACACCACCCAGTTGGCCCCGCTATCGCTTGAGAAGGGTAGAGTGAAGCGGTTGATCAGGCCAATGATGAGAGCCGCTGGCCAGATGATGGAAAACTGTTTCCACATGGAGCGAAAGTCATATTTCAAAAGTTTGAACAGCATCAGTACAGGCCTCCTTCCATGGGTTGGGTCCGAAAGATTTCACGGAACAGGGCGTCCACGCTCTTGCCCTGCCGCTCCCGGATGTCGTCCACTGTGCTGTGGAGCATAATCCTGCCACTTTTCAGAAAGATCACCTCATCCAGCACCTTCTCAATATCGGCGATCAGGTGGGTGGAGATCAGGACAGTGCCATCCTCGTTGTAGTTGGTCAAAATGGTGTGCAGGATAAAGTCACGGGCAGCCGGGTCTACCCCGGCGATGGGCTCATCCAGCAGATAGAGTCGGGCTTTCCGGGCCATGACCAGCACCAACTGGACCTTTTCCTTGGTGCCCTTAGACATGGACTTCAGCTTATCCTTCGGCTCCACGCCTAGACTGCGGCACATGGCAAGGGCCTTGTCATAGTCGAAGTTTTGGTAGAAATCTCGGAACAGGTCGAAAAGATCCACCGCACGCATCCAGTTGGCAAAATACATCCGGTCGGGTAGATAGCTAACCATGGCCTTGGTTTCTGGCCCAGGGGCCTGACCGTCGATGGTCAGCCCACCGGTGGTGGGCTGGATCAAGCCGCACAGCAGCTTGATTAGAGTAGTTTTGCCACTGCCGTTGGGGCCAAGCAGGCCCACGATCCTCCCCTGGCCTACCTCCAGGTCCACACCGGACAGGGCGGCCTTGTGTCCATAGGCCTTCGACAGGCCGTGACAGACGATCAGTTTTTCGTTCATTGTTCCTCCTCCTTCAGCATCGCCGTGGCCTCTTGCTGGGAGTAGCCCAGCTCTGCCATGGCGTGATAGTATTGGTTGACGACCACATGGGCCTCCGCCCTCCGTACCGCATCCAGTATAGCGGTGTCTTGGGTGACCAGCCGCCCCGCCGTCCGGTCCGCCTTGGCCAGACCGTCCTGCTCCAGCTGGGCCAGGGCCCGCTGCATAGTGTTGGGGTTGACCCCCGCCTCCGCCGCCAGCTCCCGCACTGGGGGCAGCTTGCTCCCAGGGGGATAGACCCCGGTGATGATGCGCCGGGTCATTTGCTCGGCCAGCTGGAGCCAGATGGGCCGGTCGTCATTGAGTTTCCATTCCATAGAGGCTCCCTCCTTGTACTATTGTATTAAGTGATTAGTACAATAATACATTCTGAGGGATTTGTCAAGCCCAAAATAAAAAATTTGTGTCTGTTCTGATTTGTTACCTATGTAACGGGTTTGTAGCCGCTTTGAAAGGAAATAGAGATGTTTTTCTGGGAGTAGGCGGTATAATAGTGTATCATGCCTGCATTTTCCCTTAGTCGAGGGCTTGGAAAAAGAGGTTCCAAACAGGACACGCCTTGTTTGATAAGGAGGATTACAATGAAACAATGGAAAAAACTGCTGCCCGCCCTGCTGTCGCTGGCCCTGCTGGTTTCCTGCGGACCGAAAAGGCCGGGCACCGACACCTCGGTCGGGGATGTGTCCGCCCCTGGCACGGCGGCCCCCTTTGTATTCACCAGAGACAGCCTGCCCCGGCTGGATGGCTCCACCTCCACAGCGCCCATGGCCCAGGCCATGTGCGCGGTACTGCTGGGGGAGGGGCGGGAGCAGGTGGCCGACCTGGTCCAGTTCTCCCGGACCACCCAGTCGTACCGAAATTTGATGGCAGGCGCCGCTGATTTGCTGTTGGCCGCCGAGCCGGCCCCAGAGGTGGCCCAGGAGTTGAAACAGGAGGGGGAGTGGCTGCTGACTCCCTTTGCCACGGACGCGCTGGTGTTTGTGGTCAACGAGGACAATCCGGTGGACAGCCTGACTACCGAGCAGGTGAGAAAGATATACACCGGCCAGATCACCAACTGGAAGGAGGTGGGAGGAGAGGACCTGGACATTATCCCCTTCCAGCGCAACAGCGAGGCTGGGAGCCAGACTCTGATGGAGAAGCTGGTTATGGACGGTCTGGAGATGATGGATGCCCCGGAAGCCTGGGTGCCCGACTCCATGATGGGGCTTCTGGAGGCGGTGCGGGAATATGACAACTCACCCTCCGCCATCGGCTACACCGTGTACTACTACGCCAATGATATGGAGATGGCCAAGGGGCTGAAGGTGCTGACCATCGACGGGGTGTCCCCCTCGGCCGAGGCCATTCAGGCTGGGGAGTACCCATTTTTAAACCCCTACTATGTGGCCATGGCCAAGGACCGGCCCCAGGACGACCCCACCCATATACTGTATGACTGGCTGCTGGGGCCAGATGGCCGGCGGCTGGCGGAGGAGCTGGGCTATGTCCCCGCCTCTGACGCTGGGGAGCCCCTTATCCCGGTAGAGGTGGACTGGTCAAAGCTGGATGAGCAGGAAAAGCCTCTGCCTGATATTGGCGGCCGCTGGTATCAGGAGCGTGTGGAGCAGCTTCGCCCCAGCCAGGAGTATGGTCAGCTCGTCCCCTTCGAGGGGGCGGCGGGCTACTTCTCCTGGCAGGCGGACAACTGGCCGGAAACGCTGATAGGGCTGATGACCACTGGCGGCAAGGTGGTCATGGACCCGGTGTGTAGCGAGATCAGCCGGCTGTATTATACAGATGACGCCGGGGACAGCCAGACCCTTCCAGTGTGGGAGCTGGAGAAGGGGGACCCGGAGCGGGGCAGCCCCGGTAACGGCGCCCTTATCGCCCTGGCAGCGCAGGACGGGAGCTGGGTCACTGAATTTAGGTACTGGGGTGTTAAGGGAACTCCGGTGGGTATTTTCGCGGGGGATGGGCACAAGCTCTATCTGCTGCGTCAGGAGGATGGAACAGAGAAGGCATCCTGGTCATGGGACCAGCTTGGCATCGCCCACCCGGAGAGCTTCCCTTGGTGGTTCGCCGGCGATGTATATGAAAACGCCCAGTGGTACGATGGCGGATTTTTCCTGGGCTTCTGGGGAGAGAACTGGCGTAAAGCCCTTCTTTTGGACCCGGAAACGGGAGAAGTGACCGCTCTGACTGCTCAGGATTGGTGTGATAGGATACAGAAGCGATATCAGGACACTCTCTGGTGGGACAGCAAAACAGACGGCCAGGGCCAGGTCACTCTCACCTATGGGACGGACAGCTTTACCTTCCCCTCCCCCCTGCCGGAGGAGGAATTTCCCTATGTGACCGGCGGGGACCGGGTGATCTTCAACGATACCCAGGGGGACCGGTGCGCTGTGTCCCTGCTGAACGGACAGGAGGTCCTGCCCGCCCAGGACGGCCAGGTAGAGGCCCTCCAGGGGGATGAGGCCAGCTGGCTGGCGGTGCGGAAGGACCAGGGCAGACAGTGGAACATCTACGACTGGAAGGGAGAGCTGTCCTGCACCCTGGAGGGGGAGGAGGACAGCTGGCTCTCCCTGTCCGGTCCCCTGCTGGAGCTGCGCTGCCGGAACTATACGGCCTATTATGAGCCGGAGAGCGGTACCTGTGTGTTCCGTACCTGGTTCTCCCTGGGGGACCGAGGCGGAGAGGCCCAAGAGCCCGCCGGCTGAGAATTGTAAATAATTTTTGAACCCTATTGCATTTTCCGCCTGACTGCGCTATCATATGGTTAGCACTCGGATATAACGAGTGCTAACCATTTTGTTTTCAAAAAATTTTTCATATACGGAGGCAGAAAATCATGGCAAAGAAGCAGTTTAAGGCCGAATCCAAGCGGCTGCTGGACCTGATGGTCAACTCCATCTATACCCATAAGGAGATCTTTCTCCGGGAGCTGATCTCCAACGCCAGCGACGCCGAGGACAAGCTGGCTTACAAATCGCTGACTGACGACACAGTAGAAGTAAAGCGGAAGGACCTGAAGATTACCATCGTCCCGGACAAGCAGATGCGCACCCTGACCATTTCGGACAACGGCATCGGGATGTCCAAGGAGGATTTGGAATCCAACCTGGGCACCATCGCCCGCAGCGGCTCCGGCCAGTTCAAGGCCGGACTGGCCGAAGACGACAAGGCCGCGGACAAGATCGACGTTATCGGCCAGTTCGGCGTGGGCTTTTACTCTGCCTTCATGGTGGCCGACCAGGTCACCGTTATCTCCCGTGCCTGGGGGAGCGAGGAGGCCTGGATGTGGCAGTCTGACGGGGCCGACGGCTATACTGTGACCCAGTGCGAGAAGGACGCCCCCGGTACAGATATCATCATGCATATCAAGGCCAGCGGCGAGGATGAGAACTACGATCAGTATTTGGAGACTTATAAATTACAGGAACTTATCAAGAAATACTCCGATTATATCCGCTATCCCATTGTCATGGAGGTAGAGGACTATAGGAGGAAGGACAAGCCCGCTGACGCCCCCGAGGACTACAAACCGGAATGGGAGACCGTCAAGGAGTGGAAGACCCTCAACTCCATGGTCCCCCTGTGGCAGCGGCAGAAGTCCAAGGTGAAGCCGGAGGAGTACAACGCCTTCTATAAGGAGAAATTCGGAGATTGGCAGGATCCCCTGGCCGTCATCCACACCAGTGCTGAGGGGGCTGTGACCTATAAGGCCATGCTCTATATCCCCGCCCAGACGCCCTACGACTTCTATACAAGGGAGTATCAGAAGGGGCTCCAGCTCTATTCCTCCGGCGTGCTCATCATGGACAAGTGCGCCGACCTGCTGCCCGACCACTTCCGCTTCGTGCGGGGCGTAGTGGACTCCGCCGATTTTTCCCTGAACATCAGCCGGGAGGTGCTGCAGCACACCCGTCAGCTAAAGGTTATCGCCACCGCCCTGGAGAAAAAAATCAAGTCCGAGCTGCTGAAGATGCAAAAGGAAGACCGGGAGAAGTATGAGAAGTTCTGGGCCGCCTTCGGCACCCAGCTAAAATACGGCGTGGTGGCGGAATACGGCGCTCACAAGGAGATGCTTCAGGATCTGCTGCTGTTCTGGTCCTCCAAGGAGGGGAAGAACACCACCCTGGCCGCCTATCAGGACCGCATGCCTGAGGACCAGCCTTACTACTACTACGCCTGCGGCGAGAGCGTGGACAAGATCGCCAAGCTGCCCCAGGTGGAGCGCATCCTGGACAAGGGTTATGAGATCCTGTACTGCACCGAGGACGTGGATGACTTTGTCATGAAGGCCCTGGGTGAGGTGAACGGCAAGCAGTTCAAATCTGTCAGCGATGAGGACGCCCTCCCCCAGACGGAGGAGGAGAAGAAGGCGGCCGAAGAGAAGGCCGAAGCGGGTAAGGATGTGCTGGAGGCGGTGAAGGAGGCCTTGGGCGACCAGGTAAAGAACGTCCGCGTCTCCTCTATCTTGAAGTCTGGCGCCTGCTGTCTGTCAGCCGACGGCCCTGTTTCTTTGGAGATGGAAAAGTATATGAGCAAGCTGGAGGGGAGCGACCACCCCAAGGCCGACCGGGTGCTGGAGCTCAACCCCGATGCCGCCCCCTTCGCCGCCATCAAGAAGGCGGTGGACGCTGGGGATAAGGATACTGTGGCCAAGTATGCCAAGCTGCTCTACGGCCAGTCCCTGCTGATGGCGGGCCTGCCTCTGGAGGACCCGGCGGAGTATGCCCAGATGGTCTGCTCTCTGATGGTCTAAGGGACGAAACGATAAGAAAAAGCCAGCCATGGAGGTTTGCTCCATGGCTGGCTTTCTGCTGTTTGGAGGGCCCGTCAATTCACAGTCAAGTAGTCAGCGGACACATAGCCGATGGCGGCCTGTCCGGCCCGGTTGAGATAGAGGACCTGATACCACCCGGCCTCCTGGCCCAGAATTACCACACAGGTCCCGTTGTCCAGCCCGCCGATGACGGGCCGGTCGGAGCCTGGGCCAGAGCGGACGTTAAGACCCAGCTCCGCGTCAGTGACCGTGCCGGTCTGGGCGGCCTGCTGGCAGAGAACGGTACAGCTGGCGGACAGGCCGTTCCAGCTGGCCGTGATGGTGACAGAGGCGGTGCCTGTCCCAGCGTAAAGATTGGTCACCGCGCCTTTGGAGGAGACAGGAGCGGCGGAGGGATCGCTGCTGGTCCAGGAGATCTCCGCTCCCTCCCAGGCCGGGGCGAGGGAGGCAGTGAGCGGGACGCTCTCACCGGACTTTAGAGTGACCTCGTTGTGGTCCAGGGTCAGCGTATACTGGCTGGGGTCGGGGAGCTGGGGCTCTATGGGCTCCTCAGGATCGACGGGGCCCTCTGGGTCCACCGGCTCCTCAGGCTCCACGGGATCTACCGGCTCCTCCGGGCCGGTGGGCACATCCTGAATGGGGGTATAGGTGAGGGCCTTATAGAGTAGGGCGGCCATCTCGGCACGGGTCAGATAGCCTTGGGGATCGATGCCGTCGCCCTTGCCGCTGATCACGCCTTGGGCGACCAGAGTGGCGGTATGTCCCTTGGCGTAGTCGGCGATCCGGTCACGGTCGGCGAACTGGTCCAGAACAGACAAGCTGGCGTCTGGGCAGTCCTTGCCCAGCAGAGGAAGGACCTGGCGCAAGATGGTAAAAGCCTGCTCCCGGGTAATGGGGGCGCCTGGAGAATAGGCGCCGTCCCCGGTGCCGGAGGCTAGGCCTACGCTCTGGCCCCAGGACAGGGCGGTATAGTAGTAATCAGTGGGAGCTACATCGGTGAAGGTGCAGTCCTGGGTGACGGCAGGCTTGCCCATGGCATTGTACAGCATCAGCATGAAATCGCCTCGGCGGATCTGGAGGTCACGGCCAAACTCAGTAGCGGAGATGCCGCCCACGATGCCGTGGGTGTAGCAGTAATCCACGGCGGTATAGGCCCAGTGGTCCTCCGTCACATCGGTATGGACATTGGTCATGGAAATTGCGATGGTCTGGGTCTTTCCGCCAGCAGAGGCGGTAATGGAGCCGGTGCCCCCAGTCTTGGAGGCGGTGAACAGACCGTTCTCATCCACGGTCCCCACGTCCCCCTCTGTGGTCCAGGTGACGGCGGTCCAGTCCCGGAGGGCGGTGCGGCCCCAGTAACTGCCGGTGACGGCCAGTTGGACCTGTTCTCCAGGCTCAACAGACAGAGAAGTGATGGGAGAGGCGCTGCCCTCCTTGGAAATGACCAGTTCAGTCAGGTGGTCCACCACATGGATCTGGGCCTCTCCCTCTACATCCAGGTCCCTGGAGCGCAGACGGAGGGTGTCGGTGCCGGCCCTGTCGCCGGCGGTGTATACCCCGTCCTCCACTTCGCCCAGGTCCTCCCTGGAGGTGATGGTCAGGTCACGGAGCTCTCGGTCCAGAAGGTTCAGCCCTTCGTCCAGCACAGCGGCATCCGGCAGGGTGAGGGAGGTGCCCGTCAGAAGGGTGAGGCCGTTTTGCGTCAGGGCCAGCCGGTCTGGCCGGCCGTCCCCCTCCTGGTCTGTGACCAGCAGCAGATAGGTGGCGCAGCTTCGGGGCTTGCCGTCAGAGGGCAGGTTGAGAACAGCGGGCCCCGTCTGTCCCGGCAGCCAGAGGGAGATGGCGGTGGAGCCGCCCCCATCCAGATTGACGGCCCAGACGCAGCCCCGCCGGATCATCTCCTCCGCCAGATCCTTCTGGGACAGGCCGGAGGAGTAGCCGGACTGGCGGCCATCCACGGCGTAGACCAGCAGAGTGCCGTCCTCCTTCATGCCCAGGGCGGTCCTGGGCTGACGGCCGTCCTTGGCATAGGTCCACTGGGATGAGTCAGTAAGCTGGCCGTCCCACACCATAATGTCCCCCACACCTCCGGCCCACTGGGCATGAGATAGGGCCTCATCCTCGCAGGAGGTGGTCAGGGTGATCCGGTCGCCCACCTGGAAGGACTGAAAGACGGACAGATAGCCGGAGGCATCGGCGGCGGTAAGGATGTACTCCCCATCGCCAATGGCGAGGGGCTGGTCAGACTGGAGCAGCTCCGTCACCTCCAGCTCCAGGGTGCTATTGACCGTGAGGGGCTCGTCCTCCTCCATCAGAGCCATCCGTACATACCAGCCAGGGGTGGAGGTACGGGTGGACACAGCGGAGAAGTCCTGGTTGAGCAGGTAGATGCCCCCTGACTCGCTGCGCCATTTATTCAGGTGGGAGGGCTTCACCGTGCTGTTGTCCCGCTGGTTGACCAGAGTGAGGGATACCGACGGCCCATCTACCAGGGAGACTTGACCATCGGTGATGATCATGGCGTCCTCGTGCTCCGGGCTGGACTTGTAGACACCGTCCTCGATGACGATGCCGATGGGCACGCCGGAGGCGGTGGAGAAGAAGTCGGTGTTTACCGCGCCTAGTACATGGTAACCCAGCTCCTGGGCATAGGTGACAGCTCGGTTGATGGTGGCGGCGCCGTAAACAGTGCCAGCAGCCTGAAGCAGGATGGGGTAGGCGTCGCTGTCCTTCTCCAGCTCCAGGGAAAAGCTCTCCACCCGGCGCTCGCTGTTGTCGGTGATGGTGTTGCGGTAAGTCAGACCATCCACCAGGTCGATGGAGGTCTGCAGCTTCTGTTCCCCAGCGTGGGCATAGACGGTGGGGAGGGCCAGCGCCAGGGCTAGGACCAGGGCGGCCGCCCGGCGGGATAGGGATCTGACGGTATGTTTTTTCATGGGTACTCCTTTGTAATATGTAAACCGATTGAATATGGCCTATTATAGCAGACACAAAAATCGGATTCAATGGAAAAAGAAAGAAAGTTGCGGGAAAGGAGATGTTTACAAATCGTTCAGGATCAGATGGTTGAAAAAGGGATATTCTTGGTGTACAATAAATCAGTTGTACTAATATTGCGCAGGGAACGGAGGAAGAAGCCTTGGAGGATCGGCACAGCGCCACAAGGACGATCAGCGCCGTCATGGCCATCACTCTGCTGGGAAAAGTGATGGGACTGTACCGGGACCACCTGCTGGCCGTGCATTACGGTATGGGTATGGAGGCCAACGCCTTCTATACCGCCAGCCGAATCCCACGGGTATTCTTTGACGCGGTATTCGCCTCGGCCATCGCCGCTTGCTTTATCCCGGTGTTCAGCGAGTATCTGGAACAGAAGGGAAAGAAGGAGGCCTACCGCTTCGCGGGCTGCTTTATTACCATCATCGCCCTGCTCACCGGCGTTCTTACCTTGGCGGGGATGGCCTTTCCCCAGCCGTTGGTGGCCCTCTTTGCCGACTATGAGGACCCACAGACTACGGCCCTGGCAATTTCTTTGACTAGGACCATGTTTCCCACGGTTCTGTTTTCCGGCGTGGCCTTCTCCTTGGTCGGAGTGCTCCAGGCCCAGGACCACTTCACCGCCCCCGCCCTCATGTCCGCCCTATCCAACCTGGTTATTATCGCCTACTTTCTGTTTCTGGACCAGTCTATGGGCATCTATGGTCTGGCGCTGGCCTATCTGTTGGGCTGGTTCCTCCAGGGGCTGATCCAGGTCCCGCCGCTTAGGAGGCTGGGCTACCAGTATCGGCCGGGATTGGACTTCCGGTCTCCGGGGATGAAAAAGGTGTTTGCGCTGATGGGGCCGGTGATGGTGTCCACCTGGGTCCAGCCCATCAATCTGGTCATCAATTCCCGATTCGGTTCCCGGCTATACGGGGGGGCGGGTGTGTCCGCTATGGAGTATTCCACCAACCTGTATCTGGTTATTGCCGGTACCTTTATCCTGTCGATCACCAATGTGATCTTCCCTAAGCTGTCCCGGCTCACCGCCGGCGGACAGCAGGGGGATTTCCGGGATACCCTCCGCCAGACCGTCCACAGCAGTTTGTTTTTCGTACTGCCCATGGCCGCGGGGCTGATGGCGGTAGCCAGACCCCTGGTGTCCTTCCTCTACGGAGGGGGGGAGTTTGGGCAGCGGGCAGTGGAAGTCACCGCCAGCGCCCTATCCTGGATATCCCTGGGCATGGCGGGCTATGCGCTTCAGAATATTCTAAGCCGGGCCTACTTCGCTCGGCAGCAGGGGAGAGGGCCCCTGGTAGCGGGCACCCTGTCCATCGGGGTGAATCTCCTGCTGTGCATGGCCTTGGTCGGCCCGCTGGAGGTCCGGGGGCTGGCCATCGCCTCCGCGGTCTCCTCCACGGTGTACGCGCTGCTGCTGATCGTTCCCATGGAGCGGGAAGGTCAGGGATTCCTGGACCGGGCCCTGTGCCTGGACTTCTTCAAAATGCTGGCTGCCGCCGCGGTTACGGGGCTGACCGCTTGGCTGCTTTTGGGATGGCTTGGATCGGTCCTGCCTGCCGGAAAGATGGGGGAGCTGCTCTCCCTGGCCCTGTGCGCCGGAGGCGGCGTGGCCGTCTATTTCGGCGTTACCCTGTCCATGGGCATGGAGGAGGCCGCCATGACGGCGGCCCTGATCAAACGTCTATTAAAGAGAGGATAAGGGATGGAACAGATGAAGCAAGTGTTGTCCGCCAGCCTGGTCTGGCGGTGGCTGACGGCGGTATGCCTGTGGTTTAGCCGCCAATGGGAGCGGAGCGGACTGGTCCAGTGGTTCCTCCACCCGGCGGGGTGGAATAGAGCCTCGTCCGAGCGGAGCGTCTTTTTCAAGCTCTGGTCCCTGGTGCGGAGGGGCCTGTGCTGGCTCTACGATAAGCTGAGGCTGGAAAAGCTCTTTGCCGGGAGCATCTTTACCAGAACCTGGCTGTGGTGCGCGATCCCGGTGGTGCTGGCCCCGATGCTGGCCGTGTCCCGCCCCTCTCTGATAACCATGGGGCTGGCGGCTATCGGCTATGCCTCTCTGCTGCTCAATTTGGTCCGGGACAGGGAGCGTCAGTTGGCCTGGTCCCCAGTCAACAAGTATATCATCCTCTACGCCGGCGTTTATCTGGCGGGCACTCTTTTCTCGGTGGACCTTGAGAGCAGCCTTCAGCCCGGCCTGCTGTCGGTGGCCTTCATTCTGTTCTCTATCGTGCTGTACAACGGGGTGACCAACCGAAACCAGTTGGACACGCTGGTGGCCCTGATGGTGCTGGCTGGGGCCATCGTGTCCGCTTACGGCATCCTCCAGTATATCTTCCGCTGGGGCTACCAGTCCGCCGCCTGGGTGGACAGCGATATGTTCTCCAGTATCCAGTTCCGGGTGCCCTCCACCTTGGAGAATCCCAATATGCTGGGGCAGTATCTGATCCTGCTTATCCCACTGGGGGGAGCCAAGCTGCTGGGGGCCAAGGACTGGCTGAACCGGGTCTTTTACCTCGCCTGCTGCTCTGTCATGTGCGTTTGCATGATCCTCACCTTCTCCAGAGGGGCCTGGCTGGGGCTCCTGTTCGCGGGGCTGGTCTTTGTCCTGCTCCTCAATCCCAGACTGCTCCTGCTGGCCCCCTTTGTCATGGTAGCCCTCTATTTCGTCCTACCGGATACGGTGATCTCCCGGTTTACCAGTATCGGAAACCTCACTGATAACTCCACCTCCTACCGGGTGTATATCTGGATAGGCGTACTGGCCATGCTGAAGGATTACTGGCTGTGTGGTATTGGGCCGGGGGACGGGGCCTTCAACATGGTCTATCCCGCTTACAGCTATAACACCATTGTGGCCCCCCACTCCCATAACCTATTCCTCCAGATGGTGTGCGACGCGGGTATCTGTGCCCTGGTGGTCTTTCTTCTGCTGCTGTTCAACTTCTTCCGGGATATGTGCTCTGCCATCGGCAAGGAAAAGAACTGGACCAGCCGGGTTCTTCAAATCGGCATTACGGCCGGAGTATGCGGCTTTATGGTCCAGGCCATGACGGATTACTCCTTCTATAACTACCGAGTCATGTTCCTGTTTTGGGCTTATCTGGCCCTGGGCGGTCTGGCTGCCCGGCGGGGGCAGCTCCCGGAGGGGAGGCTGCTGGTATGATCCGTGTGCTGAACATCATCAGTGATACCAATATCGGCGGGGCGGGCCGGGTCATCCTGAACTATTTGAGCTATGCCGACCGCTCCCAATATGAAACGATGGTGGCCATCCCCAGGGGAAGCATGTTAAAGGAGCCCTTGGAACAGGCGGGCGCCCAGGTCTACGAGGTGGACGGCATGGCGGACCGCTCTTACCACAGGGACGATGTGAAAGTGCTCAAAGAGCTGATCAGGCGGATCAAGCCCGATCTGGTCCACACCCATGGGGCCCTGTCGGGCCGCATCGCCGCCAAGGGCCTCCATGTACCTGTGGTGTACAGCCGGCACTCTGCCTTCCCGGTCCCGGCCAAGATAAAGTATCCGCCCGGCCGTTGGGTCAACAAGCTGGTCAACGAGCACTTTGCCGACCATATCATCGCCGTCAGCCCGGCTACCCGGGACAACCTGACCGAGGGGGGGATTTCCCCCAAAAAGATTACCGTGGTGATGAACGGCGTGGCCCCGGTGGAGGAGACCGGGCCAGAGGACCGCGCCAAGCTCCGGCAGGCGCTTTCCATCCCTCCGGACACGGTGGTATTCGGCATCCTGGCCCGGATCGAGGACTATAAGGGCCACCTGTATTTGGTTCACGCCGCAAAGCTGTTAAAGGAGCAAGGGCGCAGCGGCTTCCGGGTCCTCATCGCCGGTACTGGCTCCTTTGAGGAAGATGTGGCCCGGGCTGTGGTGGAGATGGGCGTGGAAGACGTGGTCCAGATGCTGGGCTTCCGCGCCGACGTGGCCGCCCTGCTGAATATCCTGGACGTGCAGCTCAACGCCTCCTACGGCACCGAGGCCACCAGCCTGGCCCTGCTGGAGGGGATGAGCCTGGGCCTGCCCACCATCGCCAGCGACTACGGGGGAAACCCCTGGCTGGTGACCGATGGGGAGAACGGCCTGCTATTTCCAAGCCGAGACAGCCAGAGCATGGCCAAGGCCATGGCCCATCTGATGGATAGGCCGGAGGAGCGCCGGGAGATGGGCCGTCAGGCCAGAGAGCGGTTCCAAACCAGCTTTACCGGTCAGGTGTTTGCCAAAAATATTGAGAACGTCTACCAAGGCGTGCTGAAAGGAGATCCTCATGGAAGAAAATAAGTACAAATTCCGTCTGCGGCTCAATCTGTTTGATGGCATCATTTTGGTGGTGGCCCTGGCGGTGGCCGCGGTCCTGCTGTGGATGGCCGTAAAGCCCCAGGCCGTTTCCAACGAGTCGTCAACTGCCGCCGCTACGGTCCGGTACACTATCCGCTTTCAGCGATGGATCGAAGGGACCGGCTCCATCATTCAGCCGGGGGACAAGCTGGTAGACAACATCAAGAACAATGAACTGGGCCAGGTGGTGTCCACCCAGGCGGTCCCCGCCCAGACACAGCTTCTGGACCAGGAGAGCCACAGCTATGTACTGGCCGACGTGCCAGGCTATGAGGATATCCTTGTAACGGTAGAGGCCCCCTGTACAGTCAGCGAGGAGGCGGTCATCCTGGGCAGCAATTTCCAACTGCTGGTGGGGTCCACCGCCTATATCCGGGGCGAGGGCTATATGGCCAGCGGCCCCATTATCTCCATTGAACGGGAGGGACAGGAATGAAGCTCATTGACCGGGAGGGCCGGCTGTTCGGCAAGATCAGTATTATCGACGTGCTGGTCCTGGCTGTCGTTATCGTGATGGCTGTGGCCCTGTATGTAAAGACGAATCACCGTGAGATCACCAGCACCACCACCTCGGACACCCCCTTTACTTACCAAATCCTGGTCAGCGGGGTCCGGGGCTATGTGGCCGACGCCATCCGGGAGAAGGACATGCTGTATGACGTGGACAACAGCAGCGGCGGTGCCCTGGGAGAGATCACTGACATTCAGGTGATGGAGGGGGCCAAGCTGGCCGAGTATGACGACGGCACCATGGAGATGACTCCCGTGGAGGACGGCGTCAACCTGCTGCTTACCGTAGAGGGCAGGGGCATCATCAGCGACGGCCGCTATCTAGTCAACCGGGTGTACGACCTTGGTGTCAACTCCGCCCGCAACTACCACACGCCCTATGCCCAGTTCACCGGAACAGTGGTAGCCATCGATTGAATATGACCTGGAGAGGAGGGAACCAATGAAGATCCTCATGGCCACCATGGGCATGAACATCGGTGGGGCGGAGACACATATCCTGGAGCTGTCCAAGGAGCTGAAGCACCAGGGGCACGATGTTATCATCGTATCCAATGGAGGTGTCTATGTGCCGGAGATCGAGGCGGCCGGCATCCGCCACTACCAGGCGCCCATGCACCGCCGGGGCTTTCGGGAGATGCGCCGTTCCCGGACCATTCTCCGTGACATCATTAGCAGGGAGAGGCCGGACGTGGTCCATGCCCATGCCCGGATCCCGGCGTTCCTGTGCGGCAGCCTGCAAAAACGGATGGGGTTTCCCTTTGTGACCACTGCCCACTGGGTCTTTGATACCAGCGGCATCCTGCGCTATCTGACCAACTGGGGCCAGCGGACCGTGGCGGTGTCCGAGGATATCAAGGAGTACCTGATCCGGGAGTACGGTCTGCCCCCGGAGCATATCTCTGTGACCATCAACGGCATCGATACAGAGAAGTTCTCCCCCGCTGTTTCGGGGGAGCGGGTCATCCGGGAGTTCGGGCTGGACGCCTCCCGGCCCATCCTCTCTTATGTCAGCCGGATGGATGCCGACCGGGCTCTGGTGGCCCGGCAGCTCATCCAGATCGCTCCGGAGCTGGATCGGGCTATCCCCGGCATCCAACTGCTCATCGCCGGGGGCGGCAACGTCTTTGACGAGCTGAAGGCGCTGGCCAATCAGACCAATCAAAGGCTGGGCCGCAACTGTATTACCATGACAGGCCCCCGGACAGACATCAACGAGATCGTGGCCGCTGGCGACCTTTTTGTGGGGGTATCTCGGGCGGCGCTGGAGGCCATGTCCGCCGCCAAGCCTGTCATCGTGGCGGGCAACGAGGGTTATCACGGCCTGTTTGGCCCGGACAAGCTGGCCGAGGCACAGGCGGGCAACTTCTGCTGCCGAGGCCTGCCTGTGTCGAGACCGGAGACCTTGCTGGCCGATGTGTCTGCGGCGTTCTCCCTGACGCGGGAGGAGCGGGAGCGGTTGGGGGCCTATGGCCGCCAGGTCATCTTTGACCACTATTCCGTCCGCCGCATGGCCAGTGACTGTCTAACCATGTATGAGCAGGTCCGCCGCCGGAAATATCGGGTAGTTATGAGCGGCTACTACGGCTTTTCCAACGCTGGGGACGACGCCATTTTGGAGTCCATCCAGCAGGCCATCCATGAGGCCAGCGACGAGGTGGCCGTCACCGTCCTGTCCAATGACCCGGACCTGACCCGGCGGCAGTACGGGCTGGATGCCATTCCCAGATTTCGAATGTGGCGGGTATTCTCCGCCCTGCGCCGAAGTGACGCCCTGCTGTCCGGGGGAGGAAGTCTGCTCCAGGACACCACCTCCACCCGGTCCCTGTTTTACTATCTGTCTGTCATCCGCTGCGCCGAGCTGCTGGGCAAGCCGGTGATGCTGTACGCCAACGGTATCGGTCCGGTCCATAAGCCGGCCAACCGCCGGAGGGTGAAGCGGGTGGTGGAGCGGGCCGCCCTGGTCACCCTAAGGGACCACAGCTCCGCCAGGGAGTTGCGGGACATGGGCGTGACGCGGGACGATATCAGAGTTACCGCCGACCCGGTGTTCCACCTGGCCCCTGCGGGGGAGGCGCGGTGCGCCCAGCTTCTGTCCGGCACCGGCATTCCAAACGGCAGGCCTTTTGTGGCGGTGTCCGTCCGTGGCTGGCCCGGTACGGGAGAGTTTCCCAGGGAGCTGGCCCGGCTGTGCGACCACCTGTACCAGGCCCATGGTCTGGAGATGCTCTTTTTGCTCATGCAGCCCGATAAGGACCGGGAGGCCACCCGGCAGGTGAGAGAGCGGATGAGCACTCCCTCCTATGTGCTGGATGCTCCCTGTACCCCACGGGAGCTGATGGGGGTGCTGGGGAAGGCGAAGCTCTGTCTGGCCATGCGCCTGCACACCCTGATCTTCGCCGCCCGGATGGCGGTACCCTCCATGGGACTGGTCTACGACCCCAAGGTGGACAGCTACCTGCGGGAGCTGGACCTGCCGGCGGCCGGAAATGTAGACCAATTTGACGGAGGAGAGGCCATCCGCCGGGCGGACCAGATGCTGGCCGACTACGACGGGGTACTGTACCGGCTGAAGATACGATCCGGGGAGCTGGCACAAGAGGCCAGAGAGAATGAGCGGCTGCTGCTGAAGCTGCTGGAAGAGAGTAAGCGGTAAAGACAGCGGGGGTCGGGCCTGTGTCCCAGCCCCCGCTTTTTGAAGGGAACGCTATGGAATACTACTTTGCCCCTATGGAGGGGATCACCGGCGGGGAGTTCCGCCGGGTCCACCACCGACACTTTTTCGGGGTGGACAAATACTATATGCCCTTTATCAGTCCCACCAGGGAGCACCTGTTCACCCAGCGGGAGCGGCGGAATATAGACCCGGAGGTCAACCGGGGCATCCCGGCAGTCCCCCAGCTTCTGACCAAAAGCGCCGAAGACTTCCTCTGGGCGGCTAATGCTCTGGGAGAGATGGGATATGAGGAGGTCAACTTGAACCTGGGCTGCCCCTCCGGCACCGTGGTAGCGAAAGGAAAAGGGGCGGGGATGCTGGCCCATCCTGAGGAGCTGGACCGATTTTTAGATCAGGTATTTGGCGGCGTCCGGGTGAAGGTGTCGGTCAAGACAAGGCTGGGTCTGGGGTCGCCGGAGGAGTTTGGACCTCTCCTGGAGATATTCGAAAAATACCCCCTCCATCTGCTCATCATTCATCCCCGTGTGCGGAAAGATTTTTATTCCGAGCCTGTTCGGATCGAGGCATTTTCCAGGGCGCTGGAGATGTACAGCGGGCCTGTGTGCTACAATGGCGGGCTGGTGACGGCGGAGGGATGCTGCCGTTTTCAGGAGCGATTCCCCCAGGTGGATCGGGTAATGATCGGACAGGGGCTGCTGGCTGACCCGGCCCTGGCGGCCAAGGCCAAGGGGGAACCGCCGCCGGACAGGAAAGTTCTGCGGGCCTTCCACGACGGGCTGTATCAGACCTATTTGGAGGCCTTCGGCAGCCAGCGCAATACGGTGTTCCACATGAAGGAGCTGTGGAGCTACCTGTGTCGTCTGTTCGAGGGCGGGGACAGACTGTTCAAGGACATCAGAAAGGCCCAGGACAGCAGGGACTATGAAGGGGCCGTGGCCCGTGTCTTTGGGGAACTGCCCATGCGCAAGGACGCGCTATGGGAATAAAAGGGGACCGCGCAACCTTGGCGCGGCCCCCTTTTTGTCTTTTTTCACAAAAGGGATAAGACACTGCTGTCCCCGAATTCTAGGACCCGGATGGTCCTGCGCAGGTGGGACTCCATGGCCAGCCGGGTGCCCTGGGGGTCCCGATTCCGGAGAAAACTGGTAATCAGGGCGTTGTCCTGGATCACCATATCGGGCAGAGAGGGGTAGGAGCCCACCATCCGCCAGGTGGAGGTGACCGCCCGGTTGAGGATGGGCACGAGTTGCTCCATGAACTGGTTGTGGGAGGCCGCCACAAAGGCGTGGTGGAAGTCCACGTCGGCGCTGTCCCAGTCCCTGCCGGAGCGAATCCGCCGGGCAACCTCGTCAGCACAATGGAAGATGTGGTCCAGCTCCTCCTGAGTGCCCCGATGGCAGGCCAGCATGGCGGTAGTGGGCTCGATCATCAAACGAATCTCGAACAGATCCTGGAGGCGAACCTGGACCGTTTCCAACTGGGGCAGGCCAATATCCTGACTGATGGTGGTCCGTGGTGCTACAAAGGTGCCCAGCCCCCGCCGTACCTCCACATAGCCCTGAGCGGCCAGGAAACGCACCGCCTCCCGGACAGTGGTGCGGCTGACCCCGAACAGGGCGCACAGCTCCGTTTCGTTGGGGAGCTTGGATCCAGGGCAAAGCTCCGGGTCGGAAATAATCATCTGGAACAGACGGTCAGCGGTCTGGTCGGTCAGTTTTTTTGATGTAATCCTAGCCATAGACCCACTCCCCCGTTAAAATATACAATGATTATGCCACAGATGTAGAATTTTTGCAAGCCTCTTGACATACTACATCTTAAGATATATTATGACATCATACAATAAGTAATAAAATAATATGTCTAAAGGGAGGGGGCAACAATGGACAGAATGGAGTGGCTGGAGCAGAGCCGCTTGACCGTAGTCGTGGGATACAGTGGCAGCGGAAAGACAGAGTTCTCCGTCAATCTGGCCCTGGCCCTGGCCCGGCAGGGAAAGCGGACTGCCCTGGCCGACCTGGATGTGGTCAACCCTTACTTCCGCTCCAGGGAGCGGAGAGATCTGCTCTCCCACGAGGGGGTGCGGCTCATTGCTACCTCCCAGGCATGTGTGGACGCCGACGTGCCGGCCATGCCGGCGGAGGTGAACGTTCTGTTCCAGGATCAGGACCTCTGGGGTGTGCTGGATATCGGCGGGGGCGGCGTAGGGGCACGGGTACTGGCCCGATATCGGCCGCAACTGCTGGGGTCCCAATGCCGGGTCCTATTTGTCCTCAACGCCCGCCGGCCTCAGACACGAGACGTGGAAGGAGCTCTGGCCAGTCTGGAGGAGATCCAGGCGGTCACCGGATTGAGAGTGACCGGACTGGTAGACAACACCCACCTGTGCCGGGAAACAGAGCTGGCCGACCTAGAGGCGGGAGCGGCCCTGGCCCGAACAGTTTCCAGCCAGACCGGCCTGCCGGTGGTATGCCATGTGATTCAGGAGGAACTGATCGACCAAGCAGAGGGGATGCCGGGCCCCCTGTTCCCCGTCCGGCTGTATATGAATAGACCATGGGAAATGGATGAATAAAAAGGAGGAGTGTCCCTATGCAAGCAAGATTGACCTTTGACCGGGACCGGTGTAAGGGCTGCGAGCTGTGTATTTCCGTCTGTCCCAAGCACATTTTAGCCCTGGATATGACCTCGGCCAATGTGAAGGGCTATCACCCGGCCGGAGTCACCGACCTGAGCCAGTGCATCGCCTGCGCCAGCTGCGCCAGGATCTGTCCAGACTCGGTGATTACTGTGGAAAAAGAGTAAGGGGGAAGAAGAAAATGGCAAAAGAACTTTGGAAGGGGAACGAGGCCATCGCTCAGGCGGCTATCCGAGCCGGCTGCGACTGCTTCTTCGGATACCCCATCACACCCCAGAATGAGATACCGGAATATATGTCCCTCCATATGCCCAAACTGGGCCGGGTCTTTGTCCAGTCTGAGTCAGAGGTAGCCGCCATCAACATGGTGTACGGCGCCGCCTCCTCCGGTAAGCGGGCCATGACCTCATCCTCCTCTCCGGGCGTCAGCCTGAAGCAGGAGGGCATCAGCTACCTGGCCGGCGCGGAGCTGCCCGCCGTGATCGTCAACGTGATGCGGGGCGGCCCCGGCTTGGGGTCCATCCAGCCCTCCCAGGCCGACTACTACCAGGCCACCCGTGGCGGCGGGAATGGCGACTACCGCACCATCGTTCTGGCTCCCTGCAACATCCAGGAGGCTGTGGATTTGACACAAGAGGCATTTGACTTGGCCGACTGCTACCGCAATCCAGTGGTGGTGCTGGCTGACGGTATGATTGGCCAGATGATGGAGCCCATCGAATGGCACGATATCCCCAAGCGGGAACTGCCCCCCAAGGACTGGGCGGCAAGCGGACGAAACGGAAGGGCCCACAACAACTTCGTTACCTCCCTGTTCATCGAGGCCCAGGCCTGCGAGGAGCACGACCTGGCCATCCAGGCCAAGTATGACTTGATTGAGGAGCGGGAGATCCGCTGGGAGGAGAAGAACACCCAGGACTGCCAGGTGCTGCTGGTGGCCTATGGCACGCCCTCCCGCATTGCCATGTCCGCCATCGAGCAACTGGCGGAGCGGGGCGTCAAAGCCGGTCTGTTCCGACCCATTACCCTGTGGCCCTTCCCCTATGCGGCGCTGAAAAAGGCAGCCAGTCAGGCCAGCGTCCAGGCTGTGCTGACCGTGGAGATGAGCCTGGGGCAGATGGTAGACGATGTTCGTCTGGCTGTCGAGGGGGAAAAGCCTGTTTATTTCGAGGGCCGTGCCGGCGGCAGCATTCCCACGCTGACCCAAATCGTGGACGCGGCCGAACGGGCGCTGAAGGGAGGCAAGTAAGATGACGACTGTATATAAAAAGACTGCCGGCCTCCAGGATACGGAGCTGCACTACTGCCCTGGATGCAGCCATGGCATTGTACATAAGCTGATTGGTGAGGTCATGGAGGAGCTGGGCATTATCGACAGCACCATCTGTGTGTGCCCTGTTGGCTGTTCTGTCTTTGCGGGCAGTTACTTCGCCTGCGACGCTGTCGAGGCCGCCCACGGCCGGGCTCCCGCTGCCGCCACCGGCATCAAGCGGACCCACCCGGACCAGCCTGTGTTCACCTATCAGGGGGACGGCGACCTGGCCTCTATCGGCGCCGCTGAAATCGTCCACGCCGCTATGCGGGGCGAGAAATTCACTACCATCTTTATCAACAACGCCATCTATGGCATGACGGGCGGCCAGATGGCGCCCACTACCCTGATCGGCCAGCGGGCCACCACCGCGCCCATGGGCCGGACAGAGGAACTCCACGGCAAGCCCATACGGGTGGCTGAGATGCTGTCCACTCTGGACGGCCTGGTATACGCGGAGCGGGTGTGCGTGGCCGATATCCCCAACATTGTCAAGGCCAAAAAGGCCATCAAGAAGGCATTTACCAAGCAGATGAACAACGAGGGATTCACCTTCGTGGAAGTGCTGTGTGCCTGCCCCACCAACTGGGGCATGACCACCCTGGATGCTAACCGCTGGGTGCTGGATAAGATGGCGGAGTATTATCCTTTGGGCGTCATCAAGGAGGTGGCTGACCAGTGAAAAAGGAGATCGTGATTGCCGGCTTCGGCGGTCAGGGCGTTATGTCCATCGGCAAATCTTTGGTAGAGGCCGGATTGGAGGAGGGGCTGGAGGTCTCCTGGGTCCCGTCCTACGGCCCGGAGATGCGGGGCGGTACCGCAAACTGTTCTGTCATCATGTCCGATGAGCCTGTGGGCTCCCCCATCGTCTATCACCCCACGGAGCTCATTGCCATGAACGGCCCTTCTTTGAAGAAGTTTGAGGACGAGGTGGTCCCCGGCGGCACCGTCTTTTTGAACAGTTCCATTATCAAGGAAAAGGTGGACCGGGAAGACCTGCGTGTTATCCAAGTCCCCTGCGACACCATTGCCAACGAGCTGGGCAACGGAAAGGTGGCCAACATGGTTATGCTAGGCGCCTATATCGCCGCCACCGGCGCCCTGAAGGCGGATACTCTGCGGGAGATGATCCGGCAGATGTTCACTGGGCCTAAGGCCAAGCTGGTGGACCTGAATATGACCGCTTTGGCCAGGGGCATGGAATGCGTCTGAACTGCGAAAATCGAAGAGAGGAGCGGGACCTCATCAGAGGTCCCGCTCCTCTTTTAATGTTAGGGGAGGGAGGGCTTAGAACTTGTCGTACAGGGCGCGAATCAAGATGATGGCCTCCTCCACGGTGGTGTTGGCCACAGGAGCGACGCCGTCGCCCTTGCCGCTCATCAGACCATTATTGGTCAGTTTGGCCACAGCGGGCTTGGCCCAGTCGGCAATCTGGTCCACATCGTTGAACCGGCTGGCATCCACCTGGGTGCTGGTGTCGGTCAGGGTGGTAGAGTCATTGGCCTGGTCCACATACTCAATGACCTTGTTCAGCATGACACAGATCTCCTGGCGGGTGATTTTATCGCTGGGGGCGAAGATACCCTCGCCCTTGCCGGAGGTGACGCCAGCGGCCACAGCCTTCAGTACCATGGGATCGCTGGTGTCGGTGAAGGACTGGGTAGAGGGGGTGATCTCCTTGCCGGTGGCCTCTTCAATCAGGTTGACAGCCAGCTCGGCAAACTGCAGGCGGGTGATCTGGTCCTGATACAGGCCCTCGGTGCGGTCGGTGATTAGCTTCTTGTCCTTGGCGTCGGCGATGAGCTCGGCAGCCCAGGCGGAGGGCTGTTGTGTGCCGGGCGTGGGGTCGGCAGGCTGGGTGGAGGTGCCG
Organism: Flintibacter sp. HCN-6482; assembly: GCF_037892565.1. Classification (NCBI taxonomy): domain Bacteria; kingdom Bacillati; phylum Bacillota; class Clostridia; order Eubacteriales; genus Flintibacter; species Flintibacter sp. HCN-6482. The sequence goes on along the minus strand of NZ_JBBKBK010000004.1, from coordinate 132,175 downwards.
GGTACATTCAGGGTGTAGGTCTTGCTGGAGCGGGAGAACTGGCCGCCGCTGGCCTCTGCCTTGACGGTGTGGCTGCCGCCGCCCAGAGCGGCCAGGTCGAGCTCATAGTAGTAAGGGGCCTGGGTGCTGGTGTGGACCAGCTTATCGTCCACATAGTATTTGACTGTGTTGGTCTTCTTGCCGGGGAAGCTGACATAGGAGGCCAGCTTCAGTGTGCTGTCGCCAGCGGAAAGGGCGGTCTTGTCCAGCGTTTCCCAGCCGGTGGCGGAGCCGTCCACCTCATCCAGATAGGCGCCGTTGTTGCGGATGGCGTTCTGATAGGTGGAGGACACGGAGGAATTGCCGTTGAGCATATACTTAAATCCGCTGTCGGGGTCGGCGTTGAAGTAGAACACAGCCTTTACCTGGGGATAGACCATGTTGATATAGGAATAGAACCAGTTAAGCTGCTCCACGGCGAAGGAGGTCAGGTCGGTGCCGGAGCTGTTGCGATAGGCAAAGCCGCACTCGCTGACCATAACGGGCTTGTTGTGGGCCACGGCCAGGTCGATGATAGGCTTGATGGTGACCATGGGGTCATGGTCATAGATGCCAAGGCCGTAGTAGGCGTCATTGCCGTAGCCGGTATAGTCAAAGCTGTAAGAGGAGGTGCCGCTGTAACCGGCATAGTTGGTGTTGTGATAGGTGGACATACCGACCCAATCCACATACTGGTCTCCGGGATAGAAATCGGCAATGGTCCGGTTCCGGTTGCTGATATTGTCCGGGGAGAAAACCATCTGGATGTTGCTGTACCGGCTGGCGGCGTCGGCCACCTTGCGGAAGGCCTGGATATAGGTAGCGGGGTCACAGTCGGACCAGTTGTTCATCTCGGCGCCCACCCGGAGCAAGACAGTGGCATCCAAGCTGCCCAGAGCCCGTAAGCTTTCCTCAATATAGCTGTCAGCGGACAGAACGGCCTGGGCTCCGGCGGTGCCCTCAGGGCTGAAGTTCCAGGCAAACTCGATGACGCCGCCGTTTGCCGCCTCCCGGAAAGCGGGCGAGCAGTCCATGTAGTAGTCGATCCAGTAGTCCACAGAGTAGCTGTCACCGAAGGTGACATAGATCAGAGAGGCGGAGCCGCCGGTGGTGGAGCTGTCCGCCGGGGTGCCATACCAAGTCCCGGTCTTGGGGCCTACCGCATAGGGGGAGGCGCTGTCGTCGCTCTGGGCGTAGATGGTGACATTCTGGGCGGCTTTCAGGTAAGCCATCCGAGCGTCCACGTTGAGCAAGGTATCCTTGTAACTGCGAATGTTCTGGTCCAGCCAGCTGGCAAAGGTGCGCTGCCGTTCCAGCCACAGGATAGCGCCATCGATGTCGCCCTTCATCTCACAGGCCCAGGAGGCCCGGCCAGCCTTGGGCTCTAGGTTGTAGCACACATCCTCGCCCAGGCCCAGGGGCATCAGCAGGTCATAAGTCTGCTGGGCTACGGAGATGACTTGTTCAGGGCTCTTGGCAGCCACAGCCTCATCCCAGGCGGAATGGAGCTTCCAATAGGCGGAAGGGTAGGTGAAGGCAGAGGCGGTGAAGCACATGCCCGTCACCATGACTGCCGCCAGAGCGGCGGACAGCAGTCTGCGCATGTTTTTTTTCATCTAAAATTCCTCCCTTATCCATTTTTACCGCGCGCAAGGCGGCGCAGATATACTTAAATTATAATGTAAAAAATATTTTTAGACAATAGGGCTGGCCGCATAGGGAGAAAATCCTCCCTATTGCGGAAGAAAAACACGGGGATCGGATTGTGAACTTTTCGTGAAAAGGCTGGACAGAAAAGCTGGGTTGGATTATGATATATTCTGCTACAAAATGGAGTTTTACCACGTATTTTCTCCAAAAGAGGGAAAATACAGGGAGGTTAGTCAATGCGAGGTTCCTTTTTCGGGGGAGTACACCCCGTTACAAGAAAAGAGCTTACCCGCCGCAAGCACCTGACCCAGCTGGACCGGCCGCCGGAGCAGGTGGCTATCCCGCTGCGTATGAGTGCTGGAGAGGAATCTGTCCCTCTGGTCAAGCCTGGGGACCTGGTGGAGGTGGGACAGCCAATCGCCGGCCCGGGACCGGGCGGCGCGGCTGTCCATGCCAGCGTATCCGGCCGGGTTTCGGCGATCCGGGAACAGCCCCACCCCTGGGGCGGACAGTCGGTGGCGGTGGTGATCCGTAACGACGGACAGGATACCCCCTGGTCTGGCCGGCCAGAGCCGGTCATTTTGGAGGAGGTCACGCTAGATCTGCTGCTGGACCGGGTGCGGGAGGCTGGCGTCGTGGGCATGGGGGGCGGCGCGGTCCCCACAGTCCAAAAGCTGGAACAGGCGGCCGGAAAAGTGGACACTGTGATCATCAATGGGGCGGAGTGCGAGCCCTATGTCACCGCGGATCACCGGCTGCTGCTGGAGCGCAGTGACCAGATCTTACAGGTCACTCAGGTCCTGGCCCGCTGCCTGGGGGCCCATCGGGCGGTGGTGGTTACCGAGGGTGACAAGCTTAACGCCGCCGAGGTCATTGAGCGCCGCCTTCGAAAACGGGGCGGCAAGGTGGAACTACGTACCCTTCGGACCCGCTATCCCCTGGGGGGAGAGAAGCAGATCATCCAGACCGTCACCGGCCGCGAGGTCCCACTGGGGAAGGCGGCCTGGGAGGAGAAATGTCTGGTGCTGAATGTGGCCACGGTCTTTGCCATTCAGGAGGCCCTGGTGAAAGGAAAGGCCCTGACCCACCGGGCTGTGACGGTCACCGGTGGAGCGGTGGTCCGGCCCCGGAATCTCTGGGTGCCGATCGGCACACCACTGCGCGTTCTGCTGGAGTCCGCGGGGGGGCTGCGGGAGCGGCCTGAGCTGATCCTTACCGGCGGCCCTATGATGGGGGTAGCCCAAGAGGACCTGGAGGCCCCCGTTGTAAAAAATACCAACTGCGTCGTCTGTCTGACGCAGGAGGAGCGAAGACGGGCTGGGCCAGAAGGGGTATGTATCCGCTGTGGGAAATGCGTGGCCGCCTGCCCCATGCACCTGGCGCCTATGTTTATTGCCCGTGCCCTCCGTCAGCGGGAGTGGAGGCAGCTGGACCGCCTCCATGTAGAGGACTGTATCTCCTGCGGCTGCTGCTCCTATATCTGCCCGGCCCAGATCCCGCTGGTGGATCTAGTACGACAGGCGGCGAAGCACGTGGGAAAGGGGGTGGACAGCTATGGGGCCTGATTTGATGCCGGTCCGGCGGATGTCCCCCCAGCTGCGGCAGCCGGCCAATACGCGGGCCATGATGGTCGATGTGATGGTGGCTCTGGTGCCGGCGCTGGCTATGGGAGTCTTTATGTTTGGCGTCCGGGTGCTGGTGCTGGCTGCAATCTCTGTGGCCTCCTGTGTCCTGTTTGAGTTTCTGTACCGCCGGATGGTGGGGGAAAGCGACTCCGTCCGGGATCTGTCCGCCTGTGTCACCGGGCTGCTGCTGGCCATGAGCCTGCCGGCCACCGCCTCTTACTGGGTGCCAGTGCTGGGCGGGGCCTTCGCCATTGTGGTGGTCAAACAGTTTTACGGCGGCCTGGGCAAGAACTTTATGAACCCGGCCCTGGGGGGACGGATGCTGCTGGCCACCTTCCCCATGCTGATGACCAACTGGTCGGAGGCTATGGACCGCCTCCCCCTGCTGGGAGTGGACGCGGTGTCTGCCGCCACGCCTATGTCTTACCTCCACCAAGGAGTCCTGCCTCCTCAGGAGCTGTCCCAGCTTCTGCTGGGCCAAAGGGGGGGCTGCATGGGAGAGGTATCCGCCTTTATGCTGCTGCTGGGGGGTGGCTATCTGTTGCTGCGGCAGGTCATATCCCCCCGTATCCCTCTGGCCTATTTGGGAACAGTCGCCCTGCTTACCTTTTTGTTTCCACAGGGAAACGACCCGGTCGCCTGGATGCTGGCCCAGTTGTGCGGCGGCGGCCTTCTGTTGGGCGCCTTCTTCTTCGCCACCGACCCGGTTACGTCTCCGGTGACACCCAGGGGGCAGCTGATGTTTGGCGTGGGGTGTGGTCTGCTTACCGTGTTGCTGCGCTACCACAGCTCCTACCCCGAGGGGGTGGGCTGGGCTATTCTGACTATGAACTGCTGTGTCTGGCTGCTGGACCGGGCGGGGATGCCCAGGCGTTTTGGAGAAAAGAATCTGGCCGCGGTCCAAAGCTGGCTGGGCCGGTTCCGGGCCCATATGTCTGATATCAAATTTGTCAAACCTCAATTCTCCCTGTTCACCAAGGCGCTGCAGGAGGGCAAGATGCCCGGTGAGGCCCATCTGGACCAGATTCGGTCCCAAGCTGTCATCCTAAGCCGCCTGGGGGTGGTGGTGCTTGCTGTGGGTGTGATGATTTTCGGTGTGCACCGCTATACAGACCTGGATACTGTCCGGGCGCAAAATAGGGAACAGAGAGAACTGCTGGCCCAAGTTATGCCTCAGGCTTCCTTCAGTTCGGAAACACCCTATCGGGCCGCCGGCGCTCTCAGTATCCTGGGTGGGTACAGCGGGGAGAATGAACTGCTTGGCTATTGCGTGGAGGTCCAGTCTCAGGGCTTCGGCGGCCCCATCACTATGGTGGTGGGAGTGGACTTGGACGGTAAGGTTACCGGCGTGGCCGTCACCGACCACCGGGAGAACCGGGATACTGGAGCCAAAGCCCTGACCCCTGCCGCCCTCAGCCGATATGTTGGGAAGGCGGGTACCATCCGTGCCTCGGGCAGCAACTCAGTGGACGCGGTCAGCGGCGCGACCGCAACCTCACACGCGATTACCGCCGGAGTCAACCGGGCACTGGCCATCGTGGCTAATCTGGATACAGAAGGAGCGGACATCTACTATGAAGACAGTGAAGCGGGTTGAGTGGTCCGCTCTGGAGAGAGGGGGCGTGGCCCTGTGGCCTCTATTTTGGAACTAGCGGGGGTGGCGTTGGCCGCCCTGCTGTCCGAAAACTTTGTGCTGGTCAGCTGCATGGGCATTGGCACCAGGACCGAGGCATTCCGAGACCCAATGGACGCGGTGCGTACCGGATATTGCCTGACCGCGGTCATGGTACTGGGGGCCCTGTGCGCCTGGCTTATCGACTTTTTCCTGCTGGGGCGGTTCGGCTGGCAGCATTACCGGCTGCTGGTCCTGGCACTCCTCATTCCAGGGCTGGTCGCCGGACTGAGAAAATTTCTGAAGGTATGTATCCCGGAACTGTCCCGCCGGATTGACGGACAACTGAAATCAGTGGCCACCAACTGTGCCGCCCTGGGTTCAGCCCTGCTGATCTCACAGCGCAGTTACAGCCTGCCCGCCGCGCTGATATTCGCTCTGTGCGGAGGAATCGGCGCTACTGTGGCACTGGCCAGCTTTGCCGGCCTGCAAAACGAGGTGGACTTGGAGAGCTGTCCCAGATCCTTCCGGGGAATACCCATTCAACTCATTACGGCCGGGCTGATGGCCATGGCCCTTGTGGGCTACTATGGTCTGCACCTGGACTGAGAGCTTGAAAAGATACAAAGAGAGGCCCGGAGCCGTTGGCTCCGGGCCTCTCTTTGTCTTTGAAAAAACTGTTCAGCGGACCTGGCCCAGCTTAAAGGAAGCGCACTCAGTACCCTCGCACTTGGTGGGGGTGCAGTCGCAGCAGCCCACCTTAATGGAATCCAGAGAACAGCAGTTCTGGGGAGCATTGTGGTAGGCGCAGGAGCTTACAGTGCACTTGATGCTGGTGTTGCAGGACTTCTTATCCATATTAAAACCTCCCTTACTGTGGATGGCCTTAGTATGGATTGCCGGGGCAGGATTATTCTTTATCAGAACGATTCTTTTTCGATTTTTTTAAAAGTTTTGGGGTCCAAGGCTCCTGATCCTCGGGCTGAATATCCACAACCTGAGGGATAAACCGCCGGGCAAAGCGGCCTTTCCCACGGCTCTTGACATAGAAATAGCCGATAAAGGAGAAAACCACCGCCCCAATAAAGTTGACGAACAGGTCCTTCATGGTGTCCAGGATCCCCACATCCAGATAACCGCCCAGGCCGAGGGAGATCTCCTCCCCACTGCCTGTGACCACGATAACGTCGGCAATGTCCCGGATGATAGTGGGGGTATTGCCCCCGGTGGGGTCCAGCATGACCGAGGAGATGGAGTGGATCACCGCGTCCTTCTGCATATCCAACAGGAAAAACTGGTCCATGGCGCACTCGAAAAACTCCCACAGGACCCCGATGGTCATGGAGAAGCAGAAAGCGACAATGGCCATGAAGGCAGGAGAGAGGGACAGAGAAAACCGTTCTGTCCGGTTCAGCATATCTACCAACGCAAAGCCGATAGCGGCGCAGAGGAAGCCGTTGAGGGTGTGGAGGATGGTGTCCCACCCCCGGAAAGTGGTGTAGTAGGACTGGATTTCCCCCAAAATCTCGGCGGCAAAAATAAAAAGCAGGATGATGATTTCCATGGTGTTGGGCAAATCGATCTTTAGTGCCCGCTCGAAGATGGTAGGCAGCAGAAACAGAATGAGAGTCAGGCCGCAGAGGAACACATTTTCGTAGTTGCCATTAAAAAATTGGGCTACGGCTATGATGATGACCAGAAAGCGCAGCAGAACATAGACCATGGCTACCGTCCGCTTCCGCAGCAGGGCGGAGTTGGCGGAGGATAGCAGGTCCCGTATCTTATGTTTTGCCAAGATGGCCGACCTCCTTGATAATAAGTTTATATAAAAGAGAGTATAGTATGTCCGCGCTGGAAAGTCAAGAAATGGGTAGGCGTTCCCCCTCCTCTCTGCTCCCCTGAAAACAACACGCCCGGTTCAGGAAAGAAAATATCGTTCATCTGTCAAACCGCCGCCCTGCTGGCATAGAATGGGAAGTGGAGGTGATCTTACATGGATCTGCGTAACCAGACCATCACCGTGGGCGAGCTGTTGGACGACCCCAAGTCCAGGGCGGTCTTCCAGCGGCGGTTTGGAAAATTGATGAAACATCCCATGGTGGGGGCCGCCCGGTCCCTGACGCTGCGCCAGCTGTCCGAGATGGCGGCGGTCTATCTGCCTCAGAAGACCATCCAGGATACCCTGCGGGAACTGAGTCAGATCTAGCGCCCAAGCCAGCCGCCTTTTGGCGGAAGTGACCCGAATCCGGGGGAAAAGAAAGATGGTTTTCTTCCATGTAACGGGTTGTCAGCGGCAGGAATTTGGGATAAAATAGAACATCATGAAAAAGAGGGGGGACGGCCATGGATATCACACGTCAGCAGCGCCATGGCGTCCTTTTTTATGCCTGTATGGACCCTGCCTGGCGGGGGGCGGCCCACGGGTTTTCTACTCGGCTGGGTGGGATATCCCCCGCCCCATGGGACAGCCTGGATCTGGGGGCTAACCGGGGGGATGACCCGGCCAATGTCCGGGAGAATTTTGTCCGCTTCTGCGCTGCGGTCGGTACGGATGCCCGGAGCCTGGTGAAAAATCATCAGGTCCACAGCGATCTTGTCCGCCCTGTGACACGGGCTGATATCCAGTCCGACCCAGCCGCCCCCGGCGTCTATGAGGCGGACGGCCTGGTCACTGACGAGCCTGGTGTCTGCCTGACCATCTTTTCTGGAGACTGCATCCCTGTGCTGCTCTATGACCCGGTCCGCCGCTGCATAGCCGCTGCCCATGCGGGCTGGCGGGGCACCGCCCTGGGGATCGCCGCTCGGGCAGCGGAAAAAATGTGCGGCGACTACGGCTGCCGCCCAGCGGATATCCTGGCCGCCATTGGGCCGGGGATTGGCCCCTGCTGCTTTGAGACCCATGTGGACGTGCCCGATGGACTGCGCGGCGGCCTGGGAGTGGAAGCCGACCCCTTTATTCACCCCCTGTCACGGGCGGGGAAGTACCAGGTGGACCTGAAGGGGGCAAACCGCCGCTGGCTGGAGCTGGCCGGCCTGGACCCGGACCATATCTCCGTCTGTGACGCCTGTACCGCCTGCCGCCTGGACATCTTCTGGTCCCACCGGGTCCAGGGGAATGCCAGGGGCAGCATGGCGGCTATGATCCAGCTTCTCCCCACCCCGTGATGGGAAGAAGATACCTCTATCTTTGCCCTGTGAAAGGTTAGTGTATGAAACGATTTTGCGCCTGCCTTCTCTCCGCCGCCCTGCTCCTCTCCCTATCCGCCTGCGGCGGGGAAGGAGAGGCCAGTTCTTCTGACAGCTCCGTGGATACCAGCCAGGAGGAGGTCCGGGAGTCGGAAACGGCGACCCTGACCCTGGCGTTCTATCCTCAGCAGAGCCTGCATCCGGCGCTGTCCGCCAACCGGGCCAACCTGACATTAGCGCCTCTGCTGTACGAGGGGCTGTTCGCCGTGGACGGCTCCTTCACGGCCCAGCCGGTGCTGTGCGAGAGCTACACGGTCAGCCCGGACAAGCTGACTTGGACCTTTACCCTTCGCGGTGGAGTTACCTTTTCCGATGGCACTTCTCTAACGGGAGAGGTGGCGGCCGCCGCCCTGGAATTGGCCAGAGGGGAGGGCTCCCGTTACAGCGGCCGGCTGTCCCATGTCACCTCAATCACCGCTGGGGAGGGGACGGTGACAGTCACACTGGACGAACCAAACGGCTCACTCCCCCTGCTGCTGGACATCCCGCTGGCCCTGGGGGCAGGGGAGCGCCCTGTGGGAACCGGCCCATACCTTTTGTCGGAAAACGGGGAGGAGGCGGAGCTAACCGCACGGGAGAACTGGTGGCAGGCCAGACAGATGCCTGCTGATACGATTTCCCTGAAGATTATGAACAAGAGTGACGAGATGATTTTCGCCTTTGACGCTGGGGATATCTCCCTGGTGGAAGTAGATTTGATGGGGACCAACTCCCTGGGTTACTCTGGCAGCTATGAGACCTGGGATTACAGCACCACGTCCATGATCTACCTGGGCTTCCATACCAGGGCCGGCCTGTGCCAGTCGGCGGAGGTGCGCAAGGCTCTGGGGCGCGGAGTAGACCGGGAGTCCATCGCCCGCATTACCTACGCTACCCACGCGGTCCCCTCCGCCCTGCCTGTCCACCCGGACAGCCCCATGTACGACCGGTGGATTGCCTCCCAACTGTCCTACGACCCGGAGGCCCTGGTGAAGGAGCTGGAGGCGTTGGGCGCGGCTGGCCGGGAGCTGGTACTGTTGGTCAACACCGAGAATATGGCTAAGGCATCTGCTGCCCAGTGGATCGCCGACCAGCTGGAGTCGGCGGGGATGAAGGTCCGTGTGGACAACCTGCCCTTTGAGGAATATATCTCCGCACTGGAGGCGGGACGGTTCGACCTGTATCTGGGGGAGGTGGCGCTCACCGCCGATTTTGACCTGTCCGCGCTGCTTGCCGCGGATGGCGCGCTGAACTACGGCCGCTGGCAGGATGAACAGACCGACCAACTGCTGGCTGCTCTGGCTGCCGCGCCCATGGACAGCAGGGAGGAGGCCGCTTCCGCCCTGTACGCCTATCTGGGGCAGCGGGTCCCGCTGGTGCCGGTGTGCTTTAAAAACAACTCCGTTTTGACGAAGTGGGGAAGACTGTCCGGTTTATCCCCGGTGCGTGGAAACCTGTTTTACGACCTGGAGAACTGGGTTATCTCCTAGAAAGCTGCTGTTATATCCAGGGCGCGGGCTGGCGCCCTTTCATCGAAAGAAAGATAGGTGGAGGAAGAGAAATGAGTGTTTACCGCTGTTATTCCGTAAAAAAGCCCGGCTTTGATGTAGAGGCCAGGGGCTTGTGCAGGGCGCTCCAGGAGCAACTGGGCGTCCAGGGCCTGAAATCGGTGACCGTTTTGAACCGGTATGACGCCGACCAAATCAGTCAGGATGTCTATGACCAGGCCAAGAGTATCGTGTTTTCCGAGCCCCAGGTGGATACGGTGTATGACGAGACCTTTCCTGTCCCCGGCCACCCCCACTCCATCCTGGCGGTGGAGGCCCTGCCGGGCCAGTTTGACCAGCGGGCCGACTCCGCCGCCCAATGTATCCAGCTCATGGCCGGTGTGGACCGCCCTCTGATCGCCTATGCCAAGGTGTATCTGCTGGAGGGGGAGCTGTCCTCCGCCGACCTGGACAAGATCCGGGATTATCTCATCAACCCGGTGGAGAGCCGACAGGCCGCCATGGACAAGCCGGAAACCCTGGTCCGCACCCACGAGGCCCCCGACCATGTGGCCGTGCTGGAGGGGTTCACCGCTCTGGACGAAGGGGGGCTGTCCGACCTGCTGTCCCAGCTAGGGCTGGCTATGGACCTGGATGACTTGAAATTCCTCCAGGCATATTTCCGGGACCAGGAGAAGCGGGACCCCACCATCACCGAAGTGCGGGTAGTGGATACCTACTGGTCTGACCACTGCCGCCACACCACCTTCTCCACCCATCTGGACGAGGTAGAGATCAGCGATCCCGATGTGAAGGAGGCCTATGAGCGATATCTGGCCGCGCGGGTGGAGGTCTATGGGGAGGAGAAGGCCGCCAAGCGGCCCCAGACCCTGATGGACATCGCCACCATCGGCACCAAGACCCTGAGAAAGCGGGGACTGCTCCCCGAGCTGGACGAGAGCGAGGAGATCAATGCCTGCTCCATCAAGGTGCCCGCTGTGGTGGACGGCAAGGAGCAGGACTGGCTGCTGATGTTCAAGAATGAAACCCACAACCACCCCACTGAGATCGAGCCTTTCGGCGGCGCGGCCACCTGTATCGGCGGCTGTATCCGGGACCCCCTGTCCGGCCGGGTGTATGTCCACCAGGCCATGCGCTTCACCGGCGGAGGAGATCCAAGAGTCCCCTTTGAGCAGACGCTGGAGGGCAAGCTGCCCCAGCGGAAGCTGGCCCAGACCGCGGCGGCGGGCTATTCCTCCTACGGCAACCAGATCGGCCTGGCTACCGGCCATGTGGCTGAGGTGTACCACGATGGCTATATCGCCAAGCGTCTGGAGTGCGGCGCGGTTGTCGGCGCGGCCCCTGCGGAGAATGTCCGCCGGGAGCGGCCTGCCCCTGGGGACGTGGTCATCCTCCTGGGCGGAAGGACCGGCCGGGACGGCATCGGCGGGGCCACCGGCTCCTCCAAGAGCCACAACAAGAAGTCCCTGACCACGATGGCCTCCGAGGTCCAGAAGGGCAACGCCCCTGAGGAGCGGAAGATCCAGCGCCTGTTCCGGAACGGTGAGGTGACCCGCCTCATCAAGCGGTGCAACGACTTCGGCGCCGGCGGCGTGTCCGTGGCCATCGGTGAGCTGGCCGACGGCCTGGAGATCGACCTGGACGCGGTACGAAAGAAGTACGAGGGCCTGGACGGCACCGAGCTGGCCATCTCCGAGAGCCAGGAGCGCATGGCTGTGGTGGTGGCCCCGGAGGACGCGGCCAGATTTATCTCCGCCGCCGAGGCGGAAAATCTGGAGGCTTATCAGGTGGCCGTGGTCACCGAGAGCCCCCGGATGGTCATGCACTGGAAGGGCCAGACCGTGGCCGACCTGTCCCGTGAATTTTTGAATACCAACGGCGCGGTGAAGCACGCCAGCGTGTCTATTCCCCGCAAGAGCGATTCGGGCAGCCTTGTTGTGGACCCCGACGGAGCTTGGTTTGGGGAACATAAACGGGAGCATGTACCCTTCCACAGCCTGCGGGAGATGGCCTCCAGTCTGAAATGCGCCTCTCGCCGCGGTTTAACGGAGCGGTTCGACGGCTCCATCGGGGCAGGTAGTGTCCTGATGCCCTTCGGCGGAAAAAATCAGCGTACCCCCGCCCAGGCGATGGCCGCCCTGTTCCCCGTCCTGCCCGGTCAGGAGACCGACCAGGCCAGCGTCATGGCCTGGGGCTTCGACCCAGATCAGATGATGGAAAATCCCTTCCAGGGCGCTTACAACTCCGTAACCGTATCTCTGGCCAAAGTAGTAGCTGCCGGCGGAGACTATAAAAAAGCCTACCTGACTTTTCAGGAGTTCTTTGAGAAGCTCCGGGACGAGCCCCGGCGCTGGGGTAAGCCCTTTGCCGCCCTGTTGGGCGCTCTGAAGGCTCAACTGGACTTCGGCCGGGCTGCTATCGGCGGCAAAGATTCCATGTCCGGCTCCTTCCTGGACAAGGATGTGCCCCCCACTCTCATCTCTTTCGCCATCGCTCCGGTGAAGGCGGGGGAGGTGCTCTCCCCCGAGTTCAAGGAGGCGGGCCATCGGGTCTATCTCTTCCGTCCTTCGGACTGGCCCCGATTCCACAACCTATGTCAGAAAGGACTGGTTCGTTCCGCCTATGCGGTGGAGAGCTGTGTGGCCGAAGCTGTGATGAAGATGGCTTTTGGCAACGGGATTGGCTTCCAGGCTGCCGCTGCGGTCCACGGACCGGAGATGTGGTATGTTCCAATGCCTGGTTGGATTGTGGCCGAAGTGGATACAGATTTGGCACGGACTTTCCTCCTGGGCTTCACCGTGGATGTTGCGTCTGTTGATCTGGGCGGCGGTGACCGTGCCCCCATCCAGGAGCTGCTTTCCCTCAATGAGGGCGTGCTGGAGAAAGTTTACCCCACCAAGGCGGGCACCACCGAGACCGTCGCCCCCATCTCCTGGGACAAGCCCTCCGTGGCCGTGTGCAGGCACAAGTCGGCCCATCCGAAGGCGGTCATCCCCGTGTTCCCCGGCACCAACTGCGAGTACGATACCGCTCAGGCCTGCCTCCGGGCGGGCATCGAGCCGGAAATCGTGGTAGTTCGCAACCTGACCACCGATTTCCTTACCCAGTCTGCTCAGGCGCTGGAGAAGGCCATCCGCTCGGCCCAGATGATGGTTATCCCCGGCGGCTTCTCCGGCGGCGACGAGCCAGAGGGCTCCGGTAAGTTCATCGCCTCCTTCCTCCGTTCCCCCGCCCTGGCGGAGGCCATCATGGACCTGCTGAAACACCGGGACGGCCTGATGCTTGGTATCTGCAACGGCTTTCAGGCTCTGGTGAAGCTGGGACTGGTCCCCTACGGCGAGATCCGGGATATGGATGAAAACTGTCCCACCCTGACCTATAACCTGATTGGCCGGCACCAGAGCCGGTATGTCACCACACGGGTCTCCTCGGTCCAGTCCCCCTGGATGCTCAAGAGCAAGGTGGGCGATCTGCATACCCTGCCCATCTCCCACGGCGAGGGCCGCTTTGTAGCGCCGCCCAAGGTCATTGCCGACTTGATCGGCCGGGGCCAGGTGGCTACCCAGTATGTGGACCTGAACGGAAATCCCGCTATGGATATCAATGTGAACCCCAACGGTTCTCTGGAGGCCATTGAAGGCATCTTTTCCCCTGACGGCCGGGTGTTCGGCAAGATGGGGCATCTGGAGCGCCGTGGCCCCTATGTGGGCCGGAATATCCCCGGAAACAAGCATCAACCCCTCTTTGAGTCGGGTGCGGAGTATTTCAAATAACGCATGGCAAAGGCGGCCCCCACGGGCCGCCTCCATTTTTATCTTTTTTTAATCCGAACATAGGGGAGTTTTTAAGAATAGCATGGTAGGATAGCACTGTAAAACACAGGGAGGGATCCTCTATGATCAAACTCTTAACGCTTTCGCTGCTGTGCCTCTTTTTGATTCCAGTGATTTTAGTAGCCCTGCTGCTGTTTAGCATCCCCTTTGCCATCGTCATGGCTGTTTTGCCCTGGCTGTTGCGGATTGCGGCAATTATCCTGCTCCTCCGGGGCCTGATGGAGAGCCCCTTCCACTGGTCTGCTCTGGCGCCGGCCGGAGTAGCCTTTGCCCTGTCTGTCCTGCTGCGGTAGGCCGGGGGGGAGATGCCTCCGGCCTGCTCAGGAAAAAACAGAGGAAAAAATGAAATTTCCTGTTGACAAAGGCTGGCAAATCGGATATACTAACTCTTGCCCTGCGTAAGGGAAAAACATGGCGGCATAGCTCAGGTGGCTAGAGCATACGGTTCATACCCGTAGTGTCCCCGGTTCAAATCCAGGTGCCGCTACCATATCAATTACGGGAGTTCTCCCGTTCCCATATAAAAACGGCCCGGTGGTCAAGCGGTTAAGACTCCGCCCTTTCACGGCGGCAACACGGGTTCGAGTCCCGTCCGGGTCACCACCTTATTTATTGCCGTTTCCATATGGAGGCATAGCTCAGCCGGTAGAGCGTCCGCCTCACACGCGGAAGGTCACAGATTCGAGTTCTGTTGTCTCCACCAGGAAAAGACACCCATTCGGGTGTCTTTTCTTTTTTGATTTTTCCCCTTTATTAGCTCTGTGGATAACCTAGAGTGCCCTGTCGGTTGGCTTACTTGTGAATCAATATGACGCCAGATGAGAAATTTTGGGGCTGCAGCAGAAAAAAACTGTGGCACTTTAACGGTTTAAAGTCTTGACTTGCGCGGATGAGTGAACTATAATAATCCAGAACGCGAGTCGCGATCAAATTTATACCTTTTGTGTTGAGGAGGAAAAATCGTGGAAGGATCTACAAGCGGATTGATGCTGGTGCTGGCCAGCACGGTCCTGGTGATGCTGATCGGCTTTGGCATTGCCTTCTATTTCCAGCGCAGGACCAAAACAGCAGAGGACTGGGCCATGGGCGGACGAAGCCTGCCGTCTTATGTAATTGTCTTTACCCAGTTTGCCACCCTGGTAGGCGGCGGTGTGCTGGTGGGCCATGTGAGCATCGGCTTCAGTTATGGTATGGCTCCCTTGACTTACGGAATATGTGGCGCGGCTGGCTGTTTTATCATGGCCATCATCGCAGCTTGGCTTCGTGAGAATGAGTTTACCACTATTCCCGACATTTTTGAGAAAGTTTATGGCAAAAACCGCTTCCTTATGTTAGTGGGTGCCCTGATGGCCATGGTGGTCCCCTTTGGCTGGATCGCCTCTCAGGCCACCGCCTTTGCTAAACTATACACTTCCATAACCGGAATTGACAGCCGGATCCTTGTGGTGGGGATGATTGTAGTCAGTGTGTTGCTGACCCTTCCCTCCGGCTTTAAGGCTGTGGCCTGGACTGATTTTGTGTTTGGCGTGCTGATGCTGGCTTTGTGTCTCCTTACCGGCGTGCAGGCTCTGGATATGGCTGGCGGCTGGGAAAATATTGTGGCCAACCATCCCGCCCCTGAAACACTATCCCTTCCTGGAGGGCTGATGTCCGCTGGCTTCGCCACCACCGCACTGTGGTTCATCGCCGCCACCCCTGGCATGATGACCAACCAGATGACCCTTCAGCGGGTGTGCGCCGCAAACTCCGCAAAGAATGCCCGTCGTACTTTGATTGTGGGCGGTATACTGATTGCTGGAATTGAGTTGTGGGTGGTGGTAGTAGGCAACGCCTGCCGAGTTCTCAATCCTGGCCTGGCCCCCGAGGATGCTAGCGGCTGGTTCCTGACCCAGATTCCTACCTGGGTGCTGGCTTTGTTCTCCGGCTTTATTGCTACTACTATTCTATCGACCACGGACAGCGCCCTTCAGTCTGTGTCCGTCAATCTGACCCAGGATATCTACAAACAGTTCATAAATCCCAACGCTGAGGACAAGAAGCTGCTGTCCGTGTCCCGAATCTGCACTGTGTTTGTGGCCGTGGCTGCCGTGGCCTTGGCCATCGTATTCCCACGGGTGTTGGATCTGATCGTCGCCTCTTATGCATACTCAGCCTCCGGGCTGCTGGTGCCTATCTACTGCGGCTATGCTTTCCGAAATAAGAATTTCCTGACTCCGGCTAGCGGTGTCGCGGGCGTAGTGGGTGGAGTGATTGGCTGCGGTCTGGCCCAGGCGTTTGAAGCCTCTCTGCCTGCTGTCTTTGGGATTCAGTTGCCCTATGCCATTTATGGAATCTTGGCTTCCTTCCTCTGCCTGATTGTGGTGGCCCTGGCTACCAGGAAGTCCAAATAAGAATATTTCTGGGGCGCTTGAAGAACAGGAAAAAAAGTGATAAAATTTGAAACCAAGACAGAATGACTGTCGGCGGCGGGCCGTGCTCGCCGCCGACAAGATTACCGAAATAAGGAGGAGTTTATGATGAATACCATTCTGTTAAAGGAATCTGAGATCAAAAAGCTGGTCTCCATGCGGGACATTATTGAGATAGTGGACAAGACCTTCGTGGACTTGGGGGAGGGCAAGACGATCAATCCTACGAAGCTGAACCTGAACCTAGGGGACAGCGAGCCTACCAACCTGCCCTATAAGGCATCCCTCAATGCCATGCCCGCCTATATTGCCTGGCAGGATATGGCTGGCCAGAAGTGGGCCGGTGGCTGGGGCAAGGGCCGTCGTGAGATCGGCCGCCCCTTTATCAACGCCCTGATTATGCTGGTTCATCCCAACTACGGCGACTTCCTGGCCGTGATGGATGGCGCCTGGATTACCAATATGCGCACCGGTGCCCAGACCGCCGTTATCCTGCGCTATCTGTTGAAGGATAAGAAGGATATTACCGTTGGCCTGTATGGCGCCGGTGTCCAGGGCCGTACACAGACCGAAGCCCTGACCGCTATCTTTAATGTCCAAAAGCTGTATGTTTATGACCCCGTGCCCGCTGCCGCCGCCAAGTTTAAAGAGGACATGAAGGACTATGTCCAGGGCGAAATCATCGTGGTGGATCACCCCCAGAAAGCGGCCAAGGCGGATGCGGTCATCACTGTTACTCCTGCTACTCAGGCATTCCTGAAGGGAGAGTGGCTGGAGAAGGGCACCGTCTATTTTGCCATGGGTTCCTACCAGGAATGTGACGACCAGGCGATTCTGGGTGCTGATAAGCTGATCTGTGACCATGTGGGACAGTGTCTCCACCGCGGCAATCTAAAGCATTTGGCTGAAGAGGGTAAGATTACGGAGAATAGCGTGTACTGTACCGTGGGAGAACTGGCTGCCGGCATGAAGCAGGTGGGCGACGTGGCGGATCAGAAGCTGCTGGTGGTCCCCATCGGAATGGGCTGCCTGGATGTAGCTGTGGCTGGCATCGCCTACCGCAAGGCATTCTCCCTGGGTGTGGGGGAGACCTTCGCGTTTGACGAATAAGGAAGGCGGACTCCATGAAGCAAAATTTTGCGGTATTGGGTGCCGGCAACGGCGGACAAGTAATCTCCGCCTATTTGAAACTGTGTGGGAAACATGTGACCCTGTATGACCGCTTTCCTCAAGTCTTAGCGCCGATAAGAGCCAGAGGCGGCATTCAGCTAGAGGGAGTTTCCAAAACCGGTTTTGCCAAGCTGGATCAAATCTGTGAGGATGTGGCCCAGGCGGTAGACGAAGCGGAGATCATCTTTGTAGTACTGCCCGCTTTTGCCCATGCCTATGTGGCCCAGGAGCTGGCAGGCTGCTTGGTGGACGGCCAGACGGTCGTCGTTTGTCCCGGCGCGACCGGCGGCGCGTTAGAATTCCGGGCAATCTGGGACAGGGCCGGCTGTCGGTCCAAGGTCCGCCTGTGTGAGACGAACAGCTTGTTCTATGCTGCCCGGGCCCAGGATGCTGTAGCTACCATTTCCGGAGTGAAGGATGAGCTGTCTCTGGCGGCCCTGCCTGCACAGGATACTCAGGCTATCATTGACGATTTGTCTGATGTGTACCCACAGCTGATTCCCGCAGCCAATGTACTGGAAACCAGCCTAAACAACATGAATACGGTCGTCCACCCTCTGCCAGTTCTGCTCAACGCGGGCAGTATCGAACGAGGGGAAAAGTTCCGCCACTACTTTGACGGCATCACCCCCGCGGTGGGCGAGGTAGTGGAGCAGATGGACCGGGAGCGGGTAGCTGTGGGCAGGGCCTACGGGCTGGATATTCTCAGTCTGAGAGATGCTTATATCCACTACTACCATGTTCAGGCAGAAAAGATGTCAGACCTGTGTCATATGTCCCAGGCCCACGCCAATATTATGGCTCCTGGGGTGCTGGACTCCCGCCTGATCGTGGAGGATGTGCCCATGGGGCTGGTGCCCATCTCCGCCCTCGGCCGGGCAGCAGGGGTGCCCACCCCGATCATCGATTCGGTGATTACGCTGACGGGTGCGCTGGTCGGCCAGGATTTTTGGAAGTCCGGCCGGACGATGGAGTCACTAGGAATTGCCGGGTTGGACCGGGAACAGCTTATGGCGAGGCTGTAAAGCTGTAAATGAGGGAAAACACCTGTGGCTTGTGAACAGCCACAGGTGTTTTTTATGATAAGACTCTGCCAATCTTGGGTGTTGATAATGAAAAATAGGGAGAAAATAAATCGAACTTTAAATTACACAAACAGTTTTATAAACTTTTGGTTTATCGATACTAAGGGTTAACAGAGTGTATGATAAAAAACCAGGGCGACTCGTATGAGTTGCCCTGGTTGATTTTACTATGACCGGTTTTGCGCCTCTACCAGCCGGACGCCGCAGTATTGCTCCCGCAGCTTGGGCTTCTCAATCTTGCCGGTGGGATTCCGGGGAACGTCAGCGAAGATGAGCTTGCGGGGCCGCTTATATCGGGGGAGATCCATACAGTACTGGTTAATTTCGCTCTCGGTACAGGTCATGCCCTCTTTCAACTGGATGATGGCGGCGGCAATCTCACCCAGTCGGTGATCGGGTAGGCCAATCACAGCCACGTCGTGGACCTTGGGATAGGCGGACAGGAAGGCTTCGATTTGAACCGGGTACAGGTTCTCGCCGCCGGAGATGATCACATCCTTTTTCCGGTCTACCAGATAGATAAAGCCCTCCTCGTCCTGACGGGCCATATCCCCGGTGTGGAGCCAGCCGTTTTCCAGAACCTCGGCGGTGGCCTCCGGATTGTGGTAGTAGCACACCATAACGCCGGGTCCCTTGACACACAGCTCGCCTACATCACCCTGCTTCACCAGGGCATTCTGTTCGTCCACAATTTTTACCTTCCAGCCATAGCCGGGAACCCCGATGGCCCCCACTTTGTCCAGGTGATCCATGCCCAGATGGACACAGCCAGGGCCGGTGGACTCGGACAGGCCATAATTGGTATCGTACTTGTGGTGGGGAAAGTAGCGCATCCAGTGTTTGATGAGGGAGGGAGGGACTGGCTGGGCGCCAATGTGCATGAGCCGCCACTGGGACAGATGGTAGTCCTCCAGCTCCAGGTCCCCTCGGTCTAGGGCGGCCAGGATGTCCTGACACCAGGGGACCAACAGCCAGACGATGGTGCACCGCTCAGAGGAGGCGGCCTCGAAGATAGCCTGTGGCGTGTTGCCTTTCAGCAGAACTGCCCGGCTTCCAGTGAACAGAGAACCAAACCAGTGCATCTTGGCGCCCGTGTGGTACAGGGGCGGGATGCACAGGAAAACATCCTCATGGGTGGTGGCGTGGTGGATGGCCTCCATCCGGGCGGACTGGATCAGGGCCTGGTGCTTGAGTAGGATAGCCTTGGGAAAGCCGGTGGTCCCGGAGGAGTAATAGATGGCGGCTTCGTCCTCGTCATCGATCAGCACCTTGGGAGCGACGCTGGAACAGTTGGCGGTGGCTCGGTGGTAGTCCTCGGCAAAGGAGGGGCAGGTGTCGCCCACGAAGAAAAGGAGCATCTGCCGGGATATCTTGGGCACAATGGCCTCCACTCGGCCGATGAACTCCGGCCCGAAGAACAGCACATCCACGTCAGCCAGCTTCAGGCAGTAGTCGATCTCGTCGGAGGTATAGCGGAAATTGAGAGGGACGGCCACCGCTCCGGCCTTTAAAACTCCGAAGTAAATGGGGAGCCACTCCAGGCAGTTCATCAGCAGGATAGCGACCTTCTGTCCTCTGCGGATGCCACGACCCAGGAGCATATTGGCAACCCGGTTGGCTTTCTCGTCAAAGACGGACCAAGTGATCTCCCGGCGGTAGGGGACGGAGGAGGTGGGCTGGATCAACTCGTACTCCTTCCAGGTGACCCGCTGTTCCTCCTGGATCTCGGGGTTGATCTCTACCAGGGCGATTTCCTCACCGTATAGTTTGCTGTTGCGCTCCAACAGATCCGTGATAGGCATGGCGCTCATATCCTTTCCAAGGCCGGATTCGGCCAGGTGCTTTATTGATTTCAACCTTTAAACCGTTAAAGTATCATAACCCATTTGCGGACTGTTGTCAAGAGGGAAACGCCAACGGGGATGGAGGCGAGGCTGTAATTGATAAAAGCGGCATTAGGTGGGCAGTCCTGTCCAGCCCCTGTACCCGGAAGTAAACGGGGAAAGTCGTTCAAAGAACAAAAATGGACTTGACAAATGATGCCAGAGGTGTATAATGCGAACCAATAAAGTGTGGACGGAAACAAAGTAGGGCGCGGGTCCGGCTGTACAGAGAGTTCCCGGTAGGTGTGAGGGGCACAGCTTCGCGTTTGAAATTTCATTTCCTGAGCTGTCCGAGGAAAGGCTTTGGGCTGAGTAGAGCGGATCGGGTCCTCCCGTTACAGAGGCTGGGTGTTGTTGGACACCCGATAAGACTGTCCCTATGGGGACGGTGAACAGAGGTGGTACCACGGGAGACGTTTCCCCGTCCTCTAGCGGCTTAGGCTGCTAGGGGGTTTTTTGTTTTTTAGTAGAATTTGGCCCCGTAAAAAGAGAAAGGCTCATTTACTTTTTTGCTTTTGTGTGCTACACTTTACACAAGTAAATTCTCCTGGAGGAGAAGAAACTTGGAAAAGGAGCGAAGACAATGGCGAAAGGGGAAAAGAAAGGCCGAAGCCTGGCCCTGTACGAAACTATTTTGAAGCTGAAGGATCTAGACGAGTGCTGCCGGTTTTTTGACGACCTGTGCACCCCGACCGAGCTGCGCAGCCTGGAGCAGCGGTTCGATGTGGCGGTCTACTTGCAGCAGGGGTTGGTCTATTTGGACATTCTGGAGAAAACCGGGGCCTCCAGTGCCACCATTAGCCGGGTCCGCCGGTCCATGCTGGACAACGGCGCCGGCGGTATTATGCGGGAGGTTATTCAGCGGGAAACTCTTCACAACAGGGGAAGCGACGAATAAATATTAGGAAAGCAGGGAAGAAACATGAAACAACTGATGCTGGGTAATGCCGCCGTTGCCCGTGGGCTTTATGAGGCCGGGTGCTGCGTGATCTCCAGCTACCCCGGTACCCCCAGTACTGAAATTACCGAGGAGGCCGCCAAGTTCGACGATATCTACTGTGAGTGGGCCCCCAACGAGAAAGTGGCTATGGAGGTGGCCTTCGGCGCCAGCCTGGCTGGGAAGCGGGCCTTCTGTGGCATGAAACATGTGGGGTTGAATGTGGCCGCTGACCCTCTATTTACTATGAGCTATACCGGCGTGAACGGCGGTATGGTTATCGGCGTGGCTGACGACGCGGGGATGCATTCCTCTCAAAATGAGCAGGATTCCCGCCGCCACGCCATTGCCGCCAAGGTGCCTATGCTGGAGCCCTCCGACTCCGCCGAAGCCCTGGCCTTCACCAGGCTGGCCTTTGCGCTGTCCGAGGAGTTCGACACCCCGGTGCTGCTGAAAATGTGTACCCGGGTGGCCCACTCCCAGTCTCTGGTGGAGTTGTCCGACCGGGAGGAGAGGCAGACCGTCCCCTATGAGAAGAACATCGCCAAATATGTGATGATGCCGGGCAACGCCATCCGCCGCCACCCCGCAGTGGAGGAGCGCACCGGCCGGCTGCGGGAGTGGGCGGAGACTGCTCCCATCAATCGGGTGGAGATGGGCGGTACCGGCCTGGGCATCATTACCTCCTCCACCAGCTACCAGTATGTCAAGGAGGTCTTTGGGGACAGCGTGTCCGTGCTGAAGCTGGGTATGGCCAACCCCCTGCCCGTCAGGCTGATCCGGGACTTCGCCGCCAAGGTGGACAAGCTGGTGGTGGTAGAGGAGCTGGACCCCATCATTGAGGAGCACTGCCGCACCCTGGGCCTGGAGGTGTCCGGCAAGGATGTACTGCCTATGGAGGGGGAGTTCTCCCAGAACCTGGTGGCCGCCCGGCTGGGCGGGACCGTACATAGCGGGAAGGCTCTGGACGACGCCATTCCGCCCCGGCCTCCGGTCATGTGCGCCGGCTGCCCCCACCGCGGGCTGTTCTACACCTTGAACAAAAACAAGTGCACCGTCCTTGGGGATATCGGCTGCTATACTCTGGGAGCGGTGGCCCCCCTGTCCGCCATGGATATGACTTTGTGTATGGGGGCCTCCATCTCCGCCATCCACGGCTTCAACAAGGCCCTGGGCACGGAGAGTGAGGGCAGGACGGTGGCCGTCATCGGCGATTCCACCTTTATGCACTCTGGAATGACCGGATTAGCTAACATCGCCTATAACCAGTCCAATTCTACCGTCATTATCCTGGATAACTCCATCACCGGCATGACTGGCCACCAGCAGAATCCCACTACCGGCTACAACATCAAGGGCGACCCCGCCGGCAAGATCGACCTGGAGGCCCTGTGCCGGGCCATGGGCTTCAACCGGGTGCGGGTGGTGGATCCCTATGACCTGAAGGCCACCGACCAAGCAGTGAAGGAGGAGCTGGCCGCGGACGAGCCCTCCGTCATCATCAGCCGCCGGCCCTGCGCCCTGCTGAAATACGTTAAGCACAAGGCGCCGCTGAAGGTAAACACAGACAAGTGCATTGGCTGCAAGAGCTGTATGAAGATCGGCTGCCCCGCCATCTCCATGAAGGAGGGCAAGGCCCATGTGGACAACACGCTGTGCGTGGGCTGCGGCGTTTGTGAGCAGCTCTGCCCCGTGGGGGCCTTCGAGAGCACCGGCAAGGAGGGTTAAGGCATGGAAACCAAGAATATTATGATTGTGGGCGTAGGGGGACAGGGCTCCCTGTTAGCCAGCAAGCTGCTGGGCCACCTGCTGATGGAGCAGGGCTATGACGTGAAGGTGTCCGAGGTCCACGGCATGTCCCAGCGGGGCGGAAGCGTGGTCACCTATGTGCGCTACGGGGAAAAGGTGTGCTCCCCCGTCATTGACAAGGGAGAAGCGGACTATATCGTGTCCTTCGAGCTGCTGGAGGCCGCCCGCTGGCTGGCCTACCTGAAGCCAGATGGACAGATTGTCACCTCTACCCAGCAGATCGATCCTATGCCCGTCATCACCGGCGCGGCCCAGTACCCCGAAAATTTGGTGGAGAAGATGAAGGCCGCCGGCGCCAAGGTGGACGCCCTTGACTGCTTGGCCTTGGCCGAGGAAGCTGGCTCCTCCAAGGCGGTGAACATCGTCCTGATGGGCCGCCTGTCCCACTACTTCGAACTGCCCGAGGAGGCGTGGCACAAGTCCCTGGAGGCCATGGTGCCCCCAAAGTTCCTGGAACTGAATAAGAGAGCGTTTGAGCTGGGGAAGAACGCCTGATGGGGTTGGGCGGTTTAATGGTGGCCGCGGGCGGCGCCTTGGGTGCCGCTGGCCGCTATGGGATAAGCCTGCTGCCATGGCGGGGGGAGCTCCCCCTGCTTACCCTGTGTACTAATTTCCTAGGGGCCCTGGCCATCGGCTTTGTCGTCGGACTGGCCGGGCAGCGCCGCCTTTCCCCCGGCTGGACTCTGTTCTGGAAGACCGGGGTGTGCGGCGGCTTTACCACCTTCTCCACTTTTTCTCTGGAGAGCTTCACCCTGCTGGAGCGGGGAAAGTGGCTTCTGTGCGGGGGATATATGTTTCTAAGCGTGGCGCTGTGCCTGCTGGGAGTGGCCCTGGGGCAGAGGTTGAGCGGGGATGCCTGAATCGGCCCTGTATGTCAGGAACAAAAGGGCGGCGATTGCCGCCGCCCTTCTATTTTTCCATATTTTTTGATATGCCGCCCAATTTGTCCTGGAAGATTTATCAGGATTGGGCCTTTCTGAACGCAAGAATCAAAAGAAGCTGGAAAGCACGAGAGAAAACTGGAAAGGACTGATACCCTTGGAGAGATATTACCAGCCAGAGATCGAAACCGCGTCCCAGGAGCAGATCCGCGCTTGGCAGGACGAGCGCCTGGTCAAGCAGGTGAAACACGTCTGGGACAACGTGCCTTACTACCGCAAGAAGATGGAGGAGAAGGGGCTGACTCCTGACGACATCAAGGGCGTGGATGACCTGCATAAGCTGCCCTTTGTCACCAAGGCCGACCTGCGGGAGGCATATCCCTACGGACTAGTGGCCAAACCCCTGAAGGACTGCGTGCGTATCCAGTCCACCTCTGGCACCACTGGCAAGCGGGTGGTGGCTTTCTACACCCAGCACGATATCGACCTGTGGGAGGACTGCTGTGCACGGGCCATCATGGCCGCCGGCGGCACCAACGAGGACGTGTGCCAGGTGTCCTACGGCTACGGCCTGTTTACTGGCGGACCTGGACTCAACGGCGGCAGCCACAAGGTTGGCTGTCTGACCATCCCCACCTCCTCCGGCAATACGGAGCGGCAGATCATGTTTATCCGGGACTTAAACGCCACCATTCTGTGCTGCACCCCCTCCTACGCGGCTTACCTGGGCGAGTCTATGAAAGAGATGGGCCTGACCCCCGACCAGATTCCCCTGAAGGCGGGCATCTTTGGGGCCGAGGCGTGGAGCGAGGAGATGCGCCAAGACATCCAGAATACACTGGGTATTAAAGCATATGATATATACGGTTTGACGGAGCTGTCCGGCCCCGGCGTGGCCTTCGAGTGCTCCGCCCAGTCTGGGATGCATATCAATGAGGATCACTTTATCGCGGAGATCATCGACCCGGACACCGGCGAGGTGCTGCCCGAGGGCAGCCAGGGCGAGCTAGTATTTACCTCCATTACCAAGGAGGCGTTCCCCCTGCTGCGCTACCGTACCCGGGACATCTGCGTGCTCAGTCATGAGCCTTGCCCCTGCGGCCGCACTCATGTGAAGATGACGAAGCCCCGCGGCCGCACCGACGATATGCTTATCATCCGGGGTGTCAATGTGTTCCCCTCCCAGATCGAGACCGTGCTCCTCAACCATGGCTACCCCGCAAACTACCAGATCATCGTGGACCGAGTGAAGTCCACCGATACTCTGGACGTTCAGGTGGAGATGACCCCCGAGATGTTCACCGACAATCTGGGCGAGATCAGCCGCCGCCAGAAGGAACTGGTGGATGGGCTGCGGTCCATGCTGGGACTGGCCGCCAAGGTCACCCTGGTGGCCCCCAAATCTATCGTCCGTAGCGAGGGCAAGGCGGTGCGCGTCATCGACAAGCGCAAGATCTGAAACTAAAGGAGGAAAGCGGTATGAATATCAAGCAGATCTCCGTCTTTGTGGAAAACAAGCCGGGCGCCCTGTATGCCATGACCGGGGTGCTGGCTCAGAACCAGATCGATATGAGGGCCCTGAATGTGGCCGAGAGCAGCGACTTCGGTGTGGCCCGCGTGATCGTGGATGATGTCTATAAGGCCGCCACGGTACTGAAGGAGGCGGGCTATGTCCACAATATCACCCCTGTGCTGGGGGTAGCCATCCCTGATGTGCCTGGCGGACTGAACAAAGTGCTCCAGGTACTCACCGATGCCAAAGTTAATGTGGAGTATATGTACGCTTTCCTGGGCGGTAAGGATACCACCAACGCCTATATGGTATTCCGGGTGGCCGACAACGAGGCGGCTGCCGCCGCCCTTGCGTCCCGAAGCATCAAGACGGTGGACCAGGAGGAGATGAACAACCTGTAAGGACGGGGTGTCCAAACCTTTCACAACGGCAGAGGCCGCCCATTGGGCGGCCTCTGCCGTTGTGAAAGGAAGGATTTGTCTTCGGGCGGGTCCATAATGATAGAAGATCCATGCTGGCCTTATCGAGTCCACACCATCCGATATTCCATCTCTCCGGTATGCTCATCCAGCCCTTCCCGCTGTATCACGAACCGTTCCCTCTGATAAAAGGCGACCGCTCTGGAATTTTTCTGGTATACGTTTAGCTCCAGTCGGTCTTTGCGGGCCTTTACAAAGTCCAGCAGCCGTTTCCCAACCCCTTGGGATTGTGCCTCCTGGCGGATAAATATTCCCTCTATGTAACTGCCGTTGAGGCCCACGAAGCCCTGTATGGCTCCCTCTCTCTCACAAAGATAGACCTCGGCTTGGGCAAGGGCCTCCGTTACTTCGGACAACTGGCCTTCCCAATATTGGGAAGGAATAAAAGCGTGGGCTGAGAGATTGGTATTGAGCCAGATAGCGGACACAGCGCTGATATCCTCCGTCTGTAAAGCTCTGATCATAATTCGCTCCTAAGAGATGATTTGGGGTGTCTGATACCATTATATCACAAGCGGGGAAGGGCAGCAACGGAACGAGGGGATATAAAATGCTCTCTGTGATTGTGCTGCTGATTGGCATACTGCTGATGGGAGCGGGCCTGTATGACCGGACTGTGTTTTAGAGAAAAAAGCTCCGCTTTGAGTGATTTCAAAGCGGAGCTTTTTTGTAAATTTATACATTTAGTATCACTCTCGCCAGGCCAATGGCTGCCAAATGGGCAGGATAGAAGGCATAGAAAAACCACTTTGGCACCTTGATGCCTGTGTGGGTGGGGAGAAAGATGGGAAAGGCAGACAGGACAGCGAAGATGGTCCAGTTGATGGCGTGTCCGGCGATCTTCACACTGAGGGGGTCCTCCATTTGTCCGCCCCACAGGGCAGGCAGCCAGAAGAGCACATAGACGGCCGCCCCCAGGACGGGTCTGTTTCGGCACAGATAGAAAATGAGCATCAGCACGATGCCGTTGGCCGAGTAATCAAAATTGACAAAGCTGGCCAGCAGGAATAGGGCGAGGAACAGCCACCAACGTCTGGTATGGACTCCCCACAGGGCTAGCAGGCTCACCAGCAGCGTGAAAAAGATGTTCATATTCATCCACTCCGCTTGCCAGTCCCAGGGGTGAAAGGCAAAGATGTAGAAGGGCTGGGAGATCAGGGCGAAGGCCCCCAGCCGCAGGAGGTATTTCCTGATGTCGCGGGTGTACAGCAGACCCACTGTCAGACAGTAGGCGAAGATGGGGAAGGCCAGCCGCCCCACCCATCGAAAGACGGGGTACTCCGGAAAAAAGGCGGTGCCCACATGGTCAATGACCATGGAAAGAATGGCGATCAGTTTAAGAAAGTCAGTGTCCAGATTCGTTTTCAACTTGGGCATGGCGGAGAGCGGTTTGGTTTCCATACGGGTCCTCCTTGTATATGCTTTCGTCCAATGCTGCGACAGTATAACACTGTCGCTGGCAAAACGCAAGACGTTTTGCCCTGACAGGACTGGGGACCGTCCGAGAAAGCTCTGCCCCTTTGGAAAAACTTACCTTGACACAGGAGGTTTATTATAGTAAACTTAATTGAGAGAGGTTTATTGTGATAAACTTAAGAAGGTGAGTCTGTGGAAAAGCTGTTTGAGGGGGAATACCGCGTGATGGAGGTGCTGTGGGACAGCGGGCCGGTAAGCTCCACCCAACTGGTTTCCCTGTGCGGAGAGCGGCTGGACTGGAACAAGAGCACTACCTACACCGTTCTGCGGCGGCTAAAGAATAAGGGCTTAGTGCGCCACCAGAACACAGTGGTTACCCCTCTGGTTACCCGGGAGGAGGTCATCCGGGCCCAAGGGGAGGAGTTGGTGAGGCGGGCAGGGGGACTGCCCCTGTTTATGACCGCCTTCCTCAGCGGCCGAAAGCTTACCGCCCAGGAGGCGGAGGAGCTGAAGGAGCTGATCGACGAGAAAATGGGGAGCGAGTGAGTTGGTGAAGTTTGTCTCATTCAGTGGAATCTTGCTGTTCAATATGGGCCTGATGGCCGGGTTGATCATCGGGGCCCTGCTGCTGCTCCGCCCTCTGCTGACCCAGCTGCTGACCCCTGGCCAGCGGATGGCCCTTTGGATGGTAGCTTGGTTGCCAATCTACATGCCCCAGACGTATGAGGGGTCCAATATGCTCTCTTTCCTGCCTGTCACCTTTCGGTCCCTGGTGGTGCCTAGGGTGGGTATTTCTAACATCCCTACATTTTTCCCAGAGGCAGTCTGGGAGAGCCGGGACTATCACCTGGCCCTGCCCGGCGGAGCTCTGGTTCGGGTTGGGCTCAACCAGTGGGCCGTGGCC
Source organism: Flintibacter sp. HCN-6482 (assembly GCF_037892565.1). NCBI lineage: Bacteria > Bacillati > Bacillota > Clostridia > Eubacteriales > Flintibacter > Flintibacter sp. HCN-6482. The sequence goes on along the minus strand of NZ_JBBKBK010000004.1, from coordinate 104,219 downwards.
ATTTTGTCTGTGGTGGTGATCGGAGGTATCCTGGTGTGCGTGTGGGTGTCCTTCCGCCGGCAGAGAGAGCTGGTGGCCCAGGGGAGGACGGGACGTCTGCTGGAAGGGCGGGACCCCCTGCTTCAAAATGTCCCAGGGTTGGACGACTATGATGTGGTGGTCCGCCTGTGCCGGGGCCTGCCTGCCAGCTTTGTAGTACGAGGGAAGGAGATCGGCGGCCTTCCGGGGGACTACTCCATCTTCCTTCAGGAGGGAATGCCCCCGGAGCAGATCCGACTGGTGCTCCGTCATGAGGCGCAGCATATCAAGTCCCACCATGTCTGGTGCAAGGGCTATGCCAATATCGGGCTGGCGCTCTACTGGTGGAATCCCTTGGTGTGGCTGGGCTATCGAGCCTTCTGCCGGGATCTGGAGCTGGCTTGTGACCGGGCGGTTCTCCGCCGTCTGGCGCCGGAGGAGCGGCGGGAGTACGCCAAGACTTTGGTGGAGCTGGGCAGTGGCCGCCAGTTGTGGGAGGCCCCTCTGGCCTTCGGGGAGTGCGACGCCCAGCTTCGGGTGAGAGAAGCGGTAGAGTACCGGCCCGGCGGCTGGAAGGACACCGCCCGAACGCTGGCGGCCGGTGTGTTCACTCTGGCGCTGATCCTGTTTTTTCTGGGCGGCCCCAGTGAGCTGGATCGATTTGAAGATGCCCTCCTAGCGAAGGAGCAATCCGGAGAGGAGCGCTCCGACTATGTCCATCGGCTGGCGGAACAGGCCGGGGTCTGGGAGGTGGAGGATGCGTCCGTCCTCCAGGCCTGGTATTGGACGGAGCGCCGGGAGTGGGTGCTGGTGAGGATAGGCTCCCCCATAGGGCACCACATGGCCGTCCAGATGGAGAACGGCAGATGGTGGACTATAGAGCTGTATGGGGGTGGCTGTGACAATTTCTACGGGAGAAATGGACGACCTCTGGATCAGTCTCCCGTCCTGTCCGGCTGTGCCCGAGTTATATAGAAGAAGGCCCCAGCCATCGTAAGATGACCGGGGCCATTTCATGCCTGATCAGAGGCGGACCGCTCCCGCTTTCTTTGGACCAGGTGGTTCATCATGGCCCGGTCGAAGGACAGGCAGGAGCCAAAGGGGTCCACCACAAAGCCCGCCGCCCGGTTGTCCCGCAGGACCATGGCGGCATAGTCGTCAAAGGTGAGGACCAGGGTTTGCTGGTTTTTGGGGCCGCACAGCTTGCGCAGCTCCTCCCAGCAGGTGAAGGCGGGGAAAAAGGGCTGCCCCTCCTGATTGGGCAGCAGTTGGAACTGGATGGCGGTGCCCTCCCCCAGTGGGGCGCTCTCCTGCTGCTCCGGGGCGGGAGAGATGGTCACCGGGGCCAAAAAACGGGCCTTGGAGATGACGATGTCCAGCACTGCCTCCCGGCTCGCCCGGCTGCCCTGGGCGGCCATATCAGCGACCGCCTGGGCCAGTTCCGGGTTGGTGATAGGTTGTGTGAGATCACTCATGGAAAAGACCTCCTAATCAAAAATATCCGGCGCCTTAGGACAGCCCTAGCAGCCTCTGGGCGTTACCGCCCAGAATGGCCTCCAGGTCCGGCTGACTTAGGGGCAGGGCCCGGAGCTGGGCGATGCCCTCTTCCTGCCTACGCCAGGGGCTGTCGGTGCCGAAGAGTATCCGGTGTGCGCCAAAGGTGTCCACCATGCGCAGAAACTGGGCCTTGGACATTAGATCCAGCTCCTCCGGAGCGAAGTGGCCGTCCCCCCTGTGGGCAATCCGGCCCAGGGCGTAGGCGGTGTCCAGATAGACATGGGTATGGGGCAGCAGCTCCTCCACTTGGTCCCAATTTCTCCACCCACCCATGTGAGCCAGAATGAGCTGGAGGGGGCCTGCCTGCTCCACCGCCCGGAGGACCATCTCTGGGGAGCAGTTTACTTGTCCGGGAAAGCCGATATCCAGTCCGGCGTGGGTCAGCACAATGAGGCCCAGCTCTCCGCACCGGTCCAGGATGCGCAGGTAGCGGGGGTCGTCGAAGTCCACCCCCTGGTAGACGGGGTGGACCTTAATGCCCTTCATACCCAGGGCGGCCACCCGTCCCAGTTCCTCCTTCCAGCCGTCGAAGTCTGGGTGCATACAGCCGAAGGAGAGAATGCCATTCCCCTGGCTGTTCAGGCGAGCGGAGGCGTCATTGATGTGGACCACTTGGCGGGGGCTGGTGGCCACGGGGAGGACCAGGGAGAAATCTACTCCAGCGGCGACCATGGAGGCCCGCAGGCCCGCTTCTGTCCCATCGGTAAAGGGGCGGGTGTGGGAAATATCCTGTAATTTTTGAATGGTGGAGGCGGCGATGCGCTCCGGAAAGGTGTGGGTATGGATATCGACGACCATAAAAAACTTCCTTTCGGAAATGAGGATAGAACATACCGTCAGGGCCCACAAAGTGGGCCCTGACAGAGTCGTGTGCTTATTTAGGATACCACAGCGCCCACCTTTTTGCAAAGAGGGAATTTATTTGTCCCCCAGGGCCTGGCTTTGCCGGACCAGCACCTTCTCGTCATAGCAGGAGAAGGCGTCCTCTACCAGCGCACGGTCCGGCTTGGCGGTGCAAAGGGAGACCAGGGGAACGATCACAAGACCAGCGACCATGCAGAAGGCCCCGGCGTTGATGGGGGACTGAAGGAGGGCGGGAAGGACGGACTTTAGAGGGCTGATGACAGCCAGCATAAAGACGGTGGAAAACAGGAAGCTGGTCCAGCAGGCGGCCTTGGTGGCCCGCTTCCAGTACAGCCCAAAGAGGAAGGGGGCCAGAAAGGCGCCGGCCAGGGCGCCCCAGCTGACGCCCATGAGCTGGGCGATGAAGGTGACGTTGGACCTGTATTGAATGATGGCCAGCACCACGGAGATGGCGATAAACACCACGATGAGGCAGCGCATGACAAAGACCTGGCGCTTCTGGTCCATGTCCTTCCAGACGTGGTCCTTCAGCAGATCCAGAGTCAGCGTAGAGCTGGAGGTGAGCACCAGGGAGGACAGGGTAGACATGGAGGCGGACAGCACCAGGACCACCACCACCGCCAGCAGAACGTCTGGCAGGCCGGACAGCATAGTGGGGATGACGGAGTCATAGCCGTTGGCGGCGATATCAATCTGGCCGCTGAACAGCCGTCCGAAGCCCCCCAGGAAGTAGCAGCCCCCGGCCACGATGACGGCAAAGAGGGTGGAGATGACCGTGCCGGTGTCGATGGCCTTCTCGCTCTTGATGGCGTAGAATTTCTGGACCATCTGGGGCAGTCCCCAGGTGCCGAGGGAGGTGAGGACCACCACGCCCAGCAGGTTCAGGGGGTCGGGGCCGAAGAAGGAGGCGAAGACGCCGGGGGCGGCGGACACCTCCGGGTCGCTCACCTGGGCCAGCCCCTCCAGGGCAGCCAGAAAGCCCCCCTGGCTGTTCAGGACGGCGGCGATCACCGCCACGATGCCGAAGATCATGATGATGCCCTGGATAAAGTCGTTGATGGCGGTAGCCATATAGCCCCCGGCGATGACATACACTCCAGTGAGCACTGCCATGACTACCACACACACGGAGTAGTCGATGTCAAAGGCCATGCCGAACAGCCTGGACAGGCCGTTGTACAGACTGGCGGTGTAGGGGATAAGGAAGATGAAGATAATGACTGAGGCGGCGACCTTCAGGGACCTGGAGCCAAACCGCTTGCCAAAAAATTCGGGCATGGTGGCGGAGTCCAGGTGCTGGGTCATGATGCGAGTCCGGCGGCCCAGCACGACCCAGGCCAACAGAGAGCCCAGGATAGCGTTGCCGATGCCCGCCCAGGTGGCGGCAATACCGTACTTCCACCCAAACTGCCCGGCGTATCCCACAAAGACTACGGCGGAGAAGTAGGAGGTGCCGTAGGCGAAGGCGGTGAGCCATGGTCCGACAGACCGCCCACCCAGCACAAAGCCGCTGACATCGGTGGCGTGTTTCCGGCAATACAGACCGATGCCCACCATGACGGCGAAGAACACCAGCAGCATACCCAGCTTGATACCCATTTTGAACCAGTCCTCTCATCAAACACATTTGGTTTATTAGTTTGATGCGTTAAAGTTTAACGCACAAAAGCGATAAAGTCAAGAGAGAATTTGATTGTTTGGGAAAAAAGTTTTTCCAAGCTGGGATGCTCCCGATCAGAAGGGGCTGGGAAACAGGGCGATGAAGGGGGCTGCGGGGACTGGGTGGGAAAGCGGCAGATTTGCAAGTGGATGATTGAAGGGACGCTCCCGACACTGGGAACGTCCCTTTGTCACACGGCCAGGAGGAGATAGCCACCCAGCAGTATTGTCAGAAAAACCAAATTGGCCGCAGTGAACCACAACAGGTATTTTCCCTTTTTGTGGGGAGAGCGGCGGACCACCTGCTTATAGGAGATCAAACTGGCCATAGAGGCGATCAGCGTACCCAGTCCCCCCAGATTAGTGCCAACCAGTAGTGCGGTCCCGTTGTCTGTAAAACCAGACAGCAGCAGGGCGGCGGGCACATTACTGAGCGCCTGGCTAGCCAGGACGGCGCATACCGCCTCATGGTGAGCGAGGACGGCCCGGAAAAAGTCATGGCAGGCGGGCAGGCGGCTTAGGTTGCCCACAAAGAGAAAGAAGCCTACAAAGGTGGCCAGCAGGGACCAGTCCACCCGGACCAGCACACGGCGGTCTACCAGGGCAGTGAGCACGGCCACCAGTACGCATAACAGCGCCACAGGCAGGGCTTTCGCCACCGCGGCCAGACAGAGGACAAAGAGGATGAGGTAAAAGCCCAGACGCCTGCCTTCGGAAATCGCGGGAGGTGTCAGCTTGGGTAGGGACAAGGGGGTGGAGCGGCGGCACAGAAGGAACAGTAGAATCAGCAGACCGGAGGCGGCGGTGAGGGGGAGCATGGACCGGAAAAACTCCCCAAGGCTCATCTGATAGTGGGAGTAGAGGTACAGGTTTTGGGGATTGCCGATGGGGGTAGCCATACTGCCTAGATTGGCGGCGATGGTCTGCATGGCCACCACAGGGATCAGGCGCTCCTCCTCTCCGGCTAGCTCTAGTACCTCCATTGCGAAGGGAACAAAGGTGATAAGGGCCACATCGTTGGTCACCGCCATGCTGAAAAAGAAGGGCAGGAAGATGAGCGCACCCTCCAACTGTCTGGTCGTGGCCGTCCGCTCCAGCAGATGCTCACCCAGACGGCGGAACAGACCCAGCCCCTGGAGCCCTGCCATCACCGCCATCAAAGAAAAGAGCAGCCCCAGGGTGCCGCCGTCGATATAATCCAGATAGGCCCGGTCCGGGGGGACCAGAAAGGCTGTGGCAGCCGCCAGCAGCCAGGCGATGGACAGCACCGTTTCCCGCCGTAAAAATACTATGAGCTTTTGCAACACACATCTCTCCATTCGGGAGGATATGTTAGCACAGACAGAGGGAAAAATCAAAGAAAATATTTTTGTGGGGGAGAGGCTGGAGGATATCGAATTACCATATGTCAGCACTTTGGAGGGTAGAGAAATAGGAAAGCCCCCAAGCCAAAATGGCTTGGAGGCTTGTTAAGCCGTCCGGGACAGAAGCTTTTCCTGCCGGAGGACACGGAGAAGAAAGAGAAGGGAGAGAATGGCGGTGAGTACTCCGGTAGAGGTGGAGATGAGCCACACCCCATCCAGCCCCAGGGCGCCGGGCAGTACAAGCAGGGACAGGAGGGGGAAGACAAGAGTCCGGCTGAACGCCAGGACCAGGGAAAGCCCCGGTCGATTCAGGGCGGTAAAGAAGGAGCTGAGGCAGGTGCTCACCCACCCAAGGAGATAGGACAAGGAGAAGAGCTCCATGGCCCGCAGGGTCATGTCCAGCAGAGCTGAGTCCTCCTCCTTGAGGAACAGGGGGATGACCTGTTCGCCTCCGAGCTGCATCCAGACCAGCACAGCCAGGGAGATAGCCGCCGCCGCCGTCAGGACTCGCTTCTCCAGGGCGAACATACGGGTACGGCTGCCGGCACCATAGTTATAGCTGATGGCGGGCTGCATGGAGTCGGCCATGCCGAAAAGGAGGGCGCCGACGATGCTGTCCACATACATCACGATGGAAAAGGCGCTTACCGCCGGGGTGCCGGCCAGATGGAGCAGTACACTGTTGAGGATGACCATGAGCACCGAGCCGGCGATGCTGGAGAAGAATTCTGAGCTGCCATTTGCCAGCAGGGCAGCCAGCTGATGGAGAGGTACCCGGCCCCGGACAAAGCGTAGGGGCAGTTTTTTTCGTAGGAAGGGGAGCAGGCCAAGGACTGTGCCCAGGGCCATCCCAATGCAGGAAGCCAGGGCCGCCCCGGCCACTCCCCAACGGAAGACAATAAGGAATAGAGCGTCCAGTACAATGTTCACAAGGGAGGTGAACACATTGATTCCCATGCTGTACCGGACCCGGCCGCAGATGCGCAGATAGTTGTCCAATGCGAAAAAGAGCATGATAAAGGGGGCCAGCAGAGCATAGACCCGCAGGTAATCCACTGCCATAGCGGTGACCTGACGCTCCGCGCCCATGAGTGCCACTGCGGGCCCGGCCAAGAAGAAACCCGCCGCTCCGATTAGAAGAGAGAGCAGAAGGATGAGCTTGGAGCAGAAGCTGAAAATACGGCTGGCCTCCTCGGACTTCTGCTCCCCCAGGCGAATCGCGATCTGGACCGAAGAGCCCACGGCTACCAGATCGATCAGGGCAAAGCTGATTAAAAGCAGGGGCATGACTAGGTTAACGGCGGCCAGGGCGTCGGCCCCAACATAGCGGCCCACAAAGATGCCGTCCACTACTGTATAGAGCGAGGTGACCGCCATGCTGATCATACTGGGCAGAGCACATCGGAAAAAGAGCCGGGTAGGGGAAAGGGTGATAAAAATACGTTCTTGCTGTGTCATATTAAAGATCCTTTTGATACTCCTTGCTGAATATGTCTAAAATCGCGCAGAACAGGTCAATTTCATCCTGGGAGTAGGCGGCCTCCACCTGACGGGCCGCACGCTCCAGCGGACGGTCATAGGCTTTTAGCGCCAAGGCGGCCGGCCCGGTAACTGACAAGTAGCTGACACGCCGATCCTCCTCGCTCCGGGTTTTGGTTACCAGGCCCAGCTTGACCAGTTCCCCGACTTTGATGGTGGCTGCCGCGCGAGAGATGTGCAGGGTGTCTGCCAAGGTGGTGACAGTGCACACGCCCAGGGCCTGCTGATAGGAGATGACATCCAAATACATGATGCTGTTATAGGACAACTCACCTCCTCCAGTCTTGTTTACTTGGCGCAGGTCACTGACGGTAGAGTCATAATAAAATCTGCACAGACTGTCACGCAGGTCCATAAAACAGGCGCCTCCTAAATAGTTAACCAGATTTAATTAAATTTGCTTAATCAATATAACAGAAGATTATAATGTTGTCAAGTAGGAGAAAGAAGGATGCTAAGAAGTAAAAAATCCGTCCAAGCACAGCTTGGACGGATCAGATGTACGAAAGGGAAAGGAAAGATATGCTCAGAGATCCTCCCCGCTGATGACTTGGGCTTTAATCAGGTTGGTGGAGCCGCTCTTGCCCAGGGGGACCCCAGCGGTAATCACGACCGTGTCCCCAGCCTGGACCAGCCGTTCCTTCAGAGCCACCTCGGCGGACAGAGAGAAGATGCGGTCGGTGGAGTTGACCTCTCCGGTGAGGAAGGGGATGACACCCCAGCAGATGTTCAGCTGGCGGCGCACCTTCTCATGCATGGTCAGGGCGGCCACGGGGCAGGAGGGGCGGAACCGACAGATCATCCGGGCGGTACGGCCGGAGTTGGTGGCCGCCAGGATGGCCTTGGCGTCCAAGTCCTTGGCGGTCAAACAGCAGGTGTGAGTGATGGCGTCGTTAATGTTGCTGGCCGGGACCACCCTCTGCTTTTGGAAGTGGCGCCAGTAGTCAATGGAGGCCTCCGCCTCCTCCACAATGCCTGTCATAGCTGTGAGGGCCTCCACCGGATATTTGCCCCCAGCAGTCTCGCCGGACAGCATGACGCAGCTTGTGCCGTCAAATACGGCGTTGGCCACGTCGGACACCTCTGCCCGGGTGGGCCGGGGGTTGCGCATCATGGAATCCAGCATCTGGGTGGCGGTGATGACAGGCTTGCCTGCCTGAAGGCCCTTGCGGATGATTTTCTTCTGAAGGATGGGTACCTTGGCGGCGGGGATCTCTACGCCCAGATCGCCCCGGGCCACCATAATGCCGTCGGCGGCGGCCAGGATCTCGTCGATGTTGTCTACGCCCTCCTGGTTCTCGATCTTGGCGATGATCTTCACACTTTCCCCGCCACAGTCCTGAAGGACCTGGCGGACCGCCTCAACATCGCTGGCCTGACGGACAAAGGAGGCAGCGATAAAGTCAAAGTCATTCTCCACCCCGAATCGGATGTCTGCCACATCCTTCTCGGTCAGGGCGGGCAGATGGATATGGACGCCGGGGATATTGATGGACTTATTGGCGGATAAAGTACCACCGTTCTCCACTGTGCAGACGATGTCCTCACCCCGGATCTCATCCACCCGGATGGCCACTAGGCCGTCGTCAATGAGGATCTCCTGGCCGGGGGCCACCTCCTGGTGGAGCTTGGGATAGCTGACAGAAACATGCGTCTGGTCCCCCACCTCCTCCCGTGTGGTCAGAGTGAAGGTATCCCCCGCCTCCAGGGAAATGGACTTGGTGTCGAAGTTGCGGATGCGGATCTCCGGCCCTTTGGTGTCCAAAATTGTGGCCACCGGGCGGCCCATAGCGTCACGGACAGCCTTGAGCAGACTAAGCCGCTCCAGGTGCTCCGGGTGGCTGCCGTGGGAGAAGTTGAACCGGGCCGCGTCCATTCCGGAGCGGATCAGGGTGCGAATCATATCCTCGCTGTCCACCGCGGGGCCCAGGGTGCAGATGATCTTTGTTTTTCTCATATTGATTTCCTCCTGTGGGAATCAAACTGTTCAGACTTCGTACATCCCTATCATACAGGAAAAGAGGGGCTTTGAACAGGGGGCAATTCCATGAAATTATGTCCTCTCCATGACCAAAAATCCGACAAATGGGAGGGGGGCTATCCGAATGGTGAACGGACACAGAAGGTATGAAAAGACCCCCTCCCGCTTAGGCGGAAGGGGGCAGTCATTCTATCGGTAGGAGTCAGCCAGAGCCTTGAATTTCGGCAGGGCCCGCTGGATCATCTCGGTCTGGACACAGTAGGCGATGCGCACATGGCCGGGGGCGCCGAAGCCGGAGCCGGGGACCAGCAGCAGGTCGAACTTCTTGGCCCGCTCGCTGAAAGCCAGATCATCGGGCTCCAGGGACCGGGGGAAGAGGTAGAAAGCGCCGCCGGGCTGGGCTACATGGTACCCCATCTCCCGCAGGGAGGAGGTGAGCAGCCGGCAGTTCTCCTCGTACACCTTCAAATCAGAGGTCATATCGCAGCACAGAGAGGTCACCTGCTGGAACAGGCTGGGAGCGTTCACATAGCCCAGGGAGCGGCCCGCCCCTGCCACGGCGGCGTAGACCTCGGCAGAGTCGGTGATGTCACCGGGGACCAGCACATAGCCCAGCCGTTCGCCGGGGAGGGACAGGGACTTGGAGAAGGAGTAGCACACGATAGTGTCCCGGTAGATGTGAGGGACCCAGGGGACCTCGAAGCCCTGGAATACAATTTCACGATAGGGCTCGTCAGAGATGAGGTAGATGGGGTGTCCGTACTCCTGACTCTTGGCGGTGAGGACGGCGGCCAGCCGCTCCAGGGTGTCCTTAGAGTAGACTACGCCGGAGGGATTGTTGGGGGTGTTGACCACCACGCCCTTGGTGTGGGGGCCGACAGCCTTTTCAAAGGCCTCAAAGTCAATCTGGAAGTGGTCGATCTCCGGGGGAATGAGTACCATTTTGGCCCCCGCGCCTTCAATGAATACCTTATATTCGGGGAAATAGGGGGCAAATACGATGAACTCGTCCTCGGGGCAGGTCAGTCCGCCGAAGACACAGCAGAGAGAGGCGGCCGCCCCTACGGTGATATAGAGCTGGTCGGCGGTGTAGCTGGCCCTAAAACGGCGGTTCAGGGAGTCGGCGAATCGCTGGCGGGCCTGTGCGTCGCCCTGGGCGCTGGTGTAGCAGTGGATCAGTTCGGGCTGTTCCCGCAGAATGCGGATGGCGGTCTCGTTGACCGCGTCGGGGGCGGGAACGCTGGGATTGCCCAGCGAGAAATCAAAGACGTTTTCAGGGCCGACAACAGCGGCCCGCTGCTTGCCGTACTCAAACAGCTCACGGATCACAGACCGGGCGGTGCCCAGTCCAAGCATACGTTCAGAAACCACGGGGATGACCTCCTTATGAAAAATCGGGAAAAAAGAACAGGAACGGACCTGCTTGTCCATTATACCACGGCAATTTATCAGCGTAAAGCGGCAATTTTGAGTCAGAGGGAAGAAAAAGGGGGGAAGTTCGATGACAAGAGGGGCAAAATCAGCCACGCCTCGCCTTTACAAACGGAGAATGGGGGGCTATAATCAAAGAAATACCAGTGGAGAACGGGGAGGTGAGGGTATGCTGGAGTTGGCTGGAAGATCCATCGCGGAGCAGATCGCTATTGGACAGTTGCACTTTTACCGGCGTGAGCCCCCTGTGTTAGCCCCCCGCTCTCAACGTGGCCCCCAAGAGGAGCTGGAGCGATTCCAACAAGGACAGAGGCAGGCCGTACTGCAGTTGGCTGCCCTCTACGACCGTGCCTTTGCCGAGGTGGGGGAGGAAACAGCCTCTATTTTTGCCATCCACGCTATGCTGCTGGAGGATGAGGACCTTGTCCGAACCATCACGGACATGATACAAAGGGAGGGGGCCACGGCAGAATATGCTGTCAAGGCGGCGGGGGATGCTCTGGCCGCCGCCTTTGGAGCGATGGACAGCCCCTATATGCGGGCCAGATCGGTGGATATGCGGGACATCTCCCGCAGAATGCTCCGGGCGCTGCTGGGTCGCCGGCCAAAGGCACCCTTGACCCGGCCGGGAACCATCCTGGTCTGTGAGGAGTTTTTCCCCAGCGAGGTGATGGAGTTGGACCGCCGCTGGCTGGTGGGACTGGCGGCTATGCGGGGCAATGTGGACAGCCATACCGCTCACCTGCTGCGGGCCTATCACATCCCAGGCATGATTGAGCTGGACTTGTCCCCGGACCTGGAGTGGGAGGGACAGATCGGCCTGATGGACGGATTTGACAACAAGCTGTATTTGGACCCGGACCGGGAATTGATGGAGAAACTCCGCCTGAGGTATCAGGAGCGGGGCTGCCCCGTGGGCTGCGGGACATAGAAAGAAAAGAAAGGGGAGCGTACACATGGAGCGGGAGAGGAAGCGGAGGTTGAGCTGTACGGACTGCGGCCTGTACAACTGTCGAAACCGGGGGGAACAGTACCCGGAATTCTGTTTGACCACCGGATGTGTGGAGGCGGGGGAAACCGCTGAGTTGGACCAGATTTATGGCGGCGACACCATAGACGGGAAAATGGCTCGGGCTGCCGCCCAAATCGAGGGGCGGTATTACTGTACCAAGACCCGTGTAGAAGAAACCGTCCTGTTTATCAAGGAGATCGGGGCCAAAAAGGTGGGGATCGCCACTTGTTTTGGACTGATTAACGAAGCTAAGATCTTTGCCAAAATCTTGCAGAAAAACGGAATTGAGTATGTCAGTGTGGTGTGTAAGGTAGGGGGAGAGGACAAGGCGAATATGGGGCTAGCCCCTGAGGACACCATCTGCAAGGGGGCCCATCCGGAGACCATGTGCAACCCCATCCTCCAGGCACGGGTGCTCAACCGGGAAAAAACGGATCTGAATATCGCTATCGGCTTGTGTGTAGGCCATGACGCCCTGTTCAGCAAGTATTCTGACGCGCCGGTGACTACCCTCATCGCTAAGGACAGGGTGCTGGGCCATAACCCGGTGGCCGCTCTGTACAGCGGGTACTATAAAAAACTTTATGAGTGAATCGATCCAGGGATGCCGTGGGATGATTTGAGGAACCAGACTTGAAGGTGCTATTTGAAAGAATAAACGGTGGCGCGGACTGCCTGGATAGACGTTTGGAGCAAGTACAGTTCCTGACAGGAAATTCCTTGAAAATGATCGCTGTTATGGCGATGGTTATTGACCACACCTGCAAAATCGTCCTTCAGTGGCTCTTATCAAATTACTGGGGCGTAATGGTGGATACCGGGAAACTATCCTGGGAGCAGTTTGAGAAAATTGATTATTTCATTCGATTTGATCTGCAGAGCATAGGTACAATTGCGTTTCCGCTGTTTTGCTTTTTGCTGGCAGAGGGTTTCCAACATACTAGAAACAAGAAGCGATATATCGGGTTAATGCTTGTATTTGCGCTAATCTCCGAAATACCTTTTGATATAGGATTTTTTAGCAGATATTCGCTTATGGAGGGTACATTTCCGTTTTATTTAAAATATCAAAATGTATTTTTCACTTTGTTTTTAGGCTTATTGACATTAGCGTGTCTCGAAAGATGCTCGTGCAAATCACAGGTGCGCACTGATAAAATTAAGTCAGTGGTTTTGCAAGTTGTCAGTGTGGCGCTTTTTTCTGTAATTGCTGAACTGATACGCTGTGATTACGGGATACAGGGGATCCTGTTCATATCCGCGTTCTACGTCTGCCGCAGCCATCGGGTCTATCAAGTGCTGCTGTTCCTTCTGGCATATATGGGGGCGACTGGAAATCAGCCGACTATGTGCATCCTTTTTACCTGTCTGCTCATTTTACTCTATAACGGCAGGCGGGGGAAACTGAAATTGAAGCGCTTTTTTTACGTATTCTATCCGCTGCACATTACGATTTTGTACCTATTCCGATTGCTCTTGGAAAAGTCGATGATAACCTGATCGCGCGATTTTGATTTGCCGGGGCACTGGCCCCCTGAAAAAACCTGTGCTGCGCATAACAAAGTCCTCCGTATGAATTCGATCATGCGGGGGACTCAGTTTGTTAAGCGATAATTCTGTAAGAGCGCAGACTATTGTTATTGAATCGGCATAGGGCAGACGGGGCAGAAAGTATGCACCTGTTCCTGGCCGTTGAGGATACGCAGAGCGCCCAGGGCCAGGGCCTCCATCTCGTTTTCTCCGGGGATGACCACCACCCGACACAGGTTGTGGAGATAGTCGATGACCATGCTGGTGAGCTTTTTGGAGTTGGCCAGCCCCCCGGTGAGGATGACCGCGTCGATCAGCTCATGGAAGCAGCCCAGCATGATTCCAACGCCCTTGGCGATCTGGAGGGCTTGGGCCTGGTAGACCAGGGCCGCCCACTCATCCCCGTCCTCGATACGGCGCTCCACCTCCCGGCAGTCATGGGTGCCCAGCAGGGCGGACATCCCACCCTCCCCCCGAAGCTTTTTCAGCATCTGGGCCTTGGTGTACTTGCCCGAGTAGCACAGATCCACCACATACAGCATATTCAAACTGCCCGCCCGGTCCGGGGAAAAGGGGCCGGCGTCGTCGGACACAGAGTCGATGATGCGCCCGTGGCTGTGTGCGGAAATGGAAATTCCACCCCCCAAATGGGCCACGACCAAATTCATATCCTCGTATTTCCGGCCCATGGCCTGGGCGTATTTGTGGCTGGTGGCTCTGGCGTTGAGGACGTGGCAGAAGCTGGTGCGGGTGACCTCCTTAAAGCCAGTGACACGGGCCTCCGGGGGCAGCTCATCACTGGTGACCGCGTCGTAGATATAGGCGGGGATGCGCAGCGGTTCAGCAAATTCCCGGGCCATCAATCCACCCAGGTTGGAGGCGTGGTCAAACACTGTGTGGTGGAGCAGGCAGTCGGTCAAGTTGTCATCCACCACATAGCCGCCGGCCACGATATTAGGAATGATGCCGCCCCGCCCTACCACAGCGGAAAGCTGCGTCAGGTCAAAGCCCTCCTGGGCCAGCCAGCTTCGGACCAGGGCCACCCGGTAGTCTAACTGGTCGTTGAGGGCAGGATAGGGGGACAGGTCCTGGTTGGTGTGCCCGATGCTTTTGAGCATCAACGGGTGCTCATCCTCGTAGACAGCGGCCTTGGTGCTGGTGGAGCCTGGGTTGAGGACTAAGATCTTGTGGGACATGTCAGCTTCCTCCTAATCCATGGCGGCGCAGAGCAGGATAGAGTAATATTTCTCCTCCGGCGTGGCCCCACGGGAATTGATGGTGATAGGGACCGCCGCTCCCAGCACGACTCCGGCCATCTGGCCGCCGGCCAAGCCATATAGGGCTTTGCCCAGTACGTTGCCCACGGCGATAGCGGGGACCAGCAGAATGTCCGCGTCCCCGGCCACCGGGCTGTGGTAGCCCTTCACCAGAGCCGCCTCGCGGTCGGTGGCCAGGTCCAGAGAGATGGGCCCTTCCACGATACAGGGACCGAATTCCCCCCGCTCTCCCGCTTCTTTTAGTGACAGGGCGTCCCCGGTTTCAGGCATAGCGGGATTCACCGTTTCCACAGCGCACAAGGCGGCGGCCTTGGGCCGTTCATAGCCCAGGAAGCGGCAGAAGTCCACCGCGTTTTTCAGGATATGGCCTTTCTGCTCCAGATTGGGGGCTACTACCATACCGCCGTCGGTGATGAATAGCAGCTTGTGGTAGCGGGGCACATCCAAAATAGCCACATGGGACATGACCTGGCTGGCCCGAATGCCTGTTTCCCGGTGGACCACCGCCTTGAGCAGAGTGCCGGTCTGAAGCATCCCCTTGATGAGGATATCCCCCTTTCCCTCCCGGATAAGAGCGACAGAGCGGGCAGCGCACTCCAGATCATCCTGGGCGTCTACGATCTGTTCTGGAGAGAGCTCCTCCCCCAGACTGCGGGCAATGGATCGGATCTCGTTCCGTCGGCCTACCAAGATGGGGCGGATCAGCCCGTCTCGGCGGGCGGAAAAGACTGCCTGTAAGGTGTGTTCGTCATGGGCCGCGGCTACCACCGCCTCCCTGGGGGAGAGATGTTGCAGCCGGCTCTTCAGAGCTGAAAAACTCGAGATGACCATGGGCGTCCTCTTTTCTGTCAGTTTGTCGCACCTATTCTAACATTCCAGAGAAAAAAAGTATAGGGCAAATTTGCTGTCCTTCCCCTTGACGGATGGGACCGGAATCGGTATAATATCATTTGTTATCCGCTAGTGTGGCTCAGGGGTAGAGCAGCTCACTCGTAATGAGCAGGCCGTGGGTTCGATTCCCACCACTAGCTCCACGTCGGAGCAAAGTCCGCTTTGCTCCGACGTCTTTTTATGCCTGGGGCAAAAAAGACGTCATCCGCCCGCTTCCCTGCTCCTCCTTTTCAACTGCGGCCCGCTCCGCTGGGCACACAGTTGGTGGGCCGCACTGTGGGCGGCATTTTTCGCCATGAAGAAATATCGATTTTGACCGTCCCTGCCAGCTCGTCGCAAGCGATATGTCGCTTGCGACGAGCTTTTTCATTGTAAAGAAAGGCACGACTTACGTCGTGCCTTTCTGAAAAAATAGGAAGTTTTCGATCATCAGCCCATGCACTCAGCACATCTTGGCGCCAGCGGGGATCTTGTCGTCCAGCATAAGCAGATTCAGGACCTCAGCGCCCTTCTCAGTGTGGACGGCGGAGATGAGCATACCGTTGGACTCCAGGCCCATCATTTTCCGGGGCGGCAGGTTGACGATAGCCATGAGGGTCTTGCCTACCAGGTCCTCCGGCTTGTACCATTTGGCGATGCCGGACAGGATCTGACGGTCGGTACCGGTGCCGTCGTCCAGGGTGAATTTCAGCAGCTTCTCGCTCTTCTTCACATTCTCACAGGCCTTGACCTTGACTGCTCGGAAGTCAGACTTACAGAAGGTGTCAAAGTCCACCTTGGCCTCCAGCTGGGGCTCTATTTCCAGGTCCGGGAGGGCGGACTTCCGGGCGGCTTCAGCCGCCGCCTCCAACTGGGCCAGGGCCTTCTCTGTGTCTACACGGGGGAACAGGTTTTCCCCCCGCTGGACGGTGACATCCCTCCGCAGGGAGCCGTAGACGGCGGCGCTGTCCCAGGTGCGGCACTCCTGGCAGGCGCCGATTTGGTCCAGTACCTTTCCGGCGGAGCCGGGGATAAAGGGGGTCAGCAGGATACCGGATACCCGCAGTACCTCCAGCAGGTTATACATGACCCGTGCCAGACGGGGACCGTTGGCCTCCATGTCCTTGGCCAGCACCCAGGGGGCGTTCTCGTCGATATACTTGTTGGCCCGGCCGATGACCTTAAAGATTTCCGCCAGGGCGTTCTGGAAGGCGTAGTGCTCCATCTGCTCCTCATACTTGGCGCGCAGGGAGGAGATGAGCTCCACCATCTCCCTGTCCATCTCCCCGTCTTCCGACTGATCTTCGGGCAGGGTGCCACCGAAATACTTGCCTACCATGGACACGGTTCGGGAGAGGAGGTTGCCCAGGTCGTTGGCCAGGTCCACATTGATAGTCTGAATCAGCGCTTCGTTGGAGAAGTTGCCGTCAGAGCCGAAGGGGAAGGTGCGCAGCAGGAAGAACCGCAGGGCGTCCACCCCGAACATCTCAGCCAGGATATAGGGGTCCACCACGTTACCCTTGCTCTTGGACATCTTGCCGCCGTCCAGCAGCAGCCAGCCGTGGCCAAAGACTTTCTTGGGCAGAGGCATCTCCATACTCATAAGCATGGCAGGCCAAATGATGGAGTGGAAGCGGACGATTTCCTTACCAACAAAGTGAACGTCGGCGGGCCAGAACTTTTCATAGTCGTGGTACTTGTCGTTGAACAGGCCCAGAGCGGTGGTGTAGTTGAACAGGGCGTCCACCCACACATAGACCACGTGACCGGGGTCGAAGTCCACGGGCACGCCCCAGGTAAAGGAGGTCCGGGATACGCACAGGTCCTCCAGACCGGGCTTTATAAAGTTGTTCACCATCTCGTTGACCCGGCTGCGGGGCTCCAGAAAATCGGTGTCCTCCAGCAGATGCTGGATGCGGTCGGCGTACTTGGAGAGTTTGAAAAAGTAGGCTTCCTCCTCCGCGTCCTGGACGTCTCGCCCGCAGTCGGGGCACTTGCCATCTACCAGTTGGGATTCGGTCCAGAAGGACTCGCAAGGCTTACAGTACTTGCCTATATACTTACCCTTGTAGATGTCGCCCTTTTCATACATCTTTTTAAAGATCTTTTGAATGGCGGATACGTGATAATCGTCGGTGGTGCGGATGAAACGGTCGTTGCTGATGTTCATCAGCTTCCACAGATCCTTGACTCCCTTGGGACCCTCCACGATGCCGTCTACGAACTCCTTGGGAGTAACGCCGGCCTCCTTGGCCTTGTCCTCGATTTTCTGGCCGTGTTCATCTGTACCTGTGAGGAACAGGACCTCATAGCCGGTCAGCCGCTTATAGCGGGCCATGGCGTCGGTGGCTACGGTGCAGTAGGTGTGGCCGATGTGCAGCTTATCGCTGGGATAGTAGATGGGTGTGGTGATATAAAAACGCTTTTTATCCATAGTAAAGCAGCCTCCAATTTATCATGTTATTCCTCGTTCGGAATGGAGCTCTCCTCGCGTTCAGCCCCAGAGGGCATTCGCTCTCCGGCGGGGAAGGAATTGTTGGACAGTAGCGCATATCCATAGCCCAGCAGAGAGAGGAGAAAGGCAGCGGTTAGAGCTAGCTGGAACCAGCTGGGGCCGTCAGCCAGAGAGATTATCCCCAATGAGATGCCCAGCGAAGCGCAGAAGGTAAGCAGCTGAGGGTGGGAGCGGCCAAAGAAGAAACCAGCGGCGAAGTAGTGGCACAGCATCATCAGAATGGTAGCTGCCAGGGAGAAGCCGTACCGCATGGCGACGGGGTCAGTGCCGTGGAGCAGGTGGGTGGCAAACAGCCAGCACAGCCCGGTATAGCCTGGAAGGACAGAGAGCAGGGAGGTCAGCCGGTCCAGCTGGCCCCGATAGGCGGCCCGTCCGACCAGCAGCAGGGCGGCTCCGGAGCCAAAGGTGAGCAGGACCGTCAACAGTAGGACGGGCAGCAGGGCGGCGGGATAGGCGGACAGGTAGGCGTCCCGGCTGATGCGGAAGAGTTGGAACTGGTCCATCCACTCCAGCAGGCCCAGCAGGCCGGCCCCTAAAAAACAGAAGCCGGAGGCGGCCATCAGTCCCATAAAACCGGGAGAGGGACAGAAAAAGGCGTCCAGGAATCCCTCCGGCCTCCTTTTTCCATGGCAGAGGGCAAGAAAGGCCAGGACCAGGAGAGCCGTCAGGGCGAGCAGGGCAAAGGTGGCCGGCGCCCCGTGGAGATAGAGTTGAGTCTGGGCGTCATAGGCGGACAGCCACTGCCAGCGGCGCAGTCCAAAGCCCGCCAGGCCGCCCCCCAGGGCCAGACCCGGCAGGATGATTTCTTTTCGCATTGTATTGTGTGCCTCCTTAAACGGAGAAAGAAGTCGTGCCCACTATCATATACCAGTTTCCTCCAAAAAGCAACAGATATACCAGAGGGCTGCGGGCCTGGAAAAAGAGGGCCTATTTGCCGCCATTCCAGCGGTCCTGGCCTTTCCCGCCGAACTGGAACCACAGGGCCAGAATCAGCAAGATGACACCGATGATTGTGCAGGCGCCGCTGAACAGGGGGGAGATGAGCCCGTTCCGCTCGAGCAGCACGGTAATGGACAGAAAAACCAGGTTGCCAAAGAGCAGGGTGCGGGCAGTGGGGTCCATCCGCTTCCTGGCGCGGTCCTTCTCGTCGGCCAGCTTGGCCTGATTGGCCTGACGTTTGGCATTGATGGTGGACTGGGAGTGGCGCTTTTTATACTTCTTGTGGCTCATGGGTCAGGGAGCTCCTTTCGTATCTGTGAGGAATCAGGGGGTAATGGTGGCCCCACCTACCACCGTGTCACCGTCATACAGGACCACGGCTTGGCCGGGAGTGATGGCCCGTTGAGGCTGGTCAAAAGCGAGGTGGATGGTGTCCGGCCCGGTCTGCTCCACAGTGCAGGGCTGCTCCGCCATGCGGTAGCGGACCTTGGCCCGCAGGCGGACAGGAGCAGAAAGGTGGTCACAGGCGATGAGGTTCAGATCCGCCGCCGTGAGGGTGGAGCCATACAGGCTGTCATTGCAGGAGAGTACCACGGAGTTATCCTGGGGCCGGACCTCCTTGACATAGAGGCGCCCACGGGTGGAGGATACCCCCAGCCCCCGCCGCTGGCCCAGGGTGTAGTCGATGATGCCGGTGTGGGCCCCCAGGACCGCTCCACCCTCATCTAAAAAGGGGCCGGAGGGATAGCTCTTTCCAGTATACTGGCGGATAAAGGAGCCGTAGTCCCCGTCAGGGATGAAGCAGATGTCCTGGCTGTCCCCCTTCTTGGCGTTGATGAGGTCAGCTTGGGCGGCAATGGAGCGGACCTCCTCCTTGGACAGAGCGCCCAGGGGAAACAGGGAGCGGGAGAGCTGCTCCTGGTTTAGACCAGCCAGTACATAGCTCTGGTCCTTCTCTGGATGGGCCGCCTTCTTCAGCAGCCAGCGGCCGCTCCCCCGGTCCAGCTCCAGCCGGGCGTAATGGCCGGTGGCCACCTGATCCCGGCCTGACTCCAAGGCCTGCTGGAGTAAAAAGCCGAATTTGACATACCGGTTGCAGACCACGCAGGGATTAGGGGTAAGCCCCCGCTCATAGGCGGAGGTAAAGGTGTCCAGAACATGGGAGCGGAAAGGGGCGCGGGCATCAAGCACATAGAAGGGAATACCCAGCTTCCCAGCCACGGACCGGGCGTCCTCCACGCCATCTGGAGGTCTGCCATCCTCCCGGCTCCCGTTGACCAGCGCGCCATCAAACATCTTCAGCATAACGCCCACTAGGTCGTGTCCCTCCTGCTGAAGCAGCCAGGCGGCGGTGGAGCTGTCCACACCACCGCTCATGGCCACAGCGATTCGATTTTGCATATGGGGACACCTCCTGCCGGGACAAATAAGGGTCAATCCGGCGATTTGCCGAAATTCGTTACAAAGTATATCACACTTTGGCCCTTGTATCAACCAAAAAGGCCAGAAAGAGGAAAGAAAGTTCCCGTTTTCTCTGGTTTCTTCAAAAAATATATGTTGTATCCGTTGGTAAAAAATAAGAGGTGACATACAAGATGTAGTGGACAAAACAAAAAGGACATGGTATACTTCTCCCCTGACAGTGTCTGGCGGCCATGCCGCCGGTTAGATAGTATACCATAAAGATACGGGAGAGGGAGACCAGCTATGAAAGTGATCAAGCGCGATGGGACCATCGTGGATTATGACCGAAGCAAGATCGTTACCGCCATCGAAAAGGCCAACGCCGAGGTGCCGCCGGAGGAACAGCTTGACCGGGCGCGCATCGACGCCATCATCGACCACATCGAGGGACTCAAGCGCCAGCGGATGCTGGTGGAGGACATCCAGGACCTGGTGGAGCAGGGGCTGGTGGCGGAAAACAAGTTCCACCTGGCCAAGACCTACATCATTTACCGCTATAACCGAGCCCTGGTACGCAAGGCTAATACCACCGACGAGTCTATCCTCTCTCTGCTGCGCAACGAGAACCAGGAGCTGGCAGAGGAGAACTCCAACAAGAACACCATGATCGCAGCCACCCAGCGGGACTATATCGCCGGGGAGGTGAGCCGGGATCTGACCCGGCGCATCCTGCTGCCCGAGCATATCTCCAAGGCCCACGACGAGGGGACCATCCACTTCCACGATGCAGACTACTTTGTCCAGCCCATTTTTAACTGCTGCCTCATCAACATTGGGGATATGCTGGACAACGGCACTGTGATGAACGGCAAGCTCATCGAGAGCCCCAAGAGCTTCCAGGTGGCCTGTACCGTCACCACCCAGATCATCGCCTGCGTGGCCTCCAACCAGTACGGAGGGCAGAGCGTGGATATGAGCCATCTGGGCAAGTATCTCCGCCGCAGCCGGGAGAAATTCAAAAAGCACATCGCCTATGAATGTGCCGGACAGGTGGACGAGGCTACCCTGGAGCGGCTGGTGGCCGACCGTCTGCGGGATGAGCTGAAATCCGGTGTCCAGACTATCCAGTATCAAATCAATACCCTGATGACGACCAACGGACAGTCCCCCTTTGTCACTCTGTTCCTCAACCTCCAGGAAGATGACCCCTATCTGGAAGAGAACGCTATGATCGTGGAGGAGGTGCTGCGCCAGCGGCTGGAGGGTATCAAGAACGAGAAGGGGGTTTACATCACCCCCGCCTTCCCCAAGCTGGTGTATGTGCTGGACGAGCACAACTGCCTCAAAGGGGGCAAATATGACTACATCACGGAACTGGCCGTCAAGTGCTCCGCCAAGCGGATGTACCCCGACTATATCTCCGCCAAGAAGATGCGGGAGAACTATGAGGGCAACGTGTTCTCGCCCATGGGCTGCCGCTCCTTCCTGGCCCCCTGGAAGGATGAGAATGGGAATTATAAGTTCGAGGGCCGCTTCAACCAGGGAGTGGTCTCCCTCAACCTGCCCCAGATCGGCATTCTGGCCAGGGGGGATGAGGAGAAGTTCTGGACGCTGCTGGAGGAGCGGCTGGACCTGTGCTTCGAGGCCATTATGTGCCGGCACAACGCGCTGAAAAACGTGAAGTCCGACTCCTCACCCATCCATTGGCAGTACGGGGCAATCGCCCGCCTGCCCAAGGGGGCTCCCATTGAGCCACTGCTGTACGGCGGGTACTCCTCCATCTCTCTGGGTTATATCGGGCTGTACGAGGTGACCAAGCTGATGAAGGGCTGCTCCCACACCCAGCCGGGCGGCACAGAGTTCGCCCTCAGGCTGATGAACCGGCTGCGCCGGGCCTGTGACGACTGGAAGAAGGAGACGAATATCGGCTTTGCCCTCTATGGCACACCTGCCGAATCTCTGTGCTACCGCTTCGCACGCATTGATAAGGAGCGGTTTGGCACGATACCTGACGTAACTGACAAGGGGTATTATACAAATAGTTATCATGTGGACGTGCGGGAACACATCGACGCCTTTGAAAAGTTCACCTTTGAGAGCCAGTTCCAGAAGATCTCCACCGGCGGGTGCATCTCCTATGTGGAGATCCCCAATATGCGCCACAATCTGGAGGCCATGAAGGAGGTTGTCCGCTTCATCTATGACAATATCCAATACGCCGAGTTCAATACCAAGAGCGACTACTGCCAGGTGTGCGGCTTCGACGGGGAGATCGTCATCAACGACGACAACCAGTGGGAGTGCCCCTGCTGCCACAACAAGGATCGGTCCAAGATGAACGTCACCCGCCGTACCTGCGGCTATCTGGGAGAGAACTACTGGAACGTGGGCAAAACAAAGGAGATCAAGTCCAGAGTGTTGCACCTTTAAGTGAATTAGAAATTGAGGAGGTCGGCTGTGATGGGTCCGTTGCCCCCGTGTTCCCATTTCTAACTCCTTATTCCTCATTCCGGAAAGTTTGGAGGTTTTGCCATGAACTATGCCGATATCCGGCCCATCGACGTGGCCAACGGGCCGGGGGTACGGACTTCCATCTTCGTGTCTGGCTGTACGCACCACTGCAAAGAGTGTTTTAACCCGGAGACCTGGGACTTCGCGTACGGTCAGCCCTTTGGCGGGGAGCAGATACAGAAGATACTGGATTGCCTGTCCAAACCCTACATTCGTGGTTTGTCCCTGCTGGGGGGCGAGCCCTTCGAGCCTCAGAACCAGCGGGCGGTGCTGGAACTGGTCCGGGCGATCCGAGCCCGGTTTCCAGAAAAGGACATCTGGTGCTACTCCGGCTATCTGTTTGAAAGCCTTCGGGACAGCCAGGTGGGAGAATACAGCCAGGAGCTGTTAAAGGAACTGGATGTACTGGTGGACGGGCCCTTTGTCCTGGAAAAGAAGGATTTGTCCCTCCGGTTCCGGGGATCGTCCAACCAGCGGTTGATTGACGTGCCCGCTTCACTGAGAGCGGGGGCGGCAGTGCTGTGGGACGGTGCGGAATAAAATAGAGAACGGGAGCCCCGGCGGTACAGCCGGGGCTCCCGTTTCATTTAGAGGACGCACAGGGGAGGGCCATCCAGAGGGATAACCCGGTCCGCCATGGACAGGATATCCTCCTCGTGACTGGACAGCAGGATAGGCAGGCCCAATGTCCTCATCCTGTCCATGATACGACCGGCCCGCTCCCGGTCCACCCCGGCAAAGGGCTCATCCAGCAGATAGAGCCGGGCGGGGAGGGACAGGCACCGGGCCAGAGCCAGCCGTCTGCCCATGCCGCCGGACAGAGCGGGGGGATAGACGGATGCTTCGCCGCCCAGCTCCACCAACTCCAGCAGTCGGGACACGTCCTTCCAGCGATCCTTGGGCAGTACGTCAGTGAGGTGCTGTCCCACCGACCGCCAGGGGAGAAGGCGGTTTTCTTGAAACAGGATAGCGATCTCCCTGGGACTGATGCCGGAGACCGTGCCGCTCTGGGGCCGCTCCAGACCGGCCAACACCCGCAGCAGGGTGGTCTTGCCGCAGCCGGAGGGACCCCGCAGGGCGGTGATGCCGGCGTCGGGGAGGGAGAGGGAAAAGCGGTCCAGCACCTTTTTCTCTCCAAAGGAGACGCTGAGTGATCGACAGGAGATCACAGCTGAGTCCCCCCCTTCTGCTCCAGCATCAGCCGGAGTCCACGCTCCAGCGCCAGGCTGAGGGCCACCACCACAGCGGTCCAGGCAAAGAGATCCGGGATTTCCAGAGAGAGCTTAGAACTGTAAATCTGAGTGCCCATGGCCAAAGAGGGGGTACATAGCACCTCGGCGGCCACACCGGATTTCCAGGCTAGACCCACAGAGGTGATGAGGGCGGAGAGAAAGTATGGCCGGAGAGAGGGGAGATAGATCAGCCGTATGGCCTTGCTCCGCGAGAAGCGGTAGGCGCGGGCCAGTTCCAGAAGCTGGGCGTCAGTGGCCTCGATGCCGTGGACCAGGTTCTCCCACGTAACCGGCAGAACCATAAGGGCGGAGATGATGGCAGGTACCTGGTCCCGCTGCGTCCATAGCAGGACCAGCAGGATAAAGGAGACCACTGGGGTAGCCCGGATGATTCGGATGGGCGGGCACAGGAGCCGGGCAGACCAGGAGCTGGCGCAGGTAAGACCGGCCAGCAGTCCGCCCAACACCACTCCGGCGAACAGGCCCGCTGCCACCCGGAGAAAGGTGGCCCCCACGGAGGCCCAGAAGGAAACCTGTCCTACCAGAGCGGCCAGGGCGGCCAACACGGTGAGGGGGTAGGGAAGGAGCAGTTCGTTCCCCCGGCCCTCCACATGAAGCTCCACCAACCAGGCGGCAAGCTGCCAAGCCCCCAGCCAGAAGGCCGGGGGCAGCAAGGCGCGGATGAAATTGGGCCGCCCTTTACTCCCCGCCATAGTAGAAGGCGTCGTAGGGCATCCCACCGCCGATGGAAGCGGGGTCGGTACGGAATAGGACGGCGTAGTAGCCCTCCAGAGCGGCGCGCATCTCTTGGCCCGTTAAGAAGGTCAGATTGCACTGGGGAATGGCTGCCTGGGCCACCTGTTCATTGGGGGCGATGCCGTATTTCGCCACTAGGGCGGCTCCGTCAGCAGCGTTGCCCTCCTCCGTCATGAAGGTGATGGAGTCGCCGTACAGGTCTAGCAGAGCGTCGATCAGCATGGGATTTTCCTGGATGAATTCGGTTCGGGCTACCACGCAGCCCATGGGCAGGACCCCTTGATCCAGTTTCTCCCACTCGTCAGACAGGGACAGGGCCTGACGAACGCCGGTGTCCTGTACCATCAGAGCGGTGGCGGCGGGGACAGGGAGCATACAGATGGCCTGTTCCGAGGAGACCATTTTAGCCGAAACCTCCTGGGCGGTCATCCACTGGATGTCTAAGGTAGAGGGGTCCACCCCGTTTGCCGTGAGGAGATGGTCCAATACATACTCCGGGTTTGCTCCCTGGCCAGTGGCGTAAATTGTCTTGCCCCGCAGGTCAGCCATAGAGTGGACGCTGTCCCCTTTCTCCAGAATATAGAGCACCCCCAGAGTGTTGACCGCCAACACCTGAATGGCCCCATCGCTTTTGGTGTACAGATTGGCAGCCACGTTGGTAGCGATGGCGGCCACATCGGCGGAGCCATTGACCAGGGCATCGGTGACCTGATTGTTGTCCGCCACAACAGTAGTGTTCAAAGTAAATGGGGCGTCTGTGGGGGCGCTGCCGGCAGCGTAGCTGTCCACCAAATAAGCGGCCCCGACGCCGGTAGGACCGCTGAGGACCATAAAGTTGATCTCCGGAATATCAGACGGGCCGGGAATCTCCTGGGACGAGTCGCCTGACGAGGAACCGCCGGAGGAGATGTCCCCGGAGGCAGAGCTGGAGGAGTCGTTCTCACTGGCGCTTGGTTTACAGCCGGCTAGGCTGGCCAGCACCAGGGCGGCGCACAGCAAGAGAGAGAGTTTTCGTTTCATGTGGATCATCCTTTCTGATAGAGCGGTGGGGACAGAAGCTCACAGGAACCCTTCCAGACCGGCCGGGTCGGAGATGGAGATGGTCTTTCCATGGCGGGAGATGAGGCCGCTCTCCTCCAGGGACTGGAAAGCCCGATAGAGGGAGGCACGGCTCAAGCCCAGCCGCCGGGCCAGGTCGGTGGCGGCACAGGTGAGCTGCCCCTCCCGGACATTGGCCAGCAGGTACCGAGCCAGTTTTCCCTCGGCTCCGGACTGGACCAGGGATTGCAGCCTGCCGGACAGAAAGCGGATTCGGCCGGTGAGGTAGCGCAGGTAGTTTTCCCGGAGCGGCCCGTCCTGAGCCAGTAAGCGGTCCATGCTGTTCTGAGGCAGCATCAGGCAGCGGCTGCTCCGCCGAGCGGTAATGGTGGTAACAAATTCCGGAGCCTCGGTGTACAGGGCGGCGGCTCCAAACAGATCCCCAGGCTCCAGATAGCTGACGGTCAAAGTCCCCTTGGTGACCTGAAGCCTGCCGGCTAGCAGAATGCCCAGGCAGCGGCAAAAATGGCTTGGACTATACACCGTGGCCCCGGTGGGAAAGAACTCCAGCCGGCCCTCCTGTGTGATTTGGTCCAACAGGGCGGGGGAGCAGTGCCGAAGGAGCGGGCAGCCCTCCAGAATCTCCCAATCTTCTTGGTTCAGCGGCAGAACAGGCACCTCCAAACTGTCTTATTTGATACAGAATGATTGTATGACAGGGGAGAGGAAAAGTCAACCCCGGCTCTGGGTTCCAGAACCGGGGCCAGGGAGTCGATCCTTCCCTGGAGCGTACAGCTCCGGACGGAAGATCCCACCCACCCTCCGACTCAGCTTCTGGAGGTGGGCAGGCTGCTCTGTGATAGCGGCAGGGCCGCCTTCCGCTGCGCTGTCATCCTTTATCGGCTGGCCAGATAGGCCGCCGGGCCGCTCTCATACAGATCCCCGCCGTGGGCGTCCAGGATAACGGTAAGGGGGAAGTCCTCCACCTCCAGGCGGCGCACGGCCTCACAGCCCAGATCCTCCCAGCAGAGGACCTCCAGCGCCTTCACGCTGGATGCCATCAAGGCCCCCGCGCCCCCCAGGGCGGCCAGGTAGACGGCCCCATTCCGGACCACGGCGTCCTTGACTGTTTGGCTGCGTTTGCCCTTGCCGATCATGACGGCTTGGCCCAGGTCCAGCAGGCGGGGGGAGTAGGCGTCCATCCGGCCGCTGGTGGTAGGGCCGGCGGAGCCGATGACCTGTCCGGGGCGCTCTGGGGTGGGGCCCACATAGTACAGGGCGGAGCCCTCCACAGGGAAGGGCAGGGGCTCCCCCCGGTCAAGCAGCTCCATCATGCGCTGATGGGCGGCGTCCCGGGCGGTGTAGACCGGCCCGGACAGCAGAACGGTGTCTCCCGCCCGGAGGGGGGCTAAGTCATCCTTTGACACCGGGGTGGTCAGACGATACTGCATGAAAACAGCCTCCTTAACTGATTGGATGGGTATACAGGGTTACAGGTGGTCCGACAGAAAGCGGTGGATCGTATCCGCGAGCTCTTGTGGGCGGAAGCGGTACAGATCGTGGGGAAGGTCTAACAGATGGAGAGAGGAGACGGAAAAAGCGGAGAGATACGTTCTTGCGCACATCCGCCATTCCTCCTGGGGAAGAGGGGTGCCCTTGCCGTTGGAAACCAGGAACAGCGCGGGGACAGAGGCGGGCGGCCCCTCCTGCTGTACCTGCCGGATGGAGCGGGGCAGGTCCCTTGCCTCATTGACCCATACGACACTGACGAAGTTCCGGCGGGCGGCAGGGGCCAGTTCCCTCCGTTCCGAGGCGGGGAAGCGCTTCAGCAGGGCGCGGGAGGTAAGGCGGAAGAGCAGCCTGCGCTTCCAGCTGGAGCGATGGAGGTCCTCCAGCCGGCGATGGACAGCATCCAGCTCCATGTGCTGATAGACCTGCGGTACAGCGGGGTCCAGCCCAACCAGAGCGGAGACCTCCTCCGGATATTTGCGGGCCCAGTGAAGGGCCTCCAGAAAGCCCATGCTGTGGGCGGCCAGCACCACTGGAAGAGGGCGCTCCAGGGCGGCCAGCACGCCGCGGTATTCCTCTACCACAGTGTCTACATCTCTGGGGGCATCTGTCAGGCCGCTGTGTCCATAGCCGAATTTGGAGGGGATGAGGACCGAGTACCATGGGCTCAGAGCGTCCGCCAGAGGGGCATACTCCAGTCCGGGGAACAGAATGTTGGAACCGGACAGAATGAGAAGGGTGACCGGCCGGACGCCCGTGCAGGATACCTGGAGGCTCCGGCCGTCTATGGCAATCATTTTTTCCTCCATGGCGGGCACCTCCCGATGAGCGCTCACAGTTCAGTCGAGGCCCGGCGGGTGACGTGACAGCTGACATTCACCGCCACGGGCAGCCCCGCCACATGGGTGGGGGCGGTCTCTACGGCCAGCCCCAGGCAGGTGGTCTGGCCGCCGAAGCCCTGGGGCCCAATGCCCAGGCCGTTGATTTCTTCCAGCAGCTCCGCCTCCAGGGCGGCGTAGAAGGGGTCCGGATTGGGCTGGTCAATGGGACGGAGGAGAGCGTGCTTGGCCATGGCGGCCACTTTGTCAAAGGAGCCGCCGATGCCCACACCCAACACCACAGGGGGACAGGGGTTGGAGCCGGCCTGCTTTACGGTGTCCACCACAAAGCGCCGGACGCCCTCCACGCCGTCGGCGGGCTTGAGCATGGCTAGCCGGCTCATGTTCTCCGAGCCGAAGCCCTTGGGAGCCACGGTGATGGTGCATCTGTTCCCCGGCACCAGCCGCAGGGTGATGGCGGCGGGGGTGTTGTCCCCGGTGTTTACCCGCCGCAGGGGGTCGGCCACAATGGATTTGCGGAGATAGCCCTCCCCGTAGCCCCGCTGGACTCCTGTGTGGATGGCCTGCTCAAAGTCCCCCTGAATATGGACCTCTTGGCCCAGCTCCACAAACACACAGGCCATTCCTGTGTCCTGACAGATGGGGAGCTCCTTCTCCCCGGCCAGCTCCAGATTGTCCCACAGCAGGCCCAATGTCTCCTGAGCCAGGGGCCAAGGTTCCTCACGGCGGCTCCGGGCCAAGGCGGCCACGATGTCGGGGGGGAGCTGGGTGTTGGCCCGGACACACAACCGGGCCACTGCGTCGGTGACGGCGGCGGAAGAAATGGTCCTCATATTGGTTACCTCCCGGAATGGATAATCGTTTGATTGGGATGATTGTAACATAGCCCAGTGTGAAATTCAATTTTCTGCTGTTAGTTCCAGGAAAACAGCCGGACCGGGCAAAAGCCGGTCCGGCTGTTCATACCAGGGCGGTGTATAGCGCCCCCACCACCAGCGCGGGGAGCAGATTGGCGACCTTAAACTTGTTGCCGAAGGCAAGATTGACGCCTACACAGAAGATGAGGATAGAGCCCAGAAAGGACAGATTGTTCACCACAGCGGGGCTGAACACCGGAGCCAGAAGTCCGGCGCACAGAGTGACTGTGCCCTGGAGCACACCTACGGGCAAAGCTGAAAAGACAGCCCCCTTGCCGTAGGTGGAGGAGAAGATCATGACGATGATCAGGTCGAGGACGGATTTGGTGAACAGGGTGGAGGGGTCTCCGGTCATGCCGTCCTGGATGGAGCCTACGATGGCCATAGCCCCGACACAGACCGTGAGAGAAGCGGTGACGAAGCCCTGGATGAACTGGCTATCCTCCCCACGGGAGGCCTTCTCCTTCAGCCAGCCCCCCAGCCGCTCCATCCGGCCATCCAGATCCAGCCACTCACCCAGCAGAGAGCCGGCGGCGAGGGCCAGTATCATGCCCAGAGTGCCCCTGGTGTCCAGCCCAGTGAGTACCCCGTCCCGGACCGACAGCATCCCGTTCAGGGTGCCAGCTCCACCGATGAAAATGATGCACAGGCCCATGGCCTGGATCACAGCCTGCTGATAGCGGGCCTTGAGTCCTCCCTTCAGGACCAGGCCGGCACACCCTCCCGCCAGAATGGCCAGAACATTGACCACAGTACCGATCCCCGCCAAAGACGATCCCTCCCAGCCGGGGCCGATGTGGCCCCGCGCGACTGGATTTATTATAGTGCTTCAACGGAAAATGTCAAAGGAAAAGAATTTGCATTGAATTTGGGGATGTGATACAATAAAAAAATAAACGGCCTTGGGCCATAAGGAGGAAAATTTTCATGAAGATTGTGATCCTGGACGGCTATACGGAAAACCCCGGCGATCTGAGCTGGGACGAGCTGGGAAAGCTGGGCGAGCTCACTGTTTATGACCGTACCAGCCTCACCGACGAGGACGAGGCTATCGCCCGCATCGGCGACGCCGAGGTGGTCTTTACCAATAAGACTCCCATTACCAAAAAGGTTATCGACGCCTGCCCCAACATGAAGATGATCAGTATGCTGGCCACCGGCTACAATGTGGTGGACTATGTTTATGCCAAGGAAAAGGGCATTCCCGTCACCAACGTGCCCACCTACGGTACCGCCTCTGTCAGCCAGTTCTCCATCGCCCTGCTGCTGGAGATCTGCCACCACATCGGCCACCATGACGCCTCCGTCCATGCCGGCAACTGGGCCAACTGTGTAGACTGGTGCTACTGGGACTATCCCCTGATCGAACTGGAGGGCAAGACCATCGGTATCATCGGCTTTGGCCGCATCGGCCAGGCTGAGGGCCGGATCGCCAAGGCCCTTGGTATGAACGTGGTGGCTTATGACCTGTATCCCAACGACTCCGGCCGGGCCGTCGCCGAGTATGTGGACCTGGATACCCTGTATGCCAGGGCCGATGTCATTTCCCTGCACTGCAACCTGACGTCCGAGAACACCGGCATGATCAACAAGGACTCCATCGCCAAGATGAAGGACGGCGTCATTCTGATCAACAATGCCCGTGGCCAGCTCATCCACGAGCAGGATGTGGCCGACGCCCTGAACTCCGGCAAGATGGGAGCCGCCGGCCTGGACGTGGTGTACACCGAGCCCATCCGTGCCGACAACCCTCTCCTGAAGGCCAAGAACTGCATCATCACCCCCCACATCTCCTGGGCCCCCAAGGAGAGCCGCCAGCGCATCATGGATACCGCGGTGGAGAACGTCAAGGCCTATCTGGCCGGCGCCCCCATCAACGTGGTCAACCGCTGAAAAACTGGAAAACAGCAGCAGAGCCGCCCATGGAAACATGGGCGGCTCTTTTGCGTTCAGGGCACGTTTTCCCTCCATACTGAAGCGGCCGACCGGGCCAGCTGAATCAACCCCTCGGCCAGCGTCCGGCGGGTCCCGTCCCGGTCGTCCGCCAGAGAGCGCAGGGCGGCCTGGAGGCTCCTGGGCTGAAGCAGGTCGGCGGTGGTGCTGGCCTCTCCGGCGGACAGCAGCTGAAAGAGGGAGTCCACGAACTGACTCCGCTCCTGGGGGGACAGACCGGCCAGCCAGCCCTTAATAGCCTGGTCGGCCATCCGGCTGCCGGGAGTGATCTCTTCCGCCTGGACGAAGGAGCCCCCCTCCACCTCCCAGGAGTAAGGGTCGTGCTGGAGCAGGCCGATTTGGCGGCTCCGCACCACGGTATGGGGCTCGTCGTGTTCCAACAGCAGTCCCACCACTGAGGACTGGGGAATGAAGGTGTGCAGCCGGGTCAGCAGCTCCTGGTAGCCCGGACTGTCCAGCACCAGCCGGGTGAAGCCGGGGCCGTCGTTGTTGTAGATGGCCAGGATCCGGTCCCGCACTTTGATCCGGGCCAGGGTGCCGGCAAAGACAGCCAGATTGCCTCCCTTGGAGTGGCCGCCCAGCCGGAGGGAGCCAGGAAAGAGAGAGGCAAACCGCTCCACATAGTCCAGGGCCGCCTGTTGGGCGGGGACAGCGTCCAGGAAGCTCATGCTGAAGTCCTCCTTCCAGCCCACTAGGGTGGCGTCGGTGCCCCGGAAGGAAAGAAAGGCGGAGCCATCCTCCAACAGAACGGCGATGGCGGCGAACTGCATCTCCTCCTCCGGAACAAAGCGGTCCTGAGCGAAGGCCAATCCCAGGGGAGAAAAGCGGCGGCATCGGGCCAGAGCGGCCAGTAGCTTTCGGTCCGAAGGGCATCGGACACGGCCTCGCCGCCCCTCTGGCAGGGCCAGATAGGTTTCCGCCGCCTTTCCAAGAGAGATAGGACCGCGCAGGTCTGGAGGGACCAGGTTGTCGAAGTGGACATAGGACAGGATGGACAGAATCAGGCCGTCCACCGGGTTGAAGGGGGCCTGGCTCATGGGGATATCTCCCCGCCAGGCCAGGTAGTCGAACAGATCGGACAAAGGTTTCAGGCTCCTTTCCGGGGAAAACGGCGTCCTCCAGCCCCCTTTCCCGCATATCCCCGCCCACCACCGCATAGGATGGACCAACAAGAGGCGGGGAGTGTTGTTTTTGAAAGGAAACATGGAGGAGCGGGCCCAGCGCCTAGCTCTTTACATCATAGAGAACCGGGCTACGGTCCGTACCGCCGCACAGAAGTTTGGAATCAGCAAGAGCACCGTACATAAGGACCTGGCCGAGCGGCTGCCTGTATTCAACAGGACACTCTACCTCCAGGTCAAGGGAGTCCTGGAGGAGAACAAGGCCGAGCGGCACATTCGGGGGGGGATAGCCACCCGGAAGAAATACAAAGGGGCCTGAGGACGGACAGTGGATCGGGGACGCCAGCGGGCGGCCCCGATTGCTTTTTGCTTCCTCCTATGATATCATATGCCTGAATGTGAATCTTGAAGGGGGACAAGGCCCATGAGCTACGCAGACCAGATATTCATCCAGAATTGCAGGGAGATCCTATCCCATGGGGTGTGGGATACGGACCGGGAGGTGCGCCCCCGATGGCAGGACGGCACGCCCGCCCACACCGTCAAGCTGTTCGGCGTGGTCAACCGTTACGACTTACGGAAGGAATTTCCCATTCTGACGGTCCGGAAGCAGTTCCTGAAGTCAGCGGTGGATGAGTTGCTGTGGATCTGGCAGAAGAAATCCAACAACATCCATGAGCTGAACAGCCATGTGTGGGACGCATGGGCAGACGAAAACGGCTCAATCGGCAAGGCATACGGCTATCAGCTGGGGGTGAAGCACCACTACCCCCAGGGGGATATGGACCAGGTGGACAAGGTGCTGTGGGACCTAAAGCACGATCCAGCCTCCCGCCGCATCATGACCAACCTGTATAACCACCACGACCTTTCCGAGATGGCCCTCTACCCCTGCGCTTACTCTATGACCTTCAATGTGTCGGGCCGCACCCTCAATGGGATCTTGAATCAGCGCAGCCAGGATATGCTCACCGCCAACGGCTGGAACGTGATGCAGTATGCCGTTCTCCTGCACATGCTGGCCCAGGTATCCGGGCTGGAGGCGGGGGAACTGATCCACGTCATCGCGGACGCCCACATCTATGACCGTCATGTGCCCGTAGTGGAGGAGCTGCTGGAGCGGGAGCCCTATGAGGCCCCCCGGTTTATCCTGGAGCCCTCCGTCACAGACTTTTACAGCTTTACCCCCTCCAGTGTGAGGCTGGAGGGATATCAGGCCCATGCCCTGGATCAAAAGATCCCGGTAGCCGTATAGAGGGGGATCTGCTATGGAACTGATCGTGGCGGTGGACCAGAACTGGGCCATTGGGCGGGGAGGGGATCAGCTGATCTACATCTCCCAGGACCTCAAGCGGTTCAAAACGTTGACCACTGGGCACCCGGTAATCTTGGGCCGAAAGACCCTGGACACCTTTCCCGGCGGCCGCCCCCTAAAGGGACGCAGGAACCTGATTCTGTCCCGCAGCCCCGGCTTCGCCCCGGAGGGGGCGGAGGTGTATCTCGACATGGACGCCCTGCTGGCCGCGGCGCCGGAGGATAGCTTTGTAATCGGCGGCGCTTCGGTGTACCGGGCCCTCCTGGACCAATGTTCCACCGCCTATGTGACGAAAATAGAAGCTGCCTTCCCGGCGGCTGACTGCTGGTTCCCCGACCTGGATAGCCGTCCGGAGTGGAGGATATCAGAGGAGAGCGAATCCCAGGAGGAAGATGGAGTCAAGTTCCGGTATGTGACTTATCGAAAGGAGGAATGACGACCATGAAAAAACTGATTGCGGCCGGGCTGGCCTGTGCTCTGACACTGACTGTGGGGGGCACTGTGTTTGCCCACCATCAAGGCCGGACGGAAATATCCGCCCCCTGGATCCACTGTGATGGGGACGGCGACGGCCTATACGGTCGCTGTGCTGGCCGGCGGGATATGAACTTCACAGATGAGGATGGGGATGGTGTCTGTGACAACTGGATAGGCTGTCAGACGCCCGGCCGGGGCGAACACCACGTCAGCGGCCGTCATCACCATGGGTAAGTAAAAAGATTCCGGTACCAGCGGTACCGGAATCTTTTTACAGTCCTAGTGTCATACCCTCCTGGCCGGACAGTCCGTCTTTGGCCAGCATCCGCTCCAGCACCTCTACATCGGCGGTGATGTCCATGGCGTCCCCCTGGAAGAGGAGATCCAGCTGCTTTTCAAAGCCATCCACCACCTTATCCATCATACCCTCTATGCGTTCCATGGCGGCAGCGATGTTCTCTCCGGATACCTCCTGGTCCTCCAACTGTCCATAGGCCCGGAGGATTTTCAGGGTGGTGGGCAGGTAATAGCTCAAAAAGCTATGGAGTTGGGGAGAACTCTCCGGATGGGATTTCTGATAGTCCAGGATTTTGGCGGTGATGACCCCGATCCGGTCGATCTGGGCAGACAGCTTCTCGTTGTCCACGGCCTCGTTGACTGCCCGTATCTCTGTCAGAATGGCGTTCTCCTCCTGGTGGAGAGGCTGGGAGGGAGCCTCCTCCTTGGGCTGGGAATCGGACAGCCCATCAGCACTGAGGACCAGCCGGTCCCCACCATAATCCAAAAAGCCTTGGGGCAGGATCCCCTCCCCCAGCATATCGGCCAGATCGTCCCGGACCCGGCGGGGAGGCAGCCCGGAAGCGGAAGCCAGGGTGGATATGGCGATGGA
This sequence comes from Flintibacter sp. HCN-6482, assembly GCF_037892565.1. Classification (NCBI taxonomy): domain Bacteria; kingdom Bacillati; phylum Bacillota; class Clostridia; order Eubacteriales; genus Flintibacter; species Flintibacter sp. HCN-6482. The sequence continues at coordinate 69,702 of NZ_JBBKBK010000004.1, read as the reverse complement.
CTGCCGGGTCCCAATGACAGCCAAGTAATTGCGGTAGCGTCGAGCCTCCTTGTTTTTTCGTACGCCGGCCCATAGGCAGCCGAGGCCGCCGCAGGCGAAACACAGGGGAACGAGGATGCCTGACAGATACCAGCTAATATCAGGAAGCATCCACAGATTTTCTACCCCGTTGATTAGAGTGATCATTCCAAAGCAGATGGACAGAGCGCCGCCTACCTGTGTCAATCCCTTGCCGTCCTTGACCAGTTTAGACAGCGGGTCCTGCTGGGCCTTGGATTTTTTTCTTCCCTTTCCCTTGGATGTGGACGGCTCCTCTTGGAACGTGGTCGTTCTAGCCCCCACAGGGGCGGCCTGGTCTCGCTGGGTGTAATAGGGGTGCCGGCCGCGCTTTCCCCTGCCCATCAGCTTGAGTACGATCATCAGAATTGCCACGGGAGCGGCGACTCCAGTGAACAGCAGTACGGCGGCAATCGCCCAATAGGCCATATCCCCCGATCTCTCATTTCCCTTGTTGGTGTTTGCCACAGTCAGTCCCCCCAGCGGATGCTTATATCTTTATCATAGCAGGTCTTTCCCAAAATGGAATTTAAATTTTCTTAAAAATCAATGAATGGGTCCAGCGCTACTATCATACAGTAGCGGCGCATAAAAGTAAATGGCAGACGCTTTTTTTCCTAACAAGGGAAAAAGGTGCAGAAAAAGGCATCAGGTTGTAACTGTTCTGTAATTGTATCAGGCAAGTTTGGGTGATATAATAAACGCAGTTGGCTTTTTGCCCAGATAGAAAATAGAGGGAGGCCCTGTCACAATAAGGGCTTCCTTGGAGGGATAGCATGGAAGGCGAGCGCGTGATGAAGGCGCCGGAGAATGGAAAAAAGAAAACGTGGCTTATCGTGACAGGCGTAGTTCTGGGTGCGTTGCTGGCGGCATATCTGGGGCTGTGCGCCTGGGTGGGAACGATGGACCGGATCTTTCCCAACACGACCATCGCCGGCCTGGATGTGTCCGGCATGACCGTAGAGCAGGCTCGGAAGGCGCTGGATCAGGCCATGGCGGAGCATGGAGATGAGATTGCCGGGACTATCACCTACGGGGAGTGGCGGGGCACCATCACCGCCTCCCAGATGAACTATGACTGGTCCGCCTCGGCGCAGGCGGCCTATACAGACGGCAGAGATCACTTTCTGACCCAGGGAGGGCAGTACGCCGCCAGACTTTTGGGCAAACAGTGGTCGGTGGAAACCAGAAGTATGGAAACAACAGAACTGGAGCGCCTGCTGGACCAGATGGAACAGGATCTGGACGGTGATGTGACCAGAGCCGCCTGGCGTCTGGAGGGGGACCGTTTGGTGATGACCAAGGGCCGCACCGGGGTGAGCTTGGACCGGGAGTCTGCCCGGGAGGGAGCTTTTTCCGCGCTGGAGGAGGCGATGGAGCAGAAGCTGGGTGGCGGCCAAGAGGGGAACGCGGAGGTGGAGCGGCAGCTTTACCCCGAGGAGATACCTCCCCAAGAACCCGACTTTGATGAGATTTATACTCAGTTCCATACCGAGCCGGTCAGTGCCCAGATGGACCCGGATACCTTTCAGATCACCGACCATGTGGTGGGGGTGGACTTTGACGTGGATGCCCTGAAGGCCGCCTATGAGGGAGCCGCGGAGGGGGAGACCTTCTCTATCCCCGTTACCTTGACCCAACCCAAGGAGACTAAGGCGAGCCTGGAAGAAAAGCTGTTTCAGGACCTGCTGGGGGAGGGAACCACCAGGGTGACTGGCTCGGCCAACCGCAAGTTCAACGTCAAGCTGTCCGCCGAAGCCTGCAATAACGTGATCCTCCTACCTGGACAGGAGTTCTCCTACAACAATACCACCGGCAGCCGCACGCCGGAAAAGGGCTATAAAAACGCCCCCACCTACCAGGCCGGAAAGTCGGTGGACGACATCGGCGGAGGCATCTGCCAGACCTCCTCCACCATTTACTATGCCGTTCTTCATACCCCGCTGGAGGTCGTGGAGCGGCACGACCATCAGTTCAATACTGGTTATGTGGATCTGGGCATGGACGCCACGGTATATTTTGGTTCTCTGGACTTCCGGTTCAAAAACAATACCGAGTACCCCGTCAAGATCGTGACCAGCAGCTATGACTCCAACGGGAGCCGGTATTTGAATGTGAAGATCTATGGTACCAACCCCGATGGCATCTACGCCATCCCCAAGAGCAGCGTCTTTGACAAAGTGGCGCCCACCACCAAGTATGAGCCAGACCCCAGTGTTCCCCAGGGTACCCTGGTGCTGGATAAGGAGCAGTACGCTTACACCGGCTGGAGCGCCCACACTTATCGGTATATTTACGACAAGGACGGCAATCTGTTGGAGAAGCAGGATATGGGGAGCAGCAAATACAGTATGCGCCCCAACCTGTATCACTATAACCCGGCCGACGGCGACCCCAGCACCTGGCCAGACGGCAAGCCGCCGCAGCCCGGCACTGACCCTGGGACAGAGGTTCCTGTGGACCCCAGTACGGAGACCGGAGGGACAGCAGGCCCCGGCACAGAGGGCGGAGCCGTCCCCGGTACCGGAGAAGGGGAGGCTGGGACGGACCAGCCCGCACAGGACCAGCCGGCATCTGAGCAGACGGACGCCGGCGAGAGCGACCAAACCCAGACGGAGGGAGTGAGTGGTGGAGAGCGGCCCTCCGACCAGTCCGGCCAGGAGCAGGAAGAACCCTCCAGCCAGGGTGAGGAGGCATCCTCTGGCCAGAATACGGAGGCGGCGACCTGACAGACAGAGAGGAAGAGGACGATGTTCCAAGGATTTTCCCAGGGTGCCATCGATTTTCTGTGGGGCATCCGTTTCAACAACGAGCGAGGTTGGTTTTTAGCCCACAAGGAGGAATTCCTGACTCTGGTGGACGCCCCCATGCGGGAGCTGGCCGCTCAGGTGAGTCAGGCCATGACGGAAGAATTCCCCAAGCTTGGACTGGAGCTGAAGGTGAGCCGTATCTACCGGGATGCCCGGCGGCTCTTTGGCCGCGGGCCCTATAAGGACCACCTTTGGTTTTCCCTCCGCCGCCGGAACGAGAACGAGGGGGCGGAGCCCAGCTTCTACTTTGAGATCGCCCCGGAGTATTACAGCTATGGCATGGGAGCCTGGGATTTGCCTCCGGTAACCATGGCCAAGCTCCGGGCCCGCATCGACCGGGACCCAAAACCTCTGGAGAAGCTGGCCCGAAGGCTGGAGAGGCAGGGGGAATTTGCGCTGGAGGGCCGGCAGTATAAGCGGCCCAAGGGGGACCCGGGAAAGCTTCTGTTTCCTTGGTATAACAGTCGTCAGCTGGTCATCTCCAGCGACCACAACTGTGAGGGCCCCCTGTTCGGCCCTGAACTGGCGGACCAGGTGCTGGAGGGGTTTCGATTTCTGGTGCCCTATTACCAGTATCTCCAGACATTGGCCGGGGACGCGCCTCCGCCTGAGATCTGAATACAGAGAAAAAGCGCTCCGGCCTCGGCTTGGGGCGCTTTTTGCAGGACGGTGGTTTGAGACTTGTGCTGTAGAGCTGACGGCACAGAAAATTTTGAAAATTTCTCACAAATACTATTGACAATAGAGTGGAGATGTGGTACATTATAACCAGAAAGGATGAGTCCAATGTATTAAGAAAGTCCCCGCACCTGATGCTGTGATGCAAGGCCGAGAAGCATAAAAATCAGAAAGAGGAGAACAAGAAGAACATTTGAGGAAAGTCCCATATGCCAATGACATCGGACAGAAAGAATCTTCTCGGAGCGGAAACACCAGCACAGGGACATACCACAGAGCAAGGTCAGGTATATGTTCCGCCGCAAGATGCCTCACATATGAGGAAGAGCCGCAGAAGCGGCCACAATGATTTGGGAGAGATACAAGGACCGGGACCGGCGAGATGTGGTATGGCGATTCTGTAGAAAGAGAGGTAAACAATTGATGTTAGATAACAAGAACCACCAGAAATGACCCTTGGCTGCAACGGATTACGAAACGGGCAGTCAAGGGTCATTTCTTTTTCAAAGAGCACCGTGGACAGGCGGGGAGCTGGAGGTGTGGAGCCAAAGGGCTCTTTTTTTATGCCCATTTTGAAAAAGAGAAAGCCCGCCGTTTTCAGGCGGGCTTTCTTTCTGGAGAGATCAGCGGTTTTTGAAGGAGGTGAGCTTCTCCTTATTGACGAAGGCGCGCATGGCGTCCTTCTGGTCCTCGGTGGCAAAGCAGAGGCCGAAAGCCTCGCTCTCATAGGCGGCACCGGTGTAAATATCGGTCTGGAGCCCCCGGCGGATGGCGGACTTGGACTGGCGGACGGCTACCTGGGCGTTGGATGCAATGGCGTTGGCCAGCTCCAGCGCCTTGTCCATCAGCTCATCGGGGGGATAGACATGGCTCACCAGGCCCAACTCCTTGGCCTCGGCGGCGCCGATGGTCCTGGCGGTGAGGATCAGCTCCATAGCCTTGGAGATGCCCACGATCCGGGCCAGACGCTGAGTTCCCCCAAAGCCAGGGGTGATCCCAAGACCTACCTCCGGCTGGCCAAACTTGGCCTTTTCACTGGCGAGGCGGATGTCGCAGGCCATGGACAGCTCACACCCGCCTCCAAGAGCAAAGCCGTTGACGGCCGCAATGGTGGGCTTGGTCAGAGTTTCCAGCTTTAGAAAGACCCCATTGCCGTAAGCGCCGAATTTCTTGGCCTCCACGGAAGTGAGGGTGGACATCTGGCCGATGTCCGCGCCGGCTACGAAGGAGCGGCCGGCTCCGGTGACGATGGCCACCAGAATATCCTCACGCTCCTCTACCTGGTCCAGGACGGCGTCCAGATCCCGAAGTACCTGCTCATTCAGCGCATTGAGGGCATCGGGCCGGTTCATGGTGATGATGCCCACGGGGCCCTTCTGCTCAAGGGTGACAAAAGACATAGCTTGTTTCCTCCTTGTTTTTGTTCCGTGTTAAGGATCATTTTGCCTGTTTGCTTGTATTATAGCCTATCCTGAACAGAACAGCAAGGGGAAAGTGGCGTCATGACCGGACTGCCGCGTGAAGCAGGGACCAGAAGGACCAGATCACACCTACTACAGTCAGCGCCACCCAGAAAACTACCATGATCTGGCTCATATCGCCGATGAAATAGGCGTTTCTACCCACCAGCTGGGGGCCAAAACAGGCCGCCATCCAGATACCCCAGATGATCCAGCCACCCTTGGCGCCGTAGCGCTGCATGATTGCGCCGATAATGAGGCCGCAGGATAGAGCAAAGACCAGAATGGCGGGCCACCACCACCAGTTCGGGGTGAAGTCCTCGATAAATAGAGTGCTCTCCCAGGCGGGGTCCACAGGAGCGCCTAGACTGGGCTCGGGCATAGGAGAGATGCCCTCCAGGGACAGCCCCGGCAGGCCGGTCAGTTTCAGCCACAGTACCGGGGACACCATATGCTCCAGTGCGGTGAGCAGAGCGGCCATGCCCATGGAGCAGACACCCATGAATAGGCTCCTCCCCAGCTCCATCCCCAGGGCTCGGCGGCGGGTCTGGCCAAAGCGGATGGCCTGTTCAAAGCTCACCCCCATAGCCGCTACCGTTACAACCAGAGCCATAATACCCGCCACGATGGGAAGTACGGTCCCGGAGATCATGATGCCGCTGTTCTCAGCGGAGAGGAGCAGGACCGCGGCTATCACGCCCTGGATCAACACAAATAGTCCGGTTACCACGCCCAGACACAGAAACAGGTCGTCCAGGTTGAGCCGTATCACTTTTTTCAGCATCCCGATCACCTCACTGCAAAACGGAAAATCTGCCGCCATATAACGACTTCACCAATGGCCAGCGTCGCTAACATTCCGATGGTCAGAATGGCGGGCAGGCTGCCCCACATACCACTCCAGGCGCTGCCCATCAGAAAGGACCAGGCGTCCAGATCGGCCATGAGGGCCAGGAGGAGGGAGCCTATGAGCAGGGCGATGACGGACACGGAGAGGATGACGGCGCCCCAGACCTTGGACTTGGCGGACACCAGCCCGCCCAGACAGCCCAGCACCAATATGGTCAAACATACTAGAGGGAACACCCACAGCGTCCCTCCGTAAAAGGCCCGAATCAAAGTCCAACGGCCCTCCTCAATCCAGCCACCCAACTGGGGCAGAGCAGCCAGCAGGACTTGCGCGGCCCAGCAGAACCCAGTGTACACGACCAGCACTCCCTGCACGGCCCAGAAGAAGTCCCGCCGCCGGGCCCCAAAGGACAGCCCCAGATTCAGGTTGCTGGTGCACAGGGAAAAGGCGAAAAGGAATAGGACGAACAGGGTGACCAGGGGAAAGGCGCCATAGTAGGTAGCGAACAGATTGCTCGCCCCACCGGGCACCCCGGTGGCGTAGCAGCCCACTACTACAAGGACGGCGAAGCCCAGCAGGCAGGCCAGATTGATCCAGGCGAACTGGAAGAGAAAGCGAAAGGATTTCAACATTGGTGTCCCTCCTCACTGGGTGTCCCCATGTCCGCACAGGGCCACAAACACGTTCTGAAGGTTCATGGGGGACACATCTACATCGGCCTTGAGGGCGTCCTGGAGCTTAACTCCGCTCCCCCGGACGGCTGCGGTCTTGTGCCGGCCCATCTGATGGGTGGACAGCACCTCCAACCCGGCGCATACCTGATCTACCACATCCTCATGGCCGGAGATGTAGCGGAACTGGCCCACCAGCTCCTCGGTGGGGCAGTTTTCCAGGATACGGCCCTCATCCAGGATGATGACCCGCTCAAAGACGGAGGCGGCCTCCTCGATGATGTGAGTGGACACCAGGAAGGTCCGTCCGGTCTGGGCGAAATCGTCCAGCAGAAGCTGGTAAAACCGCTCCCGCATCACCACATCCAGTCCCGCCGCCGGCTCATCCAGGATGGTGATGGGAGACCGGCTGGCCAGGGCGATGAGGATGGTCACCATGGACATCTGCCCCTTGGAGAGCTGACAGATCTTCTTTTTCTCGTCCAGCTTAAATTCCTCTAATAGCCGCTGGGCGTATTCCCTATCCCAACCGGGGTAGTAGATGGCCGCAGAGCGGAGATAGTGGCGGATTTTCAGATTGTTCTGCCCGGAGAACAGGGTGGGCTGCAGCTCGCGGGAGAAGCAGATGTTGTCCAGTGCCGCCTGGTTTTCCCAGACGGGCTGTCCGTCGTAGGTCACCTCGCCCCGGTCCTTGGTGTTCTGGGCGGTGAGGATGCCCAGCAGAGTGGTCTTGCCCGCCCCGTTCCGGCCGATCAGGCCATAGATCTTGCCTGGTTCTATTGTCAGGTCCAGATTATGGAGTACCTCTTTGTCCTTATAGGATTTATACAGACCCTGAGCCTTTAAAATTCCGGTCAGCATGATTGCTCTCCCTCCTTGATCGCACGGTCCACCATAGATAGCAGCTCCTCTCCGGTCAGAGAGATGGCGGTTCCCTCTTTGACCAGCGGTTTCACAAATCCGTCGTAAAAGGCGGCCTTCCTTTTTTGTTTCACAGTATCACCTGCTCCTGGGGATACGAACATACCGATCCCTCTTTTTTTGTATAAGATCCCATCGGCCACCAGCATATTGATGCCCTTGGCCGCCGTGGCTGGGTTGATGTTATAGCCCCGTGCCAGCTCATTGGTGGAGGGCACCTGCTCCTCCTCCTGGTAGATCCCCCGTAAGATGTCGTCCTCTAGCATCCGGGCAATCTGTAGATAGATCAGGGACTGATCGTTCAGGATTCCATGCACATGATCACCTCCATAATTGTTTCCTCCGCGCGGCGGAGAGCATCCAGGAGCCGTTACAGCAAAATGCTATAGACCGCAACGATGAAATAGCGCAACAGGCGATACCGCCCCTCTACTTTTTGTGCTCTTTTATCCAGACGTTGATTTTTCCATGAGATAGTGCCCCTCTTCTGGACCTTAGGCTCCCATACGCTTTCTGTTCGTTGGTTAATTACTTGTGTAATTAACCATATCACCGATGAGGAGAAAAGTCAAGACCTTTTTGTACATAAAAAAGAGACAGGGGAGGGGGGCAGCTTCCTCACCCTTTGGGCCGCCGCGGCATAGTCTGGGGTACAGATTCGTTGATACGGAGGGTCGGTCATGACTTCTTTGCCTAAAATCCAATATTTTTTGGGGGCCAATTCCCCCACTGGTTTTTACTCTCTTTACCCTGAACTCATCCAGCCTGAACGGGCCCGGACTATCTATATCCTAAAGGGCGGTCCGGGCTGTGGAAAATCCACCCTGATGCGCCGGGTAGGGGCCCGGATGGAGGAGGAAGGTCTGGATACCGAGTACATCCTATGCTCCGGAGATCCGGATTCGCTGGACGCGCTGCTGCTCCCCCAGCTAGGGGTAGCCCTGGTGGACGGGACCGCTCCCCATGTGGTGGAGCCCAAGTATCCCGGCGTAGTGGACCGGTATGTAAACATGGGGGACTGCTATGACAAGGAGGGGTTGGCGGTCCGACGCCAGGAGATCATGTCCTGTATGACGGGCTATAAGGGCTGCTACCAGCGGGCCTATCGATGCCTGGGGGCGTCGGCGGAGATCTTCGAGGATGTGCGGTCCACTCTACTTACTGACGTTCTGGGGGAGAAGCTGGCCAAACGAGCCCATGGTATCCTGTCCCGGGAGTTCAAAAAGCGTAAAGGCGTCCAGAGCGGACAGGTAAAGCAGAGATTCCTGGGCGCGGTGACACACAAGGGAGCGATGACGCTGTTTGATACAGCGACCGCCCAGTGTGACCGGATCTATGAGCTGGTGGACAGCTACGGCTTGGCCCATGAGCTGCTGGTCCATATCCTGGCCGGAGGGGCCGCCGGGGGCTATGACATAGTGGCCTGCCCCGATCCCATGGCCCCTGACCGGCTGGCCCACCTGCTGGTGCCGGAGCTGGGGCTTGCCTTCCTGACCTCTACCTCCGTCCTGCCCTTCCCAGGGAGCCCATACCGCCGGATCCGGCTGGACGCGGCCGCGGATCGGGAGATCCTCCGGCACAGCCGGCCCAGACTTCGCTTCGCCAAAAAGGTGTCCGCCGCTCTGGCGGAGGAGGCGGTGGAGTCTCTGGCCCAGGCCAAGGCCATGCACGACGACCTGGAGGCCCTCTACAACCCCTTTGTGGATTTCCAACTGGTAGACCAGATGGCACAGTCTGTAGGGGACGAGATCCTGAAAATATAAAGAGAGTCCCCGGTATCCTGTCTGGATACCGGGGACTTCTGTATATCAAGGTGTTTGCGCCGTTACCGGCGGATCAGGGCTATGGCCACGTCGTTGACATTAGTGCCTGTAGCCCCGGTGACGATCAGCCCGTCACAGGCGGCCAGGGCGTTGTAAGCGTCGTTATCCTGAAGGACCTGGAAGATGGACACACCCTTCTCCTCCAACTGGCCACGGGTCTCCCCAGTGACAAAGCCGCCGGCGGCGTCCGTGGGGCCGTCCGTCCCGTCAGAGCCCACGGAGAAGACAGCGGTGTCCCTCAGGCCGGCGATCCCCTCGGCCGCGGCAAGGGCAATCTCCTGGTTCCGGCCGCCCTTGCCGGCCCCAGTGAGCTTCACTACCGTTTCCCCACCGGCCAGGAAGGCCAGAGACCGCGCGCTGTTCTGGTGATACCGGGCGATAGAGGCCAGGAAGGAGCCCGCCTCCCTGGCTTGGCAGGTCAGGCTGTCGGTAAGGACTACGGGCTCATATCCCAGCTGGCGACACACGTCGGCAGCGGCCCGGCACAGCTCCCGGACACTGCCGGTAATCTGAGTCTCCACGTTGTCCAGGGCCTTGGGCGTCTCCTGAGCCAGGACGGCGGCGGCCTCCGCGGAGAGCCTGATGCCGTATTGGGACACAATGGCCTCCGCCTGGGCGCTGGTGGAGCTGTCGGGGTAGGCGGGACCAGATGCGATCATGTCCAGCGGGTCGCCGATGATGTCGGACAGCACCACCGCGAAGACCTGGGCCGGGGCACAGTGGAGGGCAAAACGGCCCCCCTTGACAGTGGAGAGATGCTTGCGGATGGTATTCATTTCTGTGATATCCGCTCCACAGGCCAGGAGCTGCCTGGTGATGTCCTGCAGCTCCTCCGTGGAGATGATGGGTTTTTCAAACAGGGCAGAGCCGCCGCCGGACAGCAGGAACAGAACACGGTCCTCCGGCTTGAGATCCTGGGTCAGCTCCAGGGCCCGGCTGGTGGCGGCAAAGGTGTCGTCGTCAGGGACCGGATGGCCCGCTTCCCAGACCTCCAGGTTTCCGATGGGACCCTCGCTGTGGCCGTGCTTGGTGATGACGATGCCCCCATCCGGTTTGCGGTCCAGACTTTCCCAGGCCGCGTGGGCCATGGACCAGGCCGCCTTACCTACCGCTACAAGGATCAGCTTTCCCGCTCCGAACTCTTTTCCGGCCAGAGCCCGAGCCACTGCCGCATCCGGCCGGACCTGGGCGATGGCCTCCCGGACAATGGTGTTACAGTCATTTCTCAGCCGCATTGTCGCCGCCTCCCAAAATAAATTTATTCTTCCGGTTCCTCCGGCAGGGCAGTCGGGCGCAGGTCCAGGTTCCAGTCCACCTCTCCCTGGATGCCAGCTACCGTGCCGGTGTGGGTGTACTGCCAAAAATCAAAGTGATAATAAAAGCCTGGGATCTGGTCGTATTCCGCCAGCCAGAAGGGCCACTGGTCCAACTGGGTCAGGTCGTAGGTGAGATAGCCCTGGTCCTGGTTGAAGTAGACCATGGGCTGATACCCACCCTCCTGGATGGTCCGGCAGAAGGAGACGGCGCACTGGGTCAGAGTCTGACCGTCCAGCCCGTCGGTGCGGGCACCATTGCCGGGAGTGATGGGCTCCCAGTCAAAGACCACGGGGTAGGTGATGTCGCAGTCAGCCAGGGCGTCCAGCACGAACTGGGCCTCCTCCATCCCCTCCTGGGGGGTGATGGCCTGGGAGAAGAAGTAGACGCCCACCTCCAGTCCAGCCTCCAGGGCCCCCTGAATGTTGGCCTTGTAGAAGGAATCCAGGAAGAGCCCTCCCTCGGTGTAGCCGCGGTAACCTAGGCGAATGAGGGCGAAGTCCACGCCGTCCGCCGCCACGGCCTGCCAATCGATCTCCCCCTGGTAAAAGGACACATCAATACCCGCCTTGGCCAAAAGGCCATCCCGCTCATAGGACACCCGGCCCAGTGGATCGGTGGAGAAGCCTTTGGTCCCGTAGCGGTTCACAGCCAGACCATCTATCGCGGTCAATATCTGGTCCCGGTAGGAAAAGGTGACAGGAGGCGGGGGCTGCTTGCCGCCCAGGAACAGGGTGAGCAGCATGGCACCGCCTCCCAGAGCAAGGGCGGTCAGGCCGCAGACCAGTGCCAGGCGTTTTCCCCATCCGGAGGAGCGGGGCGCCGCCCTCCGTCCTGGGGGACGAGGCGCCTCTGGTATTTTGTTCTGGTCCATGATCTCACCTCATTGTCTGGCCCTGTGTGGGGAAGCAGGTCGCATTTTGCACTATTATAGCAGACCACGGACCAAAGCACAATGAGAAAGAGAAGGGGTCAGCCGATTACCCGCTTGGCCACGTCCACGCTTTCTTTGGCGTCCCTGGCGTAGAAGTCGGCGCCGATCTGCACGGCATACTCCGGGGTCAGGACGGCACCGCCGACCACGATCTTACAGGACAATTCCTGGCTATGGAGAAGGGCAATGGTGTCCTCCATGCTTTTCAGCGTGGTGGTCATCAGGGCCGAGAGCCCCACCAGAGGGGCCTGATGCTTTCGTACCGCCTGCGCCACGTCGCCGGGGTCTACATCCTTGCCCAGATCGATGACCGTGTAGCCGTAATTTTCCAATAGGACCTTGACGATGTTTTTCCCGATATCATGGATGTCTCCCTTGACGGTGGCCAGCACGATGGGGCCTTTGCCTGACGTCTGGTCAGATGGGCCGGACATCTCCTGCCGGATGACCTCAAAAGCGGCCTGGGCAGCCCCGGCGGACTGGATGAGCTGGGGCAGGAAGACCTTGCCCGCCTCAAAATTAGCTCCCACCCGGTCCAGAGCGGGGATGAGGATGTGGTCCACGATATCCATGGAGGAGGTGGTCTCCAACAGGCGGCGGGTGGCCTCACCAGCCTCACCCTTTAGTCCGGCCTCCACGATCTGGGCCAGAGAACGGCCCTCCGTCGGTACAGGAGTCTGGCCTCCAGCCCCGCCGGAGGTAATGGAGGTCTTGATTTCGGCGTTTCCGTAGGCGGCAATAAACGCACGGGCCTCCCGATCCACATTCATCAGCAGGTGGTAGCCCCGGACAGCGGCCATCATAGCATCCGTGTTGGGGTTGAGGATGGGCAGGTCCAGGCCGCAGGTCATGGCCATGGTGAGAAACGTCTGGTTGACCAGGGGTCGGGCGGGCAGACCGAAGGAGATGTTGGATACGCCCAGCACCGTCTTCAGCCCAAGCTCGTCCTTGACACGGCGGAGGGCGTCCAGCGTCTGGGAGGCACCCTCCTGTTCCGCCGAGGCGGTGAGGGTCAGGCAGTCGATATATACGTCCTCCCGGCGGATGCCGTAGGACAGGGCCGCCTCCAGGATGCGGCGGGCGATGTCCACCCGCTGCTGGGCGGTCTTGGGGATGCCGTCCTTGTCAAGCGTCAGTCCCACCACGGCGGCCCCGTACTTCTTGACCAGGGGGAGAATGGCCTCCATGGTTTCCCGGTCCCCATTCACCGAATTAACGATGGCCTTGCCGCAGTAGACCCGGAGGGCCCGCTCCAGCACCTTGGGGTCAGTGGAGTCCAGTTGAAGGGGGGCGTCGCATACCCCCTGGATGGCCTTCACCGCCCGGACCATCATCTCCTCCTCGTCCACCTCAGGCAGACCTACGTTTACATCTAAAATATCAGCCCCCGCCTCCACCTGGGTCAGAGCCTGGTTCAGGATATAGTCCACATCCCCCCGGCGCAGGGCTTCCTTCATCAGCTTCTTTCCCGTGGGGTTGATACGCTCGCCGATGACACGGACCCGGTCGATGGGTACGGCTAGTGTGGGGCCGCACACGGCGGCGGGCACCTGGCGGGAGGGCTCCCGGATGGCCTGCCCCATCAGGGCCCGCTTCAGCAGGGCGATGTACTCCGGGGTGGTACCGCAGCAGCCCCCGAACAGCTTGACCCCCATGGGGGCCAGGTCGGCCATAGCGGCGGCGAACTCCTCCGCGGTGATATCATAGCCGGCTCCGCCAGGGTCGGGGAGGCCGGCGTTGGGTTTGATGGCGATGGGCAGAGTGGACCACCGGGTCAGCTCCTCCACCAGAGGGGGCATCTCGCGAGGACCGAGAGAGCAGTTGACTCCGATAGCGTCTGCCCCCATCCCCTCCAGTACCAGAGCGGCGCAGGCGGGGGAGTGGCCCAAAAAGGTCCTGCCCCGGTCCTCGTAGGTCATGGTGACCATCACCGGCAGGGAGCAGCACTCCTTGACAGCCAGCAGGGCGGCCCGGCACTCCTGGAGGTCGGTCATGGTTTCGATCAGGACCAGGTCCGCCCCGGCCGGAACCCCGGCGAGGACCACCTCCTTGAAGATGTTTACCGCCTCCTCAAACCGCAGGGAGCCCGTGGGCTCCAGAAGCTGGCCGATGGGGCCGATATCTAGGGCCACCAGGGCATTCCCCGCGGCGCCCTCACGGGCGGCGTCAATGGAGGGGGGGACCACCTCGGTCACAGTTTTTCCGGTGCGCCGCAGCTTTTCCCGGTTGGCGCCAAAGGTATTGGCGCACAGGATCTGACTGCCGGCCTGGGCGTACTGGCGGTGAATATCCACCACCCAGTCCCGATGCTCAAGAGCGGCCAGCTCCGGATGCTCCCCAAGGCCCAGCCCCCTGGCCTGGAGCATGGTGCCCATGCCGCCATCCAGGATCACAGGGCCGGGGCCCTTCAACAGCTCATAAAAGTCCACAGTGTCCACCTGCCTTTCGGTATTGGCAGCCGCCCTGGGCGGGACAGCCCAGGCAGCTTCGTTTGTTTCTAGCGATCTCTCGGTCGGATACCCCCAGGATGGCAGTCACCGATTTCCGGGGGATGAGGATGTGGCTGGCGCTGGCCGTCAGCCCCACCCTGCGGGGAGCGTCCAGCAGGGAGAGAAGCTCCCCTTGGACGGTCAGGGGCAAATCCCCATAGCCAGGGCTGTACCGGAAGGGGAAGGAGCAGCCGGGAAACATAGCCTGGAGCTCCAACTCGATCTGGTCGCACCCCTGTTCCACCGCCGTGTCCGCGGCGCAGTCCAGGGCCAGCCCCTGGAGCATATCTCCGCTCTGGGTCTTCCGGATAAGCACGTCCACCGCTGCCCCCAGAGTCATACAGAACACTACCGCCCTTACACAGCCCTCCAGATGGGCCTTCAGGTCCCGGCCGGGGAGGAGCAGGCCGCAGGACAGACGCACGCCGTTCTCCTCCTGGAGTATATCGTAACAGCGCCAGGCCCAGCGGAGCCGGGCCGTCTGGCATATGTGCCGGCCACAGAGCTGGGCCTGGTTTCGCAGGTCCGCTCCGGCCTGGTCCGGGGGACAGCCCATGTAACGTAAGATCTCGTCTGTATCTAGCTGCTTCAATTCAATGGACATGGGCCGGGGGCCTCCTCTCTGTATGGGGCCTGGCATATTGGGTGGTATGCATCTTGTCCCCTTTACAATACGATCAGGTCCTTGGGGGAGCGGGTGATGTCCTCACATCCGCCGTCCTTCAGGACCAGCACGTCCTCAATGCGGACGCCGAATCTACCGGGAATGTACACGCCGGGCTCGGCAGAGATGACCGCCCCCGCTGGGAGAACGCGGTCCTCACTGGGGCTGGCATTAGGGGACTCATGGATATCCACTCCAAGGGAGTGGCCGAAGCTGTGGGTAAAATAATCCCCATAGCCCGCCTCCCTCAGTACCCGCCGGGCCGCGCCGTCCACCTCCCGACCAGATACCCCAGCCCGGGCGGCCTGGATGCCCGCCCGCTGGGCGGCCAAAACGGCGGCATACACCTTCTCCATCTCCGGGCTGGGCTGTCCCAGGGCCACCGTGCGGGTCATGTCAGAGCAGTAGCCCTCCACCTTGCAGCCGAAGTCCATGGTAATGAACATCCCCACATCCACCACCTGATCTCCGGGCACGGCGTGGGGGCGGGAGCCGTTGGGCCCGGCGGCCACGATGGGGTCAAAGGACACCTGCTCCCCGCCCCGACGCAGCAGTTCGTATACCAGTCGGGCAGCGATCTCTCGCTCGGTCAGTCCGGGCCGGATAAAATTCAGAATGGCCTTGAACGCCTCGTCGGTGATTTCCTGGGCCCGGCGCATATGGGCCAGCTCCCCCTCGTCCTTGCTGGCTCGCAAATCATCCAGGAGTCCCTGGGCGGGGGTGAGGATGCAGGGCAGCTCCTGGCTGTATCGGCGGTGGGCGTCTACGGTCATTTCACCGCTCTCAAAGCCTACGTTGCGCAGCCCATGGACCTGGATAAATTCCTTGGCCTGAGACAGGTGGCCGCTGCCGGCGGTGACTAGAGATACCTCCGCTCCCACGATCTGCTCCCGAGCGGCCTCGATATACCGACCGTCGGTGGTGTAGCGGGCCCCGTCCCGGGTGACCAGGAGCAGACCCTCACCATGGAAGCCCAGAGCGTACCGCTCCCCGGAGGGGCTGGTGATCAGCATGGCGTCCAGGCCGTATTCAGGGAGTTTTTTTGCGATATTAGCAATATGGTTCATATAGTTTCTCCTCAAAACCAGATGTTGGGCGCTTCCCGGAATTTTGGAGCTGGGCCATCGGCATAGGGGTCATACCGGTGAAGATTGCATCCAAACTCCTGAAGGCGGCAGATTCTATCGTCCCCATCCCAGTCTATCAGAGAGAGGCCATCAAATATTTCTGCCGTTCCGTCGTGCATTTTATTTTCGAAGTACCACTCTACCACCGTCCGGTCCTCTCTGTGAAAAAAGCCCCGGATGTCCCAGGCCAGTACCTTTCCGCGGGTATTCCACTCCTCAAACCAGTGCTTGATCTGCTGGGCGCCGCGATATTCCGGCCCCCAGCTCTCGATATACAGGGCATCTGGAGCAAAAAGCTGCAGAATACCGGTGTCCCGGCCCTCCAGCCACATAGAAAACCAGCGGCGGACAGCCTGCTCCCGTCCTGCCATATCCATACCGTTTCTCCTTTCGGCGCAGCTCCATGAGAGCCTCTCATGGGTTTGCGGCATACTGCTCGTAGATTCGTTTCATAGTCAGAGCATCCTCCGCCTGAGTCCCCGCGCTCTCGCAGATAAAGGTGGGGCTCCAGCCCCGGCGGGCCACCTCGGCAGCCAGCGGCGCCCAGCCGGGGCCGTATCCGTCGTTGTCGGAAAAGGTTCGGTGGCACTTCTCGCCTCCACCGGGAGTGAACTGGATATGGGAGAAATGGCTGTGGAACCGGGCAGCCCGCTCTGTCCCCAGTACCTCCTCTACCCGGTCCAGCATCCGGGAAAATGCCTCCTGCCCGTCGTCTGCCCCCAGGGAGCGGGCGTACAGATGCCCCCAGTCGATGCAGGGGATCAGCCGCTCATCCAGGGTACACAGCTCCAGCACCTCGTCCAGATCTCCCAACTGGTTGATCTTGCCCATGGTTTCTGGGCATAGGGCGATGTGGCCAAAGCCCTGGTCGTCACAGGCGGCGATGACATCCCGCAGGGAGCGGCGCGCGATGTCCAGGGCTTCCCTCCGGCTGCGCTTCATCAGCGCCCCGGAGTGGATGACCACCCGGCCGGCCCCCATTTGGCTGGCCACCAGACAGGCGGCAGAGATATAGCCGATGGTCTTTTCTAGGGCCGACCGGTCGGGATTGGCCAGGTTGATGAAGTAGGGCGCATGGAGGGACAGGGAGATGCCAGCCTGACGGGCCCGCTCCCCCACCCTGCGGGCGGTTTCTTCTCCCACATGGACCCCTTTGCCGCACTGGTATTCATAGCAGTCCAGCCCCAGGCCGGCGATCCATTCCGGGGCCTCCACCGAGGAGCGGTGTGCCTTGGAAAAGCTGTCGGAATTGCCCGCCGGGCCAAATTTGGCGCTCATAGGAAGGGCCTCCTTCTGCCCAGCATCCGGAAAGGGGTTTCAGCGGCGTAGCGGAGGTATCGGCCCGGATTGCCCGCCAGCCGAATAGGCTCCACCAGCAGGGGGATGACCCCGGCGTTGTTGGCCCCAAGGGTATCGGTAAAGATCTGGTCCCCCACCATCACCGTTTCCTCCGGCCGGCAGCCCATCCGCTCCATAGCCCGGAGATAGCCCCCTTTTTTCGGTTTGCCTGAGTGCCCCTGATAGGGGATGCCCAGCTGTTCGGCAAACTTCTGCGCCCGGCCGGGCTTCCGGCTGTTGGACAGCAGGAACAGTTGGATCCCCTGCTCCGCCAGCTCTGCGGCCCAGGCGGCCACCTCGGGGGAAGGCTCTGTCACATGGTAGGGGACAAGGGTGTTGTCCAGGTCTGCCAGTACCAGCCGGACCCCTTTGGCGGCCAGCTCGCTGGGGCTGATGTGGGTGACCGAGGGATATACCCCCCGGGGAATGGGTGAAAAGGGCACGGGTAGGTCCTCCTTATGTCTCGTTCTATGCTTTGGCCCGCTGGCATAGAGTGGAGGGAGCGGGCCTCCATTTGGTCTGACCACAATCATCGGTTAAGTATATCACGATACAATATTCTGGGCAAGGGGGAGCCGTCATGACGAGGGACACCATTATCATTACCACGCCGCCTCAGACTCTGCGGTCAGTACAGGGGTGGGATGTGACCCCAGGTCACCTGGCCTATCGGGTGGGGAGGGGGCCGCATTTGTTCCGGGCGGGCGGCGGCACAGTCCAGCCCAGGGGCGGGATCATGGTGGTGGACAATCAGGGCTTCGACGGTCTGGGCGACCCCGGCCCGCTGTGCCAGGAGGTGGTCCGGGAGTGTTCCGCCCGTGGCTTCACGGGGGCGGTACTGGACTTTGATGCCAAGCTGCCCCCGCTGGAGCGGATGGCCGCCACACTGGAGGAGGGATTTGCCCGCCGGGGCTGGACCCTCTATGTGCCGGAAAGTTACGGAGCCAGGCTTCAACGGGCCAGAGTCATGATATCCTCCGCCCTATCTGGAGGCTCTCTGGCCCTTCGGCTGGAGGAGGCGTCCGGCTGCTTTGGGGCGGACCGGGTGGCTCTGGCGCTCCAGAGGGTGGCGGAGGACTTTGCCCTGCCTTCATCCACAGGCAACGGGCAGCCCCTGACCAGGGAAGAACTGGCCCAGAAAAGGCGGCAGATGAACCCCTCGGTGTTCTTTTCCGGAGAGCTTTGCGCTCGGTATTTTACCTATATGAACCGGGAGGGTGGAGCCCACTTTGTCCTCTTTGATGATGGCGACACCCTGCGTCGAAAAATGGAGGTAGCCCGCAGAGCGGGGATACACACCTTCCTGGCCGCCTGGCCGGAGGTGGCGGACTGTGTGGAGCAGCTGGGGCTCCAACGGGCGCAATCCAGAGCCAGATAGGTCCAGCCTTCCCAGGGGTATATGACAGAAAACAGACGTTTCAAGAGAGAAAAATTTGTATGCGGCCGCAAGCGATTAGGCCGTTGAAAAGATTTCGATAAAAAGAGCCGATAACCGCAATGAGATCTGCGTGTTATCGGCTGTGTGGTTTTCCAGCCTAGGTCCTTATCAGACTAAAAGGCTCTAAAGGAGACCGACAAAGGGATTCAGCGCCCATCGGCTTCTACTGAACACTCTGGTGGTACGGGCTCGCCCCGCTTTGTATAGTAGTCAGCTAAAGCCGCTTTTACTGCTTCTTCTGCAAGGACGGAACAGTGCATCTTATGAGGGGGAAGACCGTCCAATGCCTCCGCAACAGCGGCGTTGGTCATAGTCAATGCCTCTTCGATGGTCTTGCCCTTTATTATCTCAGTTGCCATAGAAGAGGTAGCGAT
Organism: Flintibacter sp. HCN-6482; assembly: GCF_037892565.1. NCBI lineage: Bacteria > Bacillati > Bacillota > Clostridia > Eubacteriales > Flintibacter > Flintibacter sp. HCN-6482. The sequence continues at coordinate 50,754 of NZ_JBBKBK010000004.1, read as the reverse complement.
GGCAGAACCGCAGCCAAAGGTCTTGAACCTGACATCTGTGATAACGCCATGGTCAATTTTGAGATACATTTTCATGATGTCGCCGCACACTGGATTGCCTACGGTACCAACTCCGTCCGCATCCTCAATGATCCCCACATTCCGAGGATGATTAAAATGGTCCATAACTTTATCAGAATAAATCATGGTATTCTTCTCCTTTACCAAGTCGCCTTTTGGGCCGTGGTATCCCAAACGGGGGACATGGCCCGCAGATGATCAACAACTTCCTTGAGTGCCAGAATGATGGTATCCACGTCATCTTCCGTTACATCACTTCCCAGACTGATCCGTACAGAGCCATGGGCGATCTCGTGGGGGAGGCCAATGGCCAGAAGCACATGGGAGGGCTCCAAAGAAGCGGAGGAACAGGCGGAGCCACTGGAAACGCAGATGCCTCTCGCATCAAGCTTCAGTAAAATGGATTCTCCCTCAATGGCCTCAAAAGTAAATGAGGCGATGGATGGCAGGCGGTTTACCGGGTCGCCGGTGAGGCGGGTTCGGGGAAACTTTAAGACCTCTTGGATCAGTTTGTCCCGCAGCGTGGAGATACGGGGAATTTCTTCCTCTAAAACGGCACACCGCTCTTTTAAGGCGGCGGCAAGCCCCACCGCGCCAGCCACGTTCTCTGTCCCAGAACGGCGGTTTCGCTCCTGACCACCGCCGTGGATCAGCGGTAGAATAGGAGTTCTGGATTTGATATACAGGACACCCACCCCCCTCGGACCATGAAATTTATGCCCAGATAGACTGAGTAAGTCTACCCCCAGATCGTTTACGTCCACCGGGATATGGCCTGCCGCCTGCACGGCATCTGTGTGAAATAGCGTACCATTCTCGTGGGCAATGGCAGCAAGTTCCTTAACTGGTTCAATCGTCCCAATTTCATTGTTGGCCATCATAATGGAAACAAGAATCGTGTCAGGCCGCAAAGCGTCTTTCAGGACTTCCGGTTGTACAGTACCAAATTCGTCTACCGAAAGCTCCTCCACATCAAACCCCTGCTTTCTCATCCATTGGGCTGTGTGAAGAATAGCGTGGTGTTCCACGGCGGAGATCAGGATATGCTTCCCCTTTTTGTTAAGAGCTTCTGCCACTCCGCGTAGCGCCCAGTTGTCGCTCTCAGTGCCTCCGGAAGTAAAGAATATTTCCTCTGGTTGAGCGTTCAGACACAGCGCCACGTCAGCTCTGGCCCTGTCCAAAGCCGCCTTCGAGTGAGTAGCGAGATTATATAAAGAGGATGGATTTCCATAGTCCTCCGTGAAATAAGGCGTCATCGCCGCAAGCGCCACAGGAGAAAGTTTTGTTGTTGCGGCGTTATCCGCGTAGATCATGGGGTATCTAGCTCCTTTCTTAATCATAGTAGGAATGTAGGTTTTATAAATCTATTATATCACTATGTTTGTTGTGTTTCAAGTAGTAGCCATGACTTTTTGATGAAGCCATTGATATATGATTAACCCTGTTGTATAATAGGATTATCGAAAGGGGGATATGATAATGATTGTTTCGACAAAAGGCCGCTATGCGCTTCGGGTGATGATTGATTTGGCCGAACATCCTTCGGACGGCTATATTCCCCTGCGGGAAATTGCCCAGCGGCAGGAGATATCGGAAAAGTATCTGGAAATCATCCTGAAATTGTTGGTACGTGGGAATCTGCTGACGGGGCTTCGAGGCAAAGGCGGAGGGTACCGTCTGAATCGTGGTCCAGAGCAGTATACGGTGGGAGAAATTTTGCGCTGTACAGAGGACAGCCTAGTTCCCGTGGCCTGTCTGGGCTCCGGCAGCAATGAATGCCGTCGTGCGGCGGAGTGTCGTACCCTGCCGATGTGGAAGAAATTGAACCAGATGGTCAATGACTATTTCGATAGTATTACCATTGCTGATTTGATAAGAGCTGATGGACAGGTAGCCTGCCCGATCTGACCATGCATACTATGTGCGCTTGAAAAAGCCGCCGCATATGCGGCGGCTTTTTCAATGCGATGATATGATTTTGGTTATTCTGAAAAGAGGGGGGTGGAGAGATACCGGTCTCCGGTGTCAGGGAACAGCACCACGATTGTTTTGCCCCTGGCCTCCGACCTCTTGGCGATTTCCAAGGCGGCCCACAGGGCAGCTCCGGAAGAGATTCCAACCAAGACGCCTTCTTTTCTGCCTGTCAGCCGGCCCAAAGCAAAGGCATCCTCATTCCTCACCGGGATGATTTCGTCATAGATGGAAGTATCCAGCGTATCAGGAACAAAGCCAGCGCCGATGCCCTGAATCTTATGGGATCCGGCGCACCCCCCACTGAGTACCGGAGAGTCTTTCGGCTCCACGGCAATGACTTTGAGATCGGGATTTTTCTCCTTTAGAAATTTTCCCACGCCGGAAACAGTGCCGCCGGTGCCCACTCCGGCAACAAAGTAGTCCACGACACCTTCGGTATCTATCCAAATCTCCGGCCCAGTGGTGGCATAGTGGGCGGCGGGATTGGCGGGGTTCACAAATTGTCCCGGCACAAAGCTGTCAGAGATGCCTGCGGCTAGCTCATTTGCCCTGGCGATGGCGCCCTTCATGCCTTTGGCTCCCTCTGTCAGTACCAACTCCGCGCCGTAGGCCTTCATAATCTGCCGCCGCTCTACACTCATAGTTTCCGGCATGACAATAATGATGCGATAGCCGCGGGCGGCAGCAACGCTGGCAAGGCCGATTCCGGTATTACCGGAGGTAGGCTCGATTATGACGCTGCCGGGTTTTAGCAGGCCTTTTGCCTCCGCATCGTCGATCATGGCCTTGGCGATGCGGTCTTTTACGCTTCCAGCTGGGTTAAGATACTCCAGTTTGGCAATGATCTTCGCTTCCAGACCCAGCTCCTTTTCAATGTGTGTCAGTTCCAAGAGCGGAGTATGCCCGATTAGCTGGTCAGCCGCGGCGTAAATCCTGTTCATCTTCTCTCCTCCCCCTATTTTACCTGTGCGAAGCCTTTTTCAAGGTCCGCGATGATGTCGTCAATATGTTCTGTGCCAATAGAAAGCCGAATGGTGTTAGGTTTGATTCCTACATCTAACAGTTCCTCCTCAGTAAGCTGGGAGTGAGTTGTGGTAGCCGGGTGGATAACCAGAGATTTCACATCGGCCACATTCGCCAATAGGGAAAACAGATCCAATCCATCAATAAACTGCCACGCCTGCTCTTTGCCTCCTCTGATCTCAAAGGTGAAAATGGATGCGCCTCCATTAGGAAAGTATTTCAGATATAGAGCGTGGTCAGGGTGGTCGGGCAGGGAGGGGTGGTTGACCTTCTCCACCAGCGGATGGCTTACCAGGTACTCAACCACCTTCTGAGTATTCTCTGCGTGGCGATCCAGCCGCAGGGACAGCGTTTCAGTCCCTTGGAGCAGCAAGAAAGCGGCAAAGGGAGAGATAGCGGCCCCGGTATCCCGCAAGAGGATTGCGCGGATATAGGTGACGAAGGCAGCCTTTCCGGCGGCCTTGGTGAATTTAACGCCATGATAGCTGGGATTTGGCTCGGACAGCCATGGATACCGGCCCGACGTTGCCCAATCGAAGGTGCCGCCGTCCACAATGACGCCGCCCAAAGCAGCGCCGTGTCCGCCAATGAACTTGGTAGCGGAGTGGACGACGATATCCGCGCCATGTTCGATTGGCCGGATCAGATAGGGTGTCCCGAAGGTGTTGTCAATCACCAGGGGCAGACCATGGGAATGGGCAATTTGTGCGATGGCGTCGATATCTGGAATGTCACTGTTGGGGTTGCCCAGTGTTTCGATGTAGATGGCCTTGGTATTGGGTTGAATAGCCCCAGCTACCTCACTCAAATCATGAATGTTAACGAAGGTAGTCTCCACCCCATATAAGGGTAGCGTATGAGCCAACAGATTGGATGTGCCGCCGTAGATGGTTTTTTGCGCTACAATATGTTCACCTTTTTTAGCAAGAGCCTGGATAGTATAGGTGATGGCCGCCGCACCAGAGGCCAGAGCCAATCCAGCCGCGCCGCCCTCTAGTGCGGCGATACGGTCCTCAAACACTCCTTGGGTAGGGTTGGTCAAACGACCGTAGATGTTTCCCGCGTCAGCCAGCCCAAACCGGGCGGCGGCATGGGCAGAATCGTGGAACACATACGATGTGGTGGCGTAAATAGGGACAGCGCGGGCATCGGTAGCAGGGTCTGGCTTTTCTTGCCCAATATGAATTTGCAGCGTTTCAAATTTGTAGTTGTTCATAACAGATACCTCTTTCATTATTCCCTGATATGGAAAATTGGGGTTAGCACACAACTCCCGGACAGGTATCTGGACCTATTGATATCGTATTTACCAAAGACACAAACAAGAAAATGTTATGCGCCTAGCCAGATCACACGTCCGGAAGCACAACATTCGTCCACATCGGAAATTGCTACGCAAGAGTGATTGAAATATACTTTGCATAAAGCAAACTCCTTTCCATAAATGATAGGCAGATAATAACATAATTTACCTACTATGTCAATAGGTATTATGTTTTATTCAAAAGAGAGTGGCCGCTAGTATGCCCCGGTCCGAGGAAAGTAAAACGAAAATTGAAGAATCCTGGACCAAAAATCAGGAGGAGCCGGTGTGGTAGAATCCACACCGGCTCCTTCAAAGCAGATCTAAATTGTCGTGAGGGTTCTCCATGGGAAGACTTCCTTATGGGAATTTCCTCATTTCGCTGTGCCCCCAAAATCTTACTTTGCAATATCCTTGCAGAAGTTCATGAAGATCTGTGCTACCTCGGCGCGGGTGGCCCCGGCGGTAGGCGCCAGGGTGTTGTTCCCCTTGCCGGACAGCAGACCGGCGTTCACCGCCCAGTCCATGGCCTTCACGGCATAGCTGGAGATGGAGGAGGCGTCCAGATAGCCCTCTGTCCCCTTGCCGCTCTGGCTGGTCTTGTACCCCTCGTTCTGGGCGTAGCGGTACAGGATGGCCGCCAGCTGCTCCCGTGTAATGGGATCGTTGGGGCCGAAGGTGTCCCCGTAGCCGGACACGATGCCCTCACCGGCCGCCCAGGAAATGGCGTCGGCGTACCAGGCGCCCTCCGCCACGTCAGCGAAGTCAGCGCTGCCGGCCGCGGGCTTGCCCTCCAGGCTGTACAGCATCTGGGCCACCATAGCACGGGTCAGGGTGCTGCCGGGGGCGAACTCCCGGTCGGACACACCGGACATCAGGCCGTTGTCCAGGGCGTAATCCACCGCCTCATGGTACCAGGCGTCCTCGTCCACATCCCGGAAGCCGGCGGCGGGACAGGTATCCTGGTGGTCGATCTCCACGAAGGAGGCCTCAATGGTCACCTTGGACCGGGGCATCTTGAAGGTATACCTGCCGTCGCCCTTGTCGGTCAGTTCAATCTCGTCCCCGTTCTTGTCGGTGACGGTCAGCTCGTCCAGCTCATAGCCCTCGTCGGGCTTGACGGTGATGGTCACCGTCCGGCCGCTGGAGGCGCTCTTGGGGGACACGGTCACACTGCCGTTGTCAATGTTCTTGTCCACGCTGATGGAGTAGCTGCTGGAGCCGCCGCCTCCACCGCCGCCGCCATTGTAGCTCCAGTCGGCAGTAAAGGTAGTATCGGCCGTAATTTCTACTGTTTCACCGGCAGCGTGGAGCTTAGTCCCGTCATGCCAGCCCTGGAAGGTATAATTGTTCTTGCTGGGAGCGGCAGGCAAAGTATAGTCAGAATTTGCTGTCACTGTGGCTGCGGCAACCACCTGTCCATCCACCACTACCCGAACGGAATGGGAGCCGTTGGGGGCGGTAGTCTTGATCTCGTCGGCAGTGATGGTGCCTTGATTGTTCAATGTACCCTCTGCCACCAGGACCGTATTTACGCTGTCGCCGGAATTGTTCTTGTTGCCGGTCAGCACCATAGAGGAGGTTTTGTCCACAGACAGGGAGCCTGCCTTCTTGACCTCTACCGCGTTCTCGTACTGACTGCCATTGGGTGCCCACTGGGAGGTCAAAGGCAGCTTGGCGCCGCTGTTGGTCACAGAAACCTCCGCGCCGTTGGTCAGCGTTATATTCTTGGACAGTATGCCAACAGAACCGACATTCTGAACATCGACGGTGGAACCATCAACGTTGACATCTTCTGCACTTAGGCCGTGGTCGCCACAGTTCTTTACAGTGACGGAAGAACCTTCCTTGATGTCCCATCTGCCGCCGTTGGAGGCGTTGCCGTCGATATTCTGGATGGTCAGCTTGGAATTGATCATCTCGACACTGGCCAGATTTTCGGCGGACACCTGGAACACCATGCCGCGCTGCAGCCCGGTCAGTTCCACCTCGGCATTGTTCAGGATCAGCTTGCCGCCGTTGCCATTGGCGCTGTTATTCAGAATGAAGCCGGTGCCGTCGTACTCGCCGCCGTTGGCCTCAGTATTGCTGGTGCCCTGGACTGTCAACTTCACGCCGTTCAAGGTCAGAGCGGCGTTCTCGGTGATCGTAAAGGCGCCGGTAGTAGGCCCGCCAGCCGTAGTTGCGCCGATGGACAAAGCACCTTCGGCGGTGGCAGTCTTCTGAATGGTGATATCCTTGCTGATGGTGAACTTAGCATCAGTAAGGGTTGCATCCTTTACCAGGTCTATGGTGCCGCCGGCAGAAGCCAGCTCCTCCAGAGCCTTAGACAGCTTGCCCGCCTTGAGCTCGCTTCCGGAAACCCAGACGGCCTCATCCTCGGGACCAATTACCACGGGCCCAAAGTCAGACAAGTGGTCGGTGGTCCAGGACAGGGTGCCGGCCTCATAGGTGGTGGTCATAGACTCCAACTGGCCATTTTCACCCACATAGTAAACCACGACACTCTGACCATCGGTCAGTTCCTGATTATAGGGCACAGAAACGGTGATCTCGCCCTTGCGGGTGTCGTCCTCAGCGGAGAACACGGGGTCGCCGCTGGCGTTAACGGCGGACACGGTCCAGCCGCCACCAATCTTCTCCTCCACGGTCAGGGCCACGCTGCCGCCATCGGCATTGTCGGTGATGGTGTTCCAGGCGTCCTTGTCCAGGGTGACGGTGCCCACGTCGGTGGCAATGGCTACCTCGGATACGGCGCTGTCCTTTACAGATTCCAGAGAGATGGACTGAATGGTGACGGTGGTCTTGTCCACATTCTCGGCAGGCTTACCCTCTACACCAGTGGTCACGCTGATTTCCAACTTGCCGCCGCTGGTTTCAACACCCTCGCCGTTTTCACCAGAGGTATTGAATTTACCGACAACTTCGGCGCTGACGGTATCGTCGGAAACAATGGTGTCGGCCTCCATGCCTAACTTTGCCTCAACGACCCATTTACCTTCGACTTCGTTGGCAGTATAGCCAGGAACAATGTATTTCTCGTCGGGCTTTTCAGAGAAGGTGCCGCCGGTAATATTCAGATGCACTCTATCATTGTCAGCTACATCAATGGTGCCATTGAAGGTACCGCCGGAAATATTAATCGCAGCCGTGGCGTCCGGATATGACCCCAGGTCTAGATCCGCTTTCAGCATGGGCTTATCTCCTGTAACGGTAAACGTTCCGCCGTATACATTGATCGTCCCGCCACTGCTAAAAATATAAAGACCATAATTTTCCGAGGTGAATTCGCCACTATAAATATTTACGATACCAGTTCCGTTGCTGGCAGAAGCAATCATACTATTATGATCATAGTATCCTGTCTGTGAGATATTGCTGTTATAAATATTTACTGTGCCGCCGGCGGCTGTTACACCGCCGCCTGTGGTGGAGTTTAGCTGAGAATCCCTTAACTCAATAGTGCCTCCAGCAAAAGCTTTTATACTAGCCCCAAATGCAGTACTATTATTGAGGATCATGTCTTTTGCAACGATTGTAGACCCATCAGCCGCACCGAGTGTACAATAGGTACCATCTCCAGCGGTAATGGTACCGTTCATCAGAGTTAGTAAGCCGTCACCCTTCGCTTTGCTCCGAATTGCAATATTCTTATTATCTCCAGTAAATGTATTCTTAGCAAAATCTACTGTTACAGATTTAACTTCAGTGAGGTCTGTATTAGCAGTACAAGTTATACTGTCCAGCAGGTTCACAGTGTCGCCGTCTTGGGCGGCAGCGATGGCGTCGGCCAGCGTTTCATACTGATAACCGCCGACCTCGGCCGCAAAGGCCACCGAGTTATCACCATCAGGGCCATGCGTATATGTGGGAGAAGTGAGACCATAACCATTTACGTATTGCGTACCGTCCGGTTTGGTCTCTATCTCAGCCTCCCAATTTACGCTGTCGTCTATGGTGATGTCACAGCCGGACATGCTGATGCCGTTGGTCTTGGCTTTATTGCTCCCGTCGTAACCAATTAGGACACCGCTGAAGCAGGCCTCTGGATCGGTGCCGTCGGCCTCCAGAACCACATGGCTGTTCGTCACGGAGCATTTATTTGCTACAAAGGAACCGCTTTGGGTAAAGCCGTGAAGCAGACCAACCTTGGTGTAGCCCCTCACAGTGCTGTCCACGACATTGACATTATTGTAAGTCAAAGTTCCGGTGTTGTTGGCCACGACCACAGCCAAAATGCTGGAGCCAGTGGAGTTTTCTGCGGTAGTCAGCGGGTTTGCATCGATCTCAGCACCGGAAAAAGTCAAGTCGTTGATGGTCAGCGTTCCCTTATTATTGGCAATCCAGCCAGTGTAATAGTCGCAGGAGCCGCCATCACCCGGAATTCCGGAGCCATTCGGTCCCATATAAGCTTTGTGCACCTTGAGATCGGAGATGGCATTCCCATTACCATTGATGACCAGAACGCGCCCTGATTCAATCTGGATGCCCTCCCAGTCTGTGTCACCCATCTCAATATCCTGGGCGATATTGATAGTGGACACGGAAGAATTGTTCAACGCGGCTTCCAATTCTTCACGGGTGGATACGGTGGCTTCGTCTGCCGCATCAGCTTGGCTGCTCTGGTCCTCGACGGCAAACACAGCCGAAGGAACGAGGGACAGAAGCATACACAAAGTCATGAATCCTGCCAAAAGTTTTTTCTTCACAAAATTTCCTCCTCTACATAAAAAATAAGGAATAAACATATACTAATTTGACTGTCATCCTCCTTCACTTGTTTTAAAAAGTGTACCTACAAAAAGTTTTGAGAGCACACCTATACAACATTAGAATATAGCATTAACAGGGAAGAAAAGCAACCATTTGACAATAATTTTCATCTTATTTCTGAATTTGTAAAGGTACACCTTTTCAAATTTATGCCTACCCGCTCCGGAAGGAGTAGTTCCCTCTTTTTATTCAAGCTGACTTTTTACATAAACCGCCCCGCTTTTGGCACACTAGGTCCAAAAGGGGGCGGTTTTTTGCGCGGTCAAACATGGAGATATCTGATTGCCGGCGGACTGGCCGGAGTCGCCAACGGCTTCTTTGGTGGCGGAGGGGGATCGGTGTTCGTTCCGCTGCTCACCGGGTACTGCCGTCTGGACCAGCGGAGGGCTTTTGCCACCTCGGTGGCGGTCATCCTGCCCCTGTGCGCCCTGTCCGTGTGCGTCTACTTTCTGCGGGGCGGGCTGGACTTCTGGGCCGCGCTGCCATACCTGGTGGGAGGGACTGTCGGCGGCTGGGCGGGGGGAAAGTGGTTCAAAGGAGTACAGATGGTCTGGCTGAAGCGGGCCTTCGGCCTTCTGCTTATCTATGGGGGAGTGAGGAGCTTTTTATGAGCGAATGGGTTTTGCCCCTGGCAGTGGGGGCTGCCACAGGAGTGCTGTCCGGCTTCGGCGTGGGGGGAGGCACCCTCCTGCTGGTCTATATGACCGCCTTCGCCGGCGTGGACCAGCATCTGGCACAGGGCATCAACCTGCTCTATTTCCTGCCCGCTGGGCTGATGGCCCTGCCCGCCCATGTCAAAAACGGTTACATCGAGAAACCAGTGCTCCTCCCGGCCATCGGGGCAGGGCTGGTCTGCGCCGCCCTGGCGGCGTGGGCGGCCACCGCTATGGAGGTAGGGCTGCTGCGCAAATTCTTCGGAGCGTTTCTCATCGTGGTGGGGCTGATGGAGCTGTTTGGGCGTACAAAGGAGTAAAAATGCTTGCTCCCAGGCGTCGGATAGGATATGATAGGACCATATCCGCCCCTAAGGGCGGGATGGAAGGAGGGCCTGTCAATGTGGTTTGACGAAGCGGTCATCTATCAAATATATCCTCTGGGCCTGTGCGGCGCGCCGAAGGAAAACGACGGGGTGAGGACCCCCCGCATCCTGCGGCTGCTGGACTGGGTGGACCACATCAAGCGGCTGGGAGCGGACACGGTGCTGCTCAACCCGGTCTTTGACAGCGACCGCCACGGCTATGACACCCGGGACTATTTTACGGTGGACCCTCGGCTGGGGAGCGATGAAGATTTGGCCCAGGTGTGCCGGACGTTCCATCAGGCCGGCATCCGGGTGATGCTGGACGGGGTGTTCAACCATGTGGGACGGGGCTTCTGGGCGTTTCAGGAGGTACAGAAGAAAAAATGGGACAGTCCATACCGGGACTGGTTCCACCTGAGCTTTGACGGGGATACCGAGTATCATGACGGCTTCTGGTACGAGGGCTGGGAGGGCCACAACGAGCTGGTCAAGCTGAATCTGTGGAATCCGGCGGTGATAGAACACCAATTTAACGCCATCCGGTCCTGGGTGGAGCGGTTCGGCATCGACGGGCTGCGGCTGGACGTGGCCTACTGCTTACCCCCGGAGTACCTGAAGCGGTTGAGAGCCTTTGCCCAAGGGCTGAAACCGGACTTTGTGCTGATGGGAGAGACGCTGCACGGGGACTATAACCGATGGATGGGGCCGGAGCTGTGCCACTCAGTGACAAACTACGAGTGCTACAAGGGACTGTGGTCCAGCTTCAACTCCAGGAATATGTTTGAGATCGGCCACTCCCTTGCCCGGCAGTTCGGGCCGGAGCAGTGGACCTTATATAAGGGGGCCCACCTGCTGTCCTTCCTGGATAACCACGATGTGGACCGCATCGCCTCCCGACTGACCGACCGAAATCATCTGGCCCCGGCCTATGGGCTGATGTTTGGGATGCCTGGGGTGCCGGCGGTATACTACGGCAGCGAGTGGGGGCTGGAGGGCCGGAAGGGACCGGACAGCGACGACGCGCTCCGTCCGGCATTGGAGAGGCCGGAGTGGAACCAGCTGACGGAGCATATCGCCAAACTGGCGGCGGCCAAGAGAAACAGCCCGGCTCTGTGTTATGGGAATTACCGGAATGTAGTGCTGACCAACCGCCAGATCATCTTCGAGCGGAAATGTGAACAGGAGCGGGTGCTGGTGGCGGTCAACGGGGACAGCCAGCCCTATACCGCCCATTTTGACGCCGGCTGTGGTCTGGCCTGGGATCTGATCTCCGGGGAAAAGCACGACTTCGGCGGAGGAAGCGAGCTGCCGCCGTACAGCGTCCGGTTCTGGAAGATGGAGCGGTGAGGGCCGCCCAGAAAAATAGAGAACGAAGCGGCCGCCAGATTGGCGGCCGCTTCGTTATGGGCTGTATGATGGTTCGCCTTGAGAGGGAGAAAACAGGGCTGGCAGGGAGAGGGAGTAGGGAGGGCGGCAGATGCCCCTCTCGGTGATAATGGCGGAAATCAGCGTATGGGGAGTGATGTCGAAGGCGGGGTTATAGCACTTTACCCCGGAGGGGGCCATGGGTTCCCGGTACCACAGAGAGCGGATCTCCTCCCCGTCCCGCTCCTCGATAGGGATGTGATCCCCGTCAGGGCAGCTCAGGTCGATGGTGGAAGTAGGCCCCAATACATAGAAGGGGACCCCATAGTGGCGGGCCAGGATGGCCACCCCGCTGGTGCCGATCTTATTGGCCGTGTCCCCGTTGGCAGCTACCCGGTCGCAGCCCACGAAACAGGCCTGGACCCAGCCGTTTTTCATGACGATGGAGGCCATATTATCGCAGATGAGGGTCACGTCTACCCCAGCCTGCTGAAGCTCCCAGGCGGTGAGCCGAGCTCCCTGGAGCAGAGGCCGGGTCTCGTCCGCGAATACCCGTAGAGAAATGCCGCGCTCCTGGGCCAGCAGGATAGGACCAAGGGCGGTGCCATAGCGGGAGGTAGCCAGAGGGCCGGCGTTGCAGTGGGTGAGTACCCCGTCTCCTGACTGTAAAAGGGACAAACCGTACTCCGAGATTTTGTGGCACATATCCTGGTCCTCCTGATGGATGGCCCGGCACTCCCTGCCCAGCGCCTCCGACATGTGCTCGCCAGCCGAGCCCCGGGCTGCGCGCAGCATCCGATCCACGGCCCAGGACAGGTTGACAGCGGTGGGCCTTGCCCCGGCCAGAGCGGCCCCCAGCCCCTCCAGTTCAGCCAGCAGGGCCGGGCCCTTCCACCCCCGCGCCTCCAGCTGACGGGACAGGGCATACAGGCAGTACCCGGCAAAGATTCCAATGGCAGGGGCGCCCCGGACCCGCAGGGAGCGGATGGCCTCTATCATCTCGGACAGGGAACGGACCTGCCGTTCCTCCAGGCGGTTGGGCAGCTGGGTCTGATCCAGCAGGATAACGCTGTCTTCTCCTGGGCCCAGCCGGATATGGTCTGGATAAGGCTGCGTCATGTTCTTCCACCTCCCTGTTCCTCGTGGGGAGTTCTGGACCCGGACAGCGTCCGGTAGTGCCCCTCCAGCCCTCGGATAGCCCCTACCTGCTCTGGTGACAGTTCCACCCCGCCTCCAAGTTGGTGAACGAGGGCAAAGATCTTGGCGGTCTGCTCCACCTGCTCCATCCGGTCAAAGGCATGCCAGAGGTCTCTGCCCCAGGCGATGGCCCCATGGTTGGCCAGCAGGGCCCCATTGCAGCCGGCCACATAGGGGCGCAGGCTGTCGGGGACCTGACTGGTGGAGGGGAGGGCAAAGGGGGCCACAGGCACCTCCCCCAGCCCACTAATGGTTTCGGTCAGATAGTGCTGGGCCAGGGGGCGGCGGCAGATGGAAAAGGCGGTGGCCGCCGGCGGGTGAGCATGGACCACCGCGCCTACATCGGGGCGCTCCCGGTAGACAAGCAGATGCATAGCAGATTCAGAGGAGGGGTGGAGGTGTCCTGCCAACACCCGGCCCTCCAGGTCGCATACTACCAGCATATCAGGGGTCAGCCGGCCCTTGCTTACACCGGAAGGGGTGATGAGTACCTGGTCTTCCCCAATCCGAACGGAAACATTGCCGTCGTTGCTAACCACATAGCCCCGCTGATAGAGCAGCAGGCACACCTGACACAGAGTTTCCCGGTCCTGTTCCATTCCCCAATCTCCCATGTTCTTCAGATAAAGATCTTGCTCTCCGCCCGGCGGGCAGCGTACAGGTCCTCCAGCTCATGCTGGTGGTATAGGTAGCCCTCATGGTCGAAGTACTTGGCCCCCATGGGGCACTTTTTCACACAGGCGCAGCATTTAATGCACTTGCCCACCACCTGGCTCACATCATTGGGATCGATGGCCCCCATGGGGCACAGCCGGGCGCACAGGCCGCACCGAACGCACTTGTCCAGGTCGGTGACGGGCTTGGCCTTCAGGAAGTCCTTGATGGGCTCGCCGTTCCGGTCTCGGGGGGTGTAGTAGGGGCGGATGGGGTCGCAGCCCTCCACCTGGACTGGCTCCTCGGGCAGGGCCGTCAGCCCCTTGACTTTCTCGGCGGTCTGCCGGGCCAGCTGGTCCACCAGAGCCATGTCCTCCCCGTCGGGGCGGCCGGCGCCCAGGATCTTGGAGAAGGAATGCTCGCCCACGATGGCGGCCCCAGCGATGGGCAGGAAGCCGTTGGCCGTCATCACCTGCTTGAGCTCCATCAACCCGTCGTCGAAGTTTCGATTTCCGTAGAGGACCACGGGGACGGACAGGGTGCCCTCGCCGTGGATGCTGTTCTGGACGAAGGGCAGCATCATGTTGGGGACTCGTCCGGCATAGACCGGAGTACCCAATACCACCAGTTCATCCGGACCGAACTGCAGCGCGTTTTCCCGGCCCTTGGGCTGGGTGTAGTCATGGGACTTGTACTGGGCTCCCAGTTGCCCGGCCAGGGACTTGGCAAGGTGGGTAGCTACCTTTTCTGTAGTGCCAGTGCCGCTGAAATAGACGGCCCAAACAGTTTTGATTTCCATATGTATTTCCTCCTTCACCATTTTCAACCTGAACCGCTTACGGCAGGTCGTAAGTTTCCAGAATCGTATCGGCCGCGCAGCGATCCTTGACCTCCTGGATCAGCGCCATATGAGGCTGGCCCATGTGGACCTTCTGGGCCTCCCGAGTGGTCCACTTCTCCAGCAGGAGCAGTTTGTCCGGGTCATCCACCGAGGTGAAATAGTCGTATTGCAGACAGCCCTCCTCCCCGCGCACCGCCGCCTGAGCGCCGCTGGCGGTCACTCCAGCCAGAAACTCCTCCCGCTTGCCGGGCTTCATGGTGTAGATCACATTGATACCGTACATATTTCTTTCCCCCTTATATCTGTTGAACTCCTATTGCTGAGTCATTCGTTTGAAATTCAGATAGCCCTCCAGAATCAGGGAGGCCGCCACGGCGTCCACTGTCTTTTTCCGCTTTTTGGAGTTCTGGCCTGCCGCAAAAAGGATGCGGTGGGCGTCCACGGTGGTCCTCCGCTCGTCCCACAGGACGGGCTTCAGACCGGTGACCTCCTCCACCTGGCCGGCAAAGTCCCGGTATAGCTGGGCCCTAGGGCCCTCGGTGCCGTCCATATTCCGGGGAAAGCCCATGACCAGCTCCTCCACCCGGTAGGCATCCACCAGCTTCTTCAGCTCCTCCAGCACCACCCCGCCCTTCCGGCTGTGGATAGTAGTGGTGGTCCCGGCCAAAAGTCCGGTGGGGTCAGAGATGGCCACGCCGGTGTGGGCGTCGCCGTAGTCAATGGCCATAATACGCATAGACACTCCCTCCTCTCTCTCAAATGATACCGCAAATTCAGAGGGAATACAACGGTTATTTCAGCGCGTCCGACACCCGCATCAAAGTCTCCTCGTGGGTGCGGTCGATGAGGTGGGTGTAGATGCGGCCAGTGGTGGCGGGGGTGGAGTGGCCCAGGGCTTTGCCGATATCGAAGAGGGACACGCCCTGGAAGGAGGCAATGGTGGCAAAGGAGTGGCGCAGGCCGTGGAGGGTGACCCGGGGCAGGTCATTTTTTCGCACGAAGCGGGTAAAGGCCAGGGACAGAGCGTTGGGCGAGTAGGGCAGCTCCTTGTGGTCCAGCACCACATGGCCAGGCTCCTCACGCCCGCGGAAGAGCGCGTTCTGGCGCGCCCGCTCCTGGTTCAGCAGCCGGAAGATATCTTCGGGGAGATAGAGTGTGCGGACCGAGGCGCGGTTTTTGGTCTCCTTTTGGATGATGGTGGCGCCGAAGGCGGTGCGGGCCTCCCGAATATAGATGACCCGGAGCTGAAAGTTTACATTTTCCCACTTCAGACCGCACAGCTCCTCCCGCCGCAGACCCAGGCTGCCCGCCAGCTTGACAGGCAGTTCCAGCCGGTGGCCGGGGAGGAGGGCGTAGAGCCGTTTCAGCTCCTCCGGGGTGTAGAAGTCCGCCTCATAAAGCTTGGACCTGGGGGGCTCCACCCGGTCCATGGGAGAGACCAGCAGCATATCCTGCCGTACCGCCGTCCGCAGGGAGGAGGAAAGAAGGTCGTGGTGCCGACGCATGGTGTTGGAGGAGAGGCTGTTATCCCGCTGTACCTGGGTATAGTATTGCTGGATGTCCTTAGGCGTCAGCTTCAGAAGGGGCATATCCCCCAGGGCTGGGCCAAGGTGATTGTCAATGATCTTTTGATAGGAATACACCGTGGTTTCCGCCCGATTGGGCCGCACGATGGTGTCCATCCAGTATTCCAGCCACTCGGACAGGGTGAGCTGATGCCGGGGGGTCTGGCGCTCCTGATCCCGATGGGCCAGGAAATCCCGCAGTCCCGCCCGGGCGGCGGTCAGGGTGGGAAAGGTACGGTACTGCTTGATCCGCCTGCCCTCCTCATCACGGCCCAGGTCCATACTGACGTAGTACAGATCCCGGGCGTCGTCGTATGAGATATTGCGCTCCACAGTTTTTCTTGCCATGATTTTCATTGCCTCCATTTTCTTTGTATTCTGCTGACGGTCGGCCCCCCGGTACAAATGCGGCGATTTTTCCTCGGCACGGGGGCATAAAAAGAGAATAAATGGGAAAAACTGCTTTTTTCAACATATTTCGGCAAATTCTAGGAAAAAGACGAGGATTCGCTTTTCTGGGCAGAGCGGCGGGATGCGAGCTCCAGGCGGAGGAAAAGGAGAAAAAGAGCGATCCAAAACTTCCGCTTTGCCGCCGGCTGTGATACAATACTCTGAAAAGAGGTGATTGAGATGATAAGGATCGGAGGGCTGGCCCTGCCAGTAGACGGGGACCTGGATCAGCTCAGAAAGCGCGCGGCCCGGACGCTGGGTGTGCGCCCTGGGGCACTAGGGGAGCTGGACATCGTCCGCCAGTCCATTGACGCGCGGAGGAAAGATGATGTCCACTATGTCTATACCGTGGAGCTGTCCATGGCCAACGAGGCTTCCATGGTCCGTTCCGCCCCCGGTCGAAACATCTCTCTGACGGAGCGGAGACCCTACGCCTTCCCCGGTGTGGGACGGAAGGCGGCCCTGCCTCCGGTAGTGGTGGGCATGGGCCCGGCAGGACTCTTTGCCGCCTTGTTTCTGGCCCGCAACGGTATTCCCTCTGTCATTTTGGAGCGGGGGCGGGATGTGGACCGGAGGACCCTGGACGTGGGGGCTTTCTGGGACACTGGGATTTTGGACGAGGAGTCTAACGTACAGTTTGGCGAAGGGGGAGCCGGTACTTTCTCCGACGGGAAGCTGACCACTGGGACCCACGATCCCCGCATCTCCGCTGTGCTGGACGTGCTGGTGGAGGCGGGGGCCCCCGCCGATGTCAAGTATTCCCATAAACCCCACATCGGAACCGATATTTTGCGCCAGGTGGTGAAAAATATCCGCCGGGAGCTTATTTCCCTGGGCTGTGATGTCCGGTTTGGCCATCGGTTGACTGGACTGACCGTCAGCGGCGGAGTCCTGGCTGGCATACGGGTGGAGGGCCCGACAGGGCCCTATCGCCTGCCTGCTGACGCCCTGGTCCTGGCCCCTGGCCACTCCGCACGGGATACCTTTGCCATGCTAAAGGAGGCGGGGGTGCCCATGGAGAAAAAGAATTTTGCTATTGGGGTGCGCATCGAACACGACCAGCAGGCGGTGAGCCGCCAGCAGTACGGCCCAGCCTTTTCCAAGCTGCCGCCCTCGGATTACAAACTTGCCTGCCACCTGCCCAGCGGCCGGTCGGCTTTCACCTTCTGTGTCTGCCCCGGTGGGCAGGTGGTGGCGGCCGCCTCCCGGCAGGGGGGCGTGGTCACTAATGGTATGAGCCTGCGGGCCCGGGATGGGGCCAATATCAACGGTGGACTGTTAGTGGGAGTAGGGCCGGAGGACTTTCCAGAGGCGGATGTGCTGGCTGGAGTCTGGTTCCAAGAGCGATGGGAGAAGGCGGCGTTCCAACTGGGGGGTGGAGGCTTCCGGGCCCCTGCCCAGCGAGTGGAGGATTTTCTGCACAAGCGGCCCTCACAGGGCCCTGGCGCCATTCTTCCCACATATCAACCCGGAGTGACTTGGACTGATTTAGAGGGCTGTTTACCCGACTTTGTGTCGGATACCCTGCGGGATGCCTTGCCCCTGATGGACCGAAAGCTGCGGGGTTTCTCTGTACCAGATGGGGTGCTGACCGGGGTGGAGACACGCTCCTCCTCTCCTGTCCGCATTTTACGGGATGAGGGCTGTCAGTCCCCTCTCCATGGCCTGTACCCCTGTGGCGAGGGGGCGGGCTATGCGGGGGGCATTGTCAGTGCGGCGGTGGACGGTATTCGCGTGGCCGAAGCGGTGGCGCGGGGATGAGCCGCCCCCTCGCCGGGGCCCTATCGGGGATGGGGCGGCCGATAGGCCGTAAATGTGGAGCGAAGCGGAGAATTTCCGCAGGGCGAATATTTATTTCGCCCAAGGACAGAAAAGAAAAGGCCCCCCACAGGACTTCTTCTGTGTGGAGGGGCCGATCCAGATACCAGACAGGAGCTGGATTCTGATATTTTCAAAAGGAGAGCTTATATGGACCAGTTGGATGAATTTTTGACCCTTTTATCTGGAAGTTTTGATAACGCCCAGCAGTTCGAGGAAATGCGGCGTAAGGGGGACCTCCAATTTCCTTTTGCCCAGCATATCAATACCGTATGCAACAGCAAGATCAGGAACCTTCCGGAAAACTTTGAGGGCGTTTTCTTAGTGGAGGAGAGTTACTACACGGTAGAAGGAAAGACCCATGCCTCCCCTCACCTGTTCCTATTCACAGAGGAGGGCGATAGGGTCAAGCTGACTTCTTATGAACTGCCAGAGGGCTGCGAAAAGGAGCACTTCACCTATCAGGAGATGGATGAGATAGAGTACAGCAGCTTGAAGTGTTCAGACAAATTTAGTCCGGCCCTCTATGAGAAAAAGGGTGACATTTGGGAGGGCGGCAGTGTCAGTATGTTCACTCCTGTGCTTAAATTTACTTTGTTTGAACGCTTTTCTCCGGAGTGTTTAGCGGTATCTGAGACGATGGAAGTTAACGGAAAGCGGACATTTGGCTATGACGTGCCTATCTTGTACCGCAGGATAGAGCAGCGAACTGAATAAAATTAAGAGGGGCACCCCGTAGGGCGCCCCTCTTGATTTTTGGACAAAAATGGCTGCCATCACTGCACATGAGTGTGGTCATTGATGTGCTTCATGCAGTAGCAGTAGTAGCCATTGCACTTGGAGCAGTAGCGGAACTCCATATTGGGATCGTCCGCGTCGGTCAGACCGCAGACGGCACATTTGTGGAGATATCCCTTCCGCTCTTTTACATCCTTTTGGGCCTTCTTGAAGTTGATGGTCTGGGGGGAGGTCCTGTAGCGGATTCGCTCGCTG
This sequence comes from Flintibacter sp. HCN-6482, assembly GCF_037892565.1. Classification (NCBI taxonomy): domain Bacteria; kingdom Bacillati; phylum Bacillota; class Clostridia; order Eubacteriales; genus Flintibacter; species Flintibacter sp. HCN-6482. The sequence continues at coordinate 31,717 of NZ_JBBKBK010000004.1, read as the reverse complement.
CCCCGGCCCAGAACAGACATCAGGTCCTCCCAGAAGAAAATGAGGTAGTTCAGGATGGCAATAACGGGAAGAAGGGCCCGCAGGGGTGTGTGGCCAGTCAGGTAGCCAAAGATGTCGTAGGTAAAGAATATGGCGTCCAGCCAGGCCAGCCACTTGACCTTCAGCGGAATGATGCCATAGAGCAGCACCTGCATATCCGGGTACAGAGTGGCAAAGGAAAAGAACATGGAGAGATTCACATAATACATCGTGGCGGTTTCAAAATAATAGCCGCTCAGGTTGGAAGTTATGGGCATCAGCAGATAGGTGACGATGCCTACTACAATGTTCAGCAGCACGCCCAGGCCATAAAAGACTGTGAATCGGGTGGAGCCCCATTGACGCTCCAGCGAGGAGCCGATCCAGTAGTAAAAATAGGTGGTAACGGCAAAGAAGAAGGGGCCCCAGAACCCTCCGCCCACGCTCAGGGGGGAAAAAATAAAGGTAACGAGGCGCCACACCTGGCCCTGAAGGATGAGCTCGGGGTAAAACCGGATGAACATGGAGACCCATCCGTTGGTCAGCATATCTGCGATATAGACAAACACATTGCCCAAAGCGATGTACTTGATTAGATCGGGAATGCCCAGATTGGGATGGTTGTAGCAGAATCGGCTCAAGCCGCGGGATATGGCTCTCATGAAGAAGCCCTCCTCCTGTTGGATGTCAGATAAAAGACATTGTAACCGTTTTTAGAAGAAATGTCTACGTCCAAAGTGTAAACAAATAGCGGAAAAGAAAAATCTCCTTTTGCCGGGAATAAAAGTGTGATAGAATAGGCCGGAGAACAAGGATATGGAGGAAATGCCATGAGCATCGTGAAAGATATGTCCCTGGCCCCATCTGGCCATCAGAAGATCCGCTGGGTGCGGGATTTCATGCCTGCCCTGTCCGGCATCGAGGAGCGGTTCCGCCGGGAAAAGCCCTTTGCCGGGCTGACCATCGCTGTTTCTGTCCATCTGGAGGCCAAGACCGCCAACCTGGGCCTGGTCCTTCGGGAGGGGGGGGCCGACGTCCATCTCACCGGCTGTAACCCCCTGTCCACCCAGGACGATGTAGCCGCCGCCATGGCGGACCTGGGCGTGGACACCTATGGAGTCTATGGGGTGGACATGGCAGGGTATGAGAATCTGTTGGTGGAAACCCTGAAGTGCCGCCCCCACCTGATCGTGGACGACGGTGGCGACCTCATCAGTCTGCTGGGGGACAGGTGCAACCAGTATGGGGAGCGGCTGATCGGCGGTTGTGAGGAGACCACCACTGGCATCCACCGACTGTACGCCCGCCAGCGGGCCGGCATTCTGCCCTGCCCCATGATGGCGGTGAACGATGCCAAGGCCAAGCACTACTACGACAACAAATACGGCACCGGCCAGTCCACCATGGACGCCATCATGCACACCACCAACCTGATGGTGGCGGGCAAAACGGTAGTGGTGGCGGGCTACGGCTGGTGCGGCAAAGGCATCGCTATGCGGGCCAAGGGCATGGGGGCCAACGTCATCGTTTGTGAAGTGGACCCCTTCAAGGCGCTGGAGGCCACCATGGAAAACTTCCGGGTGATGCCAATGGATCAGGCAGCCCGGCTGGGTGACCTGTTTATTACCGCCACCGGCTGCAAGGACATCATCGTGAAGCGCCATTTCCAGGTCATGAAGGACAACGCCCTGTTGTGTAACTCCGGTCACTTTGACTGTGAGGTGGATGTGGCGGCCCTGGGGGAGATGGCGGCGGAGCGGTTTGACCGCCGGGCCAACATCCGGGGCTACCGCCTGCCCGACGGCCGCACGCTGAATGTGCTGGCCGAGGGGCGGCTGGTCAACCTGGCCGCCGGGAACGGCCATCCGGCGGAGATCATGGATATGTCCTTTGCCGTCCAAGCCCTGTCCCTGGAGTGGCTGGCGAAGCACAGGGGAGAGCTGGAAAAGAAGGTGTACAATGTCCCGGATGAGATCGACGACCAGATCGGCCGGGTAAAGCTGGCTGCCATGGGGCTGGCCATCGACGAGCTGACCCAGGAGCAGAGGGATTATCTGGCGGGCTGGGAGGCCTGAAACGGCAGGACATGGAACAGGGGTGGTATAGGTGAAGCAGATGTTAATGGGGATCTTTCTTCTGCTCCTTGGCGTATGGTGTTATCTGTTTGGAGTGGTGGATCAGGCGGCCCTGTTCGCGGTGCTGGGCGTTCTATTGCCCATCCCCGCTGTGCTCCTGACGCTGTATGGCTTTTTCAATAAAAATAAATAGGGGCTGTCACAGAGTACCCGAATCGGGAAGAAAAGAAGGGACCTGTCATGCATAATGAATTGACCAAAATGGATATCCAAAAAATGCGGGAGGAACTGGACTACCGCCGTGTCACGCTCCGGCCACAGCTTCTGGAGGAAGTAAAGGTGGCCCGCTCCTTCGGCGATTTGAGCGAGAACTTCGAGTATAAGGCGGCCAAGCGGGAGAAAAACAAAAATGAGAGCCGCATCCGATATCTGGAAAATATGATCAAGACGGCGCGTGTTATCGAGGACCGTTCCGCTCCAGACGCGGTGGGGCTGTACGACAAGGTGACCATCTATCTGGAGGAGGACGGGGAGGAAGAGAGCTGGCAGGTGGTGACTACGGTCCGCCAGGACGTGCTCAACGGGCTTATCAGTAAGGAATCTCCCATGGGGGCGGCTCTGCTGGGCAAAAAAGTGGGGGAGCGGTTTTACGTCCAGGTCAATCAGGACTACGGATACTACGCCGTGGTCAGGGCCATACAGAAGGGGACGGACGACGGTTCGGCACAGTTGAACCGCTATTAAAAAAGAGCGAAAAAATCGGAAAAACGATTGGGATGGCTGTCAGCCATCCCAATCAATATTTTTAGGACAATATTTGCATATTTTATGGCCATTTATGCTAAGACTTGCGACAGTTGCTATGCTAAGATAGGGCCCGCAAGAACCTGGACCTCCCGTAATTGGAAGGGCGGGAGTAGTCCGGAACTGAAATACGGATGAAAAAGGAGTTTTTATATGGCAATCCAGAATATTTTTGTGGTGGGAGCTGGCCTGATGGGCAGCGGCATCGCCCAGACTGCTATGACCAGCGGTTATCATGTCATCCTCAATGACCAGCGGCAGGAGACGCTGGAGCGGGCCCAGATGGGCATTGAGAGCCGGCTGAAGCACATGGTGGAAAAGGGAACCATGAGTGAGGAGGAGTTTCAGGACTGCATGGGTCGGCTGAAGATCGATACCCGTCTGTCCGCCGCGCGGGAGGCCGACCTGGTGGTGGAGGCCATCTTTGAGAACCTGGAGGCCAAGCAGGCGGTCTTTCGCCAGCTGGAGGAGATATGCCCAGACCACACCATCTTTGCCTCTAACACCTCCTCCATCTCTCTGACCGCCCTGGCCGCCGCCACCAAGCGTCCCTCCCGGGTGGTGGGGATGCACTTCTTCTCCCCAGTGCCCAAGATGAAGCTGTGCGAGGTCATCTTCGGCCTGCTCACCGCCCAGGATGTGCTGGAGGACATCAAGGAGGTGGGCGAGAAAATGGGCAAGACCCTGATTCTGGCCGATGACAAGCCCGGCTTTATCGTCAACCGGGCCCTGCTGCCCATGCTCAACGAGGCCTGTGTCATCGTGGGCTCTTTTATCGGCTCGGTGGAGGACGTGGACAACGGCATGAAGCTGGGCTGTAACCACCCAATGGGTCCCCTGGAGCTGGCGGACATGATTGGATTGGACATCCTGCTCAACGTGATGAACGTGATGGACAAGGAGATCGGCGCCAAGTATCACCCCTCCCTGCTGCTTCGTAAGATGGTCACCGCCGGCTATCTGGGCCGCAAGAGCGGGGCCGGCTTCTACCTGTATGAGAACGGCAAAAAGCTGGGGGTCAACCCAGTGCTGACCCGCCGCCACTCCTTGGAGGGCTGATAGGTCAAGGGACCAGACCTGCGGAGAAATTTGCGGAAACCAGTTGACAACGGGAGAAAAGTTGATATAATCAATCAGTAAAACTAAATAGCCTTATCAAGAGTGGTTGAGGGACCGGCCCTATGAAACCACGGCAACCTGCCTCTGGCAAGGTGCCAAATCCGGCGGTAGAGTATCGCAAGATGAGGATGCAAGCCAAACTGCAACGCTCCGCCTGCCGCGGGGCGTTTTTTCATCCTCCCAGGCCCTTGTACTCCAAGGGGAACGAAAGAAAGGAAAGAATATTATGGCAAAGCGACTGTTTACCTCTGAATCTGTAACCGAAGGACACCCCGATAAGATCTGTGATCAAATCTCCGACGCGGTGCTGGACGCTATGCTGGAGCAGGACCCTATGTCACGGGTGGCCTGTGAAACCACCGTGACCACGGGGCTGGTCCATGTGATGGGCGAAATTACCACTAACTGCTATGTGGAAATCCCCAAGATCGCTCGTCAAGTAATCAAGGACATCGGCTATGACCGGGCCAAATTTGGCTTCGACTGTGACACCTGTGCCGTCATTACCTCCATTGACGAGCAGTCTCCGGACATTGCTATGGGGGTAAACAAGGGGCTGGAGGCCAAGGAGGGCACCATGGACGACGGGCTGGATAATGGCGCCGGCGACCAAGGGATGATGTTTGGCTACGCCTGTGATGAAACGCCTGAGCTGATGCCGCTGCCCATTTCCCTGGCCCAGAAGCTGGCCATGCAGCTGACAAAGGTTCGCAAGGAGGGGAAGGCGAGCTATCTGCGTCCAGATGGCAAGAGCCAGGTCACCGTGGAGTACGACGATGACAACCGGCCCGTCCGGGTGGACGCGGTGGTGGTGTCCACCCAGCACGGCCCTGAGGTCGAGCTGGAGCAGATCCGGCGGGATATGATCGAGCTGGTCATCAAACCCATTATCCCCGACCAGCTTATGGATGAGAACACCAAGATCTATGTCAATCCCACCGGCCGCTTTGTGGTAGGAGGACCTCAGGGGGACTCCGGGCTCACCGGCAGGAAAATCATTGTAGATACTTACGGCGGCTCCGCCCCCCACGGCGGCGGTGCCTTCTCCGGCAAGGACCCCACCAAGGTGGACCGCTCCGCCGCCTATGCCGCCCGGTGGGTGGCCAAAAACGTGGTGGCTGCCGGACTGGCGCGCCGCTGCCAGATACAGCTGGCCTACGCCATTGGGGTAGCCCGTCCTGTTTCCGTCCGGGTGGACACCTTTGGCACCGGCACTCTCTCTGACGCCCGGCTGGAGGAGGCGGTAGGGCGGGTTTTCGACCTGCGCCCCGCCGCCATCATTCAGGACCTGGACCTGCGTAGGCCCATCTACCGGCAGATAGCCGCCTATGGTCACTTTGGCCGGAGCGACTTGGATCTGCCCTGGGAGAAGCTGGACCGGGTAGAGGAGCTGAAGGCCGCCCTCGGTGTGTGAGCCGCTGACACTGGAAACGGGGAATCCTCGGATAAGGTCGAATTAAGGCTGGACAAAATCGGGTATACTGGTATAGAATGGGACGGCGAGATATTTGTCCGGACCAAGTCCGATTTTTGTAAGGGAGAACATAACCGATGGAGCATCAGGAAATTTTGAACCGGGTGGACCATACCATCCTAACCACAACTGCCACTTGGGAACAGGTGAAGGCTGTCTGTGACGAGGGGCTGGCCTATTCCACCGCCTCTGTCTGTATCCCGCCCCGCTATGTAAAGAAGGCGGCGGACTATGTGGGGAACCGGCTGAAGATCTGCACCGTCATTGGCTTCCCAAACGGCTATTCCACCCCGGAGGTAAAGGTCTTTGAGACAGAGGACGCTATCCGCAACGGCGCTGACGAGATCGATATGGTCATTAATCTGGGGCAGGCCAAATCAGGAGATTGGGAGGGCGTGCTGTCTGAAATCAAGGCGGTAAAGGCCTCCTGCAAGGGCCGCATCCTGAAGGTTATCGTGGAAGCCTGCCAGTTGACCCAGGAGGAGAAGGTAGCCGCCTGCCGGGTGGTGTCCATGTCCGGAGCCGACTTTATTAAGACGTCCACAGGATTTTCCACTGGTGGAGCCACTGTGGAGGATGTGAAGCTGTTTAAGGAACATATCAGCCCTGACATCGGCGTCAAGGCGGCGGGCGGGATCCGCACCTTTGAGCAGGCTCAGGCCATGATCGAGGCCGGTGCCGACCGCATCGGAGCCAGTGCCCTTGTGGCCCTGGCCCGCCAGGAGGGCTGAAGAGTAAAAAAGCTGTCTGTCCCATATGGGACAGACAGCTTTTTTACCGCCTCATACCAGCTGGAACAAAAGTAAGATAAGGCCGTAAATGACACTGGCAGAGATACCAAAGACCAGCACGGGCCCGGCCACTACAAAGAGCTTGGCCGCTGTGCCGGTGATGAGTCCCTCGCTTTTGAATTCCAGGGCTGGGGAAACCATGGCGTTGGCAAAGCCGGTAATCGGGACCAGGGTACCGGCTCCGGCCCGTTTGGCCAGTTTGTCAAAGCAGCCCAGGCCAGTGAGCAGGGCGGCCGCAAAGATCAGGGTGACAGACACCGCCGTCCCCGCCTGGTCTTTGTCAAGCCCCCAGCTCTGATAGAGGTTGGAGAGCCCCTGCCCAATGGTACAAATGGCGCCCCCCACCAGAAAAGCCCATACCAGATTTTTTCCCATAGGAGATGGCTTGGAGCGATCGTTTACCAGCTTGCCATAGTCCTGATTGGTCATGTCCATAAAAACACCCCGTGGAAAATAGATTTTCCCTAGTTTTACTCCAGAAAGAAAAAATATACCATCTAGAAGAATAAATCCTTCTTCTTCCGCATAAGGTGAAGCGGAGAGGTGATCCAGATGTTCTATGGCAAGCGCGCGTTGATCCTGACCTGCCTGCTGGCCATGCTGGCCGGGACTGGGCTGCATTTTCTGTATGAGTGGCTGCCTAACCCAGTGACGGCTCTGCTGTCTCCAATCAATGAGAGCCTGTGGGAGCATATCAAACTGATATACTGGCCCTATCTGGCTGCCGCCCTTTGGCTGAACCGTGGCAGGCCGGGTGGTATCAGACCGTGGCTGTTGGCGTTGCCGATCATGAGCGGACTCATGCTGCTGCTAGGCTATCTCTACCACATAGTCCTGGGGGGAGAAGCTATGGCGGTGGATATTGCAATTTTTGTGGCTGTGATGGTTTTCGGCTTCTGGTTTTCCACCCGATTTTCCGGACCTTTCCATGGCGCAAAGTGGATGGTGCCCATTCTGCTCGTGGTGGGAATGGGCATCCTGATCGCCCTGTTTACACTGTGGCCCCCGGACCATATCCTATTCATAGATTTGTCCAAGACTGGGGCCTGGTACCAGATCCCCTGTTGATGCTGGGGTCCCCGTGAGCCCCCTTGCCTGCTTGAGAAGGACATGGTACAATGGCACAGAGGAGGCGGGTGGTCAGTGGAACTGTTTGGCATGGAGATCCAGAAGCGGCAGGATGCCTATCAGCTGTTGGCCCTGGCTCTCCGGGAGAGCCGGGGGCTGACGCGGATGCCGGAACTGGACCGGAGACCTGGCGGAAAGCCCTATTTTCCTCATGAGGAGGGGCTGGAATTCAATCTGAGCCACAGCGGGCATCTGGCCCTCTGCGCTTTGGATAACGCCCCGGTCGGAGCAGACATCCAGATGGTCAGAGAGTGGCGGCCCGGACTGCCCGCCCGGGTCTGTGGTCCGGAAGAGTTGGCCTGGCTGGAAGGGCAGTCGGACTGGTGGAGGTCCTTTTCCCTGCTATGGTCACTGAAAGAGAGCCGGGTCAAAGAGAGCGGGCAGGGATTGAGGGGGACCATCCGGTCCATCCGGGTCCCGATGATGGGAGAAGGGGAAACCCGGCAGATGGATGGCCTCTGGTTCCGGACTTACGGGGGAGCGGGCTGGGTAGCCGCAGTGTGTGGGGAGGCCCAGCCGCCGGTGAAGATATGCTGGTGGCGTCGTCTGGAAAATGAAAAATAAAACAGGGGAAAATCCTCTTTACAAACGGGGAGGATTCTGATATAATAACGGAGCGCTGTTAAGAGATGCGTCCGTAGTTCAATTGGATAGAGCGTCAGATTCCGGTTCTGAATGTTGGGGGTTCGAGTCCCTTCGGGCGTGCCACGTCGGAGCAAGCGTTGTATCGCTTGCTCCGACTTATTTTATAAGTCAGAGCGCGCTTACGCCGCTGCTCCTTCTTTCCAAATCGAACCCACTGCGTTGGGCTTCGATTTGGGGCGCCCTGTGGGCGGCGCTTTTCACCATTATAAAAATATCGGTTTTAACCGTTATTTGTAAGTTAAAAGCTGCATTTCAGTCTTGAAATCAAGGCTGAAATGCAGCTTTTTCTATGATGAAACCTCCATGATATACTACTGGTTAGTGATATCATGGGGTTTTGCTATGTCTGAGTATATGATCGAGATTTCACAGGAGAAAGAAAAAGATACTATTTGGAGCAAGCAATTAAGGATCGCCGCTTATTGCCGGGTCAGTACCGCTTATAATGAGCAACAGCGGTTCATCATAAAAAATAAAAACTAGTTGAGATTTTTTGTAAGCGGGTGTATGATTACCCTAATACCTATCTGCTAGTAGGCCCCTTGTCACCGCCTGGCGGGGTGTGGACATGGGGAAAAGGAGGAAATAGAGGGACTGTATGAACTTTCATATTGTCAGTGACAGCTCCTGTGATTTAGGACGGGAGAGGCTCCAGCAGCTTGGTGTGGATATGGTGTCCTATTATGTGGCGCTGGGGGATGAGGTCTATTACCGGGAGGAGCGGGATATCTCCACCCACGACTTTTACCAGAAGATGGCGGACAATCCCGGAGTATTTCCTAAAACCTCTATGCCTACTTTGGAGGACTATCTGGAGGCATTTCGTCCACAGGCCCAGGCAGGGATGCCGGTACTGTGTATTTGCCTGAACGAGTCGTTCAGCGGATCGGCCCAGTGCGCTAGAAATGCCAGGACAGTACTGCTGGAGGAATACCCTCAGGCCCGAATCTATGTAATGGACTCCCAGTCAGCCACTGTGCTGCAGGGGCTGCTTGTAGAGGAAGCGGTGGTCCTTCGGGACCGGGGCAGCACGTTGGGGGAAGCCATAGATGCTCTGGAGAAGATACGGTCTACTGGCCGCATCTTTTTTACCACCAATGACCTGGAGTACCTCCGCCACGGCGGCCGCATTGGTAAGGCGGCCGCGGCTACTGGTACACTGTTGAAGGTTAAGCCCCTCATTGGCTATCAGGACCGGGAACTGGTGTCCGACGGAATTGCCCAAGGAAGAAAAAAATCCCTTCAGCGGGTGCGGGATCTGTTTTTCCGCTATGTGGACCGCAAGGAATTGGATTTGGCCGATTACAGAGTGGCCACTGGCTACGGACTGGATCGGGAGGAATATGACCTATTCACCCAGCAGATCCGCGAGGGTCTTGCGACACGGGGATTTGATATGCCTGATTTCCGCCCTTATCAGATTGGTGTGACCATCGGCGTCCATACCGGGCCAACCCCTATTGGAGTGGGGCTGATGCGCAGAGTGGTGAGGCCCTGAACCGGCGAGCCACGATTTCGATCCGGCAAATCTTATGGAGCCGCCCATGCTAGACACATGGGCGGCTTTTTCATAGCGCCCATTATTTAGAAAAGGGAGGAAGAGGGCCATTGGAGCAGCCGGAATCTGAACGCCCCGGCGAATAGGCGATACAGCATGTCCAGGTGGGCAAAAATGTAATTGGATTGTTACTTGTAATTTTGTAAAAACATGATATCCTGTTCTAGTGGAGAGGGGACATTCGATGGATTACGACAAGCTGCTCAATTTAGGCACCGAGCTGGGCTGCCGATTGATGGAGAGCGGGGCGGAGATATACCGTGTCGAGGAGTCCGTCCGCCGCCTGCTGACTGCCTACGGCGTAGAGCCACAGGTATTTGCCATCCCCAACTGCCTAATCGTCAGTGTCAACACTCCAGAGGGGCATCCATTGACTCGTATGTGCCGCATCCCTGCCCACGGAACGGATATTGAACTGCTGGAGCGGTGTAACCAGCTCTGCCGCTACCTGTGTAATCAGCCTGTCCCGGTCCTTGAGGCACAGGAGTTGGTAGCCGATCTGCCAAGGGGGCTCCGCGGCTTTTCCCCTAAAATTTTAGTATTGGCCTATGGGGCTACAGCGGCCTTCTTTGCTCTGTTTTTTGGCGGAGGGCTGTTGGAATGGCTGGCCGCAGCCTTGTGCGGTCTGGCCGCCGGTGTCTGTCTGCTCTACGGACAGCGTTTCATTGGCTCTAATACCTTTTTCCGTACGACCATCTGTGCCGCGCTCATTTCCGGACTGGCGCTTCTTTTGGTCACACTGGGGCTGGGAAAGGATCTGGAGGCCATCTCCATCGGCGCGCTGATGGTGCTGGTGCCTGGTATGGCCCTGACGAATGCTATGCGGGAAATTATGGCCGGTGATGTATTCTCCGGGCTGAACCGGACAGCAGAGGTCATTCTGGTGGCCACCGCCATCGCCTTGGGTACTGCTCTGCCCCTGCTGCTGGGTCAGGGCGCTCCAGGAGGTGGGGGTGGGCAAACAGAGGGGATCGATCTGCTGCCCTGCCTGTGGGCTATGCTGGCCTGTGTAGGCTTTGGGCTGGTGTTCAATATCCAGGGCTGGGGGGTGCTGATCTGCGGCTTTGGGGCCGGGCTGGGTTGGCTGGCCTATCTGGCGGCCATGGAGCTGTCTGCCAACGATATCCTTTCCGCGTTTCTGGCGGCTGTGGTGATTGGAGGATACTCTGAATGGATGGCTCGCCTGCGCCGCTGCCCAGTAACGGGGTACCTCCAGGTGGCCTTACTGCCTCTAGTGCCGGGAGCGGGTATCTACCACGCCATGCAGTATTGTGTGAGTGGTTATACCCAGCTGTTTCTAACTACGCTGCTGCACACGTTTGGAATGGCCGCCGCCCTGTCGGTGGGGGCTATGCTTACATCTTCTGTTCTACGGGCGATCCTGCCCAGATTTGCCCCCCTGGGGCGATAGGTTGATTTTTGGAGGTACGATATGTATAGAGGTCGTAGAAAATACCGGACCTATTGGACCATATTCCTGATTTTAGCGGCGGCTGTCGTTCTGGCCCTCGCGGTAGGGATGGGGCTGTCAGCCCCAAAGGATACCGGCGGAGACGCTTCCGGGGGGCGGAACGATACTTCGACCCAGCCGGGGACGGGGAGTGGGAGCGGCGCTGCATCAGAGGTGGACGATTCCTCCGCTATACCCCCTGACAGCTCCAACCCGTCAGGCGATCTGACAGAGGAGCCAGACCAACCGGAGGAGAAGGATGAGCCGGAACCGGGCTATGACTTTTCCCAGCCCGCTCCCCAGTCTGATCCGGTGGATAACAGCTACTTTGATGACGCGGCCTTCGTGGGAGATTCCCGTACCGATGGGTTTATGATATACAGCGGTATAGGGACGGGCAAGAATCTGACCTCCAATGGCCTTTCTATCTTCAAGCTGGGGGAGAAGAAGGCTTTGACTATCAATGGGGAGAAGTATACTTTGCTGGAGGCGCTGGCACTGGAACAGTACGGCAAGGTCTACCTTTCTCTTGGCGTCAACGAGCTGGGATATTTTAACGATCAGGGCTTTTACGACAGCTATTGCAGCGCCATCGACGAGATCCGGACGCGGCAGCCCAATGCTGTGATCTATATTCAGGGGCTGATTCCGCTGAATGAGGGTGTCATCGCTCAGACTGGGGGCCGGGACTATTTGACCAACGAACACCTCCGAGTGTATAACGATTTGATGAAGAAGGCGGCGGAGGAGAAGCAGGTGGTATTTCTGGATCTGTACTCTGAGTTCGTCGATGAAAACGGGGAGCTGCCCGCGGATGCCAGCAAGGACGGCATTCATCTAAGTAAGGCTTACTGTCAGAAGTGGTTGGCCTATTTGCAGACCCACACTGTGGACTATGACACCCTATATCCGAAGGAGGAAGCGCGATGAAAAAATTTTTGACCGCCGCCCTAGCCCTGGTCTTGCTACTGACCCTGGCTGCCTGCGGCGGCAGGGAGGGCAAGGAGGACCCCTCTGGCAGCCCCGCCCTCTACGGCGTTAGCGAGGTCCAGAGTGTGGTGGATGCCGGCGCCTTCTCCGAGTCCCTGGAGGAGGTAGACGCCGACACCGCCTTCGCTCTGTATAAGCTGGCCGACTACGGCCTGGAGCGGGAGAATATGTACGATGCCTCCGTGATCCGCTCCGCCGGCGCTACCTGCGAGGAGATGGCGGTGCTTTGTTTTGACAGCGAGGAGCAGGCTTCCAAGGCGGTGGAGGCCCTGGAAGATTATGTGGCCGGTCAGATCACCGCTAACGAGGACTACCGCCCCGCCGAGATCCCCAAGCTGGAGAACGCGCTGGTGAAGCAGCTTCAACACACCGTCCTGTTGCTGGTGGCCAACGACTATGAGGCCGCCGCCATCGACGCTTACCATTCCAAATCGTGAAAAAACACCGGGTCCAATCTGGACCCGGTGTTTTTTACTTTTGGCAGAAGGCGCAGGGCTCCTCCACCGTGACGGTGTACTTCTCCAACAGGGCGATGGGGTGATAGGACAGCTTGCTGGTACGAAGGCCCAGATCACCGGCATCATCCTCGCGGTTGATGAAGGCGATGCCTTCCGTAGCGAAATGCTGGGCGAACTGGGCGACCAGCATCTGGTAGCAGCCCTCGTAATCCCGGTCCGCCTTCTCGATGTGGGTAAACAGGGTGTCGCCAATGATCTCTCCCAGGGAGAACCCGGCGATTTGCCTATCCACCAGCAGCATACCGCCCAGCAGGTCATAGGTCTGGTAATTGTCCAGCACTTCATGAGTCTTCGCGATATCCTCATGGAAGGAGGCCGCGGATTTGTCTACCCGGCTGGCATAGCGGTCCAGAAAGCCCTTGACCGATGGAATATCCTCTGGAGCGATGGGGCGGAACAGCCAGCTGCCATAGGTCTTGAGAAATTTGTTTACATGGTTGCGCTGGCCACTGAGCTTTTTCCCCCGAAAATATTTCAGATCCTCCGCACGGTACAGATAGTCAAAATTGTCCCGCTCTGTGGCGGCGGTGCTGGCAGGGAAAAAGTCCTGAAGGCGCTCCAGCTCATCCTTGGAAACCGGATAAAACTGGATAGGCATTTCCCGCCGGCAGCAGTAGTCGGCAATCTGACGGTAGTGTTCCGTCCGGCCGCCGCCCAGGGGCAGGGTAAAGGTGGGGCCCAGTCCAGGGTAGTCCACTTTGAAATAGAGGGAGCCGTCATAGATAGCCCACTCGGTCTTGTACATATCCCGCCAGATAAAGACGGTGCCAGGGGTGGTGTCGCAGATACGGCTTCCGCTGTATCCGAAAAATGGGCGCAGTCTGGGGAAGTCCTCCAGCTGCAGGGGGTGGAAATCCAACATAGATCCAAATCCTTGTCTATTTATTTCTTTTTACAGTATATCCGATAACCGGCCATAATACCAGCCAGTACGTCCTTCTTTTTTGCACAAATATCCCTGTGAGGTGGAAGCTACAACGGTCAGCCGGTCGCCAGGGGATACAGGAAGCGCGTAGTCGGTGGAGTCCTCGCACCACAGGCCATTGGGTCCACGGCGGAGGTAACGGTTCAGGATGGGCAACACCCGGCCTGTTTCCAGGTGGCGGCATAGGGAGGTGTCCTCTCCCTTCTCCAGCAGTTCCAGGCCGCTTCGGCCCCAGCGGACGTTGACTGAGTCGGAGGAGGGGGACTGCCCATCCAGAGCAACGGCGACGGGCAGTCCATCAAAGGCGTCCCAGCTGAATTCCTCCGAGTCCTCAGAGGGGAGGATCAGGGCATTGAGCTGGCCGTCCAGCTTCAGCACACAGCCGCCGTCGATAGAGGCGATTTTCCGATCCCGGAGCAGGATGGGGGCGGCGGAGGGAATGTTGGGGTCGTATAGCGTCACTGGCCAGTGGCCCACAATGACCCACTTGGGAAAAGACCGGCCCTGTCCCAGAAAATCGTCGTTTTTCATGCACCGCCAGCGGTCCAACTCCTCCATCCTTTCCAGGGAGGGAATACCCCCGTGGACAAAGACTAGATGCTCGGTTTCCAGAATGGTGGGCAGCGAAGCCAGCCAGGTCCGCTCCCGTGGAAAAGCCCGCCGCAGGTCCTCACGCAGCCGGGGAAGATCCTCCAGCTGTTCAAAGCCGCCCTCCCGAGCCATCTGCCGGAGAGTGGATTCGGGGTGCTGGGGCAGATAGACGGAAAAAAAGTGCTCATCCAGCTCGTCTGTTTCAAAGAAGCGGTGGACCAGACCGTCGCAGTTGCCGCACAGGGGATAGACGGTGTGGGTACGGGGCAGCTCCATAAGATGGCGCAGCAGAGCCAGACTGTCCTGCCCTTTTTCCAGCATATCCCCCACCAACACCAGGATATCCTCAGGGGACAGCCTGATTTGGTCCATTAGAGCCTGAAAAAAGGGCAGGTTGCCGTGAATATCGCTGACAGCGATGACCCTTCTATTGGAGGGAAATTGGGGACGAATGACAATGGCGCGGTCCATAGGAGGGGCTCCTTTCTGCGGAGGTTGGGGTTTAGCCCAGTTTAGACTCCAGAGCCACCCAGCCGTTTTTCTCCCGGCGGCGAGTGACGGTCAGTCCATTTTTTACAAGGGCCTCTTCCACCTCGTGGGCACGGGTGTCGATGATGCCGGAGCACAGGAACACCCCGTCCTCTTCCAACAGGCGGGGGACTTGGGCGGATAGGGGGATAATGACGTCGGCTACGATATTGGCCAGCACCAGATGGTACCGCTGCCGGGCTAACTCGCCGGCCAGGGAGCGGTCAGAGAGGACATCCCCGGCCCGGACGGTATACCGGTCCTTCCCGATGCCGTTGAGGGCGGCATTTTCATAGGCCACGTCCACCGCCTTGGGATCAATGTCCACGGCGACTGCGGTGCTGGCCCCCAGGCACAGAGCGGCGATGGAGAGGATGCCGCTGCCGCAGCCCAGGTCCAGCACTGGCCGTCCGGGGGCGGTGTGCTCCTCCACTCCCTCCAGGCATAACTGGGTGGAGGCGTGGGACCCGGTTCCAAAGGTGAGGCCGGGGTTGAGATACAGCGGGCTGCGGCCTTGGGGGATAGGCTCCTCCCGTTCCCACTGGGGAACCACATACAGCCGCTGGCCAATCGCAAGAGGCCTGTAGTATTTCTGCCAGCTATATGCCCAGTCGTCGTCCGTAAGGGGGGTGACAGTATACTCTTGATCTAGTCCACGGGTATAGCGGGCCAGTTGCTCCCGGCCGTCGGTGTCATCCGTGACATAGAATTTGATCCGGGTGACTCCCTTCATCCGGTCCAGCAGCTCCTGGTCCACATAGTCCCAGTATTGCCGGTTCTGCTCCAGAAACTGGAGAAAATCTCCTTCATCCTCGATGACCAGTCCATCCATACCAGCGGCAGTCAGCTTGGCGGACACTTGGTCCAGTTGGTCGGGGGTGGTATTGACGGTGATCTCCAGCCATTTGATATCGGCCATGTTGATCCTCCTGAATGTTCATTTTTCACCGCTCTGCGGCGTAGGGTGTGGTCAGCGCTCAGAACCTACATAAAACAGAGCCACCACGCCCGGACCAGTGTGGGCGCCGATTACAGGGCCCACATAGTTGATATAGATGGTCTGGACCCCAAAGCGGTCCCGCACCATCTGAGCCACCATTTCGGCGTCCTCCAAACAGTCGCCGTGGCTAATGAACACGGTCTGGTCGGCGGGGTCAACAGCGGTCAGCTCCATCTTATCCACCAGGGCCTTCAATGCGGCGGCACGGCCACGGGTCTTGCCGATGTTGATGAGATGACCCTCGTCGTCCACATGGATAATGGGCTTGATCTGAAGCATGGAGCCCACGACGGCGGTGGTGGCGGAGATACGGCCGCCCCGCTTCAGAAAGTGGAGGTCGTTCACCGTCACCTGGTGGCAGATAGATAGCTTATGGCTCACCACCCAGTCCCGGACCTCCTCGATGGAGCGGCCCTTCCGCTGTTCCTGAACGGCCAGCCACACCAACATGCCCTGGCCCAGGGAAGCACACAGGGTATCCACAGTATACACCTTGCGCTCAGGGTATTTTTCCCGCAATTCATCCACCGCGATGGCCGAGGAACTGAAGGTGGTGGACAGACCGGAGGAGAAGGCCAGGATCAGGATATCCTGTCCCGCCTGGAGTAAGGGCTCAATGAGCTCCGTATACTGGGCTACGTTGACCGCGGAAGTGGTGGCGGTATGGCCGTTCCGCAGCAGCTCGTAAAACTGGTGGGGGTCCATCTCCCGGTTGTCGGGGTAGTTATGGTAGATATTTTCGTCCATCTCAAAGCTGAGCGGCAGGACCTGAACGCCCAGATCTCGAACCATATCGGCGCTGAGATCGGCAGAGGAGTCAGTAAGGATAACAAAGTCTGACATAATAAACACGCTCCTTGGGAAGAGGATAAGAAATGGGGAGAAGATGTCTTCAACAGGTCATTTCTTGGGCTTTTTGTGTTCCGCCGGTCCGAAGGACTGGAGGATATCCAGGATCCGGGCACAGGCCAGCTGGTTGGCATAGCTCCGCAGGGCCAGGTCTAGAGCGATGCGGGGCAGATTCTCTCGCTGGGCATCGGCGTCAAAGCTCTGGGCAGTATCGGTCAAAGCTCGGTCCAGAGCGGAACAGAAGTAGTTGTACAGCGCCTCTGGGTCCTGCCCTTTGGCCTTACGGCCAGCGCTGATAAGAACGCCGGTATCCCGGACAGAGAGTACCTTTTTCAGGGCGCACACCGCGGTGAGGTAGCCCAGGTGGACCGGGCCGTACCGCTTGCCGTCCGCACGGGGGACCAACCCGTCCTTGATATAGTTGTTGACCATGGCGGAGGTCAGGGACTCCCCCTCGTCAAAGCGGATCAGCTGCCGGGGCATATAGGCGATGATCTGGTCCATATACAGGGCCAGATCCGGCAACTCCTCCCAGGGGGTGGGACGCTCCCGCTCCATACGGTCCTTGAGATCCAGCAGTTCCTCCACAGAAATGGCCTCCTTTTTGATTATGATTATCATTATGCTATCATAAAGCGGAAAAAATTACAACGGAATATTTGCTACTGGCCCATGCGTCTGCGCAGCCGCTCCAGCGATTCCTTGTACCGGGTGGAACGGAGCCCAGGGAAGGCCTTGAACAGCCGGTGCTGGCCAAAGCTGTCCCGGTCCAGCAGCTCCTGAATACTCTCCTTCCAATCCTGGAGCTGGCGGCGGTATTGCTCCCGGCGCTCCTCCAAATGATCCTGAAGGTCTTCCCTAAGATCGCCCAGGTCCTCCCGCAAGCCCTCCTGGCGCTGGGCAAGGCGGTCGGTGAGCTCCTCCAGCTCCTCCTTCCAGTCGGATCCTTTCTCAGCGGCATCCAGCACTCGCTCGGCCAGGTCCTCTCCAAAATCGTTGGAGGCGTCCTTGATTTTGGCAGCCAGCTGGTCCAACTGAGAGAGGCGGCGGTTGAGCTTGGCGATGGTACGGACCGTGGCGGCCAGGTCCACCGCCATGACAGCGGCCAGAAGGGCCAGCAGCGTCCAGCCAAGTCCCCTTGGTACCAGCCGGATGACCAGTAGGACTGAGGGGTGGAGGAGCTTGACTACGAACAAGCAGGCCAGACCCCAGGCAATAGAAAACCGGAGACAAATATAGCCGTTGAGGTTGAAGGGCTGGTCAGAGTAATCCCACCAGCGCTGGTGAAATATTTTTTCCAGCACAAAGCCAGTGGCCCATTCCAGAGCGGAGGTCAAGACAACGGAACCCAGGAACAGCAGCAGGAGGTTGCTCTTCAGAGGCTCCAGAAAGGCCAGCACGATGACCACTCCAAAGCCGTAGACAGGGCACCAGGGGCCGTTGAGAAATCCGCGGTTGACAAAGCGGCCCGTGACCAGGGCGGCATAGCTGACCTCGGTACACCAGCCCAGAAAGGCGTAGACGAAAAAGATAAATAAAAATTGATACACAGGGGACCTCCTGCCAATGCTATCTATGGTAAGAACGACATAGTATACCGCATTTCTATGTAAAAGTCCAGAGAAAGTAGCCGGAAAGTGGAAAAAATGGGAAGGGAACTACCTTGACAGTGGACCGGGGACATTGTATGCTGGATAAAAATGAGAAGTGCGGAAGGCGGGACAGCCATAAAATGAGAAGGATCGTAATGGGGGTTTTGGCCCATGTGGACAGCGGCAAGACCACACTCTCCGAGGGGCTGCTGTATCTGAGCGGTGCCCTGCGGAAGCTGGGGCGAGTGGATCATCGGGACGCCTTTCTGGATACAGATACTCAGGAGCGGGAGAGAGGCATCACCATCTTTTCCAAGCAGGCGGAGTTCTCCTATGGGGGAACAGCCTTCACCCTGCTGGACACCCCAGGGCATGTTGATTTCTCCGCGGAGATGGAGCGATCTCTCCAGGTGCTGGACTGCGCCGTTTTGGTGGTCAGCGGCACTGATGGCATCCAGGGCCATACCCGCACGCTGTGGAAGCTGTTGGACAAGCACAAAATACCCACGTTTCTATTTATAAATAAGATGGACTTGGCGGGCAGCGACCGAGACGCCCTGCTGGCCCAGCTCCAGGCCAGACTGGACAGCGGCTGCCTGGATTTCTCTCAGGGGATCGGCTCAATTCAAGAGGATCTAGCCGCCTGCGACGAGGCGTTATTGGAACACTATCTGGAGGGAATGGAAGTCACAGAGGAGGATGCGGCCGATCTGGTGACCCGTCGGCTCATCTTTCCCTGCTTCTTTGGCTCCGCACTCAAGCTGGAGGGGGTGGGGGAGCTGCTGGACGGCCTGGCTGCTTACGCCTCTGCTCCCCAGTATGGTCCGGAGTTTGGAGCGCGGGTGTTCAAGATTGCCAGGGACGGCAGCGACCGGCTGACCTATGTGAAGGTCACCGGCGGCACGCTCCGGGTCCGGACCGCTTTGGGAGGAGAGGGCTGGCAGGAGAAGGTCAACCAGATCCGGATCTACTCCGGACCCAAATATCAGACTGTGGACGAGGCGCCAGCTGGCACGGTGTGCGCCCTGACCGGCCTGACCCATACCCGGCCTGGGGATGGGCTTGGAGGGGAAGCCGGGCGGTGGGAGCCGGAGCTGGAGCCACCTCTCACCTACCAGGTGATCCTGCCCCATGGGTGTGATGTCCACGCCATGCTACGGAACCTGCGGCAGTTAGAGGAGGAGGACCCCCAGCTCCGGGTGGTGTGGAACGAGGCTCTGGGAGAGATACATCTCCGACTTATGGGCGAGATACAGCTGGAGGTGATGACCCGTCTGATCCGGGAGCGGTTCGGGGTGGAGGTGTCCTTCGGAGCTGGATCCATCGTTTACCGGGAGACGATCTCTGGCCCAGTGGAGGGGGTAGGCCACTTCGAGCCCCTGCGCCACTATGCCGAGGTACACCTGCTGCTGGAGCCGGGAGAGCGGGGAAGCGGGCTGCGCTTTGCCTCCTCCTGCTCGGCGGACCAACTGGACCTGAACTGGCAGCGGTTGATTCTCACTCATCTCGAAGAGAAGGAACACCTGGGAGTGCTCACCGGCTCCCCCATAACGGACATGAAGATCACACTGGTGGCCGGCCGGGCCCATCTGAAACACACCGAGGGGGGCGACTTCCGCCAGGCCACCTACCGAGCGGTGCGCCAGGGGCTGATGCAGGCGGAGAGTATTCTGCTGGAGCCCCATTACGAATTCCAACTGGAGCTGCCCCCGGACTGTGTGGGCCGGGCCATGACCGACCTCCAGGCCATGGGGGGCATTGTGGACGCCCCAGAACAGGAGGGAGAGCTGGTCCTCCTCTCCGGTCACGGGCCGGTGGCTGGCCTGCGGAACTACTGGCGGGAGGTGGCCTCCTACACCCGAGGCCGTGGCCGCTTAAACTGTGCGCTTCGGGGCTATGAACCCTGTGCTGACCAGGAGAGCATCGTTGCCCAATTTAGCTACGACCCGGAGCGGGATGTGGAAAATACCCCCGACTCTGTGTTCTGTTCCCATGGGGCAGGCGTCAACGTGAAATGGAGCGAGGTACGGGACCATATGCACGTGGACAGCGGCCTGCGCCTAGGGCTGGAGCGCCCACGGCAGGCTGAGGCCCCTCCCGCCGGCAGACAGCGGACCTACTCTAGCGGAAGTCTGGAGCAGGACAAGGAACTCCAGGCCATTTTCGAGCGGACCTATGGCAAGGTGGAGCTGCGGGCCTTCCAACCCCAGAAAAAGCCGGCGCGGACCAGCCTCAGCGACGAGAAGTACGCCATCCGTGCCCAAAAGACTGGGCCGGAGTACCTGCTTGTGGACGGATACAACATCATTTTCGCCTGGGAGGAGCTGAAGCGGATAGCGCAGCAGGACGTGGCTGCCGCCCGTTCTACGCTGGCTGATATCCTGTCCAACTACCAGGGCTTTCGAAACTGTGTGGTCATTTTGGTCTTTGATGCCTATAAAGTGAAGGGGAACCCAGGCTCGGTGGAAAAGGTCAACGGTATCTATGTGGTGTACACCAAGGAGGCGGAAACTGCCGACGCCTATATTGAAAAAACGACCTATGACCTGGGGAGAGACCATCGGGTGCGGGTGGCCACCTCCGACGGGCTGGAGCAGATGATCATTCTGGGCCACGGGGCTCTGCGCCTGTCCGCCAGAGCCTTCAAGGCGGAGGTGGAGGAGAGCCAGGGGCAGATTGCCAAGCTGGTGGCCCAGCACAACCAGGGAAACCGGGAGTGGAACAAGCTGGGGCGTACTGCCCGTATTACTGGGAAAGACCTGTAAGCCCACAGGAATATTTGGATGGATGGTGAGGAGTGTATGCAGTACAAACTGTTTGAAACGGCCCGGCTTGGGCCTCTCTACTTAAAAAATAGGACGGTCCGTTCAGCGACCAATGAGCACCTCTCGACCCTGGATGGGCAGATCACGCCAGCCTGGGTCCAGGTGCAGAGGGAGCTAGCCGAGCGAGAAGTAGGTCTTATTATTACTGGCCATATGACGGTAGACCGCTCTCAGCGCGCCGACGAGGGACAGGTGGTGTTGGACCGGCGGATTGACCACAGCCTGTTGCGCCAGGCCGCGGAGGAGGTACACCGGGCTGGCGGCCGGATTGTGGCCCAGATCAGTCACAGCGGACTGAAGGGAATGGAGAGAGTCAACGGATGCCGTCCAAAGGGACCGGATGATTTTACGGAGGAAGAGCTGGACCAACTGGTAGAGCAGTTCATTGACGGAGCACGGATATGTCAGGCGGCCGGACTGGACGGGGTGCAGGTCCACCATGCCCACGGCTATCTCCTGTCCAATTTTCTGAACCCCCAGGAGAATCACCGGACAGACAGCTATGGCGGCTGCCTGGAGAATCGCTTCCGCCTGCCGGCAAGAATTCTGGCTGGCGTGCGCGCGGCCTGTGGGCCGGAGTTCGCGCTGCTGGTCAAGGTGGACTCCAATGGATGCGGAGATCTGCGTGCTCTTCTGCGGCTCTGCCAGGGGGCCGGCGTAGACGGAATAGAGATCAGCGGACTTGATTTTGCCACCCGGGCAGGGGAGAAAAAGCCATTCTTTCTCCATGAGATCATGGAGGCCAGAGAGGACGTTGAGGTGCCGCTGATTCCAGTAGGAGGAGTTTTCTCCCGTAAGACAGCGGAACAGGTGCTGGAAGCCGGGTTCCCCTTTGTGTCATTTAGCCGAAGCCTGATCTGCCAGCCTGATTTTATCTCCCGTATGAAGGAAAATCCAGAGGCGGAGAGCCGCTGCTTTGCCTGTAATGGGTGTTATAAAATTTATCGCCAGCGCCCTGTACGCTGCGTACAGCACACACAGCCGCTCAAACAACTGGAAATAGTATTCGGGCCGTACCACCAAAAGGACTAGGCAAATAAAATCTTATGTTAATAAACCTGGCATCACCCCGTGTGTGTACCTGTGTTTGGAGTCTCACTTGTCAGCCCCCAGCGGGCCGGACATTGGAAAAGGGAGCCACTTCACCAGGAAGCGGCTCCCTTTTTGTATGGTATATTTCTTGATTCAGGCTCAAATCACTCAATGATAAGATTGGTGCCCTCCAGGGTGACAGTCCTGCCCAGCATCTTGAAGATCTCGGCGGGCGCCCAGGTGGTGCCAGGGGCGACCACATAGGGGGCCTTGCCATAGTCCAGGGGGCCGGTGGCGCCTACGGCCCCTTCGATCTTAGTAACGCCGGTGATGATCTGCCGGTCCAGGTACAGGCTGACCCGGAACTGGTCGCTCTCCACGGTGACCAAGGCGCCCTCGTCTGTATTGGGGGTGTAAGTCACGTCCAGGCCCAGAGCCTGGGCGACGGCGGCCACGGGAACCATAGCCACGCCGCTCTCATAGCGGCCTACCATGTTGGGTACTTTGCCGTCCAGCTCCATAGTCAGCTGGGCGCCCTCCTCAGGCTTGGGCAGATCCTCGGCCTTAGCGGGCAGGAGCATGATATGGCTGGCGCCACTCTGACCGGGGTAGGAGGTGAGTACGATATCGTACCAGGCCATGATGCGGTCACCGGCCTGGATATCAGCCAGGGCGGGGGCGTCCCCCTCGTAGGCGGACAGGCCGGCATCTACGGATACGGAGAGAATGAGTCCTCCATTGTCCACAGAGAACTTCACAGAGCCATCCTCCTGGGACACCACATTATTTACGACGTGGTAGTGGGGCGCACCCATATCTTGGGGCACGTTAACGACCACGGCGAAGGCGGCGGACTGGGGAGGGAGAGAGCGGGTGGAGACGTGGCTGTGGTACACATACAGTCTGTCGCCCACCTTCACCGTGGAGGGATCAGCGGCGGTTTTATTTCCAGCGTCTACCCATACGGTGTCTGGGGAGAGATTCATCACATACTGTCCATGGGCCTCAGACTCCATAGTCAAGCGGGAAATGGTTCCGTCCTCCTCCGTGGAGATGGCGGACACGGTTCCGTAGTAAAGCGCGCTGTCTGTCATGGCGATGTCCTCCACAGGGGCGGAGATTGGAATGATATCAGACTGGCCTGCCGGCTGTGCGGCCAGTGCGTGGGCGCCCATCAACCAGACGACGGCACCGCTCAGTACGACGGCGGTTAGCTTCTTGTTCATTATAATCGCTCCTTTTCCTTTTTGTGGGGCGTTCCTGTCCCTTTGCTTTTAATAGACGTATTAGGGAGAGAAAAGTTCCCGCACAGTCCAAAAAATTTTTTGGCCGTCCATTTGCACAGAGGGGCGGCGCCTTTGTCCGTGAAACTTTGGATGCCAAAGAAGCCCAGGGAGAGCTATTTTTTATTTACTTTTTGAACATTTCTTGCTATACTAAAAAATTGGGGGCAGATGTTCCCCATCTGATGAAATGATACACATGAAACGATAAGGAGTGTTCCAACATGAGTCGTATGGTCGGTACCGTTTCCCGCGGCCTGCGGGCCCCTATCATCCGCAGCGGTGATGACCTGGTGGAGATCGTCACCAATTCCGTGCTGGAGGCGGCCGCTGACGACGGCTTCGCCATCCGGGACCGTGACGTGGTTGCCATGACTGAGGCTATCGTGGCCCGCTCCCAGGGCAACTATGCCTCGGTGGACAATATTGCCGGCGATGTGAAGGCCAAGCTGGGCGGCCAGACTGTGGGCGTTGTCTTCCCCATTCTCAGCCGCAACCGCTTTGCCATCTGCCTAAGGGGCATCGCCAAGGGGGCCAAGAAGATCGTCCTGATGCTCAGTTATCCCTCGGACGAGGTGGGCAACCACTTGGTCAGCCTGGATGCCTTGGATGAGCGGGGCGTGGACCCCTATAAGGACGTCCTGTCCCTGGAGAAATACCGGGAACTGTTCGGCTATGAGAAGCACCCCTTCACCGGCGTGGACTATGTGGAATACTATCAGCAGCTGATTCGGGAGAGCGGCGCTGAGGTGGAGGTAATCTTTGCCAACGATCCGCGAGCTATCTTGGGATACACCAAGAATGTGCTGTGCTGTGACATCCACACTCGTCAGCGCACCAAGCGTCTGCTAAAGCAGGGCGGGGCGGAGAAGGTCTTTGGCCTGGACGAGATTATGACCGCCCCGGTTGACGGCAGCGGCTATAACGCCAAGTACGGCCTGCTGGGCTCCAACAAGGCTACGGAGGACCAGGTCAAGCTATTCCCCCGGGAGTGCCAGGATCTGGTGGAGGCCATTCAGAAGAAGCTGCTGGAAAAGACCGGGAAGCATGTGGAGGTCATGGTGTACGGAGACGGCGCCTTCAAGGATCCGGTGGGCAAGATCTGGGAGCTGGCCGACCCGGTAGTATCTCCAGCCTATACCGCCGGTCTGGAGGGGACCCCCAACGAGCTGAAGCTGAAGTATCTGGCGGATAACGACTTTGCTGACCTGTCCGGCGATGCCCTGAAGGAGGCCATTAAGGAACGCATTCACAAGAAGGACGGCGACCTGGTGGGCCAGATGGTGTCTGAGGGCACCACCCCCCGCCGCCTGACGGATCTGATCGGCTCCCTGTGCGACCTGACCTCCGGCTCCGGCGACAAGGGAACTCCTATCGTCTATATTCAGGGCTATTTTGACAACTATACCACGGAGTAAAATTGAGCAGTAAAAAAGCCCCGCCAGTCATGACTGGCGGGGCTTTTTTACTGCTGGATAAGTTCTTGGCGCAAAGTCAAATAATCATCTTCCAATGCGGTGAATCTGGATGACAGTTTGTCGCAGTGTTTGGAAAAGTCGATGGCCTGAGGAGAGCTTAGTCCATAGTCATCCGCCATTTTTCCAGTCCCTTTTGGGCAAGCCTGAGTTCGGAGCCGACACTCGAGAGCTTTTTGCCCAGGCGGACAAGTTGTTGCAACTTTTCGACGATACTCAACCCCTTTCACATTTTTTCAACATTATAAAGTGATAGCATTTAGCTGTCAATAGACTGTATATATTTTTGTGTTATTACACTATGATATATTCGAAAATAGAAAGGGGCGGGCAATATGGCCACTATCAAACGAGTGTTTACGTTGCGTATGTCGGACGATGTATTTGATAGGATCGGGGTCCTGGCTACGGCTGAACACCGCTCTATGACGAATTATATTGAATATGTACTGCTGAAGCACCTTGACGAATACGAAAAAGAAAATGGCCCAATCGAGCGCGGAAAGAACATGTAACCCCTTCGAATGATTCGACCATAATAAAAAACACCCATCTGAGTAAAATTAGATGGGTGTTTTTGTTATCAGATTTCATCCGCAATGGCCTTTGTCCTGCTGGCGGCTTCGGACCCGCAGGAGCAAGACCACAAATGCGGGCCGCCCTGGGCCATAGGAGGCCTCAGAAAGAGGACGGTTTCAGCGCAGAAAGAGGCGAAGCAGCTTCTCCTGAAGGGCGGTATATGGTGCATAGCGCACCGGCAGATCCATCCAGGTGGACTTCTTCACCACGCTTTTCCGGTGGGAGAAGGTATCAAAGCTCAGTTTGCCGTGGTAGCTGCCCATGCCGCTGTCACCCACACCTCCAAAGCCCATCCGGCTGGTAGCCAGATGGATAATGGTGTCGTTGACGCAGCCCCCGCCAAAGGGGACTTGGCGGAGAAACCGCTCCTGGGCGGCCCGATCCTCGGAAAACAGATATAGGGCCAGGGGATGGGGGCGGCTGTTGATGAACTCCACCGCCCGGTCCAGGGTGTCATAGGTGAGGACAGGGAGCAGGGGGCCGAAAATTTCCTCCTGCATTACCGGGTCCTCCGGGGACACACCGTCCAAGATAGTGGGCTGTATTTTCAAGGTGTCCGGGTCCCCCTGGCCGCCATAGACCACCTTGGCCGGGTCAATGAGGCCCATCACCCGGTCATAGTGCTTGCGGTTTATCATCCGCACATAGCCCTGATTGTCCAGGGGATCCTGCCCATACATGGCGGTCATCCACTTTTTGACATGGGATAGAAATTGGTCCTTCACCCGGCCATCGATGAGCAGATAGTCAGGGGCCACACAGGTCTGGCCGCAGTTGAGCAGCTTGCCGAATACCAGCCGCTTGGCGGCCAGGTCGAGCTTAGCGGTGGCGTCCACCACACAGGGGCTTTTGCCCCCCAACTCCAGGGTGACGGGGGTGAGGTGGCGGGCCGCCTTGGACATGACCTCCCGCCCCACGGCCACCCCGCCGGTAAAAAAGATATAGTCAAATTTTTGGTCCAGCAGGGCCTGGTTTTCCGCCCGGCCTCCCTCTACCACACAGACGAATTCCGGGGGAAAGCACTCCGCCAGGATGGCGCGGATGAGGTTGGAGGTGGCGGGGGAGTAGGCTGAGGGCTTCACCACACAGCAGTTGCCCGCGGCGATGGCCCCGATGAGGGGCTCCAGGGTCAGCATAAAGGGGTAGTTCCAGGGGGACATGATAAGGACCACTCCATAGGGCTCGGCCACCGTGAAGCTTTTGGCGTGGAACTGGGCTAAGGGGGTGGCTGCCTTTCGGTCCCGCATCCAGCGGGCCAAGTGCTTCCTTACATAGTTCAGCTCGGCCAGGGTCATCCCCACCTCACACATATAGCTCTCGGTGGCAGACTTGTTCAGGTCGGCCGCCAGGGCGCTATTGATGTCCGCCTCATGGGCCAGAATGGCCTGACGCAGCTTGTCCAAAGCCCGCCGGCGGACAGCTAGGCTAAACGTCTGGCCAGTTTGGAAATGGGCCCGTTGGTCCTGGACGAGGGTTTGGATATCCATGGGGACGCCTCCTTTGCCATCAGCTTTTGATACATGACCTCCAACTCCTGACGATCCATGAGCCGGGGTACGGGATAGAGGGGATTGCACTCCTGGTCCGCATGGCGGGCCATAGCGGGGATATCTTCGGCCCGGAGCTCGGCAATCGTCTCCGGGATGCCCATGGTCCGATTGGCCTCTTTGATCCAGGCGATGAAGGCCAGGGCGCTCTGCTGGGCAGAGTCCGCCTCCTGGGCCAGCCCAGCCGCTTTGGCCAGCTTACCCAGTTTTTCCCAGCAGGCGGGGCCGTATTCCTCCAGAAAATAGGGCAGGATGACGGCGTTAGCCAGCCCGTGGGGGACGCCGTACTGGCCTCCCAGGGAGTGGGCCAGCCCGTGGACATAGCCCACATAGGATCGGGTAAAGGACACACCAGCGCAGTAGGCGGCCCGGAGCATGGCCCGGCGGGCCTCCAGATCCGTGCCATCGGCAAAGGCCCGGGGCAGATTGTGGACGATGAGGCGGGCGGCCTCCTCGGACATAGCTTGGGTCAGCTTGGTAGTGGTCTGGCCGATGTAGGACTCAATGGCATGGGTCAGGGCGTCCATTCCTGTGGTAGCGGTAATAAAGGGGGGCAGGCCCAGGGTGATCTTCGGGTCCAGCACCGCGTAGTCGGGGATGAGGGCAAAGTCGTTGATGGGGTACTTGTGCTTTTTCTCCGGGTCAGTAATGACAGCGGCCAGGGTGGCCTCGCTTCCCGTACCGGCGGTGGTGGGAACAGCAATCGTCAAAGGGGTGGGCACAAGCACCCGCAGCAGGCCCTTCATTCTCCGCACCGGCTTATGGGGCCGAGCGATCCGGGCCCCCACGCCCTTGGCGCAGTCCATGACCGAGCCACCGCCCACGGCGATGATGGCCTGGGCTCCGCTGTCCAGATAGAGCTGCCGGCCCTCCTCCACATTTTGGATAGTGGGGTTGGGCACAGTGCCGTCATAGACAGCGCAGATGATGCCTTCCTCGGCCAAGGACTTCTCCAGAGGGGCCGTAAGGCCCAGGGAGCGGACGGAACGGTCGGTGACCAGCAGGACGGAGCCCACCCCACTCCTCTTGAGCAGCGGAGGGATGGAGTCCAGTCCGTCCAACTGTTTGGGCTCCCGGTAGGGGAGAAAGGGGAGCGCCAGCCGGAAGGCCAGCTGAAAAGTGCGGCAGGGAAGCTTTTTCAGAGGATGCATAGTGATATCAAATCCTACTTCTTCAAAATTGAACGGACTGATGATACCACTGTTCCAGGGGAGCGTCAATCAATTTAATTAAAAAAATTGAAATAATTTTTGATGAACAGGCTACCGGGGAAGGAAAAGGACAGGGGAGAACCTGGCCGGGAATAAGGCGGAACCAAAGAAACAGGCACACCGTCCAGTGGACGGTGTGCCTGTTATTCTTATTGAAGAGGACCGGATTCAGAAACCAGGGGAGGGATCAGGCGCGGGGATTCTTAATCGCGGCCTGGGCAGCGGCCAGACGGGCGATAGGCACCCGGAAGGGGGAGCAGGACACATAGTCCAGCCCGGTGTTGTGGCAGAACTCCACAGAGGAGGGGTCGCCGCCGTGCTCGCCGCAGATGCCCAGCTTCAGGTCGGGGCGGGTCTGACGGCCCAGCTTGCAGGCCATCTCCACCAAGCGGCCTACGCCGTTCTGGTCCAGGCGGGCGAAGGGGTCGCTCTCATAGATCTTGCTGGAGTAGTAGGACTCCAGGAACTTGCCGGCATCGTCACGGGAGAAGCCGAAGGTCATCTGGGTCAGGTCGTTGGTGCCGAAGGAGAAGAACTGGGCCTCTTTGGCGATTTCGTCGGCAGTGAGGGCGGCACGGGGAATCTCGATCATAGTGCCCACCAGGTACTTCATGTCGGAGCCGGCGTCAGCGATCAGCTGGTCGGCCACCTTGACCACCACGTTCTTGACGAAGGCCAGCTCCTTGACCTCGCCTACCAGGGGGATCATGATCTCGGGGACCATCTTCCAGTCGGGGTGCTTGGCCTGGACATTGAGGGCGGCCTTGATGACAGCCCGGGTCTGCATGGCGGCAATCTCAGGATAGGTGACCGCCAGACGGCAGCCGCGGTGGCCCATCATGGGGTTGAACTCGTGCAGGCTGGCGATGATGGCCTTGATGTCGGCCACGCTCTTGCCCATATCCTGGGCCAACTGGGCGATATCGGCCTCCTCGGTAGGAACAAACTCGTGCAGCGGGGGATCCAGGAAACGGATGGTCATGGGACGGCCCTCCAGAGCCTCGTACATGGCCTCAAAGTCGCCCTGCTGCATGGGCTCAAGCTTGGCCAGAGCCTTCTCACGTTGCTCCACGGTATCGGAGCAGATCATCTCCCGAATGGCGGGGATACGGTCGGCTTCAAAGAACATATGCTCGGTGCGGCACAGGCCGATGCCCTCGGCGCCGAACTTGACGGCCTGGGCGGTATCACGGGGGTTGTCGGCGTTGGTGCGGACCTTCAGCTGGCGGAACTTATCAGCCCAAGCCATGATACGGCCAAACTCGCCGGAAATAGAAGCGTCCACAGTGGGGATGGCCTCACCGTAGATGTTGCCGGTGGAGCCGTCCAGGCTGATCCAGTCGCCCTCACGGTAGGTGCGGCCGTCCAGCTCAAACTGCTTGTTGGCCTCGTCCATCTTGATGGCGCCGCAGCCAGACACGCAGCAGGTGCCCATGCCGCGGGCTACCACGGCGGCGTGAGAAGTCATACCACCACGGACAGTGAGGATGCCCTGGGAGGCGACCATGCCCTCGATATCCTCGGGGCTGGTCTCCAGACGGACCAGACACACCTTCTCACCCCGCTCGGCCCAAGCCTTGGCGTCGTCAGCGGTAAAGACGATCTTGCCGCAGGCGGCGCCGGGGGAGGCGGGCAGGGCGGTGGCCACGGGGGCGGCCTTCTTCAGAGCGGCGGGGTCGAACTGGGGATGGAGCAGGGTGTCCAGGTTGCGGGGGTCGATCATGGCAACGGCCTCCTGCTCGCTGATCATGCCCTCATCCACCAGATCGCATGCGATCTTGAGGGCGGCAGCGGCAGTGCGCTTGCCGTTGCGGGTCTGAAGCATATAGAGCTTGCCGTTCTCTACGGTGAACTCCATGTCCTGCATATCGCGGTAGTGGTTCTCCAGCCGCTGACACACGTCCTGGAACTGGGCGAAGGCCTCTGGGAACTTGTCGGCCATCTCCTGGATGGGCATGGGGGTGCGAACGCCGGCCACCACGTCCTCGCCCTGGGCGTTGGTCAGGAACTCGCCCATCAGCTTCTTCTCGCCAGTGGCGGGGTTACGGGTAAAGGCAACGCCGGTACCGCAGTCGTCGCCCATGTTGCCAAAGGCCATGGACTGGACGTTGACAGCGGTGCCCCAGCTGCCGGGGATATCGTTCATGCGGCGGTACACGATGGCACGGGGATTGTTCCAGGAGCGGAAGACGGCCTTGATGGCGCCCATCAGCTGCTCCTTGGGGTCGCTGGGGAAGTCGGAGCCGATCTTGGACTTATACTCTGCCTTGAACTGGCTGGCCAGCTCCTTCAGATCGTCGGCGGTGAGCTCCACGTCCTGGGTGACGCCCCGCTGTTCCTTCATCTTGTCGATGAGCTCCTCGAAATATTTCTTGCCCACTTCCATGACAACGTCGGAATACATCTGGATGAAGCGGCGATAGCAGTCCCAAGCCCAGCGGGGATTATTGGACTTCTTGGCGATGACATCCACCACGTCCTCGTTCAGACCAAGGTTCAGAATGGTGTCCATCATACCAGGCATGGAGGCTCGTGCGCCGGAACGGACAGAAACCAGCAGGGGGTTGTCCAGATCGCCGAACTTCTTACCGGTGATCTCCTCCATCTTGACGATATACTCCATGATCTGAGCCTGGATCTCGTCGTTGATCTTTTCGCCGTCCTCATAGTACTGGGTGCAGGCCTCGGTGGTGATGGTGAAGCCCTGGGGCACAGGCATACCAAGGCTGGTCATCTCGGCCAGGTTGGCGCCCTTGCCGCCCAACAGCTCCTTCATCTTGCCGTTGCCTTCGGAGAAGAGGTACACGAATTTCGTTGCCATTTGTAAACTTCATTCCTTTCTTCTTACGCGACGACGATCTGCTGCCGCCCGGACCTAGCCCGAACAGAACTGGCGCAACGCCGCCACCATTTCCTCCCAGATATCTTTTCCATGGGAGCGTACAATAATTTTGCTGACGAATCATTATACCATTTGCAGGAAATATTGCAACAGCTTTTTTGCTGAAAAAACATTAAAATGAGAAAAAAGAGCTAAAAGGACAAAAAAATATTTAGTTTTCTGTAAAACGGAATAAAAAGGATGGACATGATGACGAAGTAAACAAATAGAGAGAAATAAAATGGGAAAACATGGGTAAAGGGGAGGGGAATTAAAGCAAAGAAAATTAACATAAGAAGAATGGATGAAAAAGGATGATTAAGGTCTAGCTAAAAAGTAAAACAAGAGAAAAAATCTTGACCAAAGGGAAAATAATTTCCCGTAGGACAGCTCTGGCAGGGAGGAGGTCCAAAAGAGCTGGGGAGCCGCGGGAGAGCGGGTTGCAAAGGGAGAGAAAAAGAGGTACACTGTACCCCGATATAAGCCGACATGGCGAAAGAGAGGGGGAGAGCGATGGCCCCGGAGCTTGTACAGCTTGTGATCCTGTACCTGATGGCAGTCAACCTGGCTGCCTTCTTTCTGATGGGGGTGGACAAGAGAAGGGCGGTAGGGAAAAAATGGCGTATCTCGGAAAAGACTCTGTTTTTGCCCGCCGTGCTGGGCGGCGCCCTGGGCGGGCTGCTGGGGATGCGCTTTTTCCACCATAAGACGAGGCACTGGTATTTCCGCTGGGGATTCCCTCTGCTGCTGGTGGTCCAGCTTTTGCTGGTGGTCCAGCTTTTGCTGGTGGTCCTGGCCTTGCGGCAGGCGGCCTAATAAAGAGCGGCGG
>NZ_JBBKBK010000003.1:0-408084 GCF_037892565.1 Flintibacter sp. HCN-6482 | reverse complement strand
TCGCTGACTTTTAGGGCCGCCTCGGTCGTCACACGCGACGGCCGGGCGGCCCGCCCCTATATATAGCCTCTTTTGTGTCTCAATCATGCTTTTAGGATTTCAGCGGCCCCATTCCCATTAAGGACTTCGCTTGATTCTAGGTATGAGGGAAAGGCGCAAATTAGCAAGGAAGAAAAGACTATGCTCCCACCTGGGAAACAGACATAAATCAGTCTCACTCCAGGGACCAAAGCGGTATGGACCGCGAAATTCCTCCATCATTCTCTTTCTGTGCTGCGGCAACATTCTGTTCATCGCTGGCATAGCCATGCCTCGTAGACGTCGTATATACAAAAGTGTAGTCCTTACTGTAAGAAAAACTACAAACAAAATTCAATCATGAGCTGTGCCGCAGGGGTCCCCCATTATGGCACAGTTCTTTAATTTTTATAAAAACTGGTCAAAAGCTGGAGGTCGTGTAAGCCCCGTTTTATCTCTGGCTTTTCTGGATCTGGAGCAGGTAATAAGTAGAAAATTGAGTCGGGTATAAATTAAAAGGCCCCACATGGTTGCCCTGCAATCTTAATTTGCCAACCGGTAATTGACATGCGTTGAGCCCCCCGCTACAATAGCAAAAGAACGAGAGGGAGGGATACTATATGACATCTGGTGAAAAAACCGTTTCACTGTTGAAATTACTTGGGCAGGCTCCCTATGTCCACAGTGTTACTGAACTGGGAGAAAAAATTGGATGCACAAAGAGCGGAACATGCAAGCTATTAGCGGCCCTGGTAAAAAGCGGATTGGCTACCCAAACTGTAGATCGAAAATACACTCTGGGACCGGTGGTATATATTTTAGGAAAAACTTATGAAGATCACATCGGCTTATCCAAAATGGTTAAGCCGTATTTGGTGCGGCTACGGGATCTCACCGGGGAGAACGCCTCCTTCAGTATGTTGGTTGACGGAAAGGCCAACCTGGTCTACCGGGAGGAGAGTCTCCAAGCCGTCCGGGTGGCTGGCAGTGTGGGGCAAGAACGCCCCCTGTATGCCGGTGCCAATGGGAAGGTCTTGGGGGCCTTTCAGAGCGACGAGGTCATCCGTCGCCGTCTGATGGAGGAACCCATTACACCACTGACTGAGCGCACTATTATTTCGCCAGATGAGCTTTTGAAGGAGTACGCTAAAATTCGCGCACAGGGATATGCCATCAGCGATGGGGAATTGAGTATTGAGACCATCGGCATCAGCGCCCCCATTCGGGATGAGTCCGGGACCGTCTGGGCGGCTATCTCCATCGGCGCTCCCCGACTGCGGGTGGATCAGACCAAACTAGAACGGTACATCTTTTTAGTCAAGGAAATCGCAAAGGAGATGTCCAAGGATCTAAGCAGCGGCGCCATTGGAAATTCACTGTGACAACGCAGGAAACATCCCCGTACTCATTTTCCTATCAGGAAACAGTATCGGGGATTTTATTAAAAATTGTCCAATATAAATGTGGAATATTGATGAATTTTCTTTGATTTTCTTGTATATATTGAATATTTTTCTTTCTTATGATATCCTATATTCAGAAAATAAGTTTCCTATTTAGAAATATCATTAAGAAGGAGTATAGGTTATGGATATCACACAAGTGGAAAAGGCTAATGAAGAGGTTGCCGCCCTGCGCGCCCAGCGCGACAAGGATTACGCGGAGTACGAGGCGGCCGGACGAGTCTGGGGTCTGGTCCCCCGGGAGCGGATCACTCGGATCAAATTTCCTCGCGTCAGCAGGCAAATTATCGACGGTTACCTATCCATGGAGGACATGAGCACCACTGTCTCTGATGTACTGGACTCCTACGGGATCGACGGGGCCATCCCCACTTCTTATTTGAAGCCAGTGATTCCCGGCAGCAAAATCTGCGGTCCCGCGGTAACTATTCGGAACATTCCGGTCCGTAAGACACCCACCCAGGGCGCCCACGACCATGACTTCATCGCAATGTCTACCCGGGATATCTACTACCTAGGAGAGCCAGGCGACGTTTTGGTGTCCGACTTTGGCGGTAACCTGGATGTATCCAACATGGGCGGCCAGAGCTGCACCGTTGGCAAAAGCTGCGGCTTTGCCGGCAATATTGTCAACGGTTGCTGCCGGGATGTGTCCTCCATCCGAGAGATGGGTTACCCCGTATTCAGTTGCGGCACCACTCAGATCACCGGAAAGTTCCGCATGGAGTGCATCGAGATGAACGGTCCTGTCACTCTGTGCGGCAAACTGGTCATCCCCGGCGACCTAATGGTGGCGGACGACTCCGGTGTGTGCATCGTCCCTTATGAACTGGCAGAGCCTGTACTAGAGGAGTGCCTAAAGATCGCCGCCTCCGAGGAGCGGATGCGCCAACTGATCGTATCCAAGGCTCCTATTTCTGAATTGCGGCCTCTGTTCCGGGCACGGTATAAATAAGAGCCCATATTTCACTTTGCCGGAAACGGAAAGGAGTTTTTGATATGATAGATCCGAAAGTTGCCGCTGACTATGAAGAATATAAGGCGGCAGGACGTATCTGGGGCGTAATCGACAAGGAGAACATCAAGATGATCAAGTTCCCCCGAGTGCCAAAGGAGATTGTCGATGGCTTCAAGGCACTGGAGGACGACCTGACCGGAACTGTCAGCGACCTTCTGGACGCACTGGGTTACAACAAAGTGATCCCCGCTTCTGTACTGAAGCCCATCGAGCCGGGCCACTTGATTGTTGGCACTGCGGTGACCCTGCGTAGCATCCCCATCGAAAAGACCACTACTAAAGGCCTGATGGACCACGATTTCATCAAAATGGCCTCTCGAGAGGTTAATTATCTGGCAGAACCCGGCGATGTACTGGTGGGTGACGCCGGCGGTATGACGGATATGAGCAGCATGGGTGGTCAATCCTTTGTTTCCGCCAAGATTCGTGGACTGGAGGGTGTGGTCATTGATGGTGCGGTCCGAGATGTTGGCGAAATCCGCAAGTATCAGATGCCCACTTGGTGCCGAGGTGTCACCCCCAAGACAGGCAAGTGCCGTATTGAGGCCATTGAGATCAACGGCCCTGTGGTGCTTGCAGGTGTCCAGATCAATCCTGGCGATCTGATCATCGCTGACGACTCAGGGATCTGTGCCGTACCTCCTCAGCATGCAGCTTATATACTGAAAAAATGCCAAGAAATCCTGCCTGACGAGGAAGTCATGCGGGAACTCATTGAACGGGATGCCCCCATTGCAGAAATTAAAAAGCTCTTCCGCAAGCGCTACACCGACGACGCACCCAGCACCGAGAACACCTAAGTAGTCTTTAGGAGGAATTTGATATGAAAAAGCTTGTTTCTTCCGTTCTGTCTCTCGCCATGCTCCTCTCTCTCGCAGCTTGCTCCGGTGGCGATCACTCCAGCACCTCCGCCGGCGGAAGCACCAGTTCCAACACCGGATCCAGCGCAAACACTTCGGGTGACTCTAGTACAGCTCCACAAGTAGAATTCCCTGAAATCATTACGGTCACTGTCCCCTTCAATGCTGGCAGCAACACCGATATCCAGATGCGCTTTATTCAGCCCTACCTGGAGAAACACCTTGGCGCTACCTTGGTAGTCAACAACGCCGGCGGCGCCTCCGGCGTCATCGGCACCACCGCTTTTGTCTCTCAGGCGGCGGACGGTAGCAACATCCTGTTCAGCCTCCCTACCCCTACTGTCTACCGCCCCGCTAGCGGCGAAACCACCTACACGGTGGACGACTTGATCCCTGTCTCCCGGATCACCGCAGATCCCTTCTATCTGGCAGTTTCCGGAGAGAACGACAAATTCCCTGATGCCCAGTCCGTCCTCACCTATATCCAGGAGAACCCCGGCCAGTTCACCTACGCCAATGCCGGTAACGGCGGTATCGCCCATGTGGCCTTTGCTTCTTTCCTGTCAGGCGAGGGGCTGGACGCCCTCAGCGTCCCCTTCACCGGCGGTACCTCCGACTGCTACACGGCGGTGATGGGTGGTCATGTGATGTCTTATGCAGTAAGTGAGTCCGAGCTGACCGGCCGCTCTGACATCCGGCCGGTGATCAATCTGGGCTCCAAGTCCAGCACCCCAGGCTTCGAGGACGTACCCACCCTAGGAGAGCTGGGCTATGAGGGCTATGAGACCAACGCCTTTGCCGGCTTCTACTACATGAAAGGCGTGGATCAGACCTATGTAGATGCCTTTGACGCAGCAGTCAAGGCCACCCTTGAGGACGAGGAATTCCAAGCTGCGGCAGCGGAGTCCAACTTTATGCACAGATATGCTGACCATGAGGAGTTCTCCCAGCAGGTACACAATGCTGCAGAGCTGGCAGTTCCTGTCCTGGAGTCCCTCCAGTAAGCTCTCACGATGCTGGACCGGCCGCGTCCTGTCTGGGGAAGCGGTCCGGTCCAGCTTCATTTTAGACATTCGAGGTGAAACCTTTGAATAAACGAAATTGTATCACCGGAATCTTAGTGCTGGCATTTTTCATTTTATTTTATGTTTACAGTCTTCAGCTCCAGCCCGCAGCGGCCCTTTGGCCCAAGTTTATCTGTGTGACCGGCATGGCTTTGTCTGCCGCTAACATCGTGATTTCCGGTGTGAAGTGGCAAAAAGAGCGGGACCAGGCGACGGTATTTCCTCTAAATTCAGGGCAAATCAAGCGCGGCATCATCCTCGCATTTATCGCCGCGCTCTGGATCTTTGCGATCCCACGGGTTGGCTTTTTGAGCTCTTCCATGTTATTTACTGGAATTACTATTTTAATCTTTGAGCCGGTCAAAGATAAAAAGCATATCGTCCGGGATATCATAGCGACTATCTTTTTCTCTGTTTTCCTGTTCGCCATGTTCTCTCTTCTGGGCATCCGATTCCCCAGAGGGATCCTGATCTGAAGGAGGCACCCATGACCGAAATTTTAGGCTATATTGCCACCGCATTTTCTCCAGGTAATCTGATTTTTGCCCTTGTCGGCACGATTTTGGGAATCATCGTGGGGGCTCTGCCCGGCTTCACTCCTACTATGGGCATCGCAGTGCTTATCCCGGTAACCTACACCATCGACTCCACTACCGCTCTGGTATTTTTAGGGGCCATCTATTGTGGTTCCATGTTCGGAGGCTCCATCTCCGCTATTTTAATCAATACCCCTGGTACCAGTGCCGCGGCCGCCACCGCCATGGACGGTTATGCCATGACTTTGAAGGGGAAGTCTCACGAAGCTCTGGTGGAGTCCGCAATGTCCTCTTTCTGGGGCGGTATCCTCAGTGTTGTAGCCCTGCTGTTTTTAGCTCCCCCGTTGGCTCGTTTCGCCTTCCAATTCGGCCCCCAAGAGAGGTTCATGATGGCTCTCTTTGGTCTGACCATCATAGCCTCTTTGACCGCCAAAAGCGTACTCAAGGGCTTGATGATGGGTTGTGTTGGTCTGGTTTTGGCCTGTATAGGCATCGACCCTGTCCAGGGCAGCATTCGCTTTACCTTTGGCAGCACTTTTTTCATGGGTGGCATTCAAATGATCCCGGTGGTCATCGGCCTGTTCAGTATGTCCCAGGTGTTCACTTCTTTGAAAGATCCTCTCGAGGTGGCAAGCAAGGACTCTCTGGTGCAGTACAAGAGCAGTAAATTGAAACTAAAAGATATTTTCAAATACCCCAAAATCTATTGGTGGTCTTCTGTCATTGGTCTGATTGTGGGTATTATTCCCGGCACCGGGGGGGATGTGGCCTCCTATGTAGCCCACAACACTGGTCATATGTTTACGAAGGACCCGGATTATGGCAACGGTTCCCGGGAGGGTGTCGCTTGGTGTGAGGCGGCCAACAATGCGGTCACAGGCGGCACTCTGATCCCTACTCTGACTCTAGGTGTCCCTGGCAACGCCACCACAGCAGTGCTACTGTCCGCCCTTACCATCCAGGGCTTAACTCCTGGCTACGGCCTGTTCACCACAGAAAAAGAAATCACCTACCCCTTTATTTGCGCTCTATTTATTGCAAATGTAATGATGGCGGCCATCGGCATCTGGGGCGCTAAATACTTTGCCCGGGTTACTCTAGCCCCCAAAAATATTTTAAACGCCTGCGTGCTGTTCCTTAGCGTTATCGGAACCTATGCTATCCGGGGCAGCGTGGCGGACATTCTGCTCATGCTGGTGTTCGGCGTGATTGGCTATCTCTTGAAGCTATATAAATACAATGTGGTCCCCATTGTACTCGGCTTGATTTTGGGCCCCATCGCTGAAGCCGGTCTATCCCAGGCACTACTTTTAAACAACAATTCCATCTCTGCCGTATTTACCTCTATGGTGACCAGACCAATTTGTATCGTGCTGTTTCTGTGTATGGTAATCTCAGTCAGCTATCCTTATATCTCTCAATACCGCGCCAAAAAAAAGAGCCAGACATCGTAAGTTTTCTTCAAAGCCCATCTCAAACAGGGGAATGCGTCTGATCAAGGGAGGCATTCCCCTGTTTTTTCTATTGGACCGCTGACCCCTACTGTAATTTAGAAGCAGCCATTTGAAAGTTCCAGCGGTCCTATTGTGCAGCATATTCCCCACCAAGTTTACCTCCGACACTGAAACCCATGCAACTACCAAAGCGCAGTACAGGCGGCAGAGATTATGGAGCACATCCTCTCCAGTAGTCTATAGCCCTCTCTTCCCCGGAAAAATTTTCGTACGGCTCAAGAAATTAGTCAGACTAACGCCTCAACAAAATCATCAAGCTAGAAAAGTAATAAAAAGCAGAGAAGCCCCGTTGGAATCAGCTTATTCCAGCGGAGTTTCGGTTGCGGGAGGAGGGACTTGAATCTCCGACCTCCGGGTTATGAATTGCGGTTCGGATATGATTTCTGCTCTGTCGGGGGCTTTTGTACCCTTTCTGCAAGGAGCTTGTGTGCTGTCTGTCTCTGTTTGCTCCATTGGTTCCGTTCTGTCTGACCCTCGTGTATCACAGTTTGGGGCAGGCTAAAACGACCTCATTAAAACCGTGTACCGGCCAGGACTGAAGCCCCCGATCATGGTCGAATAACCTCCTCAACAAACACTTCTATGTGGGAGTCTTTGTAGGCTAGGAGGCATTGAATCTTTTGCATATCGAGTAAAAGAGCTCATACTACAACTGTTCCTCTACACTTGGCAAAACAAAAAACAGAAAAATATGATACGTTCCTGTTGTCTATTCTGAGTCTTTCAAGGGAATCAGGGACTTCTTATGGCACTGTTTTAGGATTTGGATAAAGGAACCAAAAATTTTGCACTAAAGCTGAAGGCGAGATGCAAAATTTTCACCCGTTCAGGATAATCCATAGATCGGTAAAAACTGCGGGCCTAGTTTTTTGCTGAGTAAGGTGACCGAGCGGCACCTTTGATCCGTATTCTCCGGAATGGACCATATGTCTCTATTAGCGAGAAAGTTGCTGACCTGAAGTAGATGGACATCGCTTTGAAACAGGGCGGATTAGCCGATTCACGCTTGATTCTCATACAGGTAAAGTCGAGGTAAAAACCATAAAACAAAAAAGTAAGTAGCAGCAATTTAACCTATCCGGTTGACAGAAGCGAGGAGAATTGGTACACTTTAAACGATTTATCTAATAAAGGTGGTACACCGTGAAAGAAGATTTGGATAAGCGGGAT
Organism: Flintibacter sp. HCN-6482; assembly: GCF_037892565.1. Classification (NCBI taxonomy): domain Bacteria; kingdom Bacillati; phylum Bacillota; class Clostridia; order Eubacteriales; genus Flintibacter; species Flintibacter sp. HCN-6482. The sequence goes on along the minus strand of NZ_JBBKBK010000003.1, from coordinate 400,441 downwards.
GACATGAGCTATCTGCAGACAGCAGGCCGTGCATTGTCTATCTTAAAAATGTTTCGGCAAGAGAATACCCTGTCTCTTCCTGCTATTGCCAGCGGGCTGGGCGTGGGGAAGACCATTGCATACCGGTTGGTACATACCTTAATGACAGAAGGCTTTTTGGTGCAGGACCCTCTTACTAAGCAGTATTCTTTAGGAGAACAGGTACTTCTGCTTGGTTTCTGTGCAGTGCAGAGGCAGGATGTAAAACGGATTGCCCATGACTTTCTCTGGAATTTTCATGAGCGCACAAAAATCAGCACCTATCTCACCATTCCCTGTGGAAACCAGAGCCTATGTGTGGATCGGGTGGTCTCCGACAGTACCGGGCGTCTGAGCACCGTGTTTGTAGGCGGAGTATATCCACTGTTCTGCGGGGCTACCAACCGGGTACTGCTGGCTTTTGCCTCCCCCCAGTTTCAAAGCGGATATCTGCGCAGCCTGGAACTGCCAGGGGAGGAAATGGCTCAGTTGGCCGAAGATCTGAAGCAAGCGCAAGCCCGCGGCTATGACTTTACCCATAACAGACTTACAGAGGGACTCTTTGCCGTTGGTTTTCCCATCTATAATTCCTCCAATCAGTTGGTAGCTGGCCTGAGTGTGGGTGGAGTGGATGACCCAGCCCGGCCGGATGCAGTGGAGCAATTCGTTCAGCAAGGCCGCCAGCTCGCTGTGGAAATTAACAATCAAATGGGCTCCAATTATTACAGCAATTTGATCTATTGATGATTTTATACTGAAAGATTCAGGAAAATAGCGCAAAAACAAGCCAGGCGGGGAGAAAACAACCCCCGTCTGGCTTGTTACATTTTGACCAAAGCCAATTAAGCAAACAGAATGTTTCCTGTGTATTTTACCGGCTTCTATCTTGACAAACGCTAAGTGTAGTGCTACTATAATTACAATATTCCATAATAAGATTTTTTATTTCTATTATAGGAATATTTGCAAAAATCGGATGACTATCTTGAGAAAAAATATTCAGTTGAAAGAAGTGGGATCGTCGGGAAGATTCGGGACAATAAAAGGAGGGTAAGGACCATGAAGTACAAGGGAGCGGCAATCCAATTCGACTGTCGTTTCATGGAAAAAGAGAAAAACCTGTCTCAGCTGGCCGGTCTGATACGACAGGCAGCCGGTCAGGGGGCAAAGCTCATAGTTTTGCCCGAAATGTGCGCTACAGGCTATTACTTTGACAGCATGGATCAGGCATCGGAGATGGCGGAGTATGTGATCGGCGGGCGGACGGTAGGGTTACTGGAGGACTTAGCCCGGGAACTGGACTGTTATTTGGTAGCCGGGCTCCCTGAGTCGGAGGGGGATCGACTTTACAACACTGCCGTCCTCGTGGGGCCAGGAGGCCTAATTGGCCGTCACCGGAAAATGCACCATTACACTCCTGACAGCACCTGGGCCAAGACGGGAGATGAGCCGGTAGCTGTATTTGACACCCCCATTGGAGTCGTTGGCATACAGATCTGTATGGATCTAAGCTACCCAGAAGCCTCCAGGTTGAGCCGCCTAATGGGGGCGCAGATTTTATGTTCCCCTATGAATTGGAGTGAGGCATCTGTCCCTTCCAGTATCTGGATAACCCGTGCCAAGGAAAATGGGATGTATGTCATTGCAGCAAACCGACACGGAGAGGAAAAGGGATTTTCCTTCTGCGGTGGAAGCGGTATCATTGGCCCGGACGGCAGGGTACTAGCATGTCACCCCTACGGAAACGGTATTGCTTTGGCCGAGATTGACTTGGATACTCAGACGGATAGGAGTGAGATCCCTCCGCGCCGCCCGGAGCTCTACCGTGAATTGCAGCTGCAGCGCTATCCTTGGTTCCAGAGTCAGTATTATCAGATCTTTGCTCCGCATCCTCTGCTCCAAGGCAGCCTGTTTTCTGTAGCGGTATGCAGCATGGAACCGGAGTACCGGGAGGGACATCTGGCCAATATAAAGCAGACCATCTGCCAGGCCGGAAAGCGAGGGAACCGCTTGTTGATACTGCCTGAGCTGGTACTAGGAGGCGTTCCCGAAAACCTGAAGCAGGCACAGCGTATCGCTATCCGGGCAGATGATCCAGTGTGGCCGGAACTGTCTGATTTGGCTGTAGAGAACCATGTCGATGTAATCTTGGGCTTTGTTCTGGAGGAGAACGGGAAGCTTTGGAATGCAGCGGAATGTCTGTGTGAGGATGGCACCCGACACTGTTACCGTAAGAGTCACCTGACTCGCCGGGAGGCACAGTGGGCGGAAGCGGGGGACCAGGCCGGGCTGATTCTTGACCGCCCCTATGGCAGAATCGGCATACTGTTAGGGAGTGAAATTATGGTCATGGAGGTACCCCGGCTGCTGGCCAACAGCGGGTGTGACATTTTTGCTGTCCCGGCGGTTAAAAATCCAAACTGTCTCTCCGGCTGCCCGGAAGCCCAGCAGGCGAGAGAGAATTATCACCCTGCCAGAGTACGTGCCAACGAAAACAATACCTACACAGCCTTTGCCGTCCAAGAGGGAATAAGCGGCATATTTGGACCGGATATGTTTCTTGAGCCCAGAGATGAGGTACTACTCCGAGAGAAAGGCTTCAGGGAAATGAAACTGGATACACGTTTTATTTTGACGGATATACAGGGCCACCCGGCGGTAAACGTAGTCCGAGAAAAACCTATGCTAGGCACTAGACATACCATTTGGTATGACCGGCTGATAGAAAAAACGGATTGTGTGCTGTAACAAAGAAAGGAGATAGCTATGAGTGACAAGCAACATAATGTGAGCACTTCGGTAACCGAGGGTGGTGTGGAAGAACAGGACTATATCTATACTCCCGTTCCCAAAAATAAACGGTACGGCTGGATCAAGATGTTTTTTGTCTGGCTGTGCTGGAATGTGGTGGTGGGAGATCTGGCCACTGGTACAGCACTAGGCTCCAGCATGAACTTTCGGGATGCCCTCATTGCCTTGTCTATCGGCGATATTATCCTAGTGGTAGTCATGATTATGACTGTGTATATCGGGTCCAAAACCGGACTGGCGGCTATGTCCCTAATCCGATTTACTGTGGGCCGGGTAGGAACTTATATTTTCTCGGCGATTATCTGTTTTACTTCCGTGGGCTGGTTCGCCACGCAGTTAGGTTTCTTTGGGCAGATCTGGACCAAGTACATCCCCCTGAGTGTGCCGGTGTTGGCAGTACTGGGGGGAATCATGATGGCCTCCACCGCAATCAAAGGATTTAAAGGAATGGAGAAGTTGAGCACCTTTGCCGCCATCCCCCTGTTACTGTTCATTGTTCTGGCTCTGGTCAACTGTGTACGTCTCATCGGTGTTGATTCTCTGTTCTCCTATAGCCCTACCGGCAATCAAATCGGCGCTATGACCACCGGCGTGACCACGGTCATCGGCAGCTGGGCTGCTGGCATGGCCACCGTGCCCGACTGCGGCCGGTTTGCAAAGACCGATATTGTAAAAATTTCTATTGTATGGGTTAGCGGTCTGTTTTTCGGCCATTTCCTGTTGCCCATCGCCGGCATTGCCGCCGCCCTGCACTTGGAAACGTGGGACTTTGGCGTGGTGTCCGACTACATCGGCGTGCTAGCCACCGGTTCCGGGTTGATTGGTGCTGTACTCATTACCCTGGCAGCCTGGACCACCAATCAGCAGAATCTCTACTCCGCAGCCAATGCCGCCTGCAACATCATTGAAGTAAAGAAAAAGGCCCCCATTACTATTATTTTAGGCGTCATCGGAATTGCTTTGGGCTTCTGTGGTGTAGTGGACTACTTTGTGCCCTATATGACTTGGCTGGGTATCGTGATTCCTCCCATGGCCGCAGTCATGGTGGCTGACTATCTGGTGCTCCCCCTGTTTGGGATCAAGCACGACTATAACTACAACGATATCTCCTATGAAAAGCTCCCTCTTATCAAGTGGCCGTCAGTTCTGGCGTGGGGCTGCGGTGTAGTAGTGGCCATTTTCACCCCAGGTATCCAAGCCGTCAATGGCATGGTGGCTACCGTTGTCCTACACGTAGTATTCAATCTGGTGTCTAACAAAAAACATTGAGTGCAGGGAAATTGTGGAGCAGATAACAGAAAGGAAGAAAAATCATGGAACGCAATGGGATTAAGCTGACCGAGCAACATGTCCGTTGGGCAGCTCTGGGAGGAGCCATTCTGGGCGGCGGTGGAGGAGGATCGGCGGTAACCGGGGCGGAAACCGGCGAGTTGGCTGTGCGGTTTAGCCCCCTGGAGCTGACTCCGCTGGATCAAATCGATCCAGAAACTGTGATTGTCACGGCCTCCATGGTTGGGGCTCCTGCGGCCCAGGAAAAGTTTGTTTCTCCCGCAGATATGATGCGCTGTGTGGAGCTGTTTATCAAGAGCACAGGAATTCGGCCCGGTGGCATCATCACTAACGAAAATGGCGGTGGTTCTACGTTCAACGGTTGGCTGGAGGCATCCGTGCTGGGAATTCCCTTATTGGACGCCCCGTGCAACGGTCGTGCTCACCCTACAGGCGTGATGGGCAGCCTGAATCTTCACCGCGATCCTACCTATGTCACCACTATGACCTGTGTCGGTGGTCGGAAAGAATTGGGACGGTATGTGGAATGCACTGTGACTGGTTCCATCGACCACTGCTCCAAGCTGGTTCGAGCGGCTGCAGTGGAGGCTGGTGGCCTAGTAGCTGTAATCCGCAATCCAGTAAAAGCCTCTCTCCTGCAAAAAAATAGTGCTGTGGGCGGGCTGTCCCAGGCTATTGAGACGGGTCACCGCTATGCTAGGGGTCTGGAGCAGTCTGTACAGGCAGGCGTACAGGAGGTTTGTGAGTTTTTAGGCGGCGAGATCCTAGCTCATGGCCCGGTAGAAGAGTATCAGTTGCGCAGTGAAGGTGGCTTTGATGTGGGTGTTGTCAAGATTTGCGGATATGAGATGTCTTTCTGGAATGAGTACATGACGGTAGACGGGCCGGACGGACAGCGCCGTGGCACTTTCCCTGATTTGATCATGACCTTTGACAGCCAGACTGGCCGACCGACCCCAACCTCTGACCTGAGACTTGGCCAGGAGGTCTACCTAATCCATGTAGGGTATCAACATTTGAAACTGGCCGCCCCCATGTTTGACAAAGATCTGCTAGCCGGAGTGGAAAACATTATTCACCGCCCCATGGTGGAACACGTTCCTTTCTGACAAAAAAAATTTGGGGGCAGGAAAAAAGCAATGCTGACCGACCCCCGCTGCCGGATCACTGGCGGCGGGGGTTTTATAGATCGAATAAATATGGGACGGAGGAAGACAAGATGATGAAAGTTGGCGCCATTACCATTGGACAGTCGCCCAGAGAGGACGTAATTCAAGACCTGCTTCCCCTGATGGATGATCGGGTGGAATTAATTCAGGCAGGAGCGTTGGATGGGCTCACCCGAGAGGATATTCGTGCCTTTGCACCGGGGCAGGAGGATTATGTCCTGATCTCACAACTGCAGGATGGGAGCCCCGTAATGTTTGCCGAGCGGTATATCCTACCCAGGTTACAGCAGTGCATCGAACTCCTAGAGGAGCAGGGAGCGGAGCTGATACTGTTTTTGTGCACCGGGGATTTTCCTGACGTGTTTCACTCCAAAGTGCCTCTGATTTTCCCCTGTAAGGTACTCAACGGCCTTGTGCCGGCACTGGCTAGCCGTGGAAAGATTGCTGTTGTGGTTCCCACCCCCCAGCAGGTGGCACAGTCGGAGCAGAAGTGGAAACAATACGTCCAAGAGAGCACTGCAATTCCTGCCTCGCCTTACGGAGATCAGGAGGCTCTGGATGAGGCTGCCCGGACCGTATCAGAGCTAGATGTAGATCTAGTAGTGATGGACTGTATTGGCTATCACACTGGAACGAAGGAACGGTTTCAGAAATTATCCAGAAAGCCGGTAATTTTGTCCCGAACCCTAGCGGTTCGCGTCATGATGGAACTACTGTCGTAAGGAGGAAAAAAGATGGAGCTAGTGGAGATCGGAAAAAATATATTGACCAGTTGTATGAATGTTCGGCCAAAGGAGCAGGTACTGGTGGTAACTGACGATGAAAAGTATGCTATTGGCCAGGCGCTGTATCAGGCGGCCAAGGTGTTGGGATCGGAGGCTATGCTGATGACCATGTCTCCTCGGGCAGTGTCGGGTCAGGAGCCACCCGCTGCGGTGGCCGCCGCCATGAAGGCTGCAGATGTGGTCCTTTGCCCTATGAGTACATCCATTACCCACACCCGGGCCAAAATCGAGGCTGCGGCGGCGGGAGCGCGGATTGCCACGATGCCAGGTATCACAAAAGATATGTTTACCAAGGGTGCTATGACTGCTGATTATAGGCGGGTCATGGAGTTCACCGAGCGAGTGGCAGAATTGTTAACTAAGGCCAGCACGGCTCGTATCGAGAAGCAGGGGCGTGTTATGACACTAGATCTCCGGGGCCGGCCCGGCGTATCCAGCCCCGGCATCTATCGAGAGAAAGGGCAGGCGGGAAATCTTCCTTCGGGAGAGGCCTATATTGCTCCAGTAGAGACAGGGGCCAACGGCAGCATGGTGATTGACGGCTCCGTGGTTGGAATTGGTCTGCTAAAAGAACCTCTGGAGGTAGAAGTAAAAAACGGGGTCCTGCAAAGTATTCGGGGCAAAGAAGCGGAAAAATTGGACATCCTTTTGAAAAGCAGAAATAATGCTACATTGTGTGAGTTGGGAATTGGTACCAACTATGCTGCTGGACTGGTTGGCATCATCCTGGAGGACGAAAAGGCCTATCAGACTGTCCATATCGCTTTTGGAACCAATGTGGGATTTGGTGGCAACAATCAGGCAGACTGCCATATCGATGGCATTATTAAAAATCCCACATTATATCTGGATGACAAGTTGGTAATGCTGGACGGAGTATTCCAGATCTGAAGGGATAGTTATGCTATGGAAACAGCCCAGTTTACTCTATGGGGAAGCCAGTGTCAGCAAATGATTGCCCACTGCATTGCAACAAGTGGCATTCTGACCCCCTATCTGGAGCATGGCCAAATTCTATTTAAGGGTTCTTCAACAGTGTCCTGCCTATCTAAACTGGTGACAGGTGACACCCTTCGTATCTGCGGGCGGTGGACAAAAAACGGCATGAAAGGGGCGTTGCATAAGTGCAAAGGGGCTCATTTCATGCTATATCGGCAGGGGAAAGCTCAAAAAGTGGATGATTGTTTGGAGCAGACCATGAAAGGCCTGGGTCCGGAGACACTATTTATTACCGGAGCAAATGCCTTGGATGCTTTTGGTCACGCTGCGTTGCTCATCGGAAGCCCGAGTGGGGGCGGCTATGGCATCTGCATGCCCTATCTATACACAGAGGGTATCCAAACATTAATCCTGTCCAGCGTATTGAAGCTGATCCCGGGCGATTTGACCCAAATCATGGGCCATGTGTCTATGCGGCGTTGTGGATTCTCTTATGGCATGGCCTGCAGTCTTGCCCCTATTCCTGGGGAGATTATAACAGAAATTGAGGCTATTCAATTTTTTGCAAAGGTGCAAGCTCAGATTTTTGCAAAGGGCGGGTTTTTCGGCGCCCAGGATTCAACAGCTATTCAGATTCAGGGAGAGCGGGATCAAGTGGAGCGAGTTCTTACGTTGGTAGAGTATATAAAGACCTTACCAGAGGAACCGCCAGTAGATCACGACAGCCTAGATGAGTGTAATTTTCCTTGCTCGGAGTGCGGATCCCATCACAGTTGCGGATATTCTGGCCGGCAAAATATTTTCCACAAAATTGGGGGAAAAGAGTGAATAAATTGAAAACATATAAAGTGGGCCTGATTCGGGTCTTGACCACAGAAGACGAGGAACTGCTACAGCTGCACGGAAAGCTTATCGAATCCTATTTCCCCATGCTGCAAGTAGTGTCCCGATGCATTCCCGATCAACCAGAGGGAATTCATGATGATGTGACATTTACTTCTGGTGTACCCAAGGTAGTGAAGCTTGCCGTGGAGTTGTGGCAGGAAGGGTGCCAAGCCATTATTGTCAGTTGTGCTGGTGACCCGGGAGTTGCAGAGGCAAAACAGGCAGTGCCTATTCCGGTTATTGGAGGCGGTGCCAGCACTGCCGCACTGAGCACATTTTTTGGCAGCTATCCAGCTGTCCTAGGTATTACTGAAGATGTACCAGAGAGCTACCATCGGATATTGGGTGATCGAATTGTGAACAATGCAAAGGGAGATGGGGTGGAGAATATTTTAGACTTGATGACAGCCAAGGGGTACGAGGCTACTATGGAAAAGGCGGCTGCACAGAAAGCACTGGGGGCTGATGTAATTGCTTTAAGCTGCACTGGAATGTCCAGTATCCAAATTGCCTCATCGATAGAGAAAGCAGTGGGAATTCCTGTTTTAGATCCTGTTATGTGCGAAGGACTATTAACAGTATTTGAATTGCTGCGAAAAGGAATCTAAACTATGCGTCTCTGCCAACCACCTTTCTGCGATTGGATGCCCACACCCGTTGTTGCAGAATCGGTATCACGAGCAGCAAACAGACATATCAAAAATTAGCGCACAACACCGAACGGTATGCTGGCAATTCCCCAGTTTTATTCCTTGTTGGCAATTATATACCAGACTGTAGCGCTTGGCAGAATCTTCCTTATCAATGGATCAGAGGGCAACTTGGAGCGACTTTCAAGGAATACTGTTGGCGCAGGGCCTTTGACGAGAAAAAACTGTCTGGGCCGCCGCCTCGGGGATAATAAGGTTGATTTTCTCCTTATGTACCACAATGTTCTCCCTCTGTTTCAAAAATTTCACCTTTGAATAGGCACAGAGGTACGACCGCAAAGCCGCACCTCTGTGTCGTGAAATCAAAAAGGAGGATCGTTTAGCCAGCCCAAATCTTTTTATCCGTAGGGATGTATATATCGGGCACTCGATAGGAAATGTGGCTCACGTTCATCACGTGTGTGTACCACAGATTTTCGCTGATGATGTTGTTGCCCCAGGTACCGCAGCCCAAGGTGGTGGTGGGGTTTAGGCCGTTGTCCATGGCACCGCCCAGAGCAGTGCCGCCCACCTGGTTGACCGCATAGCGGGACACATTTACCACGCCGGGGACCGCTTCAATGTGCTTCTGAGTATTAGAGTGGATCACCACACTGTGGTCAGGTTGGCCCGAGCAATTTCCATGGCCTCATCCTAGGTGTCATGCAGGAACAGCGCCAGCATGGGGAATGGGTTGAGACGGGTAATCATTGTTGGTGTTGGGGTTTGAAGCGCTGCTATTCGAACTGGAACCTGGGGAGCAGGCGGTGAGGATTGCCGTCAAGGATGCGGCAAAGGCAAAAGCTTTTACGATTGACTTTCTCATAAATAATCTCCTCTCTTCTCATATCCATACAAAAACTTTCTTTGGTACAGTATCTTCCAATTGCAAATCGCTTTATTCTTCCAAGGCCTTCTCCATCGGCTTTTTCTCCTCAAACTCCGGCATCTCAGCGGTCATGACTCCGCCCACGATATACCGGTTCCGGGGGAGTTCGTCCACGATGACCCGGACCTGCCTGGGCTTGGCGTCGAAGTTCCGGATCATAATCTCAGAAATCTCCACCATGGTCTTCTCGATGACCTCCTTAGGCTTGCCTTTGGGCATCTGAATGTTGCACATGTAGGGCATCCTGTTTCACCTTCTTTGAAAAATCTTTAGGTTTTCCGTCAATCATCAAATGGGAGCCTTCCCATCTGTCCAGCAGGTGGCATCGAACGTCCCGCTTGCCGCACCCAAGGTTTTCGCTGAGGATCTCCGTCACCCAGTTCATCAGCATGTTCTTGGCCTCCAGGCTACGGCCGGGGCCGCAGTTGAAGACAACTGTGGGGGGGCAGACGGCCTCTGCACTTGCCGCCCTCATAGATTTTTTCCGGGTCAGACTCGTAGATCCCGATGCGCACCATGAGGGGCGCAAGAATGTCCGCCGTGGCGGCTGTGATTTCCCGCAGGGACTTCTCCACCGCCAGGTCGTCCAGCCCCTTGGGCATGGACATACGATAAAACGGCGTACTTGGTTCCTCCTTAAAAATCCATCTCGATGGCATTGTATTTGATTTTGCCCTGATAGATGGTAGCCATCGGAGTAAACTTCACCGGACCCGGGTAGGTCAGACCGAAGGCGTCGCAGAACTCGCGCTCCCCGAACACCTATGCCCACATGACCGCCTCGGCTCAACGGCAGGCGGCGGAGATGATGAAAAACGCCCTCTCCGCCAATCTATAACCTTATTCAACCCAGAAAATTTCCCGTATGGGTCAAAATTTGAAAGCCAAAAATAATCCGCTGGAATCAGGCGATTCCAGCGGATTTCTGGTTGCGGGAGTAGGACTTGAACCTACGTGAGCTACGCTCTGAAGTTCAGTTTGGGCCTTTTCAGCGCTTTCCGGGCCTGTCCCAACCGAAGGCAGGTACTCTCCAAGTCTCTTTGCCCCGTTGCCTCCATTGATTTTTTCCTATTCTGGTTCAAGTTACGGGTCAGAAGATGTCAAGCAACGCAAAAACTTCTATAAAAAAGACAAAGAAAGGATCACAGAACAACCAAAAAATGTTTTATCAAAGCAAGGGCACCAATATCCAGAATAGCTGGTTTTCTCTCTGCTCTATCTAAACTCCAAGCGGCCAGACTGTCAAGAGGGTTTTCGAGGTACGCAGGTCACCAAGAGTCCCTCCTCATTCTCCTTGGTAAAACCTTGTGTGCAATTCTGTACGAAAATGCAAGGGAAAGCACACGGAGACGATGGGCCCCCGCCCGTAGCAACTCTACGGCCTTGGTTTTTGTGTAAGTTGGAGGAACATTCTCCGCTCATCCAAGAAGATTCATCAGAGCGGTTAAAATCAATGCATTGACCACATCGATAATCACGGAACCAACGCCTGGCACAACAAAGAACGCAGTGGGCGAAGGTCCCCATTTCTTTGTAAATGCCTGCATATTCGATACTCCATTGGGCATAGCCCCTAAACCAAAACCGCAGAAACCTGTTACCATCACGGCCGCATCATAATCACGACCCAAGATGTAATAGCCCACAAAAATCATAAAGATTGCGATGAACACAACCTGCGTGGCCAGGGTGACGATCATGGGGACCGCCAAATCAATTAGCTGCCACAGTTTCAGAGACATCAGCGCCATAGAAACGAAAAGGGATAAGCTAATATTACCCAGACAATCAATTTCCGGCAGAGGAGTTTCAAATTTTCCGGTGTAGGTGCTGACATTGCGTAGCACCACACCCATGACCATGCCTCCTACATAGGAGGGGAACGTGATGCCCACCATCTTCAGCAGCAAGTAGATAATAGTGCCCACGCCCATACATAAAATGATCTGATTCACTGCGGAAACCATACCTTTGGCACTCAGTGGGATCTCCATTTCATGGGTAGACGCTTGTGTCGGGTCCTCTCGGCGGGCAGCAGCAGTTTCAGCTAATCCGTGACGGCGGACCAGGAAGTTGCCCACAGGACCGCCAACAAGTCCGCCACTGACCAGGCCAAAGGTTGCAGCGGCCAAACCAACTACCAACGCCCCCTCACAGCCATAATTCGTTTCAAATAGAGGAGCAAAGGAACCTGCAGTACCGTGTCCACCGGTCATAGATGCCGAGCCGGTACACAGCCCCAGAAGAAGGTCGATGTCGAACAGCTTGGCCAGTCCAACTCCGATAGCGTTTTGGAAGATTACCAGCAGTGTCAGCAAAACAGTAAACTGAATGGCGCGCTTTCCGTATTTCAGCAATACTTTTACATCGCAGGTAAAGCCGACAGCGGTAAAGAACACCGTCATAAAAACATTTTGTAGGGTGGTGTCCAGTTCGAGCAGAAACATCCCTGACTGGTGGCCGAAAAGGACAACAAGCGAGAACAGGATGCCTCCTACCACAGGGTCAGGAATACACAGCCGATCCAGCACCTTAACGTAGCGCTTGATACCCTTGCCGGCAAAGAGAACGATCACGGCTACGGCCAAAGTTTGTAAAATATCCAAGGGGATTGTCATATGGAATCTCCTTTCATAATACGGTTAAAATCCGAATCTCAATCCCTGTAGCGTGAAACGTCGCAGGGATTGAACGATATCGTTCAGACTAGGCGGGTGCCCTCATTTAAGTAGGTTAGCAGGTCCTCCTTGGACATATTGTCAATGCCCAGATAGGCCAAGGTGTAGCGGCTGTCCTGGAAGAAGTTCTTCTTGTGCATGGCGCCGGCCAAGACAATCATGGAGTCGATAATGGGTGTGGGCACGCCGTACTGTACGCCCAAGTCGTGGTAAATTTTGCACCCAATGGGCACATCCTCGGTCATGTAACGGTGATGGATGGTGTTGGGGCCTGTGTTACCCTCGTTGGAGGGCTGATCCAGCGGGAAGACCACGTTGTCGTTGCCGTTCTCGTCTAGGCCCATGTACTCCTGAGTCAGTACGCTGCGGCGGGAGAAGAACATCTCATACTTGTACTCAGGGCAACCCACGCCGATTGCCTTGGCCAAGGCAATTTCTTCGTTATAAAACTGATACTGCACCTCGCAGATAGAGGGGCACAAGCCGTGGGAGTACATAGAGTAGGTGGTCTTATCGTTGCCGCAGAAGATAACGCCCCAGTTCTCCATGGTGGACACGCCCAGCACAGTGGCGGGGACATGAATGACAGGGTTGACGTTTGCAAAGTCAACGTCCAGAATGGTGTTGGCTTTGGAGGGGCCGTCGCCTCGAGTTACGGCATCCATGCAGGGCAGATACTTGGAGGCCTCCAAGAAATCATCGGTGTCCTTCATAGGCAGAGCAGCACCCCGCAACGTGATGGCGCGGTATTTGGCACTTACATGGGGGAACTGAAACTTACCGATGGACTCAATCCGGGTGCCGTAGGGGGCGGAGGACCAACCACCCACGATAACCTTCTTAGCGCAGCCCATTTCCTGCATCAGGCGGCGTAGAAGTAGGCAACCAAAGTTGTCGGCGAAGATATTGATTACCTGACCATCCTCTAGGTGGGGAATTAAGGCCCGGAAGGTTGCTTCATGCCCCCAAGAGCCCATAGCAATAACAATATGGCCCACACCCTTTACGGCGGCGGCGATGTCGCTGGTCACCAAGTCGAAGAAGGCCCGCCCAGAGCGCTCAAAGCAGTACTTGTTGCGCTGAACACCGTCCAGAAGGATGCCGGTCTTTTCCACGTCTTTCAGGGAACTGGCGGCGAAGGGCATAGCGTCATAGAGGCGTACCTCCTTACCAGCCAGTTTCATGTCAGCTGCGCAGGTCTTACCCACGGCGCCCCCGCCCAGTACCGCAATTGGCATATCCTGCAAATACTCCATCTTACTCATATCTTGCCTCATTCTTTCATAAGTTACAATTTTTTTAAAATGGCATCATTATTTTGTTGCAAATTCAATAATATAGTGCTAATATTAATTTGTAAAACGAATAGTTTAGATGAAGTTCATTCGATTTTTCGATTAAATAGAGGATAGCTTATGGATGAGCGTACACTTCGTGCATTTACAAAAGTAGCGGATCTAAAGAGTTTCACAAAGGCTGCAACCGAGCTCGGCTATGTGCAATCTACCATCAGCAATCAAATCAAGCAGTTAGAATGCGAGCTGGGATTTCCGTTATTTGACCGAATTGATAAAAAAATTTACCTGACCTCCCTCGGTCAGGAATTCCGTTCCTATGCTGATTCGATTTTAGAAAATATACATCGATCTGTCATGTTAGGAAAATCGGACAAAGAAATACACGGTGTCATTCGTGTGGGCGTTTTGGAATCGCTGTTATTCAGCACATTGGTCAACATATTGCCGCATTATGCCAGCCAATGGCCCAATATTGAGATTCAAATTAAAATGGGTCGGACAAAGGACCTCCAAGAGTGGCTCAGGCTAAACCAATTAGATATGGTTTACCTGTCTGACGACTTAAATTCTGATCCGGATTTTTTCTGTGCTTATCAGCATAAGGAGACACTGGCTTTTGTATCCAGTCCCAACCACGAATTGGCCGGTCGTGAGCAGATAGCCTTGGAAGATTTTTTCTCGTACCCCCTGGTCGTGACAGAGCGATCCGGCATCGTTTACCGAAAACTGCAACGCCTTGCATATTCTTGCGGGATGCTGCCTAAGAATTCACTGGTGGTGGACAATACAAAGGCGATTGCCGAAATATTAAAAAACAGTGAGGGGTTGACTTTCCTTCCCGAATATTCAGTCAGGCGTGATATAGGGAGCAACACTCTGGTCAAGTTGAACGTCAGCGTTGCACCGCAAATTTATTTCAGCCAAATCATCTACCACCGCGGAAAGTGGGTGGCATCCTTTATGAAGGGTTTTATAGATCTGATCCGAAAGCAGCATACACTTTAACCGTATTTTATGCTCAGTTCGTTTTTCCGTTTTGTGGACCGTATGAGCCTTTGCGATCTCTGCCCCGTAAGAGCAGAAACTGAGTGGTGGGGTAGAAAAAGACATTTTAGAACGACAAACTGCACTTTTCCCTTTGCGTCTCAAATGTAACTGTGTCAAAAAGAACATAGCCGGCGCACAGTATCCGGCGGCCTTGCCAATTTGACAAACGGCAGGACGAACCGTGGGGTTGAAAAAAGTGCAGTATAAAGGCAGGTTCTCAGACGGCCACCGCAGGAACTACTTCTGCTCGCAGTGCAGGCAGTTACGAGAGCTTTCACAGTGTATCAAAAGCGGGGGCAAAATTTGGCCTGTGATATCACTTCTGCGATCGTCATCCCCCGGACACCTACTGTCACAAAGAAAAAGCAGGGGAATCTGTCTGTCCTTTTCTATAAGAGATACCTTTTTCGGACTGGACACCTCATCCCCAAAATTGCGCCGCCTAATCAAAGATAAAAGTTCTCCCTGGGATCAAAAGAGCGACGTTTAACAAAGAGAATGTGCGAAAACCCAAAAATTTGAATCGTTTGATGACTCTGCGCCATTTCCCGTCTATTTCCCGTTTCCTTGGTATTGTGTGTCGTTACAAAGGAGATGGAACAACATGGGAAAACACGGAGCCGACAGGAAGGGCAATCTCCAGAAACGGAAGGATGGCCGTTGGGAGGGACAGTACACCGCCAGCCGACCCCTGGAGACCGGGGCTATATTGACAACTACATCAAGATAAACATTAGGAAGATCTCGCTTGGGCAAGCTCGCCTCTTTAGAGCTACAGAAGTTCCGCAAGAGGCTGCTAAACAGCGGCCGAGTGAATCGGGGCAAGAGCAAAAGCCAGCCATGCCAAGACGGTCAGAAACCTCCACCAGATTATTACCTCAGCTATGAAGCTGACAAAAGAGTTGGAATCAACTTTCGCTGGTCCAGCCTAGAGTTGCGCCATGCCCAAGGGGAAGTACAGGGAGATGACACCCCCCCGGTGGAGCAGCTGGGCTACTTTCTGCGGAAGGCAAGGGACATCGGTGTGTTCGAACTCTACTCATGGAGTTGGCCCCCGGAGTACGGAGAGGTGAACTTCTAGGTCTGAAGGTGGGAGGACCTTGACTTGGAACAGGGCGACCTCCGGATACGGCGGCAAATTGCCCATATTAATGGAGAGGTGGTGCAGGCCCCACTCAAAACAAAAAACGCCTACCGCACCCTGCCTCTGGAAAAGGATATGGTAGACATTCTGAATCAGCAGAAAAAGAAAGTCGGGGAAGGCCCCTGGGTGTTCCCTAGTACCACAGACGGTCCCATCTCTCCAGACAGCGTCCTGCACATGCTCCACCGGGTGCTGAAACGGGCAGGACTACCCAGAAGTCAGGTTCCATGATCTCCGGTATATCTTCGCTACCCTGGCCCCGCAAAACGGGGTAGATATGAAAAACGGTGTCCGGGATGCTGGGGCACCTCTCTGCCGGGTCCACCCTGAACACTCCAAATTTCCGTATGGGCCGGAACCTAGGTCAGATTTGAAAGCCAAAAATAAAGCTCATAAAAAAGTCGCAGAAAGCAAAAATAATCCGCTGGAATCAGATGATTCCAGCGGATTTCTGGTTGCGGGAGGAGGACTTGAACCTCCGACCTCCGGGTTATGAGCTGCTGTTGGTTTGTCCATCTGCTGCGGTTCAACGCTTTCCGGGCGTTTTTGGGCCTAAAATGGGCCCAAACCCGGAGGTTATATTTTCTCTGTTCCGACCCAGTTTTTCCGGTTCTGGGTCAGATCTTGGGTCATTCACTGAGATTCCTTCTGACACAATAAGCCTTTAGCGGAGGAATGTCATACTCCACCACATTTCCAATAATAGTGTGATCTACTGTACCATAACAGTGGGCCACAATGCGACAGTGTTGCGGTAGACAGAATCGACCGCAAAGATGGAATAGCTGGCTCCGAACTGCTCCACCGCCAGGTCGATTTGTTCGCAATAAGAGACGATATGCTTTAAACACTGCATACCGAGTTGTGGGAGGATTCATTTAGGAGAAACGATTTTCCCCCGCACAAGAGCTATGCCGCCTCCACAGAAATTGTCTATTTTGACAAATTTGATTGCAAAAACCCGTCTATATTTTAATAAATCACAGGACTAGACCTGTTGATACAAAGAAAAAGTGGTGTTGGACAGATTGGGGCCCTTGTATGATAATAATTCCATCGGGCCCATGATTATGAAAGAAAAAAAGAGGGAAGCGCTGCAAAATCAACAGATAGTGAAACGGGAGGTTGTTTCATGTGAAGAAAAAAAGCACGCTAGGGTTTTATGAGAGAGTAGAAAAAATTGGAAATAAAATCCCCAACCCTATGGTATTTTTTGTCTGGTTTGCAATTCTTGTCATCGTTCTCTCTTGGGTCTGTACTGCCGCCAGAGTGACAGCGGTTAATCCCGCGACTGGCGAGGTAGTAGTACCCTACAACTTACTATCCAGAGAAGGGATTGTCCGGATGCTGACCAGCATGGTCAGTAACTTCCAGACCCTCTCTGTTCTGGGGCCCGTACTGGTATGCATGTTCGGCGTGGGGATCTGTGAGCGGTCCGGTCTATTCCGTGTGGTACTGCAGAAGGTGGTAGAAAGCTCCAAAGGCTCTGATTTGCGGGTGCTGCTGGTTTTTACCTTTGTTGCTGTGTTAGCTGATGCCGCCGGCGGGACTGGCTATGTAGTGATGCCCATTCTTGGATCTGCTCTATTCGCCTCTATGGGTAAGCCAGCGGTGGCCGGCGCCCTGTGCGGATACGCCACAGTCTCTGGTGCCTTCTGTGCTAATTTGCTGCTGACCAATATGGACGTAGTCAACGCCAGCTTTACAGTAGCCGCCGCCCAAACTCTAGACCCCGACTTCACTGCATCCCCGGCTATGACATATTTTTTCTCGGCGACCTCGGTCTTTATTTTGACCGCTGCCTCTCTGTTTGTGACCACTCGTATAGTGGAGCCAAGACTGCGGAACCGGCCAAACGTAGTGGTAACGGAACGGCAGATTGCAGAACTCACACCAGAGGAGAACCGGGGACTGCGAGCCGCGTTGATTGCTGTTCTGGTGTATCTGGCCATCATCCTAGTTATGTGCATTCCCAGTAACGGATGGCTACGGGACCCAGAGACCGGTGGCCTGGTAATTGCCGCTGCTCCCCTGATGCAAGGTCTCCCCTTCTTTATTGCACTGCTGTTCTTTATCCCCGGTGTGGCCTACGGATTCAGAAGTGGCCACTTTAAAACCAGCAATGATTTGGTGGATGCTATGGGCAATGCCATGGTGGACATGGGTCCTTTCGTGGCCCTATGCTTTGTGATCGCCCAATTTTTGGCCTACTTTGAGTGGTCTAATCTAGCTACCATTCTGGCCATCAAGGGTGCGGAACTGCTGGAGTCCTCTGGTTTACCGCCGCTGGCCATCATGTTGCTATTCATTCTCCTGTGTGCGTTCTTGAACTTGTTTGTGGGCAGTGCCTCTGCCAAGTGGGGCCTGATGTCCTCAGTATTTGTCCCCATGTTCATGCTGCTGGGTTATCACCCTGCGGTGACCCAGATGTGCTTCCGGGTAGGTGATGCGGCCAGTGACCCCATCACCCCGGCCTACGCCTATTTTGCCATGCTGCTTTCCCTGTGTAAAAAGTATGACAAGGATTTTGGATTTGGGACCCTGATTTCCAACATGCTCCCCTATTCCCTGACTTTCCTGGCCTGCTATATGATCCAGTTCATTATCTGGTTCGTGTTCCAGATTCCCCTGGGGCCGGGTGTCAGCTTTATGCTATAAACGCTATCATTGTATATCATTAAGGAGGTTTTCACTATGACGATCAATGAAATCAAGGAACAGCTCAAACAGTACGACCGCAAGCAGCTCTACCGGGAAAAGGTCATCAAAATGCAGAAGGCCATGGCTGAGCAGGGAATCGATGGCATCATCTGCTTCAAGCCCCAGAATACCTTCTTCCTGTCTGGCTTTAACCCCATTTTGTACAGCCACCCTGTTGTGGTTGTCATTCCCCAGGAGGGTAATGCGGTCCTTCTAGTTCATAGCCTTCGCGCCCGCCACTCCGCAGATGAGGCTGCCATTGAGGATATTAGACTGTTTGGCATGTGGGCCAATCAGAAGCCAATAGCCAACGACGCCTACTCCGCCATTGATATCATCGTTTCTGACTTGAGAATGAAGGGGAAGGTTCTGGGCTATGAGGGCGACTTTATCTCCCTGTCCCAGTATCAGAAGCTGCAGGATATCACCCAGGCGACCAAGATGGTGGATGTCTCTGATTTCCTCAAACGCTCCCGCAATATCAAAGACGAGTACGAGATCAACCTGCTACGTCTGTCCTCCTATCTGACCAACGTGGGCATGGAGGCGGCCCTTGCCAATATTCGCAAGAGCGAGGCCGAGGCGAGCATTGCCGCCGAGATCGCTATGCGGGAGACCTGGGCAAAGGAGCTCAGCGAGTTTGAAATCAGCAGTTTCGGCAATACCGAGGGAGGCATCGTCACTGCCCTGTGGTGCTATTCCAACTCCGGCTACCGGGTGCCCTATGGCTGCGAGTGCCCAAGCAATCGTGTCCCTCAGGAGGGTGAGGTGTGTTTGCCTGTTTGCTGGGCCGCGATCGACGGCTATCACTCTGAAAATGAGCGCACTGTTATGATCGGCAAGATCCCGGAGCGGTACGAGAGGGCGTATGACGCGATGCTTGCCGGGCGCCAGAATGTGTTCCAGATGATGAAGGCCGGTGTGGCGGTATCCGACGTGTATGCTGCCGGTGTTGCACCATATATCGAGGCGGGTTTCGGTGACTATCTGCCCGGGCGTATCGGCCACGGCCTGGGTCTGAGCCTTCACGAGTTCCCCTCCCTTTCCAAGGACAGCAGCCTGGTCCTAGAGGAGGGAATGGTGGTCACTGTAGAGCCCGGCCTGGTATTTGCCGGCTGGGGCTCCACCCGTCACTCGGACACTGTGGTTGTTCGAAAGGATGGAATTGAAATTTTGACCTGCTCTCCGGAGGAACGGCTGGTCCGCTAAACTCCCCTTCCCCCATCCATCCTCATGGGTGGATGGGGGAATAATATTTCAACGTTGTTGATTATGAAAAGAGGTATGCGCTATGAAAATTGCAGTTCTTGGTCTTGGAAAAATTGGACACAACACAGCCGCTCTGCTGACCCAGCGAGGGTATGAGGTCACCGGCTTTACCAGAGATGCGGAAAAAGCACGCGCTGCGAACGAACACGGCATTACCGTGTCCGGCGCGCTGGAAGGAAACTTTAAGGTGCAGGCCACAACGGACATCGCACAGGCGGTGGACGGGGCCAAATTTCTGGTGGTGACCACCACCTCGAAGGGGCACAAGCCCATGGCCCAGCTGCTGAGGGGCCACCTGCAGGAGGGCCAGCGAATCGTGATCTTTACTGGAAATTGGGGCGCCTATGAGTTCTACAGCGTGCTACGGGATGAGGTGAAGGCCAAGCATGTGATCATCGGGGAGACCAGCGGAAACATGGCCGCCTCTCCCACCCTGACCTACCCCGCCACCACAATGATGAAGCCCTCGAAGAAGAGCATGAGCTTTGCCACTATCCCAGGCACGGCGGCTCCTGCGGTGGTGGAGGAGCTGAAGCAGGCCTTCCCGGAATTTTATCCTGTAAAGAATGTGTTGGACACCTCCATGAACAACACGAATCCGCCTGTACATGTCCCCTTCTGCCTGTTCAATATTACCCGGATGGCCAACGGCGAGGACGCCCAGTTCTACGGGGAGTGCCTCCCGCCGATTCTGCTGGACTTCACTATGGCGGCGGATGCAGAGCGCTGCGCTGTTACCAAGGCCATCGGCGGTGAGCCCAAAACAATTTTGGAGCTGATGAACGCGGCCTGGAATGTGAACTATGACAACATCAAGGACCTGGGCCTCAATAATCCCAGTTTGAAATCGGTCAAGCTCCCCAAGACCCCCTATCACCGCTTCTTAACAGAGGACGTGCCCTATGGCTATTTGGCTGTGAGCCGCTTAGGAAAAAAGTATGGGGTACCCACCCCCCGCATCGATCTGATGGTGGAGGCCTATCGCTATCTGCTGGGGGAGCACGCAGAGATGGATGGACCGGAGTTCGATGTGGATATGGCCGAGATCCTGTAAAGGCCGGACCAATACCGCATATCTCACCTGGGAGGGAATCGCTCAGGCAGCAGGGAAAGGAGGAAGCGCTGTGAAGAACATCCTATTGCTGACCACAGGGGGGACGATCGCCTGCACTGAGGGAGCAAACGGCTACACCCCCACGCTCAGCGGCGAGGCGTTGCTGGAGTATGTGCCTCAGGTGCGCGAGTATGCGCGCCTGAGGGTGCAGCCCCTTTTAAACAAGGACAGCACCAATATGGAGCCGCGAGATTGGCTCTCCATCGCTGACGCGATCTTTGATCATTGGCTGGAATATGACGGGATCGTGGTCCTCCACGGGACCGACACTATGGCCTACTCCGCCTCTGCGGTCAGCTTTATGACGCTTGGGATCGGGATCCCCGTAGTATTTACCGGATCACAGCACCCGGCGGGGCAGCCGGAGAGCGACGCCCCGCGCAACCTAGCCGACGCCATCTGCACCGCCTGCCGATGCAATCTTGGCGGAGTGCTTCTGACATTTGACGGCACGGTATTCAACGGATGCTGTGTCAGCAAGGTGAGCACCAGCGAACTTCACGCCTTTGAGAGCTGCGGCGGCACCCCGGTGGGGCGTATCCGCCATGGGGCGCTGCAAATCACCGCGCCGCCCCACCGTGATGTCCGAACCAGCCTGACCTGGCGGCGTAGTCTGGACAGCAGGGTGCTGTTTTTGAAAATCACGCCAGGAATGGACGGCGCGCTCTTAGAGCTGGCCACCCTTGGACACTATCCCATCGTGGTGCTGGAAGGCTTTGGACTGGGTGGGATTCCGTCGGGAGAGAACGGCCTGCTGGAGCGCATCACCCAGCTGCACCGGCGGGGGATCCTGGTGGTAGTGACCACCCAGTGTAGCCGCGGGCGGTGTGACATGACGGTATATGAGGCAGGGCAGGCCGCCCTGGAGCACGGCGCCCTGTGCTCCTCTGTCATTTCCAAGGAGGCACTGCTCACAAAGCTCATGTGGATCCTGGCTCAGACTCAGGCACCCGAGGAAATCGAGCAGCTATTGTTTTACGATTTTTGTGGGGAACTTGGCACAAATTTTCCGCCGATTGACAAGGATGGAGCGAGGGTCATATAATTCTTTCATCCTTAGAAAGCAGGCGGGTGGGATGGATGAATCTTTTGAATTTAGAGTATTTTTTGGTGGCGGCAGAGGAGATGAATTTTACACGTGCCGCGAAGAGGCTGTATATCGCCCAGCAGTCTCTCAGCAATCACATTGCACGTCTGGAGGACAGTCTGGGGGTAGAGCTGTTTGACCGCACACCTCCCATGACACTGACCCCTGCGGGCCTGTGCCTGCTGCGCTATGCCAAGCAGTTTCAGATCTCTCTGGACGACCTGAAGCGTGAGCTGCAGGACATCAAGGACTGCAAGAGCAGTGAGCTCACACTTGGAATCACTCAGGGGCGCGGCGCAATCTATCTTCCCATTTTGCTGCCCCGCTTTCAGGCGGAATACCCAAATTTAAAGATCCATCTGCTGGAGGCGAGCTCCGCACAGCTGGAGCAGGCCCTTCATGAAGGAAAAGCGGATTTGATCATCGGGTTCGCGCCCAAGGACCCGCTCCAGATTACGGCTCAAAAGGCCTGGAAGGAGGAATATGTAATCCTGGCCCCTAAGACGATTTTAAAGGATTACCTACCCCAGCGCTGGGGTCAGCTTGTTCAGGCCCCGGAGCGGGTAACCCTAAAAGATCTGGAGCCCTGCCCCTTCCTGTCCATTCAAAGGGACCTGTATGTGGGTTCCATCTTCCAACATTGTTGCGCCCGGGTCCATATGATTCCCAACGTGATCGTAGAGTCCCGCAACATCAATATTGTCTTAGGCCTGTGTATGAAGGGAATGGGCATCTTGGTGTGTCCCAAGGTGTTTCTATACCCCTACCTGCAGACTCAGATACTGCAGAAGGAAGAACTGTTGCTCTTCCCTCTGGACTACAGCGATCAGATTTACGTCAGCTATTTGACACAAAAATATATGTCCTATGGCACACAAAAATTGATCGAGCTGGTCCAGGAGCTTGGCCAGGAGCTTCCAAACATGCTATAAGGAATCTCAATATCCATAAATAATCGAATAAAATGGAGGGATCCCATGAATACTGTACAGCTGTCTCCTGAAGAGTTGGGAGAATCGTACCACCAAACAATGGAAGAATTTTTATGCTGGAAGAAAAAAGGCCTGTCTCTGAATATGGCACGAGGAAAACCATCAAAGGAACAACTGGAATTATCACGTGGGTCATTTTCTATTCTGGATTTTGACCAATGTATAGAAGACGGCATAGACGCCCGCAACTATGGAGAAATCCAGGGGATGCCCAGTGCCAGACGCTATTGGGCGGAGTTGCTGGAGGTGGATCCCTCTCAGTGTTTTGTTGGGGGAAGCTCCAGCCTGACCATGATGTACGACCTGATTGCCAAGGCATGGAGCCATGGATTACTTCACAGCGAAAAGCCATGGGGACAGCTAGAAGCGGTCAAGTTCCTGTGTCCTGCGCCGGGATATGACCGGCACTTCCGAATCACACAAGCCTTTGGCATGAAGTTGGTCCCCATTCCCATGACAGACGAGGGACCTGATATGAACGCTGTGCGGCAGTGGGCATCCGATCCAACGGTCAAGGGTATATGGTGTGTCCCAAAATACTCTAACCCAGATGGCATCATATATTCCAATCAGGTCATCGAGGAGATCGCATCCCTTCGGCCAGCTGCCCCTGATTTTGTGGTGATGTGGGACAACGCATACCTGATCCTTGCTCTCCAAGGAGATGCCCAGCCAATTCCGGAAATTTTACATCTGTGTGCCCAGAAGGGGAATCCGGACCTGGTCGTTGAATTTGCTTCTACCTCTAAGATTACACTACCTGGAGCGGGAATGGCAGTTATGGCCGCCAGCGAGAACAACATCCATTATTTTACTCAGCTGATGGAACCCCAGATGATCAGCTATGACAAGGTCAATCAACTGCGTCAAGTCCACTTTTTACAGGATCGGGACCATACTCTGTCCCTGATGCGGCAGCACGGCGAGATCCTTCGTCCCAAATTTGAAGCATTTCTAGAGGAGTTTGAACAGCAGCTTGCCCCGCATGATCTTGCCTCCTGGACTCGGCCGAAGGGTGGATATTTCATCGGTCTATACACAAAACCGGGCTGTGCAAAGCGTACCGTAGAGCTGTGTCGGGAAATTGGTCTTATCTTAACGGATGCAGGCGCTACATACCCCTATGGCCATGACCCGAATGACCGTCACATTCGGATTGCCCCCTCTTATCCCCCCTTGGAAGAAGTACGTTTGGCGGCGAAAGCATTCTGTACCTGCCTAAAGCTAGCGACCTTAGAGCAGCAATACCGCAGGACCGCACTTGATGCAATATGAGGCAGTATCTCATGATGTAAAGATTTTCCTCCTGCAAAATAGCTGCCTGCAGAATCAATGAATGGCCCTTATAGAGTTCTACATATTTCTCTGGGAGTGAATTTTCACCCTCATGAACATCCATCCGACCTCGGACATTTCGTTGAGAATGGGGCGTTTAATTCTGGAACAAAAACAAATCAATGGCCAGCTCACATCCATGCAGAATATCACCTACGACCGTTGTCCGTACCAAGCGGTGGGACGATTTTACCCACCTTTGGGTGGGGCAAGCAGAGCGTCTGGCTTGCCGCGAGCGGCAGCCAACGCGGTTTCCGGGCAGAAGCCCGGACCCACTTTGCGGCCAGGGGCCGAAGACAGAGAGAAGAAAAGCGGCTCTGTCGATCACCGGGATTGCGATGCTGTTGACAAAGAGAAATCACCTTGCGTCAAATGGAGTGAGAACAAATACGAGAACAGCCCCTGTTTGGCCGTGTGCACCGTTGTGTGCCTCGATTACGGGAGGGGCAGAGTCCCTACCCCTCCCAGACAAGCCCAGGCCAACGTGGGCCGTTGTTCCCGGCCGTTTTGGACCGGGGGTTTTCTCCCTCCCGGCCCCTTTTCGGAGGACGAAAAATATAGCAGGATAAAGGCCGGGGTCGCCGTTGGCGCCTCCGGCCAGTCACATCTGCCCGCAGTGCGGGCAGTTACGGGGAGTTTCCGGTGTATCAAAAGTGGGGTCAAAAACAGCAGGCGGGGATTACGTTTGCGGTCACGATTCCCAAGAGGCTACTGTCGCAACGAAAAAACAGGGGTCACACGAGTCTTCTCCGCTACGAGAGACACCCTTTTCAGACTGGACGCCCCCTCAAAAATTGCACCGCATGAAACAAAGATAGAGGCTCTCCCTGGAGCCGGAAAATGCGATGCTCAACAAAAAAAGGACAGAAACCAAGAAATGTGAATTGTTTGATAACTCTGCGCCGTGCCCCTGGCTATTTCTGTTTTCTGTGGTATGTTGTGTCGTTGCAAAGGAGGCGATACAACATGGCAAAGCGCAGAGCCAACGGGGAGGGCAACCTCCGCAAGCGCAAGGACGGCCGCTGGGAGGGCCGGTACACCGCCGGACACGACCCGGAGACGGGAAAGGCCATCTATCGGAACGTCCTGGGCCGGACCCAGGCGGAGGCCAGAGCCAAGCTGAAGCAGGCCATTGAGGAAGCCAAGCAGGTCGACCCGGTAAAGGCAAAGCAGTACACCGTGGGAGAGTGGATGGACGTATGGTTCGAAAATTACGCCAAGGTGAAGGTTCGTCCCTCCTCCCACCAGACCTACCGGGGTTACATCGACAACCACATTAAGCCCAGCATCGGAAAAATCCCACTGTGCAAGCTCACCTCTCTGGAGTTACAGAAGTTCTACAAAAAGCTGCTGAGCAGCGGCCGAGTGGACCGAATTGAGAGCAAGAAACAGAGTAAGGGCCTGAGCCCTAAGACCGTACGGAATCTCCACCAGATCATCGCCTCGGCGATGAAGCTGGCCAGGGAGCAGAGGCTCATCGCTGCAGATCCCACAGAGGGCTGCGCCCTGCCCAAGGTCGAGCACAAAGAGATGAAAACTCTCCCGGTGGAGCAGCTGGCGTCCTTCCTGCGGGAGGCGAAGGAAAGCGGTGTATTCGAGCTCTACTACGTAGAGCTGGCCACCGGATTGCGGAGAGGTGAATTGCTCGGCCTGAAGTGGGAGGACCTTGATCTGGAACGGGGCGGTCTCCGGGTTAAACGGCAAATAGCACGAATCAATGGCGAGGTAGTGGAGGCACCTCTGAAAACAAAAAACGCCTACCGCACCCTGCCCTTGGCAAGGGATACGGTAGACGTTCTGAATCAACAGAAAAAGAAAGTCGGGTCAAGCCCTTGGGTGTTTCCCGGCCCCACGGGCGGCCCCATGTCTCCAGACAGCGTGCTCCACATGCTCCACCGGGTGCTGAAGCGGGCGGGACTTCCAAGAGTTAGATTCCATGATCTGAGGCACACCTTCGCTACTCTGGCCCTGCAGAACGGGGTGGACATAAAAACCGTCTCTGGCATGCTGGGGCACTACAGTGCCGGATTTACCCTGGATACCTATGCCCACGTGACCACGGCGGCGCAGCGGCAGGCGGCGGAGGCCATGGAAAGCATCCTCTCCGGCAGTTTATAGCCCTGTCCAGTCCAGAAAAATCCCCGTATGGGTCAGAATCTGGGTCAGATTTGAAAGTCCGAAATAAACCCCTCAAAAAAGTTGCCAAAAACAAAAATAATCCGCTGGAATCAGGTGATTCCAGCGGATTTCTGGTTGCGGGAGGAGGACTTGAACCTCCGACCTCCGGGTTATGAGCCCGACGAGCTACCAACTGCTCTATCCCGCGATATGGTGCCGGAGACCGGGATCGAACCGGCACGGGATCGCTCCCACGGGATTTTAAGTCCCGGGCGTCTGCCAATTCCGCCACTCCGGCATGGGTGGCTTCCGATCTTCTTTTGAAGGCTAGAATAGTTTACCATATGAAATGGACTATGTCAAGTCAAAAAATATCTTTTCTTTTCCCCATAGTTCCCCTCGGCTGGATGTACAAAAACGGACACATATCCCCACAGGGCCCGCATATACTGATATGTATATCCCTTCTCCCCGCCATCTGCTGATGAACTGGGGAGAGACATAACTGGAGGAACCAATTATGGATGAACACAAGACCCCTATTTTAGAGCTGCCTGAGCGTTCCGCCCCCAAGGACGATTTGGATGATCTAATCTTCCGCGGAGAGGGCTGGCTGGCCAGTGATCGTTAGGGGGCCGTTCACGTCTGGAACGGCCCTCATTGATTCCTTTCTGGGCGAGGGCAGGTTTTCCTTTACTTTTGTTTCCAGCTCATATATAATAATTGGGCCTAAAACCAACTTGTCCCCGGCTATTCCGGGAGTTTACGAGAGAGAGTTGAGGACCGCATGCTCCAATTTGATGAATATAAAGTCAAGCTGAACAACCTGCTCCCCGCCCTGAAGGAGCTGGCTCAGGCCCTTGATCTGGATGGGGCCGAGCGCGAGCTGGATATGCTCCAGGCTGAGTCTGCCGCCGACGGCTTTTGGGACAACCTGGCCAAGGCCCAGAAGGTCCAGCAGCGGATCAAGAACCTGCAGGACAAGGTGGACAGCCAGAAAAAGCGCCAGAGTCAGTGGGACGACCTGATGGCCCTGTGCGAGATGGGCAACGAATTTGAGGACGAATCCCTTATCCCGGAGCTCGAGGATGGCTTCGCCCATCTGGAGGCCGATATGGAGACGGCCCGTTTGGAGACGCTGCTCACCGGCGAGTACGACCGCTCCAACGTGATCCTGACCATTCATCCCGGCGCCGGCGGGACTGAGGCCCAGGACTGGGCACAGATGCTTTACCGGATGTACACCCGCTGGACCGAGCGCCACGGCTTCACCTATCAGATCATGGATTACCAGGAAGGGGACGAGGCCGGCATCAAATCGGCCACTATCATGATTGAGGGGAGCAACGCCTATGGCTACCTCAGAGGAGAACACGGCGTTCACCGGTTGGTGCGGGTGTCCCCCTTTGACGCTAATGCCCGGCGGCAGACCTCCTTTGCCTCCGTGGAGGTCATGCCCGACCTGCCCGAGGATGTGGAGATTGAAATCCGCCCTGAGGACATTGAGATGCAGGTCTACCGGGCCAGCGGCGCCGGCGGCCAGCACGTCAACAAGACCTCCTCCGCAGTCCGTCTCATTCACAAGCCAACTGGCGTGGTGGTAGCTTCCCAGCAGGAACGCTCCCAATTCCAGAACAAGGACAACTGTATGAAGATGCTCCGGGCCAAGCTGGTGGAACTGCAGATGCAGGAGAAGGCGGAGAAGATTTCCGATCTAAAAGGCGTCCAGCTGAAGATAGAGTGGGGCAGTCAGATCCGCTCCTACGTCTTCATGCCCTACCAGATGGTGAAGGACAACCGCACCGCCTATGAGACCAGCAACATCAACGCCGTAATGGACGGCGATCTGGATGGCTTTATCAATGCCTATCTCACGGCGGAGGCCACAGGTAACTGGGCCACCAAATAATAAGCAGCCTGCCGGAGCTCTCTGGCAGGCCGCTTTTTTATATCCTGGTTGTATCAGCTTCCCGCTTCTGATATACTGGAGGTACCACCAATAAAAAGAAAGGCGGGATACTATGAAATACGAGATCAAGGGTGAGCCCACCCCGGTAGTTATCTGTGAACTGAGCGCGGGGGAAAGTATGATCACCGAAAAAGGCTCTATGGTTTGGATGAGCCCTAATATGGAGATGCAGACCTCGGCAGGAGGCCTGGGAAAAGCCTTTGGTCGGATGTTCTCAGGAGAATCCATCTTTCAGAACATCTATACAGCCCAGGGCGGTCCGGGGACGATTGCTTTTGCGTCTAGCTTTCCAGGCGCTATCCGGGCTGTGGAGATTACTCCGGATCGGCCCATCGTGGTCCAGAAATCTGCCTTTTTGGCGGCCACCGATGGGGTGGAGCTCTCCGTCTTTTTTCAAAAGAAGTTAGGGGCCGGCTTTTTCGGCGGCGAAGGCTTTATTATGCAGAAACTTTCTGGCCGCGGAACCGTCTTTTTGGAGATCGACGGCTATGGTGTGGAATACGATCTGGCGGCCGGACAGCAACTGATTGTAGATACAGGAAATCTCGCTGTTATGGACACCAGTTGTTCCATTGACATCCAATCCGTAAAAGGAGTCAAAAATATGATCTTTGGCGGTGAGGGGTTGTTCAACACCGTTGTCACCGGTCCGGGGCACATCACGCTCCAAACCATGCCCATCAGCGCCTTTGCCGGGGCTATCTCCTCGGTGCTGCCCACCAAGGGATAGAATCGTTTTGCCCTGTCAGGTGTATCTCCCGGAATCTTTTTCCCTTTCAGGCCCTGTGTACCGCCCCCTCTTGACATCGTCCCACTTCTGATAGAAAATGTGAGTATGGCGTCCCATGCAGTGACCAGCGGTCAAGAAGCTTTGATCCGCATGGCACTGGGGTCCATTCAAAGGATGGTGAGGTCTTGTCCAGAAATCCCATGTCCTGATCTATGATTTGTCTACAAAAAATGTACAAACAATAAAGGAGCAGCGCTATGTTAGTAATGGATTGCACCCTGCGAGATGGGGCCAATGTGGTAGGCAAGGGCTTCGATGCCCGGCTGACCAAAATGATGATCGAGGGAATGATCGCCGCGGGTATCACCACCATCGAAATGGGAAACTGTTTGGGTCTGGGCGCATATGAGGCCAATGGTTCTATTGCCCCCTGCACAGACGAGGAGTATCTCCAGCTGATACAGCCTTATCTGTCCCAGGCTGAAATCGGTATGTTTCTGGGCTATAAGAACGCCACCCAGCCCAATGTGGATCTGGCTGCCAGATATGGGTTGAAATTTCTCCGCATCGGCGCTAACGCCGGCGACGGAGCAGGAGCCTGCGAGGGAATCCGGCGGGTAAAGGCTGCCGGCATGAAGTGCCGTTACTCTTTGATGAAGGCCTATGTCCTGTCCCCCAAGGAGTTGGCAGAGGAAGCCAAGATGCTAGCTGACTGCGGACTGGATGAGATCACTATCATGGACTCTGCCGGTACCATGATGCCCCATGAGACAGAGGCCTATACCAAAGAGCTGGTCGCTGCTGTGGATATCCCTGTGGCATTCCACGGCCACAATAACCTGGGACTGTCCGTAGCCAACGCCATCGCCGCCGCTGAGGCCGGGGCCACCGTCTTTGACTGCGGCCTGCTGGGCATGGCCCGCAGCGCCGGCAACTGCGCCACTGAACTTCTGGTAGCCACTTTCCAACGGCTGGGCTATTTTAAGGACATTGACCTCTACAAGCTGCTGGCCTTTCTGGACGGTGAGTTAATCCCTGCCATGGAGGAATACAACTACCACGTGGCAGTTAAGCCCTTTGACCTGATCCTGGGTCTGGCGGGCTGCCACTCCAGCTTTACCAAGCGGTTTCAGAACATTGCCGATGAAATGGGCGTGCCTCTGTATCAACTGATCGTAGAAGTATCTAAGCGGGACCAGAAGGCCCCCAGCGAGGAACTGATCCGCCAGATCGCCGCGGATCTGGTCTGATTTCCAACAGTCCTATATTCGCTTCAAATCCGGACGATTTCCGCTCCCTAGAGGAGATACATTTATATCCAAAGAACGTTTAAAAAATGTGCGTCCATGCTGAACATGGACGCACATTTTTTACCGCTTTTACCGCACCACTATATTCTCCGATATCTCACACAGAGCCTGGGACGCCTCCATGTCGAAGCGGTGGCTGCGGGCCAGATCCGCCAGGGAGATGACGCCTACCAGCTTGCCTTTTTCAACAACAGGAAGCCGGCGGACCTGCTGGGTGGACATGAGCCGGGTGGCCTCCCGGCAGTCATCTCCCGGAGCTACTGTGGCACAGTTCCGGGTCATAATATCCCGGACCATGGTCTGGGCCGGGTCCTCCTCCGCGGCGATGCAGCGCAGGACGATATCCCGGTCCGTCACCATTCCGCGCAGCCGGCCGTCGCTGGAACAGACCGGAAGTGAGCCTACATTGTGCCGGCTGATGAGCCGGGCGGCCAGGGAGGCCGAGGAGGTTGGCTCGATGGTGACCACGCTGGGATTCATCAGTTCTCTTACTTCCATGTAAAAACCGCCTTTCCGGTAAAAATTGGTCTTGCACCAGTTTGTCCGGAAAGGCGGTTTTTTATTCTGTCTCCTGAATCCTATTTATCTCCCGAATGACAAATCGGCCGCTCTCATTCCTACGGACAGAGATCACTTTTTGGATATTCTCTGGTCGATTCGGTAAAATACCTCACCCAGCACAGAGCATATGGCAAAAAACAAAATGACCTTGACCGGTT
This sequence comes from Flintibacter sp. HCN-6482, assembly GCF_037892565.1. Classification (NCBI taxonomy): domain Bacteria; kingdom Bacillati; phylum Bacillota; class Clostridia; order Eubacteriales; genus Flintibacter; species Flintibacter sp. HCN-6482. Next base: position 369,456 of record NZ_JBBKBK010000003.1, on the reverse strand, counting down.
CAAACTCGGGCAGCAGCACAGCGCCCAGTCCGCCGCCCACGATCAGCGCCATAACCAGCAGCAGCGACCTTCTGAAACGCATGATAACCACCTATCTTCCATCACTTTTTCTCTATGGAAAACGCTTCGAAATTCAGGGTATTACAGTCTGCCTTTCTTCAACAGGCGGATGTCGTCACCGAAAAACTCCAGCAGGTGATACTCCCCATCCAGGCGGGAGGCGATCTGGGGTGAGTATCGCCGGGCCGCCTCCTCCATGGTCAGGTTGGAGGAGATAACTGTGTGCAGCCCCGCCACCAGCCGGGAGTTGATGAGCTCATAGAGAGCAGACTGGGTAAACTGGGTAGTCAATTCGCTGCCCAGATCGTCTAAAATCAGCAGGTCGCAGTTGAGATAGCGGCGGGTCTCATCCCTGGCCTCCTGGCCGTCCTGGCTGTCCCGGAGGAACTTCTTGGCTTCGAACTGGGCAAAGATATTTCCCGCGGTATCGTAGACCACAGAGCGTCCCCCCTCTGACACCGTACGGGCGATACAGGCGGACAAAAAGGTCTTGCCCAGCCCCGGAGCGCCGGAGAGGAACAGATTTTTGTAGTGGAACCTGCCGAACTTCTGCGCATAGTTCAGACAGACCTCGTAGATCAGCTCCATGTTTTCCCGGGGGGAGATCCCCCGGTTCGGCCAGGGAGTCTGACTGTAATAGTCGATGCGGAAGGAGTCGAAGGACTGCTCCCCTAGGTCCAGCAGCTTGGACAGCTCCCGGATCTGCTCCTGGGCACACAACCGCTTCAGGCAATCGCACATCTGAGCTCCCCTCCAGCCGGTGTCTCCGCACAGAGGACAGGCAGGCTTGTCCTCCAGGGCATCGGCGGGCAGTCCCATAGCGCCCAGCAGGACAGCCCGCTCCTGCTGCAGGTCCAGATTTTTTTCCTTTACCGTCCGTACCGCCTGGGCGGGGTTCCCTCCCTGGCGCAGGGTGGCGGCGACCAACTGGGCCATGGTCCCCTGAAGCTGCCGGTCCAACTGGGCCAGGCGAGGCTCCCGGCCGTAGGCTCTGTCCCGCAGCCGGTCCAGCTCCACCCTTCTTCGGCGCCGCTCCCCTTCCAGCCGGTCCACAGCCCGGCGAAGCACATTGGGATCATATGCCATAGGTTCACCCTTCCTTCTTCATCTGGTCCAGCATACGGCGCATCCGCTCCATGTTTTCCCGTGTCCGCTTCTCCTGGTCCGCCGGAGCCCCCTGAGGCGGCTGGCCAGCCCGCAGGGGCCTGGGGTCCCGGTCGCCCGCCTGGATGGCGGCGGCGGTGTGGAGGCCTTTCTGGTGCCAGCGGCGGAGAATACCGTTCATATAGCCCCAATCCATAGACTGCTTCTTCAGCACCGTCTTTTCATACGCCATCCGCAGGGCCTCGTCGTCAAAGCCCATATCGTCCCAGGCGGCGATATAAGTCCGCTCCTGGGACACCAAGGGGTGCGGCGGGATGTCCAGCAGCCGGAGCACCTGGGCCTCCCGGCCCCGGAGGTGGGTCAGGCGCTGGAGATGGGCCTCGGCCCGCTCCATCGTGTCGATGCCCTGGCGGGCCCAGACAAAGCCCTCCTTTTTGATCTGGGACAGGAAGGGGCGCCGTCCCGGCCCGTATTTTCGTTCCATCTCCTCGGTACACCAGCCCACCAGCATCAAAACAACCTCGGCAGGCAGAGCCAGATGGTCATAGAGTGTGTACAAAGACCGCAGGTCGTTGGCGGACAGCTTTTTGCCCAGCCGCCGCTCCACCTCGTCGCACAGGGCGGGAAAGGTGGATGTATTTTCTTTCAGGGCGGCGGTAATATCCTCTAGGGAATACTCCGGGGGAGGAGCTTCCGGGACAGGGGGGGCGGAGACGGGGGGCTGCTCCGGTGCCATCCCCAGCTTTTTTAACTGGTCCAGAGCTGTGTCCAGACGCTGCTGGGACCAGGTCAGATGGGACAGGTCCCCGTGGCGCAGAAAATGGAGATAGAGCAGGGCGGCATCGCCGCTGTCCAGTCTCAACAGCCGGTCAGCCGCCTGGTCTGTCATGGCCAGGACGCTTCCGGGCAGCAATGTTTGGGCCATACTACCGCCCTCCTTTCTAAAAACGGTCCCGCTCCCGACCCGAGGCAGGGCGGAGGGACCGTGGCTGTGTTTCTTCATTTTACCGCAAAAACCGCCCGGCGTAAACAGGAAATTGCGGAGGCCTCCGGTCCATCCCCGCTGTTCGCCGCGGGTCGGCGCTTCTGGTTGTCACGCCTCCCCGGCTCACGACGCGTGGCTTCCCTCCGTCTCGGGCTGGAAACAGCCGCTTATGCGGCTTCGGTTTCGCGCCCTCGCTCCGGTCCATCCCCGCTGTTCGCCGCGGGTCGGCGCTTCTTGGAAAAATTCATGGATTATTTGTTTTTCAAATGTTTCCTTCTGTGGTATAATGATGAGTAAGTTGGATTCGTATGCCCATTTGGCATACAAAAGATAGAAGAAGGGGAGGAGCTCCGATGAAGAACAAAGTGGTAGTGACCATCGCGGGACAGGAGTATACCATGGTGGCGGTAGAGGACGAGGCCTATGTCCGCAAGTGCGCTGACTATGTGGACAGCCAGCTGCGTGATCTCATGAGCAACAAGCTGCCCAAGGAGACGGCCGCCGTGCTGGCCGCCATGAATATGGCCGACCTGTACTTCAAGGAACAGGATGCCGCCGAGAATCTCCGCCGCCAAATCAAGGAGAATCTGGAGGAGGCCAGCCGGCTGAAGATGGAGCTGTCTGAGGCCAAGCGGGAGATCTTCAAGCTTCAGACCCGCAAATAACCGCCGGAGGCGGACACGACTTTTGCCGCGTGTCCGTCCCGTGCCTTTGATTTTCCAGGAGGTATCCCATGTTGGAACTGCTCGCGCCGGCCGGCTCTATGGAGGCGGTGACGGCCGCCGTCCAGAACGGCGCCGACGCCGTCTATTTTGGATATGGAGATTTCAACGCCCGCCGCAACGCCAAGAATTTTTCTGAGGAAGAGGCCGCGGCGGCGGTTTCTTATTGCCATCTCCGGGGCTGCAAGGTACATCTAACTCTGAACACCCTGCTTACTGACCGGGAGTTGCCGGGGGCGGCGGAGGTTGCCGCTCACGCCAGTCGCATCGGCGTGGACGCGGTCATTGTACAGGACCTGGGTGTGCTGCGTATGCTAAGGCAGACCGTCCCGGACCTGCCCCTCCATGGCTCCACCCAGATGACCGTCCACTCTTTGGACGGGGTAAAGCAGTGCGCTGACCTGGGCATCAGCCGGGTGGTGCTGTCCCGGGAGCTGAACCGGGACCAGATCGCCTATATCTGCCAGAACTCCCCCATCGAGATCGAGGTGTTTGGTCACGGGGCGCTGTGTATGTGTTACTCCGGCCAGTGTTATTTCTCCTCGGTCATTGGGGGGCGGAGCGGCAACCGTGGTCTGTGCGCCCAGCCCTGCCGGCTGAAGTATGGCTGGAACGGCCGGGCGGACGAGTACCCTCTCTCTCTAAAGGATATGTCCCTGGTGAGCCACCTGAAGGAGCTTCAGGACATGGGGGTGGCCTGCCTGAAGTTGGAGGGCCGGATGAAGCGGCCGGAGTATGTGGCCGTGGTCACCGGTGTGTACGCCAGAGCTCTGAAGGAGGGCCGCTCCCCTACCCAGGCGGAGCTGGATGCCCTGGAGCAGGTCTTTTCCCGCCAGGGCTTTACGGACAGCTACTTCATGGGTCAAAAGGGCCCCGAAATGTTTGGTACGCGCCAGGAGGGAAAGGAGCCCAAGGAGCTCTATGCCCAGGCCCGGGCCACCTATGAAAACGGCGAGAACCGGAAGGAGCCGGTGAGAATATACGCCATGATCCAGGCCGACCAGCCAGCCCGGATCGCCGTGGAGGACAAGGAGGGCCGGATGGTCCATGGGGAGGGGCCGGTGCCCGAGGCGGCTCGAAACGTGCCCCTGACACGGGAAAAGGTGGAGGGCCAGCTGTCCCGCACCGGAGGCACCCCCTACTCCTGTCAGAAGGTGACCGCCAAAGTAGAGGAGGGCCTATCCCTTCCCCTGTCCGCCCTGAATGACCTGCGCCGCCGGGCCCTGGAGGATCTGTCCGTCCAGCGGCAGGCCCTCCCCCAGAGGAGGGTGGAGCCCTTCCGGCCGGGTGTGAGGTATGAGAATCCCAGGGGGACGCCTGTATACACAATTTCTGTCCGGGAGGCGGCCCAGATCAGTGGAGAGCTGCTGCGGCTGTCCCCTGCTCTGATCTACTTACCCGCCGACCAGGGCGCTGCCCACCCGGAGGTGGTGAAGCGGTGCCAAGAGGCCGGTGTCCCCGTCGCCGCCCTTATGCCCCGTGTGTACAGCGACCGGGAAACTTTGGCCCTGGAGGAGGATTTGGCTGCCCTGCGCCGCATTGGAGTAGACCAGGTGCTGGCCGGCACACTGGGCGCTGTCCGCCGGGCTGCCCAGCTGGGCTTTTCGGTCCGGGGAGACTACGGCCTTGGGGTATATAACAGCCAGACCATGAAAGAGCTGAAGCGGCTGGGACTCATCTCCGCTACCGCCTCCTTCGAGCTGAAGCTGGCCCAGATTCGGGACCTGTCTAAGGCTATTCCCACGGAGCTCATCGCCTATGGCCGCCTACCTTTGATGATTACAGAAAACTGTATTATCCACAACCATTCCGGCCAGCACACCTGCTCCAACGTGAACCTGCTCACCGACCGGAAGGGGGAGCGGTTCCCGGTGGTCCAGGCCTACGGCTGCCGCAACGAGATCTTGAACTCCAAAAAGCTGTTTTTGGCTGACCGGACCCAGGACTATGGCCGCCTGGGCCTGTGGGCGGCCCGGCTGATGTTTACCACGGAAAACGCCATGGAGTGCGCCCAGGTATTGGAACGCTATCTGGGACAGGGGTCATACCAGCCAAATGAGTATACTCGGGGACTCTACTACCGAGACGTGGAGTAACAGAGACTAGGGGGAAACGCCGTGTTCAGCCGACAGCGCCTGTTTTGGCTCCACCAGCCCTATGACCTGGAGGGCTCCGACCCGGACTTTCTTCGGGCGGTGCGGGATAACTGCGCCTTCCATATGGCCCGCTGCCCGGAGTACCGGGCCATTGCGGACCACATCGGCTTCTCTCCAGAGCAGATACAGACCATAGCTGACCTGGCCCGGCTCCCCGTCCTGCCTACCCTGTTTTACAAGCGGCACGCCGTCTTTTCCATGCCCCGGTGGCGAATGGCCATGCGGGTCACCTCCTCCGGCACCAGCGGCAGGTTCAGCCAGGTGGGCTTTGACTGGGGCTGTCTCCTGGCGGAGGTACCCATGGTCCTTCGCCTGGGCTGGCGGCACGGCCTGATCTCTCCCAGGCCCGCTCACAATGTGATCCTGGGCTATCAGCCCCACCGCCAGAATAAAACAGGTGTCACCCGCACCATGTTCGGCCTGACCTGGTTTGCCCCTCCCATCAGCCGGACCTACGCCCTGCGCTATGGGGACGGCGGCTATGTCCCCGACCTGGACCATGTGGCGAAGGCCCTGGAAAAGCTGGGCAGTTCCCGGTTTCCCACCCGGATCATCGGTTTTCCCTCCTACCTCTGGTTCGGTCTGAAGCGGATGGAGGAGCTGGGCCTGCGGGCGCAGCTGCCGAAGGGCTCCCGCATCCTCCTGGCCGGAGGCTGGAAACAGCACTACGCCCAGCAGGTGGAAAAGCCTGTCCTCTATGGCCTGGCCGGTCGGATACTGGGCATCCAAGAGGCGAATATCAATGAGTTTTTCGGTGCGGTAGAGCACCCCATCTTTTTCAACGCCTGCAAAGAGCACCACTTCCACATCCCCGTCTACTCCCGCGTCATCATTCGGGATGTGAATACATTGGAGCCCCTGCCCATGGGGAAGGTGGGGCTGATCAACCTGATCTCTCCCCTCCTCCGGGCTACCCCGGCTACCAGCGTCATGACGGATGATCTGGGCTATCTCACGCCGGGGGAGGAATGTGGCTGCGGCCTCCGCTCCCCCTATCTGACCATCCTGGGCCGGGTGGGGCTGGCGGAGATTCAGACCTGCGCCGCCGGAGCTGCGGAACTGCTTGGGAAGGGGGAGATGCCGTGATTCTTGCCAATGGAGCCCTTCTCCCGGACAGCGACCTGCCAAAGGTGCTCTCCGGTCTGGAGGCGGAGATTAACCACACCCGAAGCGCCTCCCCTTTGGAAGCGGAGGCCGTCGTGGATGCCTGCGCTACGCTGCTGGACCGGCTGGATCAGGGAGAGCTGGACCATCTCCTGTCCCGGTTTGCCACCCCACAGCTTCTGGATACTCTGGGGAGGTACCGCCACACGCTCCAGCCGGAGAGCCTGCGCTATAAACTGGCCGTAGAGCTGGACGGTCTCTGGACAGGGGAGCGCCCCCGGCCCTTTGGCCGCTCTGTGGTCCTGCCCCTGGGCACCCTGCTCCACATTGCCGCCGGCAACATGGAGGGCCTTCCCGCCTTCAGTGCCCTGGAGGGCCTGTTGACCGGAAACGTCAACCTGCTGAAGCTGCCTTCTGGAGATACGGGCTTGTCCCTGGCTCTGCTCAAGCTGCTGACAGACATCAAGCCCGATCTGGCCCCCTACCTCTATGTCTTTTCCATCCCCTCTGCCGACCGGACCTCCCTGGAGGTCCTGGCCAGCCTGGCGGACGGCATCGTCACCTGGGGCGGGGATGAGGCTGTCCGGGCCGCCCGGAGCATGGCTCCCGCCGGCTGCAAGCTGATTGAGTGGAGCCACCGGCTCAGTTTCGCCTATGTATCTGGCCGTCCGCCGGAGGAGGAATGGTATGCCCTGGCCCGCCATATCCTGTCCACCGGGGGGCTGCTGTGCTCCTCCTGCCAGGTGATTTATCTGGACACCGACAGCCTGGATGATGGCAGGGCGTTCTGCCATAGCTTCCTGCCTATCCTGGAGCGCGCGGCCGCCGCCTGTCACCCGACCCCCGGACAGGCGGCCCAGGCCACCCTCCACGGGTATGAGCATTTTTTGGAGCAGACGGTGAGAAACACTGGGGCCCAGGTCTTTCTGGGGCGGGGCTGCTCGGTCACCCTTTGTCCCGACCAGGAGTTGGAGCTGTCGCCTCTCCATGGAAACATACTGGTAAAACGGCTGCCCCGTTCCCAGCTTTTTTCTGTCCTTCGACGGCAGAAGGGAAGGCTTCAGACCGCCGGACTGCTCTGCCCCCCGGAGGAGCGGGAGGAGCTGACCGCCCTTCTGGTCCGGGCGGGACTGACCCGAATCACCGCCGCCGGCACTATGTCCGCCCCATTTCAAGGGGCGGGACATGACGGGGAGCACCCCCTGCGCCGGTATGTGCGCATCGTGGATATCGAATAGAAAAAGGATTAGGAGTTTACAATTATGGAGTTGAAGATCAAAGCAGTTTCCCCTAAAATTGGGAGCGACATCCCCCTGCCCTTCTACGCCACCCCCGGATCGGCGGCCATGGACCTGCACGCCTGTATGGAGGAGGCGGTGGTCATTCCTGCCGGCGGCCGGAAGGTCATCCCAACTGGCATCGCCATCGCCCTGCCCTCGCCGGACTATGTGGCGCTGGTCTTTGCCCGGAGCGGGCTGGGCATAAAACATGGCATCGCCCCCGCCAACTGTGTGGGCGTCATCGACAGCGACTACCGGGGAGAGATCCTGGTGGGCCTGCAAAATTCCGGGGACACGGACTTTACCATTCAGCCCGGTGAGCGCATCGCCCAGCTGATGGTCACCCCGGTAGTCCAGGCCGAGCTGAAAATCGTGGATGAGCTGGACGACACCCAGCGGGGCGCCGGCGGCTTCGGCTCTACCGGAAAATAAGCGACAAACACGGGCCCCTTTAACCAGGCCCAGTGTGACGAGCATGGAGGAAGCAGTATGTTTGGACTGTTCAAAAAGAAAGAAGCGCCCAAGGAGCCTCCCTCCCAACAGAGGGACGAGTGGAAGGAGTTCGCCGCCCCCTTCCTGCCGGAGGAGTTGTCTATTGTGGCTGTCACGGACGCCAGCGGCTTCGGCTCTGTCAAAGAACCGGAGCAGGAGCTCTGGCGGGTGGGCATCGGCCTGACCGCCTGGATGGAGGAGGACAGCCCGGACATCCACCGGGGAGAGGCCAGCCTAGTCTCTCTGGCCGACGACACCCTGCGGAACTATCTCCGCCAGCGGGTCCGGCCTGACTTTATCATCAAGTTCACGGCGCGGGTGTCAGAGGATGGCCGGAGGCTCCTCTTACTGGACCTGCCGGAGCCGGGCTTTGATCCGGACCTGAAGGCCATCCTGGAGGAGCAGAAAAAGCCTGTATCCTTCTGGGAGGACGGTCTGGGCACCTTTACCTTGAACCGCTCGGTGGGCTGGTTTGAGACTGAGGCGGAGTGGCTGGGCCAGCCTGCCCGCCTGGACTTCGACCGGGACGAAAACCGGGCGGACTGTCTGACGCATTTTCACACCCTGATGGAGCGTCAGGAGGAGTGGGACCAGAGGGTGCGGGCCTTGGCCGCGGAAAAGCTGCTTGACCTGGCCAACGACTGGGCTCAGGAGTCGGAGGAGGGCCGGGAGACGGCGGAGATCACCCAGGAGCAGTTCATGGAGCGCATGGAACTGGACGCCATTCAGATCTATGAGGACGGAGCCTTCGAATTTTGGTTCAACGACGGGGACCTGTTCTGGGGGCACTCCATCCACGTCACCGGCTCTCTGACAAATGGGCCGGAGGAGGCCCAGATGGAGGGATGAGTCCTCCCACCTATTTTCTCACCAAGGAGTTTTGTTATGCGTATCATCCTCGCCTCTCAATCCCCCCGGCGGCGGGAGCTGCTGGAGCGGATGGGGGTCGCTGAATTTGACATCATTCCTGCGCAAGGGGAGGAGGTCATGGACCCCTCGCTGTCTCCGGACCGGCTGGTGGAGGAGCTGTCCCGCCAGAAGTGCGCGGAAGTCGCCGCCGCCCACCCGGACGGCCTGGTCATCGCCGCTGACACGGTGGTATCTGTGGGCGGGCTGGTGCTGGGCAAGCCCCACAGCCGGGAGGAGGCGGTCCGAATGCTCTCCGCTCTGTCCGGTCGGGAGCATATGGTATACACCGGCGTCACCCTCTTTTCCGGTGGCCGGACCGCCACGGAGCACGAGGCCACCTCTGTCCGCTTCCGCCCCCTGTCCCAAGGGGATATCGACCACTACCTGGCCACTGGAGAGCCCATGGACAAGGCTGGGGCTTACGGCATCCAAGGGTACGGCAGTGTGCTTGTAGAGGGCATCTCCGGGGACTACTATAATGTGATGGGCCTGCCGGTCTGCCGGCTGGGCCGGATGCTGGCCCGGTTTGGAGTGGACACATTGTCCATGGCCGCGAAAAAGGAGCAAGGAACGTGAAAGATTTTCTCCGCCAGAACGGGATCCTGCTGGTCATCATCGCCTTGCTGCTGACCATTCTGATCGGGGTGGGCACCGCCTTTATGGGCGGCAATGCCGACCCCCTGTCCAACGTGGTGAACACGGTCACCAGCCCCATACGAAATGGCATTGCTGCCGCCGCTGACTGGGCGGAGGGAGTATATAACTATGTATTCCGCTATGGCCAGATCCAGGAGGAGCTGGACAGCCTGCGGGCCCAGGTGGCCGAGCTGGAGGACCAGGTTCGAGAGGGGCAGGAGGCCGCCAAGCAAAACGAGCGCCTGCGGGAGCTGCTGGACCTCCAGGCCAAACGTGAGGACTTCGTCTTTGAGTCCGCGCGGGTTACTGGGCGCTCCACTGACAACTGGGCATCCACACTGACCATCAGCAAAGGCACCTCCGCCGGCGTGGAGGCGGGCGACTGCGTCGTGACCTCCACCGGCGTGCTGGTGGGAGTTGTGTCCAAGGTGGGGCTGAACTGGTCCACCGTCTCCACAATTATCAACACAGACATTGAGATTGGGGGCATCGTCACCCGAACGTACAGCGCCGGGGTGCTGGAGGGAGACTTTGCCCTGATGGGCCAGGGCCGTCTGAAGCTGAGTTACCTCCCCCACAGCGCTCAGTTGGTGTCTGGGGACGAGGTGCTCACCTCCGGCAAGGGGGACGTGTATCCTTCCGGGCTGGTGGTAGGTCAGGTGGAGGGCGTCTTTACCGACCCTTCTGGGATGACCCGCTATGCCGTGGTGGTCCCTGACGCCGACCTGTCCTCCTTAGTTGAGGTATTCGTCATCAAAGACTTTGATATCCAGGAGTAGGCGCGGCCTGTGGCCGCCCTACCCAGTAAGGAGCGTTTCATTTGACCCGACGTGACCTGATCCACAAGTGGCTTGTCTATGCCCTGGGCCTGCTGCCCCTGTGGCTGCTGGACGACTATATCCTGCCTCGGTACCCCCTCTTTGGCGTAACACCCATGCTGCTGCCTGTGGCGGCAGCCGCTGTGGCGGTGCTGGAGGGGGCCTATGCCGGAGCGGGCTTTGGAATGGCGGTCGGCCTGCTGTGGGAGCTGGCCTACCCCGGAGGCTTTGGCGGCCTGGTGCTTGGGATGGCCCTGGCCGGCATGGCCATTGGGGCCCTCGCCCAGTATGCCCTGAGCCAGTCCTTTCCCGGCTGCCTGCTCTGTTCCGCCGCTATCCTTGCTCTGCTGGACCTGCTGCGGGTGCTGCGGGGGCTCATCACCCACGCGGCCTCCCTCCCGGCGCTGCTCCAGGTGGCCGTGCCCGAATTTCTCTATTCCTTGGCCTGGACTCCGGTAGTCTATCTCCTGTTCCGGGCCATATTTCGCCGGGTGGGCGGGACCAAGCTGGCCTGATTCGCCCTTTTCTTCTCCAGGATGGAGGTATTCCATGGATGTAAAACAATTTCATCGCCGGGTCCTGTGCATCGCCTTGCTCCTTTCCCTGTGTCTTACCGCCATGGGGGCCACACTGTACGACCTCCAGATCAATCAGGGTGAGGCGCTGTATGAGCGATCTCAGAACAAGATCGCAGAAACCCAGATAGTCGAAGCAGACCGGGGAGACATTCTGGACCGAAATGGCCGTGTGTTGGTGTCTAATCGGGTGGTCTACCAGGTGACGCTGGACCTGGATCACATGGGAAAGGAGCCGGAGGAGCGCAACGCGACCCTTCTGTCCCTCATCCACGCGGCTCGGGCCTCTGGGGTAGAATGGAGCGACACCCTGCCCATCTCCGCCGATGAGCCCTTTGTGTTCACTGAGCAGTCCCCCTACTTTACCCTCTCACAAAATGAGGACGGGACCCCTTCTAAGACTTTGACCCGCCTGGGCCAGTTGGCTGTCAAAATGAAATGGATCACCGACCCCACCAAAGAGCCCGAGCCAGTAGAAACAGCCCCTGTACAGCAGGAGGAGCCTGGGCTTTGGGACAGGATCACCGGATTTTTTACTGGCAAGACGCCCCAGAAAGAGGTCCAGACACCAGTGCAGGAGAAGGATAGCTCACTTCCTACCGCCCGGCAGCTGCTTGGTAAAATGTGCGCCAGCTTTGAAATCGCAGGCGAGGGCGCTGTGGACAAGAAGTCTGCGGAGGCATCCGGGCAGGCGGTGCCCGACCTGAATATCGGAGACATGGACCCGGCAGATGCCCGGGCCATCGCCGGACTGCTGTATGAGCTGTACTTGCGTTCCCGTGAGGTCACCTGGACTCCCTATGTCTTTGCCGAGGGCGTGGATATCGATTTCATCTCCCGTGTCAAAGAGCTCTCTCTGCCTGGAGTGGTCATCGAGCCCACTACCGTCCGTCAGTACCACACCCAGTATGCCGCCCACATCTTAGGGCGGGTAGGACTGATGAACCGTTCAGAGGTGGAATACTATACCTCGCTGGACGAGGACGGGGACGGTAAGCCCGACTACGAGATGGACGATACCGTAGGTAAGGAGGGGGTGGAAAAGGCCTTCGAATCCTTCCTGCGGGGTACCCCAGGGATCCGGGCCGTGGATCGGAACACCAGCGGAAAGATCTTGTCAGAGAGTTGGATCACCGAGCCAAAGCCAGGGGACAATATTGTGCTCACCATCGATATTGACCTGCAGAAAAAGGTGGAGGACACTCTGGCCTCCTCCCTGCCCAATCTGGTCAGTGAGGAGGTGGAGGGCGCGGCCTGCGTGGTGCTGGATGTAAACAGCTTTGATGTATTGGCTTCCGCCTCCTACCCTACCTTCGACCTGGCCAACTACTCCCGTGACTGGGAGAAAAATTCTACAGATCCCCTCACTCCCCTGGTCAACCGGGCACTTACAGGCACCTACGCCCCCGGCTCCACCTTTAAGATGGTCACCGCTATCGGAGCACTGGAGGAGGGCATTATCACTCCCGACTCCCAAATACGGGACCTGGGCCGCTACACCTACTACCCCGGCACTCCTCCCCAGTGCTGGTACTACCGCCAGTACGGCAAGTATCACGGGCTCATCAACGTCAGCGAGGCTATCGAGGTATCATGCAACTACTTTTTCTACGACGTGGGACGGCGGCTTGGCATCGACCTGTTGGTAGACTACGCCACCCGCTTTGGCCTTGGCCAAAAGACGGGCATTGAGCTGGAGGAGTCCTCGGGCGTCATGGCTGGCCCCGAATATACTGAGAGCATGGGCGGGACCTGGTACGAGGGCTCGGTCCTATCTGTGGCCATCGGCCAGGAGAGCAGCCAATTTACCCCTATCCAGCTTGCCAGCTATATCTCCACACTGGTCAATGGAGGCACCCGAAAGTCCACCCACCTGCTGAAGGAAATCAAATCCAGCGATTACTCCCAAATCGTGGAAACCTATGAGCCGGAGGTCCTCAGCACCATTGAGATACAGGACAAAAATCTAGAGGCTGTCAAGGCCGGAATGCTGGCCCTGACCACTGACGGCTCGGTACGCCGCTACTTTCAGGACCTGCCTGTCCAGGTGGGCGCCAAAACTGGCTCCGCCCAGGTCAGCGCCCAGACGGAGTCCAATGCCGTTTTCGTCTGCTTCGCCCCCTATGATGACCCGGAGATCGCCTTGGCCATGGTGGTGGAACACGGCGGAAGCGGCTCAGAACTGGGCGCCATGGCAGCCGATATTCTCTCCTATTACTTCTCAACCAAGGGCAGCATGGATGAGATCCCCATGGAAAATACTTTGATCCGGTAGTTTCCGGTCCTTTTTTGCCTCTGTCTTGACGGGCGGAGAGAAAAGGGGTACACTTTGAGAGAACGACTATACTCGGGCCCGGCCCGTATGATTGTAAGGAGATGTTCCAAGTGTCTGAATGTACTCATGACTGCTCCAGCTGCAGCGCCGATTGCTCCTCCCGGGATATGCGTGTCCCTGCCAACGCCATGTCCAGTGTAAAGCGGGTCATCGCCGTTGTCAGCGGGAAAGGCGGCGTCGGCAAGAGCACCGTCACCGCCAGTCTGGCCGTCGCTATGGCCAGAAAGGGCCGTAAGGTAGCCATCTTAGATGCCGATATCACCGGCCCCTCTATCCCAACCGCTTTTGGCATCCATGAGAAGGCCACAGGAAGCGACGCCGGCATCGACCCCGCCGTCACGGCCGGCGGCATCAAGCTCATGTCCCTGAACCTGCTCACCGCAAATGAAACGGACCCCGTGGTATGGCGTGGACCCGTCATTGCCGGCGTAGTCACACAGTTCTGGCAAGAAGTGGTCTGGGGCGATGTGGACTATATGTTCGTGGATATGCCCCCCGGCACTGGCGACGTGCCTCTAACTGTTTTCCAGTCCCTTCCCGTGGACGGTATTATTGTCGTCACTTCTCCTCAGGATCTGGTATCCATGATCGTGACAAAGGCTGTAAATATGGCTAAGATGATGGATATTCCCGTCCTTGGGCTGGTAGAGAATTACAGCTATTTTCAGTGTCCTGATTGCGGCAAGAAGCACGCGATTTTCGGGGACAGCCATTTGGAAAAAGTGGCGATGGAACTGGAGATTCCTGTGCTGGCCCAGTTGCCTATTGATCCCAGCCTTGCCGCCGCCTTTGACGCTGGAAAGATTGAACAGGTCGAACGGAATTATTTGGAAGACGTTGCGGCCCGCCTGGATGGCTAAGGTCAAGTAAAATGTCATACAGAATCCCTTTGTCCGCCGGTCCTATGGACCGGCGTTTTTTTCTGGTAGGCGCGCTATGTCTACCAAATGTCTACCAAAAAAAGCGGGAAAGTGCTGGGAAACAGGGCTTTCCCGCTTTTCCATTTTCTGGGTGTCTACCAGATGTCTACCAAGGGCACTTTTTCTTTGAAAAAGCCCCCTTTTTTATTTGCTCTTAGCGGGTTTTCCTCACCTTTTTTGCTTTGCAAGGGGCGTTATACAGGGCTGATGCCCTAAAAAGTCCTCAAAGCCTCGAAAAAATGGGGATTTTGTCAGAAAAGTCCCCGAAAAAATTTAAGGAGGAATCCCGAATGAGAAACCTGAAACGGGCTCTTAGCCTGGCTCTGGCTTCCGTCATGGTCATGGGCCTGATGGTAGTCGGTTCCGGAGCGAGCTACGTCGATGTGTCTTCCAAGAACAATCAGGAAGCCATCGAAGTTCTCCAGGCCGTCGGTGTTATGACCGGCGACGAGAACGGCAAGTTCAACCCCGACGCCAACGTCACCCGCAACGAGATGGCCGTCATCATGTCCAACATGCTGGACTACAAGGTGTCCAACTACGCTGGCACCGCCCCCTTTACCGATGTGCCCGCCTGGGCTGAACCCTATGTGGCCGCCTGCTGGACCCACGGCATTATCTCCGGCTATGACGCCAAGACCTTTGGCGGCAGCGACTCCGTCACCGCCGCCCAGGCCGCTCTGATGATGCTGAAGGCCCTGGGCTACTTCCAGTATCAGTCCGACTTCGGTGACGACTGGCAGCTGTCCACCATCCGTCAGGCTAACCAGATTGACCTGTACAACGACGTGGATGTTGCCGCTATTGAGGCCATGACCCGGAACGACGTGGCCCAGCTGGCTCTGAACACCCTGGAGGCCACTCAGGTCATCGTGGGCCGTGAGCCCGGCAAGGTGGTCACCCCCGACGGCACTACTGTGTACCTGGGCTCCGCTGAGTACAGCGACCTGTACAAGTCCGGCAACCGTTATAACGCCATTAATGGCAAGAAAGATGACGACAGCAAGAAGTACTCCGCCGAGCTGGGCGAGGACCTGTTCGCCGGCGAGCTGAAGAAGAAAGCCGACGACCACGACGACTTCGGCCGTCCCGCTGTCATCTGGTCCTACGAGGGCGACGAGATCGGCAAGTACGCTGGTGAGGAGCCCGTCATGACCTATGTCAAGGACTTTGACAAGGACGAGGTAAAGGACTTGGAGAAGGACGGCTACGACTTCGACGGTGCCACCATCTATGTCAACGGCTCTGATGAGACCGGGCTGGACAGCGTCGCAGACTTGGCCGCCCGCAAGTACAAGGGCACCGTCATTGAGCTGTACGCTGCTGAAGATGACGACAAGAAGATCGACCGGATTGTCCTGCTCCAGGGCTACCTGGCTCAGGTGACCGACATGGACGACGAGGATGTCACCATGGACGTCTACAACCCCTGGCTGAATAATGACGACGAGGCCGTTTCTTTCACGGTTGAGGACAACAGCAAGGATGACGACGACTGGTTCGACCGCCTGTCCAAGCGTTATGACGTGGACGACTACTTCGTCATCTTCATTGAGGCTGCCGACGTGAACGACGACAATGATGTGCTGGCCGTGTCTGACGTAGAGACCGTCAGCGGCACCGTCAAGACCGTCAAGATCACTGACGATATGGAGAATGGCTACAACGGCAGCTTCACTCTGGACGGCACCAAGTACACCCTGGCCTCCGGCTACAACAATGTCGAGATCAACGCCGGCGACGAGTATGACTTCTTCCTGGACGAGAACGGCTTTGTGATTGGCGCCAAGGCTGCCAACGACGAGGTCAATGTTGACGACTATATCTTCGTGAAGGAAGTTGGCGAGAGCGGCTTCGACAACATCGCCAAGGCCCTGTTTATGGACGGCACCTCCAAGACTATCACCGTGTCCGAGTTGGACAACGACGATGACTTCACCTGGGATAAGTCTGAGGATGCCAAGAAGTTCTACACCTTCAAGGAGAAGAAGAACGGCGAGTATGAGTTGAAGCTGGTGGACGATCAGAATAAGGCCGAGAGTGCCACCGTGGATAACGTCGCCAAGCCCATCTCCGGCGTTACCAAGACTGGTAACTCTTCCACTCTGTTCATCGCTAAGGATAAGGTTTACACCGGCGTGAAGAACGCCCCCGAGGTTGAGGCCGGCAACGTATACTACATCTTCGACGGCGGCCGTCTGGTCGTTGTGTACTCCGAGAACGAGGGCTCCGCCAGCACCAGCGCTGACGAGCTGGTCTATGTCCTGTCCGACAACTACGCTGTGGGTCTGGACGAGGACGACGAGGAGTACTATGAGTACGATGTCTTCATGGACGGCGAGAAGACCACCCTGCTGACCCGTAAGGATGATCTGGAGGTTGGCCTGTACCAGATCAAGAGCTACGAGGACGACCTCTATGCCGAGTTTGAGAAGAACGTTGACGGCGATCTGGTGAAGACCGAAGAGTCTGTGTCCACTGTCGACTACGAGGACGGCACCCTGACGTTGGACGACGAGAGTTACCTGCTGGCTGATGACGTGAAAGTCTACACCATCGACGGCACCACCGTCAAGTCCATTGGCGCCGGCTCCATCGAGAACCGCGTAACCAAGGACGGTTTTGACAACGTCACTCTGATCCAGCTGGACGAGGATGACAACGAGTTCGTTATCGTCTATCTGACCAAGTAATTTCTTTTCCGCAACCCCAAAGGACCCCGGAGCCAGAGCTCCGGGGTCCTTCTTTCACTCCATTTCCAGAAGGGCCAGATAGTGATAGGTCCTGCCCTCGTCGTTTAACTGAGGCGACGCCTTGCCATCATCATTATACCAGGATACGGCCCGCTCCTCCCATGTTACCGTGTTCGTCCGGTCGTTATTGACCGTAGACTGGGCCGCCGCAGAGGTCTCTCCACGGCCGCAGAGCAACCGCCAGCTGCCATAGACGTAAAGAAGCATCGGTCTTCGCTGGAAGGTCAGGCGGTTTGGGGCACTGGCTCCGGCGCCTCCGGTCCCTACATAGCTCCCCGCCACTACCTGACAGTTTCCTTTTCCGGCCATATCCGCTGCGAGAACAGCGGCCTTCTGTGTCAGCTGGTCCATGGCTTCCCGGCTGGCTTTCCCAAAAAGAGCTGTATCGATTTTTTGGTTGTCCTCATTGAACTCCATACGGAGCACCTTATCCTCCGCCTCCCATTGGTTGAGCTGGTAATGCTGCGTCTTGTTGGTTGACATGATGGTTCCTCCTTTAATGATTAAGATCAGAGATGTGGCTTTTGCGGGGTACACCTTTTTCTCCCGCTTTGGGTTGTCACGCCCTGTATGCGCCCCTCTACCGGTCAGTCAGGCCGGAGCCGCAGCGTGACCCCTTCTATCTAACACAAAAAACCGCCCCGGAGTGGGACGGTTTCATACATTTTTTGGAAATTATAATACAATTCTGTTCAAAGAGAGTCTGCCATCGGGTCTCTTCCCATAAAAAGGACCTGGAGGCCACGCCCCCAGGTCCTTGCCCTTTATTTCTCCATATCCATGATTTGGGACACGCGGCGGGCGTGGCGCCCTCCCTCAAAGTCCGTGGTCAAAAACACGTCTACGATGCGCTCTGCCAGGTTGGGCCCGATCATCCCCGCGCCCATCGCCAGCATATTGGCGTTGTTGTGGCGGCGGGTCAACTCGGCGGACAGGGGATCGGCGCACAGGGCGCAGCGGATACCCTTCACCTTGTTGGCGGTGATGGAGATGCCGATGCCGGTGGTGCAGATGACAATCCCCTTCTCACAGGCGCCGGAAGCCACAGCTTCGGCAGCGGCCTTGCCAAATACAGGGTAGTCACAGCTGGCGGTACTGTCTGTACCGAAGTCCTGGCAGGAGATGCCCTTGGCTACCAGATAGGCCTTGATATGCTCCTTCAAATTATAGCCGCCATGGTCAGATGCGATTGCGATCATAATAAATATCCTCCAATTCTTATAGTTTGATCCATTCAGGCCGCCGCTTCCGATAGACGGCAAAGCGATGGAATCCTGTTTCACGAAGGAGAGCCACAGCCTGGGAGATGCCGCGTCCCACATTTCCGGGGGAGTGGGCGTCAGAGCCGGTAGTGACCAACTCGCCCCCCAACTGATGGTAATGTCTAAGGATGGGGCGCCAATCCTCCACCTCCCGGCCGCCGTGGGTGTTGACCTCGATTGCCTTCCCGTTTTGGATGACGGCACGGAGCAGCTGGTCCAGCTGGTCCCCATACCGGTCCAAGGTGATGTGCCAGCCTGCTCTGCCGTTCATATAGCGGAGGGGATAGATAATATGGCCCAGGGCGTCGTAGCAGTCCAGCCGGGTCAGAGCCAGCATACTGGCGAAATAGTCATCCAGCGTGGTGTAGCACGCCTCCTCGGAGCGGTAGTCCAAATAGAAAAAATCTCGACCTCCCGCCTCTGGGCTCAGATTGTGGATGGAGCCGATGACAAAATCCAGGGGGGCGGCGGCCACAAGAGCCTCAGCCCGGCCGGGGTCCGTATAGGCCCCGCCCAGCTCGAGGCCCAGCAGCACCTTCACCTCGCTGCCGCCTTTGTCACGGGCCCGCCAGTATTGGTCCAAGATGGGCGTCCAGTCCCAGCCGCCCAGAGGAGCTCCGTTTTCGTCCTGCAGGTCACAGTGGTCGGTGGTGCACAGCTCCCGGAGGCCGGCCCTGCGTGCCGCCCGGACCATGTCCTCCAGCCGGGCGGTGCTGTCCGGTGAACAGCAGGAGTGCGTGTGGTAGTCTGTAAGATACATGGCCCACCTCCTTCTTCCCTATTGTAGTGCCTTTCCCCTGTTTTTGCAAGGGGGAAGGATGGAAAAGCGGGCCCGGAGGGCCCGCTTTTCCCATTATTTTCGGACAGGAACATGCCAGATCTCTCTGGCGTAGTCGCTGATTGACCTGTCGGCAGCAAAGAGGCCGGAACGGGCGATGTTGATGAGGGACATCTGATTCCATCGCTGGCGGTCGGCATAGGCCTCCAGCGCCCGCTTGTGAGCCTGGCAGTAGCTAGAGAAATCGGCCAGCAGCATATATTCGTCCGCCATAGAGCCCCCAACGCCAAAGAGGAGGCGGTCGGTGATGCTGCTATACGACACATGGTCGTCAAAGCCGGCGGCGATCTGGTCAATGACCCGCTTCAGCCCATGGTCCCGCTGGTAGAGGTCCAGGGAGCGGTAGCCCTCCCGCTTGCGCTGGTTCACCTGCTCGGCGGTCAGGCCGAAGAGGAAAATATTTTCGTCCCCCAACTGCTGGTGCATCTCCACATTGGCGCCATCCAGAGTACCGATGGTCAGCGCACCGTTCATCATGAATTTCATGTTGCCGGTGCCGCTGGCCTCCTTACCGGCGGTGGAGATCTGCTCGGACAGCTCACTGGCGGGCATCAGCTTCTCCGCCAGGGACACCCGGTAGTTCTCCAGGAAAACCACCTGAAGCTTATCCTTGCAGACCGGGTCCCTGCTGATTTGGGCTGCCAGGGAGTTGATGAGCTGGATGATCTCTTTGGCCACATGGTAGCCGGGAGCCGCCTTGGCGCCAAAGAGAAAGGTCTGGGGGGTGAAATCCATGTTGGGATTATCCCGCAACTGCTGATACAGATAGACGATGTGGAGGACATTGAGCAGTTGTCGCTTATACTCGTGGAGGCGCTTGACCTGGACATCGAAGATGGCGTCGGTGTTCAGGATAACGCCGGATTCCCGGGCCACATAGGCGGCAAAGCGGCGTTTGTTCTCCCCTTTGATGGCCTCCAGCTGCTTCAGCACGGACTTGTCGTCCTTGCAGTTCTCCAGCTTCCGAATGGCCTCCGGGTGGATGAGGTACTCGTCTCCTCCGGAGCAGTCCCGGATCAGGGCGTCCAACTTGGGGTTAATTTGAGACAGCCAGCGGCGGTGGTCAATGCCGTTGGTCACATTCTTGAACTTACCCGGGGCGGCCAGATAGGCGTCATGGAATACCTCCCGTTTCAGGATATCGGAGTGGAGGGCGGAAACGCCGTTGATATACTGGCAGGCACAGACGCACAGGTTGGCCATGCGCACCTCGCCCCCCCAGATGATGGCCATGTGGGCGATCTTGCCCTGGTCGCTGCCGTAGCGCCGCTCCAGTTCCCCCTGGTAGCGGTGGGCGATCTCCTTCAGGATCTGCCACACACGGGGGAGCAGGCTCTCAATCAAGGCCTGGGGCCACCGCTCCAGAGCTTCGGCCAAGACGGTATGGTTGGTGTAGCACACGGTATGGGTGACAATATGCCATGCCTCGTCCCAGGAATAGCCCTCCTGGTCCAACAGGATGCGCATTAGCTCCGGGATGACCAGGGTGGGATGGGTGTCGTTGATCTGGATGACATGCTTTTCATGGAAATTGTGGAGGGTGCCATACTGGGCCCGGTGCTTGCGGACAATGGACTGGACCGTGGCGGATACAAAGAAATACTGCTGCTTCAGGCGCAGGGATTTCCCCTCGTAGTGGTTGTCGTCGGGGTAGAGGACCTTAGCGATGACCTCCGCCATGGCCTGCTGCTCCACAGCCTTGAGATACTCGCCCCGGGAGTAGAGGGACATATCCACCGGGACCGGACTCTTGGCGTCCCACAGGCGCAGGGTGTTGGTATGCCGGGTCTGGTAGCCGGCGATCTCCATGTCCCGGGGAATGGCCAGCACGGCGGTATAGCCCACATGCTCAGGGTGGTTGACGCCGTTTTCATCCCATCGGTCCTCAATCTTTCCGCCGAAGCGGACCTCCTCCGTCTCATCCAGCTTGGGGATGAGCCAGGCGTCCCCCAGACCTAGCCAGTTGTCCGCCAGCTCTACCTGCTTGCCGTCGATGATCTTCTGCTTGAAGATGCCCAGCTCGTAGCAGATGGAGTAGCCGGTGGCGGGGATCTCCAGGGTGGTCATGGAGTCCAGGTAGCAGGCGGCCAGACGGCCCAGGCCGCCGTTGCCCAGGCCGGCGTCGGGTTCCTGCTCAAATAGATCGGCGGCGGAGAAGCCCAGCCCCTCCAGCGTCTCCTTGAGTGTATTCAGCAGCCCCAAGTTATAGGCGTTCTTCTCCAGAGAGCGGCCCATGAGGAACTCCAGGGACAGGTAGTGGACCTGACGCCGCTGCCCCTCCCACACCTGGTTGCCCGTTTCGATTTGATGGCGGGACATGATGTCCCGGAGGACTAGGGCACAGGCCTTGAACATATGGTTGGGGGTGGCCTCTTCCACAGTGCGGCCGAAGTTGCGCTGGAGCTTACCGATAATCATCTCGGTGAGCTGGGCCTTGGTATATTCTGCCATAGAGAGCCTCCTGTAATATCAAAATCGGTGCTTCCGCACGCAGGAAAAATTGCAAAAAGCGGTCTTTGCCCAGCCATTGTATCAGGTTTGGGCAGGAGCGTCAATGGGCAGAAACGCCCAAGATATGGGCGTTTCCGGGGATTTCTCAACATTTTTCATAAGAAAAGATGCCTTGTAAAAATCGATGGGCCCCGGACGCTATACACATCGTCCGGGGCCCTCTGATTATGTCAGACAGAGCTGTCAGCCGAGGATGCGCTGATAGATGTCCAGATACTGCCTGGCCGAGTTGTCCCAGGAGAAGTCGGCAGTCATTCCCTCTCTTTGCAGAGCCCGCCAAGCCTTTTTGTTGCTGTGGTAGAGGTCTACGGCCTCCCGCAGCACCCAGACCATGTCCCCCGCGTTGATGTTGGCAAAAGTGAAGCCACGGCCGGTCCCATCAAACTTATTGTAGGGGACAACGGTGTCCTTCAGGCCGCCAGTCTCCCGAACCACAGGGATGGTGCCGAAGCGCATGGCGATCATCTGAGACAGGCCGCAGGGTTCGGAGACCGAGGGCATCAGGAACAGGTCGGCTCCGGCATAGATCATGGTGGACAGAGGGGCGGAATAGGTCAGTTGGGCGGCGAAGCGGCCGGGGTACTGACTCTGAGCGTGGCGGAACGCCTCCTCATACTGCCAGTCGCCGGTGCCAAGCACCACCATCTGCACGTCCAGGCCCATGATCTCCTGAAGGGAGTCTGTCACCAGGGAGAAGCCCTTGTGGCCAACCAGACGGGACACGCAGGCGATGATGGGCACATCAGGATTCTCCTGAAGGCCAACGGCCTGCTGCAGGGCCTGCTTACACTGGTTCTTGCCCTTGACCAAGGCGCGGGGGGTAAAGTTGGCGGCAAGGCCAGGGTTGGTGGCTGGATCGTAGAGGTCCACATCGATGCCGTTTAGAATGCCCTCCAGCTTGCCGCTCTGTTGATTGATGACCCCGTCAAGCCCATGGGCGTAGAAGGGAGTGCGCAGCTCCTGGGCATAGGTGGGAGATACCGTAGTGACGAAGTTGGAGGCCATAATAGCGCCCTTCATCAGGTTCACGTCCCGATGGTAGGCCAGCATCCCCTCGTTGAGATAGCTCTTGTCCAGACCGATGACATCCTGAAGGACCTGGTCGCCGTAGCGGCCTTGGTACTCGATGTTGTGAATGGTAAAGACGCTCTTGGTCCCTCCCAGCTGAGGGATGCGGTATTTCTCCTCTAGCAGATAGACGGGGACGAGGGCGGTCTGCCAGTCGTTGCAGTGGATGATATCTGGGGCCCAGTCCATCTGTCCCGGAGTTTCGATGATAGCCCTGGAGAAGAAGGCGAACCGCTCGCAGTCGTCGAAATGTCCATAGAGCTGCCAACGCTTGAAGTAGTATTCGTTGTCTACAAACCAGTAGGCGACCCCCTCCCGCTCCAGCTGGAAGACACCACAGTAGACCTGCCGCCAGGACAGGGTGACATTGAAGTATTTGAGAAAGGTCATCTGTTCCCGCCACTCCTGGCCGATGCCCTCGTACAGAGGAAGGATGACCTTGACCTCGTGGCCCTCCCGGGCCAGAGCCTGGGGCAGGGAGCCGGCCACATCGGCCAGTCCGCCGGTCTTAATAAAGGGAGCAACCTCGGAGGAGGCAAATAGGATCTTCATAGACGATTCCTCTTTTCAAAAGATTCAAACTGGAGTGGATGAAAGAGACGGTCATACCACCGAATTTTTGGCGATGGCCAGGGGATATGTAGCGTGGCCCATGAGCATCCGGTCCTCATTGATCACCACGTTTTTATCCGCGATGACATAGGCCAGAGAAGCTCCGGCTTTGACCACCGTACCCTGCATCAATACGCTGTTGGACACCTTGGCGCCCTTTTCTACAATGACGCCGCGGGAGAGGATGGAGTTTTCCACCACGCCCTCAATATAGCAGCCGTCGGCTACCAGGGACTGGACCGCCACCGCGTCGGGCCCGTAGTAGGTGGAGGGGTTGGACTGATCCTTGGTGCGGATGGGGCGGCTGATGTTGAACAAGTCAGCGCGGACCTTGGGATCCAGAAGATCCATGGAGTGTTGGAAGTAGTCGCTTACAGACTGGAAGCGGGCCACATAGCCCTGGTGGATGTAAGGCATCATCTTCAAGCTCTTGAGCCGGGGGCGCAGGACACCTCGGCTGAAGCTGTGGATATCGTGCGCGGAACAGTACTCTACCATATCCAGCAGCAGCTGCTTGGACAGGATGTACACCTCCAGGGACTCCAGGGCCTGGTCCGCAGTAGTGGGATGGATGGACAGATCCGTGATCCGGCCCTCCCCGCTGACCTCCACATACTCCGAGAACTGAGGAGCCCCTTTCAGGGTGGGGGTACACACCATAGTCACGTCGGCCCCGGAGGCGATGTGCTGCTCCAGTACCTGGGCCACGGGCAGGTTAACAGCGATATCGCCCCAGCCCATGATAACATAGTCCTGGCGGATATTCTGAAGATATCCGGCTACGCCGGCCAGAGCCTCCATGTTGCCCCGATACTCGCCGCCTCCCTTGCCCTGATATCCGAAGGGGGGCAGGATGCGCAGGCCGCCGTGTTTGCGGGACAGGTCCCAGTCCTTCCCGGTTCCCAGGTGATCCAGCAAAGACTGATAGCTCTCATGGACCACCAGCCCCACGTCGGTGATACCCGCGTTGACATAGCTGGACAACATGAAATCGATCAGGCGGTACCGCCCGCCAAAGGGCAGGGAGCAGGTGTTGCGGGGCCTGGTCAGCTCTCCCAGATTGGCGTTAGAGCGATAGGCGAAGAGAATGCCGTGGAGATCATTCATGCCCGATCACCTCCCTTCACCGCTTCCCGAACCATGGCGCCGGGGGACACCACAGCCTGTTCCCCTACGGCGACGCCGCTGGCCACCACGGCGATGCCCCATTTGGGATCATCGTTGGGAGCGGAGCCCACTACGGCGCCCGCCTCAATGACGGCGGCCTCTGCCACAATGGCGTAAGACACCTGGGCTCCGGCTCGGACCACCGCCCCTGGCATGAGGATGGAGTACTGAACGCTGGCTCCTTCCTCTACAGTGACAGAGTGAAACAGTACAGAGTTCTCCACCGTCCCGTCCACCCGGCTGCCGCCGGTCACCAGAGAGTGGGAGATGTGGGCGTTGGGGCCTGTGACATGGGGAGGTTTCACGGGAGTTCTGGCGTAAATGGGCCAGTCTGGGTCATACAGGTCGATGCTGTTCCGGGGGGCCAGCATATCCATGTTAGCGTCCCACAGAGAATTGATGGTGCCAACATCCTTCCAGTAGCCGTGGAAGCGGTAGGCCATCATCACCTCGTTGGCGGCGAGCATGTTGGGGATGATGTTCTTCCCGAAGTCGTTGGTAGAGGCCGGATCAGCTTCGTCGTCAATGAGGTACTGCCGGAGCTTGGACCAGGTGAACACATAAATGCCCATGGAGGCCAGATTGCTCTTGGGTTGGGCCGGCTTCTCCTCAAACTCGTAGATCCGGTCGTTTTCGTCCACATTCATGATGCCGAAGCGGGTGGCCTCCTCCATCGTGACCTCCAGGACGGAAATGGTGCAGGCCGCCCCGGACTTCTTATGCAGGTCCACCATGTCGGCGTAGTTCATTTTATAGATGTGGTCACCGGACAGGATGACCACATACTCCGGGTCATACAGGTCCAGAAAGCCAATGTTCTGGTAAATGGCGTTTGCCGTACCCTTGTACCAGGTGCCCTGGTCGCCCTCCCTCATATAGGGGGGGAGGATGTGTACGCCGCCGTCAGACCGGTCCAGGTCCCAGGGCTGCCCGTTGCCGATGTAGCTGTTCAGCTCCAGGGGACGGTACTGAGTCAGGACACCGACGGTATCAATGCCGGAGTTGACACAGTTGGACAGGGGAAAATCAATGATGCGGTACTTGCCCCCAAAGGGGACGGCAGGTTTGGCTACATGGCTGGTCAGAGCGTAGAGGCGGCTGCCCTGGCCGCCGGCCAGCAACATGGCCACAACTTCTTTCTTCATGCTGTTCACCTCTTGTCTGTTTCGAGCGCGGGGGAAGGAAAACGTGAAATCAGGGCGCGGAGCTCTGGAATTTCCAATCAGTGCTTAGGGCTTTTCCCGGCAGGGGTCTTTTTCCCCCTGGTGGGAGCCTTTTTTTCTTTGGCTGGCGCTTTTTTGCCTTTGACAGGGGCCGCCTTCTCGGCCTTTGCCCCCTCCTCTTTGTCTGCCTTGGACCTGCGTGCCGGATTTTTCCGCACACAGCGGTAAATGACCGCCGACATGGGAGGCAGGTCGATAACCAGGGACTGCTGCTGGTCATGGCAGGGGACCTTCTCAGTTTTAAGCGGTTCCTTGTCCCCCAGTCCCTGGCCGCCGAACTGCTGGTCGTCGGTGTTGAGGACCACGGCCCACCGCCCGCCGAAGGGGGCGCCTACCCGATAGCCGTCCCGGTGCTCCGGGGAGAAGTTGCACACCACAATCAAAGGGTTGCCCTTTTTGTCCCACCGGAGGAAGGAAATGGTGTCGGCTTGATTATCATCGGCACATAGCCACTGGAAGCCCTGCCAGGAGTCGTCCTGCTCCCACAGGGGGGGCTGGGAGAGGTAGAAGTTGTTGGCCGTTTTGAAAAATGCCTGGGTCTGGCGGTGGGGCTCGTACTGGAGCAGGTGCCAGTCCAGGGAGTACTCGTAGTGCCACTCGTTCCACTGAGCCAGCTCTGCCCCCATGAAGGTAAGCTTTTTCCCTGGATGGGTCAGCATATAGGTATAGAAGGCCCGGACTCCGGCGAATTTCATGGGGTTGTCCCCCGGCATCTTGCCAAAGAAAGAGCCCTTCATATGGACCACCTCGTCGTGGGACAGGGGGAGGATGTAATTCTCAGAAAAGGCGTACATCAGGGAGAAGGTGATATCCCGGTGATTGTACTGCCGGAAATAGGGGTCCAGCTTGATGTAATGGCAGATGTCGTTCATCCAGCCCATGTTCCACTTGAAGTTGAACCCCAGACCCCCGTCATGGACGGGCTTGGTCACCTTGGGCCAGGCGGTGGATTCCTCGGCGATCATCAGCACATCGGGATGGGCGGCAAAGACGGCGGTGTTCAGCTGCTGGAAAAACTCGATGGCCTCCAGGTTCTCCTTGCCGCCGTGGATGTTGGGCATCCAGGCCCCGTCCTGTCGGCCGTAGTCCAGATAGAGCATGGAGGACACCGCGTCTACCCGCAGGCCGTCCATGTGGTACTCCTCCAGCCAGAACATGGCCGAGGAGAACAGGAAGGAGCGGACCTCGTTTCGCCCATAGTCAAAGACCTGGGTGCCCCAGTCCGGGTGCTCCCCCTTCCTGGGGTCGGCATACTCATAGGTGGGGGTGCCGTCAAAGTGATATAGCCCAAAGGCATCCCGTGGGAAGTGGGCCGGGACCCAGTCCATGATGACCCCGATACCCGCCTGGTGGAGCTGGTCGATGAGATACTTGAGATCGTCAGGGGTGCCGAAGCGGCTGGTAGCGGCAAAGTATCCGGTGCATTGATAGCCCCAGGAGGCATCCAGGGGGTGCTCGGTGACCGGCAGGAGCTCCACATGGGTGAACCCCATCTCCTTTACATAGGGCACCAGATAGGAGGCGATATCCCGATAGCTGAGGAACTCCCCCTCGCCGGTGCGCCGCCAGGAGCCCAGGTGACATTCATAAATATTCATCGGGCCGGTATAGGGGACATATTTGGACCGATACTCCAGCCAGGACTGGTCGCCCCACTGGTAGGCGTTCTCCCACAGGTCATAGATCTTGGTAGACACATCGGGCCGGGTAGCGGCGTGGAAGCCATAGGGATCGGCTTTGCCCACGAAGGAGCCGTCCTCTTTATGTATGGCATACTGATAGGCGTCATAGCGGCGCAGCCCTGGGACAAACGCCTCCCAGATGCCGCCCTCCAGCTTAGTCATGGGGGTGGCTTCCAGGTCCCAGCCGTTGAAGTCGCCGATGATGGTGACCTTAGGGGCGTTGGGGGCCCACACCCGGAACAGATAGCCCTCTCTGCCGGCCTCGTCCTCCGCTGGGTGGGCGCCGAAACACCGCCACGCATGGGTGGAACGTCCCTCTGAAAATGCCTCCAATTCCAAAAACAAGTCAAAAGAAGACAAACTTCCCTGATATTTCAACATTTTTTCACCTCAAAAATAAGTGCTTCTGCCGCCTATCGGCCAAAGTAACAATATTAAACGGATAGTTTGATAGTATATTTATATAAATTATACAACGGCGGTGGTGCCACGTCAAGTAAAATAGAGGTAAAGCCTCCCATTTTCTTTCAATATTCTCGCCGCTATGTAGGGTCGGGCAAATAAGCCCGGCCTGGTTCAGCGCGCCATGAGCAACTGCCGTAGCAGCTGGCCAAAGATGCCAGGGACAGTAAGCCTGTCCACCTGTTGCGCGGAGACGATGGGAATGGTGTCCCGAAGCTCCCCGCCCACATAGACCTCCATCTGCCCCAGAGTCTGACCCTGGTCCACAGGGGCTTCCACGTCCTGAGCCACGGTCAGCTGGGTGGTCACCTGGCTCTCCTCCCCCTTGCGGACCAGCAGGCGGCAGTCACGATTGAGCTGCGGCTGGACCTGCTCCACTGTACCCAGGAGCACATCTACCGGAGCTAGGGGGGCGTCCGGGTACACATCCACCAGGGCATAGTTGGCAAAGCCATAGTCCAGCAGGGCCTTGGCGTCGTCAAAGCGCTGGGCGGTGGTGGGGGCCTTCATGACCACGGCGATGAGCTCCATGCCATCCCGCTCCGCGGTAGCGGACATACAGTACAACGCTGAGTCGGTGGAGCCGGTCTTCAGGCCGGTGGCTCCCTGGTAAAAGCGGATGAGGCGGTTGGTGTTGGTCAGGCCGAAGGCGCCGTTTCGGATGGAGTCCATCCAGATGGTGGTGTACTCCCGGATGGAGGGATGGTTCAGAATGAGCTCCCGAGACATGAGAGCGATATCATGGGCGGAGGTCTGATGTCCCTGGGCGGGCAGCCCGGTGCAGTTGAGGAAGGTAGTGTCCGCCATCCCCAGCTCCTGGGCCCGCTGGTTCATCAGAGAAACAAAGGCCCCCTCACTGCCGGCCAGATGCTCGGCCAGAGCCACAGCACAGTCGTTGCCGGACACAACGGTGACACATTTGATCATCTCGGCCACCGACATCTGCTCCCCTTCCTTTAGATAGACTTGGGAGCCGCCCATTCCAGCGGCATAGGCGGAAACGGTGACGGTGTCGTCCAGGGCAATCCTGCCGCTGTCTACCGCCTCCATCACCAGCAGAAGGGTCATGATCTTGGTGACACTGGCGGGCTCCAGCTTCTGGTGGGCATCTTGCTCATAGAGGATGGTCCCGGTCTCCTTCTCCATCAGGATGGCCGAGGGGCAGGACAGGGATAGTCCCGCATCCTCCCCCACAGCAGCCGCGGGAAACAGGCCGGCGAGCAGCAGGACAGCCAGAAAAATCGTGGACAAGCGTTTCATAAAAGGTTCCTCCTGATCCTTCATTTGTCGGTAAGGTCAGGATATGGAGAGAGAAACTTTTCTATACAGAGAGAAACTGCGGTATTTTTTTCTGGCTGTTCACTTATTACCATAGCGCATAGAGACGGCAAGATGTGTCGAAGGCGGGCGAAAGGAGCCTGGAATGGTAAATTTTGGATTTTATTGCCTCTGCCGCTTGTCCACACGCTTCTGCGGATCAAAATTTTTCTCCCCCATTTGCATTTTCGCTCACATTCGATATAATACTGATGAGAAAGAGGGAGGGACGCCCCGTGTTTGGAAAAAAGAAAGAAACCCAACCCAAGGCCCCCACAGGGGACAGTCTTGGCATTTACATCCACATCCCTTTTTGCCGCAGCAGATGTGACTACTGCGACTTCTACTCTGTGGCCGGTCGAGAGGACCGGATGGACAGCTATCAGAAGGCACTGCTGGCCCACATCAAAGAGACAGCTCCCCTGGCCCAGGGGATCCCGGTGGACACGGTCTATTTCGGCGGCGGTACCCCCAGCTTCTTTGGGGATAAGCGGCTGCGGGAACTGCTGGGAGCCATTCAAAAGCAGTTCCAGCTTACCCAGGACGCGGAAATCACTCTGGAGGCCAATCCGGACAGCGTGGATGTCCGGGCCCTTCGCCGCCTCCGCAAGGCAGGCTTCAACCGACTTTCCTTAGGGATGCAGTCCGCCTGCCCAGCGGAGCTGGAATCGGTCCACCGCCCCCATACCGTCCAGCAGGTAGACCAGGCGGTGGCTGCGGCTAGGAAAGCTAAATTTAAAAACCTGTCCTTGGACCTGATCTACGGATTGCCGGGCCAGACCATGGACAGCTGGAAGGCCACAGTGGAACACGCCCTGTCCCTCATTCCCCAGCACCTGTCCTGCTATGGGCTGAAGGTGGAGGAGGGCACGCGGCTGGCCGCCCGGGTGGCGGCGGGGGAGCAACTGCCCGACGACGACGCCCAGGCGGACCTGTACCTGTGGACCGTGGGCCGCTTGGAGCGGGCCGGTCTGCCCCAATATGAGATCTCCAATTTTGCCAAGCCCGGTATGGAGTCCCGGCACAACCTGCGCTACTGGCTCACCCGGCCCTATATCGGATTTGGGCCCGGGGCCCACTCCGACTTCGGCGGACGGCGCTACTCCTTTGTCCGGGACCTGGACGGATATATTGATGGTGTGCTCCGCGGGGGCAGCCTCATCGACAGCGAGGAGCTGATTCCCCGCCGGGAGCGGAGCGGGGAGTATCTGATGCTCCGCCTGCGTACCGCCCAGGGCATCGAGGAGTGGGAATACCGGGGAACCTATTTTATGGATTTCGCCCCCCTGGAGGCCCGGTTGGAGCAGTTTTGTGATAAGGGCTGGGCGGAGCGGACGGCGGAGGGCCGCTGGCGGTTGACGCCCCAGGGCTTTCTGCTGTCTAACCAGCTCATCGGTGATTTGTTGGAGCGGCAGGAGCAGTCCGAACTGTCTGACCTGCTGCCTCGGGCCCGACAGCAGTTTACCAAGCGAAAGGGGGAGTAAGGACCCAAGTTCGTCAAAAACAGACCGTTTTTTTTGCGCCATCAGACAGCCCAAAGGCCATTTTATGAGACCGCTCTGTATTTTTTTACAATTCGAGGCCGGCTATGTAAAATCTGTTGCTACTCGGATATAATAGTGCTATAATATATTTGTTTTATAGCGCCCTGGTGAAGATACAGGGCTTTTTTTGACTTACATATGGCCGTTTTGGCCGTATAATCCATAAATTCCACCATTTGGAGCAAAAGAGGGTGCAATATTTGACCAAGTATCAGATCCGTGGCGGAAGGCCCCTGCACGGTACTATCGAAATCAGCGGCGCCAAAAATGCCGCTGTGGCTATCATCCCCGCCGCTCTGCTGGTAGATGGGGTGTGCCGCATTGAGAATATCCCTCAAATCAGCGATGTGACCCTGATCCTCCAGATCCTGCGGGAGCTGGGGGCGGATATAAAGACTGTCAACCGCACGACTGTGGATGTGGACTGCTCCCACATCCGCAACCGTCAGGTCCCCTATGAGCTGGCGCGGAAGATCCGGGCCAGCTATTATCTGGTCGGGGCTCTCCTGGGCCGCTTTGGCTGGGCGGAGGTACCTCTGCCCGGCGGCTGCGATCTGGGCGGCCGTCCCATTGATCAGCACATCAAAGGCTTTGTCTCCATGGGGGCCGAGGTGGACGTGCGCAACGGCCTGATCTACGCCCAGGTGCCCGGCGGCGGCCGTCTGGCTGGGGGACAGGTGTACCTGGATATGGTGTCCGTGGGCGCGACCATGAATATTATGCTGGCCGCGGTCCTTTCCGCCGGCATGACTGTGATTGAGAACGCCGCAAAGGAACCCCATATTGTAGACCTGGCCAACTTTCTCAACTCCATGGGCGCCGACATCATGGGCGCCGGTACTGATGTCATCAAGATTCGGGGTGTGGAGCGGCTGCGGGGTGGCTCCTATTCCATCATTCCCGACCAAATTGAGGCGGGCACCTATATGGCCGCAGTAGCTGCCGCTGGGGGCGAGGTTTTGATCAAAAACGTCATCCCCAAGCACCTGGACTGCATCACCGCCAAGCTGGTGGAGATGGGGGTAGAGGTGGAGGAGCAGGACGACGCGCTGCTCATCCGCCGGAATGGCCCCATCAGCCGGGTCAATGTGAAGACCATGCCCTATCCTGGCTTTCCCACTGACATGCAGCCTCAAATCGCCGCGGTCCTGTGCCTGGCACGGGGGACCAGCGTTTTGACAGAAGGAGTATGGGAAAACCGCTACCGCTATGTGGATGAGTTCCGCCGCATGGGCGCCCAGATCCAGGTGGATGGAAAAGTAGCCGTTATTGAAGGGGTGGAGGCACTGACCGGGGCGCCGGTCCATGCCTGCGACCTGCGGGCGGGGGCCGCCATGGTCATTGCCGGACTGGCCGCACAGGGGGTCACGGAGATCGACAGCATCCATCATATCGAGCGGGGCTATGAAACTCTTGTGGAGAAGCTGGCCGCTGTGGGCGCCGAGATCCAGACCGTCACCGTGCCTGACGAGGAGAGCCAGCCACAGGTAGGATAAGCAGCACCGCATCAGGAATTAGGAGTTAGAAATCAGGAACCGGTCTATGGTCCCATTCCTGATTCCTCATTTCTAATTCCTGATTTTTTGAGAGGGATCTGATTTGCTTACATTTACAACACTGGCCAGCGGCTCCAGCGGCAACGCCGCCCTGGTATCCTGTGGAAATACCCATGTACTGCTGGACGCCGGGATATCGGCCAAGCGCATCACCGCCGGGCTAAAGTCATTGGGCATAGCGCCCGAAGCTCTGGCCGCCGTCCTGATCACCCATGAGCACCACGACCACATCAGCGGGCTCCAGGTGCTGACCAAGCGGTTCCGGCTCCCCGTTGTCACCTCCGGCCCCACCGGACGGCAGCTTTGCTACCGTGTCCCATTCATGGACGACCTGATCCGACAGCAGGAGCCTGGAACCGGCATCCAGCTAGGGGATCTGTGGATAGAGTCCTTCCCCACGCCCCATGACGCGGCGGGCAGCGTAGGATACTCTATCACCGGCGGCGGCCATCGGGTGGTACTCTGCACCGACCTTGGCTATGTCACCGACCAGGTGAAACAGGCCGTCCGGGGCTGCGATCTGTTAGTGTGCGAGGCCAATCACGACGAGGACTGGGTCCGCTCAGGCCCGTATCCTTATCACTTGAAGGCCCGCATCCTGGGGGACCGGGGCCATCTGTCCAACGAGGCGGGGGCGGAACTGGCCGCTCTGGCCGTGGAGTCTGGCACCCGGCAGGTGGCGCTGGCCCACTTGTCCGCCGAGAATAACACTCCCTCCCGAGCCCGGCAGACGGTCTGCCGCCGCCTGTCCGCCATGGGCTGTGACCCGGAGCGGGACATCGCCCTGTGGGTGGCCCCCCGGAGCGAAATGGGGCCGGTGTGCCAGATGAACCGGGAGGAGGCTGTCCTGTGCTGAGTATATATCTAGTCTGTGTAGGCAGGCTGAAGGAGAGGTTCTACCAGGATGCCTGCGCTGAGTACTTAAAGCGGCTGTCCCCATACTGCAAGCTGACTTTATTGGAGCTGCCGGAGGAGCGACTGCCACAGTCCCCATCCCAGGGGCAGATCGATGCCGCCTTGGAGAAGGAGGGACAGGCCATCCGCTCCAAGCTCCCCCCCAACACCAGCCTCGTCTGCCTGTGTGTGGAGGGCAGGCTTCGGTCCAGCGAGGAACTGGCCTCCCTGGTCCAAACCTGGGAGCACAACAGCGCCAAGCATCTGGCCTTTGTCATCGGAGGGTCCTTTGGGCTGGCGGAGAGCCTGAAGGCGGAGGCTTGGGTGCGCCTGTCCATGTCCCCCATGACCTTTCCCCACCATTTGGCACGGGTTATGGTGCTGGAGCAGCTCTACCGGGCCTTTAAAATCAATGAGGGTTCCAACTATCATAAATAAAAGAGAGGGAGGCGCTGCCGTTGGGCAGCGCCTCCCTCTTTCTTAATATTTGAATCGAATCTCTGAAGCCACTGTGCCGCTTCCCCCAGTGTCAAGCCGGAGGCCTTGTCCGCGGCCGTGGGACCGCCGATCAAATACCGGCGCTTCATGGCGGCTATGGCAGCCTGAGCTGCTGACCCACATAGATACGGTGGGGATTGGAGAGGATGTCCCGATTCCGGTCATAGATCTCCTGCCAGCGGCGGCCGTCCCCCAACTGCCGCGCGGCGATGCTCCACAGGCAGTCCCCTTTCTGGACCGTATAAGTCCGGTCCTGGGGCTGTGTTCCTGTCACTGGCTCTGGTTCTGACACATCGGACAAGATGGTAATGCGGTCCTGTCCGGCGGGGTCCTGATAGGCCGCGCCTACCAGCCCGTCCAGCTCCTCTGCCACATAGCCGATAAGGGCCTGGTTGTCCAGCATGGTACAGTCCTTCAGCAGTCGGTCGTCCTGGAACATGGAAAAGCCGTCTCCTCCAGACTTGATCATATAGTTGTGAGAGGCCACAGTATATACCTGGTCCAGCACCAGGGGCTGGCCGCCCACCTTTACGTCGGATACCCGGTAGGATCCCTCCACCCGCTGAAACATGCCCTTGTCTGACAGAACCACCGAGGAGGGAGTGGAGGGATCCAGGGTATAGGTCAGGCCGGACACCTGAAGGAAGCCGCCGCTGCTTTCCGGATAGCGGCTGGCCCCCAGCTCCAGGGCATCCAGAATGTCCTGCCCGGTGGTCTCGACCAGGCACAGCTCGTTCCCATAGGGCTGGACGGAGATCAGCGACCCATAGGTGATATCGCCAGCCGCGACATTGGCCCGGATGCCGCCCCCGTTAGCAAAGCCTATATCGGCGCCCATCATCGTCCGGTAGGCGTCGGCCACCAGGTCCCCCAGATTGGTTTCCCGGACACGGACAGCCCAGTTCCACTGGTCAGCCTCGGTGGCCATCAGATCCGCGGCCGCAGTGCCGACCACCCGATTCAGCTGGACCTGGAACTGGCTGCTCAACTGGTCCAGATAGATCTGTGTCTCCTGGTCTGCCGGGACGCCCTCCCCCTCCAAGGGCAGAAGCTGGGTGGAGATCTCCCCAGTATCCGGGTCCAGGATCAGACAGCCCAGGCTGGCCAGCTTTGTTCCGGTCTGAGTCAGAGGGATAAGCTGGCCGTCCCTGTTGGCCGCATGCTGCTGGTATACCTCGTGGGAGTGCCCGTCGATGACCGCGTCGATACCAGTGGTGCTGGCGATCAGGGCGGCGGAGGTCCACTCCTCAGTAATACCCTCTATGCCCAAGTGGGCCAGCAGGATCACATAGTCCGCTCCGCCGGCGGTCCGCAGGGAATCCACGGTCTGCTGGATATCCTCATAGAGCGCCAGGCCGCCGTCCCCTTCTGAAAATGTGTAGACATAGTTTCCCTCTCCGTCCTGAAAGTGGGTGGGATCGGATTTGGTCAGGGTCTCCGGTGTGGTGACTCCAACGAAGGCGATGCTTGTATCCCCACATCTGGCCATATAAGCTCCGGGCAGCACAGTGGTCCATCCGGCGTACGCATCTCTTCCCTTCCAATTTTCCGACAGGTAGAGATACTCCGCCTGATTTTGCGCCAGGTCCAGAAACACGTCCATGCCATAGTCAAACTCATGGTTGCCTGGGATGGCCAGATCATAGCCCACGAAGTTCATCATGTCCACTACACTAGCCCCCTGGGTCAGTGTGGCGATGGGGCCGCCCTGAATGGCATCGCCAGCATCCACCAGAAACACCCGGTCGGCGCCGTACTCCGCCTCAAACCGCTTCTTATAGCCGGCCACCGCGGGGTAGTGGTCCAGGCTGGCATGGACATCGTTGGTATGGAGGATTACAATGGGTCCCTCCTTGTCAGGCCCAGCCGCCAGGGAAGGGACGACCAGCCCCAGCAGCAGAACGGCAAGCAGACAAAACCGGCACAGCTTCTTCATAGGATGCTCCTTTCTCTTATCATATCCCCGTCAGGTCAAAGGGCGGGGTGTATTCTTCCTTAGCCGAGGTTCGCTCCTGGGTAAAGCCCGCCAGACCTAGATTTTCCATATATTCCAGAGCTGCCCGCATCTCGCTGGTCCGTAGCCGACGGCTGATCTCTGGATAGCGTTCCAGATCCCCCCAGGGAGTATACTGGCTCATCAACGAGAAAAGCACCGTCCCCGGCGCAAATTCCGCAGATATCCAGTCCATAACCGCCTTGGCTTCGCCCACCTGACCGGGCAGGATGAGGTGGCGGATAATCGTCCCACTTTTCAGTAGGCCATCCCCGTCAAATTGACAGGGACCCGTCTGCCTTACCATTTCCCGGAGGGCAGCGACAGCCGCTTCGGGATAGTCCGGCGCCCCGGAATACCGGGCGGCCACTCCGCTGTCCAAATATTTCAAATCGGGCAGGTAGATGTCTACCAACCCCTCTAGGGAACGGAGTGTATCCACCTGGTCATACCCTCCGGAGTTCCAAACCACGGGAATGGGCGGCCGCCAGTTTTCCAGCAGCTCCCGCAGCGTATGGGCGTAGTGGGTGGGGTTGACAAAGTTCAAATTGTGTGCCCCCTGGTCCGCCAACTCCTGACAGATGTCCCGCAGGCGGGCCATCGTCACCGGCTTTCCGAAATCTTGATGGCTGATTTTCTCATTTTGGCAGAACACACAGCCCAGGGAGCAGCCGGAGAAAAAGATGGTCCCCGATCCTCTGGTGCCGGAGATTGGGGGCTCCTCCCAGTGGTGGAGAGCCGCCCGAGCCAAAACCGGCAGAGCAGGCATCCGACACAGTCCGTCTCCCCGTGTGTCTGTACGGAGCGCCCCGCAGCTCCGGGGGCATTGGGTGCAGAGCATAGAACGCCTTCTTTCTCAAAATCAAGGGTTGAGCTTCCGCCCAAATTCAAAACCGGCCCAACTGGTCAGCCACGACCTGGGCAAAGCTTTGAAACGCATTGGGGATGGCGTAGATATCCCGCAGTTCCCGCCGGTCGGCCCAAACCCAGCCTTCCGGCAGATCGGCGCTGCCCAGCTCCCCACCCATGGCGGTCATATGCCACTCGATGTGGGTAAAGATGTGCTTTCCAGCGCCCAGCCGCTCCAACGGCACCGTATCCAGGCCCCAGGAGGCTGGCCAGTCCGTGCCGTCCGCCAGCTCGTTGGGATATTCCCACAATCCGGCCAACAGTCCTCTTGGCCCTCGGCGGCGAAGGGCCACCCGGCCCTGGCAGAACAGGAGATAGACAGTCCGTACCTCCACCTTCCGTGCCTTCTTTGCGGCTTTGACGGGCAGCTCCCCTGTCCTCCCCTCCTGAAAAGCACGACAGAAGGGGGCGGCGGGGCACCGCTCGCACAGTGGCGCGCCGTTGGGCAGACAGACCGTGGCCCCCAGCTCCATCATGGCCTGGTTAAAATCTCCCGGTGCCTCCAGAGGAATGATTTGGGCCAGCGCCTGTGTCACCTTCCTCTTCATGGCGGGCGTGGTAATGTCGCTGCTATCTCCACAAACGCGGGCTGCCACCCGCAGTACGTTGCCGTCCACCGCGGGTACAGGCAGGTGAAAGGCAATGGATGAGATGGCTCCTGCCGTATAATCCCCAACTCCGGACAGGGCCCGGATTTCCTCATAAGTATTTGGGAATACCCCGCCATGAGTCTCCATGATCTGGCGGGCGGCCTTTTGTAAATTTCTGGCCCGGCTATAATAGCCCAGTCCCTGCCACAGCTTCATCAGCTGATCCTCCGGCATGGCGGCCAGGTCGGCCACAGCAGGGGCGGCCTCCAAAAAACGGCGATAGTAGTCCAATACCGCGGCCACCCTGGTCTGCTGGAGCATAATCTCTGAGATCCAGACCCCGTAGGGGGTGGGATCACTTCGCCAGGGCAGGACCCTGGCGTTTTCCCGGTACCACACCAGCAGCGGGATAACAAGCTGTTCCAATTCCTTCAAAGCAGACCTCCTGGCGCAAGATTTCTCCCCCTGATTATACTCCGGTTTTTGGATGCGGGCAACGGGAGAAATTATAACCTTTTCGTAATGTTGAGTATAACGGATTTGGGGATGGCAATTTCCAGGGCCCAGTGGTAAATTAATTGCAGGACAAGGGTTAAAAATTTAACGATATTCGGTGGCCGCTCTTCCGAATGTCGGGAAAGTCCTTTCGTCCTAACATTCCTTTTTCATCCATCCTTCCAGATCAAACCACAGAGGGACGCCTGTATGGGCGTCCCTCTGTGGTTTGATTGTTCATTTCTGGGCAGTCAATTGGTCCAGAGCGGCAGCGGTCTCCAGGACCAGGTCGTTGCAGAAGTCCTTGCGGTCCTGGCTGTCTGGATCAGAAAATCCGCTGATCAGCACACCGCAGGCGGTGTCCCCGCGGCGCTTCTGAAATTGTTGGATAAACGCTGCGGCCTCCTCCTCGCTAAATCCCATGGCACCCAGCACCAGCAGGGCGCCGGATAGGGCCCCGCAGGTGCCGCCGTGGCGCATTCCCTTCCCAAGGTGGGCCCCCAGGGCATAGGCCTGCTCCTCAGTCATGCCCAGCTCCTTACAGAAGGGAACCAGGATAGACTGACCGCAGTTGTAGTGGGGCTCCACAATGGCCCGCACCTCTTTCACTCGCTCTATGTGGCTCATTTCTATCTCCCTTTCTCTTTTATTTGATCTTATCCAGTACCATCTGGTCATACCGCAGATACTGGTATCCGCTCTTCTCATATAACCGGATAGCCCCCTGGTTAATCTGGGTCACCTCCAGGCGGAAACGCCGGGCAGCGGGGTATTCCCGCTCCAGCCAGGCCATAATCTCCCTGCCTAACCCCTGTCCCCGGAAGGGGGCGGCTAAAAATATCTCCTCGATAAAAACGCACCTGCCCCCCACCTCGGCGGAGTAGCACTGGGTCACATAAATATATCCTGCCGGCTCCTGGCCCTGGTACACCAGGATTCCCCGGAGCAGGGGTTCGCCGGGGTCCACAGCGGCCTGGAAGGACCGCTCCAGGATCTCCCGTTCCACGGGGTGATCCACCGCGTCCGATTGATAGAAGGTCTCCACCATGGGCAGGACCAGGTCCCGGTCCTGTATGGTCATGTTACGAAAAGTCAGCATAGTATCTCTCCTAGTTGAAAATATCAGGGGTAGCGGCAAAGAGCTGCCGCACCCGCTCCAGCACAGGCCGGTCCTCCGGAGCAGACAGCTCCGGGTCCTCCTCCAGCAGCTGCTTCGCCGCCTCCTGGGCCAGATTCAGCAGCCTCATATCCCCAGCCAGGTCAGCAATCTTCATCTGGGGCAGGCCATGCTGCCGGTTGCCGAAGAAGTCGCCCGGCCCCCTGGCCTTCAGGTCTTCCTCCGCGATCTTAAACCCATCTGTGGTGGAGGCCAGCGTCCGCAGCCGGGCCATGGACTCCGGATTACGGGTAGCGGTGATGAGGACGCAGTAGGACTGGTGCCTGCCGCGGCCCACCCGGCCCCGCAGCTGGTGGAGCTGACTGAGGCCGAAGCGGTCAGCATTCTCCACAATGATGAGAGAGGCGTTGGGCACGTCCACCCCCACCTCGACTACGGTGGTGGATACCAGCACCTGGGTATCTCCTCGGTGGAAGGCGGCCATCACGGCCTCCTTTTCCCGGGACTTCATCCTGCCGTGAAGGAAGTCCACCTTCAGATTGGGGAACACCTGCTCCTGGAGCTGGACAGCGTAGGTCTTTACCGCCTTCAGGTCCATGGGCGGCGAGGCTCCCTCACGGGCGGCGAGGGCCAGCTCCTCTTCAGATCGCTCCTCTACCGCCGGACAGATGATATAGACCTGCCGGCCTTCCTGGACTTGCTTGCGGACAAATCCATACATCCGCTGGCGCTTATCCTCACGAACCACAAAGGTCTCCACCGGAGTCCGTCCTGGCGGCAACTGGTCAATAACAGATATGTCCAGATCCCCATATACGATCAGAGCGAGGGTACGGGGAATGGGTGTGGCGGACATGACCAGCACATGGGGGGGCCTGTCCCCTTTGGCTGCCAGCGCAGCTCTCTGAGCGACGCCGAACCGATGCTGCTCGTCAGCCACCATCAGCGCCAGGTCCCGAAACTCCACCCCGTCCGAGATCAGGGCGTGGGTACCCACCACAAAGTCGATGTTACCAGAAGCCAGTGCTGTCCGGACCCGTTTTTTCTCCGCCGCCCCCATGGAGCCGGTGAGCAGAGCCACTTGGACTCCGGCCGGGGAGAGCAGGCTGGACAGGGATCTGGCGTGCTGCTCGGCCAGTACCTCTGTGGGGGCCATCAGGGCGGCCTGGTGACCATTTTTCACTGTCAGCCAGGCCGCATAGGCGGCCACCACTGTCTTCCCGGAGCCCACATCCCCCTGGACCAGCCGGTTCATAGGGCGGCCCGCGGCCATGTCGGCGGCCATTTCTTCCATCACCCGGCGCTGGGCCTGGGTGAGTTTAAAGGGGAGCAGGGCCCGAAACTCCTCCAAAGGGCAGGGCAGGATGGAGCAGCCGGAACACTCCCCCTCCCGTCGCCCCTTCAGGAAAGACAGCCCCACGGAGAAATAAAACAGTTCCTCAAAGGTGAGCCGTTTCCGGGCCAGCTCCAGGGCCTCCTCGTCAGCGGGGAAATGGATATTCTGGACAGCAAATTGGGTGGAGGCCAGCCCCTGCTCCTGGCGGATGCGCTGGGGCAGGGTATCCGCCAGGCTGTCGGCGCACGGGAGGACCTGCCGTATCAGGGAGGCCATCAGGTGATTGGAGATCCCCGCAGTCAGCCGGTAGATGGGCATGATGCGGCCGGTAAAGGACTGGCTGTCCGCCCGCTCGAAGATGGGATTGACCATGGCGCGGCGGCGGCCCTGCTCCTCGACAGTGCCGAAGAAGATATATTCTTCCCCGGCCCGGAGGGCTTTCTCTACATATCCCTGGTTAAAGAAGGTGAGGTGAAGGGCTCCGGTGTGGTCCACCACCTTCAGCTGGACCAGCTCCAGCCCCTGGCGGATGCGGGCCTTCCGCGGGTGCTCCGCCGCCATGGCGGCCACACATACCCGCTGTCCCACAGGGGCCTCCCGCAGAGTATATATCTTCCTCCGATCCTCATAGTCCCTGGGATAGTAGGTCAACAGGTCGGCGGCCTGGGCCAGCCCCAGCTTGGCCAGCTTTTTCGCCCGCGCCTCTCCCACGCCGGCTAACTGGGTAATGGGTGTATCCGGACCGACGGCCATCTCTGTCCCCCCTTTTCCGGAATATTCTAACAAATTATTTTATCATAGAACACGATGGGAGTAAAGGCGAAGAATGTCTTTTGCCCCGTCTTGCGGCGGGGGACAGAGTGTGGTATGATGAATGTAATTCTTCTAAAATCGTTTTCTTCCCTCTAAGGAGAGAATACTATGTCTGAATATATCCTAAACCTCCTTCCGGTTACAGAGGCAGAAAAGGCGGAGTTTGAGGCCATCGCACCAGATGCCGTTCATGTCTATGCTGGCCGAAGGACACTCACCTCGGAGCAGATTGCCCAGGCTACCGTTATCCTGGGCTGGCCCAGGCCCAAGGACATAAAGGGGGCGGCCCGCCTCAAATGGTTCCAGACCATGTGGGCCGGCACCGACGAGTACGAGGGGGAGGGCATCCTGCCCTCCGGAGTCATCTTCACCTCCTCCAGCGGCTCCAACCGCCAGTCGGTGGCCGAGCATATCCTTTCCTTCACCCTGGCCCTCTGCCGCCGCCTGCCCACCTACCGGGACGCCCAGAGGGACCACCGCTGGGAGGACCACGGGGCTATGAAGACCATCTTTGGCGCCAACGTCCTGGTGGTAGGGGCTGGAAACATCGGCGCTACCTTCGCCGCGATGTGCCGGGGGCTGGGGGCTCATACCATCGGCTTGAAGCGTACAGTGAACGGCCCCATTGCCGGATTTGATGAGGTATTTTCCATCGACCACTTGGACGACCTGCTGCCCCAGGCGGACGTGGTGGTGCTGGTCCTGCCCCACAGCGCCCAGACTGTCGGGCTTATGGATGAGGGCCGCCTGTCCCTGATGAAGGAGGACGCTATTCTCATCAGCAGTGGGCGGGGCTCTGTGCTGGACCAGGAGGCCCTGGCTCGGACCATGAAGGGAGGCAGGCTATGGGGTGCTGCCCTGGACGTGACCGAGCCCGAACCCCTTCCCACCGACAGCCCACTGTGGGATATTCCTAATCTAATCATCACCCCCCATGTGGCCGGAGGGATGCGTCTGGAGTTGACCCGCCGCGTTTGTATCCAGATGGCCCAGGATAACCTACGGCGCTATCTGGCGGGAGAACCGCTGAAAAACCGAGTCCGATGAATATAGAAAAGGGGCCCAACTCCCAGGAGTTGGGCCCCTTTTCTATATTACACAAGTCTCCAGACCAGACCAGGTCAGGTCCCGGTCCTCGATATCCCGCCAACAGGAGAACTTATCCTCCAACTCCGCCCAGGTTAAATACCAGAAGTGGTACTGAATATCTAGGTGAGGGGGAAGGATGTCCTCAATGATCCGCTTCAGCTCCCCGAAGCCAGGGGGCTCTCCCGCCACTCCGGGGAAGGACACCGCCACCGCGGCGGCCCCCAGCTCCTCCACTTTGGCGGGGATGCCGCAGCCCAGGATGGTGTCGTTGATCGCCTCGAGGGTAAAGCTGTCCCCGCCGATGCGCATTAGGGCAGCCAGAGCATCTGCCAACGGGCGGGGTTGGGTGGCTACTGGACGCCGGAGAAACAGCCGGGCCACCTGTTCCAGTCCCCAGCTCTCTGCCGTGGCCAGGCTGCTCTCCCGCTGGACCTCCTCCAGGGCGGCCATGGCCCCGTCCAAAGCCTCCCCCTGGGCATCCAGCTCACCGCCGTTGAAGGGTGCCTCTAGGTCATAGATTCCCAGGGGACGCAGCAGATCTCGAAGGTATTGGCTGTGGCTCATGGCATCTCCTCCACAGTTAGGGTATCCAGAACGGGCAGCACATCCTGCTCCACCTCCACGTCAGCGGTGGGGGAGAGGATGGCGTAGTTTGCCACGCCATCACAGCCGTAGATCAGGCTGCCCAACTGGGCCAGCAATACATCATGCCCCAGGCGCTGTCCGGTAAACCAGCCCCGGACCGCATCTTCTACTTCCTCCAACACCTGCTCCGCCCGGTATTCGGAGTGGGGCGCCACCTGGACGGCCACCTGGACAGCCTGTGTCTGGGGCGCCCGCACCTGGACCTCCACAGCAATCTCTCGGCGGCGCTGAAAATACTTGGCCAATTCATCCAACAGGTCCCGGTCTGGAAGCCCCTGGTGGGTAGCCACCACCACATCCAGCGTCCCTGTTCCCCTGGGCTTGGGCACTACCACTGCCGCCGCCACCGGGTCAAAGGACAGGGCCCCCTGCTGATAAAAGGCGGCGTTGGCCCCGTTGGGCAGCCGCTGGAAGGTATCCAGCACCCTCTGACGCAGCTGCTCATCCCCCTCCCGGTCCACTCCCCCTTGGCAGGGCGACGGGTTGGAGCAGGCGGATATTCCAGCGGGCGCTACCGCCATGGACAGGATGGTTCCTGCTGCCACATTCCCAGAAATGCCGGGGACCAGAGCCTGGACCGGGACATCCACGTGGGCCTGTCCAGCGGCTAGCAGACCATCCTCGATCGTTTCAAAGCGGATCAGGCCGGCTGTCATACAGACCGTCCCCGCTGGAATGGGCCGGTCCGTATTCTCTGAAATTTCGCCAGCAAAACGGACTACACCCCGCGCCGCCACCGGCTCCTTCCGCTCCAGCCCCCGGAGCTGGGCGTGGCGGTCCAGATACTCCCCCTCCGCCGTCTGGGGAAAAGCCTGCCGTGCCACCCAGCCAGCCTGGACATAAAGGGAAAAGACCTGAGCGGCGCAGGCATACAGGCGGGCGGACAGATCACACCCCTCTGCCGGGGCCACCCCTGTCTTCTCTCCA
The DNA here is from genome assembly GCF_037892565.1 of Flintibacter sp. HCN-6482. Lineage (NCBI taxonomy): Bacteria > Bacillati > Bacillota > Clostridia > Eubacteriales > Flintibacter > Flintibacter sp. HCN-6482. The sequence continues at coordinate 326,059 of NZ_JBBKBK010000003.1, read as the reverse complement.
TAGGCGGAAAGCATCTCCTGATAGATCTCCTCCACAGTCTTCACCATGTCACCTCCACCGCTTCACGGGGGGACAGCTCCAGGTCCAGGGAGAGCGGCTGACCCTGCCATTCCAATTGTACCCGAAGCTCCGCTCTGTCTCCTGTCTGTGCCAGGGCTACGTCTTTGACCTTCAATTCCCGCTCTCCTTCTAAGGCCTGGGCCACATACCGGGCAGCCAAGGACTGCCGGACCGATGGCTTCTCCCGCGGCACCTGGTAGAGCCGGCTGCCCAGCTCAGGCAGAAAGGGCAGCCCGCCCCGCCGGGCGGTGAGCCTGTACAACGCCCGGGCCAGTACCTCCTCGCTGCCGGTGAGGGTGGTCAGTCCTCCCGCCCCGTCGGGCACATAGTCCCCCTCAATCAGCTTTCGTTCCATATCTTCCTCCTCACCCCAGCATCTCGGCCACAATTTTTTGGATATATGCCTCCAGAGTCTGGCCGTTGAGATAGACCGTCCCCTCCAGCTCCACTCTGCCCTGGTCCAGCCCAAGGGCGCTGCCTGGGCCGAACAGACGGATCGGTCCCGCCTCCTCAACATTCTCCTGGATCTTTCCCAGGATATAGGGGCTCTCCCGTTCCACGCCCGCCTTGAGTACCAGCACCTTGTCCCCGGCGCCGGGCTGCCAGGAATAGCCGCCTGGGGCGCAGACCGGCAGCCACCGCCGCTCTCCCCCTAACTCCACGGCGGCAGGATTTCCTCCCAGCGTGACTACGCCTACCTCTGCCGCCGGCTCCTGGCTCTGGGGCAGGCGGCCCCGCTCCGATGTCCACATATTCCATCACCTCAGACCACAAAATCCGGGAGCGCCAGTTCCAGCCTGGTCCATGCGCCCTCCATACCCATCCCTGTGGCAGACTGGAGTACCCGGTATCGCCCGTTCCAGTCCCACTTGCTCCGCCGGATGGAGACCAGGTCTCCAGGCCAGGCGCAGAAGGGCTGGGCGATGGTCAGTTCCACCCGCTCCTGTTCCGAGGCGGACCGGTCCAGCTGAAACTGGCCGTTGTACCGCATCGTTTTATAGTTGCTCCGGCCTGGCATAGTCAGCACTCTCCGAGCACTGCCTCCCTGGGACAGAAAATCCCCGTTATCCACCCGCTGTACCGCCCCGGACCACCGGTCCCGGACCAGCACTCGGGATAGAACCCCATACCGCCGGTCCCGGCGGACCAGAGTGGTTACCGGAGTTCCATCCTCTACGAGCCGCTCCTGGCTGTCCTGCCAGCCAGACAGGACCAGACGGCCCAGGCGGTCAAACCGGGGACATACGCCGCCGTAATAGCGGGCGAAATCATAGACCACCGACCACTCACTGCTTCCTGTGGCCACGGAGAAGCGGGTTACAGCGGGCAGCGCCGCCCCTGGAGCGGTCTGGATGCCGTAGGGCGTCACATGGTCCCGGAGGATGTCCGCCAGGGTGGCGGTGCCGTAGTCCTGCCCAATGGCCTCGTTGTCCAGCAGCAGGGCCGCCAGCCCCCGGCCGCTGATCTCCAGCTGGCAGCCTCCCTGGTCCAGCGTGACCTGGCACTCGTCCACCACTCCGTTGAACATATCTTTTCCCTGGTACCGGGCGGAAAAGCGGACCCAGTCTCCAGGGGCGGTCTCTCCCCCCATCTCCCAAGGACAGCGAAAAGTAAAGCTGTCACAGGGCACCCCGGCAGTATACTCCAGCTCCCACTGAGTGGGATAGGGCAGCAGCCACTCCCTGCCCCGCCAGTCTGTCACATAGCCTCTCACCGCACTCGAACCTCCTCGCCCACCCGGATAAGATTCGGGTTTTTGATCTGGGGATTGAGGGCTACCAGCTCGTCCAGGGACAGGCCGTACTGTCCCGCCAGCGCCCACAGGGTGTCCCCCGACACCACCCGGTGGTAGACGGCGGACGGCTCCCACTCCTGGGCGGTCTGGCCGCCCGCTCCGCCCTGGTTCTGCCGGACCGCCAGGCCGGTGTACCAACTGTCGTCCTCCCAAAAGGTGAAAGAATAGCGCACAAAGTCAGGCCGGGGCTCTTGTTCCAGCCGCAAAGACACGAAATAGGCGTTGGCCGCCTGCCACAGCGGGTGGATCAGCAGTCCCGGACCGCCGTTGTAGAACATATTGGCCAACTGCCCAAACTGGCTGTATGCGTCCGGGCCCACAAATTCCCCCTCCCCCTCCATGATCCGGTTGGTCCGCCCCAGGTCCTGGAGGCGGAACAGGCCGAAGGGTGTCTTGTGAACGGCCATCTTTCTCTCATAGTCGATGGAGTACACCCTGGGGTTGTGGGGCCAGGTGTAGCTCTTGTAACGCATGGGTGACAGGTCCATTCTGCATACCTCCTTCTGTGGCGGCGGGCCTGACTGCCCGCTCAATAGAGGAAAAAGCCCCCGTCATAGCGGCGGCTGTCCCGGCGAAAGGCCTGGTCCATCTGCCGAATGGACGGCCCGGAGGAACTCTCCGCCTCTCTCGCCCAGTCCGGCTCCGGTCTTCGGCTGTCTGGGCCCATTCCCAGCCCGCCAACTTGGGAAAATGGCCTGTGGAGCGGGATAGGCCCAGCTTCTAGGCCTCCTCCGGACCGGCGCATACCGGAAGCCTCCTGGGCGGTTCTGATTTCATTCAGGGCCGCCGCTGCCCGTTCCCGCTCCAGGAGGACGGAGAGCAGCGGGAGGGCTTCCTCCCCATCCTCCCTTCCCCCTCTGATGAGCGGGGCCTCCGCCCCGGTGGAAGACCCTGGGGCGTCCTCCCGGTCCGGCTCCCGCCGATCCGCCGGGGAAACGAAACTGCCCTGTATACAAAGATCCGTAGCAGGGAGGGAGGTGCCCCCATCCGCCTCCGCCGTCCGGCCGTCCGGGACCGGGATCCACAGGACCATCGCCTCCAGCGCTTGGAGCAGCGCCTCCCCTTGGCCGGGCCCTTCTTCCAAATAGTCGGTCATGGCTTCCCAGCTCCCTGTTCAAATTTCTCCATGTCAAAGGAGATGTTTACGCTCCCCTCCGCCCAGCTGGAGGCCGGCCGGCCGCACACAGGGCAGCGCTCCTCCGCTCCCCGGCTCTTGCACTCTGGGCAAAAACGCTCCAGCTCATCCTCCCGGTCCAGCAGAGTATGGACTAGGCACCAGAGATAGTCCCTTCCCTTCATCTCCCTGGCCCGCTCCTCGGTGGGCAGGGCGTGAAATTCCTTCAGCACCCGCCATCGGAGCCGTTCAGCGGGGGCCCCGCGAAGTTTTTTTTTAGTTCCTCCAACTCCGTTTGGCTCACATCCAGTCCAGGATCGGATCGGCGGCGCAGCTGGGCCCACCGGGCGGCCAGCGCCCCAATTTCCTCCACCGTCAGTCCGGCCAACACGCTCTGCCCATCTGGAAAGACGGGGGTGTGGTTCTCTGTCCGCTCCAGGGCCCTGGCCAGCAGGCAGGCGTTGGAGCACAGGGCCCGCTCCCGGTCCTCACAGGCCAGCTCCCCGGCCTCCCGTCTGGCCTGGAGCACCTCCAGAGCGGACAATAGCCGCAAATCCATTCCGTTATCTAGGTGGACGCGGTCCTGCCGTGCCAAAATAGAACTGTCCACCCCTATACCCCCGTTTCGATGCGCCGGGAGGCTACCAGGGTTACCTTCTCCAACACCATGGAGCCTAGAGTGGCGCTCTCCTGAATGGCGCTCCACTGGCAGTCGGAGTAGATGATTTTTTTATCCGGCTTACAGATCACCAGGGAGAAACCGGACAGCTTGTAAAAGTCAATGCCGTCCCGGACGGCCTCATCCGTGGCGTACAGCCGAGTCAGCTCCACCACGTGGGTGGCTTGTCCGGGGACGGTGGCCACCGGCTCCGACTCCCCAAAGGCCTCCACGGCAGTGCTGGATTTGGTAGCCCGTGCGGTGTAGCTCTGGACTACCGCGACCCGGGTGCCATCCACTTCCAGATAGATGTCGCTGCTGGTGGGAAAGCCAGCGATACTCATATCAATACCCCCTTCTCGCTCTTGTGCCTCAGTCTTTTTTCAGCGGGGCCATTATACCGTGATGTGGGCGGTCAGCCAGATTTGGTTGAGACCGTGGGCCACTGTAAAGGAGAAGTCCACTAGGCATCGGGTGGGCTCCTCAGGGTCAGCGCTCACCGCCACATCCTCATAGCCAGTGATAATCTCCCTGGACAGCTTTTGCTCCAACTCCAGCACTACCTGGGCTCGGATCGCGCCGCGGCTCTGGGGTGTGTTTTTGGCTCTTCGAAACTTGGCCGCCAGCGCTTGGCGCAGGGATGGGATCACGTCGTCCACCACCCGAATGGTGGCCAGGTCCCGCCAGGTGGGGTCCGCCGCAGCCCCGGTGGCAGTCCGGGTGGTCACACCCCGTACCACGCTGACTGTGCCGCCTACCTGCTCTACCGGGGTAACGCCCCCCAGGATAAGCCGGTCCAGGTCCTTTTCTCCATAGCGGCCCTCCAGGCCGTACAGTCCAAGCAGTTCCGCTCCGCCCAGAGGGACTGCCGGATCCGATTCCCCCGCCAGGGCTCCAGCCACCGCCGCCGCCACGGTCAGCCCGGAAATGTCCTCTCCCTCCTGGTCCAATCCACCGGGGGCCACCAGGACCGCCCGCTCCGAGTTCAGTCCCTTTGCTCGGTCGATCAGGTCGTCCACACTCTCCCCCTTGGCTCCAGCCAACAGGGCAAGGCGCTCCCGGCGGTCCGCCGAGGCCGCTTTCACGCTGTCCAGCAGCAGCTTCTGTATCTCTGTGTCGGTGCTGTCACAGAGGACTACGGCGATATCCTCCACCTCTGACAGCTGCGCGAAGGCGGCCTTATAGCCCGCCTCGTCCGCTGTCGCCACAGCGGCCACACCGGAGGCTCCGTTTTTCAGGGCTAGCCGAATCAGCTCCGCCATGCCCTCCGCCCCTTGCGAGCCAAAGGCGGCCACCGCCCTGTCATAGCTGGTGATAATATGCGTCTCTCCGGGAGCGGCTACGGTATTGACTGCCGCCAGTCCCACCAGCCGTCCGCTTCCCCGTCCGCTGACCAGGGATGAGGCATCGTAGGAGGAGTAGACCCCCGGACGCTCATGTACTGTTATGCTCATGGTTTGATTCCACCTCTCAGTTCAAAGTCGGTAAAGAGCCCTCCGGGCTGGGCCGCGGCGTAGAGATAGGCCTGGCATACCACTTGGGCTGGCCGCTTCATCCGCTTGGCCTGACCGTCGTAGACTGTCTCTCCGCAGGCCACCTCCTGAACGGCCAGCCCCTGGGGAGCGCCCTGTGCGAAAGCCTGGACCACCTGGTCAAAGGCCGTCTGAATGCCAACATCCCCCTGTCCCCGAGGGGCGTACAAGTCCAGTCCAAATGTCAGGGCAGCCTTTCGGCCGTACAGCTCCTGCCACAGGCCGGTCCTCTCGTCATACCGCTCTCCCAGGTAGTGCTGAAAGCCGGCGGGACCGGCCTGACATCCCCGGAGGGACACCACGACCAGTGCTCCTTCTTGAACTGGGCGCTCCCCGGCGGGCCAGGCGGCGAATGCCTGAACTCCCTGCTCTTTCAGGTAATCCACCATCTGTTCCCGGATGTTTTCCAGTCCTCCGCTCATGTTGCCTCCCTGTCCCTGGGCCGCAGCAGGGCCCACCAGTGGCTGTCCCCCACCAGATGGGCCGACTGCACCTCAAAGGCCCGGTCCTTCCACTCCACTTGGCTCCGCCCTGCCTCCAGCGGGATGTCGGCAGGTCCTAGATATAGATACCGGTCCTCCGGACGCTGGCCCAGGGGAGAAGGGAGGCGTTGCTCCCTCTCCCGGTCCAGCACTGGCTGGAGGAAAGCCCGCAGAGGCCGGTCCTCCATCCCTTCCAAGCGCAGCGTCACCTCCTGGCCGTACATGGCCAGAAGGGAGCGCCACTCCCGCTCCATCATCCCCGCACCCCCCGAAAGGCAAAGCCGGTCTCTCCCAGCCAGGGGGCCAGCAGCCGTTCCGCCGTAGCGGTCAGGCCGCCCTCTCCGGCCGTTCCCCCCATACGGATGGACAATTCTCCGGCGGTGAAGGAGGACACTCGGCCGCTTCCCACGGCCCGCTCCAGCCCATCCATCGCCAGCATGGCGGCAGCCAGAGGGAAGGCGGGACCACACAAGCCGGGGGAGGTCCCCGGCTTCAGCCGCCGCTCCAAAGCCTGCGCACTGGCCTGAGCCAGGGGGAGCAACAGCCCCTCCTGGTCCTCGGTGGCTCCCATGGCTCGGCACAGAGCCATGATCTCCTCCGTCATGTCACACCTCCAGTACCCGGCTGGCTCCCTGGAAGATCTTGGCGAAGCCGCAGATCGTGGTGATGGCGGCCCGCTCTAGCTGCCGGTCGATAAGCTTGTCATACTCCACCATTACGTCGCTCCCCTGGACCATCTCCAGGGCAAATCGCTTGTCCAGCCCGATAGCGGTGCCGCTAGGCAGGACCGAGGTACGCAGCAGCTGGGCGCCCAGGGGGGTGGTCAGCTTGCCTGTCCCCTGGAAATTCAGGCCGGTAAGGGGGTTCTGGAACTCCGTCAGCTTGAGCAGCTTGACCATAACATCCCCGGACACTAACAGGGCGTTCATCTCATAGGGGTCAAATTTGGCCCAGAAGTCCACCAGGTCCTCATACGTCAGAGTGCCGGTTGACTTAACCTGGTCCGCCTCGGCCCCATTGTCGTTGCCGTCCCCATGGATAAGCACTTCCACGCCGTCGGCCAACAGTGTCCGGGCGATGTGGGCCCCCATCTGACGCAGAGTGACCGAGAACAGGTCCAGCTTTTGATAGCGCACCGCCTCATAGCTGGCTACCAGCATCCGTCCTCTCTTGTGGAGCCGGACCAGGTTGGACTGGACCTGCACTGTGGTGGCGGGGATGGAGGCGCCCTCCTCCACGTGGCGCAGCTCCTTACTGTCCCCTCCCGCCTCGGCAGTGATGGAGCGGTAGTCCATGCCGTCAAAACGGGTCACAGCGGCGGTGATGTGGGGGAGAATGTCGCTCTCCTCCATACCCTGCCGGACCGACCGGGCGATGTACTCTGGAAAGAGGACGGCGGAATCGGCGGTTCGGAAAAACTTTTCCACTACGTCGCTGCCAGCTCCCTTTACCCGGATATCAAACCGCTTGAGCTGCCGCTGGAAAGCGTCCAGCCCCTCCAGGCTGGTTCCCTTGTACTGGTCGCTGGGGTCCTGGCGCTCTAGCACCTGGGTGAAGGTACTGCCCGCCTCCTGATACATCCCTTTGTCCAGCTTCAGATTATCGTAACAAAACGCCATGCTCACACGCTCCTTTCCAAATTACAGGCAGAGGACAGCAGTGCCGTCCTCTGCCGTGCTGACCACCAAGGCCCTGACCCCGGCGGGGGAGGGCAGTGTGACCGCTCCGCTTTCCACAGTCACCGAAGGGGCTTCGGCCGCCTTTACGCCTCCCTGCCCGTCCGCCACCAGCTCCACCCAGCCCAGGTTCATCTGCCCAGTGCGGGACACTTTTGTAAAGCCCTTCACCTGGACGGCCGCGGCCCCATTTCTGGGCTCCAGAGCCACGCCGCAGAAGGCGTCCCCATCCGCGCAGGGACCAACTGTGCCATCCTCTGTCACCTTGACCACCTGGCCGCCCTTCACGCCGGTGTCGGCGGCAAAGCTGACCGTCACCGCTCCCATCTCTTCAAAGGAAAATTTGCTCATCCTCATGTCCTCCTCTGTTTATTTGGCAGGGCGGGGCAAATCCCCCGCCGCTGTCCTCAGATCAAAAACGCCCTGTCCCTGTCCCGCTCTGGGGCCTGGTCCTGCTGATATTGGAGCTGGGGGAGCAGCGGATACCGCTCCGCCGCCCGGCGACGGCAGCCATCTTCCATCGCCAGCAACTCCTCCCAGGACAGCTTGGCCGCCACACCTTTTAAGGTGTCCCGGTCCAGTCCTATCTGGGCTAGCATGCCAAGCCGGACTACCTCCTCCCGTAGCCGGGAGAGATAGCGCCGCCCTGTTTCAGCCTCCTCCTCCAGCCGCTCCAGCTCCAGGGCACAGCCGGGGGCCTGACGGACCAGCTCCTTCAGGCTGGTATGCCGCCCCGCCCCTTTGATCACCCCGGCCAGGGGCTGGGCGGGTACCGCTACGAAGGAAAACTCATAGGCGTCGCTCGCCCCTTCCAGATTGGCAAAACAAAGCCTTCCGCCGTATTCCTGGCCCTTCCGGTGGCCGCAGTCCCCAGTCCGCAGGTCCCCGCCGCAGATGGAACACACCGCCCGCTCCACGGCGCAGCCCACGCTGACCTCCCGCTTGATCCCCCCTTCGATCTCCGCAATCAGGTCCCGGCCGCTCTCGGTCCGCACCATGTAGGCGTAGCCCTTCAGCCAGCAGTAACCGTCCCCGGCCAGAGTGATTTTTTCCGGCTCCCGGATCACCTCCGTCTTATAGATCCGGGCCGACTGCCCCCGGGCGGACCACTGGTGGTCAAAAATTCCGCTCTTGCCCACAAACAGTCCGGCCAGCTCCTCCAAAGTCTGTGGAGAAAACCGCTCAAAGTCCCGGTCCACCTGGTCGTCACACAGTCGAACGGAAAAGGTGTACACCTCCTCCGCCTTGAGCTCTTTGCGGGCCAGCTGGTTGATCAGGGCCAGGTCCTCCGGACTCACCTCTGTTTCCTGCCCCCCCTGGCTCTCTTTTATGATCTTCATGCCATTTCCTCCCTCAACTTGTCCGCTTGGGCTCGGTACAGCTCGGCCCGAGCTTCTTCCACCATATCCTGCAGGTCGATGTCCTCCCACTCCAGCTCCACCCGGTCGTCAAAGCCGTGGAGCTGCAGCCACAGCTCCGCCACACGGAGCAGGGCCGGCTCCACCGTCCGGCGGATGGCTGTGATCTCACTGGTCAGCAGGTCGGCCTGCTGGGCGCTCATCCGCTCCGTGGCCGACCAGGACAGGCCCAGCATGAAGGGCGGGATGCCTGTCCGGGCCACTAATTGTTCCAGAATCTGCCGCACGGGTACTTGGCTGTCCAGCACCGGACTGTCCGCCCCGATGACCTTGATGTCCACGTCCCCCACCGCTACAAAGTCACGCACCTGACCCTCCCGGCCGGCGGCCATGGCGGAGGACCACTCCTGGACGATCTGGCCGCACCGCTCCTGGGCAAAGGCCTCCTCGCCCTGGCCCGGCCTGCATACCACCGCAAAGCGGAGGTTACCTGCCCGCTCCCAGTTCTGGCCGGTGGCCTGAAAAATCTTCAGCAGGATGCCTGCCAGAAAGGGCATGGAGCGCAGCAGGGATACCCCGCAGGGGGCGTCTCCTGTGGGTTGGAATGGTGTAAACAGGAGCAGCTCCTGCCAGGGCAGCTCCCGGACTGCCCCCGCCTCTCTTCGGCACAGGAGGAAGTCCATGGGGCTGTCCCCCAGCCGCGCCTCTACCTGCTCTGGATCGGCGCAGAGCAGGGCGGCGATATCCCTGCCGTCGCCGGACAGCACCATCTCCCCCAGACCGTGGCCGCAGGTGAACAGGTCGTCCAGATACCGGTCCAAGAAGGATTGGACGCCCCGCTGCCCCCAGCCCGTGTCCACAGTTCGCCAAAAGCGATCCAGGCCCGCCTGAGCCCTGCCGTCTCCACACCGGGGAGTCGTCCCGCCACACAGCCGTACCAGCTTCCAGATGGCGGCGTCCACTAGGGGGACCCCCTCCCGGATCGCCCGGTACAGCTCCACCTCACCGGAGCTCAGGGGCACATAACGGTCCAGCGCCCCGAAGGGCTGTCCCTTTCCCTGCCGTACCTGGACCACCGGGGCGGGAGGCTCCCGCCGCTTTCGTTCCCACCATTTCATGCTGTTTGCTCCTTTCTATGGATTATCTGAGAGTACCAGCCTCTATTGGTAATCAGGGTCTGATCTTCCGCCGCAAAAATAAGGGAGAACTATGTCTTTAAAACCCGCTCCGCTCTACCACTCCGGCGTAGAGACCGCCTCGTCTCTCCTCTCGGGCGGCTACCGTGGCAGCGAAATACCGGATTTCGTCCATAGCGTGGTCGTGCTCCTTTTTTACCTGGTCCCGCCCCTGGCAGTCCGGGTCCCAGTGGTAAAGGGAAAACTCCCGGATGGCGGCCGTGCATCCCGCGCAGACGACCAGCTTTCCGGCCTTTAGCAGCCTGGCGGTAAGACGAATACCTGATAGGACCCGGTTGTCAGCCGGCAGCACCCGCCATCCCCTGCGGCGCAGAGTTTCCAGGAAGCTGGCCGCAGCCGGGTCTACCACTACTCCCTGGATGGACCGTCCACCCGCCAGAGCCGTTAGGTCGTCGGCGTACTCCTCGTCGGTCTTTTGCCGGTGTTCCTCTCTTGAGTTGTAGTAATACTCCTTTACCCGATACCAGACTCCATCTCGCTGTCCCCACAACCCCATGGAGGTGGGGTTGGCCGTACCATAGTCCACAGAGATGTGCCACCGCTCCAATCCGTTCTCCGGGGCCTCTTTCCAAAAGCTCTCGTCCAGAAAGTCGTAGACCAGCCCTTCGGCGGCTACCCACTCTCCCAGAACGAACCGCCGGTAAAAGGTCCCCTGAAACATGGTACGGTATCTCTCACGTACCTCAGGGGTCAGCCCAGGATTGTCCTCCATAGAAAAAGGGAGGCGCAGGACTTTCTTCTCCTCCGCCTTTCGTACCCACTCCTGATAAAACCAGTGGGCTGGAGACTCCGGGTTGCAGGAGAACCACAGTCTGCTGCCCGCCACCGAGCACCGGGCCACAGCCTGCTCCACAAAGGACCGAGGCATGAGCGCCACCTCATCTAGCAGGGCTCCCGCCAGCGTAATCCCCTGGATCAAAGCCGCTGAACCCTCGTCCCGCCCTCCAAACAGATAAAAGGTGTTGACCCGTCCCCCCAGTCGGACGGTGAGCAGGTTTTTGGACGTCCTTTTCTCGCACCGGAATCCCATATCATCCAGCAGAGGCAGCAGTTCCTCCAGCAGATTGCGGCCTATGGACTGGATGGTCTTGCCACACAGGGCAAAGTTCTTCCGGTGAAAGGACACCATGGCCCAGCAAAAAAAGGACAGGCCAGTACACAGTGTCTTGCCGCTTCGTACTGCCCCGTCGCAAAGAATAGCTTGCCTGTCCCGGTCCGGAGATCCTGGCCGCCACCAGGTCAGCACCCGCCGTTGTTTTGGGGAAAATACCAGCTCTCTCACTCCTGCCCCTCCATAGCCTGGAGGAACCGATCCACCTGTTCCTGACCGCTGTGTTCCGCCGCGTCCAGCAGCAGCTCCAGCAATCTGGCCCGGTCGGTAAACTTCAGCTCAATGACCCCATTCGCCCCCCGCTTAAATTCGGTGAGCCCGTCCAGCTCCAACTTCTCCAGCCGCCCCGGCTCCTCCTCCGGCCAGCAGGCCAGCCGTACCGCGTCCTCCACCCTGGCGTTAGCCAGCTTCCACATCCGTTCTAAAATATCCTCCCTCCCAGGGAGCTTTTTCTTTGCCACCCTATCCCTCCTCACCCTCTGCCCTCCCGCCCCAAAAGTTGTATCTTCCCGTCCATGCAGGAGCAAAAATGAAAATTTTTTCTAAATAGTAAAGTCAGCTTGACACAAAATGTTAAGTGTGCTATACTTCTTGTTGTAAAGTGCGCTTTACATCTCGAAAGGAGGTGTCTGGGTGACCAATCGCATCGCGGAGCTTCGGAAGGAGCGCCGTATCTCTCAGGCGGAGCTGGCGGACGAGGTGGACGTCACCCGTCAGACCATTATTTCCCTGGAGAACGGCCGGTACAATGCCTCGCTTCTCCTGGCCCACCGCATTTCCAAATACTTTGGGTTGACCATCGAGGAAGTCTTTTTGTTTGAGGAGGATGAGCCATGAAAAAATTTCCACCAAAAAATTTTTTCCCTGGGATCGGTCTGGGGATCGCCGTTGGACTTGGCGTAGCGGCGGTTATTTTGGGGGACCGCCTCACGGCCCCTATCAGTGGGCTGTGCTTTGGCCTGGCCGGAGCTTTGGGCGGTCTCTCCGGCAGCCGGCTCCTCATGGCCCACTTTGACCGGACCTGGACCCCGGAGGAGCGGAAGGAGATTGAGCGAGCAGAGCGGGACGAACGCAACGTATCCATCCGGGAAAAGGCGGCCTATTCCAGCTGGTACTGGACGTTATATCTTCTGTGGGCGGTATTTTTTCTTACGTTGGTGCTGGGCAGCGGATTTCCCACCGCTCTAGTGGCGGTCGTCATCACCCTCCACTGTGTGTTCTACATGGTCAATGTGAACCGCTGGACCAAAAAGCTGTGAGCCGCCGGTTGGAGTTGTCCATTTCCCCGGAGCTGGAGGGGAGCAAAGTGGACACTATTTTAAAAAAGCGGCTGGGACTGTCGGGCACGGTGGTCCGCCGGATTAAGTGGTGGCCGGACGGCATTCTTCTGGATGGACAGCGGGTTCAAACTGATGCCCGCCCCCAGGTGGGCCAGCTTCTCTCCGTCCGGCTGGATGACCTGGAGCGGCGCAGCGGCATTGTCCCGGCCCCCGGCCCCTTGGACCTCGTCTACGAGGATGAAGACCTGATAGTAGTGAATAAGGCCCCCGGTGTCCCCGTCCATCCCGGTCCGGGGCATTATAATGATACTCTGGGTAATTTTTTACTCTGGCATTACGATTTGGAGGGAGATTCTGCGGACTTTCACCCGGTCCATCGGCTGGACCGTGGCACCTCCGGCCTGCTGGTGGCGGCCAAACACCCTCATGCCCAGGAGATTCTGAAACGCCAACTCCACGCAGAGGGATTCCGACGGACCTATCTGGCGGTCTGTGAAGGCAGGCCGGAGCCCCCCTCCGGCCTCATCAGCGCCCCTCTGGGGCCGAAGGACGGGTCTCTGGTGGAGCAGATGGTCCGCCCAGACGGCAAGCCGGCCCGCACGCGCTATCGAGTGCTGTCCGCCCACAGTGGCCGCTCCCTCCTCCGCCTGGAGCTGGATACCGGCCGAACCCACCAGATTCGGGTCCACATGGCCTATCTCGGCCACCCCCTTACCGGGGACTTCCTGTATGGGAGGGAAGACCGGACGCTGATCTCTCGCCCGGCCCTTCATTCGGCGGAGCTCTCCTTCCTTCACCCCCTGACTGGCCGCCTTCTGTCCTTCTCCCGCCCGATGCCAGGGGATATGGCCGCCCTGCTCTCTGATTAGAGGTGTTTTCCCCCAAATGCGGCTGGAAATTTCCCTTTTTCTGTGTTATACTGTGGGCGAAACCTGATCTTACCACCAGAGGAGGATTTTTCTATGTCCTATCAAGATAGATACCAGGAGTGGCTCCACAGCCCCGCCCTCTCCGCCGCGGAGAAGGCGGAGCTGGAGTCCATCCAGAACGACCCCAAGGAGATCGAATCCCGTTTCTTCGATCAGCTCTCCTTTGGCACCGCCGGCCTGCGGGGCACCATGGGGGTGGGACTGTACCGGATGAACGTCCATGTCATCCGCCACGCCACCCAGGCCTTTGCCCAGGTGATTCTGGAGGAGGGGCCCCAAGCTGCCGCCCGGGGGGTGGCGATCTGCTTTGACTGCCGGAACAATTCTGATATTTTTGCCAAAGAGGCCGCCTGTGTCATGGCCGCCAACGGCGTCCCTGTCCGTCTGTTCCAGGCGCTCCGCCCCACGCCGGAGCTTTCCTTTGCCGTTCGGGAGTATGGCTGCATCGCCGGCATCAATGTCACCGCCAGCCATAACCCCAAGGAGTATAACGGCTATAAGGTTTACTGGGAGGATGGGGCCCAGCTCCCTCCCAGGCACGCCGACGAGGTGGCCAAAAAGATGAAGGAGCTGGACGTGTTTGCCTGTGTAAAAACCATGGATTACGACCAGGCCGTAGCCAGCGGCCAGATCGTCCTCATGGGGGCGGAGACCGACGAGAAATTCCTGGCCAACGTCATGGAGCAGGTCAATGACAAAGCCGTGGTGGAGCAGGTGGCGGACACCTTTAAAATGGTGTATACCCCCTTCCACGGCACCGGCTACCAACTGATTCCCGAGGCCCTGCGCCGTCTGGGCATGAAGCACGTCATCTGCGTTCCGGAGCAGATGGTGGTGGACGGGAACTTCCCCACCGTGGTCTCCCCCAACCCGGAAAACCCAGAAGGCTTTGCCCTGGCGGTGGAGCTGGCGAAGCGGCATGGGGCGGACTTTATCCTGGGCTCCGACCCGGACGCGGACCGGGTGGGCATCATGGTCAGGACCGGGGACGGCAACTTTAAGGTCATTTCCGGCAACCAGACCGGCGTACTGCTGCTGGACTACCTGATCGGAGCCAAGCGCCGCACAGGCAGGATGCCGGACAAGCCCGTAGCTCTGAAAACCATCGTCACCACCGAGATGGCCCGTAAGGTGGCCGAGGTCAACGGCCTTCAGTGCTATGACACCTTCACTGGCTTCAAGTTCCTGGCCCAGAAGAAGGACCAGCTGGAGGAAAGCGGCCAGGGCAGCGTCATCATGTCCTACGAGGAGTCCTACGGTTATATGCTGGGTGACTATGTGCGGGACAAGGACGCTGTGTCCGCCAGTGTGGAGCTCACCGAGATGGCGGCCTGGTACGCCTCTCAGGGCATGACGCTCTACGATGCCCTCCAGGCGCTCTATCAAAAGTACGGCTGCTACGGGGAAAAGACCCTGAATCTGGTCATGCCTGGATTGGACGGGCTAAAGAAGATGGCCGCGCTCATGGCGTCCTTGCGCTCCCAGCCCCCGGTGGAGATTGCCGGTGTGGCGGTAAAGGAGCAGAAGGACTACCAGGATGGCTCCGTAGTCGCTGTGGCCGATGGTTCCAAATCCTTTATGGAGCTGTCCGGCTCCAATGTCCTGCGCTATGAGATGACCGACGGGACCAGCCTGATTGTCCGACCCTCCGGCACCGAACCCAAGGTCAAGGTCTATATCCTGGCCAATGGACAGACCCAGGCTGAGTGCGACGAAAAGGTGTCCAAATACTCCGTCTGGGCGGAGAGTCTCAAAGGCTGAACCTGTGACTGAATCAAACAAAGCCCGCCGGTCCATAGGACCGGCGGGCCTTGTTTTGGACAAAATTGTCCTATGATTTCCAAAAAATGTATGCAGCCGTCCCACTCCGGGGCGGTTTTTTGTGTTGGGTAGAGGGAACTTCGGTGGAAGCCCATGGCTGACAGCCCCCCTCCCAAAAAAAGAGAGCCAAAACAATAACTTTAATACTTAAAGGAGGAACTACCATGTCAACGAACAAGACCCAACACTACCACCTCAACCAATGGGAGGTGGAGGACAAGGTGCTCCGTGCGGAGTTCAACCAGGACAACGCCAAGCTGGACAGCGCCCTGGCCCAGGCGGCCCAGGAGCGGGCGGAGCTTCGCTCCGCCATCCCCAAAATTGTCACCGGGACCTATCAGGGGAATGGAGCGGCCAGCCAGACCATCCCCCTGGGCTTTGCTCCCAAGGCGGTCCTGACCATGACCCAGAGCGGCCTGATGTACAGCCCCAATTCCTCCGGCTATATGTTCGGCGGTCTGGCCCTCCCCGGCCATTCTGCCAGCCACCGATATCGCCGGTCAATTTCCTCCCCCTATGAGTATTACCCCGGTGTGGAGGTGACGGATGCGGGCTTTACAGTGTACGAAACCAGAATAGGGGAGTACGCCGGGGTATCCTGCAATTCAGCGGATACCACCTATCACTATCTGGCTGTTGGATAAAAGGCTGGCACCCCCGGATTTCTCCGGGGGTGCCTCAGTGCTAGATTGGATTCAACTGTTTCTGGTTCAGCTCACAGTAACAGCCAAAGCCTGGTCGGCATCAGCGATTACTACCTGGAAAGAAGCCTCACCATTGGAGGGCAACTTAGCACCGGAATTACCGCTAGCGGCGCCAGTGTAATTGAAGGTGCGCTTGTCGCTTTCGCTGGAGCCAGTCCAAGTGGGGTGAGAAACATACACGTTGACGGTATCGCCATCAGCAGCGTACTTATCGCCCTTCAGGACCCATTCACCGCCCATGTTGTTGGTATAGGTGATGACCTTAGCTTCATTTCTGGTAATGGTAAAGTTATAGGTCACACCATCCTTAACAGCTCTCAGAGCAGTGTTGCTGGTAGCGGAGATGTCGGTATAATCCTGGGCCTTGAGGTAGTTGATGGCAACGCTCTGAACATTACCAGCGCTCTCAGAAGCCACAGCATTTACTGTAATCTCGGAACCATCGACCTTGGAAACATGGGTGGTGTAACCATCCACGGTGGGATCCGGAGGAGTGACAACGCTACCGTCAGCCTTGGAGCAGGCAGTCACGACCACATAGATACGGACGGCCAAGTCATTGTCGTTCTTGTCGTCATAGATAATATAGGCGTTGCCCACTACAGTGCGGTCCTTGAAGGTGTTGGCCAAGGTCTTGGCGGCGATGTTCTGCTCCACCTGATAGTCGGCGTTGTTGTCGTTCATGACCTCGCCGGACAGGGGGTAGCGGTCGCCCTTGTTGTCGGGCATCATAATCAGGGAGATCTGGGTGTCGCCGCTGACCACGACAGAAGTACCATCCAGGGTCAAGGTGTCGCCGCTCTGGGTAATGGTGTCGTTGTTCAGAGAAACGTTGACCTTATCAGGATCAGTGGTGTCAAAAGTGGAGCCGGTCTCATAGTAGCCGTCAGCGTCGATGGAGTAATCCTCATACAGGTTGCCCTTGCTCCAACGCTCCTTGGTTTCCACCTTGGTCAGCTCGCCGTCCAGGACCACGAACCAGCGCTCCACCTTCTCATTGTCGCTGTTGTCCACGAAGGTGGTGTCCTTCTTCACGGTGTACAGCAGGCTGTCGGTGGTGTTCTTCACGCTGCCGGTGCCCACGTCCACAAAGACCAGAGAGGCGGCCTTGCTGCTGTTGTCCTTGTCCCGCATATAGGCGATCTTGCCACCAGTGATAGTAATGTCGGGCACGTTGACGATGCCGGTGTATACGGTGATGTCGTCGTTCTTGTCCTTCACGATAAACACGGTGTTGCTGTTGCCTACCACGCTGTCAAAAATGACTACCTTGTTGTTCTTGATGCTGGTGGCAGAACTGGTTCCGGTAGTGGCTGCAGCAGTCAGAGTGTACTCGTCTTTGCTGTTGCGGCTATAGGAGTACCAGCCGTTGTAGCTATCAGTACGGTTACCGCTGGCGTAAGTGATTGTCTGCTTCTGGCCGGCCGCGTTCCGCAGCTCCTTGATGGTGATGGTCTCATTAGCGCCGTCGGAGAAGTAGGCGTCAGAGATGTCCTTAGTAGACAGGTTGGTTTCCTTGGCGATGCCGTTGATGTAGACATAGTTGCCCATGGACAGGGAAGCGTCGTCCACATACAGGGCATAGCCGTACTGATCCAGCACGATGGCGGCGTTGTTGCCCACAGAGAACTCGGTGGCGCAGCCGTTGTCGCCGTCAACCTCAGCGAACTTGGCGTAGTCGTGCTTAGTGCCGTCGATGGTCACGTTGCCGCCGGCGTCGCCATAGGTCTTGGTAGCGGTGGAGTAAGCGGTGACCTCGCCGGTCAGGACCTCAGCCTTCACAGCGGACTGAACCTTGCCGCCAGCGTAGGTGTACAGGATGTAGTCGTCCTCGGCCATATCCTTGACGGAGTCGAAGTCGTCGTCAGCCAGGGAGTTGACGCTGTTGGTCAGACCGCCAATGGGAGTGGTCAGAGTGGTGACAGCCACAGTGCCCTTGCTCTCGTTGTAGTCGCCGGTGGCCTGCATCAGATAGGTGTTGGACACGGTGACGGTGACCAGTTCCTTGTCGGCGTCCGTATACACCTCGGTCAGCACGCCCTTGCCGCTCTGGCAGGAGGCGGAGGAGGAGTTGGCCTGAGCGTAGGTGGTGGTGATGGCGACCTCGTCGGCAACCTTCACACCGTCAACGAACAGATCCAGACGATAGTCGTCCACCACGTCCTTGCCCAGCAGGTCGTACAGGTCGTCCTTGCTCATCTTGGCGGTGTAGGTGGCGGCGGGGGTATCGGAGTAGGTGCCAATGGTAGTGGTCTTGTAGGTCCAGCGGGTGCCGGGACGGCCGAAGTCGTCGCTGCGATCCTCGTACATCTTCAGATCGCCCTGATACAGCTTCTCGCCCAGCTCCACGATCCGGGTGCCGGAGTTGACAACAGTGCCGGCGGTGGTCAGGCCCTTGATGGCGCCGGCATAGGACTCGCCGCTGGTGATGAAGTTGTAGCTGACCTTACCAGCCTCAACCTTGACGCCGTCGGCGTCGACCTTGATGGTGTCGTTGTCGGCCTCAACAGTGCCGGCCTTCAGGGTGTTCAGCACCAGTTGAGCCAAGTCGTTGCGGGTCATGGGCTCGATGACGCCGGACTCCACATCGATGAACAGGTCGATCTTGTTGGCCTGCTTGATGGTGGAGAACTGCCAGTCATTCTCAAAGTCGGACTGGAACTGGAAGTAACCCAGGGCCTTCATCAGCATCAGAGCGGCCTGGGCAGTGGTGACAGACTGGTCACCGCCGTAGGTGGTGGCGCTGACACCGGAAGTGATGCCGTTGGTGTAGCAGGCGGCTACATAGGGTTCAGCCCATGCGGGGACATCGGTAAAGGGGCTGGTGCCCTTGTAGTTGGCTACGCGGTAGTCCATCAGGTTGGACATGACCACGGCCATCTCATTACGGGTGACCAGTGCGTCGGGGTTGAAGTTGCCGTTCTCGTCGCCGGTCATAACACCGACTTCCTGGAGAACTTCGATGGCTTCCTGATTCTGCTTGGAAGACACATCGTCGTAGGCCGCGCCGGTGCCGACTACCATCAGGCCCATGACCATGACGGAAGCCAGAGCCAGGCTAAGGGCCCGCTTCAGGTTTCTCATTCGGGATTCCTCCTTAAATTTTTTGGCCCTCGGACCTGTGCAGCCTTTCGGACCATATCTCAACTGACCGCTTTTCGCCCCGGAACCCGAAACAGGCGGGAGAGCTGCCCCTTCCTGTGCCGACCGTCAGCAGAGGCCCTGTGGAGCGCTCCATGGCAACGTTCAGGGGCCGCCCTCCGACCTGTTTCGAGTAGAGAGCCATTATTTTACAGCGGTCATTGTTAGGGGAAAACGCCTGAATTTTCGCGCTTTTTTCGTTCAAAACAGGGGAGTTTTCGCCCAATAGTCGGCCCAGCGGAGTATAACGCCCCTTGCAAAGCAAAAAAGGTAAGGAAAACCTGCTAAGAGCAAATAAAAAAGGGGGCTTTTTCAAAGAAAAAGTGCCCTTGGTAGACATCTGGTAGACACCCAGAAAATGGAAAAGCGGGAAAGCCCTGTTTCCCAGCGCTTTCCCGCTTTTTTTGGTAGACATTTGGTAGACAAGATCACAAACTTACATCTTGATATGCCGCTTGAATAGAGACGAGCCGCTGGCGGTATAAATCCACAGCCTCCTGGGGGGCCACCAGTTCAATACCGTCTAAGGCAAAAAGCCAGCCTAAAAACTGGGGGCTCATGACTAGAGAGAGGGTGACCCGAAAGTGGGACTCCCCGTCAGGGACCAGAATGATGTCCTGGCCGAAGCGATCCCAGACCACGCCGGCCATAGATTGGCGGCCCCGAAGGGTAACTGTCATCTCTTTGCCGGAATACATGGCAAAGTGCTTCTGGCCGTAGGAGGCTACCTGAAAGTTGGGATACTGCTCCTGGCCGGAGCGAGGAAGATTGGTGACTACGATATCTGCCATCTTGTCCACCCGGTAGTGGCGCATTTCCTGATTGACATGATCAAAGGCTACCAGGTAGTAGTTCTCGTTGTCCCAGATCAGGCCATAAGGGGAGACAGTATACCGCTTGCCGTCCCGGCGAAAGACCTTCTGGCGAGAAATGTCGTAGTCGAAATATTTGAAGGTGATGGCCTTCTGGGCGGACAGCGCCCCATGGAGCCTGTCTACATTATAATAGATGCTCTCGTTCATCACCTTGATCCGCCCGCTGACATACACCTGGCGTTGGAGCTGCCGGGCCTGGTGGATGCTAGCCAGCCCCTCTAGCTTGCGAATCAGGGCGTCGCTCTTTTTCTGGGTGATAAAACGGGAGGACTGTACTGCGTCCATGAGCAGCTTCAGCTCTGGCAGCTCAAACTCTCGGGAACCGATGAACCAGCCTGGTGAACGGCCCTTGCGGCTCTGAACATCCAGGCCGAACAAGGAGAGTGTCTCAAGGTCGTCATAGATACTCTTTCGCTCCGCTTTGATGTCCCGCTTGGCCAGCTCCTGAATCATCTCAGGGACGGTGATGGGGTGATCCTCGTCCGTCTGCTCCAGCAGGATCTTGGACAGATAGAGCAGCTTGGATTTTTGATTGGCGCTTTTTGCCACAGGGCATCTCTCCTTTCTCGACTCAAGGATAGCAGAGCCTATGTCCGATAAATAGGACTTTATTGCCAGTGGGCCCAGACGTCGGGACAGTAGCCCACGGTGGCCTGCCTGCCATTCCTGACGATTGGGGTGCGGAGCAAAGACGGGTCCTGGTAGAGCTTCTCCAGTTTAGCTTGGTCGGAGGCCAGATAGGACAGCAGCGCCGCGTCCGGGTGTCCCGTGTCTACCATGACGGCTAGTCCCACGGCGTTTTTCACGCTGGTCAGCTCCCCCAGGCTCATGCCATACTTTTTTACGTCCACAGCCTGAAATTTGATGCGCCGTTCCTTAAACCATCGCTCCGCCTTTTTGGTGTCGAAGCACTTGCTTTTTCCAAAAATCTGAATATTCATCCTATATCCCCCACAAAGATAAAACGAGGGCCAGAATACCCGTCCCGCGTTATCCACTCGCTCCACATAACGGCCGGCCGGACCCACAGTCCGCCCTCCCCGTATAAGGCCCGGTAGACCACCATAGCCTCCCCGGTCTCCGAGTGCGTGGCGGAACCGAGCACCTGGTATTCACTCCCTTTAAAATGGCGGTAGCGCCCCGGCTTGATGTCCATATCCAGTCCCTCCTGTTTTTCCAAAGTATATCATATTCAATTGAACTGGACAAGCTGCCGGTTGGCATGAAAGGCAACCGGCCGGACCATACTAACCGTTACTAACAAAGGAAAGGACGGTAGCGGTCCATGAAAGCAGTTATTATGGCCGGCGGGGAAGGCACCCGGTTGCGGCCCCTATCCCTTGGTGTCCCAAAGCCCATGACTCCCCTGTTCGGGCGGCCGGTAATGGAGCACATCATCACCCTGTTAAAGCGCCACCACATCACCGATATCTGTGTCACTCTGTGCTACAAACCCCAGGCAGTGATGGACTACTTTGGCAGTGGGGAACAGCTGGGCGTCCAGCTGACCTATTTTGTAGAGGAGGAGCCTCTGGGGACCGCCGGAAGTGTTAGAAACTGCCTGTCCCACCTGGGGCGGGAGGACTTCCTGGTCATCAGCGGGGACTGTGTCTGCGACCTGGACCTGACTGAAGCCATCCAGGCGCATCAGGAGCGGGAGAGTTGCGCTACTCTGGTCCTCTACGCCCACCCCAAGCCTCTGGAGTACGGTCTGGTCCTCACCGACGAGCAGGGGCGTGTACAGCGGTTTGTGGAAAAACCCTCTTGGGGCCAGGTGGTTACCAACATGGTAAATACAGGCATCTATATCCTATCCCCACGGGCTATGGAGCTGGTGCCCCAGCAGGGCCCCTTTGACTTTGGCAAGGACCTGTTCCCTACCCTGCTGGAACAGAGGATGCCTCTGTACGGCTGTCCCCTGGAGGGCTACTGGTGCGATATGGGGGACTGCGGAGCCTACCTTAAGTGTGTTCAGGACGCCCTGGATGGACGGGTAACAATGGACCTGAATATTCCCCAGCGGAGCGACGGGATCTGGTCCGCCCAATCTCTTCCCCAAGGGATCACGCTGACGCCTCCCTGCTGGATCGACCGGGATGTGGAACTGGAACCAGGCGCCATTGTAGGCCCCTATGCGGTAATCAGCAGAGAGTGCCGGGTGGGAGAACGGGCGGTGGTCCAGCGGTCCGTCCTGCTGGAAGGAACCGCCGTAGACTCTAGGGCCTCACTGGACGGCGCCATTTTATGCCCCGGCTCTGCCGCTCAGAAGAAGTCTATTTTGAAGGATGGAGCTGTGCTGGGGGACAACGCCCTGGCGGAGGAGGGGGCCATCCTGTTGGAGCGGGTGCGTCTGTGGCCTGGGCAGACAGCCCCCGCTGGCTGTCGGCTGGCCCGATCTATCACCAGCGGCAGCCAGAAGGGAGTGCACCGCTTCGGGGATGGCGGGGTGATCCGGGGCGTGCTGGGCGAGGATCTGGGGCCAGACGCCCTGCTGGGGATCGGCAGCGTCCTGGGTGTGGAGGGCCAGGTTGGACTAGGATGTTCCAATACTCCCGGAGCCAGAATGCTGGCCCGGGCGGCCGCGGCGGGAGCCGCGGCCGCAGGTGGTCAGGTGCTGACCTATGGCCTGGACAGCCCCGTCCAGGGAGCCTGGGTGTCCGCCAGCCGTATGCTGCCCATCTCCCTCTTTATAGAGGAAGGGGAGGAGCGCGTCTTTCTCCATTTCTTTGACCGCCAGGGCCTGCCTCTGGAGCGGGCCAGGGAGCGGAAGCTGGAGCACGCCCTTCTCCAGGGGGAGTTCCGGCGGGTCCGAGCCCGGCAGGTGGGGCAGATGGAGCGTCTGGAACTGACGCGGAGGCAGTGGGCCGACCAAGTGGCTGCCGCCGCCTCACTGGGTCACCCCGCCCTCCGCCGGGTGACGGTGGCGGTGGAGGGAAATGGTCCGGATGACCGGGCCATACGGGCGGTCCTCCTGTCCCTGGGCTGCCAGGTGGAGGACCGCTGGCGGCCGGGCATCCCGGCCTTCCGGGCCAGCCACGGCGGCTTCTGTCTTACCGCCCAGGATGAGCGGGGCGCCATCCTGGATTCCAGCCAGCTGCTGGCCCTGGTGGCCCTCATCGAGATGGAGAACGGTTCTGGCAGACTGGCCGTCCCCTCCGGGGCCAGCGCCGCGGTGGACTTGGTAGCCGCCGGTTATGACGGGACCGTCCTGCGGCTGGACCGGGACGGAAAGCCAGCCAGGGACCTGTATGCCGCTCAACCTTGGTTTTGGTCGGCGCCCAGCGCCGCAGCCCGGATCTGCGCTCGGATGGGCGTATCGGGCCAAAAGCTGGACGCGCTGATCTCCAAGACCCCCCGCTTCTCCTCCTGGCGGCGGGAGGTCCCCCTCTCCTCAGACCGGGGGCGGGTCATGGAGGCTATGGTTCGGGAGCAGGGCCGGACCTGCGGGGGCGAGGGCCTACGTGTCCACACTGGGGGTGGCTGGGTCTATCTGGTCCCCCTGGCCCGCCGGTCCGCCCTTCGGGTGGTGGGCGAGGGCCCCGACCTGGAGATCGCCGCCGAGTTGTGCGATTTCTACGCCGGGCGGGCGGCCCAGCTGGACCGGGCCATTTCTGAACAATGTGCCCAAGGAAGGGATAAAAAGTAGTTCTTTTGTTCTCTTGAAAGCAATAGTATACTTTTAGAAAAAAGTGTGGTATACTATCTGTGCCAGTAATTGGCTTTGTTTTTGATTTATGCGCGTATGGGCCCCAGGCCCGCGCGTTTAAATATATCCTGTGCGCCCAAACCGTGAGTAACAGGCGGGGCCGGCCCACAGGGGACCAAGGCGAGATCCACTAGACAGGCGAAGGGACCATTTTCCCCTCCGGCGAGGCAGGGCCGGAGGGGGGCAGTCCTTCCGTCCAGTAGCTGTGCCGTGGGGCACGGCTGGTTTTTGTGGGTCCTTTCGCCGCTACATCCAAATTAAAACGACGATAAGGAGTATTTATGGCTGAAAAATTGAAAATCATTCCTCTTGGCGGCCTCAACGAGATCGGCAAGAACCTCACGGTTTACGAGTACGGCGGCGACATCGTGGTGGTGGACTGCGGCATGGGCTTTCCCGACGACGATATGTACGGCATCGACGTAGTCATCCCCGATGTCAGCTATCTCATTAAGAACCAGCAGAAGATTCGGGGCATCTTTATCACCCACGGACATGAGGACCACATTGGCGCCCTGCCCTATGTCCTCCGCTCCATCAACGCCCCTATCTACGCCACCCGGATGTCCGCGGGCCTCATTAAGCTGAAGCTGGAGGAGCACCGTCTGCTGGATAAGACCAAGCTCATCACCTGCGAGGCGGGGGATGTGGTCAAGGCGGGGAAATTCAGCGTGGAATTTATCCACGTCAACCACTCTATTGCCGACGCGGTGGCCTTTGCCATCAAGTGCCCTGTGGGAACCTGTGTCCACACCGGCGACTTTAAGATCGACACCACCCCCATCCAGGGGGGGATGATGGACCTGGCCCGCCTGGGCGAGCTGGGCAAGGAGGGCGTGCTGGCCCTTCTGGCAGACTCCACCAATGTGGAGCGCCCCGGCTATACCCGCAGCGAGCGCAGCGTGGGCGCCTCCTTTGACGCCCTGTTCCGGGGGTGTGAGGAGCGCATCATCATCACCACCTTTGCCTCCAACGTGGACCGCATTCAGCAGATCATCGACGTGGCGGCCCGGTACGGCCGGAAGGTGGCGGTCACCGGCCGGTCCATGGAGAACGTGATGAAGGTCTCCTCCGAGTTGGGCTATATGAACATCCCAGACGGAGTGCTCATGGACCTGAACCACATCAAGTCACTGCCCAAGGACCGGGTGTGCATCATCACCACCGGCAGCCAGGGCGAGACCATGTCCGCCCTCACCCGCATGGCCTTCAACACCCACCGCCAGGTGGACCTGCTCCCCGGAGACCGGGTCATTATCTCCGCCTCCGCCATTCCAGGCAACGAGAACGCCATCGGCAACGTGGTCAACGAGCTGTACCGCAAGGGCGTGGAGGTGATGAACGAGCGGGAGATGACCCTCCATGTATCCGGACACGCCTGTCAGGAGGAGCTGAAGATTGTCCACGCCCTGGTCAAGCCCAGGTTTTTCATCCCCGTCCACGGGGAGCAGCGGATGCTCCAAATCCACGCCAAGCTGGCCCAGCAGATGGGCATGACCCCCAACCAGGTCATCATCGGCGACATCGGCCGGGTCATTGAGCTGACCCATTCCTCCGCCAAGCTGGCGGGTACCGTCACCGCCGGGCAGGTCTTTGTGGATGGCTACGGCGTGGGCGACGTGGGCAGCGTGGTCCTTCGGGACCGGCGGCACTTGGCCCAGGACGGCATGATCGTGGTGGTCCTGTCCATGTCCGGCGAGGACGGCGCTCTGGTGTCCGGCCCGGATATCATCACACGGGGCTTCGTCTATGTGAAGGAGTCCGAGGGGCTGATGGAGGAGCTGCGCCAGGTGGCCCTGGAGGCCATCCAGTCCGTGGACGGCCGATACGCCACCGACTGGTCCGCCATCAAGGGGGCCATCAAGGGCGACCTGTCCAACTACCTCTATAAAAAGACCAAGCGGTCCCCCATGATCCTGCCTGTCATCATGGAGGTCTGACGGACCATATAAAAATGAACAGCGCCCCCTTCCACATAGAAGGGGGCGCTGTTCTACGTTATATAGCGTTGACTTTTGGGGAAAAGGATGGTACATTTGTGAAAATGAGAACATTTACGGGGTGTGCAGCATGAAAAAGGAATATTCCATACTAAAAAAAGAGGCACTGACAGCGCTTTCCTCTTATATGGATTCCTTAGGAGAAAACCAGGGGAGCAAGCTGGCCTACTGGATCTCCGATTATGTGCGTTTTCTGAAACGGGAACCCGGATTTGACCCCAAAAAATTAATCCGCTATAAGCGTGGCGCCATTGTAAAGGTCCATTTGGGGTACCGGGTAGGCAGTGAAGAGGGTGGACTGCACTATGCGGTGGTAATGGACGTGGACAACAAGCTGTCCAATCCGGTGGCCACCGTGATCCCCTTAACATCCATAAAGCCCGATACGGATCTGGATCATCTCCATTCCTCCAAAGTCTTTTTGGGTGACGAGATTTTTGTCAAGCTGCTGGAGGAGTTGAAAGAGTACCAAAAGCAGACACTCTGCCTCCAGGAGGATATCCTCACCCAGCAGAAGGCGCTGCTGGCCCAGAAGGTTGACCAAAAGGACGAAAATTATGAAATGCTGTCGGCCAAACGCCGGCTTCAGCTGGAGAGCATCAACATTCAGATAGAATCGATGAAGGAGCGAGCAGCGCGCTGCAAAAAAATGCTCCAGGAAGTGCAGAAGATGAAGCAGGGCAGCATCGCTCTTGTAGGGCAGATCACCACTGTCAGTAAGCTGCGAATCTACGATCCTCTTTATCCTTCTGATGTATTGAGCAACATCCGCCTCTCTTCCGATTCTCTGGAAAAGCTGGACACGAAACTCAAAGCATTATATACCTATCAGAAGTGACATACCAAATATGGTAAAGTGTACGCAACTGTGCATTTTCCTTGACTTTATACATATATTATGATAGGATGATGATGTCAACAGGGCCGTTTACCGGCACTGGAAAAGACATTGCCGCTTGCCGGCACTTGAAAAATCATCCGAAGGGGTCACTCACATCTGTGGGTGACCCCTTCACCTTTTTCCCTGGGTGTACGGTCCTGTGCCACACGCCCGGGGGGCTGTTATTATAATGTAAGGGAACCGTGATCTCATGTCCTGGAGATGTGTGGTAGCACGGGGAACAGCAGCCCCAAGCAGCGGGTTCCCCGCCCCAGGCAGAGATCCCCTGAAAAGCCGCTGATTTCCTCTGCTGTAACAATCCGGACGCAATATTACGGTTCTGTTACACTTGTATCAAACCCGTTGACTTCAAATTTGACTTCTGCTAAGATAATCACGAGGCAAGGGGAGTTATACAGGGCTAATGCCATAAAAAGTCCTCAAAGCCTCGAAAAAATGGGGATTTTGTCAGAAAAGTCCCCGAAAAAATTTAAGGAGGAATCCCGAATGAGAAACCTGAAACGGGCTCTTAGCCTGGCTCTGGCTTCCGTCATGGTCATGGGCCTGATGGTAGTCGGCACCGGTGCGAGCTACGCCGATGTGTCTTCCGAGCAGAATCAGGAAGCCATCGAAGTTCTCCAGGAAGTCGGCATCATGACCGGCGACGAGAACGGCAACTTCAACCCCAACGCTAAGGTCACCCGCAACGAGATGGCCGTGGTCATGTCCAACCTGCTGGACTACCGCGTAGCCAACTACAAGGGCACCAGCCCCTTCACTGATGTGCCCTCCTGGGCTGAACCCTATGTGGCCGCCTGCTACACCAACGGCATCATCGCCGGCTACGACGCCAAGACCTTCGGCGGCAGCGACTCCGTCACTACCTCCCAGGCCGCTCTGATGCTGATGAAGGCCCTGGGCTACTTCCAGTATCAGTCCGACTTCGAGGACGACTGGCAGTTCGCCACCATCAAGCAGGCTGGCAAGATCGAGCTGTTTGAAGATGTGGACTCCGGCGTTACCGAGGCCATGACCCGCAACGACCTGGCTCAACTGGTTCTGAACGCTCTGGAGTCCGGCATGGTCGAGGCTGACGACGACACCATCAAGGTCAACGCCGACGGTGTGATCGTAGAGGCCGGCAAGGTCACCTACAATTATGTCACCAGCGACAAGGCTTATGCCCGCGCCATCAGCGATCTGCAGCCCACCTCCTCCACCAGCTCTACTAAGGGCTCCATCGTGGAACTGGGCGAGAAGCTGTACAACGGCGACCTGAAAAAGGACGAGGGCAGCGACGATTTCAACCGTCCCGCCAACGTCTGGACCTATAAGTCCAGCGAGATCGGCAAGTATGCCGACTCCGCCGAGCAGACCTGGACTGTCAAGGTCACCGAGAAGGCTCTGTACCAGGCTGTCGGCTCCGCCGCTTTTGATAACTACGACTGGGCCATCTACCAGAACGGCGGCCTGGTTGCCGAGGACACCAACGCCGCCCCTCACGCTGCCCGCGACCTGGCTATCGCTCACAGCAAGACCAGCAGCGAGCGCGTGCTGACCGCTGACAAGGGCGTCCTGACCGAGGTCTTCGTGGACTCCGACAAGGAGACCGTCGTTCTGACCCTGATCGACACCGGCGTGGCCAAGGTCACCAAGGTCACCGGCGACGAGGGCGACTACGAGGTCACCGTGTCTTTTAAGACCAAGGTAAACAATGGCGCTGGTTCTGCTTACACCCCCGACAACAAGTTCACCACCGATCAGAAGTTTGAGAAGGACGACATCGTCATCTACACCGCTTCTGTTTCCTCCGGCGAGATCGAGTCCCTGGCTGTCGCCGAAACTGTAGCCGGCAAGGTCACTGCTGTGAAGAACGCCGACTACGCCACTCTGGACGGCACCAAGTACAGCTACAACTACGCTTACACCAAGGAAGTCGCCAAAAACGGCATCGGCACCGGCCTGTACAATCTGGAGGACAGCGTCGCCGACGCCAACCCCGTCATCGACAAGGAAGCCACCCTGTACCTGGACGCTTACGGCTACGCCGTGGCCTTCGAGGGTGATACCGCTACTGCCGAGGATTACCTGTTCGTGAAGGAAGTGGGCACTGTCTTCAACAGCGAGCCCTCTGCCAAGGTCGTCTTCTATGACGGCACCGAGGACACCATCACCGTAGACCAGATCATCGACGGCGGCAAATCCTATGACGCCGTTAAGTCTGGCGGCGACAATAAAACCACCAAGACCGTTGCTGAGGAGGCCATCTACAAGTTCACCAAGGGCTCCAGCAGCTATGACCTGGAGGTCGTCGCCGAGAAGTACGGCAGCAGCGCCACTGTGAAGAAGGATGTTCCCTCCATCTCCGCCACTGGTGCTGCGAACGGACAGGCTACCAACAACAACACCGTGTTCGTAGACGTGGTGAACAACAACTCCTGGACCGGCTACAAGAACGTATCCAGCAAGACCGGCGCTGAGGTAAAGCTGGTTCTGAACAGCGACAACGTGGCTGAGGTCGTCTTCATCTATGGTAACTTCACCAGCGATGCCGACGCCGAGGACTACATCATCCTAAAGGGCACCGGCTATCAGGCTGAGAAGGACAAGAACAACAAGACCGTCTATCGCTTCATCGACGCCTATGACGCCAACGGCGAGAAGGTCGAAGACCTCTATACCGCCAGCGAGACTCTGGCTAAGAATGCCAAGAAGGCTATGTACCTGATCGACAAGCGCGATGGCGATGACTATGTCCAGACCTGGACCGCCAAGTTCGATCTGAAGAGCAATGCCGGTAAGGCCGCTGCCAACTGGGCTACCGCCGCCAAGGACGGCGTGCTGACCCTGAACACTGGTATCACCTTCGGCGGCAACGCCAAAAAGACCTTTGCCTATGACGACAACACCGTCTTCGTGGTGGTGGAGCTGAAGGCCAATGGCGATGTGGACCTGCTGCGTACCGGCGATATCTCTGATATCGAGGCCGATACCACTCGCGCCGCTGACACCACCGGCGTGTATGTCATGACCGTGGACAACGAGTATGACCAGGCTCCTCTGGCCGAGACTGTCCTGGTTGTCGTGCCCGACGACAAGGGCATCACTGAGGGCGGCAAGGACCCCGTGGTGACCACCGATGGTTCTGTGACCGTCGGGCTGACGAACTCCGGCAGTCTGGCTATGACCATCACCGCTCCTACCATTGATGGCAAGGACATCTCTGGTTGGGAAGCCAAGAATGTCACTGTGAAGACCACTCTGACTGTTGACGGGAAAGACTTCGCTAAGACTGTCAGCAGCGCTAAGGATGAGAAGGTTTCTCTTGGTACTACTCTGAGTTCCCTCGACGACAGCGCACTGCCCAATGTGGCTATCTCCGGCAGCCATACTTATCAGGCTACTGTCGTTGTCACCTTCCAGGGCATGGACAACAACACCTATACTCTGACCGGTTCCAGCGCCATGATCTTCTCCTAAGCTTTTATTGGTCAGCAATCTAAGACAACCATAACGTGTCGCCCCTGGGCCAGTTGGCCTGGGGGCGATTCTTTCATATCAGGCTAGTGCAAGGTAATGGTATACCGTCCCATTTCGGTTGGTGGCAATATTGGCAGCCTTGCTCTGGTCCGAGAAAATTTTGACGGCAAACCCGGTGTCCGTGATTTCCGCGCAAATGATGTTGCAGCGGTCATTTTTTAACCGCAGAGGGTATCCGTCTAAGATCAAGCCGCCCTGACAGGTAAAATAGTTTGGTGGACAGTAGTAAAAGCAGGTCGTTCCATCTTCTGGAAACAAAAGCACCGCCTTGGGACGAAACCCCAGCTGGATTGTCCGGTCTGCCGCCCCGTCGCCGGTATAGGTCCCGGTGACGATTCTTGGAATTACTTTGTCTAACTTTGCGTTGTCAGCATTGAAGTCCTCCCGGAGGACGGGGTCTTCCGCCGCCCATTGATTGAGCTGGAAATGTTCCGTGTAACTGCTTGCCATAGTCCATCGTCCTTTCTGTGTTTGAAATCTTTGATTGGGGCGTGAGGCCTTTCCCTCTGTCTAACACAAAAAACCGCCCCAGAGTGGGACGGTTTCATACATTTTTTGGAAATTATAATACTTCTATATTCAAAAAAAGAAAAAGGGCGCCGCGGCTGCGGCGCCCTGATCGAATCAGAAAAATCTTACTTGTGATCCACAGAGTACATGTGCTTGATGAGCTCCAGGACCTTGTTGGAGTAGCCAATCTCGTTGTCGTACCAGGACACGACCTTCACAAAGGTGTCGGTCAGGGCGATGCCGGCGTCGGCATCGAAGATGGAGGTACGGGGATCGCCCAGGAAGTCGCTGGACACCACAGCCTCGTCGGTGTAGCCCAGGATCCCCTTCAGTTCACCCTCGGAGGCGGCCTTCATAGCGGCACAGATCTCCTCATACTTTGCGGGCTTGGCCAGGTTAACGGTCAGGTCCACCACGGACACGTCCAGGGTGGGAACACGCATGGACATACCAGTCAGCTTGCCATTCAGCTCGGGGATGACCTTACCCACGGCCTTGGCGGCGCCAGTGGAGGAGGGGATAATGTTGCCGGAGGCGGCGCGGCCACCGCGCCAGTCTTTCAGAGAGGGGCCGTCCACGGTCTTCTGGGTGGCGGTGGTGGAGTGGACAGTGGTCATCAGACCGTCGGTGATGCCCCAGTTATCGTTCAGAACCTTGGCGATGGGGGCCAGACAGTTGGTGGTGCAGGAGGCGTTAGACACGAACTTCATGTCGGGGGTGTACTTATCCAGGTTGACGCCGCAGACAAACATGGGAGTGTCGTCCTTGGAGGGGGCGGACATAACGACCTTCTTGGCGCCTGCGTCCAGGTGGCCCTGGGCCTTCTCTTTGGTCAGGAACAGGCCGGTAGACTCCACCACATACTCGGCGCCCAGTTTAGCCCAGGGCAGGTCAGCGGGGTTGCGCTCGGCGGAGACAGGGATCTCCTTGCCATTGACGATGATGGCGCTCTCAGTGTAGCCGATCTCGGCCTGGCAGTGGCCATGCATCGTATCATACTTCAGCATATAAGCCAGGTAGTCGGCGGGACACAGGTCGTTGATGCCAACGATCTCGATCTCGGGGTGGTTCAGGCTGGCGCGGAACACCATACGGCCGATGCGGCCAAACCCATTGATGCCAACTTTGATGCTCATGTTGAAAACTCCTTTTTTTCAAAGAATCAATATCTATTGCTTCCACTGGTATTATACCCCGTTTCAATGCCTTTTGATAGTGACTTTTTTCATATATTTCGGGAGGATTTTCCAATACTTTTCCGATAAAATTGGCAATTCGACAAGTTAAGCGAGGACTAGGTAGGATTTTCGGAGGTTCTTTGGGGTTAAGGCGGGGCTTATCCGCCGCTTTCCCCAAAGAGGCTGTTTTTCGACTTTTCTCTTGTTGCCAGTGGAAATTTTTGATATACTGGAAATGCGTCATGATAGCGGCGCAGGCAACACATCCTAACCGCGCGGCTGTCTTCGGTACGCGCCTTAAGAAACCCTGACCGAAAGGATGCGACATGATCGAATTAAACCTGTCTATTTTAGAAAATCTGCCAGAGGCGGCGGTCTATGTCGTGCTGGGACGGATCACGGCCATCAATCCCATGGCGGCCCACTATCTGCCCCAGTTGGAGATCGACGGACCGGTGCCCGGTTATCTGGACCTGCCCCGGTATGGCCCTAAGGGGGTTGGCACGTTTACCGCCGGACGGACCACCTATGCCTTCAGCCGTACAGACACAGGAGAGGGACAGTTGTTTTTGTTCCACCCCGCCCCACAGACGTCGCTGACAGACCTGCAGC
Source organism: Flintibacter sp. HCN-6482 (assembly GCF_037892565.1). Lineage (NCBI taxonomy): Bacteria > Bacillati > Bacillota > Clostridia > Eubacteriales > Flintibacter > Flintibacter sp. HCN-6482. The sequence continues at coordinate 293,901 of NZ_JBBKBK010000003.1, read as the reverse complement.
TGGAGGGGACTATCCGGCAGATGCGGCAGCTGATGGCGGAATTTCTGACCCAGATCGGACCCATGACAGAGGGGGGAGAGGGGAAGCTCTCTACCGCGGCCCGGGAGAATTTCAGCAAGAGCTACCACCGGATGTTCCGACTGCTGAACAACCTAGATTTTGTCACTTCGGCTGCCGGGCCGGACGGCATCCCCTTCCGACCGTCCGTATTAGACCTGGCTGGGCTGTGCCGCCAGATCGCCCGGGACGCGGGCCAACTGCTTCAGCAGGACACCCACCTGGAGTACCGCTCTGACCTGCCCTCTCTGCTCATCCAGGGAGATATCCCCCTCCTTCAGCGTATGCTGCTGGGGCTGATCTCCAACTCAGTACAGACGATGAGGGGTGGCGTGGTGCTCCTCTCTCTGCGCCGTCAGGGTGACCGCGCTGTACTCTCCCTCACAGACAGCGGGGAGCGGCCCTCTGACCGGCAGTTGGCGGCCCTGTTGCAGCAGGACACTGATCAAGCTATCCCCCAGCCCGGCCAGGGGGCCGGACTGGGCCTGTCGGTAGTTCGGCACATCGCAGCCCTCCACAGGGGGACCATGCTGGTGGAGTGGGGTGAGAAGGCCCCGGTCATTCTCATCTCTCTGCCTGCTGGTGCCCAGGAGCGGCTTGCGGTGCGCACACCGGAGGTACAGCAGGATGGCGGCCTATCCCCACTGCTGGTAGAGTTGTCCGACGTGCTGCCCCCTCAGCTCTTTGGTCAGGAAGGGCTGGACTAAAATTCTTTTGCGGACGGCCCGGAATAAGAGTTCCGGGCCCCTTTTATGCCCGATAATTCTCGAAACCCCTTGACGGTCCCCGCCGCCCAGGGGTAAAATATCTTGTTTGTATTAGGAAAGAACGGGGGAGTCTTTTGTGAGCAAGACAGGCTTTGACAACCAGCGGTATCTGCAGCTCCAGTCCCAGCATATCCAGGACCGGATCGATCAATTCGGGGGCAAGCTGTATCTGGAATTCGGGGGCAAGCTCTTCGACGACTACCATGCGTCCCGCGTCCTGCCCGGCTTCGCGCCGGACAGCAAGGTCCGGATGCTGGAGAAGCTGAAGGACAAGGCGGAGATTCTCATTGCCATCAAGGCCGGCGATATCGAAAAGAACAAGGTCCGTGGGGACCTGGGTATCACCTATGACAGCGAGGTACTGCGCCTCATCGATATTTTCCGGGGCAGGGGCCTGTTCGTGGGCAGCGTGGTGGTGACCCAGTATACCGGCCAGCCTGCCGCCGACGCCTTCCAGTCCCGGCTGGAGCAGTTAGGCGTCAAAGTGTACCGCCACTACCCCATCGCCGGCTATCCCCATAATATCACAAAGATCGTCAGCGACGAGGGCTTTGGAAAAAATGACTATGTGGAGACCAGCCATCCCCTGGTGGTGGTCACCGCCCCCGGCCCGGGGAGCGGGAAGATGGCCACATGCCTCTCCCAGCTCTACCATGAGCACAAGCGGGGCATTGTGGCCGGCTATGCCAAATTTGAGACCTTCCCCGTCTGGAACCTTCCGCTGAAGCATCCGGTAAACCTGGCCTACGAGGCGGCGACCGCGGACCTGGACGACGTGAATATGATCGATCCCTTCCATCTTCAGGCCTATGGGCAGACCACCGTCAACTACAACCGGGACGTGGAGGTATTCCCCGTTCTGGCGGCCATGTTTGAAAAGATTACCGGAAGCTGCCCCTATAAGTCCCCCACTGATATGGGGGTGAATATGGCAGGCAACTGCATCACTGACGATCCGGTGTGCCGGGAGGCCGCCTGTCAGGAGATCGTCCGCCGCTACTATGAGGCCCTGTGCGATCAGCGCCAGGGCCGTGGCTCGGAGGACACGGTATACAAGCTGGAGCTTCTGATGCAGCAGGCCGGCGTCACCCCCGATATCCGCCCTGTGGTGGCAGCGGCCGCCCACATGGCCGAGGAGACCGGCGAGCCCGCCATGGCCATCCAGCTGGCAGACGGCACTATGGTCACCGGAAAGACCTCAGAGCTGATGGGCTGCTCCGCCGCCGCCCTGCTTAACGCCTTGAAATATCTGTCCGGCGCGGGAGGCCACGGAATCCATCTCATTGCCCAGTCCGCCATTGAGCCCATCCAGACCGTGAAGGTCAAGCATCTGGGTTCAGCCAACCCCCGTCTCCACAGTGACGAGGTGCTTATCGCCCTGGCCTCCTCGGCCAACGCCGATCCCAAGGCCGCCAGGGCCCTGGATCATCTGGAAGAATTAGGGGGATGTCAGGCCCACTGCACCGTCATCCTCTCCCCCGCCGACGCGGTGACCTATAAAAAGTTGGGCCTTCAGCTCACCTGTGAGCCCCAGTACCAGACCAACAAACTCTATCACCGGTAACATGAAGGGTGGCGTTGGCTTGTCCAAACGAAGTTCAGCAGAGACAGCGCTCCTTCTGGGGGCGCTGGTCTTCTATCTGTATATTGCCTGGTCGGTGCCATACAGTACCACGGACGATCTGCAGTGGGGCATGGACCAGGGGCTGCGCTGGTGGCTCCAGGGATCGCTGAACAGCCGGTATGTGGGTAATTTCTTTGCCGTTGCCATGTGCCATTCTCCACTGGTCAAAACTCTGATCATGGGGCTGACCATGTTCGCTATCCCTCTCCTAATGGCCCGACTGGCGGCTCGTGGGGAAGAGCGGTCCCTCCTGCCCATTTATCTGGCCTCCAGCGCGGGGCTGCTGCTCATGCCGCCCGTCATGTGGCAGGAGACCTACGCATGGGTGTCCGGATTTGGCAACTATGTAGTGCCCACCCTCTTATTTCTGGTATGGCTGCTTCTGGTACGCCGCGTCGTGGATAGGGGCGGACATCGTCTGCTCTGGGCTGTTCTTTTCCTTGCCCTTGAGGTGGTTATGGGGCTGTTCGTGGAAAATTTGACCTTGCTGTTTTTGGGGGCCGCTCTGCTGACCGCCCTCTGCTCCTTGGGAAACAAATCCGCGCGTTTGCCCCTGTGGGCGGGATTCTTAGGCTCCGCCCTGGCAGCGGCCATCATCTTTGGCGGCGGTTCTTTTTCCCACCTACTTTTGGAAGGCTCCGCCCTCAACGGTCTGCGTGACCTGACCTTCGACTGGTCTGGGGGCCTCCCAGCGGCTTTGACTGGTATCCTGGAACAGTATTTCGTCCGCCTGCTGCCTATCAGTTTCCTGCGGGGGCCCCATATCGCCCTGCCCTCGGCGGTCATCCTTGCCCTCGGCTTCTGGAACAGCCGGCTCCGTCCCCTGGCGCTTCTGGGGCTTCTGCCGCTGGGTTACCACGGGCTGCTCCTCCAGACTGAGGAATACGACACTCCCGTTCGAGTTGCCGTCAGCGCCCTGATCTGGGCCCTGGTCCTTTTGGCCCCGTTGGTTCAGCGGACAGAACCTAGTGTAAAGCTCGGCCGGTTCCTCCTCTGCTTGGCCGCCCCACTGTCCTTACTCCCCCTGGCCGCTACCACTACCCTGGGCCAGCGGCTGTATTTTTTCCCCATGGCCATGCTGATTCTGACCGCCGCCGATATGGCCGCCCCGCTGCTCGCCCGTTGGCCCGTCCAGCTCCTGACCAGTGGGGCGCTGGCGGCTCTGATGATCTGCTGGGGGTGGATGCACTGGACAGTGCTGGGCTGTACAACATTGCGGGAGGAACTCACCTCCCAGGCGGTGGAACAGGGAAACGACACCCTGATCCTGCCTACCGACCGGTACGAGAGGGTGGTCTGGCACACCCGAAACCCCTGGAATGTGGAGTACGCCGACTACTACCGCCAGTTTTATCACATCCCCGACCAGGTAACGCTGGTCATCCTGCCCGCCGGCTCCTATGAGTGCTGGCCGGATGTTGACCCGGAACAGTGGGAACGGAGGCTGGAATTTTTCCCCTCCAAGGACTACACCCCCTCCTTGCCCTAAGAGGAAGACCGCTCCCCCAGCAATGCCGGGGGAGCGGTCTTTCATTTCAGGCGCCAGATGTCCTGATTGTATTCCTGGATGGTCCGGTCAGAAGAGAAGTAGCCCGACCTGGCGATGTTGACCAGCATCTTTTTGGCCCAGCCCTGCCGGTCGCCGTAGTCACCCACACACTGGTCCCTGGCGGCGATGTAGTCCTCTGTGTCCAGCAGCGCCATGAACCAGTCCTTGCACTTCATATCATTCCACAGGGCCGACAGGCAGGCAGGGTCCCCGATGGATAGCAGCTCCGGGGACACCAGGAAGTCCACCAGCTCCTCGATGCTCGGACGGTGGTAGAGGTCCAGCGGCCGATAGCTTCCTTCATCGTACATTTGGATGACCTGGCCGCTCTGTACGCCGAAGGTGTAGATATTCTCTGGCCCCACCAGCTGGGCGATCTCTACATTAGCTCCATCCATCGTTCCTAGTGTGACCGCCCCGTTAGCCATAAACTTCATGTTCCCGGTGCCGCTGGCCTCCTTGGAGGCCAGGGAGATCTGCTCCGAGATATCACAGGCGGGGATCAGCCGCTCCGCCCAGGTCACATTGTAGTTCTCCACCATGGCCACCCGGAGCCATGGGCGGACCTGGGGGTCCCGCTCGATGAGCTGCTGGAGGCAGAGGATCAGATGGATGATGTGCTTTGCCATGGTATAGGCCGGGGCGGCCTTGGCCCCAAAGAGGACGCTCACCGGCCGCTGGGGCAGCCGGCCCGCCTTGATATCCAGATACTTCCGAATGATATACAGGGCGTTCATCTGCTGCCGCTTGTACTCATGGAGCCGCTTGATCTGGATATCAAAGATAGACTGTGGGTCCAGGGCGATGGACTGCTCGGCCCACAACAGGCGGCAGAGCTGATTCTTGTTGTCCTGCTTGATAGCCAGCAGCCGCTCCAGCACCGCCGGATCGTCCCCGAAGTTCAACAGGTCCTCTAGCTGCCGGGGGTCCTTCCGCCAACCGCCGCCGATGCACTGGTCGATAAGGCCCGCCAGGCTGGGATTACAGGCCTCCAGCCACCGGCGGAAGGTAATGCCGTTGGTCTTGTTGTTGAACTTCTGGGGGTAGAGGTCGTAAAAGGGCTTCAGCTCAGACTCTTTGAGGATCTGGGTGTGGAGAGCGGCCACCCCGTTGACGGAAAAGCCGTAGTGGATGTCCATGTGTGCCATGTGGACCAGCCCTTGGCTGTCCAGAATGGCCACACGGGGATCTGGATGGTCCTCCCGGACCCGGCGGTCCAGCTCTTGGATAATAGGGACCAGTTGAGGCGCCACATCCTGGAGAAAGGAAAGGGGCCACTTTTCCAGTGCCTCCGCCAAAATTGTGTGGTTGGTATAGGCACAGGTGCGGGACACCTGATCAATGGCCTCATCCATAGACAGTCCCCGGTCCGTAAGCAGGCGGATCAGCTCCGGGATGACCATAGAGGGGTGGGTGTCGTTGATCTGGATGACCACATGATCAGAGAGCTGACGGGGAGAAAAGCCCCGTTCCTCCAGTTCCGTCAGGATGAGCTGGGCGCCGGCGGATACCATGAAGTACTGCTGGTAGACCCGAAGCCGCCGGCCCGCCTCGTCGCTGTCATCGGGATAGAGGAAGGAGGTCAGGCGGTGGGCAATGTCCTCCTTGTCGAAGCTGATGCCTACCCAGGGCTGAGGAGCGGGCCGCTCCACGTCGAAGAGGTGGAGGCGGTTGGCGCACCCGCTGCCCGCGCCAGGAACGACGATATCATAGAGGACCGCAGTCAAATCAAAACCACCGAATGGGACAGAGAAGGTCCGGCCAGTGGCGATGAGCCAGCTGTCCGGCTGGATCCAGGGGTCCGGCTCCTCCGCCTGCTTGTTATGGACGAACTTCTGCCGGAACAGGCCATAGTGGTAGTTGAGTCCAACCCCGTCCCCAGGCAGCCCCAAGGCGGCGATAGAGTCCAGAAAGCAGGCAGCCAACCGGCCCAGGCCGCCGTTGCCCAGAGAGGGCTCCGGCTCCATAGACTCAATGATCCCCAGGTCACGGCCCAGGTCGGACAGTATCTTCTTCACCGGGTCATAGAGGCCCAGCGCCAGCAGATTGTTGGACAACAGCTTGCCCATCAAAAACTCGGCGGAAAAATAGTACAGCTTCCGGCCGCTGTCCGGAGCGGGGAGGCTTTGAGCCATCTGTTGGGTAAGGAGTAGCAGCCCCTCATAGAGCTGGCCGTCGTCACACTGGTCCGGGGCGCGGCCAAACCGCTCTTGTGTCAGCTGCCAAAACCTCTCTTTCAATTCCATGATAGGATCTCCTCTCTGGCCCCAAGGGGGGCCGGAAATGGGAACAAGTTCCAATTCGGCCAACAGTATATCAGTAAGAACCATGGCACGTCAAATCTTTTGAAAAGATTTTTCCCAAATTTTACATAGATATTAGAACTTTCTACCTATTTTTGAAAATCAACACCTTCCAGATGAAATTTTTTATGAGAAATCCATGGCGCTGGTCTTGTGGATATTTTAAGGAGTAGAACGCAAAAAATAAAAAAGTGTACTTTTTGGAATCGAAGATTATGATAAAATTTGTAGCTAAATAGTTGCTTTTTCCTTGCGTGAATGCTATATTTTTTATTGTAAAGGTGTGCTTTCTCAAATTTGGGAAAGTACACATTTTCAAATTGGATTAAGGGGGATCTTGAAAACAATGAAGAAGCAAATCATGGCAAAAATATTGGCTGTAATAATTGTGATGACTTTTGTTCCTTCGAATGTTTTTGCGACCGAACCGCAAGGGGATGCCGAATTCAATTATGTTTATGAAGACGGCGTAGTTTACAAGCAAAACGGTGAAGAAACAAAAACTGAGCTGACCGGCGACGAACTGGCTGAGTTTAGCGGTGTCAGTCTGCACGGCATCGCGGATTTTAATGGGAAGGTATTTCCTACAATGGAAGCCGCCGTTAGCGCGGTCAGCGCAAAGCTGGCAGAAACAGGCGGCTTAGGGCAAGATGGATTAACAGAGGAAGAATTTAACGCGTTGTACACCGATAAAGTGCCAGAAGATAGCGAGCACCAAGGTGTCAGCCTGACGTGGACTATATTTGGAGAGGTCCAGCTTCCCAGCACTTTGAATCAATATTATTTGTCTGGAGGCCGACAAGCCGCATGGTACGGCAGTGTTGATAGGAGTATCCGCGCCATCAATATCGTAGGTTATGATGACAATGCCTCCATCGACATTGAAAAGCCCCTGAAAATGCCCTATCTGTGGTGGGGAGAAACCGCGGATGACTTTATGGCTCTCTCAATTAAAAATTTGACCTTAGACTGCGCAAAGGTCAATGCGGCAGGATCTTTTGCCATTGAGGCTAATTACAAATCGGGGTTTGACACCACCCTAGATAACTGTAATATTCAGGGTTCCATACACTACTACTTTCATGGAAAAGGCAATGTGACCGTCAATGATTGTAATTTTGATGGGAACGGCAGTACAGCATCCTATGCATTCTTTGCGCAGGGGCACGAAACGGAACCCTTGGCGGTTCAGTTTACGAACAACACGGTATCTGGATATCCCAGGGGGATCAACATTGATCAGGCAACAGCGCACGCCGTCATTTCCGGAAATACCATTACTCCGGGTGTGGGATATTCCGCTGTTCAGATCTCTGGTTGTCAGACCATTTTAATTGAGAATAACACTATTTATGATCAAGGAAACGCGATTACTCTGCATGTGAATCTGGCAAACAATCAAATAGACAACCGGGAGATCACCGTTAAAAACAACAAGATATACAGCGTAGATGGTGTGCAGGGTTATTTGATTTATGACGACATTAGCGCAACGAATAAAGACGGGGAATATTTCACGCTTGTCTGGGAGGGCAACGCTGTTGACAGTGGGATAATCTCCGATCAGGGCATCAAAGGATCAGAGGTATACGACCTCTCCAGTTATGTGAGCAGTGTCCTTTCTCCCGTAGCCAAGATTGGAAATGTGGGATACAACTCCTTGCAGGCCGCCTTGGACGATGCTCAGAACGGAGACACGGTCCAGATCCTGCCTGGCACCCATTCGGAAGCTATCACTATGCCCTTAACAAACATTACAGTGCAGGGCCCGGAGGACCATACAGCCATTTTGACCGGCGGTATTTCCTTCGCCGGAGGGTCGGCCAGTGGACTGAATATGACCATCGAGGACCTGGTATTCGACGGCAAAGGAATCAACCTGACGGCCTGGACCCAAACCACCGATCTGGACCAGGTAGGGGCTTTGGTTTTCCGTGACAATGAGTTCCGGAATATAACCGGCGACAATATCTATGCCATCCATATCAATAATGGCGACTCTCCTATCAGCGGGCTGACCATCACCCAAAATCAATTCAGCGGCGCCCAGGATAGCACTAAAAACGGCGGCGTGTATGCCACAGTCTGCGGCACAGCTACAATTACGAATAACATTTTTGCGAATATGGGATTCAATGGAATCACCCTATCAGGTTCTGACGGAATCAAAACTGTTGTTATCTCTGACAACAAATTTGACCAGTGGGCCACTCATGGCACTGGCGAGAAGGACGGCCGCGCGATGAGACTGTCCAATCTGTCCGACGCCACTACCTTGGATATTACCAAAAACAGTTTTATCTGCGATACCATGCAGGAGGAGATCATCAAGGTCACCGAGCTGGGCGCGGAGCAGGACATCGACCTGAGCTATTGCTATTGGAATGGCTTAAATCCTGATGAGATCATTGGCGAAGGCCAGGGAAAGATCCTGCTAGTACGAGATGACACAACAGAAGAAGGGACAAATGAAAACACACAACTAGGTCCTTACTACACCGCGCCTACTATGCGCCCTGAAGATCTGAACACTTATGTCCCCTCCTCCAGTGGTGGAGGCGGCGGCTCCAGCAGCTACTCCATCAGCGTGGACAAGAACATTGACAACGGCAGCGTGACCGTGTCCCCCAAGAGCACCTCCAGCGGCCGGACGGTGACCATCACTGTCAAGGCCGACGAGGGTTATGAGCTGGACGAGCTGACCGTTACCGACAAGAACGGGGACGAGATCGAGCTGACCGACAAGGGCGATGGCAAGTATACCTTCAAGATGCCCCGGTCCAAGGTCACCATTGAGGCCTCCTTCGTGGAGATCGACCACCAGGATACCTGCCCCTCCGCCGGCTTCCGGGATGTGGACGAGGACGCCTGGTACCACGAGGCGGTGGATTACGCCCTGGACAACGGCCTGATGTCCGGTGTGTCCGGCCGGGAGTTCGCCCCCGGCAGCACCCTGACCCGTGCCATGGTGGCCCAGATGCTGTACAGCCTGGAGGGCAAGCCCGCGGCCGGCAGGGCTGACTTCGCTGACGTGGCGGAGGGCGCCTGGTACGCCGACGCCATTTCCTGGGCGGCCGGTGAGGGCATCGTGTCCGGCTATGGCGACACCTTCGGCCCCAACGATCCCATTACACGGGAGCAGCTGGCGGCCATCCTGTACCGCTATGCCCAGAACGAGGGGTACAAGACCAGCCAGAGCGGCAAGGGGACAGAGGGCTATCTGGACGCCTCCTCCATCTCCAGCTATGCCGTGAAGGCCATGGACTGGGCGGTAAACGCCGGTCTTCTGTCCGGCAAGGGGAACAACACCCTGGCGCCTACCGCCGGGGCCACCCGTGCCGAGGTAGCACAGATTTTCATGAACTTCTGTGAGAACATTGCCAAGTAAGCGGACATTAAAATAAGAGGAAAGGGCCTCTGCCGAATGGCAGAGGCCCTTTTGTTCACCGCTGGGGCAGGTATTCGGCTGGGTCTACCACCACACCGTCCACCGCAGTCTCCAGATGGAGGTGGGAGCCCATGTTGCTCTCCGCGATGGCTGTGGCACCGACGGTGGCAATCGCGGTACCTGTTTCCACCGTATCTCCCTCCGCAACCAGGACCTGGTCTAGGTTACAGTAGGTTGAGGTCAGGTCGTTCCCATGGTCAATGACCACGGACGTACCCATCAGGCCATCTTCAAAGACCTGGACCACAGTGCCGTCGCCCATGGCTAGCACCTGGGTGCCCGCCTGGACAGAGAGATCCAACCCTCCATGGGTGCGCCAGTCCCCAAGTGTGGGGTCCAGCAGCAGCGTCTCCACACTGAACTCCCGTAAGATTTCTCCCTTTACAGGCCAGGTGAAAACGGTGGTGGTAGGCTTGTCCTCTTGGGGCGTGGTTTCGGCGGGCTGCTTGACCGGCTCTGGGTCATCCGGCTGGGTCACCGGTTCCGGATTACCGGTGGGCTGGTCATCCGGCTTTGATGAGACCGGCGGGGTAATGGTGCCCGCGGGATCAGGCCCGTTGGCCTCGGAGTCAGGCAGGACCACAGTGGGGTTGCCAGTCACCGGCGAGGTCCCATCCATATCACCGGCGATGGAGTTGAGGAGATAATAGCCCGAGATTCCTATGGTGGCGACGCACAGGAACAGGACTATGTAAAAGCCCTTTCCCAGCATGAAGTCGCCCAGACGTTGTATCAGGTTTCGATTCTTCACAAAATGCACCTCCGAAGCCTATTGTGGACAGCGGAAGGAGTGGTTATACATGGCAGGCAAAAATTTTCTGGCCGGGCCGGCCATGGACGAATCCCTCTTTTTATGGTATACTGCTTAAAAATCAATTACAGTTCTCGGGAGGTCCAGATGTATCAAGAACTAACACTGTCTAATGGAGCCCGGATTCTACTAGAGCGGGTGGCCGGCGCGCGGTCGGCGGCCTTGGGCTTTTTTGTCGGCGCTGGCTCCCGACACGAATCGGCTGTGGAGAATGGGGCCGCCCACTTCATTGAGCATATGCTGTTCAAAGGGACAGCCCGCCGGTCCGCTGCCCAGCTGGCCCGAGACATGGACGCCATTGGCGGTCAGGTCAACGCCTATACCACCAAGGAGCACACCTGCTTCTACGCCCGGAGCCTTGACCGTCACCTGGACCAGGCCCTGGATATTTTGAGCGACATGCTCTTTCACTCCAGATTCGCCCAGAAAGATGTGGAGATGGAGCGGAGCGTCATCCTAGAGGAGATCGGAATGTATGAGGACGCCCCGGACGACCTGGTATCTGAGCGGCTGGCCGCCGCCGTGTACAAGGGATCCCCCCTGGCCCGTCCCATCCTAGGCACCCAATCCACCCTGGCCCCCATGACCGGAGCGTGGCTAGACCAGTGGCGGCGGGAGCACTACCGACCAGGAGTTCTGGTTGCCGCCCTGGCGGGCAGCTTTACGGACAGCCAAGTGGACAAGCTGAAGGACTGCCTGTCCGCTCTGGAGCCGGGGGTCGCTCCTGTCCAGAAGCCAGCCGCCTACCGCCCGGCGGTCACCGCCCGGAAGAAGGCCATTGAGCAAAACCACCTGATCCTGGCCTTTCCCTCCCCGACCTATCTGGACCCCAGGCGGCGGCAGCTCCAGCTGCTCAACGCCCTGCTGGGGGGAGGGTGCTCCTCGCGCCTGTTTCAAGAGGTCCGGGAGAAGCGCGGCCTGTGCTATACCGTCTACTCCTATGTGGCCGACCACCAGGATACAGGGCTTCTTGGCATCTATACCGCCGTTGGAAAAGAGCAGGAGCGCCAGGCCCTGGACACGGTCCGGGACGTAGTGGAGCGGCTGCTCCAGGAGGGGCCGTCCCAGGAGGAGCTTGACCGGGCCCGTGAGCAGGCCAAGGCCAATCTCCTGATGGGCGCTGAGTCTATTCAGGCCCGGATGAGCCACCTGGGGGCCTCCGCCCTCCTGTATGGCAGGGTGCAGGAGACCGAGGAGATCATCTCCCTCTATGACAGCGCCACCCGGGCGCAGTTGAGGGATCTGGCCCGTGAGATCTTCCACTGGGACCTGGCCTCCCTGTCCGCTTTAGGACGGGTGGAGGCCGGGGACCAGTACCGCCGCTGGCTGGAGGGGTGATTTTTCTCCCGCTTTTTGGAAAAGGGGCTTTTTCTCGCCCGGTCCATGTGTTATGATAGAAAAAAAGAACGTGCCTGGAGGAGAAGTCCATGCCCTATGCCATCCTTGCGGCTGTCCTGGTGGCCCTGGATCAGCTGGTGAAATATCTGGTCCTGCAAAACATTGAGCTGGGGGCCCATGTGCCCTTTATTCCCCATCTGCTGGAACTGACCTATGTAAAAAATACTGGGGCGGCCTTTTCTATTTTTTCCGAGCACACCTGGCTGCTCGCCCTGGTGTCCCTGGTCATGTCCGTGCTGCTGGCCCTGGCTATCTGGAAGAATTTTTTTCATCATCCACTGGGAAAGGTCATCCTGACCCTGCTGCTGGCCGGGGCGGTGGGCAACCTTATCGACCGGGTCTTCAGGGGCTTCGTGGTGGATATGTTCAACGTGCTGTTCATGAATTTTGCCGTCTTTAATGTGGCGGACATCTGTGTGGTGGTGGGGGGCATTGCCGCCGCCCTCTACTATCTCTTTCTGGCGGATAAATTGGAGCCCCATCCGGGCAGGGAGACTGACGATGATCCCGCTTGATCTGACGGCCGACCGGGAGGGGGAGCGGTTGGACGCCTTTTTGGCCCGCTCTGTCCCCGACCTGACCCGCTCCGCCGCCCAGCGGCTGCTGGAGCGGGGGGCGGTCACCCTCCGGGGCCGGGCCGCCAAAAAAAATGACAAGACCAGGCTTGGGGACAGCCTAACAGTCTGTCTGCCCGAACCACAGCCCGTGGACCTGGTCCCCCAGAACATCCCTTTGGATGTGATCTATGAGGATGACGATGTGATTGTGGTCAACAAGCCGGTGGGGCTGGTGGTCCATCCGGCACCCGGACACCCAGACGGGACCCTGGTCAACGCCCTGCTGTACCACTGTGGGACCTCTCTCTCCGGAATCAACGGGGAGCTTCGCCCCGGCATCGTCCACCGCATTGACCGGGACACCTCTGGCCTGATCGTCGCCGCTAAAAACGACCGTGCCCATCTGGCCCTGGCCGCCCAGCTCCAGGATCACTCCCTGGCCCGGGTGTACGAGGCGGTGGCGGTGGGAGGCTTTCGGGAAGACTGTGGCACTGTGGACGCTCCCATCGGCCGCCATCCGGTGGACCGGAAAAAGATGGCCGTTGACCGCAAAAACGGCCGGGAGGCGGTGACCCACTGGTCCGTTCTGGCCCGCTATCCTGGCTATACCCATGTGGAGTGCCGGCTGGAAACAGGCCGTACCCACCAGATTCGGGTCCATCTGGCCTCCATCGGCCATCCGCTGCTGGGGGATACGGTGTACGGCAGCAAAAAGCCATGGCCCGGACTGGCCGGCCAATGCCTGCACGCCCGCAGGCTCCGGTTCGTCCACCCTTCCACCGGGGAGCCGCTGGAACTGGAGTGTCCGCTGCCTGATTGGTTCCGGGATGTCTTGGAAAAGCTGGAACATTAAAAGCTCCTGTGCTGGCCTATGGCCGATACAGGAGCTTTTTCATGGGTATCTGGATTTCCATACCAGAATCACAGGAGCGGCGGGCTTTTTCCCTTGCTGAAAGCGGCGGGCAAATATGATTTGCTTGTCAGGGCAAACCGGTTCAGATATACTGAACCCAGAACACAAGAACAGGAGGGGACTTATGAAACAGATCTCTCAAAATATCCACCGGCTTAGGAAAGAAAAAGGGATGTCCCAGGAACAGCTTGCCCAGGCCCTTCATGTGACGCGGCAGACGGTATCCGCCTGGGAGCGGGGAATAGCCCAACCAAGTCTGGACGTTCTGGGGCAGATCGCCCAATTACTGGGGGTGGAGCCGGAGCGGCTGCTTTACGGCGAGGACAGCGGCCGGGGGCGGGTCTACCGCGGCGTGTCTTTCTGGCCGGTATTGGGCGTGATCCCCATGTTTTATGTTATGGTATTCTGGGTTCTGCCCATCCCCATAAGCCTGGTAGCAGGCACTTTTACTGATACAGCTATTGTGCTGTGCGGTCAGCTCTTTTTAGCCATCGTCATGATGTTCTGCTACTGTGGGTTGAAGGATGAGATCCGAAACCGGGACTACTATGACCAGACAGAGGACCGGGAAAACGACGACCTGGAGTAGTGTGGGGAAGGAAATTGCATCAATACAAACGTGGGGAGCGCCTATCTGGGTGCTCACCTTTCAACGGCAGTGTTGTCATGTCTTGGTCTCTTCGATGCTGGGCCGCTTTCGCTACGACTTGTAGGGCGGATAGCTCCGCTTTGCGGCTCACAGCGCGCCCCGCCTGTGGGGTGGCAGGTCACTCCATAGCAAACAATAAAGGAACGCTCCGAAGAGCGTTCCTTCCGCTTTGATTAAATCAGGCCAGGGCCGCGGTAATAATTGCCATGGAGTAGACCTCCTGGGCGTTACAGCCGCGGGACAGGTCGTTGATGGGGGCGTTCAGGCCCAGCAGAATGGGGCCGTATGCCTCAAAGGAGCCCAGGCGCTGGGCGATCTTATAGCCGATGTTGCCGGCATTGATGTCGGGGAAAATAAAGGTGTTGGCATAGCCGGCCACTTTGGAGCCCTTGCATTTGGTCTGGGCCACACGGGGGGACACGGCAGCATCAAACTGCAGCTCGCCCTCGATAGGCACGTTGGGCATAGCCAGCTTGGCCTTCTCGGCGGCGTTGCGCATCTTGTCTACATCCTCGCCCTTGCCGGAGCCAAAGGTGGAGTAGGACAGGAAGGCCACCTTGGGGTCGATGCCAAAGATCTTGGCGCAGTCCACAGTTTCAGAGGCAATCTCCACCAGCTCGTCCTCAGTGGGCTTGATGTTGATGGCGCAATCAGCCATGGCAAGCACATCGTTTTCGCCGGTGGCGGAAGGACGGACCAGGATGAAGCAGGAGGACACGATGGAATTGCCGGGCTTGGTCTTGACCAGCTGCAGGGCGGGACGGACGGTGTCGGCAGTGGAGTAGGTAGCGCCACCCAGCAGGGCGTCGGCCTCCCCCATAGCCACCAGCATAGTGCCAAAGTAGTTGCCCTTCTTCAACATAGCGCGGCACTCATCGGCGGTCATCTTGCCCTTGCGCAGCTCCACCATGCGGGCCACCATGGCCTCCATGTTCTCATAGTTCTCAGGGTCTACGATGATGGCACCCCGGATATTGAAGCCGGCGTCCTCGGCGGCAGCCAGAATCTCAGCCTCGTTGCCGATGAGAATGGGGGTCAGGAAGGTCCCGGAGAGCAGACGGGCAGATGCCTCCAGGATACGGGGATCGGTCCCCTCAGTGAATACAATCTTGCGAGGATGGGCCTTCAGGATCTCAATGAGCTTTCTAAACATAACGACTTCCTCCAAATCAAAAATCAGGCGCGGAAAAGCGCCAATTCCTGGTCCCTATGGTAGCATTTTCGGACCCGAAATGCAAGGGGCTTTCGCCTGTTTTTCCCGTGTATCCTGTGAAAAATCTTTGTTCGGCGGGAACAAAATTTTTCAGTTTTGCTCTTTACGACAAGTATAGGTTTCAGGTATACTATACCAAGTGTATTGTCGCTCCCCTGGAGCGCGTTGAGGTGAGAGATATGAATGAAGAATTTTCCCGCACCCTCTCCCTGCTGCGGCAGGAGAAAGGGGTGAGCCAGCGCACCGCCGCCACAGCCCTGGGCATCTCCCAGGCCCTGCTCAGTCACTATGAAAACGGTATTCGGGAGCCTGGCCTGCCCTTTGTGGTCCGGGCCTGTGACTATTACGGCGTGTCCGCTGATTTTCTCCTGGGGCGCACCCTTAGCCGGGACGGCACCACCATTGCCCCCGAGGAGCTGTACGACCTGAGCGACGAGAAGGACAACTCTCTGCGCGGGGGCGTCCTGGCCCTCCTGTCTAAAAAGCTGCTGGTCAACTCCATCGGCGTACTGTTCGACCTGTTGGCCAAGACGGGTAGCCGGGAGGCCATCCGCACCTGCGCCAACTATCTGTCCGGGGCGGTCTATAAAATGTACCGCCGGCTGTATCAGGCCAATCCAGCCAACAACCCGGACTTTTTTTCCGTACCCCCCCACCTGTTTGAAGGCGGGCTGGCCGACGCGGACATGAGCTGCTCCGAGTCGGAGTTTTCTGCTGCCCTGGCGGCCCAGGTCAAAGAGAAGGCCCCCCTGCCTGAGCTGTCCAATGATATTTTGGCCCGTGATTACCCGGTGCTGTATCAATCCCTGCTCCAAATCGTCCATAACACCGGAGAGCGGGTCAATGGGCTGTTGGAAGGCCGGAAGAGCAAGTGAGGCGGGCGCGTTTTTCCCACTTGCTCATTTTCCCCTCCACCTCTCAAGCTTCAACCGCTCGCCCTCTCCATATCAGATCCATCTGCTCACAAGGGGGGCTCCACTCCGCAAGCGATAAATCGCTGACAGATGTGCAGTCGTTTGGCTTTGATTTGGTTTGATTTCCTACCGGAGGTTTATGCTTATGACCGATCAATCTAAAATCCGCAACTTTTCTATCATAGCCCACATTGACCACGGCAAATCGACACTGTCTGACCGGCTCATCGAGCTGTGCGGAGCGGTAGAGCAGCGGCAGATGGAGTCCCAGCTGCTGGACAACATGGACTTGGAAAAGGAGCGTGGCATCACCATCAAGGCCCGGGCTGTCCGGCTGGACTACCGGGCGGAGGACGGGAACACTTACGCCCTCAACCTGATCGACACCCCTGGGCATGTGGACTTCAACTATGAGGTGTCCCGCTCTCTGGCCGCCTGCGAGGGAGCGGTGCTTATTGTAGACGCTTCCCAGGGCATCGAGGCCCAGACCCTGGCCAATACTTATCTGGCTATGGAGCATGATCTGGAGATCCTGCCTGTAATCAACAAGATCGACCTGCCCGCCGCCGACCCTAAGCGGGTAAAGGAGGAGATCGAGAACATCCTGGCTCTCCCCGCCGAGGACGCTCCAGAGATCTCCGCCAAGCAGGGAATCAATATTTCCGCCGTGTTGGAGGACATTGTTCAAAATATTCCCGCTCCTCAAGGAAATCCCTCAGCCCCGCTGAAGGCCCTGATCTTCGACAGCCAATATGACCCCTATGTGGGAGTGGTGGTCTATTTCCGGGTAATGGAGGGAACACTGAAAAAGGGGATGCAGGTCAGGATGATGGCCTCCGGAGCCTCCTATCAGGTGCTGGACTGCGGTTATCTGCGCCCACTAGGCATGGATTCCTGCCCAGAGCTGACCGCCGGCGAGGTGGGCTGGTTCACCGCCTCCATTAAAAATGTAAAGGATACCCGCGTCGGCGATACCATCACAGGGGCGGAGGTCCCGGCGGCGGCCCCTCTGCCCGGCTACCGGCCCGCCCAGCCTATGGTCTACTGCGGCATATATACCGAGGACGGCTCCAAATACCCCGACCTGCGGGACGCCCTGGAAAAGCTCCAGCTCAACGACGCCTCCCTGTCCTTTGAACCGGAGTCCTCTATTGCCCTGGGCTTCGGCTTCCGCTGTGGATTTTTGGGGATGCTCCACATGGAGATCATACAGGAGCGGCTGGAGCGGGAGTTCGATCTGGACCTGGTAACCACCCTGCCCTCCGTTATCTATGAGGTAACAAAGACCGACGGCACAGTGGTCCGTGTGGACAACCCCCACAACTACCCCGACCCCGGCTCCATCAGTGAGGCGCGGGAGCCCTACGCCAAGGTATCCATCATCTCGCCCCCGGACTATGTGGGTAATATTATGCCTATGTGCCAGGACCGTAGAGGTGTTTTTAAGGACATGCAGTATCTGGACACCAATCTGGTGGAACTGCACTACTCCATGCCTATCGGGGAGATCATCTATGATTTCTTCGATGCGCTAAAGGCACGCACCAAGGGGTACGCCTCCCTGGACTATGAGCTAGAGGGCTATGAGAAGAGTGATTTGGTGAAGGTGGATCTGCTCCTCAATGGGGACCAGGTGGACGCCCTGTCCTTTATTGTCCACCGGGAGAAGGCCTATGGCCGGGCCAGGCGCATCTGCGAGAAGCTAAAGGAGAACATCCCACGCCAGCTCTTTGAGGTGCCCGTTCAGGCGGCCATCGGCGGCAAGATCATCGCCAGGGAGACGGTGAAGGCCATGCGGAAGGATGTGCTGGCCAAGTGCTACGGCGGTGACATCACCCGAAAGAAAAAGCTGCTGGAGAAGCAGAAGGAAGGCAAAAAGAAAATGCGTACTCTGGGCACCGTCCAACTGCCCACTGAGGCATTTATGGCAGTCCTCAAGCTGGACGAGGAGTAAACGGGCATTTTCGTCTGCCTTCCTGGGCCCCCATCTTTGATGGGGCGGCGCTGTGCGCCGTAAATTCGCAGCGAAGCGGAAAATTGCGTTTATTCCCACCCAAGCATTGAAATCACCCTCAGGGCCCCCGGCAAACCGGGCCGATTTCGCCAAAACAGTGGTGAGGCCGGGCGGTACATGATTTTTTCATGTACCGCCCGGTTTTTTCTATCCTCGTTCTGATGACAACCTCTTGGAACTTCGGATCATGGAGGAAAGCTCCTCCAGCTTCCTGGCCTTGGCATAAAAGGTACCGATGGGCATTTCACAGGCACGGGCTGCTTGGGGGAGGGTCAAGCTCTTTTCTCGCCATGCCTTATGGATCAGGTAGAAATTATCCGGCAAAGCCTGGGACGGCCGGCCAAACCGCACTCCTCTGGCCTTGGCGGCGGCAATGCCCTCGGCCTGTCTCTTGCGGATATTTTCCCGCTCGTTCTGCGCGACAAAGGACAGAATCTGAAGAACCAGGTCGGCGATAAAGGTACCCATCAGGTCTTTGCCCCGCCGGGTGTCCAGAAGAGGCATATCCAGCACCACAATGTCCACTCCCTTTTCTTTGGTCAGCACCCGCCACTGCTCCAGCACTTCGGAGTAATTGCGGCCCAGGCGGTCGATGCTTAGGATATACAGCAGGTCCCCTGCCCGTAACCGTCTGAGCATCCGCTTATAAGCTGGCCGCTCAAAGTTTTTGCCGGACAGCTTATCCATATATTGACTGTCTGATGGTACCCCGGCAGCCAGCAGGGCCAACCGCTGCCGGTCCTCGTTCTGGTCCGTGCTGGACACACGAATATAGCCATAGATCAATTTGCTTTCCTCCTTCGTTTTCTACCATCATAAGACAACGTGAGGAGAAAGCGCAGCCTAGATCAAGAGACAGTCAAAAAAATCAGGAACTCATAACCCTTCCCATCCTCTAATTGAAAGTGAACACCGAATCTTCAGGAATAGCGGCTCGAAAAATCAGGCACAACTAAAAGCCAGGGGGCTTTTAGGCCTGAGAAAGGAGAACAATCATGACTACAGATCCCAGAAAGGCGGCCATCATTGGCTGCGGTGCGGTGGGTGCCTCCATCGCCTTCCGATTTTTGCAGCAGGGCCTGTTTTCCAAGCTGGTGCTGGTAGATGTGAACCGGGCCAAGGCGGAGGGCGAGGCCATGGACCTGAGTGACGGCCTGCCTTACGGTTCCGCCATGGAAATATCGGCCGGGGACTATGACGATCTGGCTGACTGTTTTCTTGTCGTTATCACCGCCGGGGCAAACCAGAAGCCCGGTGAGACCCGGCTGGACCTGATCGGCAAAAATACCGCCATCCTCAAAAGTATTCTCACTGAAATTAACGCCCGCGGCTTTCAGGGTATCCTGCTGATCGTTTCCAATCCGGTAGATGTACTGACCTATGCGGCCTGGAAGCTGTCCGGCTGTCCCAGAGGCCGGGTCATCGGCTCGGGTACCGTGCTGGACACCGCACGGCTGAAGCAGCTGCTGGGCGAGGAGCTGGCGGTGGACAGCCGAAATATTCACGCCTTTATCATTGGGGAACACGGGGACAGCGAGCTGGCGGTTTGGAGCGGGGCCAATGTGTCGGGCATCGATCTGGACCAGTTTTGTCAGCTTCGGGGCGGAGTGGACAACTGCCACCTGGACCAGTTGTACCGACGGGTGCGGGACAGCGCCTATGAGATCATCCGACGAAAAGGGGCTACCTACTACGGCATCGCCATGGCAGTAGGCCGCATCGCCCAGTGCCTGGTGCGGGACGAACACTCTGTTCTCCCGGTGTCCGTGGTGCTGGAGGGACAGTACGGCTTGGAGGGCCTGGCCCTCAGCATCCCTTCTGTCGTGGGGCGGAATGGCCTGGAGGAAGTGCTGGAAATCCCGCTGAACGGGGAGGAGCGTCAGGCGCTGGAGGACTCCGCCCGCCAGATGAAGGAGGCCATCGAGTCTTTGGACCTGTAACGGTAACAGGCATAAAAAAGCCCGCCGTCCCATAAGTTGTCCCAAAGGACAAGGAGGGGCGCGGGATGAGGATACAGCGGGCACGGGCAAAAATATGGCTGGGGCGGTCTCTGCGGCAGGTGGTGGCGGCCGCTCTCTTGAGCGTGGGCGTACTGTTCTGTCTGCCCGGAATTCTAATCCGGGGAGATCCCTTATATCAAGGATCCGAGGTGGTTGAATCACTTCCTCCGTCCGGGGACGCAGCCTCCGGTGGAGTACAGGCCGCCTCCCGGGACCGCGGGAGAGCTGTACGGCTGCAGATGGACGACGGAACGATCCGGGAGCTGTCTATGGCTGACTACCTGTGGGGGGTAGTGGCGGCTGAAATGCCGGCCTCCTTTGAACTAGAGGCCCTGAAAGCCCAAGCCTGCGCCGCGCGAACCTATACGGTAGTCAGGCAGAACTCCGGCTCTGACAAGCACCCGGGAGCGGATATCTGTGAAGACAGCACCTGCTGTCAGGCCTATATCGAGCGGGAGGCGGCCCTGGCCCGCTGGGGACTAAACGCCCAGGAGTATGAGGAAAAGATTTCCCAGGCGGTGGAGGGGACCGACGGGCTGGGTATTCTCTATGAGGGGCAGCCCATTCAGGCACTGTTCTTCTCCTCCGCCGCCGGCCGGACCGTGGACGCTGTGGCGGTGTGGGGCAACAGCGTGGACTATCTGAAAAGCGTGGACAGCCCAGAGGGGGATGAGGTCCCCAACTACCACAGCCAGGTCGTTCTCCCCTCTCAGCAGGTCCAAGAGGCGGCTTTGGCCGCCTACCCCGGAGCGGATCTGTCCGGGGAGCCCTCCAGTTGGTTTGGTCAGGCCGTCCGGGATGAGGGCGGCACCGTCACCTCCATCCCCTTTGGCGGCCTTACCCTCACCGGCGGCCAGGTCCGGTCCATGCTGTCCCTCCGGTCCGCCGCCTTTACCGTGACCTGGGACGGGGAAAATTTTACCTTCGACGTTACTGGCTACGGCCACGGGGTAGGTATGAGCCAGTATGGAGCCAACGCCATGGCCAAAGAGGGGAAAAATTTTACAGACATCCTGACCTGGTACTATACCGGCACCCAGGTAGACGCTCTCTGGTGAGAAAGGCACAGCCCTCCCGGCAAGCCGGGAGGGCTGCTTCTGTTCCAGTCAGCAAAAGGCGGCACCTTGATTTGGTTATTTTTAATAAATATATCTCATTTACATGGCAATTATTTACAAATTGCATAAATCTCGTTAAAATAAAGACAGTAATATCTTCCTGATATCCTGTACCCACGGAGGCGGCGGAAGGAGCAGCTCGATGGGCTAAATGCTGATTCCCCACCAAAACCGGGGGACCCACTTCAAGACTGATACGACCGCTGCCGGCAGTAAGGGAGTGACTGGGGATGGATTCTATGAAATATGAGATCGCTGGCTTGGCGGTCATGACAGCAGCCGCATTTCTTTACGGCCCGGAGGTGGGAAGTTTTGTATTCTCCCTCTCAATCTTGATAGAAGGCATCGTCTGTTTGATCAAATTTCGGCGGAATCGCTGACTCGCCCTGATGCTGCTCGTCATGGTGGTTTTGGGCAGCGTGTTCACCGTCCGGGAATTTGTTGGACTCTTATCCGAGTAATTGAAAAACTAGAACCTCCGGTGTTGCCAGGGGAGCAGTTCAAGATGGATACGGCCGCTGATGATAGGCCGCACCAAAATACCAGCGCACCATTGGAGGACTGGTAAAAATGGGATCTGATCGGAACATAGATAAATATATTTTGATACTAGCCTTGTGTTCCTCCCTGATCGCCCTCTTATTTGCAGGTATTACGTATGCTATCTGTATTTATTGTTTTGGCATCTTTCTTTATGGGGGCATTGGGTGTATCTGTACAATAAAAAAGAAGCATTATGTTCGGGCCCTGGTTTATCTCCCCCTTATCATTTTATCCTTCGTCGCTCTGCTTCGGGAGTTATCACCAGCCCTAAAAAAATAGAGGGAACCCCCAGCTTACGCCATGGAACCCATTTAAGGCGGATACGACTGCTGATGTCAGGAGGGCTCGGATATGGACCGTAAAAAGTACCGTTACCGCTACCGCGTCACTGTTCTCGTAATCATGATAGCAGCCGGGATTTTTTTCAGTATGAAGGCAGTAAGCCTCATATTCTACACATCACTTTTGATTGAATGTTTCGGCGCTTTGATCGTAGATCGGCCGAAAGGCTGGATCGTGCCGGTACTGCTCGCAGTGGGGATCTTGGACGGTATTTTGGTGGTCAAAAAGCTCCTTGAGCTCATGTCTTAACTAAGCAGGCCCCCCGGCTTATGCCGGGGGGCCTGAATTTTGATGCGGAGCAGTATTTAGTTGGAAGCAGTATCCAAATCGGTGTCCCCGCCCCAGATCATATTCTTCCGCAGCTCGGCACCCACGGTTTCCATCTGGTGCTTGGCCAGATTGGCCCGCATGGAGTTGAAGAAGGTGCGGCCGTTCTTGTTCTCGGCGATCCACTTACCGGCAAAGGTGCCGTCCTGGATGTCCTTCAGAACTGCCTTCATGTTCTTCTTGGTCTCCTCATAGGGCAGGACACGGGGACCGGACACATACTCGCCATACTCTGCGGTGTCGGAGATAGAGTAGTTCATGGCCGCCACGCCGCCCTTGTTGATCAGGTCGATGATAAGCTTCATCTCGTGGATGCACTCAAAATAGGCGTTCTCGGGCTCGTAGCCGGCCTCGACAAGAGTTTCAAAGCCCAGCTTCATCAGCTCCACCACGCCGCCGCACAGAATGGCCTGCTCACCGAACAGGTCGGTCTCAGTCTCATCGTGGAAGGTGGTTTCCATCACGCCGCCCCGGGCGCCGCCGATGCCGGCGGCATAGGCCAGCCCCAGCTTATAGGCGTCGCCGGTGGCGTTCTGCTCTACGGCGATCAGGCAGGGCACGCCCTTGCCGTTGACATAGGTGGAGCGGACGGTGTGACCGGGGCCCTTGGGGGCGATCATAACCACGTCTACGTCGGCGGGGGGAACGATCTGCTGATAGCGGATATTGAAGCCGTGGGCAAACATCAGCATATTGCCGGAGGACAGGTTGGGGGCGATGGACTTTTTATAGACCTCGGCCTGGACCTCGTCATTGATCAGGATCATGACGATATCGCCCCACTGGGCGGCCTCCTCCACTGTCTTGACCTGCAGGCCGGCCTTCTCAGCGTTGGCCCAGTTCTTGGAGCCCTGGCGCAGGCCGACGCAGACATCACAGCCGGAGTCCTTCAGATTCATGGCGTGGGCGTGGCCCTGGGAACCGTATCCGATAATGGCAATCTTTTTCCCGTCCAGATAGCTCAGATCACAGTCCTTCTCATAGTACATTTTTGCCATAGTTGTATTCCTCCTTCAGTTTGTTGTCATCATATATAGTGCTACGCCCTCTTTCGATGGCGAGAGTACCCGTCTTTGCGATCTCCAGAATGCCGAAGTCGGCCAGCAGGTCTGTGAGTGCCCTGGTCTTGGACCGGTCACCGAAGATAGCTACTGTCAGGGTGTCCCGGCCCACATCGATGATGTTGGCCCGGAAGATGTTGGCCATTTGAATGACCTCATCCCTGGAATTGCGGTCCGTGGCCCGGACTTTGATGAGAGAAAATTCCCTCTGGATAGAGGTGGCCTCGTCCAAGATCTTTACCGCCAGCACAGGGATAAGCTTACGGCACTGGTCGGCAATCTGGTTTATCATCAGCTCGTCCGCCAGAATGCTGATCGCCAGGCGGGCGGTGTTGGGCCGGTCGGTTCCGCCGGTGACAATGGACTCGATGTTATACCCCTTACGGGCAAACAACCGGGCCACCTGGCTCAATACGCCGGGGATGTCCTGGACCAGGATGGCCAGGGTATACAGCTTTTTTTCTGGATCAAATTCCCGTTTCATATCCCCCTAGCCCCCTTATTTGAGTAAGAAGTCAGTGATATGGGCGCCGCCGGCTACCATGGGCCGGACCATCTCATCCATATCCAGGCGGCAGTCGATGACACAGCCGCGGCCAGCGGTCAGCGCTTCCTGGAAGGCCGCCTCCATCTCCGCCATACTGGTTACCCGGAAGCCCTTCAGTCCATAGGCCTCGGCCAACTTGACAAAGTCCGGGCCTCGGTCCAAGGTGGTCTCCGAGTACCGCTGATGGTAGATCAGATTCTGCCACTGGCGAACCATACCCAGGGTGCCGTTATTGAACACTACTGTAATGATAGGCAGGTGGTAATGTTCTACCGTAGCCAGCTCATGGCAGTTCATGCGGAAGCAGCCGTCTCCGGTGGTATGGACCACCACCTTGTCCGGGTTGCCCAGCTTGGCCCCGATGGCCGCTCCCAGGCCGAACCCCATGGTCCCGAAACCGCCGCTGGTCAGCAGCTGCCCAGGATAGTCAAAATGGAAGTGCTGAATGGACCACATCTGATGCTGGCCCACATCGGTGGCCACGATGGTATCCTGGGGCGCCAGACGCCGGATGGTCTCCAGCACCTGCTTGGGGGTAAGCTTATCTCCCGTTTCCGCCACCGAGGGGACCCGCAGAGGCAGGACCTGCTCCTTCCATTCCGGATGGCTGTACTGGGGCAGCTTGGCGTTGAGCATCTCCAACACCCGCCGGGCTGAACCGATGATGTGGTGGTCCGTGAGGACATTTTTGTCAATCTCAGACCGGTCAATGTCAATCTGGACGACCTTGGCCTGGCTGGCAAAGGTCTCCGGCTGGAGCGCCACCCGGTCTGAGAAGCGGCAGCCCACGGCGATGAGCAGGTCACACTCATTGCACGCCACATTGGATGCCTGAGAGCCGTGCATCCCAATCATCCCTGTCGTCAGCGGATGTCCGCCCGGGAAGCCGCCGCCCCCCATAACAGTGATGGCCACCGGAGCGTCCAGCTTCTCGGCAAACTCCTGGAACTGCCGGTGGGCACGGCCCCGGACCACACCGCCGCCGCAGATGAGCAGCGGCCGCCTGGACTGGGCAATCATCTCCACCAGGGTATCAATGTCCCCTTTGTTGGGCTCCGGAGCCTTCAGCTCGTGGCTGGTGGCCAGGGACTGGATGGAGCTGCAGGAGCGGTTCCTGCTCCAAGGGACAAACTCATAGTCGATCTCCACACTGGGAAACGTAACATTTTTCAGGAAATCGATGAGCACCGGGCCGGGCCGGCCGGTGGCCGCCACGGCAAATGCCTGACGCATCACGTCCGGGATGGTCTGGGCGTCCCGGACCAGATAGGTGGCTTTGGTAATAGGCATAGCGATGCCGGTAATGTCCACCTCCTGAAAGGCGTCCTTCCCCAGCGTCTGCTCCGTCACATTGCAGGTGATGAACACAATGGGAGAAGAGTCCATATAGGCGGTGGCAATCCCGGTGACCAGATTTGTGGCGCCAGGGCCGCTGGTAGCGAAACAGACCCCCACTTTCCCGGTGGAACGGGCATAGCCGTCGGCGGCGTGAGCAGCCCCCTGCTCATGGGCGGTCAAGATATGGTGGATCCTATCCTGATAGTTATACAGCTCATCATAGAGATTCAGGATCGTTCCACCTGGATATCCGAAAACAGTGTCCACCTCCTGCTCCAGCAGACACTCCATGATGGCCTGAGTGGCGCGTACTTTCAAAACGGCTGACCCCCTTTGGGTGAGATAGAAGTGTGATGTTACGCTGCGCTTTGCGCATGCGGTCTGGGCGCTCTCGCTGCGGCTCTGGACACAAACGGCCGGACTTCGCCTGCCCTGGTTTGTATTCGCCGCTCCGCTCCAAGCTCCGCGCTCAAATTTTCCCTCCGCCCTTCTGCACGGCGATGACGCCGGTACGGGCAACCTCCAAAATGGAGAAGGGCCGCATCATGGCCTGGAAGGTATCCAGACGATCCGGCGTGTCGGACAGTTCCAGAGTCATAGAGGTAGGAGAGATATCATCCACCTTAGCCCCGTAGATGGAACAGATGGTCATAATATCCTGCCGGGTTTTATTGTTGGCGTTTACCTTTAAGATCATCAGCTCCCGGCCAATCAAGTTGGTCTCCTCCAAAGTGCGGACCTTGATGACCTCGATGAGTTTGTTGAGCTGCTTTTCCACCTGCTCCACCACGCTGTTGCCGCTATCCACGATGATTGTGATACGGGAGATGGTAGGGTCGTCGGTGACACCCACGGCCAGGGATTCGATGTTGAAGGCTCGGCGGGCAAACAACCCAGTAATACGGTTTAGAGCGCCCGCCTGGTTCTCCACCAGCACGGAGATTGTCTGTTTCATCTGGTCCCCCTCCTTTAATCGTTGGTGCCCACGTCGGGGTGGACTTCACAGAGCATCAGGCAGGCGCCTTTGGTGGACAGAAAGCGCTCGATGGCCTCGTCCAGTTCTTCCTCCTCGCAGACCATAATGCTGGGGATCCCGTAAGCGGCGGCAATGGCGGCAAAGTCCGGGGAACCGTCCAAATCCACCCCAAAGGGGCCATGATAAGGAACTGATTTCTGGATCTGGTGGACCAAACCCAGGGTATGGTTCTGAAACACAAGAATCTTGATATCCAAATCAGCACACCGTATGGCGGCCAGTTCGTTCATGGCCATCTGGAAAGAGCCGTCTCCACAGACAACGACGGTCTGCCTGCCCGGCTTCGCCACCTTGACGCCAATCGCGGCGGGGAGGGCGTAGCCCATGGTCCCCAAGCCGCCGCTAGTCAGCAGTCGGCCGTGCTTTTGGGGAAAATACTTACAGGTAAAGATCTGATTCTGGCCTACATCCACGCACACCACGGCGTCCTCATCCAGCTTGGCCCCCAGCCTACGGATGGCAGTACCAGGGAACACAGAACCGGGGCGCTTAGGAAAGACCCGGCTCAACTCGGCCTTCCGGTAGTCCCGAAGCATGGCCAGCCAGTCGGCAGAATCGGTGCTGGAAACACCCATATCCAGGATCTGGCGAAGGATGACCTTCACGTTTCCTACCAGGGGGACGGCGGCCTGCATATTTTTCCCGATCTCCGCCGGATCCACGTCGATATGAATGGTGGCCATCCTGCGCTGTATCTCGTCGGGGGAGGTGATGGCCCGGTCGGCAGCCCGAGTGCCCACCATGATGAGCAGGTCGGACTTTGCCAGGGCTTTGTTGGCGCAGTGGTTGCCGTGGGCTCCGATCATGCCCAGGTTGAGTGGGTGGTCCGTGGGCATCAGGCCAATGCCCATCATGGTCTTGACAACCGGGATATTGGCGGTCTCCGCCAGCTCCAGCAGCTCCTCCTGTGCGTCGGCCAGCCACACACCGCCGCCAGCGCAAATCAGAGGCTGGCGGGCCTTGGCGATGGTTTCCACTACACGCTTAATTTGGAGGTCATTTCCTTTGACGCTGGGCTTGTACCCCCGGATATTGACCTCCTCAGGCCAGTCAAACTTCTTTAACGTCTGCTCCTGGACATCGATAGGAATATCAATGAGGACCGGGCCCGGACGACCAGTGGAGGCGATATGGAAGGCCTCTCGGACCACCCGGGGAATGTCGTTGGCGTTTTTCACCAGATAGCTGTGCTTGGAGAAGGGCGCCACGGCACCGGTGATATCCACCTCCTGGAAGATATCTCGGCCCAGCAGATGGCTGGGCACCTGTCCGGTGATGGCCACCATGGGGATAGAATCCATGTAGGCTGTAGCGATACCAGTAATCAGGTTGGTGGCCCCGGGACCGGAGGTGACCATGCATACTCCTACCTTGCCGCTGACCCTGGCATAGCCGGAGGCCATATGGCCGGCGTTCTGCTCCGTCCGCACCAGGGTATAGCCGATCTCCGGATGTTCCTTTAGGGCGTCTACCGCCGGGCAGATGGTGGCTCCGGCGTAGCCAAAAATATGGTCTACCTGCTCGCGCAGCAGGCTTTCAATCAACGCGTGCGCTCCATTCATGGAACTTCACCTCCATTGGTGTGCTTTGGATCAAAAAAACAAAAGCGGCTTCGTCCTATCCATACAGATAGGACGAAGCCGGATGCTCCGTGGTACCACCTAAATTCATAACCTTTGGCTGGTTATGCGCTCATTTCCCCAATAACGGTGGGAGAACCGTTCCAACCTACTATGGCACGCTGCCAGTTCAGAAGGACTGCTCACGGGCGAGCTTCGGGGGAGGTCCTTCACGAGCGCTTACACCGACCGCGCCCTCTCTTCGCATCCAGACAAGCCTACTGTCCCGTTCATCGCGTTTATGATGATTGTTCACAATCATACTCTATTCTGTCGGATTTGTCAATTCCCTTTCCCCGGAAATTTCTCCGTTTTTTTGCTTGACCATGTCTACCAAATGTCTACCAAAAAAAGCGGGAAAGTGCTGGGAAACGTGGCTTTCCCGCTTTTCCATTTTCTGGGTGTCTACCAGATGTCTACCAAGGGCACTTTTTCTTTGAAAAAGCCCCCTTTTTTATTTGCTCTTAGCAGGTTTTCCTTACCTTTTTTGCTTTGCAAGGGGCGTTATACAGGGCTGATGCCATAAAAAGTCCTCAAAGCCTCGAAAAAATGGGGATTTTGTCAGAAAAGTCCCCGAAAAAATTTAAGGAGGAATCCCGAATGAGAAACCTGAAACGGGCTCTTAGCCTGGCTCTGGCTTCCGTCATGGTCATGGGCCTGATGGTAGTCGGCACCGGCGCGAGCTACGTCGATGTGTCTTCCGAGCAGAATCAGGAAGCCATCGAAGTTCTCCAGGCCGTTGGTGTTATGACCGGCGACGAGAACGGCAACTTCAACCCCGACGCCAACGTCACCCGTAATGAGATGGCCGTGGTCATGTCCAACCTGCTGGACTACACCGTGTCCAGCTACAAGGGCACTGCGCCCTTCAGCGACGTGCCCTCCTGGGCCGAGCCCTATGTGGCTGCCTGTTACACCAACGGCATCATCGCCGGCTACGACGCCAAGACCTTCGGCGGCAACGACTCCGTCACTACCGGCCAGGCCGCTCTGATGCTGATGAAGGCCCTGGGCTACTTCCAGTATCAGTCCGACTTCGGTCAGGACTGGCTGGTGGAGACCACACTGAAGGGCAGCCAGATTGGCCTGTTTGACGACGTGGACACCGCCGCTACCGCCGCTCTGACCCGGAACGACGTGGCCCAGCTGGTGCTGAATGCCCTGGAAGCCAACATGGTCCAGTACACCGGCAACGGCGGCACCACCATCAAGGGCGACGGCTATGAAATCACCACCGGCAAGGCCACCTATGAGGACCGCACCAGCACCAACAGCAAGTATGGCAAGCTGGACAACGAGCGCTCCACCAACAACGGCAAGTACATCATCCAGCTGGGTGAGGACCTGTATGACGGCGACCTGGAGAAGAAGGACAGCCAGACTGACGATTTTGGCCGTCCTGCCACCCAGTGGGTCTATGACGGTGATGAGGTCGGCACCTATGCCAAGTCCGCCGACGACAGCATGGTCATCAACAAAGAGCTGGACTACGCCGAAGTCATGGTTACCGACGACGACTACTTTGACTACAAGGCCAGCGACATCTCCGAGGACGTGGAGGTGTATGTGAACGGCGTGAAGGCCACTGCCCCCGGCTCCGACTTCTTTAAGGCCGGTGACGTGGTCGAGGTCTTTGAGAATGACAGCGACGAGGTGGAGACCATCGCCGTCATCCGCTATACCCTGGCCAAGATTGACAGCGTGGATGACGACCTGTCCACCTCTCTGGAGAAGCAGGGCGCCAAGTACGCCGTCGACCTGAAGGACCTGGATGCCGGCGTCTTCTCCGACGTGGACGGCAACACCTACTATGACGCCAACGACGACGACGAGAAGGTCCTGAACGGCTTTGCCGCCAGCACCTACACCGAGGGCACCGTGATCGCCGTTGCCGTGGGCAAGAACGACGCCATTCTGGCCTCCCACGTGGCCACCGCTGTGGAGGGCACTGTTTCCAAGTACAACAGCGGCTCCAAGGCTGCCGTTACTGTGGACGGCTCCTCCTACCCCCTGACCACCAAGGTGAAGGGCACCAACCCCAACTTTGATTTTGACGACAGCACCTACACCGTCTACGTGAACGCCGACGGCTATGTCATCGGCTATGAGACCACCGCCTCCGCCAAGCTGGAGGACGTGTACTACGTCACCGGCGTGGTGCGCGATACCGAGGGTCTGTACGGCTCTACCTCCTACTATGCCCAGAGCGTGAAGCTGGACGGCGGCACCGTGGAGAACGTCAAGCTGGAGCAGGGCTGCTACCTGTCCATGGCCACTGGCCGTGAGATCGTGGCCGCTGCTGACGGCAAGATCTATATGCAGGCTGCCAGTGGCACCTATTACAAGCAGAACGATGGCACCTTTAGCACCACCGTGAACGGCACCATCAAGTACAAACAGTATGCTAATCTGAACGCCGCCGCAAGTGATGTTACCAGCGAGCTCGGCCCTGCCAATGCTCTGGATACCACTACCACCGGCCTGTTCACCTTCACTGACAAGGACGGCGGCAAGTCTGCCAACGCCAAGTCCAACAACGGCAAGCTGACCGCCGAGGTCTATAACCATATCGCTGACTCCAGCTACTATGTGGCTCTCGGCACCGGCCTCGGCGACGACCTGAAGCGGGACGCCAGCTCCCTGAATCTGTCAGGC
This sequence comes from Flintibacter sp. HCN-6482, assembly GCF_037892565.1. NCBI lineage: Bacteria > Bacillati > Bacillota > Clostridia > Eubacteriales > Flintibacter > Flintibacter sp. HCN-6482. The sequence continues at coordinate 263,098 of NZ_JBBKBK010000003.1, read as the reverse complement.
AGCACTGCTTCCAATAGCGACTTCACCAAGAAGGCCTATCTGGACGACAAGACCCAGTATATCAAGGTCGAGGAGCCCGGCGACGACATCGACGTGAAGCCTGTCACCGGCGGCACCTCCGCCACCCAGGCCTCCACTGACGCTGCCGCCGTGGTAGCCACCAAGTCGGGCAGCAACTACACCGCCGCTTATGTGGTGCTGGTATCCAACGCCGGCTTTGACGCCGCCGCCGCTGACGCCGACATCCTGTACGTGGACGAGAAGTCCAGCAACAAGACCGCCAGCGACGAGTGGGAGTTGACCGCTTACTTCTTGGACGGCTCCGGTGAGCAGACCATCACTGCCGACACCGCCGGCACTGACAACCACTTCTACACCTACACCATCAACGATGACGGCGTGTATGAGCTGACTGACGTGACCAATGATAGTGCCTACGTTCCCGAGGTCGACGGCAACAAGGACTATGACGACGGTACCGGTCTGGTGACGGGCGCCACCCTGACCGGCGTGTACAACGATCAGCTGTCCGGCACCAAGACCGGCACCATCAACTTTGACGATGTGGACTTCTCCGCCGACGTGGTGATCATCGACAGCCGCACCAAGGCCCAGAAGAACACCGCCCTGGTCACCGGCGACATCACCAGCGTTTCCAAGCTGAAGAGCGCCATCGAGAAGGGCTCTGTCACTGCTGACGTCTATCTGGACGACGGCGCGGTCATCCTGGTGTCCGTGACTGCCAGCGAGAATGCCACCGGCGGCGGTTCCACCGTGGACGCCAAGGCCGCTACCCTGTCCATTACTGGCGGCGACACCAACCCCGTAGCCTCTGTGGACATCAAGGACTTCGGCGGCAAGACCACTGGTTCTATCGCAGTGGCTACTGACGCCAAGAACATCAAGATCACCGCTACTGAGCCCACCGTGACTGGCTATACTGTCTCCACTACCCTGAAGCTCAACGGCGCCTCCTACACCAGCGGAACTGAATACACCGTGAAGCAGGCCGACCTAAACCGCGGCTATATCACCGTTGAGGCCACCACCGCCTTCACTCCTACCAACGGCGGCGAGGCCATCGAGTCCATCGTGGTGGAGTACACCATCACCGTCACTGGGTCCCTGGTAGCCTCCTGAGCCAACCAGTGATCCACTCCGCACAGTCCTGAGTAAAGGCCCCCCGCTCCCCTTGGAGCGGGGGGCCTTCCCCGTGGGCAGAGCCTTCAGCAGATGGCCAGATAGCGGTAGGTCACGCCAGAGCGGTTAAAGGCATAATCAGCGGTACCGGATCTGTGTGCGATTCAAAATCCGGTGTCGGTAAAGGTCACAAGGTCGGCGATCCCCGTCATCCCTGTGGTGGAGTAAAAGGGCAGACAGAACTCCTCCGCCGCCAGCAGGCCGCAGTAATGCGCCTTATCCTTGCTTGACATGACGGCCAGCATCAGAAATTTCGGCCGCGCCCCCAGAACATATTCCGCCGTGCCCGCCACCCTGGTCCCCCGGTAGCTACCGCAGATGAACTGGGTCTGCCCCTCCGCCAGTGCAGCTAGGGCCCCGTCTATGATCTGGTTATCTGCGTTGAAGTCGAGGCGGAGCACCTTATCCTCCTCCCATTGGTTAAGCTGGTAGTGTTGAGTCTTGTCCGTTGACACGATGGCTCCTCCTTTAATTATTAGAGTTGTTGTTTTGGCTCCCCCAGAGGGGAGCTGTCAGCCATAGGCTGACTGAGGAGGCGACTGGGGCGGGTTTTGCCCCTCCACACGGCGGCCCCATGTGGCCGCCCCTGCAAGAGGACTGAGGGGTTCGGTATCGGGGCACACAGCTCGGCACCCTCCCCACAGGGGGAGGCTTTGGACTGCCGCCCAAGCCCTCTCTATCCAACACAAAAAACCGCCCTGAAATGGGACGGTTTCCTACATTTTTTGGGAAATTACAGTGCCCTTCTGCCTTGAATACCATCTTGATTTCGGCGGGCAAATGTGATACAGTTCCGTTATTCGCCGGACACGGTGTAGAAACGAGGTTATATCATGAAAAAGCGTCTGGTCATTGTGGGGCTGGGCCTGATCGGCGGTTCCCTTGCCAAGGCCCTCCGGGGCTTTGAGGACTATGAAATCATCGGCGTGGACGTGAGCCAGCCCACCCTTCGCTACGCCATGGAACAGGATATCGTGGACCGGGCCGAGGCGGACCCAGTCCGGGCGCTGGCGGAGGGCGACCTGGTATTTTTATGCCTCCATCCCCAGGGCATCGTAGAATTTATGACCGAGCACCGGAACCATTTCAGGCCTGGCTCCATGGTGACCGATGTGTGCGGGGTAAAGGGGGCCATTTTGAAGGGGGCCGGGGTACTGCCTGACACTGTTTCCTTTGTGGGAGGGCACCCCATGGCGGGGACGGAGTTCTCCGGCATTCAGCACGCCCTGGCCAATATGTTCCACGGGGCCCACTATATCCTAACCCCGAATAACCAATCCAGCCCGGAGCATCTGGCTCTTATGGAGCGGCTGGCTCGGTACATCGGCTGCGCGGATGTGGTCCAGACCACGGCGGAGCGGCACGACGCCATCATCGCCTACACCAGCCAGATGATGCACGTTATCGCCGTTTCCGTGTGCGACAACCCTAGCCTATTCGACTATCAGGGCTTTGAGGGGGACTCTTTCCGGGGCTGCACCCGGGTGGCCGCTCTGGATGTGCCCCTGTGGACCCAGCTCTTCTCCATGAACGCTGAGGCCTTGGGCCGGGCCCTGGAGCAGTTGGAGGAGAACATCCGACAGTACCGTCAGGCTATCCAGTCCGGGGACCTGGAGGGGTTGAGCGAGAAGCTGGCCCGCTCCTCCGCACGGAAGCGGAAAATGAACCGGATGGAGGCCAGCAGCGGCGCTGTGGGCCGGGACCGCTGGGAGGGTTCCAGAGATGGGGCCACGACATCGGAATCCTGAACGACAAAGGCCCCTGACCAGGAAGGTCAGGGGCCTTTGTCTGTGTGTTGTAAAAGGGAGGAGAAAAAGGAAGATATCTTGAGTACGGATTTATCATAAAATAGAATTAAGGCAATACTATGTCCTCCCCATGAATTTTTTGTAAACACTGTCAGTCCTATAAACGACGAAGACCTCCGGCATGCCGGAGGTCTCCATCTGTGTGTTGTAAAGGAGAGGGAGAAATGGAAGATGCATTTTGTTCCCTTGGAACGGTTTTATCATAGAATAGAATTAAGGCAAAACAATGACCCTGGTATGAACAGTTTGTAAATACTTCTCTCCGGCCTTCCAAGAGGACGGAAAAATTTACCTGTCCGGCCCCGCCTTTTTCTTGACGGAGGCCAGTTGCCGTGGGATAATAAAATGATACAGATCAATCCGGTCATCCTTGGCCGGTTCGGGAGGCATCTGTCAGCTATGAACTTTTTGATCCGTGCCTGTCTGGGGGGCGGCGCGCCCCAGGCTCCTGCCACCAGGCTTCGCTGCGGCACCATCTCCGGCGCCGCAGGCATCTTTCTCAATGTGCTGCTGTTTCTGGGTAAGGTGATCGCCGGCACGCTCACCTCCTCTGTGGCCATGGTGGCTGACGCGGTAAATAACTTATCTGACGCCGCGACCTCGGTGGTCACCCTCATCGGCTTTCGGCTCGCTGGCCAGGAGGCGGACGAGGACCACCCCTTCGGCCACGGGCGCGTGGAATATATTGCCGGACTGATCGTGGCGATGGCTATTCTGCTCATGGGGGTGGAGGTGGGCCGGTCTGCCCTGGAGTCCCTGTTCGGCCAGTCTGAAACTCAATTTTCGCCAGTGGCTCTGGTCATTCTAGCGGCGGCCATCCTGGTGAAATTTTGGATGTACTGGTTCAACCGCGGCCTGGGCCGGGCCATTGACTCCGCCGCCATGGAGGCCACCGCCGCAGACTCCCTGTCCGACTGCCTGTCCACCGGCGTAGTCCTTCTCTCCACCCTTGCCGATCATTTCTGGGGGCTTCAGGTGGACGGATTGGCCGGCCTGCTGGTGGCCGCCTTTATTCTCAAGACAGGGTGGGAGGCCGCCAGGGACACCCTGGACCCTTTGCTAGGGCGGCCCATGGACCCGGAGCTCGCCGCGGACATCGACCGCATCGTGCTGGGCCACGACCACATTCTGGGCATCCACGACCTGGTCTACCACGATTATGGCCCCGGTCGAGCCATGATGTCCTTCCACGCCGAGGTCCCAGCGGACGGAGATTTTTTGGAGCTCCATGACATTATCGACCATATCGAGCGGGAACTGAAGGAGAAGCACCACATTGACACCTCCATCCATATGGACCCGGTAGTGTGTGACGACAGCACCTCCGCCCTTCGAGAGCAGGTGGACGCCATCGCCCGGAAAATCGACCCCGTGCTCACCATCCATGATTTCCGCATTACCCCTGGCCCAATTCACACTAACCTAATTTTTGACGTCATGGTGCCATATGGGTTCCGGCTGAAGGATACCCAGGTGCGGGAACAGCTCACCGAGGGAATTAAGGGGCTGTCCGGCCATTACTTCCCCGTCATCCAGGTGGACCACTCCTATGTGGCCTCCGGTGACCAGGGGTAGGGGAAATGTGGGAGCAATTTACAAATTATTCACCTAACACTGGGGTTTCGCGCTATAATAAAGGTATCCCATACACAAATTACATTGAGAAAAGAGGGTACGGCTATGCCAAAGAAGGTTTTGATCGTGGAGGATGATGGCAACATCGCCGAGCTGCTCCACCTCTATCTGGAGAAAGAGGGGTTCGAAACCCAGGTAGCCCAGGATGGCGGTAAGGGTGTAGAGCTGTTTCGCTCCTTTCAGCCCGATTTAGTGCTTCTGGATATTATGCTCCCCATTATGGACGGCTGGTCTGTGCTGAAGAAGATTCGGGAGGGGGATAAGACCCCTGTTATTATGCTCACCGCAAAGGGCGAAACGGAGGACAAGGTCACAGGTCTGGAGCAGGGCGCCGATGACTACATTGTCAAACCCTTCGAGATGAAAGAGGTGCTGGCCCGTATTCATGCCGTTCTGCGCCGTACCATGGGGGAGGAAGAGCAGACCAGCAAAAAGCTGACCTTCGATAAGCTGGTCATCAACCTGGACTCCTATGAGCTGTTGGTAGACGGCCAGCGGGTGGATACGCCCCCCAAGGAATTGGAGCTGTTGTTCCATCTGGCCTCTGCTCCCAACCGGGTATTTACCCGAAACCAGCTTCTGGATGAGGTATGGGGCTTCGATTATTTCGGTGACAGCCGGACTGTGGACGTCCATATCAAGCGGCTTCGGGAAAAGCTGGAGAATGTCAGTGACCAGTGGCGGCTGAAGACTGTTTGGGGTGTGGGTTATAAATTTGAGGTGGGCGGAAATGCCTGAACCCGCTGAAATCGGATGGATATGACAAACTGCCTAAGGAGGTGAAGCCTTTGCGTTCGTTATATAAACGTCAGCTAGCTATGATGGTGGGGATCGTCGCGCTGTCCTTTACTCTTCTGTCCACCGCCTTTATGATGCTCTCTTACCGCTATATCATTTCAGAGAAACGGGACGCGATGGAACGCAATGCCGGCTATATCGCTATGTTTGCCTCCTCCTTTTATCAGCAGCTTCGCAGTGAGCCGTTCCAGAACTATGTCGCCTCCATCGCCCTGATCTCAGATTCTTATGTGATTGTAGCCGCCCCGGATGGCGAGATCATCTATGCTACGGACGGCGTCAATTTTTATGCGTATGAAAACAGCAAAGTCCCTGAGTCAGTGGTGTCCCAGGTGCTGGAACGGGGCTCTTATGCCGGTATGACCAGTCTGGGCGGAATCTTCCCGGAGCGGCGCTATCTGGCCAGCCTGCCTATTACCGTCAGCTTGAATAACCTGTCAGTCACCCAGGGGCTGGTGCTGGTGTCTGCCGACGCCTCCAGCCTGGCGGAGATGTGGTCGGCCACCGCCACCATTTTCTTTTTTACCGCTGTGGTGGTGCTGCTGATTGCCTTCGTCGCCAGCTCCCTCTTTTCCGCCCACCAGGCCCGGCCTCTAAACGAGATGGCCGAGGCAGCCCGAAAATTTGGCCGTGGAGAGTTTGATGTCCGGGTCACCAGCTATGAGGGGCGGTGTGATGAGATCAGCACCCTGGCTGAGGCGTTCAATACCATGGCCAACTCCCTGGCCAAGGTAGAGAGCCAGCGATCAGAATTTATTGCCAATGTATCCCACGAACTGAAGACCCCCATGACCACCATCTCCGGCTTTGCCGAGGGAATCCTGGATGGGACCATCCCGCCCGAACGGGAGAAGGAATCTCTACAAATCGTGGTATCTGAAACCAGGCGATTGTCCCGGTTAGTCCGGCGGATGCTGGATCTGGCTCGGCTCAACGCCCTGACAGAGAACACCGTCACCGCCCAGGAGCAGTTCGACCTCACCGAGGTGGTGTCCCAGGTTATCATTAGCCTGGAGAGCAAGATCACCGGCCGGAATTTGGATGTAGACGTCCAGATGCCCGACGAGAAGCTAATGGTCTGGGGGGACCCGGATTCCATCACCCAGGTCTGCTATAATCTTTTGGACAACGCGGCGAAGTTTGCCGCCGCCGGTACTGCTATCACTGTCCAGATCACAAAGAAGGATGGGAAGGCTTACACCACCATCCGGAATCTGGGCTCTACGATCCCCAAGGATGAACTGCCCCTCCTTTTTGAGCGATTCCACAAGGCAGACTACTCCCGCTCCATGGACCGGGAGGGTGTGGGGCTGGGGTTGTATATCGTCAAGACGATTTTGGGCAACCTAAAGGAGACTATCACAGCGACCAGCGAGGACGGCGTCACTCAGTTTACCTTTACCCTGACGTTGGCCTGACATTTGGACATCCCGGTTTGGAGGGAGTTTATGGACAACAAACATGACGGTCTCTGGCAGGGCGGCCCCTGGGAACAGCCCAGCCAGCCGGTGCCCAACCTGCCCTACATCCCTGTCCCAGCAGCGGGGATTCCCGTCCTGCGCCCCAGAAAGAGGAGGAGAAAGTGGCCTTGGATCACCGGGCTGGCCATTTTGGTCCTTGCCCTGTGTCTGCTTACTGTTGTGCTGGGGCGCCACCTGTCCTTCTCTTTGAGCGGGCCGGGTTATCTGCCTGCAAACCCAGGGGAGGACTGGTGGGCCCAGCAGGAGGAATACAGCACTGACCCGCCGAACATCCGGCAGGCGCCCACGGGGACCGGGGTGACCCTTCCGCTCCAGGCAGCTGCCGGACCGGCGCTGACCTATACCCAGATCTATGAGAAGAACGCCCCCTCCATCGTGTCCATCGAGTCCCAGAGCCAGTCGGAATATGGAACAGGTACAGGCATCATCATGACGGAAGACGGCTATATCATCACCAATGCCCATGTAGTAGCTGGCGCTGACGAGGTCCGGGTCGCCCTGTCGAACAACAGCGTTTTACAGGCCAGCCTGGTAGGATTCGACGCGGATGAGGACTTAGCGGTGTTGAAGGTGGATGCCTCCGGACTGACTCCGGCGGAGTTTGGGGACTCCGCCGCGCTGCGCATCGGCGATCCGGTCGCCGCCATCGGGGACCCGCTGGGCTACCGCTCCACCATTACGGACGGCATCATCTCCGCTCTGGACCGGGAGGTAGAGGTAGACGGCACCACCATGGTGTTGATCCAGACCAGCGCGGCTATCAACTTTGGCAACTCCGGCGGCGCCCTTATCAACCAATATGGCCAGGTGGTGGGGGTGACCACCATTAAGATCGTCACGGAGGACGGCTCTGCCGAGGCACTGGGCTTCGCTATCCCCACCACGCGGGTGAAATATGTGGTGGACCGGCTAATCGACGGACAGGTCATCCACACCGGAGTCTTCGGCTTTACTGTGTACACCTTTCCCGCAGAGGGCGGGGGCCTGGAGATCATGGATGTGGCCCCATCCAGCGACGCCTACGCCAAGGGCATCCGCCCCGGCGATATCCTATTGGTCGCCAACGGCCAGACCATCACCAGCACCCAGGATCTGACCCGGCTGAAGCAGTCCCTGGGGCTGGGCGATACGGTATCCCTGACCTATCTCCGGGATGGACAGAGCTACACAGTAGATGTGGCTCTGGTAGACCCGCAGGAAGACAACAGATGACCCTTCAGCGGGGTTGTCCAGCCGGCGCTTACACGGGAGAATACCTCCCTGGTGAGGGCCGGCCTTCTCATGTTCTTAGTTTTTGGTTGCCCTAGACCGGACATCATGGTATACTTTGAGAGAAAAGAGGGATCGTATGATCAATACCACCCTGTGCTATCTCCAGCGGGGCGAGGAATACCTCATGCTCCACCGGGTCAAAAAGGAAAACGATCTGAATCAGGACAAGTGGATCGGTGTAGGAGGCAAGTTCGAGGACAAGGAGAGCCCGGAGGACTGTGCCTTGCGGGAGATACGGGAGGAGACCGGCCTTACCGCGACAGGCTACCGCTACCGCGGACTCGTCACATTCCTCTCCGACCGCTGGCCCACTGAGTATATGCACCTGTTTACTGTCCACAGCTGGACAGGTGAGCTGAAGGAGTGCGACGAGGGGGATCTAGAGTGGGTCCCCAAAGCCAGGCTAAAGGAGCTCCCCCTTTGGGATGGGGACCACATCTTTCTCGACCTTTTAGACCAGGACGCCCCCTTCTTTTCCCTGAAGTTGAGCTATGTGGGGGACAAGCTGGTGGAGGCCGTTCTGAATGGCCGGCATCTGAAGGGAGGGCCTATGGGTGGGGAACTTAGCTACTCAGAATGAGGGTGCGTGCCCTGCACGAGTCCTTGTTTCCAAGACAGAAAGGAGGGTTGAGCATGAAGCCTGAATACGCCAATACCTTTGGTATCCGCAAGGTGTCGGACAAGGACGGAGAGGTCCTGGAGGTCACCTTGGATATCGCCTATAAATATATGGAGACCGCCATGACCGTCACACCAAAAGGGATGGAGAATATCTCCACGCCCGCCGCTGACTATGTGGCCTCCATCGTAATGAACCGGCAGAGCGCCATCTCCCTACGCAATCTGCTGATTCAGACCCTGGGGACTGAGCCGTAAAAAGAGAGCGGATACTTCTGTATCCGCTCTCTTTTTATCTCTTATGACTGGGGCAGGTGGAGATCCGCCTCGGTCAGAGGGGTGTCGTAGGGATTGACCAGCTCATTGAGCGTTGGCAGGATATCCTCCGCCTGGTAGAGGAAGCAGTATGAAAAGCCCTTATAGGTCTTGGTGCCGTCCCCCTTTAGCGTGTCCTGGCGGATCCCAGTGGAGAGATCTACCTGGAGGGCCTGGGTAGCAAAGTAGATCATTTCCTCCAGCTCCAGGTCCGTTTTAACATAGGTCTGGAAAATCTTGATAAATTCTGTTACCCTTGTGACTGAGTTCCAGGACACCACCTTCTTGGCCAGTTGGGTCAGCAGCTGCCGCTGCATCTCCCCCCGCTGTACATCACTGTACCACTGGTTAGCCCTATAATTGGGACTGTCCTCATTGTCGTGGCGGTAGCGGACCGCCTCCATGGCGCCCTGCCCGTCCACCTTGTGGACCCCCTTGGTAAAATGAATATGCAGATTCTGGTATGGGTCATCGTAGTTCATATCTAAGGGGATATCCAGTTCTACGCCGCCCAGCTCATCCACCAGGGCTATAAAGCCCTCCAAGTCCACCAGAACGTAGTAGTCAATGGGGATGCCAAAGGTGTGCTCGATCTCTTCCTTCAATACGTCCGGCCCTGCCCCGTAGAAAGCCCCGTTAATTTTGGGATTTTTGCGCCAGGTCCGCTCCACCGCCGTGTCCCGCGGGATAGAGATCATTCCCACTTTCCGATTTGGAATGTCAAAGCTGACCACGATGATGCTGTCCGTGTTGCCACTGTCCACGTCTTTGCCCAGTAGGACGAAATTATACACCAGCTCCCGGCGCTGGGGCCCCTGAGGCGTGCTAATATCGGTATCTCCGCTCCCATCCTCCTGCCCCCCGTTGATCACGGGGGTCGGATCAGGGGTCTGGATTGGGGGCGGCTTGATGGTCATTGTCCAGCCCACATAGATGGCTACGATCACAGCGGAGAGAAAAACCAGGAATTTATAAAATCCCCAGAATAAGGATTTGTGCCCGCTGCTTTTCCTGGGCGGCCCTCCCCGGCGCTGGGGACGGGCCGGCTCCCGCCTGGGTGCTGTCCGGCGAGCACCACCCTGGCGGGATACGCTGACATATTTTTCTTCCAGGGCGATCCTCCCCCTTCCCGTGCGAATACCCTTTCAGTATAGCGGTTTCGTCTGCCTTCGACAAGGGGGAAAGAGGTGTATTCATAAAAAATTAAATTTTTCCAGCCCCGCCCCAAAACTTTGACAGAGCGCGGTCGGGGCATACAGGCAGGCATCCGCCTACTGAATCGACCCGGAGTTCACACCAATGTTTCCTCCACCAACGCCCATACCTGGTCTATGGAAAGCCCCTTGCAGGAGTAGGTCACCAGGGCTCCGTCATCATGGAGGACGGAAAAGCTCACACGGGGGCCGTCGGAATCCCCCTGGTCAGCCAGGGTATAGGCCCTGGCTTCCACTATCTCCCGGCTCATGTCCACTGCCCGGAACACTGGGGAATGGAAGGCGTCGTAGTATTCTTCCGGCACACTGTCCGCCCAGGGGATGGAGTACAGACGCACATCGTAGGTTTCTGGCCGGGCCGTATCCACCAGATTTCCCCACTCCGCATCTCCCTCGGGCAGCTCCACCCGGATAGTCACATCGTCATATCCCCAGCTCCAACGCAGGTACAGTGTGTGCTCGCTGCCCTCCTGGTAGGTCATCCTGCTGTAGAACTCGTCATAGCCGGAGAGATCTTCCGCAGGAAGATAGGAGACGAAATCCACCTCCTGCCGGGCATCCTCCAGGGAGGAAAATTCCGCCGCCCGCCACTCCGGCACCTCCTCCGCCTTCAGCAGGTGGTCCAGGTACAGGCCGCCGTCCTGGGACAGGGCCTGCCGCACCAGCAGGGCATTGAACATCTGTGCGCCTCCCTGGACCAGCGAGGCACTCTCTCCATATTCCGAACCAAAAATTCCACCTGAATTTTCAAACCGGACACCCACCTCTCCGGCCATGAACTCGCTACAGCAGGTATAAAGGCCGCCTTCTTCTCGGCTCCAGCCGGTGACTGGGGTCCCCATCACATCGGTACTCTCTACATCGGAGTAAAGACCGCACTGGAAGGGCAGCTCCCCCGGCCGCAAGGTCAAGGTAAAAGAACTGTCCGCCTCCTCATTTTCCCCCCAAATATTCAGCCACAGCAGGCTCCCGCTCCTGTCGTACAGGGCCGAGCCAGTGAGTGTGTAGCCCTGCCAAAACAGCATCCAGGGCAGATTTCCTGAATCGTTTTTTGGGTTTTCTACCTCCGGCTTGCCCTCTGGCCCCCAAAAGGTCCTTTGGATCTGCTCTTTTGTCAGTTCCTGGGAGAAAGAACCCTCTATCAGATACCGGGCCGGGGCGGCGTCCGCCGCCAATTCTCCGTCCACCCTCTGGTAGTTCACATAGGGAATACATGGCAGCATCATTTTTTCTCCGTCAGGCCCCTCTGCCACAGTGAACCCAGACGGGGGTTCCTCCCCAGGGCCGTAGGTGTCTTTGATCCCTGGATAGATGGCGTCGGCAGCCGTCTGTCCCCCTGGCGGGGCTGGTTGGGCCAAATGCCACACGCCCAGTCCCAGGGCCAAGGCACAGCAGGCCGCCAACGCCCCCCACCTGTGTCCCCACCTTGTCCGACTGGTGACTGCCCGGCCTGTTGACAGACTATTTTCCCCCAGGGCCAGGAGTCGTTTATGGGTTTCCTGGGAAATTTCCTGCCGTTCAAGATACGATTTGTAATATTTCATTTAAATTCTCCTTTTCGTTGTCCGCCCTTGCAGTCCTCTTCTGACTCCAGCAGCTTCTTCAGCCTCTGTCTGGCTCTGGTCAGACGGGAGCGGACTGTGCCCGGCCGCTGTCTGGTCATATGGGCAATCTCCCGAGTGGAGTATCCCGCATAGTAGAAAAGATGGATGACCGTTCGGTCCTCCGGGGGGAGAGAAAACAGCTCCTCCAGCTCTGCCCTCTCCTCCAGGGCGGGGGCGGGCAGCGTGTCCGGCAGGGGGCCCACCCGCCGCCAAGCGAGTCTAAGGCGGCTCTTACAGCCGTTGACCAGCACCCGCATCAGCCAGGCGTCCGGACGATCCAGGTCCGCCGGGGCTTTTTCCAAAAATACCAGAAAGGCATCCTGCACCGCGTCCTCCGCCTCCTGAGAATCACCCAGAATGGCCAGCGCTGCCCGGTACAGGCGGTTTTCGTTGTCTGTGACTAGGGCTTCCCAATCCACCGGCCGGTTGGATATATGGGGCATAGGGCCACCTCCTTTCGTAAATTTAGACGTTTTAACAGGGCATTTTGCTGCACGGCGGTAAAAATATTTGAAAAAAGAGCCGCCCATCGGGCGGCTCCCACACTGTTTTTAAAAGATAATATCCCGGCTGATCTCAGCCAGGGAGTGGACACCGCACATGGCCATGGTGTCCTCCAGCTCTCCCTTCAGCTTCCGCGTCAGCGCCTTGACGCCCTCAATCCCACCGCCGTAGACCGCGGTGACATAGGGCCGGGCCAGGATGACCGCGTCAGCCCCCAGGGCCAGCGCCTTGCACACATCCACGCCAGTGCGGATGCCGCCGTCCACCAGGACTGTCATCTGGCCTTTTACCGCATCCGCAATGGCAGGCAGGACGGCCGCGGTGGCGGGAACTCCATCCAGCACACGTCCTCCATGGTTGGACACCACAATACCAGCGGCGCCCGCCTCCAGGGCTTTTCTGGCTCCCTTGACGGTCATGACACCCTTGATGAGAAAGGGCACGCCCGCATAGTCGATGATCTCTCGAAGTTCTGCCACCGTCTTGGAGCCCGCCGGCGGGGTCAACCCCTTCAGGAAGGGCAGTCCCGCAGCGTCGATGTCCATGGCAAATACTTTGGCGCCGGAGGCCTTGGCGTCATCCAGCTTGGCAAAAATGGTATCCCGGTCCCAGGGCTTGACAGTGGGGATCCCCTTCCCGCCGTTCTGTCCAATGGCCTTGGCGGCCCCGGCAAAGACCTCCGGGTCTGCCCCATCTCCGGTAAAGGCGGCGATCCCCGCCTGGGCACAGCCGGGGACCAGGATGTCGTTGTAGGCCAAGTCGGTGAGCTTGTCCCCGTAGTGGAGCTTGACCGCGCCCACTGGGCCGGCAAAGACAGGCAGCTCATACCTCTGGCCGAAAAAGGTATAGCTAGTGTCTACCGGCTGGTTGACTGTGATGGTATCCATATTCAGACAGATGTCCTGCCATGCCTCGTAGTTTCGGATGGCCACAGTGCCGCTGCCCTTTGCTCCGGGGCCCGGCATGGTATTCTTACAGGCCCGGCCATTGCATACGGGGCAGGCTTTACAGTATGGGCCGCTGCAGGTGCGGGCTGCCTCCAGTATCTCTTGATAGGTCATAAAAAACCCCTCCTCACTTTTCTCTCCCAATCATACCGTTCTCCCGGTCATTCGTCAAGAAAAAGTGGAAGGGGTCCGTAATTACAGGCCGGTCTGGGCCTTGGTCAGCTCCTCTGCGATGTTGAGCACATGGTCGCCAATGCGTTCAAAGTCGGTGAGCAGCTCGGAGTAGAGGATGCATGCCTCCTGGTTGCAGGTGCCCTCCTTCATTCGCTGCAGCTGACCGCGGCGGAAGCTGTCGGTCATATCGTCGATCTTCTGCTCCATCTGGGCCACCTCGGACAGCCACTGGGGCTGACCGGCCTGGTAGTGGAGCAGGGCGGAGATGGCCTCCAGAGAGATGTCACGCATAGCACTGATCTCACTCTGGGCTGTTTCGGAAAAGGAGATGTTTTTGCCCACCAGCATCCGGGTATAGCCAGCCAGATTGTCCGCGTGGTCGCCAATACGCTCGATGTTGCCAGAGATGGTGAAGAAGCTGCTGACCACAGCGGAGCCTTGCTCGTTGGTTTCAATCGAGATCAGGTGAGACACATAGCGGGAGATCTCCCGGTTCAAAAAGTCGATATACTCCTCCCGCTGCTCCACCTGGACCAGCTGCTCCTGATCCCGGGCCAGTACGGCCCGGAAGCTGTCCGCCACGTTGTCCCGTGCCATGGACAGCATCCGGTTGAGCTCGTTGCGCAGTTGATCGATGACAATGGCAGATACACCCAGGCCGCCCTCTTTGCCTCCGGCTTGGATGGGGGTGAGATAGGCCAGGGTCATGCTCTCCTGGTCTTCGGTCTCCACAGCCTGGTCAGGTAGGATGCGGATAGCCAGCTTGGCCAGATAATTGCCCAGAGGAAGCAGGACCAGGGTAGTCGTGATGTTAAAGACAGTATGGGTCATGGCGATTTGAGCCATGGGGTCAGTGGGGATCAGATGGGACAAGGTCCTGCCCACCTCACCCGGAAGAACTAAGGTGCCTTCTACCACGGCAGCGATAGGAAAGAGAACAAACAGAGTGGTAAAGATCGCGGTGCCAATCAGGTTGAACATCAAGTGGATAAGAGTAGCCCGCTTGGCATTCCGGTTGGTACCGATGGCTGCCAGCACGGCGGTGATACAGGTGCCGATGTTCTGACCGAACAGGACAAAAACTGAGCTGGCATAGCTGATCACGCCGCTGCTGGCCAGAGCCTGGAGGATACCCACCGAGGCGGAGGAGGACTGGATGACGGCAGTAAAGGCCGCGCCGGCCAGGATTCCCAACAGAGGATTAGAGAAGGTGGACATGATACGGATAAAGGGTTCGGAATCCCGCAATGGAGACATGGAGGAGCTCATCATGCCCATTCCGATAAACAACACGCCCAACCCGGCCAGGATCTGGCCGATGTGCTGGAGCTTCGGCTCCTTGACAAAGACCATCAGCACCACGCCCACAAAGGCAAACATAGGGGCCAGCTCACCCACATCCAGGGCAATGAGCAGGCCGGTAACCGTGGTACCAATGTTGGCGCCCATGATGATCCAGACCGCCTGGCCCAGAGTCATCATCCCGGCGTTTACAAAGCCTACCACCATCACTGTGGTAGCGGAGGAGGACTGGATGACAGCGGTGATGGCCGCACCCACCAGCACGCCCAAAAAGCGGTTGGCGGTAAGCCGCTCCAGAATACTCTTCATCCGTGCGCCGGCGGCAGCCTCCAGGCCGGAACTCATCATCTGCATCCCATGCAAAAACAATGCCAGGCCGCCCAGCAGCCCCAATATTTCTGAAATGCCCATCTCTTTCTTCCCTTTCTCTCGCAGCCCTTCCCGGCAAGAAAAAAGACACAGCCCGCGCCTGAATGTTCAGGAGCAGGTCATGCCTCATATCCTCTTCCTCCGCTGATTTGGTACCAGTCGGCTGGCTGCATCATGACGATTTCCTCTTAGTCTTTCAATTTTTGGCAGTATTTATTATAAAATCCCCCGTGTCAACCGTCAACAGATTTAACACAGGTTTAACATTTCTTTACGAAAAAGAGACGCATCCTTTTTGAGTATGCCATAGGCAAGAATTTTCTTGACTTTTTTTGCGGGACCGATATCATGGTATCCATACCATATATCCAAATGGAGGGGAATCTCAGGATGATCCAAGTCATTTTATGGGATATCGACGGCACACTGCTGGATTTCGGCTTGGCAGAGAAGGCGGCGATCCGGGCCTGCTTTATCCGCTTCGGCCTGGGGGAATGCCCTGACGATATGCTGGCCCGATACTCGTCTATCAACCAGAAATATTGGAATGCCCTGGAGCGGGGAGAGTTGACCAAGCCCCAGGTACTGTCCGGCCGCTTCCAGGAGTTTTTCCAGTCAGAGGGCATCGAGTTCTCCGATATCGAGGGGTTTAACCACGCCTATCAGATTCAGCTGGGAGAAACCGTGGTCTTTCGGGATCACGGCTATGAGCTGGTCAGGGACCTGAAGGGCCAGGTCAGGCAGTATGCCGTTACCAATGGCACTGCCGTCGCCCAGCAGCGGAAGCTGGACAAGTCAGGGCTCATCCGGCTGTTGGACGGGGTGTTCATCTCTGAGCAGGTAGGGGCCGAAAAGCCCAGCCCAGATTTTTTCCGGGCGGTATTTAACCATGTCGGCCCCATCGCCCCAGAGGAGGTCCTGATCGTGGGGGATTCTCTGACCAGCGATATTCAGGGGGGCAATAACGCCGGTATTCTGTGCTGCTGGTACGACCCAGAGGACCGCCCTCTGCCCCAGGGACTCACGGTCCACTACCACATCCAGGACTTGAACCAGGTGAGAGAGATTCTGACGTTGTCCCTGTAAAAAAGAGCCGCTCATGGACTCCCATGAGCGGTTCTTCTCTCTGGCTGTTGCGAAAAATCTTACTCGGCCTTCTGGCTCTCCAGATACTCGTCATAGGTGGTCTTCCGGTCGATGAGCTTTCCATCGGCAGTGAAGTCAAAGACTCGGTTACATACCGTTTGGATGAGCTGGTGGTCGTGGGAGGCTACGAGCACGTTGCATTTCACGGCCTCCAGTCCCTTGTTCAGGGCGGCGATGGACTCCAGGTCCAGGTGGTTGGTGGGCTGGTCCAGCAGGAGGACGTTGGCCCCAGAGAGCATCATCCGGGACAGCATACAGCGCACCTTCTCACCGCCGGAGAGGACCTTCACCGGCTTGTATACCTCGTCCCCGGAGAAGAGCATCCGGCCCAGGAAGCCCCGGAGGTACTGCTCCTGGGGATCGGGGGAGAACTGGCGTAGCCACTGGACCAGGTTGTCGTCGTTGTCCTGGAAGTAGGGGGTGTTATCCTTGGGGAAGTAGGAGAAAGTGGCGGTCTGTCCCCACTTCACAGTGCCCTCGTCTGGCTCCATTTCTCCGGCCAGGATCTTGAACAGGGCGGTGTGGGCGTTCTCGTTGTCGCCCACAAAGGCGATCTTGTCCCCGTGGCCTACGATGAAGGACACCTTGTCCAGCACCTTTACCCCGTCAATGGTCTTGGATACGTCGGTGACAAAGAGGATATCCTTGCCCACCTCTCGGTCGGGAGAGAAGGCCACCCAGGGATAACGGCGGGAAGAGGCAGGCATCTCCTCCACCGTCAGCTTATCCAGCAGCTTCCGTCGTGCGGTGGCCTGCTTGCTTTTGGACTTGTTGGCGGAGAAGCGGGAGATGAAGTCCTGCAGCTCCTTGATCTTCTCCTCGTTGCGCTTGTTTTGATTCTTAATCAGCTGCTGCACCAGCTGGGAGGACTCATACCAGAAGTCGTAGTTGCCCACATACATCTTAATCTTGTTATAGTCGATGTCCACGATGTGGGTACATACAGTGTTCAGGAAATGGCGGTCATGGGATACCACAATAACCGTGCCTTCAAAGTCCAGCAGGAAGTCTTCCAACCAGTTGACCGCGTCAATGTCCAGGTTGTTGGTGGGCTCGTCCATCATCAGCAGATCGGGATTACCAAACAGGGCCTGGGCCAGCAGCACCTTCACCTTCAGCCGGGGGTCCAGAGTGGCCATGTCGTTGTAGTGCAGCTCCGTACCGATACCCAGCCCCTGGAGGATGCGGCTGGCGTCTGATTCCGCCTCCCAGCCCCCCAGCTCGGCGTACTCCTCCTCCAACTGGCAGGCCAGCATACCGTCCTCGTCGGTCATCTCCTCTTTGGCGTAGAGGGCCTCCTTCTCCTTGCCGATGTCGTACAGTCGCTGGTTGCCCATGATTACGGTGTCCATTACGTTGTAGGCGTCATAAGCATTCTGGTCCTGCTTGAGGACAGACATACGGATATTGGGCAGGATATTTACTTCTCCGGATGTGGAGTCCAGTTCACCGGACAGAATCTTGAGAAAGGTAGATTTGCCAGCGCCGTTGGCCCCGATGATGCCATAACAGTTGCCCCGGAGGAATTGCAAGTCCACGTGAGAAAACAGCGGGGTGCCGCTGTAATTCAGGCTTAAATCGGTGACAGTGATCATGTCGTCTTCTGCTCCTTTTCCAAATCGTCAAAATTATCCGTATATCATCTTAACATATGCGCTCCAAAAAAGATAGCACCTTTTTGATCGAAATCGTAGGCTGATTGTGGGGACAACTGTGATACCTGACCGAAAAGGCCTAAAATGCTCTTTTGCCGCCGACGCACACTTTTTTCTCATTGGTCTACCAAATGTCTACCAAAAAAAGCGGGAAAGCGCTGGGAAACGTGGCTTTCCCGCTTTTCCATTTTCTGGGTGTCTACCAGATGTCTACCAAGGGCACTTTTTCTTTGGAAAAGCGCCCTTTTTTATTTGCTCTTAGCGGGTTTTCCTCACCTTTTTTGCTGTGCAAGGGGCGTTATACAGGGCTGATGCCATAAAAAGTCCTCAAAGCCTCGAAAAAATGGGGATTTTGTCGGAAAAGTCCCCGAAAAAATTTAAGGAGGAATCCCGAATGAGAAACCTGAAACGGGCTCTTAGCCTGGCTCTGGCTTCCGTCATGGTCATGGGCCTGATGGTAGTCGGCACCGGCGCGAGCTACGCCGATGTGTCTTCCGAGGACAACAAGGAAGCCATCGAAGTTCTCGAGACTGTCGGCATTATGACCGGCGACGAGAACGGCAACTTCAACCCCGACGCACTGGTCACCCGTAACGAGATGGCCGTGGTCATGTCCAACCTGATGGACTACCGCGTAGCCAGCTACGCCGGCACCTCTCCCTTTACCGATGTGCCCGCCTGGGCTGAACCCTATGTGGCCGCCTGCTACACCAACGGCATTACTTCCGGTATCAGCGCCACCACCTACGGCGGCAGCGACTCCGTCACTACTGCCCAGGCCGCTCTGATGCTGATGAAGGCCCTGGGCTACTTCCAGTATCAGGACGACTTCGGTGATGACTGGCAGCTGGCCACCACCCGCCAGGGCGCCAAAATTGAGCTGTTTGACGACGTGGATGCCGGCGTGCGCGAGGCTATGACCCGCAACGACCTGGCCCAGCTGGTGCTGAACACCCTGAAGTCCGGCATGGTGGAGCCCGATGACAACACCATCAACGTCACCGCCCCCGGCGTGCAGGTCCAGGCCGGCAAGGTCAACTACTACTTTGTGACCAGCAACAAGGACTATGCCAAGACCATCAGCGTGGCTGAGTCTGCCTACAGCCTGAGCGGCATCTCCGGCCCCATCGTGGAGCTGGGCGAGAAGCTGTACAACGGCGATCTGAAGCAGAAGGAGAACCAAACTGATGACTTCGGTCGTCCCGGCACCAAGTGGAGCTATAAGTCCACCTCCATCGGCACCTTCGCCGACACCCCCATCGCCACCTACACCGCTAAGGCCTCCCGCGCCGCTCTGTACGACCTGGTGGGCAGCAGTGTGGTGGATGACCTGACTCTGAAGACCACTGCCCTTGCCGCTGGCGACGAGGATCAGCTGGTCGTCTATGTGGACGGCGTGCAGGACACCGCTACTCCCAAGAGCAATTACTTCGGCCGCAACAGCTCCGCCGGCGGCGTGTCCGGCAAGGGCGTGACCACCGAGGTCTATCTGGACAACGACGGCAACGTTACTCTGGTCTATGTCAACACCTATCTGATGCAGGCCACCAACGATTACAGCGAGAAGAAGGGCACCATCAACGTCACCGTTAAGACTAAGCCTGAAGCCGGCCTGAGCGTCAATGTTCTGGACGAGGACGACTTTGAGGAGATCAAGGACTTCGCCGACGACGACTACATCCTGTACACCGCCTCCAAGAAGGGCGGCAGCTGGGATATCAAGTCCGTGGCCAAGGCCGAGGTCGTTACTGGTACCGTTGAGGCCTTCTCTATCGGGGGCTCCGGCTATGTGAAGATCGATGGCACTCAGTATGACTACGCCAAGAAGGCCGCTTCTGACGCCTCCAACGGCTATGCCACCGAGTATGTTGTCACCGACACCGCCTCCGTGGTGACCGATGCCAACGGCTACGTCCTGTATGTGGACAACGCCTCCATCTCCGTGGGTAACTATGTTTATATCGATGCTGCTGCCGAGTCCAGCACCCTGGGCTCCAATGTCATTGCCGATGCTTACTTCTCTGACGGCACCCGCGGCGAAATCACCGTGAAGGATCTGTTTGAGCGCGACGGCAGCGGTAATCTGAATAGTTCAGCTACCCCTATTACAACGAAAACCACCGCAATTGCCGGCTGGTACGCCTACACCAAGAACAGCCGTGATGAGTACACCCTGAAGGAAGCCAAGACCAGCGCCCAGATCGGCTCTGATAACGCTCAGAGCATCGACAACGGCAAGGTCTCCATCGGCAGCAAGGCCGCTAACGCCGACACCATTTTTGTGGTGAAGCAGACCGACGGCAACAAAAACGTCAATGTGTACACCGGCATCACCAACGTACCCAACATTGACAACGCTACCGTTTATGCCATGAACGCCAAGGATGATGCCGCCAAGAAGCTTTCCCTGGTCTATGTCGAGGCTGCCAAGGCCGACATAGACAACGCTACCACCGACAGCGTCCTGTTCCTGCTGAAGCACGACTCCACCTACATCAACGATGTGGACAACGAGAAGGTCTATGTATGGAAGGCTCTGCTGGATGGCGAGGAGATCACCATTGAGTCCAAGACCATTGATACCACCTACTCCGCTGGTGCTATCTTCGAGGACTACTCCATCGACAGCGACGGTTACTATGAGGCCGGCAATAACTTTGTTGCTGGCAGCAAGGCTTCCGTAGATCCCCTGTATATCAGCGGTGGTGATAAGATTGCCGTGAGCGGTGGCACTCTGACCATCGGCGGTAAGAGCTACGTAGTGGATGACGATACCGCTATTAACCTGGTCATGCTGCCCAAGAGCAGTACCAATGGTCAGACTTTGAAGGATGAGATCATGACCGACGACAACGCCAAGTACGAGGTCGCTCTGGGCATCGATGCCGGGGATCTGGAGGGCCGCTTCGACGGCTACAAGGTTGCTGGTAATGTCTACGCCACCTATGTGGATGATATCACCGACACCGACCTGCTGGCCTCTGTGTATGTTGTCATCACCGAGGTGTTTGCCGGCTGATAATTGGGCATACGTCTAAACAAAGACGTCCTTATTGCATTGGGCATCCATCCCCCCGCACCGTAAGGTGCGGGGGGATGTCCTTTATATCAGGGCCATATAGTGATATATGGTATTGGCCACATTGGAGTAGATCCCAAAATATTCCGTCCGGTTGAAGTGGACCCGGATGCCGGTCCCCTCGATCTCCAGCACCATGTACTGATTGACCTGGACGGGGTGTCCGGCTAAAGCCAGCCCGCCATAGTGGCCGCTGCCGGCGGAGGCATAGGTGTTGCCGGCCTGTGTGGAAACATATATTGCCTTTGGCGCAAAACCCAGGTCAATTAGTCGGCTCTCGGTCCCATCTCCGGTATAGGTTCCGGTGACAATCCGGGGCACGGCCCCCGCCAGCGCCCTCAGCGCCTGGTCTATCTTCCTGTTGTCCTCATTGAACTCCGCACGGAGCACCTTATCCTCCGCCGCCCATTGATTGAGCTGGAAATATTCCGTGTAACTGCTTGCCATATTCCTTCGTCCTTTCTGCGTTTGAAATCTTTTGTTGGGGCGCCGGTCTTTCCCTCTATCTAACACAAAAAACCGCCCCGGAGTAGGACGGTTTCATACATTTTTTGGAAATTATAAGCCAACTTTATTCCTTTTCAAAAAAGCTCCCCTGTCCAGGACAGGGGAGCTTTTTATTAGGCCGGTTCAACCCACTTCAGCGGGGACAGGGGGTTCGGCCTCCTTCTTTTTCCGGCGGAAAGTATGGCTCAAGTCGTCGATGACTGAGTAATACACTGGAGTAAATACCAGGGTTATCACCGTAGATATGACCATGCCTGAGATCATCGTGACGCCCATATCGGTCATCATCTCGTTGGTCTCCCCAATACCAAGGGCCATGGGGATCATGGCAATCACCGTAGTCAGGGTGGTCATCAGAATGGGCCGGACGCGCAGAGGGCAGGCGTGGAGGATGGCCTCCTCCCGGCTTTCTCCCTTGGAGCGGCGGATCTTGATGTACTCCACGAGGATGATAGAGGAGTTGACCACCGTACCGGCCAGCATAATAATAGACACCAGCGCCAGGATGGACAGGTCCCGCCCAGTGAGGGGCAGGGCGAACAGAGCGCCAGTAAAGGCCACCGGGAGGATCAGCATGACCATGACCGGCATGGCAAAGGACTCGAACTGGACCGCCAGCACAAAGTAGACCAGCAGCAACGCAACCACCAGAGCAAAGCCCAAGTCAGCAAAGCTTTCCATCATATCCTCATAGGAGCCGGCGGTCTGGGCCTCATAGCCCTGGGGCATGGCATACCCGTCCAGGATCTCATTGATGGCGGCGGTCATCGCTGTCGTATCGCCGCTGATGGTATCACCGGTGATGGTGACCTGTCTGGTCTGGTTGCTGCGTGTGATGCTCTGGGGCGCCTGCTCCACAGTCACCTCCGCTACCGAGGACAGGGGGATGGTCCCCCCGTAGCTGGAAGGAACCGGCATGGACTTCAGGGCATCCAGACTGGCGGAGGCGGCCCCGTCGCCCTTGACCACTACATCATACTCCTTGTTGTCAATGGTAACTGTTGTGGCGGTGACGCCGGTTAGCTCCGACCGGACCGCGGAGCCAATAGACGCGGCGGTCAGGCCATATTGGGCGGCCGCCTCCCTCCGAATGGATACCTTGACCTGATCCACAGCCTCGGACAGAGAACTCTCCACATCCACGGCGTCAGGCAGGGCGGCAATTTGGTCCTTCAGATCGTTCGCGATCATCTCCAGCGTATCATAGTCATCGCCAGAGACCTCTACGTTGATATCGTTGCCGCTCATCATAGTCATGGAGCTGGAGGCGCTGACCGTGATCTCGCAGCCCGCGATATCCTGCAGGGCCAGACGCAGATCGTCCTCAATATCAAAGGCGCTGCGCTCCCGCTCACTCTTTCCCACAAGGTTGACACCCATGGTCACAGAGTTTCCGGAGGACATCATGGAGGAGCCGCCTCCCTGGGCGATGTAATACATATCTTCCATCTCCGGGACCTCCCGCTCCACAATGGCGGCGACACGATCGGAGATAGCGGTGGCCTCCTCCACAGAGGAGCCGATAGGCATTCCAATACTGATGGAAACGCTGTTCTGATCCATTTCCGGGATCATGACCATCTTGGTGTTGGCCAGGGTGAGAACAAATATTGCCACCAGACCAAGGGAGGCCAGCATCCCCATCTTCAGATGGCGGACAAAATAGCCCAGAAGGCCCATATAGCCGTGATAGATCCGCTGGAACAGGCGGGTGGAGAAGGTAGCCCCACCGCTCCTCTTCAGGGCCCGGGCGGCCTGCTTCTCCCTGCGGCGGCGGACCTTCTCCTCATCCAGGGTAAAGTAGCACAGAAGGGGCACCAGTGTGAGAGAGATAATCAAAGAAGCCGCGATCAGCGACGCAATGGTCAGACAGAAGTCGCGGAACATATCCCCCGCCATACCTTCCACCAGCCCCAAGGGGACGAACACGGCCAGAGTGGTGAGGGTGGAGGCTACCACAGAGGAGGTGACCTCCTGGGTTCCATCGACACAGGCACTCAACCGATCGTGTCCTTCGTCAGAAAAACGGTTGATGTTTTCCAGTACGACGATGGAGTTGTCCACAATCATACCTACGCCCATGGCGATGCCGCCCAGACTCATCATGTTTAAGGTCAGGTCCAGCACGCTCATCAGAACGAACACAGACAGGATGCACACGGGCATGGAGATACAAATAGTTAGGGTAGAGCCTCCCCGGCGCAGGAACAGCAGCACCACGACAGCGGCCAGCAGGACGCCCTGCCAGATGTTGCTGAAGGCAGAGTTCACCGACTGGTCAATGTAATCACTGGCGATATAGGGGACAGAGTAACGAATATTTGGGTTCTCCGCCGCCAGCTCCTGGAGCCGTGTTTCCACAGCCCGCGCCACGGCCATTTCATTTCCTCCCGCCTGCTTGGATACCTGAAGAATAACGCAGGAGGTTCCCCCTACTTTAGCGACCGCGTCCAGGTCCTCCGCCTCCATCCTGACATCGGCCACCTCGGACAGACGGACTGTCCCGCCGGCCGGCAGCGTAATCAGGGTGTTGGCAACATCCTCCAGTGAGGTGTATTTGGCGTCGGTGGACACCGTCAGCTTCTTCGAGCCGCTCTGTAAATCGCCGCCGGGGTACAGCAGGTTCTGTCCTGCCAAGAACTGACTGATATAGCTGTTAGACAGGCCAAAGCCCGCCGCCTTGGCCGGGTCAATCTCCACGGCGATCTGTTGCGCGTTTCCGCCGCCGACGGATACCTGTGCCACTCCGTCGATGCGCTCCAGGGCGGGAGCAATCTCATCCTCCGCCAGAGTCTGGAGCTGGGACAGGTCCTCGCCCATCAGGGCAATCATAGCTGTGGGCATCAGTTCACTGGCGTTGATGTTGATGATCATGGGGTCTGCGGCGTCCTCCGGCAGGGAAACCATGTCAAATTTCTCCCGCAGCTTGGTAGCCGCAATGTCTAGGTCGGTTCCTTCCTCGTAAGTAATTTGAATGGTACTGACGCTCTCTGACGAAGTGGATTGGATCTCATCCACACCGGAAACCGACATAATAGCGGATTCCAATGGAGCGGTCACCAGATCCTCAATGTCGCTGGGGTTGGCACCCACATAGGTAGTCATCACCACAGCCATGGGCATTTCCATATTAGGCATCAGAGCCATTTGCAGGCGGGCGCTGAAAAGGACACCGAAGATGACCACCATGATGACTGCCAACAATGTCGCTACTTTATGGCGGATACAGGCTTTTGCAGTATTCATCAGGGCTCAATCCTCCCCGGATACGATCCGCACCGCAGTGCCGTCAGCCAGATAGGACTGGCCCACAGTTACGAGCTGCTGCCCTTCGCTCAGGCCAGAGGTCACCTCGGTTACACCGTTTCCGGTCAGCCCAATCGTCACCTCGGTGTACTTGGCCACGCCATCCTCCACTACAAAGGCATATTGGGTCGAACCGCTGGTCAGGATGGCCTCAGTGGGAACTACCACAGCGTCCGCAGAGGTGTCCGTGTGGAAGGTCACATCGGCGAACATACCAGACAGCAGGCCCTCGATGTCCTCGTCCAAGGCTACAGTGACGGTATATAGCTTGGTCTGCGCATTGGCCGCCTTTTCGATGCCCCGGATGGTCCCCACCGTGGATACGCCCAGGGAACTGATGGTCACGTCGGCTTCATCTCCCTGGCCAAGCTTGGGTACCAGAGCCTCCGACACAGACACCTGGACCTTCATGGTGTCCACTCCCTCCACCACGGCTACCGGCATAGAGGCAGATACATAGCCACCCTCTGTGGCATTTAAAGTAACCACAGTCCCGGCAACGGGGGAAATCACATTTCCACCACTGTCTACATTCTCTAAAACAGTGGCCAGCTGCTCCACATTAGATTTATAGCTCTGCATCCCAGCCTCTAACTGGGAGAGCGTGGAGTTACGGGTTGCAACGGCGCTCTCCAGCTGGAGTTCAGCCTGATCGATCTCCAGCTGAGAAGCCGCCCCAATCTCCTTCAGCGCCTTCAGGTCGCTGAGGTTTTTCTCATATAAGGCGATCTGGCTGTCAAAGACTGCCTTCTGATCCTGGTAGCTTTGAACAGCGGAACTGTAACTAATATTGGCGGCGTTGTAAGAGGAGAGGGTGCTGGCCATATCCAGTGTGCAGATTTTCTCCCCGGCAGATACGGTATCACCCGCCTCCACATAGACAGCGGTACACTGGGCATTGACAGCCACAAAAATGGACTCTTGTCCGTCAGCGACCACCTTGCCAGACACCTTGTTCTCTGTGGAGATGGTCTGGCGGGATACCTCCTCCACCTGAACCGCCACGCCGGCGGGGACATCTGTCTGGGAGCTGTCCTCCTCCCCAGACTGGCAGGCGGCAAGGGACAAGATCATGGCGGCCGCCAGGACAGTGGAAATCGTACGAGTGTGCTTCATGGTGCTCTCCTTCAATTCAAAATGCCGTAGTCCACGGCCCAGCGGTAATTGTTATAAGCGGTAAACAGGTCGACCTCAGCGCCCTCCACCGTTTCCTGGGCGCTCTTCACCTTGTCCTCCGCCTCCAACAGCCCGTTGTCGGACAAGCTGCCCTGGCTATGCTTCAGTTGGGCCACGGAGTAATTGTCCTGCTCCACCGCCAAGGCGGTCCTGGCGGCGTCCAGCACCTGCTTATAGTCCTTCACTTGGAGGTACAGGGAGCGAAAGCTGTTTTCAAAGCTCTGTAATGTCGCCTGATAAGTATATTGGGCAGATTCCCAGGTGTGCTGGGCGGAAACATACTGATACTTTTTCTCGTTGTAATTGTAATCCTTTCCAGCGTCCTTAAAGTCCTCTTGGGCGTCTTCCAAGGTGCGCTGGGCGGCAAACAGATTGTAGCTGACCTCCTTGGCGGCAGCCAAATCCGCCTCCAGGTCCATTTCCTCCAGCTGTTGGCTGGTGACCTGGGGCAGCCCCTGAAGCTGGATGTTCCCGGTCTGCTCCGCTCCGATCAGCATCTCAAGCTGTGCCTTGTAGTTGGAGATATTCATCTCCAGTGTTTGCTGACCGCTGACCAGGGCCGTGCGGCTGGCCTGTGTCTGACGCAGTGTCTGGGAGGAAATATGGCCCAGCTCATAGCGCAGCTCCATTTCCTGGATAGTGCGGTCCAGGGCAGTCAGCTGGCGGTCCAGGGCGCTGTCATTCAACTCCAAATCCACCAAAGCCACATATAGGGATTCAGCTGCCATTATAATCTGCTCCTGGGCGTTTTCCAGCTGGCGGATGACAGCGGCGTTGTCCTCCTGGATCTTTCCATCTTTCAAATCGTCAAAGGTATCCCGCAGGGAATCGTAGGCGGCATCCATAGAGGAGGCGGCGATAGAGCCAATTCCCCCAGGAATCCCCGTGATCATTCCCCACTGGGCCTGGGCAATCTGGTTGATCTGCTTGCGGATATCGTCGGTCATTTTTTCATAATCTATGGCCTCGATGGCCTGGATACTCTCCTCCAAGGCTAACAGATTCAGATTGTTCTCCCGCAGGCGGTGCTCCAAGTTGGTAAAACTGATAGAGCCCACCGGATCAGGTATGTATTCCTCCGCGGGCGGCTGTTCCTCCTGTTCCTCCTCCACTTCCCCAGCGTCCGCTCCATAGACGGCGCTCTCCATCTCCTCGGCGCCTTCCGTATTTTCCGGGGAAACATCCGGTTCTCCAGAGGTTGGGGCCCCGTCAGTCTGGGCAGCGGTGCTCCCGGAGGACGCAGCGTCGTCCTCCACAGCCAGAGCCGCCCCGCCAATCAGGGACAGCCCCAGCGCCGCCGCCAGCAGCAGCGCGATGGTCCTATGTTTCATGTGGTTTCCTCCTCATGTGTCCGGGCTGCGCAGCCATAGCGCAGCAAATCGATTCTTGCTTGCAGGATATCACGTTGTATCTCCCGCTGACTATATTCCTGTAGAGTTTCCACGACAGCACCGCCTAAAATAGCCATGCCCAGGAAAAAGATATGTTCCGCATACTCTCTATTCTGTTGCCGCAGCCCGGTCATATCCGTCTCATCCCATAAAGGTTCTGGCATCAATCCTGGTCGTTCTGTCAAAAAGCTCTGGGTCTCTATCCCCGGATTGAGGCGCAGGACCTGAATAAAACGTGCCAGCACTGGGTCAGCGACTCCTCTTTGTTGAACTAAACGGTCAAACGCCCCAAGAGGAAGGGATAATAAATCACCTTCATGGGTATGCAAAATATCCCGCAGGCTTTGGATAAAATATTCCCGTACACCTTTTAGTAAGTAACGGATCATGTCCTCCTTATCGGTAAAGTATTGGTAGAAGCTACCCCTTGGAATGTGGGCAGCCGCAATGATACGGTTGATAGATACATCAGTGAATCTGACCCGGGTACATTCCTCCCAGCAGGCGTCCATCAGCCGCAGCCGTTTTTCTTCCGGCAGGCGAAAAAATGTACTGGTTGGCATATGCGTCCTCCCTTATGACGACCTGTCGCTTATGACAGCCTGTCGCATATTATACACACCATCTCCCCCTGTGTCAACTCAAAGACCTGTTACGATTTTGTGAATTTTTTGAGGCCCTATTTGGTAGACATTCCAAATTGTTTCTCTCTTCTATGTCTACCAAATGTCTACCAAAAAAAGCGGGAAAGCGCTGGGAAACAGGGCTTTCCCGCTTTTCCATTTTCTGGGTGTCTACCAGATGTCTACCAAGGGCACTTTTTCTTTGGAAAAGCGCCCTTTTTTATTTGCTCTTAGCGGGTTTTCCTCACCTTTTTTGCTGTGCAAGGGGCGTTATACAGGGCTAAGTGTCCCTAAAAGTCCTCAAAACCTCAAAAATGCGGGGGATTTTCAAGAAATCACCCCGAAAAAATTTAAGGAGGAATCCCGAATGAGAAACCTGAAGCGGGCTCTTAGCCTGGCTCTGGCTTCCGTCATGGTCATGGGCCTGATGGTAGTCGGTTCCGGCGCGAGCTACGTCGATGTGTCTTCCGAAAACAACGTGGAAGCCATCGAAGTTCTCCAGAAAGTCGGTGTCATGACCGGCGACGAGAACGGCAAGTTCAACCCCGACGCCAACGTCACCCGCAACGAGATGGCCGTCATCATGTCCAACATGCTGGACTACAAGGTGTCCAACTACGCTGGCACCGCTCCCTTTACCGACGTGCCTTCCTGGGCTGAACCCTATGTGGCCGCCTGCTACACCCACGGCATCATTTCCGGCTACGACGCCAAGACCTTTGGCGGCAGCGACTCCGTCACCGCCGCTCAGGCCGCTCTGATGATGATGAAGGCCCTGGGCTACTTCCAGTATCAGTCCGATTTCGGCGAGGACTGGCAGATGGCCACCATCCGCGAGGCCAACAAGATCGACCTGTACAAGGACGTGAACGCCACCGCTGTGGCCCCCATGACCCGCAACGATGTTGCCCAGCTGGCTCTGAACACCCTGAAGTCCTATCAGGTTGAGGCTGACAACGACACCATCAATGTCAATGGCAACGGCGTGTCCGTCAGCGGCGGCAGCGTCAAGTACTATCAGCTGGTCAGCAATGACAAGATGTACAAGGCCATTGACGACCGCACCGGCCTGAGCATGTCCAATGTTTCCGGCTACACCAAGGAGCTGGGCGAGGACCTGTATGACGGCGACCTGGAGTGCAAGGACGAGACCGACGATTTCGGCCGCCCCGCCACCACCTGGAGCTACAAGAGCTCTACCATCGGCACCTACTCCGACTCTGCCGACCAGACCTGGACTGGCAAGGTCAGCGAGAAGGACCTGTACACTGCCGCTGGTTCCGCCGCCTATGACAACTACAAGTGGACTGTGTACCGCAACGGCGAGATCGTTGAGGACATGGACCGCGTAAACGGCAAGGACGTTCTGGACTATGGCAAGACCAGCAGCGAGCGTTGGCAGGAGACTGGCAACGGCGTGCTGACCGAGCTGTATGTGGACTCCACTGAGGAAGATGTCGTTGTGACCATCATCGACACCTTCGTGGCTGAGGTCACCAAGGTGGAGGACAATGGCGACGACTACACCGTGACCATTTCCTACAAGAGCGATAAGCCCTCCAAGGCCGAGAACGAGTTTGACACCGATCAGAAGTTCTCCAAGGAGGACATCGTGGTCCTGACCATCGGCGGAACTGAGATTCAGTCCATGGCCAAGGCCGAGATCGTTGAGGGCACCGTCAGCTCCGTCAAGGACAACGACTATGTGAAGCTGGACGGCACCACCTACAACTACAACCGCGCTTACTGCACCACCGTGATCAATTCCGCTAAGGGCCTGGTCAACCTGGACGACGGTGACAACTTCACCAACCCTGACATCGACAACGAGGTCGTTCTGTACCTGGATACCTACGGCAACGCCGTGGCCATCGAGGGCGCTGAGGACTCCGTGGACGACTACCTGTTCGTCACTGGCGTTGACTCCGCCTATGGCGACGTGTCCGCCAAGGTCGTCTTTGCTGACGGCACCGAGGAGAAGATCGACATCGACGAAATCGACGGTGTGGATGCTTACTGGAAGGGCACCGGTGACAAGCGCGTCCCCACTGAAGGCCACATCTACAAGTGGAACCAGAGCGGCAGCGAGTACGACCTGGAATCCGCCTCTTATGCTAACTTCGAGCAGATCCTGTTTGATGCCTCCAATGGTAAGGGCAAGGTGGAGCGCGACAACGCCTCCGTGTATCGTGGCAGCGACCGTATCGGCACCGCTGACAGCGACACCGTGTTCATCAACACCGACGACGACAAGGTGTGGACTGGCTATAAGAACGTCTCCAGCCAGGAGGACATCGTGGGCGCCGCTGTGAAGGATGACGGCGTGATCACCATCCTGTTCATGTCCAGCTCCAGCGGCTCCTCCGCCGAGGACGACGACTTCGTCTTCATCAGCGGCACCGATCCTGAGGTCGTCAACGACAACGGCGACAAGCTGTACCAGTACAACAGCGCCTACATCAACGGCGAGAAGGTCGAGGGCGGCTTCATTGTTTCCAGCAGCTCCGCTAAGGACGACATTGTCACCAAGGGCCTGTACCAGGTCACCAAGCGTGACAACGACGATCACGCCACCGAGGTAAAGCTGGTTGTGGACGCCACTGCCGACAAGAAGGGCGACTACGAGAGCGGCGCTCTGGAGGCCTTTGAGTCCTATGCCACCTACGCCAAGAAGGACATCCTGTCCCTGAATAGCGGCAAGGGCAACCTGACCGCTGGCAGCCAGTCTGACTTCAGCTATAACAACGACACCACCTTCGTGGTCGTGGAGCTGAAGAAGGACAACACCGACGTGGACTCCGTCTATGTGGGCGGTGTCAGCGACATCGAGACCGACGCGGAAGGCCTGACCGGCGTGTTCGTGGTCACCGTTGAGGATGACGGCGACGATACTCCTATGGCCGAGGTCGTTCTGGTCATCGTGCCCGACGAGGACACCGTGATTGATAAGGACGACAACAACAACGGCGATTACGAGGTCGTTTCTCTCGCTAGCAAGAAGATTGAGCTCACCGTTGATAAGAATGGCGAGTTCACTCTGAAGAATGTCAAGGTCCAGAAGGGCGGCGAGAACTACGAGAATCTGGGCGATGTCACCCTGTCCGCCAAGATCGAGCTCTACAACAAGGGCTGGGATGAGCTGGAGACTGTGGAAGAGGTCTTCACCGCTGAGAAGTCTGTTGTCGCTGACTCCAACGGCATCAACTTCAGCAGCGACCTGCTGTCCTCCGGCGATAAGATCCGTGTCACCCTGACTCTGAGCAACAAGACCATCGGTGATATCGAGTTCTTCACCGGCTCCATGACCGTTCCTGAGGCCTAAGAATTCTATTCTTTAGAACTCTAGAGCGATTGGACACCTAGACTGAAAGCACCCCCGGTATTTCCGGGGGTGCTTTTCCTCTTATCCCAAGGCCAAATAGTGAAATACAGTATTTTTTTCATTCGAGGCATAGTAATCGCCGTTCGAACTTTTGTGTACCACCCGGAAGCCCCCCGCCTCCAAGGTGACCAAAGCGGTCTCTCCAGCGGTTGCCGGATTCCCAGTTACCGCCAGTCCTCCGTAATAGTAAGCAGCCAGATTGGCGCCGCTGGCGTAGGTCCTGCCCTGCTTGTCACACAGATAGACCGCCTTAGGTGAGAATGGAAGGGAGATCAGCCGGCTGGCCGCTCCGTCCCCCGTATAAGCCCCCGCCGCGATCTGTACTAAATTGCTCCGCATCTCCTCCAGGTCGGTGCTGTCCGCCTTTTGAGACACTAGGCTTTGAAGGGCGGTCAGCGCCTCCTGGTCCGCCTTTTCCTGGAGCGCCTGGTCTATCTTCTGATTGTCCTCATTGAACTCTGTGCGGAGCACCTTATCCTCCGCCTCCCATTGGTTAAGCTGGTAGTGTTGGGTCTTGTTGGTTGACATGATGGTTCCTCCTTTAATGAGTAAGGTTAAGGGTGTGGCTTTTGCGGGGTACGCCTTTTTTATACACTTTGACATGATTGTCTGAAGGGGCCTGTAAAATACGGCACGCCTAGTTGTCACGCCCTGCATGCGCCCCTCTGCCGGTCAGCCGGGCCGGAGCCGCAGCGTGACCCCTTCTATCTAACACAAAAAACCGCCCCGGAGTGGGACGGTTTCATACATTTTTTGGAAATTACAGGATTATTATCTTCAAAAGAGGGCGGACCCCCTTCCAGGGGGTTCCGCCCTCTCTTATACCTGGTCACAGACCAAGTCCATAGATCCGGTTTGCGTTGTGGAAAAACACCTTTTCCCAATGCTCCTCTGGTACAATCCCCTGAATGAAGCGAATATACTCCTCCAAATTGACGATAGGCCAATCCGTACCATACATAATATCATCCCACTGGAGGATAGCGGTGAGCCAGGTCCGGAGAAGGGATACATAGCCCGCCTGCTCCCGGAAATAGCGCTCCAGATCCACCCGCCCCTCCAACAGACCGGACAGGTCCGCGGATACGTTCCGGTTCTTCTCCACCACCGCTGCGGCCGCCTCTAAAAAAGGGTTCCCAAAGTGGCACATGACAAACCGGGTCTTTGGATGGTCGGCGGCGGCTTCATCCAGGGCGAGGGGGTGGCAGTATTTCAGATGGGCCCGGGAAAACGAGGTCAGCCCCATATGGACGGCCACAGGCTTGTCATAGCGGGCCGCCAGGGCGTAGACAGGCTCATAGACAGGGTCGGTGAGCCAGACCTTATTATAGCCCGGATAGAGCTTCACCCCGCAGCAGTTATCCCGCTTCAGGTTCTCCTCCACACGGTCAGCCAGATCCGGGATGAGCCGCTTTCCACCCTCCAGCAGGGAGCTGTCCAGCCCGATACAGTAGTGGAACAAATCAGCCGGATAGGCATGGTAGGCCGGGTCCAAGCTCCGGTTGCCCATGACCACTCCATGTACCATCTCCAGTTCCCCATAGACATCCCGCAGGTGGTCCACCGAGTTGATATGTCCCACTCCCTGGGCCATGGCGTTAGTTCGCTCATCGGGTGGAAAGAGATGGAGGTGGGCATCAATGATTTTCATAGGAAGGCGCTCCTTTGGCACGTTTTTTTCTATTATAGCAGATAGCGCGGGTCAAAAAAAGGGGGCTGGCTGCTTTTCCCCGCCGGAGGCGCCCGCCTGGTTTTCCGCCGCCGTCGACGCAAAAGCCCCCTGGCATATGCCAGGGGGCTTGCAAATGTCTATCACACCAGCTGGATAATCGCCATCTCGGCGGCGTCGCCGCGGCGGGGGCCGATGCGGACGACGCGGGTGTAACCGCCGTTGCGCTCGGCATACTTGGGGCCGATCTCCTTAAACAGCTTGTTGGCCACATCCTCCTTCGTGATGTAGGACAGGGCCTGGCGGTAGGAGGCCAGGGTGTTGTCCTTGGCCAGGGTGATCATCTTCTCGGCCACGGGAGCCACTTCCTTAGCACGGGTGACAGTGGTCTTGATCTGGCCGTTCTCCAGCAGGTAGGTGACCATGGCGCGCAGCATAGCGCGGCGCTGATCGCTGGTGCGGCCCAGCTTGCGGTTCTTCTGAGACATGAGAAACACTCCTCCGACCTCGCGTGGCGAGATCTCCATAAATTCGTTCATTCGGCCACTAGGGCCGGGACACCCCGCTGAGGGGACAGGAACCCCGCACCCGGACAGGAACGTTACTTACTTCCGGGCTGTCCTTTGAAGTATCGCGAAGTACGATACCCCTTCTTTTGTCTGATGATTCGGCGCTTCTTAGTTATTTTCCTCGCTGGCCAAGGACAGGCCCATCATCGCCAGCTTGTTGATAACCTCTTCCAGGGACTTACGGCCCAGGTTCCGAACCTTCATCATCTCTTCCTCTGTCTTGGAGATCAGGTCCTCCACCGTATTGATGTTGGCCCGCTTCAAGCAGTTATAGGAGCGGACAGACAGATCCATGTCATCGATGGTCATCTCCATCACCTTATCCCGCTGGGTCTCCGCCTTCTCCACCACCGTAGACTTGTTACCCATGGTCTCGGACAGGTCGGTGAACAGCGTGAAGTGGTCGCACAGGATGCGCGCCCCCAGGGAAACAGCGTCCCGAGCATCGATGGTGCCGTTGGTCCACACCTCCAGCGTCAGCTTGTCATAGTCCGTGGCATCGCCCACACGGGTGTTCTCCACGGTGTAATTGACCTTACGGACGGGGGTATAGATGGAGTCTACGGGGATGGTGCCAATAATGGACTGGGCCGGCTTGTTCTTGTCGGCGGAAACATAGCCACGGCCGTGGGCCAGGGTCAGTTCCATCGACAGGGTGGCGTCAGGTCCCAGGGTTGCGATATGGAGATCAGGATTCAGGATCTCCACATCAGCGTCCGCTTTGATGTCACCGGCGGTGACCTTGCACTCCCCGGCGGCCTCGATGTGGACGGTTTTCACTCCCTCGCAGTACAGCTTGGCGATGATCCCCTTCACGTTCAGGACGATCTCGGTCACGTCCTCCTTGATGCCGGGGATAGTGGTAAACTCGTGCTGGACACCGGCGATCTTGATGGAGGTCACCGCGGTACCAGGCAGAGAGGACAGCAGGATCCGACGCAGGGAGTTGCCCAAGGTGGTGCCATAACCCCGCTCAAGGGGTTCCACAACGTACTTGCCGTAGGAGGCGTCGCCGGGATTCTCCACACATTCGATGCGGGGCTTTTCGATTTCTACCATATGCTAGGATACCCTCCTTTTCTCGGCGGTGTACTTGCCACCGCCTGATTCAGCTCACCAATATCTGAGGGTTGTCTAAGTCTGGTCTTTTGCCAGGTCTCTCCAGCTCGTCTGGAGAGACCCGCAAAAATAGATTACTTAGAATACAGCTCGACGATGAGGTGTTCTTCCACGGGGAAGTCGATGTCGTCCCGGGCGGGCATGGCAGCGACAGTACCCTGGAGGGTATTCTTGTCACGGGTCAGCCACTTGGGCAGAGTGACCATAGGGGCATCCTCACCCAGCAGGCCCTTAAACTTGACGGAGGAGCGGCTCTTCTCCCGAACCTCGATCACGTCGCCCACCTTCACCAGGTAGGAGGGGATGTCCACCCGCTGGCCGTTGACAGTGAAGTGGCCATGGGTAGTCAGCTGGCGGGCCTCGCGGCGGGTCTTAGCAAAGCCAAGACGGTACACCACGTTGTCCAGACGGCGCTCAATGAGGGTCAGCAGGTTCTCACCGGTCTTACCCTGCATACGAGAGGCCTTCTCATAGTACATATGGAACTGTTTTTCCATAATGCCATAGACAAACTTGACCTTCTGCTTCTCGGTCAGCTGCAGGGCATACTCGGACTTCTTCTTCCGCATATTCCCGCCGGGATTGCGATTGGTAGTCTTTTTGGCATAGCCCATAGCGGCAGGGGACAGGTTCAGAGCCTTGCACCGTTTAGCGATGGGCTGCATATTTCTAGCCATGTGTCATAACCTCCTTCTCTGATCAGACGCGGCGGCGCTTGGGCGGGCGGCAGCCGTTATGGGGAACCGGGGTCACATCCTTGATCATGGTGACCTCCAGGCCCACGGCCTGCAGCGCGCGGATAGCGGCCTCACGGCCGGCGCCGGGGCCCTTCACGAAGACCTCGACGGATTTCAGGCCGTATTCCATCGCAGCCTTTGCAGCCGTTTCGGCGGCAGTCTGAGCGGCGAAGGGGGTGGACTTACGGGATCCACGGAAACCCAGACCGCCGGAGGAGGCCCAGGACAGGGCGTTGCCCTGCGCGTCAGTGACGGTGACCATGGTATTGTTGAAGGAGGAGCGGATATGCACCTGGCCCTTCTCCACGATCTTGCGTTCGCGGCGCTTACGCACCACTTTCTTACCCTTGGTATTAGCAGCCATTGTATATCCCTCCCTTACTTCTTCTTATTGGCTACGGTACGCTTGGGACCCTTACGGGTACGGGCGTTGGTCTTGGAACGCTGGCCGCGGACAGGCAGCCCCTTGCGGTGGCGGATGCCCCGGTAGCAGCCGATTTCAGTCAGCCGCTTAATGTCCATCGCCACGTTGCGGCGCAGGTCGCCCTCGACCGTATACTCATGACCGATAACCTCGCGCAGCTTGGCCTCATCCTCCTCGGTGAGGTCCTTCACACGGGTATCGGGGTTAATCCCGGCCTGGGCCAGGATCTTGTTGGCGCTGGTGCGCCCAATGCCGTAGATATAAGTGAGGCCGATCTCGATTCTTTTCTCTCTCGGCAGGTCAATACCGGCAATACGAGCCATTTTTTACAGCACCTCCAATTAACCTTGTCTTTGCTTATGCTTGGGGTTTTCGCAAATAACCATGACTTTGCCCTTGCGCTTAATGACTTTGCACTTCTCGCACATGGGCTTCACGGACGGTCTGACTTTCATTGTTAAAACCTCCTATGAATGCCTTGATGGCCCCTCCTCGTCGAAACAAGCTCCGTATCCTTCGCCCCCACACGTGTGTGAGGGCTCAGTTACTCCGCTGTTTCTCCTCTCCAAATGCGACCCGCTTCGCTGGGCTCGCATTTGGGAGCGGCCTTGCGGCCGCTTGTCCCCGCGGGGGGACGGGAGTCTGGGCGGACCCCGGAAGGCAAGGCTTCCGGAGAAAGCCGGACGATTCGGTCGTTGATAGTTACTTAGATCTCCAGGTAATACGGCCTCGGGTGAGGTCGTAAGGCGACATCTGGACCGTCACCTTATCGCCGGGCAGGATACGGATGAAATTCATACGCAGCTTGCCCGAAATATGTGCCAGGATGATGTGTCCGTTTCCAATATCCACATGGAAGGTGGTATTGGGCAGGGATTCGGTAACGACTCCCTCCAGCTCGATCATATCATCTTTCGCCAAGCGTGTTTCCCTCCTTGAAGGCGGCCAGCGCCCTTCTCAATGCTCTGTCGGACAGCGGTGTCCCGCGTTTCAGCCCTTGGATGGTCGGGTGGTCAAATGGATGCTCCATATCAGTGAGAGGGAGCACATGGCCCAGCTTTTTGACCTTGGGATTGGCGACCTTACGGCGCTTTCCATCGGCCAGCAGCAACATGGACCGCTCCTGGTCCACTCCCACCACACAGAACACTCCGCCCTTGTCCCGGCCAGCGGCGGCCTCTACGATCCAGCCCGTATAATCATACATAGGCTCCATCCTCTGTGACGGTCAGGATCTCAGGGCCCTCTTCTGTGATCAGGATACTGTTCTCATAGTGGGCTGTCAGGGACCCATCCAGAGAGACGGTGGTCCATTTGTCTGACAGCACCTTCACCCGCCAGTCTCCGGCGCATACCATAGGCTCTACCGCCAGGGTCATGCCAGGCTGAAGCCGGGGACCGTGGCCGGCAGGTCCGAAGTTGCGTACCTCCGGGGGCTCATGGAGTCTGGCGCCCACGCCATGTCCCACAAAATCCCGGACGACGGAAAAGCCGTTGGCCTCTACATACACCTGGACCGCGTGGCCGATGTCAGAGACCCGGCAACCCTGGCGGGCAAATTTCATGCCCTCCCAGAAGCTCTGCTGGGTGACCTGAATCAGGCGCTTGGCCTCGTCGCTCACCTGCCCGCATGGGTAGGTGGCGGCGCAGTCACCATGGAAGCCGCCGATAAAGGCGCCCACATCTACGCTGACGATGTCGCCCTCCTTCAGCTTTCGGGGCCCAGGGATGCCGTGGATAACCTCCTCGTTCACCGAGATACAAGCGGAGCCGGGAAAACCGCCGTATCCCAGGAAGGAGGGCTTGGCCCCATGGCTCTCGATAAAGCGGCGGACCGCTGTATCGATCTCATGGGTCGTGACTCCGGGTCTGATCATAGAGCCAGCCAGAGCCCGGGCCTGGGCGGTAAGGCGCCCAGCCCGGCGCATGGCCTCGATCTCTCGGGGAGATTTTAGTGAAATCATTTCCAAACCCATCAGATACTCAGGGCCTCCATGATCGCTTTGGTGGTATCCTCAATGGTACACTGATTATCTACGGGGGTCAGGATACCCTTCTCCTCATAGTAGCCCTTCAGGGGCTCGGTCTCAGCGTGGTAGACCTCCAGCCGGTGGCGCACAGTCTCCGGCTTGTCGTCCTCCCGCTGTACCAGGGGTCCGCCACAGGTGTCGCACACACCTTCCACTTTAGAGGGCTTGGCCTTCACATGGTAGGGCGCGCCGCAGTTCTGGCAGACCCGGCGGCCGGTCATGCGCTCTTCGATCTCCCCATCGGAGATCTCGATGGACACCACATGGTCAAAGGTCACACCTGCCTGGGCCAAAGCCTGGGCCTGGCCAATGGTGCGGGGCACTCCGTCCAGGATAAAGCCCCCGGAGCAGTCAGGCTGCTCCAACCGCTGGGCAACGATGCCGATGATAACGGAATCGGGGACCAGCTTGCCCGCATCCATATAAGACTTGGCCTCTAAGCCGATGGATGTGCCTTCCTTGATGGCGGCACGCAGAATATTGCCGGTGGAGATGGTCGGGATTCCCAGCTTGGCGCTGAGGATCTCAGCCTGAGTTCCTTTGCCGGCGCCCGGAGCGCCCAGCAGGATCAGCTTCATTCCCATATCTCCAACCTCCCGCTTATTCAAGGAAACCCTTGTAATGCCGCATCAGCATCTGGGCTTCCAGCTGCTTGACGGTCTCCAGGGCCACGCCCACCACGATGATGACTGAGGTGCCGCCGATCGCCAGAGAACTATAGCCCACGATATTTCCAGTGATAATGGGGGCGATGGCAATGACAGACAGATACAGAGCGCCAAACATAGTGATCTTGGACAACACCCGGGTGATGAAGTCGGCAGTTGGCTTACCGGGCCGGATGCCGGGGATGAAGCCTCCGTTCTTCTTCAGGTTATTGGACACCTCAATGGGGTTGAAGGTCATGCTGGCGTAGAAGTAGCTGAAGCCAACGATCAGGAAGAAATACAGCACGGAGTAGAAGGGTTTGCTGGTGTCAAACAGCCGCATCATGGCTCCGCCAAAGCCAGTGCTCTCCACGGTAGCCCCGGTAAAGGCGCCGATGGTGGCGGGCAGGGAGGCGATGGACTGGGCAAAGATGATAGGCATGACGCCGGACATATTCACCTTCATGGGGATATGGGTGGACTGGCCGCCATACATCTTCCGGCCAACTACCCGCTTGGCATACTGGACAGGCAGGCGGCGCTCGGCGTTGGAGATAAACACGATAAACACCACCAGAGCCAGCAGGCCGATAACAATGACCGGGATCATCCAAGGAGCCAGGGCCAGTTTCAGCTGGGCCTCAGCCTGCTGAGTGGTCATGCCGGCCGCGGTCAGCGTATCCATGGTCATAGTGCCGTCCTGGACGCTCTTCCAGATGGTTACACCCTTTATGCTGTCAGTCACCATGGTGGGGAAGCGGGACACGATGCCGGCGAACAGGATGATGGAGATACCATTTCCAATGCCGAACTCAGTGATCTGCTCACCCAGCCACATCAGGAAGGCGGAGCCGGCGGTAAAGGAGAGGACGATGACCGCTCCAACCCAGAAAGCGTTCAGGCTACCGCCCTGGACCAGACCATAGCTGTTGATCAGGGAGTAATAACCAAAACCTTGCAACAGGGCGATGGCCACGGTGGTATAACGGGTGATAGAGGCGATCTTCTTCCGGCCCTCCTCGCCGCCCTCCTTAGCCAACCGCTCCAAAGCGGGAATGGCCACCGTCAGCAGCTGGATGATAATGGAGCTGTTGATATAGGGCTGGATGGACAGGGCAAAGACCGTCGCCATAGAGAAGGCGGAGCCGCTCATGGCGTTCATCAGGCCCAGAATCGTACCGCTCTGAGCCTCCAGATAGAATCCCAGCTGCTCGGAATTGATATAGGGAACAGGGATAGCCGAACCCAGACGGAAGATAAGCAGGGCAAAGATGGTGAACAGGATCTTCTTCCGCAGCTCAGGGACGGACCATGCGTTACGGATCGTCTGGATCATGTCAGATCACCTCCGCCTTACCACCCGCAGCTTCGATCTTTTCCTTAGCGGAGGCGGAGAAGGCGGAAGCCTGGACGGTCAGCTTCTTAGAAATCTGGCCGTTGCCCAGGATCTTGACGCCGTACTCGCACTTGGAGAGGATACCCTTCTCCAGCAGAGCCTTGGCATCGACCACAGCTCCGTCCTCAAACTTATCGAGGGCAGAGACATTGATGGCCTCCAGGGGTTTCGCAAAGATGTTGTTAAAACCGCGCTTGGGGATACGGCGGCTCAGAGGCATCTGGCCACCCTCAAATCCCACGCGGACGCCGCCGCCGGAGCGGGCCCACTGGCCCTTCTGGCCGCGGCCGCCGGTCTTACCATTGCCGGAGCCGGCGCCCCGGCCCTTGCGGTATGCCTTGGTGTTGGAGCCGGCGGCGGGGGAAAGTTCATGCAGATTCATGTGTCGCGCCTCCTTTTAGTTTTCCTCGGTGACCTGGAGCAGGTACCCGATGTGGGCGATCTTGCCGCGGGTAGCCGCGTTGTCGGGCTGCACGGTGGTATCGCCGATCTTACGGAGGCCCAGGGCCTCGGCGGTCGCCTGATGCTTGGCGATGCGGCCGTTCAGGCTCTTGACCAGCTTGATGTTCAGATTAGCCATGGTGAACGCCCTCCTTAACCCACGATCTCTTCCACGCTCTTGCCGCGGATACGGGCCACTTCCTCGGGGCTCTTCAGGGACTTGAGGCCCTCGAAGGTCGCGGAGACCACGTTCTGCGGGTTGTTGGAGCGCAGGCACTTGGTACGGATATCCTTAATTCCGACAGCCTCCATAACGGCACGGACCGGGCCGCCGGCAATAACGCCGGTACCGGGGGCAGCGGGCTTCATCAGCACGCGGCCGGCGCCGAACTCACCAATCACCTCGTGGGGGATAGTAGTGCCGGACAGGGACACGTTGACCATGTGCTTCTTGGCATCCTCGATGCCCTTGCGGATGGCCTCAGGGACCTCGGCGGCCTTACCGGTGCCGAAGCCTACGCGGCCCTTCTCATCGCCCACCACCATCAGGGCGGCGAACTTCATGACACGACCGCCCTTGACGGTCTTGGACACGCGGTTCAGGGAAACGAGCTTCTCCACGAACTCGCTGGGTTCTCTCTCAAATCTAGCCATTTATCGTTTCCTCCTCCCTTAGAACTGCAAGCCGCCCTCACGGGCGCCCTCGGCCAGAGCCTTCACGCGGCCGTGATAGACATAGCCGCCGCGGTCAAAGACCACGTTCTCGATGCCCTTGGCCTTGGCACGTTCAGCCACAGTGACGCCCACCTGCTTGGCGGCGTCGGTCTTGGTGCCCTCGCAGGCAAAGTCCTTCTCCAGGGAAGACGCAGAAACCAGGGTCTTTCCGCTCACATCGTCAATAATCTGGGCGTAAATATTGGTTTCGCTGCGAAATACGTTCAGCCGGGGACGCTCGGGCGTGCCGGAGATTTTAGCACGCACGCGCTTGTGGCGCTTGATACGCTGAGAACGAGTATCGGGTCTGTTGATCATAGTGGCACACCTCCTTCTTACTTCTTGGCGCCGGTCTTACCAGCCTTGCGGCGGATGACCTCGTCTGTATACTTGATGCCCTTGCCCTTGTAAGGCTCAGGGGGACGCTTCTCTCTCACTTCGGCGGCAAACTGGCCCACCTGCTGCTTGTCGCAGCCGTGGATAATGATCTTGTTGGGGCCGGGGACCTCGATCTCAATGCCGGGGATCTCCTCCACGACCACCTGGTGGGAGTAGCCCAGGTTCATGACCAGCTTGTTGCCCTCCTTGGCCACACGATAGCCGACGCCATTGACGTCCAGCTCCTTCTTGTAGCCCTCGGTGACGCCCACCACCATGTTGTGGATGAGGGTGCGGGTCAGGCCGTGCAGGGCACGGTTTTCCTTGGCGTCATTGGGACGGGTGACGTGCAGTGCGCCCTCTTCCATGGCGATAGCCATGTTGGGGTTAAACTGCTGGGTCAGGGTGCCCTTGGGACCCTTGACAGTGACAACGTTGTTGTCCTCTACCTTGATCTCCACTCCGGCGGGAATGGCGATAGGAGCTCTACCAATTCTAGAC
The DNA here is from genome assembly GCF_037892565.1 of Flintibacter sp. HCN-6482. Classification (NCBI taxonomy): domain Bacteria; kingdom Bacillati; phylum Bacillota; class Clostridia; order Eubacteriales; genus Flintibacter; species Flintibacter sp. HCN-6482. The sequence continues at coordinate 220,967 of NZ_JBBKBK010000003.1, read as the reverse complement.
ATTCCTATGACCCTCCTTACCAGACAAATGCCAGGACTTCGCCGCCGACATGGGCCGCACGAGCGGCCTTATCGGTCATGACGCCCTTGGACGTGGATACGATGGCGATGCCCAGGCCGTGCAGAACACGGGGCAGCTCATCGGCGCCGGCATAGACGCGCAGACCGGGCTTGGACACCCGGCGCAGACCGGAGATGACCTTTTCCTTGCCGGCATTGTACTTCAGAGTGACGCGGATCACGCCCTGAGTGCCGTCGTCGATCAGCTGGAAGTTCTTGATATAGCCCTCATCCAGCAGGATCTGCGCGATGGCCTTCTTCATGTTGGACGCGGGGACGTCCACGGTGTCATGCTTGGCGTTGTTCGCGTTGCGGATGCGGGTCAGCATATCCGCAATGGGATCGGTGATGTGCATGAAGTTTACCTCCTATATAAGTTTACCTTGTCGTGCATTGTTACCCTGGGAGCACACAGCTTTCCTCCATATCAGAACACAATCGTCTGAGCAGACCCTTCTGATTTGTGTCCCTCTCTTTGGTCTCACCGCGCTTTCCAAAGCGACGCAGCACTTCCCGGTACAGACGGCAAGGTATCGAGAATTAGGTGGTTCCCGACCTGTTGACCGTCTTTGCGCCTGGTTGGGGCAGGCGCAGTTATCAATACCACCTGAGGTGGGATCGACCTGGATACCCTGTCCCACTTCCGGACGGAGCGCTTTCGGCGCCGGTCTCCGGTCTTTGATAGGGGACAGGACAAATCCCCGCAGCCGCCAATCTTTTTCTGACTGGCGGTTCCGGGTGCGCACTCCCGACTACGTTGGGAGTTTATTGTGTCATTTCCAAGGGGCGACAACAATTTATTATACTCCATACAGCCTGATATAGCAAGGTTTTTTTGCCTCGCACACACGGGCAGGTGGAGAGATTTACGCCGGAACGGGGAAATTTCCCACGTTCCGGACTGTAAAAACCGCAGATTTTGTCGCGCTTCTCCTAAGAGGGAGGGCGGAGCGCCTTGAAAAAAGGCGCCTTCTTCCTGGAAACGATTTTGTTCGGTGATGGGGGCCGCCGCCGCACTTATTGTACGGCAGGCCGCCCCAACCAAAGCATAACAGAAAGATTACCAGGATGCCTTCTTCACGCCGGGGATTTCGCCCTTATAGGCCAGCTCACGGAAGCAGATACGGCAGATGCCGTAGTCCCGGAGATAGGCGTGGGGACGACCGCACAGCTTGCAGCGGTTGTACTGCCGACTAGAGAACTTGGGCGCACGCTGCTGCTTCAGGATCATAGATTTCTTAGCCATAACTCTTCCTCCTCCTTAGCGGCCGGCAAAGGGAGCGCCCACCAGCTTCAGCAGCTCACGGGCCTCCTCATCGGTCTTAGCGGTGGTACACACCACGATGTCCATGCCGCGGATCTTGTCGATCTTGTCGTACTCGATCTCGGGGAAGATCAGCTGCTCCTTCACGCCCAGGGCGTAGTTGCCGCGGCCGTCGAAGGCGTCGGCGGAGATGCCGCGGAAGTCACGGACACGGGGCAGGGCCACATTGAACAGGCGGTCCAGGAACTCCCACATCTTGTTGCCCCGCAGGGTAACTTTCGCTCCAATGGGCATACCTTCACGGAGCTTGAAGTTGGCCACAGACTTCTTGGCCTTGGTGATAACGGCCTTCTGGCCGGTGATGGTGGTCAGGTCATTGACCACGGCATCCAGCACCTTGGCGTTCTCACGGGCCTCGCTGCAGCCAACGTTGACCACGATCTTCTCCAGGCGGGGGATCTGCATCACGGACTTATAGCCGAACTTCTGCATCAGAGCAGGAGCGACCTCGTCCTGGTACAGCTTCTTCAGGTTAGGGGTATTAGCCATTTCGAATCGTTCCTCCTCTCTTAAATCTCGGCGCCGCACTTCTTGCAGACGCGGACCTTCTTGCCGTCAGCCAGCAACTTGTGGGCCGGACGGGTGGGCTTGTTGCACTTGGGGCAGACACGCTGCACCTTGCAGGCGTAGAGGGGAGCCTCTTTCTGCAGGATACCGCCCTGATCGCCCTGCTTGCGTGGCTTGGTGTGGCGAGAGACCATGTTGATCTTCTCAACAATGACCTTGCCGTCCTTGGGCATGACCTCCAGGACCTTGCCCTGCTTGCCCTTGTCCTTGCCGGACAGGACGACAACCAGGTCGTCCTTCTTGATGCTCATCTTATTCATCTTCATTGCCCTCCCTTACAGCACTTCGGGAGCCAGGGACAAGATCTTCATATAGTCCTTGTCGCGCAGCTCACGGGCCACTGGGCCAAAGATACGGGTGCCGCGGGGATTCTTATCGTCCTTGATGAGGACGGCGGCGTTGTCGTCGAAACGGACATAGGAGCCGTCGGCGCGGCGGACGCCCTTGGCGGAACGGACGATGACGGCCTTGACCACTTCGCCCTTCTTAACAGTGCCGCCGGGAGCGGCCTTGCGGACGGAGGCGACCACCACATCACCGATGTTGCCGAACTTGCGCTTGGAGCCGCCCAGCACCCGGATGGTCTTGATCTCCTTGGCGCCGGTATTATCGGCCACCTTCAGATAGCTTTCTTCCTGAATCATACCGACACCTCCTTACTTCGCTTTCTCGATGATCTCAACCACGCGCCAGCGCTTGTCCTTGGACAAGGGGCGGGTCTCCATGACCTTGACGCGGTCACCCACGCCACACTGGTTGTTCTCATCATGGGCCTTCAGCTTATAGGTTCTCTTCACGATCTTCTTATACAGAGGATGGGCCACGCGGTCGGCGATGGCGACCACAACGGTCTTATCCATCTTGTCCGAAACCACCAGGCCGACTCTGGTCTTACGAGAAGAAGTTCTGTTTTCCATCTTCTATTCCTCCTCTTAGCGGCCGGCGAGCTGCTGCTCGCGAATGATGGTCTTGACCCGGGCGATATCCTTCTTGACCTCAGCGATCCGGATCGGATTATCGAGCTGGTTGGTGGCGTGCTGGAGGCGCAGGTTGAACAGATCTTTCTTCAGATCCTTCAGCTTGTTCTCAAGCTCCGCTGCAGACATCTTACGGACTTCATTGGCCTTCATTACGCTTCACCACCCTTCTCGGTCTCTTCACGCTTGACGATTTTGCACTTGACAGGCAGCTTGTGGCTGGCCAGGCGCAGGGCCTCACGGGCAGTTTCCTCAGAAACGCCGGCGATCTCGAACATCACACGGCCGGGTTTGACCACGGCCACCCAGTACTCAGGGGAGCCCTTACCGGAGCCCATGCGGGTCTCGGCGGGCTTCTCAGTCACGGGCTTGTCGGGGAAGATCTTGATCCAGACCTTACCACCACGCTTGGTATAACGGGTCATGGCAATACGGGCAGCCTCGATCTGATTGCTGGTGATCCACGCGGGCTCAATAGCCTGCAGGCCAAACTCACCGTAGGCGATGGTGTTGCCGCGCATGGCCTTGCCCTTCATGCGTCCGCGGTGGACGCGGCGGTACTTTACGCGCTTAGGGAGCAGCATTACTGAGCGCCTCCTTCCTTAGGAGTGTTGGCCTGACCGGCGGGGCGGGGGCCACGGTTGAATCCGCCGTTCTGGCGGTCACGATTGAACCCGCCCTGGCGGTCACGGTTGAAGCCGCCCTGACGGCGGTCACCATCCCGGCGGTCACGGCGGGGACGGTCACGGCGCTCCTGGTAGGGCTTGCTGGTATCCAGAGTGCGGGGGGTGGTACGCAGGGCCTGAGTGAGCACCTCGCCCTTGTAGATCCACACCTTCACGCCGATGCGTCCGTAGGTAGTGGCAGCCTCAGCAAAGCCGTAGTCGATGTCGGCCCGGAGGGTCTGCAGGGGAATGGTGCCGTCGTGATAGTGCTCGGTGCGGGCGATCTCAGCGCCGCCCAGACGGCCGGAGCAGGAGGTCTTGATGCCCTTGGCGCCGGCGCGCATGGCGCGGCCCATAGCGTTCTTCATCGCCCGGCGGAAGCCGATCCGCTTCTCCAGCTGCTGGGCGATGTTCTCAGCCACCAGCTGGGCATTGGTATCGGCATCACGAACCTCTACGATCTTCAGATCCACAGGCTTGCCGGTCATCTTGACCAGCTGGGCCTCGATCTTCTTGATGTCCTCGCCGCCCTTGCCGATGACCACGCCGGGGCGGGCACAGTGCAGGTAAATGCGGGTCTTGGCGTTGTCCCGCTCGATCTCGATCTTGGGGATACCGGCGCCGTAGAGGGTCTTCTTCAGGTAGTCACGGATCTTCTTGTCCTCCACCAGCAGGTCGCCCACCTTCTCGTTGCGGGCATACCAGCGGGAGTCCCAATCCTTAATGACACCCACGCGCAGTCCGTGGGGATTAACTTTCTGTCCCATATTGTTCCTCCTCCCTTAGCGCTCGCTCACAACAATGGTGACGTGAGAAGTGCGCTTGTTGATCCGGTACGCGCGGCCCTGAGCCCTGGGCATGATGCGCTTGATAATGGGGCCGGGGTTGGCGTAGCAGGCGGACACATACAGCTTCTCAGGGTCCATCTGGTGGTTGTTCTCCGCGTTGGCGGCGGCGCTCTTCAGCAGCTTGAGCACAGGCTCAGAGGCGGCCTTGGGGGTCTGCAGCAGGATGGCGGTGGCGGTACCCACATCCTTGCCCCGGATCAGGTCCAGGACGATCTTCACCTTACGGGGAGAGATCCGCAGATATTTCAGATTTGCTTTCGCTTCCATGCTCTCTCCTCCTTACTTACCGGTCTTGCTGCCCGCGTGGCCCTTGAAGGTGCGGGTGGGCACAAACTCGCCCAGCTTGTGGCCGACCATGTCCTCGGTGACATAGACGGGCACGTGCTTGCGGCCGTCGTGTACAGCAAAGGTGTGTCCAACGAAAGAGGGGAAGATGGTGGAGGCGCGGCTCCAGGTCTTCAGGACCTTCTTTTCGTTCTTTTCATTCATCTCATCGACCCGCTTCAGCAGCTCGGGGGCGCAAAAGGGGCCTTTCTTAATGCTTCTGCTCATCTTTCACAGCCTCCTTACTTGGCATTGCGGCGCTTGACGATGAACTTATCAGTGCGGTTCTTCGTCTTGCGGGTCTTGTAGCCCAGGGCGGGCTTGCCCCAGGGGGTGACAGGGCCGGGACGGCCGACGGGGCTCTTGCCCTCACCACCGCCGTGGGGGTGGTCATTGGGGTTCATAACAGAGCCGCGGACGGTGGGCCGCCAACCCATGTGGCGCTTGCGGCCGGCCTTACCGATCTGGATGTTGGCCCAGTCGGTGTTGCCCACCTGGCCGATGGTGGCCTTGCAGTTCTCGCGGACATAACGCACCTCGCCGGAGGGCAGGCGGATCTGAGCCATGCCGTTCTCCTTGGCCATCAGCTGGGCGGCCACGCCGGCGGCGCGGACCAGCTGGGCGCCCTTGCCGGGGTACAGCTCGATGTTGTGGATCTCCTCGCCCACAGGGATGTTGGCGATGGGCAGACAGTTGCCGGGCAGGATGTCGGCGTCGGGGCCGGTCATGATGATGTGGCCGGCCTTCAGGCCGTTGGGGGCCAGAATATAGCGGCGCTCGCCATCCTCATACTCGATCAGGGCGATGTTAGCGGAGCGGTTGGGGTCATACTGCAGATTGACCACAGTTGCCTTGCCCTCTTTATCCCGCTTAAAATCGATCACACGATACTTCTGCTTGTTTCCGCCGCCGTGGTGACGGACGGTGATGCGGCCATAGCTGTTGCGACCGGCGTGCTTCTTCAGCACTTCGGTCAGGGCACGCTCGGGCTTAGCCTTCTTATCGATCCCCTCGAAGGCGGACACAGTCATGTGACGGCGGGAGGGGGTTGTGGGCTTAAAAGTCTTAATAGCCATTTCTCAATTCCTCCTTACACCATACCCTCGAAGAACTCGATGGGCTTGGAGTCGGCGGTCAGGGTGACCATGGCCTTCTTCCAGCTGGGCCGGCGGCCGGCGGGGCGCATCCCCATCCGCTTCTCCTTACCCTGCATGTTCAGGGTGTTGACCTTGGCGACCTTGACGCCGAAGATCTCCTCAATCGCCTTGGCGATCTCGATCTTGTTGGCGGTCTTGGCGACCTCGAAGGTGTAGCGCTTCATCTCAGTCTGCTCCATGGACTGCTCGGTGATGATGGGGCGCTTGATGATGTCATAAGCAGTGGTAGCCATTACGCATACACCTCCTCGATGATAGCCAGGGCAGCCTTGTCAATGACCAGCTGCTTGGCGTTTACGATGTCATAGACGCTGAGGATCTTGGCGGTGGTGGTGACCACGCCGGGGATGTTCCGGGCGGACTTGACCACAATCTGATCCACCTCAGGGGTGATGACCACGGACTTGGAGGCGCCGATGCTGTTGAGCATCTCCTTCATGGCCTTGGTCTTGATCTCCTCCAGCTTCAGACCGTCTACCACCAGAACGGCGCCCTGGGCAGCCTTGGCGGACAGAGCGGACTTAAGAGCCAGACGCTTGACCTTCTTATTCAGAGTATAGCTGTAATCCCGGGGCTTGGGGGCAAACACGATGCCGCCGTGGGTCCACTGGGGAGCCCGGGTGGAGCCCTGACGGGCGTGACCGGTGCCCTTCTGACGCCAGGGCTTCTTGCCGCCGCCGGAAACCTCGGCGCGGGTCAAAGCGCTCTGGGTGCCCTGACGGCAGTTAGCCAGGTGGTTCTTGACCACCTCGTGGACCACAGCCTGGTTGGGCTCGATCCCGAACACGGCCTCGGAGAGCTCGATCTCGCCGACCTGCTGACCGGCCATGTTGAACACGTTAGCTTTAGGCATGACTCAATCTCTCCTTTCCTTACTTGTTGCGGGCGGAAGCCTTCTGCGGGTTGACACGGGCGGAAGCCTTCTGCGGGTTGACGCGGCCGATCTCGGCGGCCTTCTTCTCCACGTTGGTCTTGACGGTGCTCTTCACAAAGACCACGCCGCCCTTGGGGCCGGGGATGGCTCCACGCACGGCGATGAGGCCCAGCTCCTCGTCCACCTGGACCACGTCCAGATTCTGGACGGTGACCTGTACGTTGCCCATCTGTCCGGCGCCGTCGCGGCCCTTATAGATGTGGCCGGGGGTGGTGCCGGCGCCCAGAGAGCCCTGGTGACGGTGGACAGGGCCGCCGCCGTGGGTCATGCGCTTGATGGCGGCGCCGTGGCGCTTGACAACGCCCTGGAAGCCGTGGCCCTTGCTGATGCCGGTGACGTCAACAAAGTCGCCGGCGGCAAAGATGTTGGCGGTCAGCTGATCGCCCACCTCGAACTTGGAGCAGTCGTTGAGGGCAAACTCCTTGAGGACCTTCTTCAGCTCCTCCAGTCCGGCCTTCTTCTGGTGGCCCAGCTCGGGCTTGGTGAGCTTGCGCTCAGGAACGGTCTGATAACCCAGCTGAATGGCCTCATAGCCATCCTTCTCGGCGGTCTTCTTCTGCACCACAGTGCAGGGGCCGGCCTGGATCAGGGTGACGGGAATCACCTTGCCAGCCTCATCGAAGATCTGGGTCATGCCGATCTTTTTGCCGATGATCGCTTTCTCCATGTTGGATTTCCTCCTATAAAGGTTATTGGTTGAAAAACTTGGGGCATTGGGCTCCTATTGGTTTTCCAACTTGACCCGCCTGTCTCAATAGGCGACAGGCAGCGGGTACACATCGTCAAAGCAAAGTTCGCTAAACTCCGTTTCCGCCTGCGGCGAAAACCTCGTTCGCTTCCTTGCTTTTCCTCTCCAAACCGAACCCGCTATCGCCGGGCTTCGGTTTGGTCGCGCGGCTGCGCCGCACATTTTTGAGACCAAGCCTTAATTACAGCTTAATTTCAATCTCCACACCAGCGGGCAGCTCCAGGCTCATCAGGGCCTCGACAGTTTTCTGGGAGGGCTTGATCACGTCGATCAGGCGCTTGTGGGTGCGGCGCTCAAACTGCTCGCGGCTGTCCTTATACTTGTGTACAGCCCGCAGGATGGTAACGACCTCTTTCTTGGTAGGCAGGGGAATGGGGCCGGAAACGGCGGCGCCGGTACGCTTGGCGGTTTCCACGATCTTCTCAGCGGACTGATCGATCAGCTGATGATCGTAGGCCTTCAGACGGATGCGGATCATTTCTTTCTGAGCCATTTTGGGTTTCCTCCTTAAATACATACGAAAGTTGACTTTGTCCAGCCTTCGTACGGTGAGAGCCCTTTCGTGTTACCACGCTTTCGTGCGTATCACTCCCGGCCACAAAAAAACCGGCATGATGACAGGCCGGTTCCTTCCCGCCAGACGATATACGCCGTGGCACGAAGCTCTCAGCCGCCCGATTATCGGACATACTCCGCGGAAGTTACCTCATTTCTGAGCAATCTCCCGCATCATCGCAGACTGCGCCCTAGCAGGCGCTTGGTTATCATACAACAACACCGCCGTGTGTGTCAAGCATTTTTTAAAAATTTTTTTGTCGTTTTCTTCCGGCCCCTTTTCCGGTCTTTTCATGCACTATATCTTGTATCTTTCTTCCATCTGTCACGCAACGCCAAAAGGAGAGAGGGGCGCTTCGGCCCCTCTCCTTTACATCGGCTCCGGCAGGACGCCTTCCCGCTCCAGCAGAAGTTCCCCACCCTCGCCGTACAGCCGCAGGGCATAAGATGCCCCCGCATACCAGTCTTGGGAATATGCCCCCTCCGGGGACTTCATGGAAAACAGCCACAGCCCCTCCTCCAGACAGATGCCTTCCTGGGCATAACGGGCGAATCTCTCGCCTCCCAAAAGCACCGTGTCTACATCCAGCTCCGTCCGGGTGGTTTCTCCGGGGATCTGATAAAACAGGAGATTGCATCCGCTCATCCATACCTTTCCGGGCTCCGGGACCCAGGCGATCACGCTGTTAATCGGGATTGGGGTCGGTCCCTTGCCCAGAGGGACGACATTCATTATGTGCTTCCCAGGCGCATACAGCGTGGCGGCGTATACCTGATCCTTTATCGTTCCCGCCACAAACGGCTGGAACACACTGAGGTAAGTTCCATCCCGGCTTTTAATCTCTTCAACATCCCCGATGTTCCAGAAGCCCGTCTGATACACAATCTCGCTCCGTGGCAGCAGATACTGCCGCTCCAGCCGCCGAAATTCCATCTCCGCCGTGGGCAGGGGACAGCCGTACTGTCCCCAGATCATCAGGGCCAGGGCCGCCGTCAAAAGGAGATTCCGGACCGTCCTTCCCCCGCGCCCCAGCCGGGGGCGGCTGAACCAGAGCTCTCTCCACTTTTTCTTCATGCCGCCCCCTCCTCAAGGTCCAAGGTAAAGGTAAATACCGGATCTCCGGGGCCGTAGCTCAGATAAATGGTTTCCGCCTGTGGGTCTATTCCCCAGACACGCAGGGTATATCCCCGGTGGAAGGGGCCCTTGCCCGCCCCGCCGGACAGGGAACTGAGCAGCCCGCCACTTGGATTCCGGGGAGCATCCAGTCCCAGGCCGTATCTATTCCCCCGGTCGTCAGTGACCGTCATCCACTCCTCCTTCAGGATTCCCAGCGCCCAGAATTTCCAGGTGTCCACCCGGAGATAGAGGTAGAGTACCTGTGTCCCCTCCTCCTCCCAGAGCGCGCCCCGCAGGGCCGAGATCCTCTGCCCCGCCGCCTCCTGCTCCAAGCCGGGGGAGAAGGTAAGGAGCTGGCCGGGATCCTCGCCGTGCAGATAGGTGGTTTCATACCAGTCCATCCGCCCCCGGTCAAAGGGCATAGCGTCAAAGTCCCAAAACTCCGCATCTGAGTCGTCCCCCAGAAAGGCATCGTCCCCCAGGGCGAAATTTAGCCCCAGAAAGGCGATGAGAACCAGGGCCAGCAGCACCCCGGAAGCCCGCCACAGCCAGCCCAGCCAGGGCTTATGGACCCTGGCCAGCTCCTTCCCAATCTCCGCCGGATCTCCCATCTCTGACAGGGCCCGTTCCTCCGCCTCCTCGCGGGAGATACCCGGGAAAATCCGCTGAAGGTCCGCCGCCTTGTCCTCCATGTGGGCCTCCAGCTCTTCCCGCACCGCCGCCCGGTCCGGTCCAAAACGGATGCCGCCCACCGCCGTGTCCAGCCACCTGACGGCGGCCTCATTTCTTCTTTCCATCGTTCCCCCCCGCTTTATCCTCTCAGCGCCCCGGCCCACAGCAGATCCCAGGCCACGGGCAGCACAATAACCGCCTCCACCGCCAGCAGGAGCAGCGCGGCCAGGGCCAGAAACCTGGAGAACTGCCACAGCCAGCCCAGCCAGGGCTTGTGGATCCTGGCCAGCTTCTTCCCGATCTCCGCCGGATCTCCCATCTCTGACAGGGTCCGTTCCTCCGCCTCCTCGCGGGAGATATCCGGAAAAATCCGCTGAAGGTCCGCCGCCTTGTCCTCCATGTGGGCCTCCAGCTCCGCCCGGACCGCCGCCCGGTCCGGTCCAAAGCGGATGCCGGACACCGCTTGATCGAGCCACCGGTCTATCGGCACGTTTCCCCGCTCCACTCCCTCACCTCCATTGGTCGGTCAGACTGCCCCGGACTTGCTCCAACACAGTACCCTCGCTGTCCAACAGCTCCAGGATATAGGGAAAATCGGAACCTCCGTTGACCTCCGTCACCTGACGGGGAATGGTGGTCAGAATCACCCGGTCGTCGGATTCCCGGTCGCTGGTGCCATAGGAAAGGCCGCCTCCCCGGAAATCCAGAATGGACTTGACGGCAGCCGCCTCCTCAGGCAGATCCATCGCCGCCATCCACGCCCCGATGAGGGGATTTTCCGGAATGATCCCACCATTTCCCGGCTCTGCCAGGTAAACCAGGGCCGGTCCCTGGGGCTCCGGACAACTACTGACCCCGCCGAAATGGGCGTCCCCTTCATAGGTAGTCAGATAACCCCTCCACAGCCGGCCTCCGCCCCGAGCCAGCACCATTGGCAGGCTGTATTCATAGAGGGGAAAATGGCCGCCGTCGCCAGACTCACAGGCTATGGCTCCCGCCCACAGCACCTCGATCCGCTCCACTCCAGCCCGCCGGGCCTCTGCCCGAATCTGCCCCTCGATAATCCACAGTGGTATCTTAGGCAAAGCGACCCAAACGGCCACAGCCAGCAGGAAAATTACCACATTTCGCACAGTCCTCTGTCCACGGGTCAACCGAAAGGCGCTTTTCTTCATGGCTGTTCCTCTCACGCCAGCCCCAGGGCGTTGGCCCCGCCGGACAGCACGTCGCTGACGCCCTGACGAAAGTTCTTCCACTCCTCCTTTTTGTCGGCCAGCAGTTCCCGTCCCCGCCTGGTCAGGCGGTAATACTTCCGCTGCCGTCCCGTGGGGGCCTCCTGTTGGTAAGAGGTCAGATACTTGCCCTGCTCCAGGGCATGGAGGATAGGGTAGAGAGTGCCCTCCTTCATCTGAAAGGCATCGTTGGATCGGCGGGCCAGCTCCTCAATCATCTGATAGCCATACATATCTCCGCTCTCCAGCAGGGACAGCACCAGCAGCGTACTGCTCCCCGCCATCAGGCCCTTGTCAAACTTCATTTCGTTCATCCTTTCTTTCCTGGGAAATCTTCCACGCCAAATACCTCGTTTCTCTAGGTATATAATACCTAGAGAAACGAGGTATGTCAAGTGCCTTTTGACAAATATCATAGAAAAACAGCCCTCCGGCCGTTTGGCCGGAGGGCTCATTTGATCCTGTTTACTTCATCTCGTGGCTGTTCAGCAAACCCTGCTTGATATCCCACAGCTTCTGAGACAGGTCCACATAGTAGTTATGGGGGTTCTCGAACCGCTTGACCTCGTCCCACAGGGCATCCACCTGTCGTTGGCAGTAGGCCCGGCTGGTCTGCAGGTCGGGGACCTGGTACACCAGCTCGCCTCCCCGGAACACAGGAACCAGCAGCTCCCGGGCCTCGATGCTGGTAAAGACCTTTCGCTTCCAGGTGGCGTCCGGGTCAAAGAGCTCCAGCGGCTGGTCAAAGTCAAACTCCTCGTCGTGGAGGCAGATCAGGTCGGCCTCCGCCTTTCCTGTGTCCTTGGAGAAAATGCGGTATACTTTCTTAAAATGAGGTGTGGTAATCTTGGCGGCGTTCTCGCTGATCTTGATCTTGGGAATGATATTGCCCTGGTCGTCCTCGATGGCAGCCAGCTTATACACCCCGCCAAAGACAGGCTCGGAGCGGGAGGTAATGAGCCGCTCGCCCACGCCAAAGGAGTCAATACGGGCCCCCTGGCGGACCAAGTCCCGGATGATATACTCGTCCAGGGCATTGGAGGCCACGATCTTGCAGCCGGTCAGCCCCGCCTCGTCCAGCATCTCCCGCGCCTTCTGAGACAGGTAAGTCAAGTCGCCGGAGTCCAGCCGAATCCCACACTTGGTGATCCCCTGGGGCAGCAGGACCTCCTGAAAGGCCCGGATGGCATTGGGCACGCCGGACTTGAGCACGTTATAGGTGTCCACCAGCAGGGTGGCGTTGTTGGGGTAGAGCTGGCAGTACGTCTTAAACGCGGTGTACTCGTCGGGGAACATCTGGACCCAGGAGTGGGCCATGGTGCCGGTGGCGGGGGAGCCATACCACTGGTCGGCCATGGTGCAGGCCGTGGCCGAGCAGCCGGCGATATAACTGGCACGGGCGCCCAGCAGGGCGCCGTCCGGCCCGTGGGCCCGGCGGGAGCCAAATTCCGCCACAGGCCGGCCCTCCGCCGCCCGAACGATACGGTTGGATTTGGTGGCGATCAGGGATTGGTGGTTCAGGGTGAGCAGCAGGAAGGTTTCGATAAACTGGGCCTGGATAGCGGGTGCCCGAACAGTGAGCAGGGGCTCGCCGGGGAATACGGGGGTGCCCTCCGGCACGGCCCAGATGTCGCCGGTAAACCGGAAGTCCCGGAGGAAGTCGAGGAACTCCTCGCTGAAGCAGCCCTTGCTCCGAAGATAGCCCAGGTCCTCCTCGTCAAAGCGCAGCTCCTGGATATACTCGACGACTTGGGCCAGGCCGGCGGCCAGGGCAAAGCCGCCCTTGTCGGGGACCGAGCGATAGAACACGTCAAAATAGCAGATCCGGTCGGCCAGCCCGGTCTGGAAGTAGCCGTTGGCCATCGTCAGCTCGTAGAAGTCGCAGAGCATGGTCAAGTTGGTCTTTGCTTTCATTTGAGAAAGCCTCCTTAGTTTCGGGTGACAAGACACCCCGTCATTGCTCCTATTATAATGCCCCTCTACGGAAAAGGCAAGAAAAAGGCCAAAAAAAGCCCAGGACATCCCGCTCTTGCCGGGAGTAAAGGTTCCGCTCCCTGGGCATACTGTGGGGGAATCCATATTTTATACCGAGGAGGGAGCTTTATGTCCGACAATATGCAGGCCTTTGCCCACAGCCAGACCAGGGAGAACCTGATGCGTGCTTTCGCGGGGGAGAGCCAGGCCCGGAACCGTTATACCATCGCCGCCGGCATTGCCCACAAGGAGGGGCTGGAGGTGCTCCGGGGTGTCTTTTTGTTCACCGCCGACCAGGAAAAGACCCACGCCAAGCAGTTCTATGGCCAACTGGCCCAGCTTAACGGCCAGACCATCCAGATCGACGGCACCTACCCCGTGGACCTGTATGACAACCTGCTGGCCCATCTGCGGGCGGCCCAGCATAACGAGTATCAGGAGTGGGAGCACGACTACCAGCACTTTGCCCAGGTGGCCATGTCCGAGGGCTTCCCCCTGGTCGGTAAGCTATTTGAGAATATCGCGCGGGTAGAGCAGACTCACGGAGACCGGTTCGGAAAATTCGCTGACCTGCTGGAGAAAGGCCAGTTGTTCTTTTCTGACGTGGAAGTGCAATGGACCTGCCTCCACTGTGGCTGGGTAGTCACCTCCACGGCCGCCCCGGCTCAGTGTCCTGTCTGCCGCCATCCCCAGGGCTATTTTGTCCGGGTGGAGCTGGCCCCCTGGAACTAAAAAGGCACAAAGAGGCCGCGGTCTATAAAGACCGCGGCCTTTTTTATTTCAGATAATTCAAGGGGTTAACAGCGCTGCCGTTCACGCGGACCTCGAAGTGGCAGTGATTGCCAGTGGACCGGCCAGTGCTGCCCGCCTTGGCGATAACTTGGCCCTGGTACACCTTCTCCCCAGCGGAGACCAGAAGGGAGGAGTTATGGGCGTAATAGGTCTGCGTCCCGTTGTCGTGGGTGATAATGACCAGATTGCCGTAGGTACCCTTCCAGCCCGCGAAGGTGACGGTTCCGCCGTCCGCTGCCTTGATGGAGGCGCCGTAGCTGGCCTTGATATCCAGACCTGAGTGGTAACTGTAACTGCCAAAAATATATCGGCCGCCGAAGTAGGAGTTGATCTTCCCCTTAATGGGCCAGATGAAATAGCCCTTGGAGGCTGTCTTAGGCTTCTCCTTGGTCCCCACCGCTTTAATGGTGGTGGTGGGCTCCCGGAGCGTGGTGGAGCTCTGGATGTCCCGCTCCTTCTCCACGCCGTTCACATAGGTAACGGTGGCCTCTACCAGCGCCTCGCCCTCCTCGCCCTGAACGAGGATCTTGGAGTCCCCCTTATACATGGAGCTGTCCTCCTGGGTCTCCACGGGGCAGGCGATGGCCTCGTGATAGGTGACCTCTTCCACGGTCTCCACCGATACGGTGGGGATGACCTCCTTCACGTTGACCACGTCTCCGATCATCAGCCGGTTGATATCCGCCTGGGGATTGAGGGCCATCAGATCACTGAGGGACATGTCGTTGGCGTAGGCGATGCCGTTATAGGTATCCCCCTTGACCACGGTGTAAGTGGTCTCGCCGGTGGTATTGGCCGTCAGGGCCTGGTGCATCTCCTCGACAGTCATCATATTGTCGGCGGAGTAGATATAGTCTACCGATACATCCTCCACGAAGTCAGCGGATACGGTATTCTCTGTGACGTACTGGTCCTGCATCTGGTCCAGCATCTCGTTGAGGGCAGCCTCGTCCTTGACCACGCCGATGACCTCTCCATCCACGGACACCTGGTATTTGCGCAGATGGTCGCTGACCGAGTTGAGCTGGTCGTAAAAGTAATTTTCGATCTCCTTTTCTCCGTCCAGCTCGGTCTTCAGCGTCAGGGTAAACTGATAGTCGATGTCCCCTTCCACCTGGTAGTCATAGCCCAGCAGGGAGGATCCCTCCGCCTCCACCTCCTGAATGGCGGCGGATACGATATCCTGGTCGGCCACCACGCCCACCTTCTCTCCGTCTACGGTGACGGCGTAACTGGAGGAGTAGAGAGTGGTGATGGTCAGCGCCAGCCCTAGGGCAGCGGACACACCCAAAAAGGAGGCGGGCCCCACAGTCCACCGGCCGCCCGATTCGCTGTGGAGCACATGGACCCAGCGGCGGAAATGGATGCGGGCCCACTCGCCCGTCCCTTTGCACTGGCGGATCAGTCCAAGACGGAGCTGCGCCCAGTTGATCTTTTCCTTTGGCTGCTTTTGATTTGGCCGCGGACCGGAGGACCTCCTCCGTGACCGCTCCCGATATTCGCTCATGGTATCCCTCGCAATCGACGACGCGAAAAAATTACAGATCGGATAAAAGAGTTACAATTTGGTTACAAAGTAGAATATACACGGTTTCCGCCGTCACGTCAACCCCTTTGCCAAAACTCGACGAGTTCGTTTTCCTCAATCGGGGGGAATTTTATAGCCCGGCATCCGCAATAAAATATTGTATTTTTTCTTTCCATCGGCGGAAATTACCACAAAAAGGCGGGGGCCGCCCAAAATTGGAGCGGCCTCCGCCAAAATTTCAGTGATTTTGCCGGGATGAGGGAAGAAATGAGCGGGAAGCATCCAAAACGGCCTTACACCGCCAGCACACGAAGGGTAAACGTCAGTGTCATGAGGAGCACGCCCATGCTGGCACAAATATCCAGCGCCCAAGCCCGGCGGGCCGCCCTGTTGGAGTTCCGGGCACGTCGGTCCTGAACTGCCACCAGATGCAGGCGGGGCGCTTCCGGTTCCTCCCGCTCCTCCGGCAGAGGGGCCAAGTTGCCCTCTCTAGTCAGGGCTAGCTTCCGGCGGTACTCCTCCAGATCTACCACATTTCCTGTGTGGCGGACAAAATGGGTGGTAGTATAATAGATCGTCTGCATCCAAGATCCCTCCTAACGCTTTGAACCTACTATAAGAAATAAAACGTCCTATAAAACGGACTTTTTTCAGTCTCTCCAAAACGGAACAAATGTTCTGTTTTAAAAATACAACAGATGTTCGAGTCTGTCAAGACATTTTTCGAACATTTTTTCGATTTTCTGGGTGCCCCTTCCAGGGAAGTAGTAGGGCCTTTCTATTTAGTCAGACGAAAATTGACGAAAAAGGTTTCCTTTCTTTGCGAAAAACCTGTAACATGGTGCCAACGATTGTAGATAGAGTCTGATTTTTTTGGAAAGCCGTTGCTTTTTTTTCGGATTGGAGATATAATACCACGTCTGAAACTCAAGCTTCCTCTGCCACATGGAACAAGTCCCTCCTGTGACCCTGTGTCTCGGAGAAATTATTAATGGATGTTGGGCGGGCGCTGGTCTCTCCACCGACGAGCTCCTGCCCCGCGCAGTATTTTATACACGCCATTCGGCGCGCCCCATGGGCAATAGGGCTCCGAGTGGTTTTGCCATAGGTAAGGAGAATCACTGCATGAAAAATGAAAAGTTGAGAAATGTCGCCATCATCGCCCACGTGGACCACGGCAAGACCACCCTGGTGGACGAGCTGTTGAAGCAGTCCGGTGTCTACCGGGAAAATCAGGCCGTGGTGGATCGGGTCATGGACTCCAACGACCTGGAGAGGGAGCGGGGCATCACCATTACCGCCAAGAACACCGCCGTCCAGTACGGCGATGTAAAAATCAACATCGTAGACACGCCGGGCCACGCCGACTTTGGCGGCGAGGTGGAGCGCATCTTGAAGATGGTTAACGGAGTCATCCTGCTGGTGGACGCCGCCGAAGGGCCCATGCCCCAGACCCGCTTTGTGCTGTCTAAGGCCCTGGAACTGGGCCACCGGGTCATCGTGGTGGTCAACAAGATCGACCGCCCTGACCAGCGGGTATACGAGGTCATCGACGAGGTGCTGGAGCTGCTGCTGGACCTGGACGCCACCGACGAGCAGTTGGACAGCCCTATGCTGTTCTGCTCCGGCCGGCAAGGCACTGCCTCCGTCCAGCCTGATGTGGCGGGCAGCGACTTGAAGCCCCTGTTTGATACCATCATTGACTACATCCCCGCCCCCGAGGTGGACCTGGAGGCCCCCTTCCAGATGCTGGTGTCCTCCATTGATTATAACGAGTTCGTGGGCCGCATCGCCATCGGCCGGATTGAGCGGGGCACTATCCGCCAAAACCAGGAGATTGCGGTGTGTAACTACCACGACCCGGACGCCGCCCCCAAGAAGGCCAAGGTGTCCGCCCTGTATGAGTTTGACGGCCTGTCCAAGGTGCCCGTCCAGCAGGCGGAGGCGGGCAGCATCGTAGCCATGAGCGGCATTGGGGATATCACCATTGGGGACACCATCTGCGCCCCCGACAAGGTGGAACCCATTGAGTTTGTCAAGATTTCCGCGCCCACCATCGAGATGACTTTCTCCGTCAACGACTCCCCCTTTGCCGGCCGGGAGGGCAAGTTCGTCACCAGCCGGCAACTCCGGGAGCGCCTGTTCCGGGAGACTATGAAGGACGTATCTTTAAAGGTAAGCGAGGTGGAGGGTTCCACCGACTCCTTCAACGTGGCCGGCCGGGGAGAGATGTCCCTGTCCATCCTCATTGAGACCATGCGCCGGGAGGGCTATGAGCTCCAGGTCTCCCCGCCCCGTGTGTTGTACCAGGAGATCGACGGAGTGAAGTGCGAACCCATTGAGCGACTGGTGGTGGACGTCCCCTCTGACTGTGTAGGCGCCGTGATGGAGAAGATCGGCTCCCGGAAGGGGGATCTGGTGGAGATGACCCCTGTGGGCGACCGGATGAAGGTAGAATTTCTGGTCCCCTCCCGCGGGTTGTTCGGCTATCGCAACGAGTTCCTCACTGATACCAAGGGAGAGGGCATCATGGCCTCTGTCTTTGACCGCTACGCCCCCATGAAGGGGGAGATCAGCCGCCGCTCCACCGGCTCGCTGGTGGCCTTCGAGACTGGCGAGGCGGTGACCTACGGCCTGTTTAACGCCCAGGAGCGGGGCCAGCTGTTTATCGGCCCCGGCACCCCTGTCTACGGCGGCATGATCGTGGGCGAGTGCCCCAAGGCGGAGGATATCTCCGTCAATGTCTGCAAGAAGAAGCAGCTGACCAATATGCGGGCCTCCGGCTCTGACGAGGCCCTCCGCCTGGTGCCCCCAAAGGTCCTGTCCCTGGAGCAGTGCCTGGAGTTCCTGGCTGACGACGAGCTGTTGGAGTGTACCCCGGAGAATCTCCGTCTCCGCAAGCGGCTGCTGGACCACGGCGACCGGATGCGGGAGGCTTCCCGAAAGAAGTCCTGACTGCAAAAATAAGCTGCACCGTGTTCTGACGGAGGCCAGAACACGGTGTATTTTATCCTGGAGATAAGAAGAGCGCCCCGTCCAGATGGACGGGGCGCTTTTTGATCAGTGTACGATGCTCAGGGACAAGGTCAGCAGGATCCAGAGGATGGCCACCCACTTGGTCATCTTGGCCAGTTTGGCATCCACGCTCTTGGCCTTATTTTTGGACAGGAAGGTGTCCGCGCCACCGGCGATGGCACCAGACAGGCCGGCGCTCTTACCAGACTGGAGCATAACCACAGCGATAACAGCCAGACCACACAGGACCTGGAGGACAGTAAGAATCATATTCAGCATTGTTTTCGTTCCTTTCAAGGCCCGGTGGGGCACAGATTCCAGAAATTATCCAGGCGAACCCGGAAGTACAGGAAAGTGTACCACAATTTTTCCCGGATTGCAAGCCTTTTCCGCGATTTTCTTCCGACGCGCGCCTGAAACACCATAGCTTATATATCCAAACCAGGCCGCAAGCGCAGGATAGTTCTTACAGGACGGCGATGGCCTCGATCTCCACCAGTACGTCCTTGGGCAGCCGGGCCACCTGGACAGCGGAGCGGGCGGGGCATTCGGCCTCAAAAAAGGTCTTATATACCCGGTTCATCTCCACAAAGTTTTCCATATCGCTGAGAAACACTGTGGTCTTCACCACATGGCCCATCGTCCCGCCCGCATGGGCCAGGATGGCCTTCAGATTGGTCAGCGACTGAGCTGTCTGGGCCTGGATAGTGGCCTCTACCACCTCGCCGGTAGCGGGGTCCACGGGGATCTGCCCCGAAATGAACAGCAGGTTTCCGGCCTTGACCGCCTGGGAGTAGGGTCCGATGGCGGCAGGCGCCTTTTCGGTGGAAATGATCTCTTTCATGACAAAAGCTCCTTTCATATTTGCATAAGCTAGAGTCAGTATATCAGGAACTGCTCCGTTCCACAAGCGCCTGTCTATCTTTTTCTGTCAGAGACCGAAGGGGGCTCAAGCCTTGGGACGGCTGTACAGCACTACGCCCCTCTGGCATGACATTTCCAGCTGCCCTGTATCCACCAGATACTCCACAAAGAAGCGGATATTCCGCTCAAAGCGCAGGGCCCGCCGGTTCTTTCTGGTGTACAGCTCATAGCGGGCGCAGGCGGCCTGGTCGATCTCACTGGCCGTCATGGGCCGGTCCACCAGCTCGAATATCTCCTGGGCCCGGCGCCGAACCAGCTTCTGGTTCTCCTCAATAAGCGTGTCGATCTCCCCGGAACCGCACACCCCCCGATGGGCCATAATATAGTAGTCGCACCCCAGCCCCCGCAGCTTTTCCCGGCTATCAATAGCCGCCTGGTGGCTCAAGCTGTATGGCAGCTTGGCCTCTATCATCTCATAGCTCAACAGGGCGTCAGCTGTATAGCACACATTGTCCGGCGTGACCGTACAGATGTGGCCAGCGGAGTGGCCTGGGGTGTGGACGATGTGAAACTCCGCGCCGCAGAAGGAGAAGGGGCCGTCCCCTGGCGGGATAATCACGTCGGGGGTATGAATCATATTGGAGGACTCCTCCGCCACCGTTTCAGGCGGCAGGGTGAGAAAATAGCACTTCAGCGTCAGCAGATTGGCGCACATCCCCGCTTCCGGAGCGGTAAGCGCTTCCGGTATACCGTATTTCCGCTGGAGATAGGCGCTGTTTCCACAGTGGTCGATATGGGCGTGGGAGCACAGGATGCCCGCCGGGACCAGTCCGGCCCCCTTCAGGCTCTCCTCTAGCTCCTTCTGCTCCTGGACCAGACCGTTGTCCAGCAGGACGCAGCGGCGCTCATCCAGCCTATAAAGAGGGATAAACTCCTGTCCCTCCAGCACCCAGGTATTGCCCTTGATTTGTGTCAGGTTCATGGTTCAGCTTCCCTCCAACGGATCGTAGTAAATCCATCTTCCCAGCTGATCCGGTCCATCTCTGTCTTATGAATCTCAAAACAGCATTGGGGGAGATCCCGAAATCCTTCCTTATCTTTTAAGCGTTCTATTGCTTCCCGCGCGTTGGCCTTCGAGGAAAAAACGCCGATCAGCTTTTCCTCATTATGAATACCAGTGCCATCTCTTTGCTCGTATATGTGCCATAGCATAAAAACATCCATGGATGGTCCTCCAAAATCAGATGCTGTTATTTTGCTTCAAATATACCATCAGCACCGCCACGTCCGCCGGGGATACCCCGGACACCCGGCTGGCTTGGCCCAGGTTTTGGGGGCGGATATCATTCAGCTTCTGCCGGGCCTCCAGCCGCAGTCCCTGGATGGACTGGTAGTCCAGGTCCGCAGGCAGAGGCCGGGCCTCCAGCCGCTTGACCTCCTCCACCTGGCGCAGCTGCCGCTGGATATAGCCTTCATATTTAATGGTGATCTCTGCCTCGCTGGCCACGGCGGGGGCCAGGTCCGGGCGGTCCGGGTCAAAGGGGGCCAGATCAGCGTAGGTCAGCCTGGGCCGGCGCAGCAGGTCGGCCAGCTTGGCCCCATTCCTCACCTGGGGCTCGCCCCGCTCCTCCAGCAGCCGGTCCAGCTCAGGGGAGGGCGGGGTGCCCGTGTGTTCCAGACGGCGGACCTCCAGCTCCACCGCCCGGCCCTTTTCCAGCACTCGCCCATATTGCGTCTCAGAGAGCAGCCCCAATTCCCGCCCGATGGAGGCCAGCCGCCGGTCGGCGTTGTCCTGGCGGTGGAGAAGGCGGTATTCTGTGCGGGAGGTCATCATGCGGTACGGCTCGTTGGTCCCCTTTGTCACCAGGTCGTCGATGAGGACGCCGATGTATCCCTGGTCCCGCCGGAGGACCAGGGGGGGCTTTCCCAGTATCTTCAGGGCGGCATTGACACCGGCCACAAAGCCCTGGACCGCCGCCTCCTCATAGCCGGAGGAGCCGTTAAACTGTCCCGCTCCATATAGGCCGGACACCGTCTTTGTTTCCAAGGTAGGGAGCAGGCCGGTGGGGTCCATGCAGTCGTACTCGATGGCATAGGCGGGGCGTGTCATCTCGGCCTGTTCCAGGCCGGGAATCGTGTGGAGCATCTGAATCTGGACCTCCTCCGGCAGGGAGGAGGAGAGGCCCTGAATATACAGCTCCTCGGTATCCAGCCCCATGGGTTCAATGAACAGTTGGTGGCGCTCCTTGTCTGGGAACCGCTCCACCTTGGTTTCAATAGAAGGGCAGTAGCGGGGACCGATGCCCTCAATGGTGCCGTCATAGAGAGGGGAGCGGTCCAGATTGGCCCGGATCACCGAATGAGTTCTCTCATTGGTGTAGGTGAGATAGCATACAGCCCGGTTTTCCAGATGGTGGTCCGTCCAGAAGGAAAAGGGCTGGGCGTCCCGGTCCCCCTCCTGAAGCTCCATTTTCGAAAAATCCACCGAACGGCGGTTGACCCGTGGGGGCGTACCCGTCTTGAATCGACGGATCGATAGGCCCAACTCTACTAGGCAGGCGGTCAGCGGCAGGGCGGCCGCCAGTCCGTCGGGCCCGGAGTCCCGGACCACCTCTCCCACGATGGTCCGCCCCCCCAGATAGGTGCCGGTGGCGACGACCGCGGCTCTGACCTGGTACACCGCCCCGGTGTGGGTCACCACCCCGGATACGGCTCCCCCCTCCGTCAGCACCTGAACCACCTCTGCCTGTTTGACCCACAGGTTCTCCTGGCGCTCTAAGGTGTGTTTCATCACCTTTTGGTACTCCCGGCGGTCCGCCTGGGCCCGTAAGGACCAGACAGCGGGGCCCTTGCTCCGGTTGAGCAGTCGGTACTGGATGCAGGCCTGGTCGGCGGCCCGTGCCATCTCTCCCCCCAGGGCGTCCAGCTCCCGGACCAGGTGGCCCTTGCCTGTCCCCCCGATGGCGGGATTGCAGGGCATATTACCCACCGCGTCCAGGTTGATGGTAAAGCACAGCGTCCGCAGGCCCATCCGGGCGGCGGCCAGGGCAGCCTCAATCCCGGCGTGGCCCGCCCCAATGATAGCGATATCATATTGTCCGGCGTTATAAGTCGTCATAGGTCTCTATCCTTTGGTATGATCGCGCGCCTGTCTGGCACCCTGTCCAGGCAGGCGTCTAATTCGGGGGGTATTGTATCACGATTTCCCCCCTGCCGCAAGAGGTGGTCCACAACGTCCCTTTTACATTTGGACTGATGGGTCCTAACTCTGTCGCTTTAGCTAAAACGACCTATTTTCAAGCATTGAAAGAATCACGAGAATGGTATATTATATAAAAACCGAGATGTTTTTCAGATTTTTTATTGATATTGTCTATGCAAATAGAACTATAACAAGGAGGTAATCTGTATGAGAAAATACATAGCGTTAGTTTTAGCGTTGATTTTAATGCTTGGGCTGGTCGGCTGCAAGGAAAAAACGGTCAATATCGACTTTCCATTTGAGGTCGGAGATGTTGAAACCATTGAACTGTATCGCTATGCGGGGGCGCCTGTTTCAGCAGAAAAGAAAGTTATTGACGCAGAAGAAACCATAAAAGACTTGTATGATAGGTTCGAGGGTTTAACCTTAAAACTCAAAGAGACAGAAGAAACCACAGGCGGGAAGATAACCAGTTTCAGATTTAATCTATCCGACGGAACAACCTATGAATTGATCTATGTCTGCTATGGAGTAAAGAGTGGCAAGCTAAAATCCTCAACAGGTAATTTTGAATACTTTACAAGTGCAGACATTGGATCTTATTGGAACGATATCGACCTTGAAGCAGTTTCCGTTGAAGAAAGCGAGTTGCCGAAGTAAGCCGGACCCATTTTAATTTGTGAACTGGGCTTATCTGAAAGGGCGCATGCTAAATTTTATCAGTATGTTGGTATGTGTCCTTTAAGGCTCTCGGCATACAGGTCGAACACAGACCAGGGAAAAGCTCCGCCTGTTCAATGGCGGAGCTTTTTCTGTGCATCTGACGAATGAATTGTTAGGTAAGCCTAAATCAGTCCAAAAGGTAAAAGGGAGCCCGCAACGTGGAAAAAACTGAGACAAAACAGGCAAAAAGAGGTGCTGAACGGGATTTTGTCTTGATGGTCCCTCCGCCACTGTGATATAATAGATAAGTTAATACTCCCCATATCCGCCCTTTGGCGGTATCCTGCATGGTCTGGAGGTGGATGCCAATGAAATACAGACAGTGGTCAGTGGCGTCCCCCGACGCAGCCCTTCGCTCCGCCCTGGAAGGGGCGGGACTGCCCCCCTTGCTGGCCTCCATCCTGGCTGCCCGGGGCATTCATAGCGGGGACCAGGCCCAGCAACTGCTGTCCCCCGGAGGGGAGTCCCTTCTGTCTCCTCTGTTGATGCTGGGCATGGATCAGGCGGCGGCAAGGGTCCGGCTGGCCCTGGAGCGGGGAGAGCAGATAGCGGTCTATGGGGACTATGATGTGGACGGCATCACCGCCACCTGTCTGCTCACCGAATTTCTGTCCGGCGAAGGGGGCGCTGTGTTGCCCTATATCCCCGGCCGGCTGGAGGAGGGCTATGGCCTGAACCGGGAGGCCATCGCCTCCCTGGCCCGACAGGGCGTCACGCTGATCGTCACTGTGGACTGCGGCATCACCGCCGTGGATGAGGTGGCCTTCGCCAGTCAGTTGGGTGTGGACGTGGTGATCACCGACCACCACACCTGCAAGGGTATTCTGCCTGATGCCGTGGCGGTGGTAGACCCCCACCAGCCCGGCTGTCCCTATCCCTTCAAGGGGCTGGCCGGCGTGGGAGTGGCCCTCAAGCTGGCCATGGCCGTGGCCGGTTCAGAGAGAGCCTGCAAGGTGTGGGAGTCCTCCTGCGACCTGGCCGCCATCGGCACCGTGGCCGACGTGATGCCTATGACCGGGGAAAACCGGCGCATCGTCAGCGCCGGCCTGGCCCGGTTGAACCCCTCCCGGCGGCTGGGGCTGGCCCGGCTCATCTCTCTGTCCGGACAGGGGGACCGCCCCATCAGCTCTGTGTCGGTGGGCTATACCCTGGCCCCCCGGATCAATGCCTCCGGCCGGATGGGGCGGGCAGAGGCCGCCCTGGAGCTGCTCATGACCGGGGACCCGGAGCGGGCGGAGGAGCTGGCTCAGGAGCTGTGCGCCCTGAACCGGGAGCGCCAGACCGTAGAGGGCGAGATCTTCCAGCAGTGCGTCCAGCGGCTGGGGGAGGCTCCCCAGGCCGAGGCCCTCGTGCTGGCTGGCCGGGCCTGGCACCAAGGGGTAGTGGGCATCGTGGCCTCCCGCCTAGCAGAAAAATATGCTAGACCCTGCTTTATGATCTGCCTGGACCAGGGGATGGGCAAGGGCTCCTGCCGCTCCTGGGGCGGAATCAATCTGTTTGAACTCCTGGAGGAGTGCGCCCCTCTGCTGGAGAGCTTTGGGGGCCACGCCCTGGCCGCCGGCTTTACCGTCCGGGAGGAGCGCATCCCCGCCCTGGCGCAGGCTCTAGCACAGGCGGTGGCGGAGCGAGCCCAGGGGACCGAGCTGCCCTCTGTTCTGGAGGCGGATGGGGTAGTGCCACCGGAGCTGCTCACCGTGGAGGAGGTATCCGCCCTGGACCGGCTGGAGCCCTGTGGGGTTGGAAACCCGCGGCCCGTGCTGGTCCTCAGTGGAGTGCAGATCCATTCTATGGCTCAAGTGGGCCGGGGCCGGCACCTGAAGCTGAAACTGGAGTCCCGTGGCATTCTATTGGACGCCATCTGGTTTTCCGCCGACGGCGGGGAGCTGGGCCTGTCCCCCGGCTGCCGGGTGGACGCGGCCTTTTATCCCCAGATCAACGAGTTTCGCGGCTGTCGCTCCGTGCAGCTCCAAATCATCGACCTGCGCCCCGCCCCCTCCAGGGCACAGCTGGAGCAGGCCATCTATGACAAGTATCGCCGGGACGAGGCCCTGACTCCCCAGGAGGCCCGGTTCTTATTGCCCAGCCGGGAGGAATTTGTCTGCCTGTGGAAATGGCTGGACCGGCATTGCTCCCCCAGTGGTCCACTGGAGGACACCCTGCCCCGGATCTCCCGGGCGGTGGCCCGCTCCGGAAGGCAGGTCGAGGTGCCTGCCCGGACCCTCCTGTGTCTGGAGGTGTTGGAGGAGCGGGGCCTGATCCAGCTGGGCCGCAGCGCCGGCCGCCTTCAGATCACCCTGAACCGGCTGGAGGGGAAGGTGGATCTGGACGCCTCTCTGCTGCTGCGGCGGCTGCGGGATGTCCTGCGTGAATAAGGCGAGCTCCTCAAACTTTTACTCTACTTCGAGGTGATCTTATGGACCCTATTCTGGTCCGTTATCAGGCCCTTGAGGACAAGGTGGCCTCCTATACCCCAAATCTGGATACCAAGCGGCTGTTCGACGCCTTCACCTATGCCGACGCTGCCCATAAGGGCCAACTGCGCAAGAGCGGAGAGCCCTATATCATCCATCCCCTGGCTGTGGCGGAGATCGTCGCCGACCTGGGGCTGGACGTGGACTCCGTCATCGCCGCTATGCTCCACGACTGCATCGAAGACACCGCCTCCACTCATGAGGAGATCGCCAAAAAATTCGGCGCCTCTGTGGCCGAGCTGGTGGAGGGCGTCACCAAGCTGACCAAGATGCAGTTCGTCACCAAGGAAGAGGAGCAGATGGAAAATCTGCGCAAGATGCTCATGGCCATGAGCCGTGATATCCGAGTCATCCTCATCAAGGTGTGTGACCGGCTGCACAATATGCGCACCATGGAGTACCAGTCCCCCAAAAAGCAGCGGGAAAAATCCTTGGAAACCATGGAGATCTATGCTCCCATCGCCCACCGCTTAGGTATGCAGAAGCTGAAGTGGGAGCTGGAGGACCTTTCTCTGCGCTATCTGGACCCCATTGGCTATAAGGAGATCGAGGACGAGCTGGCCCGCCGCTCCTCCGCCCATGAGGAGTTTATGACCTCCATCCAGCATAAGATCCAGCAGCGGCTGGCCCAGGACGGCATCCACTGCACCGTCTACGGCCGGGTAAAGCACATCTACTCCATTTACCGCAAGATGTTCGCCCAGAATAAGACCTTGGACGAGATCTTCGACCTGTACGCCTTCCGGGTCATCGTGGACGACATTCCGGAGTGCTACAACGTGCTTGGCTGCATCCACGATATGTTCAAGCCGGTGCTGGGGCGGTTCAAGGACTATATCGGCACCCCCAAGCCCAATATGTACCAGTCCCTCCACACCACCGTCATCGGCCGGGAGGGCATCCCCTTTGAGGTACAGATCCGCACCTGGGAGATGCACCAGACCGCCGAGTACGGCATCGCCGCCCACTGGAAGTACAAACAGGGGATGGCCAACCAAAAGCTGGGGACAGAGAAGGACTTTGAGTGGGTGCGCAAGCTGCTGGAGAGCCAGCAGGATACCGACGCTGAGGAGTTCGTCCGCACCCTGAAGGTGGATATGTTCGCCGACGAGGTGTTCGTTTTTACCCCCAACGGCGATGTCATCAACCTGCCCAACGGGGCCACCCCCATTGACTTCGCCTATAACATCCACTCCGCTGTGGGCAACCACATGGTGGGCGCCCGGGTCAACGGCCGGATGGTCACCTATGAAACGCCTCTGAAAAACGGCGACATCGTGGAGATCATGACCTCCAAATCCGCCAAAGGCCCCAGCCGGGACTGGTTGAAGATCTGCAAATCCAACGAGGCCCGGAACAAGATCCGCCAGTGGTTCAAAAAGGAGCGGCGGGAAGAAAATATCGCCACTGGCCGCGCTGCCTTCGAGGCAGAGCTAAAGCATGTAAAGATCCCCCTGTCCGCCATCACTGGGGAGGAGGTGCTGCCTCACATCCTCCACAAAGTGCGCTTTGGCACTCTGGACGAGCTGTACGCCTCCATCGGCTATGGCGGCACCACTGCGGTCAAGGCGGTGGCGCGGGTGAAGGACGAGCTGCTTCGGCTGGGCCGGCTCCAGGCGGAGAAGGCGGCGGCCTCCTCCAAGAGTCTGGAGGAGAGCGTGATCGTCCCCGGAACCGGCGCAGCCCCCGCCGCAGGCCAGGTCAAGCCCAAGCACTCTGACTCCGGTATTGTGGTGGAGGGACTGGGCAACTGTCTGGTCAAATTTGCCAAGTGCTGCACCCCCGTGCCAGGCGACCCGGTCATCGGCTTTATCACCCGCGGCTACGGCGTGTCCGTCCACCGGGCCGACTGTCCCAACGCCTCCCCCGACAAGCGCCGGCCAGAGGAAGCGGACCGCTGGGTCAAGGTGTCCTGGGTGGAGAGCGACCTTCCCAATTATAAAACAGCGTTGGAATTGGCCTCTAAGGACCGGGACGGCCTGACACTGGATGTGGCCATGGCTCTGTCCGCCGCCAAGGTAAAGGTGACCGCCCTGTCCGCCCGCTCCCAGCCGGACGGACACGCCACGGTCAACATCGTGGTGGAGGTCAAGGACAAGGCGGAACTGAGCGCCGTCATCAACAAGCTGAACAACATCCAGGGGGTCTATTATGTGGCCCGGTCTTCCGGGAAATGACATC
Source organism: Flintibacter sp. HCN-6482 (assembly GCF_037892565.1). Classification (NCBI taxonomy): domain Bacteria; kingdom Bacillati; phylum Bacillota; class Clostridia; order Eubacteriales; genus Flintibacter; species Flintibacter sp. HCN-6482. Next base: position 193,038 of record NZ_JBBKBK010000003.1, on the reverse strand, counting down.
CACAGGGAGGAAGCAATATGTTGTTTAAAGTATTCGGAATCTTTTTCGCATGGACCTGGATCTTATGGGCTTTTTTGTTTGTTTTTTGTCTAGTAGCCGCTATCTCTAGGGCTATCCAGGAGGCGGGAGACGGCCAAGACCACAAGTCCGTCCTGTATACCTTTTGGGCCGCCCTGTTCTTTGCTGTCATATTGGGCGGGTTCAGCTCGCTGTTCGCACTGCTGTAAACATTGTTAAGAAAGCGAGGTCAAATTATGCGCGCAGTCGTCACAAGAGTTTCCTCCGCCTCTGTCACCATCGGCGGAGCGGTGGAGGGGACCATTGACCGGGGCTTCCTGATCCTGCTGGGGGTGGGCCCCAGCGACACCCCGGCGGTCTGTGATAAGCTGGCAGAAAAGATCTGCAACCTGCGGGTTTTCGAGGACGAAAACGGCAAAATGAATCTGGATCTGTCTCAGGTTGGCGGCTCTCTGCTGGTGGTGTCCCAATTTACTCTGTATGCCGACACCAAGAGCCGCCGCCCCGGCTTTAGCGGGGCGGCCAAGCCTGACCTTGCCGTCCCACTGTACGAGCGGTTTATCGACCAGTGTCGGGCCAGGGGATTTCAGGTGGCCCACGGCCGATTTGGAGCGGATATGCAGGTGGCCTCTGTTAACGACGGGCCGGTCACCATTTTATACGATACAGACCAGTAAGAGGAAAGCCAAAAGTATGAAGCGCGGAGATACCATATCCGGCCGCGCTGGGCGGGCTGTTCGCCTTCGGCCACCCCCCACTGTCTACTTTTCACTCTCCACGTTCAACCTAAAGGGGTGTTTTCATGAAAGTCAAAGTCATGCAGGTCGGTCCCATCGGCACAAACTGTTATATTTTAGAGGACGAAGCCACCAACAAGGCCGCCGTTATCGACCCCGGCGACGAGGGGGACCGCATCCTGTCTGTTCTAAAAGAGGACGGGGTACAGGTGGAGTATATCCTCCTGACACACGGCCACTACGACCACACTACCGCTGTTCCCGACCTGATCCGGGCCCTGCCCCAGGCGGAGGTCTATATCCACCAGGCAGACGCCAACGGGGCTGGAAGCCAGCTCTTTCCCCTGGCCGGGCAGGTAGCGGACTTGAAATACTACACCGAGGGGGATACCCTCACTCTGGGCTCTCTCACTATCCAGGTCCTCCACACCCCAGGCCACTCCAAGGGCTCCGTCACCCTCCAGGTCGGGGATGTGCTGTTTACCGGGGACACCCTGTTCTGCGGCTCCTGCGGCCGCACCGACCTGCGGGGGGGCAGCTATGAGGAGATCATGTCCTCTCTAAATCGCCTGGGCCAGTTGGAAGGGGACTTCCACGTCTGCCCCGGCCATGACCGGACCTCCACGCTGGAGCGGGAGCGGCAGTACAACCCCTTCCTCCGGGAAGCCATGGGGCAATGAGGAGACTATCTTATGAAATTGGTTCTGAACGGGCATGATGAGCGGTATGTTGTAGAGCAGGGAATGCTCAATCTCTTTCCCGGCGAGCGTCCCGTCTATGAGCCCATCGGCCCTGGGGATGACAGCTGGGCCGTTGTCACCCTCCGGGAAGATGACCGCTGCCATGTCACCGTAGAGCTGTGCTTCTGCGGCAAGTCCCTGCCCTATTCCCTGGATGTTCCCCTGGTCGGCGACGAGTTCCAGCGGGAGGGCATCCGCCGCCGGGCCATCGGCAAGTGCTTTTTTCTGGCCGCCCGTGCGCTCACCGGCCATACGCCTCCCTGGGGGATGCTCACTGGTGTCCGTCCGGTGAAGCTGCCCACCCGCGCCCTGCTGTCCGGGGCCACACCCCTTCAGGCCAAGCAGGAGCTAAGGGAGGAATACTATGTCTCTCCCGACCGGGCCGTGCTGGCGGTGGACTGCGCCCAGGCCAGCATCGCCGCCCAGCGGTCGCTGAAGGAAGGGGAGGTATCCCTGTACCTCGGCATCCCCTTTTGCCCCACCCGGTGCGCCTACTGCTCCTTTGTATCCGCCGACGTGGGCCGAACATTAACATTGGTGGAGCCCTATGTGGACGCCCTGCTGAAAGAGATCGATGGGACGGCCCGTGTACTGGCGGAGAGTGGCAGGACCATCCGCTCCTTCTACATGGGGGGCGGCACCCCGACTACCCTAAGCGCCCGGCAGCTGGACCGGGTCCTGACCCGCTGTGAGCAGGTCCTCCCTCTGGAGGGATGCACCGAACTTACGGTGGAGGCGGGCCGGCCGGACACGATCAACCGGGAAAAGCTGGAGGTGCTCCGGGCCCACGGTGTCGGCCGCGTCTCCATCAACCCCCAGACGCTAGAGGACCATGTGCTGGAGTCCATTGGCAGAAAGCACTCCTCGGGGGATATTCAGACTGCCTACGACCTGGCCCGCAAGGTGGGCTTCGACTGCATCAACATGGACCTGATCGCCGGCCTGCCTCTGGACTCCCTGGACGGCTTTCGCCGCTCTCTGGATGGGGTGCTGGCCATGGGGCCGGAGAATATCACCGTCCACACCCTGGCCATGAAGAAGGGCTCCGCTTTGATTCAGAGGAAAGGCGCCCTTCCCGGCGGGGAGGAGGTGGCCCAAATGCTGGACTACTCCCGCACGACCCTGTCCGGCGGCTATCTTCCCTACTACCTCTATCGGCAGAAGTACATGTCCGGCTCTCTGGAAAATGTAGGCTGGGCAAGGCCGGGCACGGAGAGCTTGTACAACATCGTCATGATGGAGGAGCTCCACACTGTCATCTCTCTGGGGGCGGGCGGCGTTACCAAGCTCATCGATCCCCAGAGCGGCCGGCTCCTCCGGCTGTCCAACCCGAAGTATCCCCAGGACTACCTGTCCGCCGGGGAAAAGTTGGCGGAGCAGCAGAGGGAGATGCTGGCGTTTTTCCGCTGACCATCTATACCACTGGGCAGCCTGCCCAAGGGAAAGGAGTTCCAAATGGCTTATCAACTGCAGGAGATCAACCGGCGCATTCAGACTGACGTGACCGCCTTCCTGACCGAGTGCGACGAAAATTACGCCCAACGGGTGTCCTTGGCGGCAGACAAGATCCTGGGCAATCTGGAGCACAGCCCTATCGTGCTTTTGTCCGGGCCCTCCGGGTCCGGCAAGACCACCACTGCCCTGAAGATCGCCGAGGAGCTGCGGCGCCGCGGAGTCAACTCTCACGCGGTGGCCATGGACAACTACTTCAAGACCATGAACAAAAAAACCGCCCCCCGCACCCCGGAGGGAGACATCGACTATGAGTCCCCCCTGTGCCTGGACATGGAACTGCTGGATGAGCACTTTGCCGCCCTGTCCCGTGGAGAGGAGATCCTCATTCCCAAGTTCGAGTTTGCCCGCCAGATGCGCAACGACTCCCTGGGCCTCCCCCTTCGGCTGGAGAAGAACGAGATTGCCATTTTTGAGGGCATCCACGCCCTGAATGACGACATCGCCGGCCGCCACCCAGAGGCCACCAAGCTCTATATCTCCGCCCGGTCCAACGTGAACGAGGGGGCCGTCCTCCGCTTTAAGGGCACCTGGATGCGGCTGACCCGCCGGGCGGTCCGGGACTACAACTTCCGGGGCACCGGGGTAGCCGAAACTCTGGAGATGTGGGCCAATGTCCGCCGGGGAGAGAAGCTGTATATCTCCCCCTTTAAGGGCCGGGCGGATATCATCTTTGACTCCTCCCTCCCCTATGAAGTGCCGGTCATGAAAAATTACGCCATCCCCATCCTCCGCTCTGTCCCCCAAGAGAACGAGCGCCATGACGAGATGCTTCAGCTGGTGGACGCCTTTCAGCATTTCGAGGCCATTGACCCGGCCCTGGTGCCCAAGGACTCCCTGCTGCGGGAGTTCATCGGCGGTGGGAGCTACCAGTATCACTGACCTATCAAATCCATGGCGCTGTCTTGCGCGGGGAGGGGCAAAGTCTCCAGCCCCCGGCCCTGACTTCTCTTTCCGCGGTGGGCTCCAGCAAAGCTTTTATCCTATTTCCGGAGTGATCGACTTGACCGACCAGCCTATCTATAACTCCCGGGACTCCCGGTACAAGACGCCCTACGGGGCGGTCCCCTCCGGGACACAGGTCCGGTTCACCCTCCGCCCTGGAAGGGTGGAGGGCTTCTCCCGCGCCACCCTCTCCGCCCGCTTTGAAAGTCGTGGGGATCAGATCGAGTCCCTTCCGATGCTCTGGAGCGGTCTGGAGCTGGATCGGGACCTGTTTCAGGGCAGCCTGGACATTGGGGACTATGTGGGGCTGGTGTGGTACTCCTTCCTGCTGGAGCGGCTGGATGGAGGCCGCCAGGAACTGGGCCCCTATCAACTCACCGTCTATCAGGCGGAGGAGGTCCCCTCCTGGTTTGGAGAGGGGATGACCTATCAAATCTTTCCGGACCGCTTTCTCCGCTCCCGTGTCCCCGATCCCGCCGGGATGGTAGGAGGACGCTGGGTCCACCAGGATTGGGAGGAACTGCCTGAGTGGCGGCCTGACCAGCGTGGAGAGATCCGGAACCGGGACTTTTTCGGCGGCGACCTGCTGGGCGTCATGGAAAAGCTGGACTATCTGAAGGGCCTTGGAGTGGAGACCCTCTATTTTAACCCCATCTTTGAGGCATCGGAGAACCATCGTTACGGCACCGCCGACTACGACAAGATCGACCCCATGCTGGGCAGCAATCAGGACTTCTCCCGGCTGTGTGACGAGGCCCACAGGCGGGGGATGCGGGTGATGCTGGACGGGGTGTTCAACCACACCGGCTATGTCAGCCGCTACTTCAACGGCGACGGCTTCTATCCCGACGTGGGGGCCAGCCAGAGCTGGGACTCCCCCTACCGCCCCTGGTTCAATTTCATCCAGTGGCCCAAGAGGTACGAGAGCTGGTGGGGCATTTACTCCCTGCCCGCCGTCAACGAGAGCTGTCCCTCTTACCGGGACTTTATCTTCGCCGGGGAGAACAGTGTGGTCCGCCGGTGGCTCCGGGCCGGAGCGGACGGCTGGCGGCTGGATGTGGCCGACGAGCTGCCCGACGACTTCGTAGCGGGCATCCACCAGGCCGCCCGGGCAGAGAAGCCCGACGCCCTGGTCATCGGCGAGGTGTGGGAGGACGGCTCCACCAAAGTAGCTTACGGAGTACGGCGCAAGCACATTCTGGGCGGCCACTGTGACGGGCTGATGAACTACCCCCTGCGCAACGCGATCCTTGCCTTTTTCCGCGGCGGCGGAGGAGAGCACTTCGTATCGGCCATGGAGACCATTCGGGAGAATTATCCCCCCTCCGCCTTCTACTCCGCCATGAACTCCCTGGGCACCCACGACACCCCCCGCATCCTCACCCTGCTGGGGGCAGGAGGGGAGTACCGGAATCAGTCCAGAGACTGGCGGGCCCACTTCCGTTTGTCCCCTAAACAGAGGCGGCGGGGCAAGGACCTGCTCCGGGCGGCGGCCCTTCTGCTGTTCTGCTTTCCCGGCTCCCCTACCGTGTACTACGGAGACGAGGCAGGGATGGAAGGCTTTGAGGACCCCTTCAACCGCCAGACCTACCCCTGGGGCCGCGAGGACCGGGAGCTAGTGGACTGGTTTCGGGCTCTGGGCGCCCTGCGCCGGGACCACCCCGCCCTTCGACGGGGGAACATCCGGTATGTGGCCGGCCAGGGGCCTCTGCTGGCCTTCACCCGGTCGGCGGCAGGGGAGACCATCCTGTGTGCCTGCAACGCCGGGGATGGGCCCGCCGCCATGGAGCTGGGCTTTCCCAGGGAATTGACGCCCCTGTTGGGCCGGGCCCATGTGGACCCCGGGGAGGAGGGGCCCACCCTGACTATCCCCCCTCTGTCCGGCGCGGCCTTCCTGGTCCACGAAGGCTGAAAGCCTTGAGGCCCAAGGGGGGCAACCACAGATTGACAACTTGTCAGGGACGGATGGTAGACCCCATTCGTCCCTTTATGCTATGTTTTTCACAGAAAAAAGTTGGGGGCCTGCGAGCCTGCCATATTCTGAACAGGGAGATGAGAACATGACCCTTGGCCAGCGTATTCAGGCGTTGCGAAAGCAGCACGGCCTGTCCCAAGAGGGCCTGGGGGAGAGGCTGGGTGTCTCCCGACAGGCGATCTCCCGCTGGGAGATGGACGGGGCGGTCCCCGAGGTGGACAAACTCATCGCCATGGCCAGGCTCTTTGGAGTTTCTTTGAACCAGCTTTTGGGGGTAGAGGAGCCAGAACAGCCGGTGTCGGAAGCAAAACAGGTGTCTCATGGCAGGCGGTCCCGCCTGCTGGCCGCCCTGTGCGCCCTCCTTTCCGTGGTTTTGGCAGTATCTCTGGGCTTCAATTTTTATTATCGCTACCGGGTCCTCATGATCCTGGACCCACCTCAAGCCCCGTCTGCCCCCGTTCAGCAGGTGTTGTATGCCGTCCGGCCTGACTACGAAACCATGACCTATGACCTAGCGCTCTCCCTGACGGAGAATGGCGGGCTTAGGGGCTATGACACCCAGGTATCCCTCTTTACAGTCCTTCCGGAACAGCCATCCTATCAGGATGGGAACACCACAGTCATCCCTGCCCCCTCTTATCACCAGGAGGAATTTCCTGTCGCCTTCCGCAACAAAACGGCCACTCTGGTCCTGGAGGACCTCCCCTTCCGCTATCATAAAGCCGCCGTCATCTCCCTAACCTACTCCAAGGGGGAACTGGAGGGGACCCACGCTCTGCTGCGGCTGGAGCCCACCGGACGGGGCATTGACTGGATCATAGAGGCGGGCAGCAGTTCCTTCGGCCAGCACCCTCCCGAGATCAAAGAGGAGCCGGAACTCTTAGCGCTCCAATGACCCCACCTCCCTGGTCGGCAACGATGAGCCGGCAGTGTGCTCCGCCCAGACGACACGTTGCCGCCCTACTGAGCTTCTATAAAAGACTACAATTCTCTGCAAAAGTACCTATGGAAAGAGGAAAGCATCGGTTTCTTGACAAGGTCCTCCATCTAGTATAATATTTTACTGTGGCGGCAAGAGTATGCGGAACTGACCCTTGCCCGTCAAGAGGAAGACGTTACTTCTGGAGGATGAAAACATTGATTGAAAAGCAACTCCCTTACAAATATAAAGTATATGAGATCATTAAGGAGGATATCCTTTCCGGGAAGTATCAGGCTGGAGAAGAACTGAACGAGCGAGAGCTGGCCGAGACTATGGGGGTCAGCCGCACCCCTGTCCGTGAAGCGATTCAGATGCTGGAACACAACGGCTGGGTGAGTATTGAAACTTACAAAGGGGCGGTCATTCGCAGCTTTGGTAGAAAATATCTGGCTGATTTAATGAAAGTCCGTACAGCTCTGGAGTTATCCGCCGTGGAAGACGCGGCCAAAAATATTACTGACGAAACTTTCGCCGCTATTGAACAGACCTATCAGCAGCAGGTCGCAGCTATGGACTCCTCAAACAATCTGGATTTCGCCCAACTTGACCGCCTCTTTCACCAGAGCATCTATGAGCTTAGTGGCAACAATACCCTAATCGACCTGTTAGGCAACTTGAACGATATGATTTTTGTCACCGCCACCAAGGCTTTGTCCGGCGCGCCTCGGCGCCAATCTACCATTCGAGAACATGCCGCAATTTTGGAGGCGCTGCGCTGCCGGAACGCGGACCAGGCAGTCCGGGCCATGAAACTCCACATGGAGCAGACTCACTGTAATGTTCAGCATAACACCTCTATAGACTGAATCTTTTTTATATGGCAGCAGACACACGGCAGGTTAAACCCCTGTCGTGTGTTTTACTTCGTATGTTGATAGTTTTATACAAAAAAGCAAATATTCTTTCGTGAAAATCTACAATCATGCAAGAAAGGCTGCGTAATTCTTGACAAAATAATGCCCTGCGTATAAAATCTATGTTGGAATTTTGAATTTGGTATACAAAATTCAAAATTACTGTTCTCAAGTTTCTCAAAAAGGAGTTATGAGATATGAAAGTCAGTCTGATCCAGATGGATATGAAGTTCGCCTCTCCTGACGAGAATTTCGCCCACGCGGAAGAGCTGATCCGTCAGGCGGCCCAGAGCCACCCAGATGTGATCACCCTGCCGGAAACCTGGAACGTAGGCTTCTTCCCCAAGGAGAACCTGGCAGAACTCAGCGACAAGGACGGCGCCCGTGTGAAGGAGACCTTCTCCCGTCTGGCTAGTGAGCTAAACGTAAACATCGTGGCCGGCTCTGTGTCGAATGTCCGGGATGGCAAGATTTATAACACCGCCTTTGTCTTTGACCGCAAGGGAACCTGCGTCGCCGAGTACGATAAGACGCACCTGTTTTCTCCCTCCGGCGAGCATGAATACTTTCAGTCCGGAGACCATACCGTCCGGTTTGAGTTGGATGGCGTCCCCTGCGGCTTAATTATCTGCTATGATGTCCGCTTCCCGGAGCTAATCCGTACCATTACCGTCCAAGGAATCGACGTATTGTTTGTCGTGGCCCAGTGGCCCTCTCTGCGCCGCTTCCATTGGCAGGCGCTGAACCAGGCACGGGCCATCGAGAACCAGTGCTTTGTAGCCTGCACCAATTCCTGCGGCACCGCTGGAGAAACCAAGAACGCCGGCTACTCCGCCGTCTACGACCCCTGGGGCGAACTGGTCGGCGGCTGCGGCCCTAATGAGATGATTCTGACCACCGACATGGATTTGAACATCATCAAGGGGATCCGCAGCAGCATCAATGTGTATAGGGACCGCCAGCCCGGTCTTTATCAAGTCAACTGACTTCATAGATACGGAGGATTGACATGAGCAAAATCAATTTTACTCTGGAGAAGGCAAATGGCAGTGAGGCTCTCGAGCTGAACTATGAGCGTGTCTTCGCCATCGGCTATGCCGGACGCAACATGGAAAAAACCATGGAGCACATCAAGGAGCTGGAGGAGCAGCTGGGTGTTCCCGCCCCCAAGCGCATCCCCACCATCTTTCAGTGTGGCAACTACACCCTGACTCAGGAGAAGGACCTGCACTTTGTGGGCGAGAAGACCTGTGGTGAGGTGGAGTACGTCATCATCATCAAAGACGGCAAGCGTTACATTGGCGTGGGCAGTGACCACACCGACCGTGCCCTGGAGAGCGCCAGCGTTCCCAAGTCCAAGCAGGCCTGTGCCAAGCCCATTGCCGTCCAGGTCTGGGACTATGAGGATATGAAGGACCATTGGGATGGCATTAAGCTGCGCTCCTATCAGACTGTGGATGGCAAAGAGATCGCCTATCAAGACGGTACTTTGGCCGACATCCTGCCCCCCGACCTCATCCTGAAGGAGCTGGACGAGCGTGTAGGCGGCATTGACAACGTGGTCATCTTCTCTGGCACCGTGCCCCTTTTGAATGGGTTTACCTTCGGCACCAATTTCCGTTATGAGATGGTGGACGAAGTTTTGAACCGCAAGATTACTTCTGACTACAACGTAATCGCTATTTCTGAGGAGGAAAGATAAATGAAAAGAATTCTGAGTTTTGCTCTGGCCGCCGCCATGACACTTTCTCTGGCCGCCTGCGGCAGCACAAACGGCGGGAGCTCCGCCGGGAACACCTCCAGCGGCGCCACCAACACCAACTCTGAGGGCAAATCCTACACCCTGAAGATCGCCACCACTGGTAACGAAGATCACCAGTCCACCATCGCCGCCCGCGCCTTTGCTGAGAAGATCGAGGAGCTCTCCGGCGGCCAGATCAAGGGTGAGGTGTATCCCAACTCCTCCCTGGGCAGCGAGCGTGAGGCCGCTGAGGGCGTGCAGATGGGTTCTCTGGAGATGACTGTCGTGACCACTGACGGCACTCTGCCCAACTGGGTGCCTGAAACCCAGGTCCTGTCTATGCCCTACCTGTTTGAAACCAAGGAAGAGGCCTACTATGTGCTGGACAACTTCCTGCAGGACGAGTTTGCCCCTCTGTTCGAGGAGCAGGGCATCAAGCACCTGGCATTCTGTGAGCTGGGCTTCCGTCACTTCACTACCAACGGCAAGGAGATCAAGTCCGCCGCTGATCTGAAGGGCCAGTCCATCCGTGTTCAGGAGGCCACCATCTGGTTCGCTCTGGCCGACGCGCTGGGCTTTATCGCTACCCCCATCGCTTTTAATGAGCTGTACACCGCTCTGCAGCAGGGCACCGTGGACGGCCAGGAAAACCCCATTGCCTCTATTGCCACCTCCGCTTTTGGTGAGGTCCAGAAGTATATGTGCATGGACGGCCACACCTATGGCGCTGAGAGCATCATTATGAATCTGGATCTGTACAACGGCATGACCCCTGAGCAGCAGGCCTGGGTGGACGAGGCTGCTGCCTATGCCAGAGATACCCAGCGCGCGGCCGTTGACGCTGTTGAGGCCGAGTACCTGCAGCAGATCAAGGACGGCGGCACCATCGTGTGCGAGGATCCTGACATCCAGTCCTTCAAGGATGCCACCGCTGATATGTACAAGCTGCCTGAGGTGGCTGAACTGGTCGATCTCTCTCTGACGGAGGCTGTCATGGCCAAGGTCGCCGAGTTCAACGCCAACAAGTAAGCCTCTCCCCGGATTTATTTCGGGAATCGGCCTGCAAGACGATGTCCGGCGCAGGCTCTGCCTGCGCCGGACGTTCCTTTGTACTAAGGGAAGGAGAAAATATGAAAGTAATTGACCAAATCGTCGACTTCCTTGCACGGCTGGTCATGGGCGTCAGCGCTATCGCCGTCTTCGGCGTTACCTTTGCCCAGGTCCTCTGCCGCTATGTTTTGAAGTCCCCCCTACCCTGGAGCCAGGATATCCTCCGCCTTGCCTTTACTTATCTAGTATTTTGGGGCGCCGCCTGGTGTGTCCGCGACAAGAACCATCTGAATGTAGACGTAATCCTTACCTCTCTGCCCAATAAGGTCCAGAAGGTAGTGGAAATAATAATTAACTTGGTTCTGTGCGGCTTCTTTGTTTTTTTGATTGTTATTGGCTATCAGTTCGCAATCGGCGGTATGCGCCAGACCACCTCTTATCTGCCCCTGCCCATGACCGCTTATTACGCAAGCATCCCCAGCGCTGCCGTGCTGATGTTGTACTACATGATCAAGAATATTATCGGCCAGTTCCGTAACTTTAATAAGGAGGAGGAAAAGAAATGATTTATATTCTGTTGCTCTTTGTTCTCTTCCTCATTGGTATTCCTATCTGCTTTTCCCTGGGGCTGGTTTCCCTGGGTGGCATCGTCGCCGGCGGTTATCCCCTTACCGTAGTCATCCAGCGCCTGTTTACCGGGGCTGACAGCACCGCACTGATCGCTATTCCTCTGTTCATCCTGGCTGGCGGTCTGATGGTACAGGGCGGCATTTCCAAGCGTATTGTCGACTTTGCCGATGCCCTGATTGGCCACCTGCCCAGCGGCCTGGCCTTGGTGAGTATTTTAGCCTGTATGTTCTTCGCCGCCATTACTGGTTCCGCCATTGCGGCTACCGCGGCAATCGGCGGAATTATGATGCCCATCATGGAGAAAAAGGGTTATGAAAACACCTTTTCCGCTCCTCTAATTGCCTGCGGCGGCTCCATCGGCCCCATCATCCCCCCCTCTATCCCTTTGCTGCTCTATGGCACCATGGCTGGCGTCAGCGTGGGCAAGCTGTTTATCGGCGGCTTCATCCCCGGCATCATCATGGGCGTTGGACTGATGATCCTCAGCTATTTCATCGGCAAGAAGCGCCACTATGTCGGCCGTGAGACCCGCGCCTCTATGAAGGAGATTCTTTCCACCGGTAAGGATGCCATTCTGGCTCTGATTATGCCCATTATTATCATTGGCGGTATCCTGTCCGGTGTCTTTACCGCCACCGAGTCCGGCGCCATTGCCTGCGCCTACGCCCTCATCCTGGGCATCTTCGTCTATCGTGAGCTGAAGCTGAAGGATCTCTTTGGCCTGTTCGTTGACTGTGCTAAGTCCACCGGCCAGGTGTTGCTGGTGGTGGCCTGCGCATCTCTGTTTACTTGGATCATCACTGTGGCCCAGGTACCTCAGATGGTTAGCTCCTTCCTGTCCGCTACCATTAGTAACAAGTATGTTCTGCTGCTGGTCATCAACATCGTATTGCTCATCGCCGGCACCTTTATCGACACCACCAGCGCCTTGGTCATCTTTACTCCCCTGTTCCTGCCCCTGGTTCAGTCCATGGGTATCGACCTGATTCACTTTGGCCTGGTTATGGCGGTAAACCTGACTATCGGTATGTGTACTCCTCCTCTGGGTGTGTGCCTATTTGTGGCTGGATCCATTGGCCGAGTCTCCTTGAAGGAGCAGATGAAGGACCTGCTGCCTATGCTGGGTGTGTTGCTCATTGTTCTGATCATCATTACCTATATCCCTGGTACGGTTACCTTACTGCCCAATCTAGTGGGTTAACCTTATAAAAAACTCCCGACACGTTGTGTCGGGAGTTTTTTAATGTATTTTCTCCAAATGTCGGATGAGCACCTGGGCACATAGGCCGGTAAACAGACCGGCCGCCGCGCCGGCCATGACCAGATAGGGGAGATAGGCCAAAACCGCCCAGGTCTTCATTACTCCGGCTGCCACCAGGAGCTGGCCCAGGTTGTGAAATATGGCAGCCACAGGACTGCACAGCCAGATCTGGTCTCTGGAGAGGACCCTTCTCAGCAGGCATAGGGCCAGCCAGCACAGCAGTCCGCCTCCGGCGCTGTACAACAATGTACTCATCTGTCCGGAGAACACCGCGCCCAGGAAAACCCTGGCGGACAGCACCAGCAGGGCATCACCGGGCCCCAGGACAAACATCACATACACGGTGACAATGTTGGCCAGCCCCAGCTTCACTCCTGGAATCGGAATCGGCACGGGGATCTGGGCCTCGACCATAAAAATCGTCAGGGCGATAGCGGTAAATAGGGCCAGCAGAGTAAGCCTGCGGGCCCCCCTAGCCGGTGGCCGCGTCAAGGCCGCCACCCCCTCCTGTAATCTCGATGATAAGCTGATGGGGCAGGCAGACGATGGGTACCGTACCGTCGGATATGGCGCCCTGGTCCACACAAACCTGGTCGGGACAGTTGGCCTGACTGATCCGGATACGCCCCCGCTCCACCTGTACCGTATTTGTGCCGCCCGCTCCGTCAGACAGTACAAAGGAGTAGGGCGCAGACACCTTGTCCAGCTCTATCTTTTGGAGCACCTGTCCATGCTGGGTGATAACAGCCACAGGGGCCTCGGGGCGTTCCTGCTTCAAGAACACCGCCAGGGCAGAGGCAGCTACCGCTGCCCCAAGCAGGGCCAGGATGATCTTGGTATTTTTATTCATGACAGCACCTCCACCTCCCGGTCCTCATAGCCCTGCGCCAGAGTAAAACTGTCCTTTAGCCCAGAGGTAAGGGCCAAAGAGCCGTCCTCCAGAATAAAGAGGGCCTCAAACTCCAGTTCGGGGTGATTCCGCCAAAATTGTGTCCCCCGCTCCAGTCCCATAACGAACAGAGCGGTGGACAGGCCGTCACAGGCAAGGCCGGAGGGGGATACTACTGTGACCGAGAGCAGGCCGCTTCGGGCTGGAGCAGCGGTGGCCGGATCAATAATGTGCCAGTAACGCACTCCATCCCTCTCAAAGTACCGCTGATAGCCGCCGGAGGTGCCCATGGCCTGCCCCTCCAGCTCCAGAACGCCCAGATAGCCCTCTCCCTGGGGATCCTGGATGCCGATGCGCCAGGGGGAGCCATCGGGCTTGGCTCCCAGGGCCAAGATGGTGCTCTGGCCCAGGTCCAGCAGGGCGGAGGTGATGTCTCGCTCCTGGGCTAGCTTGGCCAGACGGTCAGCCGTGTATCCCTTGGCCACAGCCCCCAGATCCAATTTCATCCCATCGGGCAGGGAGGCGCTCTCCTGGTCCAGGCTCACTTGCGTATAGTCGATACGGTCACCCAACTCCTCCAGCTCCGCCTGATTGGGTACTCGGTACTCCCCGGTGGTAAAACCCCATGCCTCCACCGCGGGGTAGGCTGTGATATCCAGCGCCCCCCCGGTGAGGGCACACAGCGCCAGAGCGGCGGAGAGCAGTTGGGCCGTGTCAGGGGAGAGGTGTGCCTGTCCCCCTTCATTAAGGGCAGATATCTCGCTGTCTGGGGCGGTGGCGGACAGCAGGTCCTCCAGCTCATAGACCTCCGCCACCCCCTCCTCTAGGGCCTCCCGTCCACTCTCTCGGTCCTGCCCATGGTAGGTCAAGGTCATGACCGTATCCATGGCAAAGATTCGGCTCTCCTCCTCGACATCCTCCACCTGGCAGCCAGCCGGCAGAGAGAGGAGCAGCCCCAGGACCAGGGCGGCAGTCCATATGCGCGTTTTGACCACAGAGGTCCCTCCTTTTCCTTCTCTGCTCAGGCTTTACAGAACCTCACGATACATAGCCGCCGCGTCGCTTTTCCCAACATTATCGGCCACCACCAGCACCTCTACCTTGACAACGCGCTCTCCAAAGCGGAGCTCCAGGATGTCTCCTGCTTTTACATCATAGCTGGCCTTCACTGGACGGCCGTTGGCGACCACCCGGGCATTGTCACAGGCCTCATTAGCCACGGTGCGGCGTTTGATGAGGCGGGAAACCTTCAACCATTTGTCCAATCGCATAGAATGATCTCCTCTACGGAAAACGGGGACGCTGTATACAGCGTCCCCGTTCTATTTACGGAACTTACTTGGACACAGCATCCTTCAGAGCCTTGCCGGCCTTGAAAACAGGGGTCTTGGAGGCGGGGATCTGAATGGTCTCCTTGGTCAGGGGGTTGCGGCCGACACGTTCAGCGCGGGCCTTAACCTCAAAAGATCCAAAGCCGACCAGCTGTACCTTCTCACCGTTCTTCAAAGAGTCAGTAATGGCGTCGATGGTGGCAGTAATGGCGGCCTCAGCGTCCTTCTTGGACAGCTCGGCCTTCTCAGCAACAGCAGCAATAAGTTCGGTCTTGTTCATGGTGGTTTTCTCCTCCTGTGAATTTGGGCAGCGCCAGCGCGCCGCCGCCGTGATTATACTTAAATCCCGGGGGATGTTAAGTCATCGAAGTGGAGTCGCTATCCCGCTTTGCCTGTGCCCAGAACCGCTCCAAATCAGATAGCTCCATCTGGGTCATCGGCTGCCCGGCCAGCTCTTCTGTCCGGCGGAAGCGCCGGATAAATTTTTCACAGGCCGCGTGGAGTGCCAGCTCGCTGTCCAGTCCCAGAAACCGGCCGACCTTGACTGCAGCGAACAGCAAATCGCCCAGCTCCTCCTCCACGTTGGAGCCCTGGGCCGCGGCCGTCTTCAATTCTCCCAGTTCCTCGGACAGCTTGTCCAGCGCCGGACTGATATCCGGCCAGTCGAATCCCGCCTTTTTGGCCTTGTCCTGAATTTTCTCCGCCCGCATCAGCGCTGGCAGAGAACGGGCCACACCGTCCAGAGAATCAGCGGCGGTCTTCTGTCCTTTCTCCTCCCGCTTCTGCTTCTCCCAGGCGGTAAGAGCGCCGTCCGCATCCCCGGCCTCTACAGTGCCAAAGACATGGGGGTGGCGGAATACCAGCTTCTTGCAGATGCCGTCCACCACATCGTCAAAGGTAAACAGCCCCTCCTCCTGGGCCATGCGGGAATGAAACACCACCTGAAGCAGTACGTCGCCCAGCTCTTCCTTCAGGTTGGCTGTGTCCCGGTTATCGATGGCTTCGGCCACCTCATAGGCCTCCTCCAGCATATTGCGCCGGATGGACTGGTGGGTCTGTTCTCTGTCCCAGGGGCACCCCTCCGGAGCGCGGAGCAGCTCCATGATGCGGAGAAGGTCCTCCATGGAATAGTGGTCCATACACTGAAAATTTACCACAATTTCGCTTCCTTATCAAGTCATTTTATATATTTTCAAGTTTTTCAGGAAAAATACCTAAAATCTTTGAAATAATGCCACATTATGGAATTTGCGCTTACAGCCGGAGCAACCGGGCCAGCTTATCCCCCTTGGGCATCAGGGACAGGTCCTCCCGTGAGATGGCCCGCAGGGCCACCACCAGCACCAGATAGACCACCATAGCCACTCCGATAGCCGCCAAGGTGGCCACAGCGTTGCCCATCCTGCTGAGGACCGCCTCCGTCCCCCCCTCGGGGACCGCACTGAGCAACCGGGCCAGCACACGGTAGACTACCCATGCGGCTCCGCCCATCAGAGCGGAAGCTGCCAGCGGTTTAACAAAAATAGGCAGATACCGGGGCCTCTTGGGGATGACCCGGGAAATAATAAGCAAGTCCAGCGCCAGGCATAGGCCGAAGCACAGAATATTACCCGCCGGTGCGCCGAAGATACCGACTTCGGGCCGGACCACCAGGTTATAGTTGGTCACGATCTTCAGCACCCCACCCAGCACCATGACCAACACGGGCAGGTTGACAAACCCATGGGCCTGGAGGATGGAGTTGCACACCAGCATCATACACACAAAGACAGTAGCCAGGCCCAGAGTGGACAGCAGGGGACCAGCCAGATCCGGGTTGAGCTTGGTAAAAAGCAGCCGCATGATAGGCTGGCCCATGACGAACAGGCCCACTCCCATTGGGAAAGCCAAAAGGGCGGTGATGCGTAGAGCGGAGCCAGTGATCTTGGCGCTTCCCCGGCGGTCCCGGCGGGCCAGCGCGCCAGAAACGGCTGGGATAACCGAGGCAGTGATGGCAGCCATAAGGGAAGTAGGCAAATTATAGATATTCAGCGCCCCGCCATAATTCCCGTAGAGGGTCCGGCTCACATCCTGCACCGCGTCGCTCAGGGCTTGGGCAGCGGCCGGCGGGGCCTCCAGGGCCATCTGCTGGGTCAAAGAGGCCATGTTAGCGGCGGCCCCAGCAGCCAGAGTTTCCTTCCATGTGTTCAGTGCGTTCTCCAGGGCGCCAAAGTCCACAAAGTCGGCATACAGCGCCCAACTGGCGGGGTCCTCCACCAGTGCCCGCTGAAGCTGCCCCTGGACCAGCGAGGAGTCGATGACCGTAACGATGCCCACCATAGAGGAGCTGAGGGTGATTGGAATGGCGATGCGCAGGATATCCTTCAAAATACTGCCCGCGCCGTCTGGCACATCTCGGGACAGCCGGGGCTCACGGGCCCGGCCAAAGCCGTAGCTGAACAGCATATAGGCCAGGGCCACCACAGTACCCACCGTCACGCCGGTAATAGCGCCGGCAGCGGCCACATGGGCGGGCTGCCCCGCCTGAATCAGCCAGTAGGCCAGGGACAGGCCGATGACCAGCTTGCAAAGGGCCTCAATGATCTGGGAGATGGAGGTGGGGGCCATGTCGCTGTGTCCCTGGGAATACCCCCGGAAGGCGGCCAGACAGCCCACGCACACTACGGCGGGAGCCAGCGCCTTGATGCCGGCGGCGGCCTTGGTGTCGTTCATCATGGCGGCCAGCGTATCGGCCTTGAAATACATCACTAAAAAGGAGATCAGACCCAGGGACAAAAACAGGAGCATCGATACCCGAAAGGTCTTGCGCATCTGATTGTGGCGACCCAGGGCACTGGCCTCGCTGACCAGCTTGGACACGGCCACAGGCAGGCCGGCAGTGGAGATGGTCAGCAGGACCGCATAGATATTATAGGCGTTGGTAAAGTCGGTGTTCCCCTGCTCCCCAATGATATTGACCAGGGGGATCTTGTAGAACATACCGATGAGCTTGACCACCAGGATGCCCACAGCCAGGATGGCCGCTCCGCCAAAAAAGGTATTTTGTTTCTGACCGCTGATCCGGCGGGGGGCGGTATCTCGTTGGGACATAGGCAGCCTCCTTTATGCTGGGCACAGAGAGGGGAGAGAGCTCCGCTTTCCCACCTCTCCGTGGGTATCGCTTCATATGCCAAAGATTCGGGGCAGGGCGTAGCCCTCCACCTCGGCCCGGATCTTCTCCAGGTCCAGGGTGAAAAATTCCCCCTTCTCATATATGACCTTCCCCCTGGCCATATTCATGACCACGTTGGAACCTCGGGCAGAAAAGGCCAGGTTTTCCACCGCGTCGTGACAGGGGAACAGGTTGGGGGCGGAAAAGTCCACCAGGATCAGGTCAGCCGTCTTGCCGGGGGCGATGACTCCGGTATCCCGGCCCAGGGCCCTGGCCCCATTGACCGTGGCCATCTCCAGGGCCTGTTGGGCCGTGACCGCCTCCGGGTCCAGGCCGACTCCCTTGTGGAGAATCGCGGCCAGCTTGATCTCCTCAAACAGGTCGTGACTGTTGTTGGAGGCCACCCCGTCAGTCCCCAGGGCCACGTTGACCCCGGCCTTTAGCATCTGGGGGACTCGGGCCACGCCGGAGGCCAGCTTCAAATTGGAGACCGGGTTGTGGACGGCGGTGATGCGCTTCTGGGCCATGATGTCCATATCCTGGTCAGACACCCAGACACAGTGGGCAGCGATACCCCCCCGCTCCCATACTCCGTATTGGTCAAGAAGCGCAATGGGGGTTTTCCCATATTTCTTCCAGCAGTTCTCATGCTCTGACTGGGTCTCAGAGATGTGGACCTGCATCCCTAAGCCATGCCTCCGGGCAAAGTCAGCCGTCCACTCCCACAGTGGGGGACAAGAGGTGTACTCCGCGTGAATAGATGCGTCCACTAGGATCTGCCCCTCGCCGGCGCCGTGCCAAGAGTCCATTAGGATCTCCTCATTTATGCAGTCCTCACAGCGGGCAGGATCAAACTCCTCTGGTTTCCCAAAATACACTCCACCGCAGGACAGATTGGCGGAGATACCCGCCTCTAGTATGGTTTTGGCAATCGCATCAGTGTACATATACATATCCGCGATGCAGGTAGTGCCGCTAGCAATCATCTCGGCCAGCCCCAGAGCGGTGCCCGCGGCAACGCATCGGGCATCCAGCTTGTCCTCGGCCGGGAAGATATAGTCGTTCAGCCAGTGGTGCAGGTCGTGTCCGCCTCCGTACCCCCGCAGGAGGGCCATGGCCACATGAGTGTGGGCGTTGACCAGGCCGGGCATGAGCACCTTGCCAGTCCCGTCAATGACCCGGTCAAACTCCCCCTGGGGGCGGGCAGTGCCCACCGAGGCGATTTTTGTGCCCTCCACCGCTACAAATGCGTCTTTCAGGACCGGTTGGGCCGAGTCCATGGTCACAGCGGTGACATGTTCCAACAACAGTGACATATCAGATCCCTCTCAGTATCGCTCTGGCCCAGTCCAGATCCTTCCGGCGGACATAGAGCTTATATTCCACCCAGGCCCCGTCGTTCATACCGAAGGTGCCGGTGCGGCCCCGGCTGCTGCCGCCGCACAGCCCCTCCCACATAGTGGGGCTGGTCAGATCCTTGCTCCGGTAGATATAGTCGAGCCCCGCCCCCTCCAGGGTGTCGCGCACCTGGTTAAAGCGGCTGAGGTCATAGGTCAGGAACAGCTCTACGCGGTTGAAGATTGTAATCATGGACAAAGCCACCTTTCATCGCCGGGCAAAGAGATCACATCTTCCTCAGACACGCCCGCACCAGACCGGAGAACTTTTCACGGGCCGCCTCGCCGGCTTCCAGCACCTCCTGCTCGCTGAGAGGCTGGTCCAGGATGCCGGCAGCCATATTGGACAGCAGAGTCAGGCCCAGCACCTCCATGCCACAGTGGCCGGCCACGATGACCTCCGGCGCGGTGGACATGCCCACGGCGTCGCCCCCCAGGACGCGGGCGGCCCGGACCTCTGCCGGGGTCTCATACTGAGGCCCGTAGCAGTAGAAGTAGACCCCCTCCCGCAGAGGAATGCCCAGCTCCTGGGCCGTCTGGCGGGCCAGCTCCCGGAGGCGGGGGGTGTACAGATGGGAGGCGTCGGGGAATCGGACCCCGAACTCGGGCAGATTTTCCCCCCGGAGAGGAGACTCGGAAAACATCTTGATGTGGTCGGTAATGAGCATCAGGTCCCCGGCCTGCCAGCTGGTGTTGACGCATCCGGCGGCATTGGTGACGATCAGGGTGTCACACCCCAGCAGGCGCAGCACCCGGACGGCGTAGGACACCTCCTCATAGGAGTAGCCCTCGTAGTGGTGCGTTCGGCCCTGCATGACCGCCACCCGCTGCCCCTCCAGAGTGCCGAAGACCAGCCGCCCCTTGTGTCCCGGCGCGGTGGATGCCTTAAAGTTGGGAATATCCAAGTAATCGATGGCGACGGCACCCTCCACCTCGTCCCCCATATAGCCTAGACCGGAGCCCAACACCATGGCCACCTTAGGGATAAAGTCTCCAAGGCGGTCCCGGATCGCTTTGGCGCTGGTCCGGTATTGCTCCATCGTATAGCCCATGGCCCCCTCCTTACAGAGAGGCGCCGCAGCTGCGGCAGAACTTGTCCCCTTTACCGCAGGGCGCGCCGCAGGTGGGGCAGCTGCGGGACTGGCGCAGGTCGGCGATGCGGGATTTGACCTCCTCCACCTTGGCCGCGGTCTCATCGGCCTCGGCCAGCAGCTCTGTCACCGGGTCTCCCTCAGGGGTCTGGCCCCTGTGGGTGTCATACATCACCTGGCCCAGTCGGCGCAGGATGTCGTTGAAATCTCCGTTCAGATCGAAGAGCTGGACATTCAGCTTGGCCACGTCCACCATCTGGCCAGCCTTCTTACCCGCCACCCTGGCGGTGTCGGCGGCGGCGTCGGCGGCCACAGAGGCAGTGCCGCGGATCTTATCCAGCAGTTCCTTCACCTTGTCGTCCATACTATGCGCTCCTTTCCCGCATCTGTATTTCAGTTTCGTCAGAGGGGAGGAGACCACTCTCCACCCGTGACAGTTCCCTGTTATTTTACACCAATCCCCCTGTGATTGCAACAAATCCCTGTGCAGCCGGCGGTTTTCCGTAAAAAATAGCCCGCCCGCGCCGGGCGCGGACGGGCTGAAGCCGATATTCCGTTACAGGGGACCGATCTTGGAAGGGGGCCACAGGCCGCACACCACCTTGCCCAGCACATAATCCTCGTCGATGGCGCCCAGCCGGGCATCCCGGCTGTCGGTAGACTTGTTCCGGTTATCTCCCATCACAAAGATAGAGCCCTCAGGCACCTCCCAGTGGGTCTGAACTCCCGTGGAGTCGTAGGCGGAGGGGGTATAGGGCACCCCCATAGGCTCTCTGATATAGGGCTCGTCCAGAGCCACCCCGTCCACATAGACCGTACTGGTGCCATAGTCGATATCCACGGTCTGACCGCCGGTGGCGATGACCCGCTTGACGATGGCCTTGCCCCCTAAAAACTCAGCCGTGGTCTTGTTGACGACCACGATATCCCCCTGCTGGGGCTGGTAGCCCAGGGACCAGACCAACATCATCTCCCCGTGCTGCAGGGTGTTGTTCATAGACTCTCCATCCACCCGGGTCAGACGGCCCAAGCAGGTAAACAGCAGCACCGCGGCCAGGACACAGCCCATCAGCATCTGGAGCCACTCATACAGCTCCGACCCCAGAGGCCGCACCTCCTGGGGCTCCTCGTCCTTCTGGTCCAGGAACTGATCCATCTCTTCTGACAAAGGGTATCCCTCCTTCTGTATCACCGTGAAGCCCTGCTATTATAGCCGCTTTTCCATCCAAATTCAACTTATAATTCCAACCGGGTAACCGCAGACGTCCCCTCCAGGGCAGCCCCTTCCCGGCGCTGGCAGGTAAAGAGGAGGACCTGCTGCTCACGGGCCAGCTCCTTCAGCAGCTCCAGCGCCAGGACCATCCGCCTGTCGTCAAAGGCGGCCAAGGCGTCGTCCAGCAGGATGGGGGGCTTCTCAGGCAGACATAGGCCGCACACCGCCAGCCGCACCGACAGGTACAGTTGGTCCGCGGTCCCTCGGGACAGGAACAGCGCGTTTCTAGGCGACACATCTTCTATCCGGGCGGCAGCACCCTCCAGCTCCCGGTTCAGTGCCACCGACTGGTACCGCTGCCCGGTGAGCCGGGCCAGATACTGGCCGGACAGCCGATTCAGCTCCGGGGAAAATCGCTGCTGGAGCTGGGCGTTGGCCTCTTTCAGCGCCTCCAGCGCAACAGCCAGGGCACGATATTCCTCCTGTCGGCGGTCCAGTTGGGCAGCCAGCTCCTCCCGACGGGCAGCCAGGGCCGCCGGATCGCCCACCGCCTTCCGCTGTCCCAGGGCCTGATTCAGGTCCTGGTCAGTCTGGGCCAGCCGGCGCTCCGTCTCCGCCAGGGCCCGCTCTGTTTCCTCCGGGGTCCGGGCGGGGGGCTCCGCCTCTCCAACGGGTTCAGGCAGCCCGCCTCCCTGGGCCTCTAAGTCATCCAGACGGCGGCGGCGCTCCTCCACCCGCTCCCGCGCCAGGGACAGCTCGTGGTCCAGATTCAGCCCTCTGGACAGGGCGGCGGAGCAGCCGAACAGGTCGGTGACCTGGGGGGAGAAAGTGTGGACAAAGTCCAACAGGTCCGTCCGGCTGTTGTCCCGGCGGGCCTGCCGGTCGCTCAACGTTCCCCGGATGGTCCGAACCTGGCGGGCCGCCTCTTCCGCCGCCTGGCACCGCCGCCGGTAGTCCTGGGCCAGTTCCTCCAGCTCCTGGGGGGACTGCACCCGGTACCGCTCCAGCAGCTTGGCGCACCGGTCCTCCCAGGCCCGTCGGCCGGTGTGGTTGACAAACCCCGCCATCAAGGTAAGCAGAAAGATGAAGCCCCCGGCGTAGAGGGGATAGGACAGCAGTTGTCCCTCCCGGACCCCGCCGACCACACCGGCAATCAGGGCAAACAGCAGGCCCAGAGCAGGGAACAGCTTGGCCGCCATCCCCTTGACCCGCGCGGTGGCCAGGCCGGTGTTGTAGTCGGACAGGGCCTTCTGGACGGCCTGGGCCCCTTCCTCCCAGGTCATGCCAGGAAAGCGGTCGTCCTGGGCCGCGATCTGTGCCTGGACATAGACCTCCTCCGCCTCCTTCCGGGCCGCCTCGCCCTGGCGCAGTTCCTCGTCCAGCACCTTCAAATATTGCAGCTCTCCCTGTGCCTTCTTCAGCAGGTCCTTGTCGGGCAGCGGGCCGTATTTGGCCGTCTCCCCCTCCAGGGTGGCCAGTTGGCTCCTGGCCGCCTCAAGCTCCTCCCTGGCCTGGGCAAAGCGCCGGTCCAGCTCTCGCTGGGCCAATCGGCGGTGGGTCGCCCGCTCGGCGGCCAGCAGGTCTCTACGGGCGGACAGGGCGGTCCGCTCCCCCTCCAGCAGGGCGATGCGGCCGGACAGCTCCTCCAACTGCTCCAGGGCCTGGTCCACCTCCCGCAGCTCTCCCTCCAGCCTGGGGATCAGCCCCACGCTTCGGTTGACCTTTCGGCGGTTGAGCCACTCCCGCAGCCTCCCCTCGGTCTGGGAGTAGGACACGTCCTCCTCCCCGGAGGACACCAGCGCGGCAATACGCCGCTCCAGCTCCGGGGCCGCTGTAACCGCCAGGTCTCCACCCAATCCAATGAAGGCCGACCGCTCAAAGACCTCCCGTCCCACACCGGTGAGCAGCTCGCCGCAGTTGGCGGCAGTCAGGCCGGGGACCGCCTCCTCCGTCCCGGTGTAGACGGCGGAAAAGGCCCCGAAGGGAGCGCTGCCCTTGGGACCCCGGCGGAGGGTGATGTCCCGGTCCTGCCACTCCAGGTCCATAGTCCCCTCCATGGGGGCGCCGGACCAGGGCTGATACCGGTTCTTGTCCGCCAAATACCCCTTTTTATCCCGGTCCCGGGTATCGATGCCATAGAGCATAGCCTTCCAAAAGGCGGCCCAGGTGGATTTGCCCCCCTCGTTGGGGGCATAGATCAGATTTAAGCCATCCCCCAGCTCCAGCCGGGCGTGGTCCAGCTTGCCGAAAGTGGCCGTCATGGATCTTATCTTCATAGGGACACATCCTCCCCGCCCTCCAGGGCGGCCAGGCCGAACCGGGCGGCCATCTGATAGGTCCGCTCCTCCGGCTCCTCTTGACATTTTGTCCACATGGCCCGGAGAAAGAGGCCAGTCAGGGTGTCCTCCTCCCGCCGTTTCCACAGGTCTGTGGGCAGTCTTGTCTGGTCCCGGAGGGTCAGGCCGTAAAACCGGGGGGCCAGTTCCCGCTCCAGCGCCGGCAGATTTGGGCTCTCTCCCTCGCCGGTGAGCAGAATGCGGTAAATGTGCTCGCTGGTGTCCTGGGGCAGGGCGGCCAGTACGGCCTCCAGCGGTTCCTTTCCCGTAACATCCACCGGCAGAATCTCATACCGGCGGCGGCCCAGGGGGAGGAGCTGGGCCTGGGCCCGGCCCTCCTCCAGCTCTACATAGAGCACGCCCTTCTGTCCCAGCTCGTCAAAGCCGCGGCCCTCCGGGCAGCCGGGATAGGCCCAGAAGGTCCGGCCCGCCCGCCGCAGGCCGCTCCCCTGGTGGATATGGCCCAGGGCCAGGTAGTCCAGGCCGCTGGTCTCGATCTCGGCGGGGGAGAGGGGCCCATACTCGCTCTGGGGCGCCGTGTCGCCGTGGACGCACATGATCTGCACACCCTTCCCCTCTGGGGCCCGGAAGCCGGCCAGCGGGCTGTCTGTCTGGCGGCTGTCATAAAAGGCCCGGCCCCAGACCGTGCAGCCCAACTGGGGCAGCTCTACCGCCTCCATCTGTGGGGAGGAGAAAATATGGACGTTTTCCGGCCAGTCCAGGGTGGCGTACACCGACCGGGGGGACCAGAAATCGTGGTTTCCCGGAGAGAGGAACACCGGGCAGGGGATGTCCCCCAGGGCCCGGGCCAGGGCCTGGGCCGTCTCCTGAAAGACCCGCTCCGAGTCCAGCAGATCTCCGGCCAGCAGCACCAGGTCGGCCGCCCTCTCCCGTGCCGCCTGGGCCATGCGGCCCAGCAGCTCCCTCTGCTCTCCCCGCCGCCGTGCCGCCTGGTCCGGGGAGAGGCCAGAAAAGGGGCTGTCCAGGTGGAAGTCAGCCCCATGGATTATTCTAATCATGATTATTCCTCCAGGTCCGCCCGGCGGACCTCCACGCACCGCTTCGTCTCCGTGTCGATGGTAAACAGGCAGGCGTTGAGCTTGCAGTTCCCCTCCGCCTCCTCATACCGCCGGGGCAGTCCTCCCAGGAACAGATTGATGGAGTGCTCCGGCCGTATGCCCAGCACGGACCGCTTGGGACCGGTCATTCCAAGGTCGGTGACAAAGCCCGTGCCCTTG
Source organism: Flintibacter sp. HCN-6482 (assembly GCF_037892565.1). Lineage (NCBI taxonomy): Bacteria > Bacillati > Bacillota > Clostridia > Eubacteriales > Flintibacter > Flintibacter sp. HCN-6482. The sequence continues at coordinate 167,947 of NZ_JBBKBK010000003.1, read as the reverse complement.
GGCAGGATCTGGCAGTCGGCGGTGGGCACATGGGTGTGGGTGCCCCAGACGGCCTGGACCCTCCCATCCAGATACCAGGCCATGGCCCCCTTCTCGCTGGTGGCCTCGGCGTGGAAGTCTACCAGGGCCAGGTCGTAGTCCTGCCCCCGGAGGAGGAAATTGGTGGCCTTAAAGGGGCTATCCAGGTTGGGGTTCAGCTCCACCCGGCCCATCAGGTTCAGGACAGCGACGCGCTGGCCCTGGCACTGGTATATCCCCATTCCCCGGCCCGGCACCCGGCCGGCGTAGTTGGCCGGACGGAGGATATGGGGGTCCTTGTCCAAAAATTCGCCGATCTGGATACGGTTCCAGGTGTGGTTGCCCAGGGTGATAACGTCGGCCCCCGCCTCCAGCATCCGCCGGGCCTGGGCGGGGGTGATGCCCACACCAGAGGCGTTCTCCCCATTGACCACGGCAAAGTGGGCCCCGGTGTCCTCCCGCAGCTCCCGCAGCCGGCGGGCCAGGATATCCTGGCCTCCCTCGCCCACCACATCCCCCACGGCCAGTATCTTCAACAGCATAACAAAGCCCCTCCTCCAAGTTGGTACCACTTCTATTCAAATGGATTATACCGTATCCCAGGCCGGTCCGCAACCACCGGAGGCAAAAGAAAAAGCGCCGCCCATGGAGGTCATGGGCGGCACGGAGGGCCTGATTGCGGGGCGGAGGGGCAGATCAATAGGCCAGCTTCTCCTCCAGCCAGCCCTTCAGCCCGCTGATGGGAACACGGACCTGCGCTCCCACACAAAGCGGGCTTTGTGTGGGGCCCCAAGGCAATTAAAATCCTCGGACGGAATGGATCCGCCCTCCGGAAATTCTCCCTGCGGTCGAATTTTTAAACCGCCGCTTCAGCAGGCGGCATGGAGCAGGTGGCGGCCGTCTGCTTAATAGGCCAGCTTCTCCTCCAGCCAGCCCTTCAGCTCGCTGATGGGAACACGGACCTGCTCCATGGTGTCCCGGTCCCGGATGGTAACGGCGTTGTCCGCCTCATCGGTGTCGCTGCCCACGGTCTGGAAGTCCACGGTGATGCAGTAGGGGGTGCCGATCTCGTCCTGCCGGCGGTAACGCTTGCCGATGGAGCCGGCGTCGTCGTAGTCCACCATGAAATACTTGGACAGCTCGGCCTGGATCTCCCGGCCCTTGTCGGCCAGCTTCTTGGACAGGGGAAGCACGGCGCACTTGAAGGGGGCCAGGGCAGGGTGGAGGCGCAGGACAGTGCGGACATCGTTCTTCTCGGCATCCACCACCTCCTCGTCATAGGCGTCCACCAGGAAGGCCAGTGTCACCCGGTCGGCGCCCAGGGAGGGCTCCACCACATAGGGGATATAGTGCTCGTTCTTCTCCTGGTCGAAGTAGGTCATGTCCTTACCGGAGGTGTTCTGGTGGGCGGTCAGGTCGAAGTTGGTCCGGCTGGCCACGCCCCACAGCTCGCCCCAGCCGAAGGGGAATACGAACTCAAAGTCAGTGGTGGCGTTGGAGTAGTGGGACAGCTCCTCCGGGTCGTGGTCCCGCAGGCGTAAATTCTCATCCCTCATGCCCAGGTTCAACAGCCACTGATGGCAGAAGTCCTTCCAGTAGGCGAACCATTCCAGCTCGGTGCCGGGGGTGCAGAAGAACTCCAGCTCCATCTGCTCAAATTCACGGGTACGGAAGGTGAAGTTTCCGGGGGTGATCTCGTTGCGGAAGGACTTGCCCACCTGGCACACGCCGAAGGGCAGCTTCCGGCGGGTGGTGCGCTGGACGTTCTGGAAGTTGACAAAGATGCCCTGGGCGGTTTCGGGGCGGAGGTAGACGGTGTTTTTTGCGTCCTCGGTAACACCCTGGAAGGTCTTGAACATCAGGTTAAACTGGCGGATGTCGGTCCAGTTGTGCTTGCCGCAGGAGGGGCAGGGGATGTTGTGCTCCTCCACAAACTCCTTCATCTGGGCCTGGCTCATGGCGTCCACGCTGTGGCCCAGGTCAAAGCTGTTCTCCTGGCACCAATCCTCGATGACCTTGTCGGCGCGGAAGCGTTCCTTACACTCCTTGCAGTCCATCAGGGGGTCGGAGAAGCCGCCCACGTGGCCGGAGGCCACCCACACCTGGGGATTCATCAAAATGGCGGCGTCCAGGCCCACGTTGTAGGGGTTCTCCTGAACGAACTTCTTCCACCATGCCTTTTTCACATTGTTTTTCAGCTCCACACCCAGGGGGCCGTAGTCCCAGGTGTTGGCCAGTCCGCCGTAGATCTCGCTGCCGGAGAAAATGAAGCCCCGGCCCTTACACAGGTTGACGATCTTCTCCATGGTCTTTTCGGTGTTTTTCATGGTAACTGCTCCTTTTCATCATACTGTTTGATTGGCTCAGAGCAAAAAAAGCGCCCCGAGCCCTTGGGGCTCAGGGCGAATATGTTACAAATATCCGCGGTTCCACCTGAATTCGTGTCTGGCTGACACGCGCTTCGTTCCCGGTAACGGCGGGGGGACCGGCGGGCCATTTCCTGCCCGCGCTCCAGAGGCGCCTTCCCTTCGCGGCTTTGGAGGATTTTCACCAGCCATCCTCTCTCTGAAGCCCCGCCGCTGGGTACTATTCTCTGTCCTTGCTTTGAAGCGTATTGTATGACAGTTTTTCCCCGTTGTCAAGGGAATTTACGGTTTTTTCGCCCCGTCAGCCCCGTTTTTTTCCATCCGCTCCAGATGGGCCTTCAGGAGCAGATTGATATAGCTGGACAAAGAGCGGTCCTCTCTTTCAGCCAGACGCTTTGTCTGCTCCAGTACCGGGTCATCCAATGTAATACTGATTTTTGTTTTAAGCGGCTTCATACTTATCACCATATACGACTATACTATCAAATAGTATTTAATATTGACGAATCCTATCGAATCGCCTATAATCGTACTAAAAGAGGTGATGCATATGTATTCCAATGATTTTGAAGCCGCCTTCTCCTGCTTTTTAGAGCGGAGGGACTATGACGAGGCGGCGAACCAGATGTTCACCCTGGCCCGTCTGGCCTTTGCCGCTGGATGGCAGGCGGCGGGAGGGGCCCCGCCTCAGGAGGAGCCCATCTTTACCCTCCTCCGCGGCGGCGCGGAAGATGGACAGCGTGAAGCGGCCTCTCAGCCGGAAATCGGTTGAGAGGCCGCTTATTTCACGCCGGACAAGTCCGGCTCTCTTCATTTGATCTCATAGTCTCGGCCGAACTGGAGCTCACCGAAGTTAATGCGGCTGCCCCGGACTGGGGGCAGATCCTCCTCATCTTCGTCCTCCGCCTCGCCGCCCGACACGGGGCCAAACTCGGCGGTATCCTCCAGATCCTCAGGCTCCTCCTCCGCCTCCTGGCGGGCCTTCAAATTCTCCGCCGTGGCCTCCAGCATGGCCTGGTTCAGCAATCGCTGAACATTGTCGTCTATCTCGGACACCGTTTCCTCCACCGGATCAGGGGCCGGCTGGGGCTGGGCGTCGGGACACATCTCGCCCAGCTGGTCCAAAAATTCCTCCTGCTTGGCGTGGATGGCCCGCAGCTTATCCACAAAGGCGGCGGTGGCGTTCTTGGCCTGCTGAAGCCGGAACTCCTCCGCCTCCACCTCCTTGGTAATGCTCTCCATACGCTGGCGCGCTTCGCCCTCCGCCTCGTGGATCAGGGCGGCACGCTTCTGCTCCGCCTCCCGGACCAGATCATCCGCCCGGCGCTGGGCGATCATAAAGGCCTGCCGCATGGCGTCCTCGGTGGCCCGGTACTCCTCCACCTTGTCGGCCAACACCTTCATCTTGCTTTTCAGCACGGCGTTCTCGCTGTACAGGGCGGAGTAATCCGCCGTCAGAATATCCAAAAATTCGTCCACCTGGGACATATTGTAGCCGTTGAAGGTGGCCTTTTGAAAGGCGCGCTCAGACACTTCCTGGGGCGTAAGCATAGTGTGATCCCTCCTAAAATCTTTCTACTGCCAAAAGGGAAGCGGGCCGACGGGTATGCCGGCCCTTCCAATTTACGGCGCTTGCCGCGCCGCCCCATCCGTGACGGGGCTTGGGCGGCGATCTCAGAAATATAGCCCGTTGTTCTCCAGTTCGTCGATCAGGTCGCCCAGGATATCCACGTTGTAAGGGGTGATGATATAGGTGGAGATGGCCACCTTTTTGATCTTGCCCTCGTTGGCGTAGGCCACGCCGGACAGGAAGTCCAGCAGGCGGCGGGCGATCTCCTTGTTGGTGGACTCCAGGTTCAGCACCACCGTTCGCTTCTCCCGCAGATGGTCGGCGATGGCGGAGGCGTCCTCAAACTTCTCCGGTTTGACCAGCACCACCTGGAGCTGGGTCGCCGCCCGGATGTTGACCACCTTGTTGCTCCGGCGCTCCTCCTCCTGGGAGGAGCCGTACAGGGTGTCCACATTCCGGGAGGACCGCTCCAACCGCTCGGGCCGCTCCCGGCGCTCTGCCCGTGGGGCGGGGGCGTCGAAGTCGTCAAAGCCATCAAAGTCGTCGTCGGGCTCCTCGTCCTCATAGGGGTGGGCCAAACGCTTAAATTCGTCAAAAAGTCCCATCACACGTTCCTCTTTTCTTCAGCGCGTCATTTGTGTATGTCCGTCCGGGGCGTGCCCATGGGAGGCCGGGGCCCAAACAGGGCGGTGCCCACCCGGACAAGAGTAGATCCCTCGGCGATGGCGTCGGCGTAGTCGCCGCTCATCCCCATGGACAGACAGTCTATACTAGCTTGATTATCCGACATTTTCTCCTTTATGTCAACAAAAAGCTGTCGCATGGCCTGAAAATATGGCCGGTTGGAACCAATTTCCAGTGAGACCGGAGGAATAGCCATCAGGCCCCGGAGCCGGACATGGGGAAGCTGGGCCGTCAGCTGGGCCAGCTCCTCCGCCTCCTGAGGGGAGCAGCCCCCCTTGCTCTCCTCGCCGGCGATGTTGACCTCCAGCAAGATGTCCTGGACAATGCCCAACTTCTCCGCCTGGCTGTGGATGGCCCGGAGCAGGCGCTCCGAGTCCACCGAATGGATGAGCTCCACCTTTCCCACCACCTGCTTGACCTTGTTGGTCTGGAGGTGGCCGATAAAGTGGACCCTGGCCCCCTCATAGGCCCCGGCCTCCAGGTGGGCGGTCAGCTCTTGAACCCGGTTTTCCCCGCACACCTGGACCCCGGCGGCAATAGCCGCCCGGATGGTTTCGTCCGTCTGTACCTTGGTGGCGGCGCACAGGGTGATCTCACCCGGCGTCCGGCCGGCGTCAGCCGCCGCCTGGGCGATTTTTGCCCGCACCGCCTGAATATTTTGTGCCAGCTCCATAAAATATGACCTTCTCTCTATCTCAAGGGATCTTCCCCTTTTGAATGCGCTTAGAATTGAAGCAGTTGGCCGTCAAACAGCCCGATGGCCTGGGTGATGACCTCGTCCCCGGCCCGCAGGGCATCGCTGCTGGTGGAAGTAGGCTTGACCACATAGTAGTCGCCGCCCTCCGTCACCACCTGGATGCCCTTAAACTCCGCCCGGCCGGCCACCAGCACATAGACGCCCAGCTTGCTGACCTCCCGCTCCTCGCCGGTCTCCTCATCCTTCTGGGTAGATTTTATCATGCGGACCGCCTCCTTGGGCACCCGCAGGCCGGAGAAGCTCTCAAAAATCAGCTCTGCCGTCTGATGGCGCAGCAGAGTAGTACGGGCCAGATACCGGTCCGAGGAAAAGACCACCAGGGTCACCTCTCCCTCTGTGGGACCCACCTGCTCCACCCGCATGTCCACGTCCTGGGAGAAGTCCCCGGTAAACCGGAGGAGGGCCGTTCCCCCCTCCCGCAGCCGCTCCGCCGCCTCGTTGGGCAGGCTGGCGGCAAAGTACCACCGGTCGGAGGTGATAAGCTTGCCCACCGCGCCCTCGTCGGCGCTCTGGCTGTCCATCATGGCGGCCAGGGAGGAGGGGGTGAGCTGGAACACCGTTTCCGGAGTCAGCAAGCTCTCATAGCCGTCCACCAGGCTGGAGAACACGCCGGACCGGTCGGCGGTGATCCGGGTCGTGGCCCCGGAAGACTGCTTGTACAGAGCGGAACGCTGGCTCTTCAGGCTCTGGAGCTGGGCCGTCAAATCGGCGGAGGTGAGGCCGTCGCCGTAGGTATAGCCCCGCTTCAGGACGCCGCTCTTTACCTCCCGCACCTGATCCTCCAGATCGGCGTAGTCCCCCAGGGCCGTAGAGGCCCGCAGAGATACCACGGACTGGAGGATATCCTCATCCAGCCGGGCGGCCGACTCCACGTCGCCGCTCTGGGCGGCGGCATATTGGAGCAGCTCGATCTCCATGGACAGCCTGTCCAGCTCGGCCTGGTCGGCCTGGGCCTGGCTGTCCCGGTAGATAAGAGCCACGGTCTGGCCCACGCCCACCTTCTCTCCCTCGGTCCGGGTCACGTCCAGGATGCCGGCCTGACCGGACAGCGCCTTCTCCTCCCGGACCAGCAGACCATCGGCCTCCACGCTGTCGTTGACCGTGTAGGAGTAGGCCAGAGTGGTGGTGAAGGGGTCGTTCAAGGTGTCAAAGACGTAGTAGCCAAAGTAGATGGCCAGCGCCCCGGCGATGAGGACCATCACCAGCGTGATGACAGATTTTCCTTGCTTCATGGGTATTCTCTCTTTCTGTACAGCGTGCCTGCCCCGGCGGAACCCCGGAGGACCCGCAATTCACAGCCCTGGAGCCACTAGACCGCCCTTGAGACAGACGGTGGTCATTCCAGCTCCCCCGGATCGCACAGGGGCACCGGCCGCTCCGGAACGATGGTGGAAATGGCGTGTTTATAAATGATCTGCTGCTTTTCCCATGGGGGGCAAGCCCCCATGGGGTCCCGTTTTTTTATATCCTCGGGGCAAATGAATTGCCCCTCCGGAAATTGCCGGCTCGGCCGGCAATTTTACGCGCTTCGCGCGGGTCGCTGGCGCTCCCGCGGCAAGCAGCAGATTAGTCTCCCTCCCCGGGCTCGCACAGGGGCACCGGCCGCTCCGGAACGATGGTGGAAATGGCGTGTTTATAAATGATCTGCTGCTTGCCATCGCTGGTCAGCACTACAGTAAAGGCGTCAAATCCGGTGACATAGCCCCGCATCTGAAAGCCGTTCATCAAAAACATGGTGACGGGCCGGCGGTCCCGGCGGACCTGGGTCAGGAAAATCTCTTGAAGGTTGTTGGTTTTCTGCATGATATGTAGCACTCCTTTTTTCTTTAAGGGGGAAACCAGATTTGTTTTCCACCCTTGAGTGCTTCCACTATATACCAAAATCTTCCAGATATCCTGTCGAAACCTGGAGGGCCTGGGCAAAATTTGGCTCAGAGTCCCAAGTGATCCATTTGGCCGCCCCGTTCCGGCGGAACCAGGTGAGCTGCCGCTTGGCGTACTGACGGGAGCGCAGCTGGATCTCCCTCGCGGCCCGGTCCACATCCCCGTCTCCCCGCAGGGCGGCGGCCATCTCCTTATAGCCGATGGCCTGCATGGCAGTACACTTCTCCGGCACGCCGCTGTCCAGCAGGGAGCGGACCTCCTGTGCCAGCCCCCGTTCCATCATTTCGTCCACCCGGCGGTCGATACGGGCCCACATATCCTCCCGGCGCTGAAAGGCCAGGGTGATGGTCAGGGCGTCATAGCGGGGGGGCAGGGCGAGGGTCTCCCTGTTGTGCTGGGTGATGGTCTTTCCCGTGGACAGATAGACCTCCAGGGCACGGACGATCCGCTTCTCATCGTTGGGGTGGAGGCGGGCGGCGGTATCCGGGTCCGCCCTGGCCAGCTCGTCCAGCAGGGCCTGGCCCCCCTCCCGCCGGACCCGCTCCTCCAGTTGGGCACGGAGGGCGCTGTCCGGGTCAAAGTGGGCGAAGGTCCGCCCGGAAAGCAGGGAGTCGATATACAGTCCGGTCCCTCCGGCCACGATGGGCAGACCGCCCCGGGCGAGAATGTCGTCCACACAGCGGGCGGCCATGTCCACATACCGGGCCACAGAAAAGTTTTCCTCCGGCTCGGCCACATCCAGCATATGGTGGGGCACGCCCTCCATCTCCTCATGGGTGGGCTTGGCGGTGCCGATGTCCATGCGGCGGTAGATCTGCATGGAGTCGGCGGACACCACCTCGCCGCCCCGGGCCTTGGCCAGCGCCACCGCCAGCTTTGTCTTGCCGGAGGCGGTGGGGCCGCTGATGACTAAGATTTTTGGGGGCATAAGAGCCACCTCCGCTGTCAGTTACGTTGTCTTGGGCATAGGCCACATGGTCACCCCGTCCCGTGCCGCCCGGAGGAGCCCTAAAAACCCGTCCATTTGAGTATTAAAGCACCTGCTGCCCGCCTGTAAAAGGGCTTCCTTGTCCTCCGGGTCCATATAGAGGGTATCAGCGGCCATAGCCTCATTGATCCAGGGGGAGGCGCCCCCTATTGTGCCGAACACATCGCCGGCATTGACTTCTATCCTATGCCAGCCCCCGCCCTGGGGGGCCTCTCCCACCTGGATGGAATCTTTTTCCCGCATAGCCAAAGCGTTGCGGAGGGCCAGATCTCCCAGCACCAGCTTGGTAAAGGCGGGGCTGTTGGTGGTGATGATCCGGCCACGGGTGGCCTCAGGATATCCAAACTCCATATCTCCGCCCACGAGACCCATCACGTTCTGAACCCCCGCCCCCACCACGCTCTTGGCCCGGATGTGTAACGTATACTCCCCATCCAGCCACACCATGGTCCGGGCCCTCAGCACGTCTCTGCTGCTCCCTCCGGTGAATTCCGTGTCAAACCAGACCAGAAGGGGGGTCTTTTCCCCCTCCGCCAGTACCAGATATCCGTCCCAGCAGGAGTCTCCGTTGCCGAAGAAATAGCCGCCCCGCTCCTGCTGGTAGCGGGCCAGATACCGATTCCATTCGATCGCCATGGATCTTCACCTCCAACCACCGGGGGCGGTCTGCCGCCCCTCGCTTTTCGACGCTCCGTTTCCTTATGGAAAGGGGGCTTCCACGCCGGGAGCCCTTTTTTGATTTCTCCTCGGGGGAAAATAGATTCCCCCCTGCGGCGGCTGCGCCTGTAAAATATTGCCCTATCAGGCTCTTTTGAACTGTTTTTCCAATTCCTTTTTCGTCAGCTCGATGGCTACCGGCCGACCGTGAGGACAATATTTTACGCTGCCCTCCATGACCGCCTGGGCCACCCGCTCCAGCTCCTGAGGACTGGTCTTCCAGCCCCCCTTGATGGCCGCCTTGCAGGCCATGGTGTGGAGCAGCTCATCCCGGGCGGCGGCGGGGTCCGCCCCGCCCGTAGTCAGCAGCTTTTGGGCGATCTCCTCCAGGGTGGCGGGGATATCCTCCACCGCCACGTCAAAGGGGGCCTGACGGACCGCCAGGTCCTGCCCCAGCTGGTCCACCTCAAAGCCGAACTCCTCCAGCAGCGCCCCGTGGGCCAGCAGGACCTCCCGCTCCTGGGCGGACAGGCGGCAGATGGCGGGGGCCAGCAGGCTTTGAGCCATGGGGTCATAGCCCGACGCCTTCATCCGGTCAAAGTTCATCCGCTCATGGGCGGCGTGCTTGTCGATCAAATACACCGTGTCCCCCCGCTCCACGATGATATAGGTGTTGAGCACCTCCCCGGCCAAGCGCCAGCCCTCCTCCTGGGGGATAAGGGGGGTGTCCCCGGCGGAGGCGTCCCGCTCTTGACCAGGCCGCTCCTCCGCCACCGTCACTTGCGGCGGAGCCTCCTGATTCCTACGGGGCAGCTCCCCCTGCCCGGTGGAATCGCCCTTTGGCGGAATGGGGCTCCCTGTGGCACGGCCGGGCGCCTCCTCCCGCCTCGCCGGGGCGGCCGGGGTCAGGACGGCGGCCAGAGGGCTGGGGCTGAAGCGCCCAACGGGCTTCCTCTCTCCGGCGGGGACGGCCGGCCGACCCTGGTAGCTGGTGTCATGGACCTGGACCACGCCGGACGGGACGCTCTCCCGGCGGGGGGGCTGGGGTAGGACGGGGGGCCTTTCCCCCTGCCGTCCCTCCGCCGCCCAGGACGGACCTCCGAGCCGGGTCTGGTTCGGCGTAACCGTATCCTGGGGCCTCACCCCGGCCAGGACGGTGTTTTTCAGCTCCACCTGGGGGTGGGAGTGGTCGCTCTCCAGGGCGGAGAGGACCGCGTGGTATATGGCGGAAAATACCTGGCGCTCCTGGCCGAACTTCACCTCGGTCTTGGCGGGGTGGACGTTCACATCCACAGCGGACAGCCTCAACTCCAGATGGAGGACACAGCCTGGAAATTTGCCCACCATCTTCTGGTTTTGATAGGCCTGCTCCAGGGCGGCGGCCATCAGCGGGCTTTTCACCTGGCGGCCGTTGACGAAAAAGAACTGCCAGCTCCGGCTGCCCCGGCAGCAGGCGGGCATGGACACGAAGCCGGTCACAGTCATATCCTCGCCGCTTGCCTTCACCGGGCGGAAGCCCAGTGCCAGCTCCCGGCCCAGGACGGAATAGACGGCGGACTGAAGCTGTCCGTCACCGGGGGTGAGCAGCTCCTGCTTGCCGTCCCTGATAAATTTCACACTCACCTCCGGGTGGGACAGGGCCGCCCGCTGGACCACGGCAAAGACGGCCGCCCCCTCGGCGGCGTCCTTTTTCATGAATTTCAGCCGGGCGGGGGTGTTGTAGAACAGGTCCCGCACCACCATGGTGGTGCCCAGGGGGCAGCCCGCCTCCTCCACCTGTCCCGGTACTCCGCCCTCCAGGGCCAGGGAGGCCCCCAGAGGGGCGTCCGCTGTCCGGGTCATCACCTCCACACGGGACACGGCGGAGATGGCGGCCAGAGCCTCCCCCCGGAAACCCAGGGTGCCGATGGCCTCCAGGTCATACTCAGTGCGCAGCTTGCTGGTGGCGTGGCGGAGGAAGGCGGTTTTCAGCTCCCCGGCGGGGATGCCCTTCCCGTCGTCCGTCACCCGGAGGAAGGTCATTCCTCCGTGGGAAATCTCCACCGTGATGGCGGAGGCCCCAGCGTCGATGGCGTTCTCCATCAGCTCCTTGGCCACGCTGGCGGGCCGCTCGACGACTTCACCGGCGGCGATCAGGTCGGCAACATGGGGGTCTAACACTTGGATATTTGGCATGATATACCTCTTTTTCTGTTCTAAGCTGTGGGGCGTTCAGGCCGCTGTGCCTACAACACTGTGGCAACGCTGTCCGGATCCACCGCCGCCCGGCGCGGCTTTTTTGCGTCCAGATAAACAGTGACCGGTCCGGATCTGACCGGCTCCCGCCATATCAGGGGGCTTTGAACGGTGTACTCCCTTCCCTCCCAGGTGTATCGGCACGAAACACTCCAGGGGGAATTCTTTCCCGGAAAATTGATCCAGTCATTTTCATTCCAGGTGATAAAAATGTGGCGCCGGATCTCCAGGATCTCTCCCGGAACAGGCTGTCCCTCCGTCAACAGGCGGATGCGGGCGGCTTTTTTACTCCGTGCCCACAGGTCGCACGCCCCTCCAACAGCCAGAATGACCAGTCCCATAGGGAGAGATCCCCGCGCCTCATCCGCTTTCATGGGCAGGTCTAATACATACCCCAGCAGGCCCAGCACAGAAAACAAAGTACCCAGAGCCATAAGTATTAAGGCCGCTATTTGGGATATGGAATCCGGGCTGTTTTTTCCGGCGTTTTTGCGGGACATGGTCAGCCCTCCTCCTGAAACAGCAGCTCCATCATCCGCTCCGGGGCCTCCAGAAACCGCCGTGTCAGCTGATAGTGCTCTGTATCTCGATAGTTCACCTGGGAGATCCCTGTTTCTGACAACTGATAGATACAGGCGCCGGGGTAAGCCATCAGGATCGGGGAATGGGTGGCGATGAGAAACTGGGAGTCCCGTCCCACCAGATGGCGGATGTGGACCAGCAGAGTCATCAGCCGGGCAGGGGAGAGGGCGGCCTCCGGCTCGTCCAGCAGGTATAGGCCCTGGCCGCCAAAGCGGTGCTCCACCAGGGAGAGGAAGCTCTCCCCGTGGGACTGCCGGTGGAGGGACACCCCGCCGTAGCTGTCAATGACCCGTCCGCCCGGCCCCGGCTCCTCGTCCATCTCATCGATGTTGGTAGCCACGTTATAGAAGCTCTCCGCCCGAAGAAAAAAGCCGTCCCGTGGGTAGCTCCTTCGCCCCACCGTCAGATAGCGGTGCAGGGGAGAGTGGGTGTCACGGGTGGAAAAGCTGAAATTTCGGGTGCCTCCCTCGGCGTTGAAGCCACAGGCCACCGCAACAGCCTCCAACAGAGTGGATTTGCCCGTGCCGTTCTCCCCCACCAAAAAGGTGACGGGAGCGGGGAAGGTCAGGGGGTGGTCCCGGCCCCCCAGGGCCCGGACGGCCGGGAGGGCGGCAAGATAGCTGTCCGCCGGGACAGGCTGATTTAAGTAGATACGGTCGATATAGCGGCGGTCCATGGCGCTCCTCTCACTGGGCCAGATCCTGCTTCAGCTCGGCCAACAGATTCAGCGCCTCGATGGGGGAGAGGACGTTCACATCGGTCATCCGCAGCTTCTTCAGCACGGTCTGGCCCCCCAGGTCGCCCAGGGAGATCTGCTCCTCAACCGATGGCTGTGTCCCGGCAGCGGGCTGGGGTACTCCTGCCTCCAATTCCTCCAGAATCTCCCTGGCCCGGCGCACCACCCGGTCGGGCACCCCGGCCAGCTTGGCTACCTCCACGCCGTAGCTCTGGTCGGCCCCGCCCCGGACGATCTTCCGCAGAAAGATGACGTCAGAGCCCTTTTTCTTGGCGGCGATGTTGTAGTTCTTCACCCCTGGGATCTGGCCCTCCAGGGCGGTGAGCTCATGGTAGTGGGTGGCGAACAGGGTCTTGGCCCCCAGCCGCTTGGGGTCGGCGCAGTGCTCCAACACCGCTCGGGCGATGGCCATGCCGTCATAGGTGGAGGTGCCCCGGCCGATCTCGTCCAGAATGAGCAGGGAGCGCCGGGTGGCGTTTTTCAGCAGGGCGGCCACCTCGGTCATCTCTACCATAAAGGTGGACTGGCCGGCGGACAGATCATCGCTGGCTCCGATGCGGGTAAACACCCGGTCCACCACCCCGATATGGGCCGACTTGGCTGGGACGAAGGAGCCCATCTGGGCCATGAGGACAATGAGGGCCACCTGGCGCATATAGGTGGACTTGCCCGCCATGTTCGGGCCGGTAATGATGGCGCACATATCCTGGCCGCAGTCCATGTGGGTATCGTTGGGGACAAAGAGGGCATTTTTCAACACCTTTTCCACCACGGGGTGGCGGCCCTCCACAATGGTCAGAGAGTTGGAGGCGTCCACCTGAGGCATACAGTAGCCGTTGGCGGCGGCCACAGCAGCGAAGGAGTTGAGCACGTCCACCTGTGCCACGGCGGCGGCGGACTTCTGCACCCGGTGGACCTGGGCGCACACGGCCTGCTTTAATTGGCAGAAGATCTGGTACTCCAGGGCGGTCACCTTATCCTGGGCGGACAGGATGGCGTGCTCCAGCTCCTTCAGCTCCTGGGAAATGTACCGCTCGGCGTTCACCGTAGTCTGCTTCCGGGCCCACTCAGGGGGCACCAGGTCGATCTGGGACTTGGCCACCTCGATGTAATAGCCAAAGACCTTGTTGCTCTTGATCTTCATGTTCTTGATGCCCGTCTGCTCCTTGGTCCGGGCCTCCAGCTGGGCCAGCAGCTCGGCGGAGTGCTCCAGCAGGTTGCGCTGCTCGTCCACCTCCGGATCATAGCCATCCCGGATAAAGCCGCCCTCCCGGACGGAGAAGGGGGGCTCGTCCACCAGGGCCCGGTCCAGCAGGTCCCGGACCTCGGGCAGGTCGTCCAGCTCCTCCCGGAGGGACTGGAGCAGGGCGGAGGGACAGTGGCCCAGCAGTTCCCGAATACGGGGCAGTCGGGCCAGGCCGCCCGACAGGGCCACCAGGTCCCTCCCGCCGGCGGAGCCATAGACCACCCGGCCGATGAGCCGCTCCAGGTCGGTGACTTCCCGCAGGGTGAGGGCCAGCTCCTCCCGGGTGATGATGTCCTCCACCAGGTCGGACACGGCCTGCTGCCGCCGGCCGATCTGGACTGGGGAGAGGAGGGGCCGCTCCATCCAGCCCCGGAGCAGGCGGCCGCCCATAGCGGTCTTTGTCTTGTCCAGCACCCACAGCAGGGAGCCCTTCTTGTCCTTGGACCGGAGGGTGGAGGTGAGCTCCAGGGTCTGCCGGGCGGTCAGGTCCAGCTCCATGAACTGCTCGGCGGTGTAGTAGGTAAAGTTGGCGATGTGGGACAGGTCTGTCTTCTGGGTCTCGTAGAGATAGGTCAGCAGGCCGCCGGCGGCCTGGACCGCCCCCTCGTCCCCCCGAGGCAGGGTGTCCAGCCCGGCCTTAAACTGCTTTTCCACCAGGGGACGGGCGGCGTCCAGGCGGAACCTGGCCTCCCCACCGTTCTCACAGGGGCAGTCCAGCCGCTCCCGCAGGAAGGGGACCAGGCCGTCAAGCTGAAACGCCCCGTCGGACAGCACCGCCTCGGCGGGGTGAAATCTACCCAGCTCGTTCTCCAGGTGGTCCAGGGCCTCCGCTCCGGCGGAGAAAGAGGTGGCGTACACCTCGCCGGTGGAGATGTCGCACAGGCACAGGCCAAAGGCGGCCGAGTCGGCGTAGACGGCGCAGATGTAGTTGTTTTTCCCCTCCTCCAGCATGGAGGAGGCGATGACGGTGCCCGGAGTGATAACCCGGATGATTTCTCGGTCTACCAGGCCCTTGGCCAGAGCCGGGTCCTCGGTCTGCTCGCAGATGGCCACCTTGTAGCCCTTGGCGATGAGCCGGGCGATATAGCTGTCACAGGAGTGATAGGGGACCCCGCACATGGGGGTGCGCTCCTCCGGGGGCTTGTTCCGGTCCCGGGTGGTCAGCGTCAGGTCCAGCTCCTTGGACACCAGCTTGGCGTCCTCGTTGAACATCTCGTAGAAGTCGCCCAGCCGGAAAAACAGGATGGAGTCCGGGTTCTGGGCCTTGATATCCAGGTATTGCTGCATCATGGGGGTGGTTTCTGCCGGCATAGGGGGCACCTACTTTCTTCTCTCTCTACTCAATCAGCTCCCCAAACAGGGACCACTTGTTGGCGTCGGTGATCTTCACATCCCGGAACTGGCCTAGGGCGGACCTGCCGCCCACCACTCGGACCAGGCGGTTTCCGGGGGTGCGGGCGGTAAGGTCGTACCGCTCGTCGTCGGACAGTCCGTCCAGCAGACAGCGCACGGTCCTGCCGACATAGGCCCGGTGCTTCTCCTCGGAGATGGCGTCTTGAAGAGCGGTCAGCCGGTTGAAGTTGGCCAGCTTCTCCTCCCGGGGCATGGGATCGTCCATGTTGGCCGCCGGGGTCCCCACCCGGGGGGAAAAAATGAAGGTGAACAGGGCGTCAAAGCGGACCTCCTCCAGCACCTTCAAGGTGTCCTCAAACTCCTCGGTGGTCTCCCCAGGGAAGCCCACGATGATGTCGGAGGTCAGTACGATATCGGGGATCAGGGACTTTAGGTCCCGAATCTTTTCTAAATACTGCTCTCTGGTATGCCTCCGGTTCATCACCTTCAGCACCCGGTCATTTCCCGCCTGGAAGGGCAGGTGGAGGACGGGGGCCACCTTCTCACACCGAGCCATGGTTTCAAACAGCTTGTGGGTGGCGTCCTTGGGGTGAGAGGTCATGAAGCGGATGAGAAACTCCCCAGGGATAGCGTTGACCCGCTCCAGCAGGTCGGCGAAATCCATCGGCTCCTCCAAATCCTTGCCGTAGGAGTTCACATTCTGACCCAGCAGGGTGATGTCCTTATAGCCCTCCCGCGCCAGCTCCTCCACTTCCTGGAGGATATCCTCCGGCCTCCGGGACCGCTCCCGCCCCCTGACATATGGCACAATGCAGTAGGAGCAGAAGTTGTTGCACCCGTACATGATGGACACCCATGCCTTCACCTTATCCTGGCGGACTACCGGAATGCCCTCAGCGATGGAACCCGCCTCGTCAGCGTTGGAGAAGATGCGGCCCCGCTGGGTCAGCAGGGTGTAGATCATCTCCGGAAACTTCCACAGTGCGTGAGGGCCAAAGACCAGGTCCACATGGCGGTAGGACTGGCGTATCTTTTCAGCCACATGAGGCTCCTGCATCATACAGCCGCACAGGCAGATCAGCTGCTCCGGGTGGCGGCGCTTCACATGGACCAGCGCGCCCACGTTGCCCAGCACCCGCTGCTCGGCGTGTTCCCGGATGGCGCAGGTGTTGATGACGATGATCCGGGCCCGCTCCTCGTCGTCCGTAAAGCCGAAGCCCATCTTTTTCAGATAGCCCCGGATGCGCTCGCTGTCCGCCTCGTTCTGCTGGCAGCCATAGGTGTCCACAAAGGCCAGAGGCCGCTCCGGCCACTGGGCGGTGACGGCGGCGACCTGTTCGCAGTACCAAAGCTGGCGCTCTACGTCGCCCTGGGGGATGATCGTAGTGGTCTTTTCCATGTTGTTCCTCCCGATACAGGGGTATTTGCCGCCCTGTTTCGGGCGCACATACTGAATCATTATATTATAGCATTTATTGAGCGGAAACACAAGAAGGAGGGGGCGCCGATCTGGCGCCCCCTCTCAGGCCTTTCGACAAAGTCAACAGGCCCTCTCCAAAACGCAAACATTTCTTTCGAAGACCTGCAGCCTGCTGCGTCGCACTCGCTGTGCTCGCACACTTGCAGGCTGAGAAGTGTTTTTTCCAGGCGTATATCCTCGGAAAAACAAATTTCATTCTGTCGTCTGCGGACGATGGAACTCCGCGAGGCTCTTACACAAAATTTGGGGTATTTCTACTTTTTCGACGAGCTGCCTGCTTTTTTATATCGGTCTATTCCGGCAGCATCGCGCTGCTTAGGATATAGAACTCCTCTTGGCAGGGCAGTTCCTTTTTCTCCAGGGGCTCCAGGGTGTCGTCATAGGCCAGGGCCTCCTCCTCGCTAAACTCAAAGACGGGACTCTGGCGGTACACCCACTTCCTGCCGTCCAGGGAGCCGGGGACCAGCTCCTTTACCAGCATGGCCGCCGGGAAGGAGCCGTTCTCCAGGCAGACGTTGTACCTCTTGCAGCTCTTAAAGCCCCGGCTCACATAGTTGCCCGGTGCGCCGAAGATTACAATGGTGTCGTAGCCCATCTCCACCGCCTTTTGGAAGGATGCCTCCATCAGCATCTTTCCGTACCCCATGCGCTGATACTCCGGCAGAACGCATACCGGACCAAAGGTGAGGATCTCCCGCTCCTCCCCACGCTCATCCACCAAGTGGGTTCTGGTGTACATGATCGCTCCGATGACCTGTCCCTCTAACTCCAGCACTAGGTCCAGCTCCTGAATAAAGTCCGGGTGGGAGCGCATGATGTGGACTAGGTAGTGCTCCGCGGCTCCGGGAATATACAAGTTATAAAAGGCCCGCCTGACGATCTCCTCTACCCTGGGCCGGTCGTCCTCTGTTTCCCTCCGGATAATAATGTCTTTTCTCATGAATGTTCCTCCGATCCTGCGGGCCGCTGTCTGGCCGTGCCCGTATTGTTTAGTTTACCACGCTTTCTTCCCCCGTACAACAGAGGTCCGCTTCTTTTTTCTCCATAGGGATGTCCCGGTGAGATCCATTATCCCTTTTTCCTTTTGAACGGATGGAGTCTAACTCCGTCGATTTTATCAAGCATTGATACAAAGAAAACAATATGATAAATTAAACCAAAAGACAAATTGGAATATTTTGAGGGGGCATCTCCAATGAGTGTATGTACATTTATCGCTTCAGACTATCCTTTGACTGAAATAGAACCTTCACAGGATTACCCATTGGATATACATATTGATGATGGCACAGTACATGATAGCGGCGCAGATGATAACTATTGCCTGTACACCTTTGCAGCTGTTGAGGACTATACCGAAAAGAGAAACGCTGTCTATCTGGAATGGAATTATACCGATGGGAGAGCGAAGCAAATAATTGCATATATAAAAAACGCGCTGCAAAATACTGATTCTATAGAGCTCTGGCATGTGTGGCTGATTGACTGCTATGAATTTGAGGACAGCCCTGTAGTTCACAGAAGAACAATATCCATTTCTGATCTTACCACAAAACATATCAAGGACATTGATAGTGCAGATATTTGGAATACCCCGGATAAAATGCATCCAAATAGGCCTTCCTTTTATTGCATGGAAATAAAGCGATAATAACAAGGAAATTCCGGCTTATGCATCAGTTATCAACTGAGAATATGCCTCCCTTCGTCATTTCGACGAACGAATTGTTAGGTAAGCCTAAATCGGTCCAAAGGGGAAAGGGGAGGCGCCATCTATCCGTTGCCTTTTATTTCAAATAGTGGTAAAATGAAGCGTTAATATGGGTAAGATATATCCTGGAGAGATAGAGGGGAGCCATCCATATGCGTAAATTAGTCATCGAAAAGTCGGCGGTCAAAAACAACCTGGCGGTGATCAAGGAGCGGGCCGCCGGGGCGGTGATCTACGGCGTGCTGTCTGGGGACGGAGGGGGCGCCGGCATCGCGGCCCTGGCCCAGCTTCTCCGGGACGAGGGTATCGGCCACTTTGCGGTGTCTGAAGTGTCCGAGGCCCAGGCGCTGCGCGAGGCCGGCTTTGTGGACGAGGAAATCCTGATGCTCCGTTCCACCACTGACCGGGAGGAGCTGGAGCGGCTGGTGGACCTAAACGCGGTGTGCACCATCTCTTCGGTGGACACCGGGATGGCTCTGAACGCGCTGGCGGAGAACCGCTCCACCGTGGTGGAGGCCCACATTCAGGTGGACACCGGGATGGGCTTTGGAGGCTTTCTGGTGGGGGAGCCGGAGAAGATCCTGCTGGCTTATCGCTCTCTCCCCAATGTGGCTCTATCTGGCATCTATACTCAGCTCCACGCCGCCCAGCCCAACGACCCGGAGGCCAAGCAGCAGCTGGAGCAGTTCCACCAGGTGCTGGACACGATTCATGCCGCCGGCTTTGAGACCGGAGTGGTCCATGCCGCCGGCTCCTTCTCTCTGCTCCACGACGACAGCGCCCGGCTGGACGGCGTGCGGGCCGGCTCCGCTATTTTGGGGCGGTGCCGACGGACCCGGGACGACGGATTGCGAACCGTTGGCTATGGGGAAGCCCCTCTGGCCGAGGTCCGCTGGCTGCCCAGGGGCCACACCATCGGGGCGGACAAGCCCCTTGTGCTGAAAAAGCCTACCCGAGTGGCCGTCCTACCCGTGGGCTATCAGAACGGCTTTGGCGTGGAGCGCCCCCGGCAGTCCGGCCTGACCGCCCTGCTGGCCCAGTGGCGCCGGAGCCGGAGACGCACCGTCCGCGTCGGAGAGCAGCGCGCCCGGGTGCTGGGCCCCGTGGGCGCCAGCGAGACTATTCTGGATGTAACCAACATGAAATGCGCCTATGGGGATTTGGCGGTCTTTGAGATGGACCCTCTGTTTGCCAGGGGCTTTGTCATTGAGTACCGCTGACCTGCCTTTTGGCACGCCCCCTCTTTACCCTTTACTCTTGAGAAAAAGGAGTCCTATCAAGTGTCCGATCCTTTACAATTTCAGCCCCTCCTCTTTGGCGGGGACATCAACGTGTACTCCGTGGCCAGGGCCTTTCATGAGGCCTATGGGGTAAGGAGCGTGGCCTATGGCAAATATCCCTCCTTCCCCTGCCACGGCTCCGCCATCCTCGACTACCGGGTGTGCCCCGACAACGAGAGCGAGGCGGCCTTCCGCCGGAACACAGAGGCGGTAGCCAGGGAGTTTCCGGACAAAAAAGTCCTCCTGCTGGGCTGCGGGGACAGCTATGTCCAGCTGGCCGCCCACTGTAAGGACAGCCTGCCGGCCAACGTCATCGCCCCCTACATTGACGGAGACCTGCTGGACACCCTCATCAACAAGGAAAAGTTTTACGCCCTGTGCGACCAGCATGGCATCGATCACCCGGCCACCTTTATCTACGACAAGTCCATGGGCCACGACTTTCAGCTCCCCTGGGGTCCGCCCTACATTGCCAAGCCCGCTGACAGCGTGGCCTACTGGGCCTGTGGGGACCACTCCCTGGCCAAGGTCTACATCTGTCAGAGCTGGGAGGAGCTGCTGGCCGCTCTGGACCATGTATACGCCGCCGGCTACCAGGACCACATGGTCCTTCAGGAGTTCATCCCCGGAGATGACAGCTATATGCGGGTGCTGACCAGCTACTCCGACCGGAACGGCCGGGTGACCACCATGTGCCTGGGCCATGTGCTGCTGGAGGAACACTCCCCCCACGGCATCGGAAACCACGCCGTCATCCTGACTGAGTGCGACGAGGCCCTAGAGCTGAAAATCAAAACTCTCCTGGAGGCCCTTCACTTCACCGGCTTCTCCAACTTTGACATCAAGTACGACAGCCGGGACGGGAAGTACAAGGCCTTTGAGATCAACTGCCGCCAGGGGCGGAGCAACTACTACGTCACCGGGGCGGGCCACAACATCGCCAAGATGGTCGTCCAGGACCGTGTGGAGGGGAAGGACCTGCCCTTTGAGATGACCCGCAACCGCTCCCTGTGGCGCATGGTTCCCCGGAAGGTGGCCTTCAAATTCACCCCAAAGCAGTACCACCAGGAGATGCGGGCCCTCATTAAAGCCGGGGCGGACAGCCACTCCCTGGTTTACGACAAGGATGGCTCTCTCAAGCGGCGGCTCCGGGTGATGAAAAACCACCTGGGGAATATCAAGCGGTTCGACCAGTATAACAAGATACCCGCGGAGGATTGACCGGCACAGGACCTGCGGCTCCTCTTTTTTGCTGTTCTTCTTCCCACCATGGTGATTTTATGGAATATCGTTTAGGCGTTCTGGGGGGAATGGGCCCCCAGGCAACCAATACCTTTTATCAATTTGTCATCGACCGGACGGAGGCCTCCTGTGACCAGGAGCACGTCAACGCCCTGATCCTCTCGGACAGCCAGATGCCCGACCGCACCGAGGCTATTTTAGGCAGCGAGGGGGAACGGGAGGCTGTTTTTCAACGGCTGTTGGCCGACGCGCGCCTGCTGGAGGGAGCGGGCTGTACCGTCATCGCCGTCCCCTGCAACACCTCGCACTTCTTTTTGGACAGGGTGCAGGAGCAGGTAGGGGTGCCCATCCTCCACATGATACGGGAAACCGCCCGTCTGCTGGCCTCCCAGGGGTTGAAGCGCCCTGGCATTCTCGCTACGGATGGTACAATTCAGTCCGGATTATACCAAAAGGAATTTGAGGCTGTGGGGATTCAGGCGACAGTACCCACGCCGCCGGCCCAGAAGTTGGTCATGTCCCTGATCTACGACGATGTGAAGTCCGGTCGGGACGGGGACCCCCAGAAGTTCGCCGCCATCCACCGGGACCTGGAGGAACAGGGCTGCGACTGCGGCGTGCTGGCCTGCACCGAGCTGTCCGTCTTTGCCGACAGGCACCACCTGCCTCCCTTCTACACAGACGCCATGGCCGTCCTGGCCGAGCGGTCGGTCCAGGCCTGCCGCAAGCCCCTGCGGCACATCTTCATCAAATAGCGTGAAGCATAGAGATTTTGTGTCCGGCCCTGCCGGACGCCTTAAAATCGGTTTGCCTGGGACAAACACAATATCTTCCCTCTCAACCCTGAAATCGAGGTGTTCATCATGGCGCACATTCTGAAGGACTACATCGCCCTGCTGGATCGCTCCGGCCTCTTAGCCGCCCCCATTCCCAGGGAAATAGACCAGACCGCCCCGGTGGCTCTGGTGTCTTACGACTCCCGAGAGGTGGTCCCCGGTACCCTGTTTCTTTGCAAGGGAGCCCACTTTAAGCCGGAATTTCTGGAAATGGCCCAGGAGAGAGGGGCGCTGGCCTATGTGAGCCAGGTCCCCTATCCCCAGTCTGACCTGCCCTGCCTTCAAGTCCATGATATGCGCTCGGCCATCGCTCCCCTGGCCGACCTGTTCTACGGCCACCCCTCCGGAAAGCTGAAGGTCATCGGCCTGACGGGCACCAAGGGGAAGTCCTCTACCGCCTACTATTTGAAATATATCCTGGATGAGTATATGGCCGAGCGGGAGAAGCCGGAGAGCGGCATCATCTCCTCCATTGACACCTATGACGGGGTGGAGCGGTTCGAGTCCCACCTCACCACACCCGAACCGCTGGAGCTCCAACGCCACTTTGCCCACGGGGTGGAAGCGGGGATGGAGTATCTCACCATGGAGGTATCCAGCCAGGCCCTGAAATACCACCGGACTCTGTGTACCGAGTTCGCCGCCGCCTGCTTTCTCAACATCGGCCTTGACCACATCTCACCCATTGAGCACCCGGACTTTGAGGACTACTTCTCCTCCAAGCTGAAAATTTTTTCCCAAGGGGCTGTCAACTGCGTCAACCTGGACTGCGACTACGCCGACCGGGTGCTAGAGGCGGCCCGGGCGGCAGGCAGGCCCTTGTTCACCTTTTCTCAGAAGGATCAGGAGGCGGATGTCTACGCCTCCCAGGTCCGCAAGCGGGGGAACGACATTCTGTTCCGGGTCCGCACCAGGCGCTATCTGCGGGAATTTCGGCTGACCATGCCCGGCCTGTTCAACGTGGAGAACGCGCTGGCCGCCATCGCCGTGTGCGAGGCGCTGAACATCCCGGAGCGGTGTGTCTATGTGGGGCTGATGAAGGCCCGGGTCCCCGGCCGGATGGAGATTTACTCTAATGCTGATGAAACGGTCACCGCCATCGTAGACTATGCCCACAACCGAATGAGCTTCGAAACGCTGTTCCGCTCTGTCCAGGCGGAATATCCCGGCCGGCGGATCGTCACTGTCTTTGGCTGTCCGGGGAAAAAGGCCCTGGACCGGCGGAAGGACCTGGGGGAGATTTCGGGCAAATACTCCGATCTGGTGGTCCTCACCGAGGAGGACAGCGGAGAGGAGGACACCCTGGACATCTGCCGGGAGATCGCCTCCTATGTGGCCGGACAGAACTGCGAGTGGTCCATTGAGCCCAACCGGGGGGAGGCTATCCGCCAGGCTGTCCTGGGCTGTCATGTCCCCTCCGTCCTGCTCATCACTGGAAAGGGGGCGGAGACCCGCCAGAAGCGGGGGAATGAGTATGTGGACACCCCCTCTGACGTGGATTATGTCCAGGCTTTCCTGCGGGAGTACGATGTCCAGCATGGTCTGGACGGCATGGAAAAGGTACGCAATCTGCTGTCCATCCTGCCCATTCTGAATCGGCATGAGGGGAAGACCGTAGTGGTCAAGTACGGTGGCTCCGCCATTGGGGCGGAGGCCGCCCTGGACACCACCCTCCAAGATGTGGCCGCCCTTCGGATGGTGGGTATGCGGGTGGTGCTGGTCCACGGGGGCGGAAAGCACATTACTGCCCTGCTGGACAAGCTGCAGGTGCCCACCCGCTTTGAGAACGGCTACCGGGTCACTGACGAGGCCGCCCTGGAGGCGGCGGAGATGGCCCTGTCTGCCCAGGTGAACAAGGCCATCGTCCGGGACCTGGCCCGGTTAGAGGTCTCCGGTGTGGGCATTTCGGGCAAGGACGGCGGGCTCATCACCGCCGTGGTCAAGGACCCGGCTCTGGGGCGGGTGGGAAGCATCACCCGTGTAGACCCCAGAGTGCTGACCACCCTGCTGGATGGGGATTTTGTGCCCGTGGTCTCTCCCATCGCCCTGGGAGAAGACGGCGACGGCCTGAACTGCAACGCTGACGACGCCGCCCGGGCGGTGGCCGAGGCTCTGGGGGCGGAGAGCCTGGTTTTTCTCACCGACGTGGGGGGCATCCTGATCGACAGCCACAACAGCAAGACCGCCGTGGACCACATGGACGTCAAGCGGGCGGAGGAGCTCATCGACACGGGCCTCATCGCCGGGGGCATGGTGCCCAAGGTGCGGGGCTGCGTCCACGCCATTCGGGCCGGAGTGGGCCAGGTGTCCATTTTGGACGGCCGGGTGGAACACTCCCTGCTGCTCCATATGCTGGGCCAGCGGGCCTCTGGAACGACGATTACAGGATAAACAAAAAGGATGGCCTACTCGGCCATCCTTTTTTCATATTTTTTCAACAGGTCCTCCACAGCCTCGTCAATCAGGCGGGATTTGGGGACCCTTGTCTTTTTAGACAGCTTGTCAAAGGGCTCTACCAGCTCATTGGCAAGGGATGTGATGAGTTTTTTTCGATTGACCAATACTGCTTCTCCCATAATCGCATCACCTATGTACTATATAGTTACTATCTACTGTCATTAGGGTAACAGTAATTTTTTTCACCGTCAAGTAGTGTCCATATATTGACTTCATGGTAACTATATGGTATCGTTTGCTTGAGGTGATACTATGGAACAATCATGCAAAACTGTATCTGTCCGAATGTCCCAGGAGCTCTACACCGCCTTGAAGGATCTGGCGGACCGGGACTGCCGCTCTGTCCCCAGCTACATCCGAAAGCTCCTGCGGGAACACATCCGCCGGCTTCCACCAGAGGAGTGAAGGCGCAGGGCGCGGGGGAGAGGACTGCCCCATATTGCCGGCGGGGCCGCCCATGACAGCCATGGGCGGCCCCGCGCTCTTTAATTGAACTTATAAATCTTCCGGGCCAGCCGGTAGAGCCCCACCGACAGCCGCCGCCCCTGGTAGCCGGGGAAGGCGGTAAAGGCGGAGACCGCCCGGTACTTCATCTTGTGGTACACCGCGCTGTCCACCGTCCGCAGGTACTCCCACAGCTGGGTCCGCTTACCCAGTGCTTCGGGGGAATTGTCGATAATCAGGAAAATGGAGGAAATAGCCATCATCATGGCCAGGTAGTTGAACATATAGCGGCCCAGCTTCTTGTGCTGGGCGCTGACCTGGCGCAGATCGTGGGAGCCAATCATGTGATAGGTGACCCGCAGCTGCTGGTCCACCCGTGTGACCATCACCTTCTCGTTGACCGACTGGTCCGCCCGACCGATAAAGTAGCGGTACAGGTCCACATCCATGTAGTACATATTCTTCACCGCCGGCAGGGGCTGATAGACAAAGATATTGTCCACATAGAAGGTGTGTTTGGGCAGCTCCAGCCCGCAGTCCCGCAGCAGCTGGGTGCGGTAGATGACGCTGTGCATCAGCAGATACTGGGAGGGACGGAACCGCCCGATCTGCTCCCAGCCAAAGACCCGGCCCACGGGAAATACGTTCCGGTAGTTCACTACCTTTTGGGTGTTGTCCTCCACATGCTCATAGACATAGTTGGCGATCATCATATCGATGGGCTTTTCGTCCCGCTGGAACTGCCGCAGCTTGTCCAGCACCTTTTTCAGCGCGTCCACGTCCACCCAGTCGTCCGAGTCCACTACTTTATAGTAGACGCCCTGGGCGTTTCGGATGCCCTGGTTGACTCCCTCTCCATGGCCGCCGTTCTCCTGGTGGATGGCCCGGACAATACCGGGATACCGCTCCTGGTAACGGTCACAGATGGCCGGGGTCTCATCCTTGGTGGAGCCGTCGTCCACCAGGATGATCTCAATATCGTCCCCTCCCTGGAGCAGTGTGTCCACACAGTGCTCCATATAGGCCGCCGAGTTATAGCAGGGGACCGCGAAAGTAATGAGCTTTTCCATGTCTTTCTCTCCCATTGTACGTGGATTTCCTCAGCAGGAACCAAGTTCCCGCCGCGCTTTTAGCCTCTCAGTCGCCCCGCCGGGCTCCGAATTGGCTAGAGTTTTTCTGCCAGCTCCAGTGCTTTCCCGGCAATCGCGTCCATGTTATAGTATTTGTATTCGGCCAGACGGCCCAGCAGATGGAGGTTGGAGAACCGGTCCGCCTCCGCCCTGTATTTCGCGTATAGGGCGTTGTTCTCCGGGTTGATGATCGCATAATAGGGGATCTCGCCCCTCTCCCCGGTATACGCCTTGGAATATTCCTTTACAATCGTAGTCACGCCGGGCGCCGCCTGGCCGGTCAGGTGTTTGAACTCAGTGATGCGGGTAAAGTCCTCGTCCACTGTGTAATTGACTGTGCCGTACCCCTGGAAGTCGTCCTGCTCCAGCGTTTCGAAGGCAAAATCCAGCGTGCGGTAGGGGAGGGGGCCGAACCGGAAGCCAAACAGCTCGTCCGCCTGGCCGGTGTAGATAACCTGGCCGTCAAAGGGGGCGCCGTCTACCTTCAGTGTGTTACCGGACAGGTCCAACCGACCCAAGGCGTCCGTCCCCAGCTCCACGGTGATGCTGGGATGGTCCAGCATCCTTTCAAACATGGGGGTATAGCCCTCCAAAGGCATCCCCTGGTATGTATCCTGAAAATAGCGGTCGTCCCTGGACAGGAACACGGGCACCCGGGCGGTGGTATTTGGGTCAATGTCCTCCGGCCTCTGGCCCCACTGCTTCATGGTGTAGTGGACAAAGACGTGCTCGTACACATAATCCGCCAGGGCGGCGATTGACGGGTCCTGATTTTGCCGCAGTTCCAGAATGGTGACCTTTTTCTCCGCTCCATAGGCGGCGGTCAGCTTATCCCCCAGCCGTCTCCCCTCCTCCGGACCGAAGGCCGTTTCCAGGGAGGTCAGGTTGAAGGGCACCGGATAGGTTATCCGTCCGCCCCGGCCGTCCGGGATATTGGCCACCACCCGGTGCTGGTAGTCCCGCCACCGGGTGAACCGGGAAAGCCAGTCAAAGACCTGTTTGTCATTGGTGTGGAAGATATGGGGGCCGTATTGGTGGATCAGCACCCCCGCCTGGTCCGGACGGTCATAGGCATTGCCGCCAATGTGGTCCCTCCGCTCCAGCACCAGGACCCGTTTCCCCTGATCCGCCAAAGCGCGGGCGGCCACGGCGCCGGCATAGCCCGCTCCCACGGCCAGAACGTCAAATTTCTCCTCCAAGCTCGATCCCACCTCATTTTCCGGCCTGCTGGCCGTTATAGATGTTCCTTTGTATCATATCACACTTTCCCGGAAAAGGAAATTAAAATTCCTTGAAGATTGGATAAAATAAGCGTAATATGCTGTTCCATCCCCCTTGACATTCCCCGAAAAAGCAGATAAGATATCAACTGCATATAGAAACACGCGATGAAAAGGACGAGTATCCACCCCTGAATGGTACAGAGAGCCGCCGGTCCGGTGCGAGGCGGACAGGAGGGGGAGGGGAAAATCACCTTGGAGCAGAGGGCCGAACCGGGAAGCGCTGTGAGATCAGGCTTCCCTGACAGTAAGCGCCTCCGGACGCCCCCGTTACCAGGCAGGCTTGAGTGGCCGTGGTCTTTTCCCACGGCAAGAAGAGTGGTACCGCAGAGGATGTTTCGCCTTTGTCTCTTTCGGGGGACAGAGGCGTTTTCTTTTTTGAAAGGAGCGGCTTCTATGAACTGCCCCCAATGTGGACGCCCTATGGAGGAGGGGACGATGCACACCTAAAAATACCCCTTCTGGACTCAACAGGAATTACGGTTTTTCCGCGGTCCGACGGACGTGGTGGAGCTGGGGCCCCACGGTGACGATACCACCAGTATGTTTACCCGGGACCCGTTTCCCCAATTTCCCCATACGATGCTCTGCCGGCACTGCGGCTTAGTCACATTCCCATGTAATCTGATAGAAAAGTCTAAAAAAGACCTGAAATAGGAGGAAGCAAACCAATGGACTACAACAAGACCATCAACCTGCCCAAGACCGATTTCCCCATGCGGGCCGGACTGCCCGCCCGGGAGCCCGGTATGCTGGAGGGCTGGGAGAAGCTGGACCTGTATCACGAGCTGCTGAAGAAGAACGAGGGCAAGCCCCTGTTCTCCCTTCATGACGGCCCTCCCTTCTCCAACGGCAATCTGCACATGGGCCACGCTCTGAACAAGTCCATCAAGGACTTCATGGTCCGGGCCGCGGCCATGCGGGGCCGCTACACCCCCTATATCCCCGGCTGGGACAACCACGGTATGCCCATCGAGTCCGCTATCATCAAGGAGCAGAAACTCAACCGCAAGCAGATGAGCGTCCCCGAATTCCGCACCGCCTGTCACGACTACGCCCAGAAGTATGTGAATATCCAGCGGGAGGGCTTTAAGCGGCTGGGCGTGGTGGGGGACTGGGAGAACCCCTACCTTACAATGGACCCCGGCTTCGAGGCAGAGGAGGTCAAGGTTTTTGGCGAGATGTACAAGAAAGGCTACATCTATAAGGGCCTGAAGCCTGTGTACTGGTGCCCCAAGGATGAGACCGCCCTGGCCGAAGCGGAGATCGAGTATCAGGACGACCCCTGTACCACCGTATATGTCAAATTCCAGGTCAGGGACGATTTGGGCAAGCTCAGTCAGTACGGCGATCTGTCCAAAATGTACTTTGTGATCTGGACCACCACCATCTGGACCCTGCCCGGCAACCTGGCCATCGCTGTTCACCCCCGGGAGAGCTATGTGCTGGTAAAGGCGGACAACGGCGAAATGTATATTATGGCCGAGGCCCTGTGCGCCAAGGTGATGAAGATCGGCGGCTTTGAGAATTATGAGATCGTCAAGCAGTTCAAGGGCGCTGACTTTGAGTATATGCTGGCCCAGCATCCCTTCCTGGACAAGACCAGCCAGCTCTGCACCGCCGAGTATGTCACTATGGACTCAGGCACCGGCTGTGTTCACACCGCCCCCGGCTTTGGCGCAGACGACTACGAGACCTGCAAACGCTACAAAATCGAGATGGTGGTGCCCGTGGACGACCGGGGCCGCCACACCGATTACGCTGGAAAATACGCCGGCATGAAGACCGAGGAGTCCAATCCCGTCATTCTGGCCGATATGAAGGAGAGCGGCGCCCTCTTCGCCAGCGAGGACATCGTCCACTCCTACCCCCACTGCTGGCGCTGCAAGAATCCCATCATTTTCCGGGCTACCCCCCAGTGGTTCTGCTCTGTAGACGCCTTCAAGGAGCAGGCCGTGGCCGCCTGCGACAACGTGCGGTGGATCCCTGGCTGGGGCATTGACCGGATGAAGTCCATGATTCGGGAGCGGGCCGACTGGTGCATCAGCCGCCAGCGCCGCTGGGGTCTGCCCATCCCCGTGTTCTACTGTCAGGACTGCGGCAAGCCCATCTGCAACGACGACACCATCTCCGCCGTGTCCAAGCTCTTTGGTGAGAAGGGCTCTAACGCCTGGTACGAGATGGAGGCCGCTGACATTCTGCCTGCCGGCTTCTCCTGTCCCCACTGTGGGAGCAAAGCAGGCTTTACCAAGGAGGAGGACACTCTGGACGGGTGGTTCGACTCCGGCTCCACCCACTACGCCTCCATGAAGAAGGACCAGGGCTTCTGGCCCGCCACCGTCTATATGGAGGGCCTGGACCAGTACCGGGGATGGTTCCAGTCCAGCCTGCTCACCGCCGTGGGCGCTCTGGGCCAGGGCGCTCCCTTTAAGGAGTGCGTCACCCACGGCTGGACCGTGGATGGCGAGGGTAAGGCCATGCACAAATCTTTGGGCAACGGCGTGGACCCCGCCGACATCTTTAAGAAGTACGGCGCCGACCTGATCCGCCTGTGGGCCGGCTCCGCCGACTACCATGTGGACGTGCGCTGCTCGGACAATATCTTCAAGCAGCTCAGTCAGAATTATCTGAAGTTCCGCAACACCGCCCGCTACTGCCTGGGCAACCTGGATGGGTTTGACCCCAACTGCCTGGTCCAGCCTGGGGAGATGCTGGAGCTGGACCGCTGGGCCGTTACCAAGCTGAACCAGCTCATTGAAAAGTGCTTCGCCGCCTATGATGAGTACGAGTTCCATGTGGTGTCCCACGCCATCAATGACTTCTGCGTGGTGGAGCTGTCCTCCTTCTATCTGGACATCATCAAGGACCGGCTGTACTGCGAGGGCAAGGACAGCCTGGAGCGCCGCTCCGCCCAGACCGCCCTGTTCCTTATCCTGGACACCATGACCAAGCTGTTTGCCCCCATCCTGGCCTTCACCTGCGACGAGATCTGGCTGGCCATGCCCCACCGGGCGGAGGACGACGGCCGGAACGTGCTTCTCAACGAGATGAACAAGCCCTTTGCCGACTATGCCCTCACCCAGGAGCAGATGGCCCAGTGGGATAAAATCATTGCCGTCCGGGACGCGGTCAACGTCGCTCTGGAGGCAGCCCGGAACGGGAAGAAGATCGGTAAGAGCCTAGAGGCCGACGTGGCCCTCACCGTCCCGTCCGAGGACGCCTTCCTGGCCGAGATGGACAGCGCCCTCCTGGCCGACCTGTTCATCGTTTCCCAGGTGGAGATCACGGTGGGCGGCGAGCTGGCTGTCTCTGTGTCCGAGGCCGCCGGTCAGAAGTGTGAGCGCTGCTGGAAGCACCATCCCCTGGTGGGTGCCGATATGGCTCATCCCACACTCTGCCCCAGATGCGCAGGCGTCATCGCAAAGTCTACCTCTTTTGAGGCGCTTTAACAGCCACCCCCTCTCGATTCGTTCTCCTGCGCCGCACCTTCAAATAATGATCGCTTCACGCAGGAAGCGCAATGGAACTGGAAAGAAAAAAGTTGCCTGGACGGATGTCCAGGCAACTTTTTTCTTTTGTCCATGAGTCTATTCCGCCCAAGTCGTACTCTCCCCTCAGGAGACCCCAATCATCCACCGCTACGCCATAACACCGGCCGTATCATCGGACTGCCCTAGTCCTTCCCTTCACTCCACAGGCGCCTCCTTATTTTATTTTAATGCCTCCGGACAAACTCTTTGCCCTCCTTAATCCCTCTGACACTATACTTGTGCCAAACAGAGGGAGGTACCTCATATGGATCACGGCATCTTGACCCTGCTGCCCATCGTAACAGTGGTGGCTATCGCATTAAAAACCCGACGAACTCTGGAGCCCCTAATCGCGGGTACCCTGGTTGCCTATCTGATCATTGATGGACCCAAATTTATCTTCGGCTGGATGGACGCCTTTTTCCGGGTGGCCACCAGCTATGACCACCAGTGGGTATTTATGGTTTGTCTACTGTTTGGCAGCCTCATTGCCCTCCTGGGGGCCTCCCACGGCACCATGGGCTTTTCCAAAATACTGGACAAGCTGTGCCGAGGGCCAAAAAGCACACTGATTATCACCTGGATTATGGGCATCCTGATTTTTGTAGACGACTATCTCAACATCATGACTCTATCCATCTGCATGAAAAAAGAAACGGACAAACACCATATCCCCAGGGAGGCCCTCTCCTATGTTATCGATTCCACCGGCGCCCCGGTCTGCGCTCTGCTCCCCTTCTCCACTTGGGCTGTGTTCTTTTCCGGTCTTTTCTTTGCTGAGGCCGGCGTCCCAGAACTGGGCTACGGGAGCGGCATTTCTACCTTTTACCGGGTCATTCCCTTTGTGTTTTATGCTATCGCCGCTGTGGTCATCGTGCCCCTGTTCGCCCTGTCCGTCATCCCACCTATGGGCAAGATGCGGGCGGCCTACCAGCGGGCGGCGAAGACCGGAGCGGTCTACTCCCCAGAGAGCGAACTGATGAACTTGGAGGGCGAGGATGATGCCCCTGATATACAGGGCAATGTATGGAACTTCGTCATTCCCATCGGCGTACTCATCGTCCTGGCTATCGTGGGGGGTGAGCTGTTTCTGGCCGTCATAGCCGCCATCGCTATCTGCCTGCTCCTGTATGTCCCCCAGCGGATCATGTCCCTGTCCAAGGCTTGCGACTTGGCCATGCACGGCTTCTGCAATATGATCCCCACCGTGGCCATCATTTACTTTGCCTTTGTCATGCAGGAGGCCATGAACGAAATCGGCATTGCTCCCTACATTATTAATTTGGTTCAGCCCTTTATGAGCGCAGAATTTTTTCCTTGCATTACCTTCCTGGTGGTAGCCGCCCTCAACTTTTCCACTGGCAGTGTGTGGGGCATCCCCGCTATCGTGGTCCCCGTTATCCTGCCCTTAGCCGTTTCTCTGGACGCCAATCTGCTGGTTGTTATGGGAGCCGTGGTATCTGGAGCAGTATTAGGCAGCCACGCCTGCTTTTACTCCGACGCCACCGTTCTCACCTCCAGTTGCTGTAAAATGGAAAATATGGACCACGCCCTTTCCCAGTTTCCCTATGCCATGCTGGCCGCCGCCATCGCTGCGGCAGGCTATCTGCTGTGCGGATTCTTACTGTGACAGGAGGTCTTACCCTATGAAACTACTCACTGGTGATATTACCAAAATAGAGACAGATGCCATCGTCAATGCCGCCTCCCCCGATCTGCGTCGGTCTCCCGGCATCTGCGATGCCATCTTTGCCGCCGCTGATACCAGGGCCCTTACTGCCGCCTGCAAAAAACTGCGCCGCTGTCCTGTGGGTACGGCAGTAGTCACCCCGTCCTTCGGCCTTCCCTGTAAGTATATCATCCATGTGGCCCTGGGTGAGTGGATGGGGGACCTGCGAACTGGAAAGCGGCTGATGGAGGCTTGCTACCGCCACGCCATGCAGCAAGCCCTGATGTGCCGGTGCAGAACTCTGGCCTTCCCCCTGGTCTTTTCCGGAGCCTTTCATCTACCCAGAATGGAGGCCCTCACAGTAGCAGAAAAAGCGATCCTGAAATTTGAAGCCAAACATCCAGAGTTAGATGTGTCCCTGGTCCTCTACACCCCCCAGATACTGGCCCAAGCTCAGGCTGTGCTGCGCCAGCTCTGTCCAGAGAACTAAAGACAGCGGAAGGGCCAATAAATTGGTCCTTCCGCTGTTTTTAGGCTATTTTTCGCTTTCTCTGTTCTTCAGATACTCCTCCATCACCCGAAGGATCAGAGCGGTGACGCTGCGCCGTTCCCGCTTGGCCTGGGCCGTTAACTCCCCCTTGAGCTTTTTGGACAGCCGTAGGCTGATCTGAGCGTCTGACTTGGCCACAGGATCACCTCCTTTTTTCTATCATACCGAAATGGAGGCTCCGTCGGTCGCATGACTTTGTATTATTTCGCATTATTTTTACGCTTCAACTCTTCGCCTCTGGCGGGCAGCAGGACCACTACATCTTGCGGATCTGGGAAAAGATAAAAAATTTCCTTGGAATACGGGACTTTTTTCTTTACATAGGGGGAAAATTGTGATATATTAACCCAGCATGAGAATGCGTCGGTATGCCCACTGGCTTGGTTCCGGGATATGGCCTGCGCAGGTGCGCGGGGTTCTGCCCGCCCGCTACCCAGCCCTTAGGGTAAAACAACAAGCGGCTTTACCGTTAGACGGGAAAGTAGTATGCCGCAATTAAGAAAGGTGGAAATTTCATGATTCGCAAGGACGAAAAGACGGCCGTTATTGAGGCCAACCGCACCCATCCCACTGACACCGGCTCCCCCGAGGTCCAGATCGCCATTCTAACCGCCCGCATCAACGAGTTGACCGAGCACCTGAAGGTCCACAAGCAGGATAACCACTCCCGCCGCGGTCTGCTGAAAATGGTCGGTAAGCGCCGCAAGATGCTGGACTACCTGATGGCCAAGGACATCGAGCGGTACCGCGCTATTATCGCCAAGCTGGGCATTAGAAAATAAGTTTATGCCGCATAGGGCAGCGCGTTCCGCGTGCTGCCCTATGTTCGCATATAAAACCAAACGAAAACTCCGAATTTCCCGCACTTTTTTAGCAGTTGAATATGAGCCGAAGCGCCGAATTTCCCAGCAGGGGTGCTTAGACCGGGGCGAAGGCGAGAACCCAGGAAAGGAACTTTCTGGCTCGATCCTATCCGTTTCGGCCTGTATTCAAGTGCTAAAGAGTTGTTGGACGTTCGGAAAAATTTGAAACAAAGGAGAATCCGAGATGTCAACTATCATCAAGCACAAACAGTTCCCCAAGTACAGGACCTGGACCATGGACTTGTGCGGCCGGCCTCTGACCATTGAAGTGGGTAAGACCACCGAGCTGGCCTCCGCCGCCGCCTGGGTCAAGTACGGTGACACCACGGTCCATGTGGCGGTCACGGTGTCCCCCCGTCCCCGGGACGGCATCGACTTCTTCCCCCTGTCCGTGGAGTTTGAGGAAAAGCTATACGCCGTGGGCCGCATCCCCGGCAGCTTTATGCGCCGGGAGGGCCGCCCCTCTCTGCCCGCCGTGCTGGCCAGCCGCCTGATCGACCGGCCTATGCGTCCCCTGTTCCCCTATGACTTCCGCAACGACGTGTGCATTCAGTGCACTGTCATGAGTGTGGACTACGACTGCTCCCCCGAGGTGGCCGCCATGATCGGCGCCTCCGCCTGCGTCAGCTATTCTGAGATCCCCTTCGCCGGCCCCATCGGCTGTCTGGAGGTGGGCTACTGTGACGGCCAGATTGTCCTGAACCCCAATCAGGAGCAGCGCAAGACCAGCCGCATGGACGTCACTGTGGCCGCCACACGGGAAAAGGTGGTCATGATCGAGGCCGGCGCCGACGAGATCCCCGACGAGATCATGTACGCCGGCATCGTGAAGGCCCACGAGGAGATCCGCAAGCAGATCGACTTTATTGACCAGATCGTCTCCGAGATCGGCAAGCCCAAGATGGAGTATGACCACGCCCAGTTCAACCAGGAGCTGTTCGACAAGATCGTGGACGAGTTCATGGACGAGGCCAAGGAGGCCATGGACACCGACGACAAGAATGTCCGGGAGACCCGCTGGAACGCCATGATCGACAAGTGGCACGAGAAGTATCTGGAGGAGTATCCGGATATGGACCAGTATCTGGAAGAGTTCACCTATAAGTTCCAGAAGAAGATCGTCAAGGCCTGGCTGCTGGAGGGCCACCGTGTGGACGGCCGCGCCAAAAACGAAATCCGTCCCCTGGCCGCCGAGGTGGGCGTCCTGCCCCGGGTCCACGGCTCCGGCCTGTTTACCCGGGGCCAGACCCAGGTGCTGTCCGTGTGTACCCTGAACACCCTGGCCGCCAGCCAGAAGCTGGACACCATCTGGGAAGAGGAAGAGAAGCGGTATATGCACCACTACAACTTCCCCCCCTACTCCGTGGGCGAGGCCCGTGCCCCCCGCTCCACCAACCGCCGGGAGTACGGCCACGGCGCCTTGGCCGAGCGGGCCCTGGTGCCTGTGCTCCCCTCTGTGGAGGAGTTCCCCTACGCCATCCGTGTAGTGTCCGAGGTGCTGTCCTCCAACGGCTCCACCTCCCAGGGCTCCATCTGCGGCTCCACTCTGGCTCTGATGGACGCCGGCGTACCCATCAAGGCCCCTGTGGCCGGCATCTCCTGCGGTCTGATCCAGGACGACAACGACGGCTTTACTACCTTCATCGACATCCAGGGCGTAGAGGACTTCCACGGCGAGATGGACTTTAAGGTGGCCGGTACAAAGGCCGGCATCACCGCCATCCAGATGGACCTGAAGAACGACGGTCTGACCCATGAGATCATTAAGGAGGCACTGGACATCACCCGTGACGCCCGGTTCGCCATCCTGGACGAGATCATGCTGCCCTGCATCTCCGCCCCCCGGGCCGAGGTGAGCAAGTACGCCCCCAAGATGATCACCGTCAAGATCGATCCCGACAAGATCCGTGAGGTCATCGGCAAGGGCGGCTCCGTCATCCAGAAGATCACCGCCGAGTCTGGCGCCCAAATCGACATTGAGGATGACGGCACCATCCACATCGCCTCCCCCAACGCCGAGGCCTGCGACGCCGCCAAGAAGATGATCGAGACCATCGTCTTTGTCCCCCAGGTGGGTGAGTTGTACTACGGCAAGGTGGTCCGCATCCTCCAGTTCGGCGCCTTTGTGGAGCTGGCTCCTGGCAAGGACGGCATGGTCCACATCTCCAAGCTGGCCGAGCACCGGGTGGACAAGGTGGAAGACGTGGTCAACATCGGCGATATGATCTGGGTCAAGGTCACTGAAATTGACGACAAGGGCCGGGTCAACCTGTCCTATAAGGACGCCCTGCGTGAGATCCGTGCCAGAAAAGAATCCGGCGAGCCCATCAAATAAATCTGTTCTTACCATTTAAACGAGGTGGACAGCTTTGCTGTCCACCTCGTTGCTTTTCCCTAAAAGCACAGAGGGAGTTTTCTTTTACTTTTCCAAAATATGTGCTATAATATCAACAATTCCCACACGGAGTGTCATTTGGGGACCAAAATCACGGCCGTTCTCTCCCACCCGGCCTTTTCTCCCCATAGTAAGAGGTGCCTCCCAATGAAAACGCTGCTTACCATCATGCGACTGCCCGACGGCTCCCAGGAGCACTGCGGCCGGGCTCACACCATCTGGCTGGCCCTGGCCCTGACGGGAATGGGGTGCTGCGTCGGCGGCCTTTCCCTGTTTTTTTCCGCTACCGCCTATGTCAGTCTGAACTCCTGGCATCTGCTGGGCGCCTATCTTTCCAGCCCCTTGCTCATGTTCTTGAATCTTCTGCCTCCTGTCCTGCTGATCTGGCTGTTCTACTTCTTGTTCCGCCGGAGCTGGGCCGCCTTTATCTGTACTTTTCTGCCCGTTTTGGCCATCGCTCTGGCCAACTACTTCAAGATCCGGCTCCGGTCAGACCCCCTGCTGGCCTCTGACTTGCTGTTGGCGGCAGAGGCCGGGGGTATCGTGGGCAACTACACACTGGACCTGACCTGGCTGGTGTGGTTTGCCCTGTTCTGCTTTGTGGCCGGGCTGATCTTTACCATCTTCCTTATGCCCCATGGCATTCGGGGCTGGCGGGAGCGGACCTTCGGCGCCTTGTCCTGTCTGGCCTTGATTGGCGTCGCCTTTGTGTCCCTCTACCTCAACCCCACTGTCTATGACCAGACTCCCACCCAGGCCATCCGCTACGCCTGGTCCGATGTGGAGGTCTATCTGTCCAAGGGTGGACTGTACCCCTTTCTCCACTCCTTCCGGGATATGCTTCCCACCCCACCGGAAAACTACGACAAAGAGGAGGCCGACAGCCTGCTTCAGCAGTACGAGGACCAGAGCATCCCGGAGGGTCAGAAGGTATCGGTCATGGGAATCATGCTGGAGGCCTTCTGTGACCTCACCGACTTCGACGCCCTGGCCGGGCAGGAGGGGGTGGCCCAGGTCTACGCCCCCTGGCACCAGCTGGAGGCCCAGTCCATCTTCGGCGACCTGCTGACCAACATCTTTGCCGGGGGCACGGTGGACAGCGAGTGGGCCTTCCTCACCGGCTACTCCACCCATGATGAGTTTTGGAAGGACACCGACTCCTATGTGTGGTATTTGAAGGACCAGGGCTATCAGACCTTTGGCAGCCACCCCGGCTTCGGCTGGTTTTACAACCGCCAGAACGTGAACCAGTACCTGGGCTTTGAGGAATACTGGTTCACAGAAAACCACTATGGGGAGCTGGTGGACCCGGTATTCGCCCAGTGGCACTCCGACCCCCTGTTGGTCCAGGAGCTGCTGGCCCAGATGAAGGAGCGCGTCCAGAGCGGCCCCTGCTTCTCCTTCTCTGTATCCTACCAGAACCACGGCCCATACAGCACCGAGCTGCCCTCCGGGCCCCGGCACCTCACCCCAGAGGGCTCCGGTCTAAGTCAGGAGA
This sequence comes from Flintibacter sp. HCN-6482, assembly GCF_037892565.1. NCBI lineage: Bacteria > Bacillati > Bacillota > Clostridia > Eubacteriales > Flintibacter > Flintibacter sp. HCN-6482. The sequence continues at coordinate 130,506 of NZ_JBBKBK010000003.1, read as the reverse complement.
GCTGTAATATTTGGAACAATTATCTCAACGGCGTGGCCGAGACCCTTCAGGCCCTCACCACTCTGGTCCAGGGGCTGGAGGAGATGGAGGAGCCGGTGGTGCTGGTCCTGTTCGGCGACCACAAGCCCTGGGGCGGCAACGGCAACTCCGCCTATATTGAGATGGGGGCCACCTTTGATTTGTCCACCCTGGACGGCTTCTATGACTACTACGCCACCCCCTATGTGATTTGGGCCAACTCCGCCGCCAAGGAGACCCTGGGCCGGGACTTTGTGGGGGACGGGGGAGACTTCTCCCCCTGCTTCCTGATGACAGAGCTCTTTGACCAGTGCGGCTGGACTGGCCCCGGCTTTATGGAGCTATCCAGGCAGGTCCGGGCCGTCACCCCCCTGGTCCACACCCAGGGGCTCTATCTGGTGGACGGCCAGCTCACTGATACACTAGCGCCTGAGGATCAGGCTTTGCTGGACCAGTTCCTGTCCGCCGAATATTTCAGAGAGAACCAGCTCCTCCCCGTTGAATAGACAAGGCCCCCGCCTGATATCAGGCGGGGGCCTTTTTGATTACCGAACAAGGAGTTTCTTCATGGCCTCCTCCAGGCCGTCCACTGTCAAGGGGAACATGGGGAACTCCTGGGAAATGGCATCATAAGTCTGGCACCAGTACTGGCCCCACCCCGGCCGCTCACTGGGATTAAGCCATACCGTATGGCCAAAGCGTCCCTTCAGCAGCCGCAGCCAGTCCATGCCACACTTGGGCCCGTCCTCCCGACTGCCGCCGTAGTAGCCGCCCAGCAGCTCATGGGGCGCCATCTGGGCATCCCCCACCAGGATCAGCTTATAGTCGCTGGGGATATTGGACAGCACCCAATCTGTCTGCACTGAGTTTCGGCTCATGAGCATGGGGTCCTGATACAGTCGAGAATAGACGCAGTTGTGAAAATAGTACACCTTCAGATCCTTGAAATGGCCCGACTTGGACACCGCCTGAAACAGAGCTGAACAGAGCTGACTGTAATAGTCCATAGACCCCCCGGAGTCCATCAAAAGAAGCACCTTCACCGTGTTTTCCCTGGGCCGCTTGTATCGCACCTTCAGCACGCCGCCATTGTCGGCGGTGTCTTTGATGGTGTTGTCCACGTCGAACTCCGTGGGGGGGAGGTCCACCAGTCCGGAGAATTGCCGCAGCTTCCGTAGGGCCACCTGGAACTGCCGGGTATCCAGGGTGTTATCCCGGCGGAAATCCCGAAACTTCCGCTCCCCGGCCACCCGGAAGGCCCGTCGGTACATGCTCTGGCCCCCTACTCGAATGCCCTTGGGGGACAGTCCAGAGTTTCCAAAGGTGGACATCCCGTGGGTTCCTACCCAGTAACGCCCCCCGTTGTGCTCCTCGGTCTGCTCCTCCATACGCTCCTTCAGCATCCGCTCGATCTCCTCCTCGGAGAAGCCCAGGTTTTTCAGCGCCTGTTCCTCATCCCAGCTGGCGTAGTCGGACAACACCTCGGGCCTGTTCAGCCAATCCAGCAGCTCCTGAGACACCTCCTGCTGGAAGGGCACGTCCTTAAAATACTCCAGAAAGCAGCGGTCGAAGGTGTCAAAGTCCGCCTCGCTTTTCACCAGAAGACAGCGGCACAGGTGGTAAAAGCCCGTGAAACTGGAGCTGTGGAGCCCCTTGTCCATGGCTTCCACCAGGGCCATCCACTCAGTGAGGGACACCTTTAGGCCGTTCTTCCGCAGGAGATACAGAAAATCCTCAAACATGGCTCACCGCCACTGCCGCCGAAGCGTATCGATGTCCTCGTTTTTCTTCAGCAGCACCCCCAGATAGGGGACCTCCTTGACGATTTTATCCACATTGACGCCGCCGTGCTGAAGGGCCTGAATCCAGTCGATAATCTCACTGGTGGAGGGCTTCTTCTTAATGGTGGGCAGGGAGCGGATCTTGTAAAATGCCTCCAACACCTGGGTAAGCAGCTTGTTGTCGATGTCCGGGAAGTGGACCCGGACGATATCTGCCATCAGCTCCTTGTCGGGGAACTCGATATAGTGGAACACACACCGGCGCAGAAAGGCGTCGGGCAGCTCCTTCTCCGCGTTGGAGGTGATAATAACCACCGGCCGGTGATTGGCCTTGACCGTTCGCCCTGTCTCCGGGATATAAAACTCCATCCGGTCCAGCTCCCACAGCAGGTCATTGGGGAACTCCAGGTCCGCCTTGTCGATCTCGTCGATGAGGAGGATGACCTGTTCCTCGTCAGTAAACGCCTCGCCCAGCTTGCCCAGCTTGACATACTTCTCGATATCGTCCACGCCCTGTCCACCAAACTGGCTGTCGTAGAGCCGCTGGACTACGTCGTAGACATACAGGCCGTCCTGGGCCTTGGTGGTGGACTTGATGTTCCAGATGATGAGCTTTTTCCCCAGCGCCTGGGAGATGGCCTCGGCCAACATAGTTTTTCCGGTACCTGGCTCCCCCTTAATGAGCAGGGGCTTCTGGAGCACCATGGCGATATTGGCCGCCCGGAGCAGCTCCTCCGAGGCCACATAATTCTGACTTCCTCTAAATTCCTTCATTCCAAATATCCTTCCCGGCCCGGGGATTCGGGCCTGTGTAGTCTATGCTCCGAATTTTATAGTCTTTTGCAGAGAAAAGCAACCCCTTTCCCTGAAATTACCTAGAATCACCTGACCTCCCCAAAACTGCACCTATTTCTTGCCAAAAAAATGGTCAGAAATTAAAATAAATTCCCCCTGTGGAGAAATTTTTATTCTGCTGCTCTGACCTTGCAAATGGTGCCGCGTTCCCTCTCTAGGGCTGTAAGGGCAATCCGGGACAGATATCCTCTTAGGAATACCGGCTGCCTCTGTAAGTTGTCGATCTCCCTAACCAGTAGAGGATGACCCCACTCCATTTTGACAAGTTTTATTATTTTTTTGATAAGTATACTTGACACAAAAATTTCTATGTGATATGCTTTCTCCATAAGCCGGGGCCTCAAATCAGAAAACGTCCCACAGGGGAGATGGAGGAACTGTTATGGACAAAGAGAAAATTTTAGAAAAAAGCAGGAAGGAAAATATGCGCCAAGATGAGATGGAACGCACCGTCCAAGTGGAAGGGGAGTCCTTCTCTCTGATTTTCGTCTTTCTGGTTGGGCTGGTCATTCTCATCTATAATCGGCTCCACGACCTGCCTAGCAGCCAGGTGTTAGCCATGTTTTGGGCCAGTTGTGTGGGCAGCCGAGTGTACCGGCTGACCAAGCGAAAAAACATTTCTGATATCATCACTGGGCTTATTTCTCTTGCATTTCTGGTATTCTGTCTGGTAAGATATTTTACACAGGGGCGGTGATAAAATGGATGACCAGCTGATCTTAAAGAACCGGCTGAAGATAGCCCGTGCGGAAAAAAATCTGTCCCAGGGAGAACTGGCCAAGCTGGTGGGTGTATCCCGCCAGACCATTAGCTCTATCGAAACGGGGCAGTTCAACCCTACGGCCAAGCTGGCTCTGGTCCTGAGCATCGCCTTAGACAAAAAATTTGAGGACCTTTTTTATTTTGACTGACGGCTTTGAGGAGGGTGCGACTTCTATGGAATATTTTGCTGTAGCCCTGTTTTCCATCGGGGTCATTGGTATCCCCATCGCGGTCCTGTTGTACAATGACTATGGAAAAAAGCGGGGGTGCGGCCGGGGATGCGCCACCTGTGGAAATCGTTTTCTTTGCCATCCGGACCAGTATTCTGACAAACCGGAGCAAATCGACAAAAAAGAGACGTCTGGATAAACAGACGTCTCTTTTTATTGGTGCTTCCATCACTTGTCTGATCGTTTTTTACCAAGGAGCCTTCCTTACCTGTACTTTTGACTTTCCGCTACCGCCATTTCATCACAGCGGTTGTTATATTGATTTTCCGCATGTCCCTTGACCCAATGGAGGTGGACGGTGTGGTAGTCGCACAGATCCAGCAGGCGGCCCCAGAGGTCTGGATTCAAGGCGGGCTTTTTGTCACTCTTTATCCAGCCCCGGGCCCGCCAGCCTTTAGCCCAGCCTTTGTCCAGGCCATCGATAACGTATTTAGAGTCAGACCACAGCTCCACAACACAGGGTTCCTTGAGAGCCTCCAAGGCAGTGATAACCCCAGTGAGCTCCATACGGTTATTGGTGGTATGGGCCTCGCCCCCGGACATCTCCTTTTTGTGGGGGCCGTACATCAGGATTGCCCCCCAGCCCCCCGGTCCTGGATTGCCGGAGCAGGCTCCGTCCGTGTAGATGGTAACAGTTTTCATAGTTCTCCTATCGCTGCCTTCCCCTGTGGGAAGGCTTTTATAGCTCCTCCACGATCTCCCGGCGCTTCTGGTCGTACTCCTGCTGGGTGATGAGCCCGGCCTCCCGCAAGGTCTTGAGCTGCTCCAGCCGCTCCCTAGCGTTCAGGGCGGTGGACTGGATATGGTCGTGGGACTCGTCAGAGGGAACGGGTTCTCCTTCTTTGTCCTCTTCAATGCGGATCTCGGGGCCCACATACTTTTTTCCAAACGCGTGAAGGGCGTTTATCACAGTGATTCCCAAAGCGCCCAGCGTCCATATTATTCCAAACGGTCCAAAGGTGGGGATTACCACAAACAGCCCGATCAGGACGAAGATGCCTCCCCATATCGTTCCAAAGGCTCCCTGTGCCTTGCCCGGGCGGTAAGTTACCCGTTTTCTCATGTTTCCTTAGCCTCCTGTCCCGCGGATCCTTTCCAGACGATAAAGGCTGTTATAGCCCACTGGAAAGTTCATCCTCTCCTGTCGGTTTGCGGCCTCCTTACGACTGGAGCTTTTACTCCTGATTGACGGGGGACTGCTCATTCTCGTCCGCCTGCTCCTCCCGCTCGGTGAGGGCCAGGGAGATGACCTGATCCCCCTCCTCCTTGAAGCGCATGACGATGACGCCCTGGGTAGCCCGGCCGGCGGTGCGGATGGCATCCACATGAGTACGGATCAGGATGCCGCTCTGGGTGACCAGCAGCAGGTCCTCTGAGCCGTCCACTACCTTGACGCCCACCACAGGCCCGGTCTTTTCGGTAACCATATAATTTTTGATGCCGATGCCGCCTCGGTTCGTGATCCGGTACTCCTCCACCGGGGTCCGCTTGCCATAGCCCTTTTCTGTAATGGATAGAAGGCACTTGCCCTCGGCAGCACGGGCGGCCCCTACCACATAGTCCCCATCCCGAAGGCGGATACCCCGGACGCCCACAGCGTCCCTGCCCATAGCCCGAACGTCGTTCTCGTCAAAGCACACAGCCATACCGTCATGGGTGGCGATGAGGATATTCTGCTTCCCGTCGGTCTCTCGGACGGAGATCAACTCATCCCCCTCGTCCAGCCGGAGGGCCCGGATGCCACTGGCCCGAATATTTTTCAGCGCGGAGGCAGCCAGACGCTTTACTGTGCCGTTCCGGGTGACCATAAACAGGTATACCTCGTCCTCGGTGAAGTCCCGGAAGTGGACCATGGTCTGAATCCGCTCTCCCTGCTCCACCTGGAGGATATTGACGATATTGGTCCCCTTGGCGGTCTTGCCGCTCTCTGGAATCTGGTAACCCTTCTTTCGGTAGACCTTGCCCGTGTCGGTAAAGAACAGGATATAGTCATGGGTGGAGGCGGTAAACACATCCACCACATAGTCCTCCTCCCGTGTGGTGATCCCCTTCTTTCCCATTCCGCCCTTGGACTGGGCGGCGTACTCGCTGACCGGGGTGCGCTTGATATAGCCCGCCTGGGTCAGGGTAAAGACACACTGCTCCTCCTCGATCAGGTCCTCAATGTCGATCTCGTCCTCTACATCCTGGATCTCAGTGTACCGCTCGTCTCCGTACTTGTCCCGGATGGCGGTCAGCTCGTCCTTGAGCACGCCCCGGAGCATCTCCTCGCTGGCCAGCAGGCGGTTGAAGTAGTCGATGCGCTTCTCAAGCTCCTCATATTCGTTTTGAAGCTTCTCCCGGTCCAAACCCTGCAGGGCCTTCAGCCGCATATCCAAAATGGCCTGGGCCTGAACATCGTCCAGGGAGAATCGGGTCATCAAGGCTTCTTTGGCGTCGTCATAGCGGGAGCGGATGATCTGGATGACCTCGTCAATGTTATCCTGGGCCACCAGCAGGCCCTCCAGCAGATGGGCCCGCTCCTGGGCTTTTTTCAGGTCGAAGCGGGTGCGGCGGATAATGACCTGCTCCTGATAGGAGATGTACTCGTCCAAAATATGGCGCAGAGAGAGAATGCGGGGCTGGAGCTTGCCGTTGACCTCCACCAGGGCCAGCATATTGATAGCAAAGGTAGTCTGGAGTTGGGTCTGGGCAAACAGGCGGTTGAGCACCACCTGGGGGTTGGCATCCCGCTTTAGTTCAATGACAATACGCATCCCGTTCCGGTCGGATTCGTCCCGGATGTCGGAGATGCCTTCCAGCCGCTTGTCCTCCACCTGATCGGCCATGTTCTTGATCAGCATCCGCTTGTTGACCTGATAGGGGATCTCGGTGATGATGATGCGGGTGCGGTCCTTGCCAAACTCCTCAAACTCATGGCGGGCCCGGACCACCACCCGGCCCCGGCCGGTGGCATAGGCCGCCCGAATGCCGGACCGACCCATGATGATGCCGTGGGTGGGGAAGTCGGGGCCCTTGATGTGCTCCATCAAATCGGAGAGGGTACACTCCGGGTCGTCCAGCACCCGAATGGTGGCGTCGATGACCTCCTTCAGGTTGTGGGGAGGGATGTTGGTGGCCATGCCCACGGCAATGCCGGAGGAACCGTTGACCAGCAGGTTGGGGAAGCGGGAGGGGAGCACCTTGGGCTCCTTCCGGCTCTCGTCAAAGTTGGGGTCCCAGTCCACCGTGTCCTTTTCAATATCCCTCAGCATTTCGTCGGACAGCTTGGACATCCGGGCCTCGGTGTAACGGTAGGCAGCCGGGGGATCACCGTCGATGGAGCCGAAGTTACCGTGGCCGTCCACCAGCATATAGCGCATGGAGAAGTCCTGAGCCAGACGGACCAGGGCGTCGTACACGGACTGGTCACCGTGGGGGTGGTACCGGCCCAGCACATCGCCCACGCAGGTGGCGGACTTCTTAAAGGGTTTATCCGCCGTCAAGTTATCCTCATACATGGCGTAGAGGATGCGGCGGTGGACGGGCTTCAGGCCGTCACGGACATCGGGCAGGGCCCGTCCCACGATGACGGACATGGCGTATTCGATATAGGACTGTTCCATCTCCGGTACCAGGGGGGAGGTAACAATATGCTGGTCCGGGTAACGAATCTCCTCGGGATCGTATTGTGGTTTTTTGCTCATGAATTTATTTCCTCCTTGTTAGAGGCTCATTTTCTCCTTCTGAGCCAGCCGCAGGCCACACCCGCCAGGGAACCCAGCAGGTAGGCCAGAGCGCAGAACAGGGCAAATCCTGTCTCATAGGGATGGTACAGGTTGATGACGCACAGCAGAAACACCAGGCACAGCCAAAGCCGCCTCATCCGAACCCACAGCAGGGTCTTAGAGTACGGCAAAGGTAAGGAACAAGACCAGCGCCAGGGAGGCGCCGTTGGGCGGTGTGACGGACTCCGTGCCGGGCAGGGGAGCTCCCAGCAAAATGATATGCTCCATATCAATAGTCCAAATTGACGGCATATCTGGCGTTGCGCTCGATGAACTCCTTCCGGGGCTCCACCTTCTCACCCATCAGAATAGTAAAGGTCTCGTCGGCCTTAACGGCATCGTCCAGCTCGATGCGGCGCAGAGTGCGCTTCTCCGGGTCCATGGTGGTCTCCCACAGCTCGTGGGGGTTCATCTCGCCCAAACCCTTGAAGCGGCTGATATCAATCTTTACATTGGGATTACCCCCCCGCATCTCGGCAGAGATGGCATCCCGCTCCTCATCGGAGAAGGCCACACGGGTGGTCTTGCCCCGTGTCAGCTTGTACAGGGGAGGGACGGCGGAGTAGACATACCCGTGCTCGATGAGGGGCCGCATGAAGCGGAAGAAGAAGGTAAGCAGCAGGGTGCGGATATGGGCGCCGTCCACGTCGGCATCGGCCATAATGATAACCTTGTGGTAGCGCAGCTTGCTCAAATCGAACTCCTCTCCGATGCCGGCACCCAGAGCGGTGATTACCGGGGTGAGCTTGTCGTTACCATATACCTTGTCCGCCCGGGCCTTCTCCACATTGAGCATCTTGCCCCATAGAGGGAGGATCGCCTGGAAGCGGCTGTCCCGGCCCTGGGTGGCGGAGCCGCCGGCGGAGTCGCCCTCGACGATATAGATCTCGGTGAGCTCCGGGTTGGCCTCGTTGCAGTCCCGCAGCTTGTCCGGCATGGCCGCCCCGCCCAGGGCGGTCTTTCGGCGGATGGATTCTCTGGCCTTACGGGCGGCCTCTCTGGCCCGATTGGCAGTGAGGGCCTTATCCAGAATAGCCCGGCCCACAGCGGGGTTCTCCTCCAGATAGGTCTCCAGCTTTTCGGTGACAATGGCGTTGACCAGAGTACGCATCTCGCTGTTGCCCAGCTTTGCCTTGGTCTGACCCTCAAACTGGGCCTCGGTCAGCTTGACGGAGATAACCACGGTCAAGCCCTCCCGGCAGTCCTCGCCGGACACCTTGTCATCGTCCTTCAGCACCTTGATTTTCTTTCCGTAGGCGTTGAGCACGTTTGTCAGAGCGCGGCGGAAGCCCTCCTCATGCATACCGCCCTCAGGGGTATGGACGTTGTTGGCGAAGGACACCATCACCTCGCTGTACCCGTCGTTATACTGCATGGCCACTTCGGCCATGCTGTCCTCCCGGGCTCCAGACATATAGATGACGTCGTTGTGAAGGGGGTCCTTATTTTTATTCAGAAAGGTAACAAACTCCCGAATGCCGCCCTCGTAGCACATGTCGTCCTCTTGCTCCTGGCCAGGCCGCAGGTCCACGGTCTGGATGCGCAGGCCGGCGTTGAGGAATGCCTCCTCCCGCATACGGGTGTGCAGGGTCTCATAGTTATACTCCAGGGTGTCAAACATCTCCGGGTCGGGCTTGAAGGTGACGGTAGTGCCGGTGTGATCAGTCCTGCCCACTACCTTCATACTCTGGGTGATCTTACCCCGGGAAAACTTCATCTCATAGATCTGCCCGTCCTTGTGGACCTGGACCTCCAGCCACTCGGACAGAGCGTTGACCACTGAAGCGCCCACGCCATGGAGGCCGCCAGACACCTTATACCCGCCGCCGCCGAATTTTCCGCCAGCGTGGAGGATGGTAAAGACTACCTCTAGGGCGGGCCGGCCGGTCTGGGGCTGAATATCTACCGGGATGCCCCGGCCGTTGTCAGTGACGGTAATGGTATTGCCAGGATTGATGGTCACTGTGATATCCGTGCAGTAGCCCGCCAGAGCCTCGTCAATGGAGTTGTCCACAATCTCGTAGACCAGGTGGTGCAGGCCAGACTCGCTGGTAGAGCCGATATACATACCGGGGCGCTTGCGGACCGCCTCCAGACCCTCCAGCACCTGGATCTCAGAGCCACCATATTCGTGGTTGGTCTGGGTGGTGTTCAGCTCATTCAGTTCGTTTCGTTCTTCAGACATAATTTACCTCCGGTTTCATATGGTGGAAGGGTCAAGACGGGAGGGGCAAGAGGCGCTCTCTTTCCTCTCCTCTCTTGACTCTTCGTAATAAAAAAAGAAAATATCACTCAAAGGAATTTCGCTCTGCCCGGCTGACCAGGGCAGAGGGGGACAGAGAAGATAGATAGACCGTGGGAGGGGACTTGCCGTCCCCCGCTAAAATAAAGGACCTGGGAAGGTCATCGGTAAGCCAGACAGACCGACCCTCCCGTTCTGCCCGCTCTAAAAATTCCCGGGTCTTATAGGCCCAACTGGCGTTGTCCAAATCGAAAATGGCCAAAATTTCCCGGTGAGGAAGTACCACGGACTGGCCTAAATACAAGTACATAACAAACTCCCTATTTTCTCCTTGACCACAAAAATGCTGGCAGTTCATAAAATACACAGCCAACCATCCAAAAAAATGCAATAGACGGAATGACAATCAGCTTTGCCCTCATATCTGCCCCTATGGGCAGATACCATGTAATCCAGCAAATCAAAAAAATAGCCCCGCTAACCAATAGAGATAATTTCTTCCCTTTTTTTCGGCCCCTTACAGACAGCCAAAATTGAAGGGAATAGGAGAGCGCCGCCGGCCAAGCTACCAGTCCTAGGGCTACCAGTCCACCATGTCCAAAGAGAGCTCCGCCGAACCAGGGGCTGGATAATTCCTGCCAATACGAAATAAGATTCCGCAGCACAGTATCTTCCTCCATACAGCACATGATGAACTTTTTTATGAATCAAGCCCTGTCGGAGCCCTTTTAAATTAAAATCCCCGAACAAATTAAATTTTCTCTCTGGAAATTTTCCGCCGCCGCGACTTCGATTTGACGGCGCAAATACGCCGTTTTAGATATTCGTTACAATAGAGCCGTCTCGAATATGAAACACCCGACCACCCTCCAGCCCCTCCAGCTTTTCCTCCTCACAGCAGGTAATAAATACCTGGCCGCCACGGATACGGTTAAGAACAAAGGCCTGCCGTTTCGAGTCCAGCTCAGACAGCACGTCGTCCAACAGCAGGACTGGCCATTCTCCTGTCTCCTCCTGAAAGATCTCCCGCTGGGCCAGCTTCAGGGATAGGACCGCTGTTCTGGTCTGGCCCTGGGAGGCGTAGGTTTTAGCCAGCTGCCCACCGATGGATACCACCAAATCATCCTTATGGGGACCGGACAGGCACTGGCGGGCGTCCAGCTCCGCCTGACGGTGGCTCTCCTGGTGGGCCAGTAGCTGGGGAAGGATCTCTCTGGGCTGTGCCATGGGGTCAGTTACCGTGGACACTGTTTCATAGGATAGTTCCAGCCGCTCCCTTCCGCCGGAAAAATCAGCGTGGATGGCCGGGGCGTGTTTCTCCATCCGGCGGATAAAATGGGCCCGGTAATGGATCAGGATGGCCCCGGTCTGAGCTAGGCGCAGATTAAAGTCATCCAGGGTCTGAAGCAGAGATGGGTTCTCCGGCCAGTCTCGCAGAATGCGGGTCTTGTGGTCATAAAGGCGGTTATATTCTGCCAATGCCTGACTGTATCGGGGGCGGAGCTGGCAGATGGCCCCATCCAGAAACCGGCGCCGGGCGGAGCTCCCCTCCCGGATAAGATACAAGTCCTCCGGGCAGAACAGCACCGTGGTCAGGATCCCGGCCAGCTCCCCGGCTGTCTTAAGGCGTACGCCGTTGGAAAAAAGCTGTCTGCCTCGGCCCCGGAACAGCTTGGCCTCCAAAGTGAACACCCGGTCCCGACTGGCCACCTCCCCTTTGAGAAAAGCGGAGTCTATCCCCATCATGATCATCTCTCTGTCATAGCGGGCCCGATGGGACCGGGCGGCGGAGAGGTAGGCGACTGCCTCCAGCAGATTGGTCTTTCCCTGGGCGTTGTCCCCATATATCAGGTTGACCCGCGGGTCAAAGGAGGCCTCCAGATGGGTATAATTTCGAAAAAAATCCAGCTCTAAGGCGTTTACGATCATGTAACCACCAATTCAAGGGCGTGGTCGATGGCCGCCCGGTCCCCGGGGCGGAGCTTTTTGCCCCGCATTTCGCACACCTCGCCGTTGACTGTCACCCGTCCCTCCTGGATGATAAGCTTGGCGTCGCCTCCGGTCTCCACCGCCCCGGCGAACTTCAGTAAATCCTGGAGCTTGATAAATTCAGTTTTTATTTTGACCTCATGAGATTCCATAGCGGCCTCAACTTTCTAAGGTTATTGTTTTGGCTTCCATACCGCAATTCCAGCAGCGATACAAGGCAGCAAAAAGATGGGGAGAGCAGCGTGTCTTGTTACATATCGATAAAAGCTCCAATGTTCTCTGGAATAAACATGCCCCAAGGTCTGATATACCAGAAAAAAGCCAGCAATCGCTACGATACAGACCAGGACCGTAATACCTGTCACAAGGCCCTGCTTTCCCTCTTTTTTACATAGGTAGCTGGCTGAAATAAGAAGGATACAGGCAACATAGTGTCCAAATATCCAAAACACCAAGGGAATCCAGAATGAAATGAGAAGGAAAAATCCCAGAAATCCCAATACATTGATGAAATAGGATTTATGCCTCTGCCAGAGCGTCAATCGGTCGTTCTGTTCCATGGTATCCTTCCTTTCTGTTCTCTCTGTTTTTTGGTCCCGGTCTTTAATTGGCCTTCAAACGGACGGGCAGCACCATATAAATGAACTTCTCCTCCCCCTCGGCGGGCAGGATGACACAGGGGGCCACACCGGAGGTAAACTCCATCCGGAGCTTGTCAGCGGGGGCGGCCTTCAGAGCGTCCATCAGATACTTGTTGTTAAATCCAATCTCCAGCCCGCCGCCGTTGCCACTAATAGGGCACCGGTCGGCGGTGTCGCCCAGGGCGGTCTTTGTCGTAATATCTACCACCCCATCCCCAAAAAGGCAGCGAAGGGGAGATTTCAGCTTCTCGCTGATGATAAGGGACACCCGGTCAATGGAGGACAAGAGTGCTTTAGCTTCCACTTCCACTTGAATCGTGTTATTTCGAGGAATGGCGTTCTTATAGGGCAGAAACTCTCCCTCCAGCCTGCGGCAGACCAGAAGGATATCCCCGGTCTGGAACAGGATATGCCGGGCTCCCTGGATAATGGTCACCTTTTCTTCCCCGGAGCAGATTTTTTCCACCTCGTTAAGAGCGGAGCCGGGGACCACAAAGGAGAATGCCTCGGCCCCGGTTTTTTCCTCTACATCTTCCCGGCGGAGAGCCAGACGATAACCGTCCACAGACACCACAGTGAGGCGGCTGCCCTCCACATCAAAGAGGGAGCCAGTATGGATGGGGCGGCTCTCGTTGTCGCTGACGGCAAAGAGAGTCTGGGCAATCATGGACCGGAGCACAGGCTGGCTCAACACCAGAGAGTTCTGCTGGTCCACTGAGGGCAGTTCTGGAAACTCCTCGGCATCGGTGCCCAGGATGTTGATTTCATACATCCCGCATTTGATATTGACCGAGTAACCCTGTGAGGAAAAGACCACCACATCATCTGGCATTTTCCGGCAGGCCTCCCCCAGCAGGCGGGCGGAGAGAACCAGGGAACCCCCCTCCTTGATCTCCGCCGGTACCGTAGCCTGGATGCCAGTTTCCAGATTATAACCAGTCAGCTTCAGCTGTGCTCCGGCCTCGATGAGAATGCCCTCCATGGCAGGGATAGAGCTCTTAGCCGCCACTGCCCGAGAGGCCACGGTAACAGCGGAAGACAGCAGGGCCTTTTCACAGGAAAATTTCATATGGATTCCTCCGATCTCTTTCTCTCTCCCGGAAGGGGAGAGGACTGGATATATTTCGTAGTAGTTAGCCGTAGGAGAAAAAATTGTGGAAAGATGGCTGAAAGCTCTGGGGGAGTAAGAAAATAGCTTCCACAGGGGATGTGGATAGAGAAAAGCTCTTTTCCACAGAGAAAAAATTATCCACATTGGTCAACAGATAATCCACAAAAAAAGGTGGATAACTTATGTGTTCTCTGATTTTTTCAAGATCTCCTATGGGTCTATCCTTCGCGCTTTTTTATTCGTACCGGCTGTTGATGTTGGCAGTGATGTCCTTGACGATCTCCGCCTTTTCCGAGTCGCTTTTGATGGACTCCTCGATTTGACGGATGGAGTGGATGACTGTACTGTGATCCCGGCCGCTGAACTCCTGGCCGATCTCGTCCAGAGAGAGGTTGGTCATCCTTCGGATCTGATACATAGCGATTTGGCGGGCCAACACGATGTCCTTGGACCGGCCTTGGCCCCGTAGAATGGTAGGTTCTATGTTGTAGAACTTGCATACCTCGTCAATGATAACATCCGCTGTGGGCAGGATATCCGACTTTTCCTTGAACATATCTTTTACCGCCCGGACCACGGTGTCCTTGTCCACAGTGGCGCCCATCAGATCCCGGTAAGCCATGATCTTGTTGATGGTCCCTTCGATCTGCCGCACGTTGGCGGTAATGTTCTCGGCGATGAGTTGGAGCAGAAATTCGGGCAGGTCCAGCCCCATACGGACAGCCTTAGTTTTAATGATGGCCATTCTGGTCTCATAGTCGGGAGGCTTGATATCGGCGGGCAGGCCCTGCTCGAATCGGGTCTGAAGTCGCTGGTCCAGCCGAAGCAATTCCTTTGGGGGGCGGTCAGAGGTGAATACGATCTGGTGCCCGGCCTCGTACAAGGTGTTGAAGGTGTGGAACATCTCCTCCTGGGTGGACTCCCGGCCGGCGATGAACTGAACGTCGTCCATCAGAAAGACATCCGCCTCCCGGTATTTCTCCCGAAACTGCTGATTGCGGCCCTCTCGGATGGCGGCTACTAGCTCGTTGGTAAAGGTGTCCCCCTTGATGTAGACGATCTTATAGTCTGGATGGTTGGCGTGGATGGTGTGGGCGATGGCGTAGAGTAGATGGGTCTTGCCCAGTCCGGATTCGCCGTAGATAAACAGCGGGTTGTAGCCCGCCCGGCCCGGAATATCGGCCACCGCCCGGGCGGCGGAGTAGGCGTATCGGTTGGAGGAGCCTACCACAAATCGCTCGAAGGTATAATCGCTGGTGCCGGGAAACAGGATATCCTGTTTGGCCGCGCTGGTATTCTCCAGCTCTTTTTCCGTCAGGACCACCACCTTCAGGTCCATAGAAAACAGTTCTTTCAGGGCTGCCTCGATCTTCGGAATATAGAGGGATTTAATCACGCTCTGAGTATAGTCGTTTGGGGTCGATATGGTAAAACTGTCCTCAGTGAGGGATACGGCTTTCGCGTCGTCAAACCATGTTTTGATGGTGGTAGGGCTCAGGCCTTGCTGCTTCATCAGTTCGATGACCTTTGCCCAGATATCGTCGGCAGGGTTCATTGGAGTCCTCCTTAAAACAGTCTGAAAACTTGGAAAGCGCCTTCCCCTGCACAGAGAAGGCGGCTGGTCGGTTTCATCGGGATGTTCCTGAAAATAGGATTTTCTATACTGAACATTATACCAAAATTGGGGCTGGACCGCAAGGATTTCCCTTTATTTTTATTTATAATGTAAGGGAAAAAATAGTCCAATTTGTGTATAGGAAAGATATCTGACACAAGATGTAGAGATATGAGGAAAAAGAGAGAAAAAAGTTGACTCAGATGATAAAAAAGATGGTTGACATCAGGTCCCATCATCGTCTATAATGAGTAACGCTTTCCTGCAAAGGGGCTATTGTACCCATTTTTGCGGAAATACCGGCCGGGGTCTATCCGGCGCCGGAAAGAGCAGACCGCAGTTTCTTTGGAAACTGTTGTTGGGCCGGGAAAGCCGGCTTGAGATCAAATGAGGAGGTGTCCCCCATGCTTCGTACCTATCAGCCCAAGAAGCGCCAGCGTTCCAAGGAGCACGGCTTCCGCAAGCGTATGGCCACCCGCAATGGCCGCAAGGTGCTGGCTCGCCGCCGCGCCAAGGGCCGCGCCCGCCTGACCCACTGATGAGACTGGCGGGACCAGAGTCGTCCCGCAAAACCATCCTGGGATGAGCGGAAGACCGGATCTGATGCAGATGCGGTGAGAGGACACGATTTTTATAGATCGGGCAGAAGGGGCGTGGGATCTGATCCCCCGCCCCAAATGCGCATACGGAGATTCCTGTAAACCAATGGAGATGCCCTGGACAGAGGGAGGCGTATCATGAAGCACACCGTTTCATTGAAACAGAATCATGAATTCCGCCGCCTGTACAACAAAGGAAAAAGTGCGGTGTCCCCCTATTTTGTGGTATATTGCCGCAAAACAGGCCGGGACCAGAGCCGGCTGGGCATTACCACTGGCGTGAAGCTGGGCAACGCTGTGAAGCGCAACTTTGTCCGCCGCCGTATCCGGGAGCTGTACCGTACCAATGAGGAGAAGTTCCTCCCAGGTTTCGACATCGTGGTAGTGGCCCGGACGCGGGCCATCTTTGGCCGGTACAGGGAACTGGAGCGCAGTTTTCTCCAGCAGATGAAGAAGTTGGGACTTATGGCCCAGTCCGACAAAAAGGAGGACAGGCCATGAAATGGCTGCTCCTGAAGCTCATCCGGTCCTACCAGCGCAATATCTCGCCCCTGCGCCCCCCTTGCTGCCGCTTTATCCCCACCTGCTCTGCCTACGCCCTGGAGGCAGTGGAGAAATACGGCGCTCTCAAGGGAGGCTGGCTGGCCCTGCGCCGCATTCTTCGGTGCCACCCCTTCCACCGGCAGAGATCGATCCAATATGATCCTGTCCCGTAACGAGACCGGGCCCGCCGCCCCAACCTGATTTGTGGAGGTAACATTGTGGGTATCATACTAAAACCCTTTGCCTGGCTGCTGCTGACCTTTTATAATATCTTTAACAGCTACGGCCTGGCCCTGATCCTGTTCGCCATTGTGATTAAGCTCATTCTCTTCCCTGTTTCTCTGAAGAGCAAGAAGAGCATGATCCAGATGAATTTGCTCTCCGGCAAGATGCAGCAGCTGCAAAAGCAGTACGGCAAAGATCGGGAGCGCTATAACCTTGAGGTACAGAAACTTTACGAGCGGGAGAAGGTCAACCCCATGGGCGGCTGCCTGTGGTCCCTGATCCCTATGATTGTGCTCATCGCGCTGTATGGCATTATCCGCGAGCCGATCACCTACTTCATGAACCTGTCTATGGACCAGATCAAGGAAGTGGCCCAGCTGCTAAACTGGGATACCGTAGCGGTCACCCAGGGCTGGGTGACCCAAGCCATGATGGACAAGGCCGGCGGCGTCTTTGAGAACGGCGCCTATAATCAGCTGTATCTGCTGTCCCTGATCAATGACTCCAATCTGGCTTCGCTCCAGGCTGCCCTGGGTGAGGCCGGCAGCGGCTTATTTGTTATGAACTTCCAGTTCCTGGGTCTGGACCTGTCCCTCATCCCCACTTGGAAATTCTGGACCGGCGGCCTGAAATGGAGCTCGATCGGCCTGTTTCTCCTGCCCTTGGTGTCCACCGGAGTCTCCTTCCTATCCATGAAGGTGTCCATGGCCACCAACAAGATGAATACCAAGACTCAGAATGCCCAGATGGATCAGACGAATAAAATAATGATGTGGATGATGCCGCTGATGTCTCTGTGGATCGGCTTTACCGTTCCTGCCGGCCTGTCTGTCTACTGGGTGGCCCAGTATTTCGTCACCATGGCCCAGGAGGTCATCTGCGGCAGGATGCTGAAGAAGGACTATGAGGCTGCCCGGCTGGCCGCTGAAGAGCGGGAGCGCCAGGAGAAGGAAGAGGAAAAGCGCCGTAAGGAGGAGGCTCGTCTGGAGCGGGCCCGCCGCATCGAGGAAGAGAAGCAGAACAAGGGCAAGAAAAAGTCTGGTCAGAAGAAGAAAAAAGATGAGGAACCCGATCAGGAGGGCGTCAACAAGGAGGACAGCCGGGAGGGCATCCGAGCCTACGCCAGGGGCAGGGCTTATATACCCAGCCGATTTGGCGGCGTCACACCCTATCAGGATCCCAATATCCTGATCCGTGCCCAGATGGAGGCTCAGGCCGCCGCCAAGGGAAAAAAGAAGGGTCAGCCGGCCCCTGAGTCCCAGGCGGAACAGCCTGCCGCTCCCGTTCAGACGGAGCAGCCGGCGGCTGAAGCCCCAGCTCAGGAGGAGTTAGATGTCCAGTCCGCCCAGGCTGTGGAGGAGCATATGCCCTCTGCCGCTGAAGTGACCGAGGAAGCCGAGACTCAGGAAATCGAGGTCGAGGTAGAGGAGATCGAGGTCGAAGTGCCGGATGAGGACGAGAAGAAGGAGGGTATCTGACTATGATCAAGTGGATTGAGACCACCGGACGCTCTGAGGAGGATGCCATCTCCGCCGCCCTGTTCCAGCTGGGCCTGGACCGGGACGATGTGTCTGTTGAAGTGATTGAGCGGGCAAAATCCGGATTTCTGGGTTTTGGCAGCAACCCCGCCAAGGTCCGTGTGAGCTATGAGGTGGAGGATGGCTCTCCCAAGCCTATGATGGAGGACCTGCTGGAGGAGATTTCTGTCCGCCAGGAGGAGCCCAGACAGGTGGAGAAAAAGCCTCAGCCCAGGGAGGAGCGTGTGCTGTCTGCCGCTCCTGTCCAGGAGAAGGAAGAGGAACAACCCGCCGCCCCTGTGGAAGAGGAGACTATTTTGTCCGCTAAACCTGGCTGGAAGAGCCAGCAGCCCCGCCGGGACCGCCGGAATGAGGGTAAGCGCCGTCCCGCGCCTGGCCAGCTCCAGGAGGGAGATGAGGTGCTTATCAGCAGCAGGGAGCACAAACCCCTGCGGACAGAAACGCCCGCGGTCCCCGTATCTGAGGACGATGAGAAGGCCCAGAAGATTGCCACATTCCTCACCGGTCTGATGGAGCACCTGAATGTGCAGGCCGCTCCTGAGATTTTTGTCACCGAGGAGGGCAACTATAAGGTGCGTCTCCAGGGGCAGGATCTTGGGGCTATCATCGGCCGCCGGGGAGAAACGCTGGACGCTATTCAGCAGCTGACAAACTACGCCATCAATCATGGTCAGTCTAAACGGGTCCGTATCCACGTGGACGCTGAAGGTTATCGCTCCAAGCGGGAAGAGGCTCTTCAGCGCCTGGCGGTGAAGGTAGCCGGCAAGGTGGTCAAGTACCGGAAGAATATGACTTTGGAGCCCATGAACGCCTACGAGCGCCATGTGATTCACACTGCTCTTCAGGACTATCCCAATGTTACCACCTACTCCACTGGTGTGGAGCCCAACCGCCGCACTGTGGTGGCCTATGCTCCCGGTCAGAAATAAGAGAATGCACGGGCGGCGGGAGAAATTTTCTCCCGCCGCTTTTTTTCAGTTGGAGGTGTCCCATGCCTACGCCTTTATATGACGCGGTGAAAAAGTACGCGGACCAGGAGCCTTTCCGATTCCATATGCCGGGGCACAAGGGAGGGCCTGTTCCCCTGATGGCGGAGCTGAAGTGGATGACCCCCATTGACCTCACCGAGCTGCCCCCTACCGGGAACCTGTACGAAGGGGGTGAGCCCTTTGCTTCCGCCCAGGCTCTATGGGCAAGGGAGTTTGGCTTTGAATACTGCCAATTTCTCACCGGCGGCTCTACCCAGGGCATCCACACCGGACTGGCCCTGTGTTGTCCGCCGGGGAGTAAGGTGCTGGTGGACCGAAACTGCCACCGGGCGGTGTTTAACGCCATGGCTCTGCTGGACCTGGAGCCCATCTATCTGGAGCGCCCTTGGCTGGGAGAGGAAAGCCTGATCGGTCCGATTTCCCCGGAAACTGTGGAAAATATGCTGTGCCAATGTCCTAAAATAAAAACAGTTTGTATTACTGCTCCAACATATGCCGGTGTGTTATCAGATGTTGGCACAATTTCTCGTCTCGTTCACGCCCATGGTGGAAAACTTTTTGTAGACGGCGCCCACGGCGCCCATCTGCCCTTCCTAGGTCTGGCTCCCTTCTGGGAAGCGGATGGAGTTGTAGTGTCCGCCCACAAGACCCTTCCCACCCTGGGACAAGGGGCCCTGCTCTTTACCAATGGGATGGACCCGGACCGGGTGCGGCAGTTGGCCTCGGTCTTTGGCACCTCCAGTCCCTCCTATCCCATTATGGCCAGCATGGACACGGCCCGAGAGTGGATGGTCAAATGGGGACATCACGACTACCGCCGGACCGCTCTCCGGGTGGCACAGCTGCGGGAGCAATTCCCCTCCCTAAGAGAAAAAAGACTGTCACTGGATCCCACCCGCTTTGTCCTCAGCGTCCAGAACGGTCCCGCTTTTACCCGCGCGCTGGAGAAGCGCGGCGTTTATCCAGAGATGGAGGACGGGGGCCATGTGGTCTTTATCTGTACCCCCTTTGATAACAGCTTTTCCCTGAGTGCGCTGGAGAGGCGGCTGGAGGAGCTGCGGGAGCAGATGGGACCCTGTCCGCCCATTCCAGCTCCGCCTCTGCCGGAGCAGGCCATGTCTCCCCGGCAGGCTCTCTTTGCCCCCAGCCGGGTCTGGCCGCTGGAGGACTGTGAGGGGGAGGTGGCCGCCTGTCAGATTGCGCCTTACCCTCCGGGAGTACCAGTAGTGGCTCCCGGCGAGGTAATCTCAAAAAAATCGCTGGCCTATTTGAAACAAATAGGATATAATATAAAATCAGAGGTGCGGATTGCCGCCCTCTGATGGAGAATGTTCCCACAAGTGAGGAAGGTTATGGAATTTTCGGCCTTGGCTGGCAACGACAGGTTGAAGGAGCAGCTCTCCCAGCAGGAGAGCGGCCGCGGCCTGGCCCACGCCTACATTATTTCAGGTCCAACCGGCTCCGGCCGGCATACTTTGGCCCGGCTGCTGGCCGCCGCTATGGTATGTACGTCCGATAGCGGCAGCAGGCCCTGTGGAAAATGCTCCCCATGCAAAAAGATAATCGCTGGAATCCATCCAGATTTTGAGATTATTTCCGGCCCGGAGGAGGGCAAACCTATCACCGTGGATCAGATCCGAGCCCTCCGAAGCGACGCATATATACGTCCTAACGAGGGGGATCGGAAAATATATCTGCTGGAAGGGGCAGACCAGATGAATGCCTCCGCCCAGAATGCCATGTTGAAGCTGTTGGAGGAGGGCCCTGGATATGCCGTCTTTCTGCTGTTGGCGGAGAACGGGGGGGGACTGCTTCAGACAGTGCGCTCCCGGTGCGAGGAACTGGTGCTGTCCCCTGTTTCTGTGGTCCAGTGCCAGAGCTGGCTGAAGGACCGCTTTCCCCAAAAAAGCTTGGAGGAGATCCAGACAGCCGCTCTGGATTGCCAGGGCATTCTGGGCCGGGCGGTGGACCGGCTGTCTGGGACCGACGAGAAAACCAGGACCAGAGAGGAGCAGGCGGACCGGCTGGCCCAGGCCGTGGAGGAAGGTACGGAGCTGCAGCTCTTTGAGGCGGCCATGGTTTTGGATAGGATGGACCGGGAGGAGCTGAACCGACTGCTGGACAGTCTGGAGGCGGCTCTAGGTGCCCGAATTGGTAGGAGCGGCGACCGCCGTAGATCCCTCCGGGGAGTAGAGCTGGTCCATCAGCTGCGGAGGGCTTCACAGCTCAACGCCAATTCTGGTCAGATGGCTGGCTGGTTATGTGCCGGGATGTTCATAAAGGAGTGAGAACTCCGGGAGCGGAGCGGGGAAAAGGCGGCACAGCCGCCGGCCCCGCGTATCCACTCTGGAGAGAAGAAGGAGAATCCCCTATGGTAGAGATCATCAGCGTCCGCTTTCAAAGCGGCGGAAAGCAATATTATTTCAACCCCGATGGACGGCAGTTCCAGATAGGGGACGGGGTCATCGTGGAGACCTCCAGGGGTACGGAGTACGGTGAGTGTGTACAAGCAAACTCTATGATCGATGAGATTGAGCTCACCGCCCCCCTGCGCCCGGTGATCCGGGTGGCCACGGAGGAGGATCGGCAGACAGTAGAGGCCAACCGAGAGAAGGAGAAGAAAGCCTTTTCCATCTGCCAGCAGAAGATTGCCGAGCATGGCCTGGATATGAAGCTGGTCAAGGCGGAGTACAGCTTTGATGGCAGCAAGGTGTTGTTCTTTTTTACCTCCGAAGGGCGGGTGGACTTCCGGGCGCTGGTCAAGGACCTGGCCGGGGCCATCCACGCCCGTATCGAGCTGCGCCAGATCGGCGTGCGGGACGAGGCCAAGATGCTGGGTGGATTAGGCATCTGTGGAAAGCCCTTCTGCTGCTCCCAATTTTTGGATGAATTCCAGCCTGTGTCTATCAAAATGGCAAAGACGCAGAACCTGTCCCTGAATCCCACCAAGATATCGGGTACCTGTGGCAGATTGATGTGCTGCTTGAAGTACGAGCAGGAGGCATATGAGGACCTGGTGAAGCACGCCCCGAAGCAGGAGTCTTTTGTGGAAACTCCAGACGGAGCGGGCACTGTGTCCAGCGTCAACCTGCTCCGTCAAACAGTCCAAGTTCGGCTGGAGTCGGCACCGGAGACCCCCAAATGCTACCATAACTGTGAACTGTGTGTGATCCGAAATGGGAAGGGAAAGCGGCCGGAGGGCTATGTGGAGCCACCTTTGGAGCAGTTGGCCCAGCTGCGCCGTAAAGTAGAGGACGCCCCGGAGGAGAAGCGGGAGTTCAGCGGTGAGGGCTCCTCTCTGGCCGCCGCGCTGGAGGAGGTTTTCAGCCGCCGAGAGGAGAGCCAGACCCCACCCCCGCCCGCTGTGGAGCAGGAGGGGGGCGAGGAGCGCCGGGAACGCCGTCGCCGCCGCCGACCCAGAGGAGAGCGGCGTACCGCTGGAGAGCAGGAGGGCCGTACTACGGAGGACCGCCCCCGCCAGGAGCGGAAGGAGCAGCGGCCCCAGGAGATTCAGAGCGGCGAGGGGCAGCCCAAGTCCGCCGGGACCGAGGGGAGCGAGAATCGGAACAGCCGTCGCCGCCGCCGCCGGCCTAGAGGGGGCAGCGGCCCCAGGAGTGAACAGCCCCAGGAGTGAGCTCTGCTCCCATCGCACTGTGGCAGAGAGATAGGGACCCGGTCTATTCGCGGAGAGGGCCGGGTCCTTGCTTTTGATTTGAGAAGAGGTGGAAAGGGATGGATGGCTTCCTCCACGCGCTGTCCGCTGTGTCAGTGCTGCTGATGCTCATGTCTGTGGGCTACTTTATGGGAGTCAAGGGCTGGATGACCACTAGGGAGAAGCGGTTTGTCAGCCGGTACATCGTAAACATCGCAGTACCATGCAACTGTGTGGTGGGACTGCTGGATAATCTGAGCCATAATGATTTGGCCCAGGCTGGACTTCTAGTGGCGTCTGGAGTCCTGGGAGTGGGGGTCACACTGCTGATATCTACCGCTGCCGCAGCCCTGCTTCATCTGCCGCGGAAGCGGTGGGGTGTCTTTGTGGCTATGGCCGGGTTGTCCAATACCCTGTTTATTGGCATCCCGGTCTGTACTCAGTTGTTTGGTCAGGTATGTATGCCTTATGTGATGCTATATTATCTGGCCAACACCATTTTTGTACAGTCGGTTGGGATCTTGCTTATTGAACGGTCGGGAGACAGACCGGCCTCTAGAGGCGGAGTGACCGGCTTTTTTTGGGACTTGGTGACAAAGCCGCCTATTCTTGCCCTTCTGTTGTCCTTACTGCTCCTAGTAGCGGATCTGAAATTGCCGGAGCCGGTGATGCGGTTCGCGGAGTACATCGGGGATTCAGTTTCCCCTCTCGCGTTAATTTACTGCGGGTTTATTCTCTATGAATTGGGGCTGAAAAATTTGAGACTGATGCCCGGACTGCCTGTTATGCTGGTGATACGTCTGGGGCTTTCCCCGGTGATCTGCTGGCTATTCTGTATGCTGTTCGGTGTCAGTGGGCTGGCCCGGGATGTCTTTGTGGTGGAGAGCGCTCTGCCGGTGGTCAGCCAAGTTCCTGTGCTGGCTGGAGCCTATGGCGCAGACGAGGAGTACGCTGCTGCTGGAGCTTGCTTGTCCGTGCTAGTCTGTCTAGTGACGGTCCCCTTTTTAATGCTGGGTCTGGGATGAGGAGTGGACCCAGGACCAGTTCGGCACCAAATTGGTTGGCACTGAGTTTGAAAAATGGGTGGAATAAAAAGCCGGCGAGTATAATTACTCGCCGGCTTTCCTATTCTGGTTTAACACAGGCAGCGAATGGAGGGCCGACGGCCTAGGCTGCTTACAGCAGGCCCAGATCGTATTTCCAGCCCAGTACCCGCTCCACGGCCCGGTCCAACAGCTCCTGGGGGATGACATCGTCCTCCAGTGCCTGGAGGATCTGGGGGATCTGTTCCTGAAAGTCAGTGGTGACCAGCATATCGTTGCCAGCCAGCAGGGCCAGAACAGCGGCGGAGCCGTCAGCGGCATACTGATCAATGGCGTCCATGGCCAGGTCGTCAGTGAGCGCCACTCCCTCAAAGCCCAAGCCCTGCCGCAGCAGTTGGTGGACCGCTGGGGAGAGGGAGGCGGGGAGATCCGGGTCCAGAGCCGCCATGATATTGTGGGATACCAGCACGGCGGTCATCCCATGGTTGGAGGAGGCCTGGATGCCGGCCTGGAAGGGGAGGAGATCTTGCTCCCAAAACAGCTCCAGCGGCCGTTGGTCCAGGGCGATGCCGGTGTGGGTGTCCACATTGTCTCCATAACCTGGGAAATGCTTTAGCACAGAGCCCATGGTATCCACTGACATCTGCTCTACCACCTGGGCGATGTAATCGCCGGTTTCCTCTACGCCCTGACCCAGCGTGCGGTCGTAAATAAAGTCATTGGGATTCGTGGACAGATCGGCCACCGGGGCAAAATTCACATTGATGCCAAGAGAGCGGAGCAGCTCGTCCTTTTCCTGTGTGTCAGCCAGGATAGCTTCTATCCCGCCCTGTTCATACAACGCCTGGGGGGACTGGAACCGTTGGGGCCGTAGTTTTGGGTTGGAGCTGACCCTGACCACAGTGCCCCCCTCCTCGTCCACGCCGATCAGCATAGGGATCTCCACAGCCGACTGGTAGGAGGCGATATCCTCCTTGACCTGCTCCGCGGTCTTGTCCTTAAAATCCCGGCCGAACAGAATATATCCCCCCAGATGGTACTGGCTGGCCAGAGCGGCTCCATCTTCCTGTGGGTAGCGGGCAAAGAAGATCTGCCCCACTTTTTCCTCCAATGTCATGGAGGAGAGGAGGCGGTCAATGGTCTCCCGCCGGGGGTCGGGGACTTCCTCTGGGGAGGTAGAGGGTTCGGTGGTTGAGATAGAGGGCCCCGCCGGGACGGCTGGCTCGTCAGGGCCTTCAGAGGAGGTCTCAGGCGCGGAGGTACAGCCTGTCAGCAGAAAAAAGAGTAGGAGCAGGGAAAGACATCGTTTCATGGTATGCTCCTTAACAGAATGTGGTACGCAGAGTGCCGATGCCCTGGATGGTCACCTCCACCCAGTCGTCCGGTTTTAACCAGCTCTTTTGGTCAGCAGGATAGCCGTGCATTACACCTTGGGGGGTGCCGGTGAAGATCAGATCTCCGGGCATCAGAGTAAAGTGATGGGACAGGTCAGCGATGATCTGGGCCAGGGGGAAGATCATGTCCGAGGTATTGGAGCTCTGCCGCACCTCCCCGTTGACCGTGCTGGAGATGTCCAGATGGTTGGGGTCCAATTCTCCGGCAGGGACCAGACAAGGGCCCACGGGGGCAAAACCGTCGAAGGTTTTGGACAGCACCCACTGGCCGCCCCGGGCAAACTGCAGGTCCCTGGTGGACAGGTCGTTGCCGCAGGTGTAGCCAAAAACATAGTCCAGGGCATCCTCCTCGGACACGGACCGGGCGGGTTTTCCGATTACAGCTACCAATTCCGCCTCATAATCATACTCTTTGTAATCTGAAATCAGCTTGACACAGTCCCCATGTGCAGCCAGAGCGTTGGAAAACTTGTTGAACAGCACCGGGGCAGGGGGGATGGGCAGACCACACTCCTTAGCGTGCTGGCGGTAGTTCAGACCGATGCAAAAGATACGGTCAGTCCCGGTGACCACCGGGGCCAGGGGGGCGCCGGTAAAACACTGAGGGTCCTGGAGCAGGGGGGTCAGCAGCCGCTCCAGCTCGCCAGCGGGGAGGGCAATGGCGGCGGCCATATCTTCTGGGACCGTGACGCCCAGGCGGGTGGCCTCGGCAGCCGCGTCTACCACCCCTCTTTCGGTCTGGAGTCCCAGGGCGGGCCTTCCATTGCGCCAAAATTGCACCAGTTTCATAAACGATCTCTCCTTTTGTATCAAATCAGGGGCAGTCCCGCGAAGGGCTGGCATCGGTGGCGGGACAGGGTTCCGGTACCACTATGGTAGCATATCCGCCGGGGAACGGCAAGGAGAACCGTAGAAAAGGCAGGTGGCCATCCGTTCTACCGCTGAGAGGCCCAGAATCCGTGTATATTGCAGTAGGCGTAAGCAGCTTCCACCTGGTCACCGTCGGTTAGCAGAAACGTAGCCTTGGGCTCCTGACCGGGGACCAAAAAGCGGCACTGCCTACTGTTAGCACACTCCAGCACGATCCACTGAATATAGTGGACAGATAGCATGGGGTGGGGCTGAGTGCCCACATGGACAGTGACCTCGTTCCCGTTGATAGACAAGATGGGGACGTGGACCTCTGGAGAACCTCCACCAGAGCCGGAGGCCAGAGGCCGCATCCGCCGCCCGCAGGAGGAGATGGGGGTACCAAAATTATTCAGAAAGGTGACGACCTCGCTGTGAGGGGAAACGGCGTAAAAATTCATTGTAAAAGGCTCCTTTCCCGTAATACTGAGATATTCTATGCGGTGGACCTGGCAGTGACTATAAAAAAACCGGAGTCCCATGGTACATGGGACTCCGGTGGATGCCAGGGGAGAGGCGATTTCTCCCCGGCGGTTTTTTCCATGTGGATAACAGCGACGGGTAGGGCACCTAATTGTTTGGCGTTTCTCTCTGCAAAATAGAATTTTGTGGATGACAGGACAGGAGAATCAGGCTTCCGGCTCATCCTGTTCCCTGCGGGTGACAGCAATGCTCAAATCGTCCAGCTGCTTGTCATCCACAAAGTCCGGACAGGCCATCATTAGGTCAGAGGCGTTCTGCACCTTGGGGAAGGCGATGACGTCCCGGATGGAGGGAGCGCCGGCCATCAGCATACACAGCCGGTCCAGACCATAGGCCAGGCCGCCGTGAGGGGGAGCGCCGAACTTGAAGGCGTTGACCAGATGGCCAAAGCGCTCCTGAATGTCCTCCTCGCTGATACCCAGAGCCTGGAACGCCTTTTCCTGCATCTCCGGGGTGTTGATGCGGATGGAGCCGCCGCCCAGCTCGGTGCCGTTAAGAACGATATCATAGGCCCGGGCCCGGCAGTGGGCTTTATCGGTGAGGATCTTGTCCTCGTCCTCTACCATGGGGGCGGTGAATGGGTGGTGCATGGCCTGGTAGCGGCCCTCCTCCTCAGACCACTCGAACATGGGGAACTGGGTCACCCACAGGAAGCGGAAGTCCTTGGGGTCCAGGATATTCAGCTGACGGGCTACTTCGCACCGCAGGGCGCCCAGGGCGGCCCATACCACGTCGTTTTTCTCGTCGCCTACGATGAGGATCAGGTCGCCGTCCCTGGCGCCGGCCCGGTCCAGAATGGCCTTGTTCTCCTCTTCAGTGAGGAACTTGGCGTAGGAGGAGGTCACTTGGCCGTCCACCATCCTTGTCCAAGCCAAGCCCTTGGCCTTATAGGTCTTGACGAAGTCCACCAGCTTGTCGATTTTCTTCCGGGGGAAGTCGGCAGCGTGACCGTTGATGTTGATCAGCCGGACGGAGCCGCCGCCTGCCACTGGACCGGAGAACACGCCGAAGCCGCAGTCCTTTACAATGTCGCTGATGTCGGTAAGCTCAAAGCCGAAGCGCAGGTCGGGCTTGTCAGAGCCGAAGCGGTCCATGGCCTCCTGCCAGGGCATACGTTGGAAGGGGGTCTGAACATCCACATCCAGCACCTCTTTGAATACCCGCTTCAAAAAGCCCTCCTGGATGGACATGATGTCGTCCTCGTTGACAAAGGACATCTCCAGGTCGATCTGGGTAAACTCAGGCTGGCGGTCGGCCCGCAGGTCCTCGTCCCGGAAGCACCGGGCGATCTGGAAGTAACGGTCAAAGCCGGACAGCATCAGCAGCTGCTTGTACTGCTGGGGGGACTGGGGCAGGGCATAGAACTTGCCAGGGTGTACCCGGGATGGGACCAGATAGTCCCGTGCGCCCTCGGGGGTGGACTTGGTGAGGACGGGGGTCTCAATCTCCAAAAAGCCCTGCTCATCAAAGTAGTCCCGGCAGATCTTGGTGATCTTGTGGCGGGTGGCGATGGCCGCCTGCATCTCCGGGCGGCGCAGGTCCAGATAGCGGTACTTCAGCCGCAGCATATCATTGGCCTTGGAGTGCTCCACAATCTCAAAGGGAGGGGTCTCGGACTTGGCCAGCAGGCGCAGCTGGGTGACATAGACCTCGATATCTCCGGTGGCGATCTTGTTGGTCTTGGACTCACGCTCCCGCACCAGTCCGGTGGCGGCCACCACAAACTCCGCCCGGAGAGAGGCGGCCTTTTCAAAGATGGCCTTGTCGGTGCTGTCGTCGAAAGACAGCTGGACCAGCCCGGTGCGGTCCCGCAGGTCCACGAAGATCAGGCCGCCCAGGTCCCGCTGGCGCTGGACCCAGCCGCAGAGGGAAACCGTCTTGCCGACATCGGACAGGCGCAGGTCCCCGCAGTAGTTGGTGCGGTGAAAGTTCTGAAGGTTATCCATAAAAATCAACTCCAATTTGTATTATTCAAAATTAAAATTGCAAAAAGTATATCATCAAGCGCCGTTTTGGCAGCTTTCCAGAAAGGCGATGACCTCCTGTTGAAATTCCTGGTTGCCATCGGGGAGATAAGTCCTGGATTTGCCAGGGAAAGCCAGGGGGTTGACTAAGATTAGGTTGCCGGGGAGGATGAGTTCCATGTGGCGGCCGCCGGAGTGGAAAAAGACCCGCGCATGAGGGTCCAGAGTGATTTGAACGGTGTCCTCCGGGATCCCGATATTTTTTCCGGGGACTTGATAAGTCGTACTGGAGAGCAGGTCCAGCAGTTCATGGAACTGCCCGGTGGTCAAATCAAAGCAGAGCGCGTTTTCCCGGTCGGAATAGTCCATCTGTACGTCGCAGGCCTCAATGTCCTCTGGGGAGAGAGGAAGGATATCAGCCAGAGTCTGGGGCCGATAGTACCAGCTGTGCCATCCAAAGAAAAGGGCGGCCAGAACGGCCAGCACAGCCCCGGCGATGAGAAATTGCTTCAACTGGTTTTTCATCATGGCAGCACTCCTCTCTGTGATTCGTGATGGATAGGGGAACGGCTGCGTTCTATGGGGTTTGGCCGGCGCTGATCTTCTCCAGCTGTTCCCCCAGCGAGTGGGGCGGAAGGGGAAGAAAGCGGTTCCACCTCCCTGGCGCTGAGGCCGGCAGCCAGAGAAAGGTGCCGTCCCAGTAGGCCATGCACTCCGGGGTACAGCCGGAAAGATAGTAAATTGCAATCCCGCCGTCCGGGGCCCCGGGCAGGGAGGGGAAGGGGAGATAGTCCTGCCCCCGGAGAGCGGTTAGAAGTTCCCGATAGTTCTGTCCCTCATCAAAGGTGACAGGGGTATCGCTGAAGCCGGGGAAAGTACCCTGGCGAACCACAGTGAAAGAATCTGTCGGTATTGCGGGCGGCTCTATATCATAGCCCTGAAAAGCATTGTCAAAGGTAGTCTGCCCCATCAGACAATATAGCGTTCCGGCAGCCATGACAAGTACCAGGATGACCAAAGAAAAAAGGCTTTTTTCTTCATCTTTTTTATTCCTTCAGAAAGTAGGTAGACTGCAATTCCGCCATCCAGGGCCCCGGGCAGGGAGGGGCTGCTTAGAGTCGGGTGCGTTACTCCATACACGACTGCAAAAAGGCCGAAAGTGCCTGGTATTGGGCCAGACTGTCCCCTTCCGGGCGGTAGGCAACGGAATCGCCCCGATAGGTAAGGGGGTTGACCAGCAGGAGTTCTCCGTTCAGCATCAGCTCCGAGTGACTGGAGCCGGAGGTGTGGAGATAGATCCGGATCAGAGAGTTTGTTTCCGTGGAGAGCCCGCTGGCGGAGCCCTCCCGCCGGTAGGCGGATTGCGAGAGCTGCTCCAGAAGATCCTGGGTCTGTGCCTGGGTGAGCTGGGTGTGGAGAGATTTCTCCTGAGCCGGGTCGTCCAGATAGAAACATTCGAGGGTAGCGTAGCACGCAGTGACTTCCTGGAGAGAAAACGGAAGGAGGGAGGAAAACTCTCTGGATCGATCCAGCCACCGAAACCCTAAAAATAACGCCAGGAGAAGACTGCCTGCCAGGAATAAGGTGTGAGAACGCTTTTTGACAGCTTTCATGGTGACCTCCCTTTTGTGGCGGAGAGGAAGATCTGATCAGTGGACGGCTTATCTCTCCCAGTCCCGGATGGGTGTGCCCCGATTCAGCTGTTCCAACCCACTTTGGATATGGGCCACGGCCTCAACGGAGGGCAGCTTCACCTGCTCGCCGGTACGCAGATCCTTGACAGCGGCCACGCCGGCGCGGATCTCGTCCTCTCCCAGAAAGACGACATAGGGGATAGCCAGCTTATCGGCATAGGAGATCTTCTGCTTGAATTTTTTCTGTTCCCCGTGGATTTGGGTACGGATACCGGCATCCCGCAGGGTGGTAGCCAAAGAGATGGCGGGGGAGAGGTCCTCGGTCATGGGCAGGATGAGCACGTCGGCGGGGGCGGTGTTCAGATCCTGATTCAGATAGCCCTGATCCTCCAGAACGAAGAACAGGCGGGTCAGGCCGATGGAAATTCCCACTCCGGGGAGTTGTTTATCGGTATAATATTCCGCTAAGTTATCATATCGGCCGCCGGAACAGATGGAACCGATTTCCGGATGGTCCAGCATGGTGGTCTCGTAGACGGTTCCGGTGTAGTAATCCAGCCCACGGGCGATGGTCAGGTCCACGGCAAAGTGGCTCTCCGGCACGCCAAAGGCGGCCAAGTACTTTGTGACGGTCCGCAGTTCGTCCAGTCCAGTGTCAAAGAGCGCGTGACGGCCCCGATAGCCCTCCAGAGCGGCAAGAACTTCTCCGTTACAGCCCTTGATGGCGATGAATTTCAGGATCTCATCGGCCTGGTCTTGGGTGAGGCCGATGTCCTGCCCGGTGAGGAGGGCGGCTACCTTCTCCCCGCCGATCTTGTCCAGCTTGTCCACGGTGCGCATGATGTCTCCGGACTTGTCCGTCAGCCCCAGTATGGCGTAAAAGCCGTTTAGGATCTTCCGGTTATTCACCCGGATCTGGAAGCGCCGCAGGCCCATTTTGGAAAAGGCCTGATAGATGATGGCGGGGATCTCCGCCTCGTTGGAGATGTCCAGTTTGCCATCGCCAATAACGTCGATGTCCGCCTGATAGAACTCCCGGAATCGGCCCCGCTGGGCCCGCTCTCCCCGATAGACCTTGCCAATCTGGAAGCGGCGGAAGGGAAAGGTGAGCTGGCCATAGTTTTGGGCTACATACTTGGCCAGGGGAACGGTCAGGTCAAAGCGGAGGGACAGATCCGTGTCCCCCTTCATAAAGCGGTAGATCTGTTTTTCTGTCTCTCCTCCTCCCTTGGCCAGCAGTACCTCGCTAGACTCGATGAGCGGGGTATCCAAGGGGGTGAAGCCATAGAGAGAGTAAGTTTCGCGCAGAATGGCCGCCATCCGCTCAAACTGGGCTTGCTGCGGAGGCAGCAGCTCCATAAAGCCGGACAGGGTGCGGGGCTGTACTTTGCTCATGGTATCAAGATCCTTTCTTTGGTGGAAATGAAGTAATGGGATTGGCTGGTTAGAATAAAAAACACGCTCTCCTCCCATGATTGGGACGAGAGCGCGGAACGCTTCGTGGTGCCACCCAATTTCAGACGCCTCCGGCGTCCCTCTGACCTTCTGTTGCGGGAAGGGGACCGCACCCGTCTCCGGGCCCGCTGGTGGCACTGTCTTCTCCGGAGCCGGACCCTAGGGCCCTCTCAACCAAGGGGCCCCTCTCTGTTGGGCGACATACCGAATACTAATGAGCCGTCATCACGGTGATTTATCGATCTTACCCCAGCGGGGAAGAAAAGTCAAGCCTTATAGGGCAAAGGGGACCCGATTGGGATTCATGCCCTCCCGCCAGTCCAGGTCGCCCCGGGCCAGCCCGTGAATGAGCAGCTCGGCGGTGGCCACGTTGGTGGCCATGGGCACGGAGTGCTGGTCACACAGCCGGGAGATGTAGAGGACGCTCTGATCCATCTCGTTATCCAGAGGCGAGTTGAAGAACAGCACCAGGTCAATCTCATTATAAATGATGCGCTGGCCGATCTGCTCGATCCCACCATGCTCATGGGATAAAAACAGGTTGACGGGCAGGCCGGTGGCCTCCATAACCATGCGGCCGGTGGCGTTGGTGGCGCATACCGTATGCTTGGACAGGATGCCGCAGTAGGCGGTGCAGAACTGGACCATCAGATCCTGCTTTTTGGTATGGCTCATGATCGCGATATTCATAAGGCGTTACCTCCTTCTCCGGCGGAGACTTTGCCGCCAGTCTTTGTGGGGCCAACGTAAAATACCGATCTATTTTTCCGTAGGCCGCCCTGTGGAAACGGACCCCTGTAGGCGGGGTATTTCCATTATACTTCCTATTTTTTCTGGCAAGGGGCGCGTCTTGGCCAGGGGGGTTACCGGATGCGCATGATGGGAACCTGATTGCCGTCCAGACGGAGGGCAATGTTCCAGCAGGCCAGGGCGGCGCCTCGTCGCCCCTGGGCGGTCAAGGGCTGGCCCAGGTTGGCGGCCAGCATGACCTGATCGTCCTCCGGCACCACCCCAATCAGAGGCAGGCCGGCGGTGTTCATGGCATCGTCGATAGTGGCCCGCAGCTTCCGGAGGAGCTTGGGCTGGATACGATTCATGATCAGGTGGACCTGGCGGATACTCTCCAGCTCGCAGACTGTACGCTGGGCGTCCCGCAAAGAGGAGGCATCATTGGTAGCGATGACCAGAGCTCGGTCGGCTCCGCAGATGGCCAGCCGAAAGCCGGCCCCCAGTCCAGCGGGGGAGTCAATGAGGATGTAGTCATATTGCCCCCGGGCGGTATCCAGCATGGCCCGGACCTTGTCGATGGTCAGACTGGGGGACAGGGACATAGGGGCAGTGAGTAGGGACAGCCCCTTCACATCGGGGTGGTCCACAGCCCCTCTCGCCAGGGGACAGCGGCCCAGCGCCACGTCAGAAAAGTCCATCAGGGCCCGGTCACTGAGACCAAGGGTGATGTCCAGATTACGCAGGCCGATGTCCATGTCGATACATAGTACCGTGTGGCCCATCAGAGCAAGGGAGGCGGCTACGCCGCCGGTGATGGAGGTCTTTCCAGTCCCTCCCTTCCCGGAGGTGACGGCAATGACAGTTCCCATAAAAACCTCCTAACTCACCAAATCAAGTGTACCCACAATTTGGGATTTCGTCAACTATTTCACAAAAAATTTTCGTCTAAAACCTGTTTTTTTTAGGCCTTTTCGTCAGAGCGGCTCTTTCTGAATTTTTGCCCAGCGCCGGGGATAGCCCTTGAGCGTTGGAGCAACCTTTTCAATGGCCACAACCCGGTGGGTGATCTCTGTGCCGGGAATTTGATAGTCCGCCTGGTCCCGGACCCGGCCACCCAGCAGCTTGATAGCATGGGCGGCGCCCTCCACTTCAGGGCCGCAGTCCACCGATTTCATGGCCAGGAACACGCCGCCCACTTTCACAAAGGGGAGGCACAGCTCGGCCAGCAGCCGCAGGTCGGCCACCGCCCGGGCGGTAACAAAGTCAAAGGAGTCCCGAAAGCCTTTAACCAGGGCCTGCTCCTCGCTTCGGGCGTGGATGGCCGTGACACCGGACAGACCAAGCTGCTCCGACACCTCACGGAGCCAGCGGACCCGCTTGCTCAGGGAGTCCAGTAAAGTAACCTCCAGGGTGGGGCAGAGGATCTTTAAGGGGAGACCGGGAAATCCGGCTCCGGTACCTACGTCAAGAAGCGTTTTCCCCTCTAGGTGGACGTAGTTGAGCAGGGCTGCGCAGTCCAGCATATGCAGCCGGGCCACCTGGTCGGGCTGGGTAATGGCGGTCAGGTTCATGACCTGGTTTTTTTCCACCAGCGCCCGGCCGTAGGCCTCCAGCAGCTCCGGTGCCTCCGGTGGGACTCGTTGGGACAGGCCCAGCTCCTCCAGGCCGGCGGCGATGATATCACGCATGGTTGCTTCCTCCAGAATCAGGGATCAGAAAACTGACGCAATGATGCCGAACCCGCTGAAGTTTGACAGCAGGCCCACAATGCCGATGGGCAGAGTGGCCAGGGCAGCCAGCCAGCACAAAATAGCCAGCAGGATGGCGAGCCATTTGCGTGGCCGACCAGTGGACCGCCAGCTCACCAGAGCCAGCGCCCCCAAGCCGATGAGGCCGGGAACGGTGAGCAAGGGGGCCAGATTACCCAAAGTAGTGCCGGTGTAAAAGTAGTAGGTGGTCAGGGCTAAGAGGATGAGCACATAGGCCAGGGCGATCCAGGCCATGGTCCTTTTCAGGGGAGAAGCGGGGGTATATCCCCGGTCCTCCCCTTTATGCTCCTCCGGGAGCTTTTCCTCGGACATTTTAGGATCTCTCCTTTAATAAGTCACGGATCTCGGTGAGCAGCTTCTCCTCGGCGCTGGGCTCCGGGGGAGCGGGCTCCTCGACGGGGACCTCCTCCGGCTTCTTATGGAGCCGGTTGATGGCCTTGATGACACAGAAGATGGCGAACGCGATGATGATAAAGTCCAGGATCACCGAGATCAGGTTGCCGTAGTTGATGGCCAACTCGGGGGTGACGACAGTGCCTTGGGTATCGATCACCGCCTCGTTGAGGACCAGCTTCCAGTCAGAGAAGTCTATGCCGCCGGTAATCATGGAGATTAGGGGCATGATGATGTCATTGACCAGGGAAGTGGAGATCTTGCCAAAGGCGCCGCCGATGACCACGCCGACGGCCATGTCCATTACATTGCCCCGCATAGCGAAGGCCTTGAATTCTTCCAAAAATTTTTTCATGCCTGCTTTCCTCCTATCTGCTGAATGGGCCTACCGGAAAGGGGAGAACCTGGAAACCGTTGGGCCGCAACGGTTTGAAGCCTGCGACCCGTCTGGAGCCATTTTCGGCGGTCCAAATGACTTGGGGTAGGGTAAGACGTGCTGTAAATCGCTCCAGAACGGTCAATACAAATTGTAATATATAATAAAAATATTGCAAAATAGAATATCCCAATCGCTAAATTACTTTTCAGGCACCATGACTTCCAGACCACCCATGTAAGGACGAAGGACCTGGGGGATGACCACGGAGCCATCGGCCTGGAGGTTGTTTTCCAGGAAGGCGATGAGCATACGGGGCGGAGCTACCACTGTGTTGTTCAGTGTGTGGGGCAGATAGGTGCCCTTTTCCCCCTTGACCCGCATCTTCAGGCGGCGGGCCTGGGCGTCACCCAGATTGGAGCAGGAGCACACCTCAAAATATTTTTGCTGGCGGGGAGACCAGGCCTCAATGTCACAGGACTTGACTTTCAGGTCGGCCAGGTCGCCGGAGCAGCACTCCAGCTGTCGCACGGGGATGTCCAGGGAGCGGAAAAGCTCTACGGAGTAGCGCCACATCTTTTCGTACCAGTCCATGGAGTCTTCAGGCCGGCAGACCACGATCATCTCCTGCTTCTCAAACTGGTGGATGCGGTAGACACCCCGCTCCTCGATGCCATGAGCGCCCTTCTCCTTGCGGAAGCAGGGGGAGTAGGAGGTGAGCGTCTGGGGCAGGGATTCCTCAGGAATGATTTGGTCAATAAATTTGCCGATCATGGAGTGCTCGCTGGTGCCGATGAGGTACAGGTCCTCCCCCTCGATCTTGTACATCATGGCCTCCATATCAGTCTGAGACATGACGCCCTCCACCACGTTGCCATGGATCATAAAGGGAGGGATACAGAAGGTGAAGCCCTTGTTGATCATAAAGTCTCGGGCATAGGCCAGCACTGCCTCATGCAGCCGGGCGATGTCTCCCAGCAGATAGTAGAAGCCGTTGCCCGATACCCGGCCGGCGGCGTCCATGTCGATGCCGCGGAAGGACTCCATAATTTCAGTGTGGTAGGGGATAGGGAAGTCCGGTACCTTGGGTTCCCCAAACCGCTCTACCTCTACGTTGGCGGAATCGTCGGGGCCAATGGGGACGGAGGGATCGATGATGTTGGGGATTTGAAGCATGATCTTGCGGATCTGGGCGGCCAGCTCGGTTTCCTTGGCCTCCAGCTCCGCCAGACGGTCGGCGTTGGCCTTGACCTGGGCCTTGACCGCCTCCGCCTCCTCCAGCTTGGAGGGATCTTTTTTTGCCTGACCCATGAGCATACCCACTTGTTTGGACAGGGCGTTGCGGCTGGCGCGGAGCTCATTGGCCTCGCTAACGGCGGCCCGGTTCTCCTCGTCCAGGGCAATGACCTGATCAACCAAGGGCAGCTTGGCCTCCTGGAATTTCTTTTTGATATTTTCTTTGACGGCATCGGGGTTCTCGCGGACAAATCGAATATCTAACATTTTATACGTTCTCCTTTATTTAAGTGTAATGTTTCACGTGAAACGTTCCAGGGGGAAAGTCAGTTTGATAAGGAGTGACTTGGCGGGCTTTCCTGATCCAACGCCCATGTCTCTAAGTCACAAAACAGATTTCCCTGGCGCTCGGCCTCAGCTTGAGGGTAGAGCAAGTGCCCTAATAAAGAGCCTCGTAAATCTCCAGATAGCGGTCATAGGGAGAAAAACGGCCATTGTCAGTGGTGCTCTCCTTAGGGAGATAGTCTTTCAGCGGTGTCTGCCCATTTTCTGTGGCTTCCATCTCCTGAATTAACTCACGACAAAGGGAATAACGCCCCCGAACATAGGCCTCGTCAATCTGCCAGAAGTGGTCTAGGGCGCGGCAGGTTTCAGAGAGCACATGTTCCTGGTGGCTGATAACATCAGGCAGCACATCTAACTGGTCATTGGCATCCGCCAACTGTTCCTCCAGGTCCGCTACCTGCTCCTTCAACTTCGCATTCTCCTCGTACAGGGCATCCAACCGCTGAACGGCGGATGCGGACTGCTGAAGGCTGTCGATTTGCTCCTGGTTTTGCTCCAGATAACTCTGATATTGCCGCCGCTCCATCATGAAAGAGTACAGCAACAGCAAGAAGGCGGCGGCAAAGAGGATAGCTATATATTGGAATACCGACCGCTGGCGGCGCTGCCGCTGTCCCTTGGTCATGGGTTTGTCCCCACGTTTGGCGGGAGAGGGGGGGAGATCCTGTGAATCAGGCTGGGGGGCCTGTCCTACCTGCTGATCTTTTTCCTCATCCATTCCCACCACCTCCTTCCCGGTGGAGGCTCTGAAGCAGGGTCAAGAGAGCTTCCAGGTCCTGGTCATCATAGTACTCCAGCTCGATCCGGCCCTTTTTTCCTTTGTGGGCGATCTTCACCTTCCGGCCCAGCCGGCCGGATAGGTCCTTTTCCAGATCTCCCAGGTAGAGGGAGAGGTCGGGGCCGACGGCCTTCGGCTTTTCATTACGCTCCTTTTGAAGAGCCTTGACCAGCGCTTCGGTCTGGCGCACAGAGAGCTGACCCTCCGCTACCCGCTGGGCCGCCTCCTTCTGAATGGCGGCGGTGGGGGCGCCTAGAATGGCTCGGGCGTGCCCGGCGGAAAGAATGCCCTCCTCCAGAAGCGCCAGCACCTCATCCGGCAGAGCCAGCAGGCGCAGAGTGTTGGCGATGGCGGGTCGGGACTTGCCCATCTGTTGAGCTACCTGCTCCTGGGTCAGACCATATTCATCCATCAGGACCTGATAGCCTCGAGCCTCCTCGGCCGGATTCAGGTCCTCCCGTTGGAGGTTTTCAATCAGGCCCAGCTCCATGACCTTCCGGTCATCCGCCTCAATAATGACGGCGGGCACCTCGGCCAGCCCGGCGGCCTTGGCCGCCCGCCACCGGCGTTCACCGGCGATAATCTGATAGTAGCCGGAGGACAGCCGCCGAACCGTAAGGGGTTGAATAATGCCGTGGACTCGGATAGATTCAGTGAGATCGGCCAATGCCGCCTCGTCAAATCGCTTTCTAGGCTGGTTCAGTCCCGGCTCCACCTGGGAAATGGGCAGGGATACAGAGCCCTCGCCTTGGGGCTGGAGGTCCGGGTCGCCCAACAGGGCGTTAAGACCACGGCCCAGCCCCAGTTCTTTGGTTCGTTTTGCCATAATAAACTCCTTTTCCAGAGTAAAACATCGGGTGCGGAGAGGAACGATATTGATTCATAAGAGCCGGACGACCACACAGCAGAACCTCGAAAGCTCCGCTTTCCGTACTCTTTTATAAGGTTAGCGCTTGGATGCGATCTCATCCGCCAACAGGCGGTAGGCCTCCGCGCCACGAGAATAGGGATCATAGGCGGAGATAGGTCTGCCGTGGCTGGGTGCCTCGGAGAGGCGGACGTTCCGAGGGATAACGGTGGCGTATACCTGGCCAGGGAAGTGGCGCTTGACCTCCTCCGCTACCTGAAGGGAGAGGTTGGTACGGCTGTCGAACATGGTGAGCAGAACCCCCTCCAGAGAGAGGGCGGGATTCAATCCCCGCTTGACTAACCGCACTGTGGCCAAGAGGTCGCTAAGCCCCTCCAGGGCATAGTATTCGCATTGGACCGGGACCAACAGGGAGCCGGCGGCACACAGGGCGTTGACAGTAAGCAGCTCTAGAGAAGGGGGACAGTCGATAAATATATAGTCATAGTCCCCGGACAGGGCGTCCAGGGCGGTTTTCAACAGTCTCTCCCGGTTGTCGATGGCGATCATCTCAATGCCCGCTCCGGCCAGCGCCTTGTTAGAGGGGAGAACATCGCCATATCTGGTCCGGACCACTGCTTTGGCCGGCTCGGCCCCATTGATCAGCACATCGTAGATATTGGGAGAAGCGGTATTCTTATCTACACCCATGCCGGAGGTAGAGTTGGCCTGGGGATCGAAGTCGCATAGCAGCACCCGCTTGCCCAGGTCATGGAGGGCGGCGGACAAGTTGACAGCGGTGGTCGTCTTGCCTACTCCACCCTTTTGATTGACGACAGCGATGATCTTGGCCATGAGCGCCTCCTTAGCAGCGATGAAAATGCCCCCGAAGGGGCGGTACAGCATCTTATTATATCAATCGGGCACCGGGATTTCAACTGCTTTTCCGCTTTTTCTCTGTCCTTTCCCACAAAAAATGAGTGCCTAATGTTTCACGTGAAACATCAGGGCCATCTGGGCGCAAAAACCCCGTGGGCTCAGGATCAAAAGCCCACGGGGCAAAAAGGGGGGAGGGCGTCATGTGGCCCTTCGGGGAATGTGAATGGTAAGTAAAATCTCCTCGTCGGTGTCCTCTCTGCGGCAACAGGCGTTGACGCCGGCAGAGCGCATCAGATCCAGACTACGGCTGATGGTATTTAAAAACAGCCGGACATCCTTGACAATAAACGTGGGTTTCTTTTTAGGGCCGGAGGAGGGAGAGGAGAGCATGGCCTCCACCATACTCTCTGTCTGGGCCACGGTCAGGGAACGCTCGGTCACCTGCTGCGCCGCTTCCCGCTGCTGGGCCGGGTCCTCCAGACGGAGCAGGGCGCGAGCGTGACGCTCGGTGCATCCACCTTCCCGCAGGATTGTGAGGACCGCCGGGTCCAGCTTCAGCAGCCGGAGCTTATTGGCCACAGCGGACTGGCTCTTACCCAAACGCCGGGCGGCTTCATCCTGGGAGATGTGATAGGTGTCAATGAGTTTACGCAGGGCGAGAGCCTCCTCCCAAAAATCCAGGTCACGCCGCTGGAGATTCTCCACCAGGGCCAGCAGGGAGGAGGACTGACCGTCTGTCTGGATGGATAGGCAGGGCACTTCCCGCAGACCGGCTAGCTTGGCCGCACGCAGCCTCCGCTCGCCAGCCACCAGCTCCCAGCCGCCCTCCCGGCGGCGCACAGTAAGTGGCTGTAAAATACCCATAGACTGGATGGAGTCAGCCAGTTCCTCTAGTTCGCGTTGGGAAAACAACGTGCGGGGCTGGTCAGGATTGGGAAGGATTGAGTCCACAGGGAGGAATAGGACACGCCCGCTGTCGAATATACCTTTTTTGGGCAGCAGCCGCATGATAGGTACCGCCTTTCTGTCAAGTTCTCACACCCATATTCTACCAAAATATGGTAAATAATAGGTCGAAAACACAGAGGGGCAGAAAAAAATCCGTAAAAATTTCAGAGGGAGGGTCAAAGGCTGACTGAATAGATAAAAAATGAATGATTGATATGGGAAACTTGCACAATTATAAAAGGAGAGGAAGAGAATACCTTGTAAATTCAAAGCGAGGTGTATATAATGAAAGCAGAACAAAAAGTGCTGTAAAAAGCGGGGATGAGGGAAATAAGAGGAAGGAGAGAGGGAGAGGGCCGGGTCCAATGCCGTTGTATGTATGATTACGGCCGTTTTATTTCTGGAAAATCCTTGCGAAAGTATAAGGGAAGATAGGGAAGGAGAAGGAGAATTATGAAAACAAAAAAACTGCCTCTTGCCTTTTGGATCTTTGTCGGCTTAGTGGCTGGTATTGCCGCGGGCCTGATACTGATGGCGGTCCCTGACGGAGGGCAGATCGCCATTGGCTATATCAAGCCCTGGGGCGACATCTTTTTGAACCTGCTGAAATTTATTGTAGTGCCTATCGTCCTGTTTTCTATCGCTGCCGGAGTCATCTCGATGCAGGACATCAGCCGCGTGGGTTCGGTAGGTGGCAAGACAGTGGTATATTATATGTGTACCACAGCCTTTGCGGTGGTGCTGGCCCTAACGCTGGCCAGCGTGGCGAAGGGGGCCGGCCTCTTTACGACCTTGGAGACCAGCGGCCTGAGCTATGAACCCCCAGCGGGAAAAAGCATTATGTCGGTCATTGTGGATATTTTCCCCGCCAACCCAATCACGCCGCTGGCCAATGCCTCTATGCTTCAGGTCATCGTCATTTCTTTGCTGTTGGGCTTCGGTATCCTGCTGGCCGGAGAGAAGGGGCTGGTGGCCGCCCAGATTGTGGACAGTTTCAATGAGGTGTCCATGAAGATTATGGACCTGATTATCAAGTTGTCTCCCATTGGTGTCGCCTGCCTGATCTGTCCGGTCATCGTGGAAAACGGCCCGGAGATCCTAGCATCCCTAGTGGCGGTGCTGCTGGTGGCCTATGTGGGGTATATCCTCCATGCCGTCCTGGTCTATTCCCTAACCGTGGGCACCTTGGGCGGAGTGTCCCCTCTCAAATTCTTTGCTTACATGGCCCCGGCTATGATGATGGCCTTTTCCTCCGCGTCTTCAGTAGGGACGCTGCCCTTTACGCTGGAGTGTTCCGAGCGGCTGGGTGCCCGGCGTGAGGTGGCCTCCTTTGTCCTGCCCCTGGGGGCCACCATCAATATGGACGGTACCGCCATCTACCAGGGCGTCTGTGCCATCTTTATCGCCACGGCCTTCGGCATTGATTTGAGCCTGGGACAAATGGTCACCATAGTGCTCACCGCTACCCTCGCCTCTATCGGTACCGCCGGCGTACCAGGGGCGGGCATGGTCATGCTGGCCATGGTTCTTCAGAGCGTCAATATCCCCATCGAAGGTATCGCTCTGGTGGCCGGGATCGACCGGATCTTCGATATGGGCCGTACTACAGTGAACATCACTGGCGATGCCGCTTGTGCGGTCATCGTGTCCAAGATGGAGGACCGTAAGACTGCCAAGACGCAGGGCGTGGTCCGCTGATTTTTTCCGCGTTGTGCCTGGAGAGGCGGTGAGGGCCGCCCGATCCACAAAGCTGGCGCGCCAATGGAACAATAAGAGGGAGCCCCTCCTTTGGGAGAGGCTCCCTCTTACTTTTTAAACAAGCCAGAAAAAATTTGATTTTTATTTAAATAATAATTATGTTATTTTATAATATAATTAAGCAACAAAAATATTTATTTAGAAAAAACTTATTTAATTATATAGACAAATTAGAAAAGAGATATATAATGAAAGCTATACTAAATATATATTTTTTAGTATTTATTGAAAAGTAAAATGGAGGATGATGTAAAATGGGTATTCCAGTTGGGATCAATGGATTCGGACGGATTGGAAGGGTTGTACTCCGAATCATCTTGGAGCGAGGGGACGACTTTGACCTGTGCGGCATCAATTTGCGTAAGGCTGACCTGGACTACATGGAGTACATGGTGAAGTATGATTCAGTGTTTCACACCTTTCAGGGGACGGTGGAGCATGATGGCCGCGACCTGATTGTAAACGGACGCAGGATCCGGGTATTCAGTCAGAGCGACGCGGGGCAGATCCCATGGAGCGAGTGCGGCGCACAGTACATCGTAGAATCCACCGGGGCCTTTAACTCCCAAGAGCTGGCCTCCCTCCATTTTCAGGGCGGGGCAAAAAAAGTGGTCATTACCGCTCCGGCCAAAGATGAAATGACGCCCACCTTTGTCATGGGCGTCAACCACTGGAATTATAGCGCGGATATGGATGTAGTATCCAACGCCTCCTGCACGACAAATTGTCTGGCGCCTCTGACTAAGGTCATCCAGGACAATTTTGGGATAGAGCAGGCCCTTATGTCCACCATCCATGCCTCTACAGCCAAGCAGAAGGCGGTAGACGCCAGAGCGGGGCGTGATTGGAGGACAGGCCGCTCTGTCATTGGCAACATCATTCCCTCCACGACCGGGGCGGCCAAGGCGGTGGGCCTGGTCATTCCGGAGCTGAAGGGCAAAATGACCGGGATGTCCTTCCGTGTCCCGACCAATGATGTATCCGTGGTGGACCTGACCGCCCGCCTGGTGACACCCACCACCTATGAGGATATATGCCATGCTGTCCATGTGGCCGCCCAGGGCCCCATGAAGGGAATCCTATCCTATACCAGAGATCAGATCGTGTCCTCCGATATCATTGGCAATCCCCACACCTCCATTTTGGACGAAACCGCGGGTATCATGCTGGATGACCGCTTTGTCAAGCTGATCGCTTGGTATGATAACGAGTGGGGGTACTCCAATAAAGTGCTGGACCTGATTTCCCATATGTACCGCGTGGACCGTTCCTAAAAGGAGAGCCGTCTGCCGGGAAACCAGCAGGCGGCTCTTTTTTGTTTTACTCGTCAGCGGTCGTTCTGGTACGCCAGGCAATCTCAGATTCCAAGTCGCTTTTCAGCTTGTTGTTCTCCGCCACCAGATCGTCGTAGTGCCGGCTTTGGACATAGTATTTGACAAACTCAAAAGTGGCCTCCTGGAATTCCTCCTCGCTATAAGAGGGGAGGAGGGAGCCGTTGACTCGCTTCAGGCCCTGGACGGAAATGAGGACCAGACGGCGGTTCTTTTCAGACAGGCGGGCCAGCTTCAGGGTGTCAGGAATCTCCAGACCCAGGCCGTAGGCCTCGTTCACCAGTTCCAGCAGCCGGCGCTGTTCCGGCTTGGCCGATACGATGACCCCGTATTTTTGGAATAGGTCCTTTAGATAATCTACCGATACCAGTTCTCTGGTAATGGTCCCTTTGCCAATGCCGGAGAACATTGTATTTGACAGGGAAAAGCTGACATAAACCTCATTTCCAGTTTTCGGATAACCCATGGACGTTTCCTCCTATACTTTAAATAAAATAGACTGGGGTGAAAGGGGCTGTGTATAGTTTTATTATAGTTCAGGTTGCATTAA
Source organism: Flintibacter sp. HCN-6482 (assembly GCF_037892565.1). Taxonomy (NCBI): domain Bacteria; kingdom Bacillati; phylum Bacillota; class Clostridia; order Eubacteriales; genus Flintibacter; species Flintibacter sp. HCN-6482. The sequence continues at coordinate 87,128 of NZ_JBBKBK010000003.1, read as the reverse complement.
ATATCAAGAAGATTTTAAAAAAAATTGTGCAGGATTACCGACTGAAAAAAGATGCTGCACTTGGTTATGTCGGCTGAAACTTTGTCAGCCTGTATTTCAAGCGGTACCGTATTGCCCCGTTTTCTCCTGTGGAACGGGACAGTCGGGGCAAAAGAAGGCGTGGTTGGTGAAAAAGGACGAAAGCTGGGGAGAAACAGAGAAAAAATTGTGGAAGGCGCAAGAGAAAAAATTTAAAAAAGGGATTGCAGGGGACGAAAATTTTTTGTAGAATGAATGTATATCAAGAAGTAGCGTGGCCCGTATTTTCGGGCCACTGTCATTTTCGAGGAAAGGACGGGGACTGGAAATGGAGCTTCTCAAGCAGCGGATCCGTCAGGACGGGATCGTGAAGGGGAACGATGTGCTGAAGGTGGACAGTTTTCTGAACCATCAGATGGATATTGCCCTTTTTGAGGAGATTGGCAAAGAATTCCAGCGCCGGTTCGCCAACTGCGGCGTGAACAAGATTTTGACCATCGAGGCCTCCGGCATCGGGATCGCTTGTATCACGGCGCAGTTTTTTCACTGTCCGGTGATTTTTGCCAAAAAGACCCAGACCAAAAATATTGACGGCGAGGTCTTTGCCACCCAGGTGGAGTCTTTTACTCACGGCCGGATCTATCAGGTCATCGTGTCCAAAAAGTTTCTGGGCCCCCAGGACAAGGTGCTTATCGTTGACGACTTTTTGGCCAACGGTGCCGCCCTGGAGGGACTGATCGACATAGTGGCGCAGTCCGGGGCACAGCTGGCCGGGGCGGGGATCGTCATTGAAAAGGCGTTCCAGCCCGGTGGAGACCGGCTCCGCGCCCAGGGCGTGCGGGTGGAGTCCCTGGCCAGAGTCAAGGCTATGAGTGAGGAAAACGGTGTGGAGTTCGCGGATTAAAGCCGGAGCCATCCGGTTTTAATATATGTACCATCCGAGGAATGAAAAGAGCAACCAAAAACTAAGGAGGATAACACAACGATGAAGAAGATCCTTGCGGCGGCTATGGCAATGGCCATGGTCCTGTCCCTGGCCGCCTGCGGCAACAGCGGCGACGGCGGCAACAGTGCCACCAGCGGAAACAACCAGTCCAACACCAGCAGCAGCCAGGCTGGCGGCTCCCAGACCACCGACGTCAGCGACTTTAAGGTGGGCGCTATCTACATCAACAGCAAGAACGACACCGCCGGCTACACCTATGCCCACCACAACGGCATTACCAAGGCCATGGAGGCCCTGGGCATGGACCCCGACACCCAGCTCATCATCCAGGACGAGATCACCGAGGACTATGAGAACGTGGCCACCGCCGTGGATACCCTGGTGGGCGAGGACTGCGACATCATCTTCGGCATCTCCTTCGGCTATCTGAATGCCATGGCCGACAAGGCTGAGGAGTATCCCGATGTGATCTTCTCTCACGCCACTGGCTATATGAGCAACCCCAACAACTACAACAACTACTTTGGCCGTATCTATCAGGCGCGCTACCTGGCCGGTATTGCCGCTGGCCTGAAGAGCCTGGAGACCAACAATAACAATGTGGGCTATGTGTCCGCCTACGGCACTGAGTACGCTGAGACCTGCTCCGGCATTAACGGCTTTGCCCTGGGTGTCCAGGCCGTCAACCCCGACGCCACTGTCTATGTGAAGGAGCTGGGCAACTGGTTCGACGAGGTCAACGAGTACGCCTTTGCCGAGGAGCTGATTAACAGCTACAACTGCGGTGTCATCGCCCAGCACTGTGACTCTGCCCAGCCTCAGCTGGCCGCGGAGAAGGCCGGCGTGTTTGGCTGCGGTTACAACTCCGACATGACCAAGGACGCCCCCAACGCCCACCTGACTGCCCCTGTGTGGAACTGGGATGTCTACTACAAGCTGGCAATCGAGACTGCCATGGCCTGTGAAGGCGATGCTTCCCAGTTCGTGGAGAAGATGGGCGGCGAAGCTTGGTACGGCGGTCTGGCTGAAGGCTTTGTAGATGTGTCCCCTCTGAGTGACAACTGTGCTGCCGGCACCCAGGACGCCATTGACCAGGTCCGTGAGCTTATCGTCTCCGGCGCTTGGGACGTGTTCTCCGGCGTAAAGCTGAAGGTCACAGTCGCTGACGGTAAGGCCGCCGTGGAGCAGTATGACGACGCTCTGGTCACCAGCGACCGGGACGAGACCAAGGACGGCCAGGTGGTGGTTCCCGCCAACACCGAGATCGTGCCCGCCGGCGGCGAGTCTGTGGAGGACGGCGTCATCACCGGCACTATGAACTACTTTGTCAAGGGTGTCGTAGTGGCCTGAGCTTTTTGAACGAATATCCCCTAAGACCCGAAAAACCGGGCCGGCCACCGGCCGGCCCGGTTTTTAGAGCTTATGGCCCTTGGCCTGTGCTCCCTGGTCCGGAACCTCCGGCCCAGGGAGCACAGGCCAGCGGTATTGGATTGCCTGGATACGATATGTAATATAAGAGAGAAAGATAACAATTTGTAGTACAAAAGAGGGAGCGTGGTTCCATGGCGTCGGAATATGTCATTGAAATGAAGGGCATCACCAAGACCTTTGGCAGTGTGGTGGCCAACAAGGACGTAGATCTGACCCTGCGCCAGGGGGAGATTCTGGCCCTGCTGGGGGAAAACGGATCGGGCAAGACCACCCTGATGAATATGCTGTCTGGTATTTACCAGCCTGACCGGGGCCAGATCCTGATGGACGGGATACCTGTGGCCATTAACTCCCCGGAGGATTCTAAGCGGCTGGGCATTGGTATGGTCCATCAGCACTTCAAGCTGGTGGATGTGTTCTCCGCGGCCGATAACATCTGGATGGGCAAGGAGAGGGCCGGTATCGGGCTAAACAGGGCTCGGTACGGAGAGATCGGGGAGATGGCCAAAAAATTCGGCTTTGACATCGACCCCAGAAAAAAGGTCCGGAACATGGCGGTGTCGGAGAAGCAGACCCTGGAGATTATCAAGGTGCTCTATTACGGAGCTAAGGTCATCATTCTGGACGAGCCTACCGCGGTGCTGACAGTCCAGGAGATTGACAAGCTCTTTGCTGTGCTGCGGAAGATGAAGGAGGAGGGCCACTCCATCATCATCATCACCCACAAGCTCAACGAGGTCATGGACATTTCCGACCGGGTAGCCATCCTGCGCAAGGGGGAGTATATTACCACCGTGGACACCGCTCACACCAACGAGCAGGAGTTGACCGAGTGGATGGTAGGCCGGAAAATTGACCTGAATATTGAACGGCCTGTGGTGGAAAAAACCCGGCCCCTGCTGGAAGTCCGGGATCTGACCATCAAAAACGACGAGGGCGCCGTGGCCATCGACAAGGTGAGCTTCTACATCCGGGGAGGGGAGATTCTGGGAGTGGCAGGCATCGCCGGCTGCGGCCAGAAGGAGCTGTGTGAGGCCATCGCCGGCCTGCGGCCTATCCAGTCCGGCTTGATGATTCACAAGGGGGACAATATTGTGGGCCTGCCCCCCAAGGCTATTCTGGAGAAGGGCATCTCCATGTCCTTTATCCCCGAGGACCGGCTGGGAATGGGCCTGGCCCCCTCCATGTCCATTACGGACAATATGCTCCTGAAAAATTATGGTGAGAACAAGAGCCCCTTTGTGGATTGGAAGGCGGGCCGGGCCGCCGCTCAACAGGTGATTGAGCAGCTGGGCGTGGTCACTCCCTCAACAGAAACCCCGGTACGCCGGTTGTCGGGCGGAAATGTGCAGAAGGTGCTGCTGGGCCGGGAGATTAAGGCGGGCCCCAATGTCCTGATAACCGCCTATCCGGTCCGTGGTCTGGACATCAATTCGTCCTACGCCATCTATCACATCCTGAACCAGCAGAAACAGGATGGGGTAGGCATCCTGTTCGTGGGCGAGGATCTGGATGTGATGCTGGCCCTGTGCGACAAGATCATGGTACTGTGCCACGGTAAGGTCATGGGCGTGGTCCACGCTCACAAGACGACCAAGGAGGAGCTGGGTCTGATGATGACTGGCGCCCTGGACCTGACCAATAAGTATGAGGATAAGCCCGCCGGTATTGCCCGGGACACCAACATCACCGACCAGGAGTTGCGTGAGCTGGAGGCCCAGGAGGACGGCGGCCGGAGGAAGGAGGACTGACCATGCGTTTTCATATCGTCAAGCGGGATCACTGTCCCCTCTGGAAAAAGCTGTGCCTTTATCTGCTTGCGGTGGGCGCCGCCCTGGCGGTAGGCGGTCTGCTGCTGCTGGCCATGGGAGTGGACCCAGTCGCCTATTACAGCCGGATGTTCACCATGGGCATGGTGGGCAACAAGATTGCCTACAAGACCTTTGAGAACTATCTGAAGGTCTTTGTTCCCCTGGCGCTCACCTCTGTGGCCCTGTCCCTGGCCTTTAAGATGCGGTTTTGGAACATCGGGGGCGAGGGTCAGTTCATCCTGGGGGCTGTGGCCGCCGCCACAGTGGCCTTTAAGGCCGGCCCTATGCTTCCGACTCCGCTGACTTTAGTGCTGATGTGTCTGGCAGGAATGGCCGCCGCCGGTCTGTATGGCGCCTTCGTAGCTGTGCTGAAGGTGAAGTTCGGCACCAATGAGACCCTGATGACCCTGATGCTCAACTATGTGGCCCTATATTTCCTGGTATTTTTGGGAGAAACCCAGGCGTCCTGGAACTTCTTTCTGGACACCTCGTCCGTACGGCCTGTCTTTGCTAACTTCAGCAAGATGGTGTCCTTCCCCACCATTCCCATCGGGAAATTTTCCCTGAATATCTGCGTTCCCCTCACATTGCTCATCGGCGTCTTGGTCTATATCTACCAGAGATACTCCAAACAGGGGTATGAGATCGCTGTGGTGGGGGACAGCGCCGGCACCGCCCACTATGCGGGCATGAAGGTGAACGCCATCGTGCTGCGCACCGTATTCCTGTCCGCCTGTCTTATCGGCCTGGCTGCCTCCTTCAAGGTGGGCACCTCCGGCATCCTCTCCACCTCCTTTACCGACGATGTGGGCTGGACGGGCGTTATTGTGGCCTGGCTGTCCCAGCTGAACACCGCTGTGATCTTTGTGGTGGCCGCTCTGATCTCCATGCTGCAGCACGGCTCCACCATTGCCGCCGCCACCTTCTCCAAGGTAGACTCCAGCTTTGCCGATATGCTTCAGGGGGTCATTCTGTTCCTGGTACTGGCGGCGGACTTCTTCATCCGCTTTAAGCTTGTGCGTTCTCAGAAAGGGGGCAGCACCTAATGGAAATGGATAAACTGGGCGTGGTCACCACCTTTGTCCACAACATCGTGGTGTACAACATTCCTCTGCTCTACGGCACGGTGGGCGAGATCGTGGTGGAAAAGTCAGGCAGCCTGAACCTGGGCGTGGAGGGCATTATGGCCGTGGGAGCCATCTTTGGCTATATTGTGGGCTGCTACGCCAACAGCCTGGGGGTGGGCATTCTGGTGTCCTTCCTGGCCGGCGCCCTCTGCGGCCTGCTCTTTGCCCTGCTGACCGTTTCCCTCCAGGCGAACCAGAACATCACCGGCCTGACCCTGACCACCTTCGGCCTGGGCGTCTACTTCTTTGTGGGCAACGGCGTCAAGGCGGTCAGCTGGCCCGCCATGAATGACTACGCCAACATTAAGGAGGGCTTTTCCGATCTGGCTATTCCCGGCCTGTCTCAGCTGCCCGTTGTCGGCCGGGGCCTGTTTGACCACAATATTATGGTCTATCTGGCGGTGGCCATTGCTCTGCTCATGTGGTGGTATCTGAACCGTACCGCACCCGGCCTGCGTTTGAGGGCGGTAGGGGAAAATCCCGGCGCCGCCGACTCTGTGGGTATCAATGTAAAGCGGTACAAATATATCCACATCTGCCTGGGCTGCGGCATCATGGGGATCGGCGGCTACTATATGGGGCTGAATATGTCTGGCTCCTTCAACAGCAGCTGCTGGATCAACGGCTACGGCTGGATTGCGGTGGCCCTGGTCATCTTTGCCAACTGGAATCCTGCCCTGGCCATCCTGGGCACCTTCGTTTTCGGCTTTTTCAATACCCTGCGAGTTTCAGGCTCCAGCCTGGCCGCCGCCTTCCCCGATACGCTTGGGTGGCTGGCTGCCGTCCCAACCCAGCTGTACCAGGCCCTGCCCTTCCTCATCACCGCCATTGTGCTGGTGGCTACCTCCGTCCGCAAGCGTGAGGGCTCCGGCCTGCCCGCCTCCCTGGGGCTCAATTATTTTCGGGAAGAGCGGTGACCTGCCAAGAAAAAGACCTGACCGGATCCATCACAATAGTTTTTTGCCGCTGTCTTCTGAGGAAGACAGCGGCATTTTCTATATATTTTATGTACCGTTTCCACATTTTTCAGGCTTTGATGCTTTCCACAATTCGTCCATCCTGACCTTTGATGGTCACCACCTCCTGCTTCATATTCAAGTCGATCTCACGATACATCATGCCGTAACGTTTTGGGGTTACTCCCGTAAGCTTTTTAAAGGTACGGATAAAATGTTCGTTGCTTTGGAAGCCGGACCGTTCTCCCGCTTCCTGTACCCGCATTCCCTGTCGCAGCAGTCCCCGCGCCTTGAGAACTCTGCAGTTAATGACATAGTCAATTAAGCTAAAGCCAGTGTGCTCCTTAAATAGGTGGCACAGATAATGCTTGCTCATATAAAAGGCTTCCGCGATACTTGCGGTAGTCAGCGGCTCATCCAAATGGTCCTGGATATATTCTAAAATCGGGGCCACTTTTTCTAGTCCCGGATTGGTGCGCGCCTGGGGTTTTCCGGCTTTGGCAAAGTGGGAAAAGCACTCCACCAAAAAGTTGATGACCTCTGCAACTCTGTTCAAATCGGCGCCAAACCCGATCTCTTTTGGGGCCATCAGGCCGGAAAACAGTGTTTCCAGCCTGTTGATATCGTCTCCAGTGAGGGTCACCGCCTGCCCGATCCCGCAGCAGTATGTGCTGAACTGGGTATAGGGGCTGCTGAGGACCTGGAGCATCTGGGGAGACACATGAAATACCATACACCGGTACTCCTCATTCGCCACGCTGCGATGCAGGACCGAGCTATTAATGAAAAATAGCTGTCCCCGGTGCAGCGGAAACACAGTGTTTCCAATAAACAAAAGCCCTTCTCCAGACACACACAGAACAATCTCCACATCCTCATGGAAGTGAGGCTTATCCATAGAATAGGTGTCATTTTTACTGATGTGTACTTCATATCGGCACTGCAGCATACGGGCGCTGTTCTCTCCTTTCTCAAGTCGGGCGTTTCCCAGGGAGCGCCTGTGTTCTCTCAAATGTAGCATGGACGGAAACGCTTCTCAAAGCATTTTGCTTTTTTGAACAAGATAGATCAATAAAATAACAAGGTACCTACCAGAAATTTCGACATGACCCCATTTTATGTGTTTTATCCGAATTATTTGATACTTTTGGAATTAAATCCATTTTTTGTTTTATTCAATTTGTTTATTTGCTTTACTGTCATTTTCGCTTTTTTGGTGTTTTCATCCTGCTATTAGCAAGATACGTCAATTTAATCCTTGTTGAGTGCAGGAAAACTTCCTTATTCTCTGACATAATTCAAGGCAGAAAAGCCAATGCGCAGCGGCGATTCCCATCTGTCTCTGCCCAGCAGCCAAGAAAAACCTGCGGCACGGGCCTTATACCAGGCGCAGCCAGCGGGTTGGGCTGGGCACGAATGAAAAAGGAGCAACAACATAATGCTGCACAACTACGACGTGATCCACTTTGAGGCTTTGGGCGAGGAAGCTCACCACCTTCGTGAGGAGACGGAGGCAGCGCAGGCCAAGGGGCTGCTGCCCAGGGATCTGCGTTATCTGATCGTTCCCGATGCACTGCAGGATTTTCTTGCACAGCACCCAGACGAAACGCTTCCTCCCCTCATTACGATTAAGACCCACTCTGTTCCTCCCCAGGACTACCTTGCCAGCGATCCCAAAAAGAGCATCATTACCAGAAGTGCCGGCTATGATCATCTGGAAAGTCTGGCTGATGTTTCCAACATCACCTCTTTGCGCAACTACTGCGTCAACGCGGTTGCGCAGACCGCCATCAAATTCCTGTACGCAACTGCCGGACTGCTAAACCAATACACAGTGAACACTGCTACGTTTGAGCGCAACAAGACTGACTCCTTCATGGAGTTGGCCGCCAACCGGGTGGTGACAGTATTTGGTCTTGGCAATATTGGAAAGCGCGCATTTGATCTGGCTCGTGCCAACGGTCTGACAGTACAGGCTGTGGACATCCGCGCCCGGGAGCTGTCCCAGCGATACGGTGACGACGTGAAATTTGTCACCAAGGATGAGGCCATTGAGACCAGCGACGTGATCATCAACGCCATGAATCTGACCCGGATCAAGGGGAGCCCTTATTACAACGAGAACTACTTCTCCTACGACTATCTCAGCCGTGCCAAGAAGGGGTTGATCTTCATCAATGTGACTCGTGGCGAGATCGCGCCGGAGCCTGTGCTGCTGAAGCTCTACGATCAGGGGGTGCTGGGCGGCATCGGCCTGGATGTGTTCTCCAATGAGCATGATTTTTCATTGGCTGTTCAGAAGGGGCAGGTTGAGACTGTGAACAACCGGGTAGCTGCGGCGCTGGTGCTGCTCCAGATGGCGGAGAGCCGGATGGGCAACATTTATGTGCAGCCCCACCAGGGCTTCAACTCTGATCTGGCTGTGGAGTCCAAGGCAGCTGACACAATTTCCCACATGATCAGCTGGTATCAAAACGGGAAGAAACGTTTTGATGAACAGCTGCCCTATTACCAGGATGTGATCTGACTTTCTGCGCGTCAGGGCTTTCTGGAGCAACTGATAAAGGAGGAAAGTGTTTACAATGGAACTCACAATGTCTTCTGCTATCTGGCAAGTCATGGTCGATATTTCGATCATGGGCGCACTGCTACTGATTGGTGAATTTCTGCGTGCCAAGGTAAAACTGATTCAAAAGGTGCTGATTCCTCCCGCGGTTATCGCTGGTTTTCTGGCTCTTCTGTTCGGTCCACAAAGTCCTGTGGAGCAGCTGAAGATCCTGCCTCTGTCTACCTCATTCGGGACCTATGCCAGCGTGCTGATCGTGGTGATCTTTGCCGCCACCCCCATCGGGGACAAGCCCCAGAAAGGGGCCGCGTCGGGCCCCAAGATCAGCGGTATGTTCTTTAACGTGTCGGGTATTGCCGTACTGCAGTACGCCGTAGGCATGCTGGTCACACTGGTGCTGCTGGTCAAACTCTATCCCACTCTGGACGAGAACTTTGGTCTGATGATGGCTACTGGCTTCTACGGCGGCCATGGCACCGCTGCGGCGGTAGGCTCCGCTCTGAGTGAGCTGGGCGTGCCTAACATGACGGATCTGGGCAACACCTGCGCCACCATTGGCATCGTAGGCGGCATCATTAGCGGCATGATCATTATCAACTGGGGCACCCGTAAGGGCTACACCCACTACGTGGAGAATCCCAAGGAGCTCCCTCAGGAAATGCGTACCGGCCTGGTCCCTGCCAATAAGCAGAAGTCTTCTTCGAAAGGCACCGTAGCCTCCATCTGCCTGGATCCTCTGGGCTTCCATCTGGGTATTGTGATGCTGGCCTGCTGGGTGGGCTATATCGCCTCTAAGTGGTTTGCCAACTGGACGCTGGCTACCTTTGATTTCAAGATCTCTATTCCTGAGTTCTGCCTGTCTCTCATTGCCGGAATCATCCTCAATGGCTTTCTGAACAAGACGGGTGCGGATCAGTATGTGGACCGGGGTACGGTACAGCGTATCCAGGGCACCGCCACCGACTTCCTGATGATTTCCGGTATCGGCTCGCTGAACCTCAGTGTCGTAATGGAATTTGCGGTTCCCCTCATCGTGGTGTGCGCCGCTGGCTTCCTCATCAACTGGTTCTGGTTCATCATCGTGGGCGGAAAATCCTCCGACGAGGATTGGTTCGAGCGCAACATGATGGTCTGGGGTCACGCCACCGGCGTGGCGGCCACCGGCGTGCTGCTGCAGCGCGTGGTTGACCCGGAACTGAAGAGCCGCGGTATTGAGGACTCCGGCATCGCCGATGTGTTCAACCGTCCCATCATCATTGGCCTTCAGGTAATTCCTCCCATTCTTATCGTCAACATGGGTACGACCGGAAGCTGGATCGTCACTGGCGCTTGCTTTGCCATTGTGGCTGTTATGTGGATCTTCGCCTACTTCACTAAGGGCTGGGTCCCCGGACGTCGTCTGAAGACATATCGATAATTTACCCATTTTTCATCTTCTTCTACATACACCGTCTCTTGGTCCTCCCCAGAGAGCCAGGAGGCGGTGTGTGCCGCTATATACCCAGATCGGAGTGCCCCATATACCAGCCAGGTCTTTTCTGCCCAGGAAATAGGGGGGCAGAAAGTCATATAGGAGCTGGCTCCCGCATATCTTCCTGATACGAACCATACAGAGGATAAGGGGTGGTAATGTGGATAAGAGAGATCAAATCGGACGGGCCCTGCGCCGTGGAGTGGCCCTGGGGCTTGTGTTGGTGGCCTGCTGGGGGCTGTCCCTGATGGCCGATTTATCCGGGGTAAAGGAACGGCTGGCCGCGCTGGGGCAGGAGCCCGGCCTGTCCGTGTCCCTGTTGTCCAGCCAGCTGGGGGAGCTGCCCCGGCAGACCGCTTCCGCAGAGCTGACCGGATGGGGCAGGCTGCTGTTGAGTCACAGCGCCCTGCTGGCTGCCGGAGAGGAAGCGGTAGCGGAAGTCCGAGATGGGGCCGACCCGATGGAGGATTTGGGCTCAAAGGAAGAATTGGTGGATGAGGAGGAGCAGGGGGAACCCGACCTGAAGCCTCCCACAGAGGACGAGGGCATCCTGGAGATGACGGCGAAGGGCAAAGAGGGGGGGAAGTACCTCCACGACCAGGGAGTTTATGTCTATGACCGGACCGACCTGGGGCTGGACGCCTCGGTGCTGGGGGAGGGCACGGTGGACGTTCCACTGGGAGAGGGACCGCAGATCCTGATCCTGCACACCCATGGCAGTGAGGCATACTCCCAGTCGGACGGGAGGTCCTATGAGGAGAGCGATCCCTACCGGACCACCGACTGTAACCACAACATGGTCCGGGTGGGGGAGGAGATGGCCACGGTTTTTCGGGCCCACGGCCTTCAGGTGGTCCATGATACCAACCTCTATGACTATCCGGCCTATAATGGGGCCTATGACCGGTCCAAGGCGGCGGTGGAGCAGTGGCTGAAGCAGTATCCCACCATCAAAGTGGTGCTGGATGTCCACCGGGACGCCCTGGTGGGAAACGAGGGGGAGATCTATAAGCTGGTTTCAGAGGAGGCCGGGGAGAAGGTGGCCCAGGTCATGCTGGTGGTGGGCACCGACGGCTCTGGCGCCGCCCACCCCCGCTGGAGGGACAATTTGGCCTTTGGAATCAAGCTGCAAAAAAACCTGGTCACAGGGTACTCCAGCCTGGCCCGGCCCATCGTCCTGCGCAACAGCCGGTATAACCAGCAGCTCTCGCCCGGCTACCTCCTGGTGGAGGTGGGAGGCCATGGAAATACTCTCACCGAGGCCCTGGCCGGGGCCCGCCTGTGGGCGGACAACGTGGCCCGCACCCTGCTGGCCATGAAGGAGGGGTAGGAAGTCCAAGAAAAGAGCGGTTGCGAAAACCACCCCCCTGGTGTAAACTGGGGAAAAGGGGTGAAACGGATGAAGCAATACGAATATAAAATAGCTGATATCAGGGTATCTATGGGGTTTGACGAGAAGAAAAAGGTGAGAGAAGCGGAGGAGCAGTGGAATGCGCTGGGCCGGGCAGGCTGGCAGTTTTGCGCACAGGTGAATGGGGGACTGGTGTTCATGCGGGAGATTCAGGATGAATCATGAACAGTATATGCGCCGGGCTCTGGAGCTGGCGATGGAGGCCCAGGCAGAGGGGGATGTGCCCGTAGGCTGTGTTATTGTTCGGGACGGAGAAATCGTTGGCGAGGGGCGCAACCGGCGGGAGGAACGGGGAGACGCCACCGCCCACGCGGAGCTGGAGGCCATACGGGACGCATGCGCCAGGACCGGAAGCTGGCGTCTTCACGGCTGTACCCTCTATGTAACGTTGGAGCCATGCCCCATGTGCGCCGGAGGGATCATCAACGCCCGCATTGACCGAATCTACTACGGAGCGGGAGATGAGAAGGCGGGCTGCTGCGGCTCGGTTCTCAATCTGTTCGAGGAACGCTTCAACCACCATCCCCGCATCTATCGGGGTCCCCTGCGGGAGGAGTGTGAAGCGGTCCTTCAGAAGTTTTTTGAGGCGCTGCGCTGAAAAGATTTAAAGGTTTTGTAACAACTGCGGATAACTTTTGTAATAACCCTTGGGTATACTGATACTCGCAAGGCAAGAGCATCTTTTCATTCTATCCTCCAATTTTTTTTGGAAGACCGGCGGTTTGACCGCTGGTCTTTCCCCCTTTTTGGGCAAAATTTTTGGATCCAGGAGAGATTTAAAACTTATGTAACAACTTGCGTTGGAATTGTTAATAAGTTTCTCTTATCATAAAATCTGCAAGAGACAGTTCGTTTCATTTTGATCCTCTTTTTCAACGGAAGCCCCCGGACGCCTTGGAGCAGGCGTCCGGGGGCTTTCGTCAGCGGCCCCGCAGAAAAAGAAAAGGCAGGCCTGTTCCAACTACAGGCCTGCCTTTTGATTTTTATGGGGAGGGGATACTTGTGTCAGCATTTCCCTGAACTTTCTTTTTCCGCATCAGCAGCAGGGTCATCAGCCCATGAAACAGCTTGCTTACAGGCAGCAGCAGGGAAATAAAGGTTACCTCCCCAAAATAGAAAAACCGCCACCACAGAAACCCCGCGGCCGCGAAGAAGCATACCGCATTACAGACAACGGAATTTTCCGCTGGCCGTATGGAGCACAGCGCCGTCCGGCCCAGGACCAGCAGCAATACAAGGATAAAGGCGGCAATGCCGGTCCCAAGGTCAAGGAGTAGGTATACAAGCTGATAGGTGCTCTGTGCCTTTTCCTGAAAGCCGGAGCAAGCCACATGACTCAGGAAAATAACAAGAAAAATGCCGCAGTAATAGAGAAGCTGTTTCTATATCTTGTTCATCTGTTTCCTCCCTCGATCATTGGATGGACCCTTTGACCGATTTGTTTCACTCTGCCTTTGAGTACCTTATTTTTCCCCTTGTTTCAATCTATCACCAGAATTTTCGTAAAAAAGACGAAAAGGCCCAAGGACCTCGGAAATTCCCGCTTTCTTGGGGGGAGACTCACAGGACAAAAGGAGCGGAGCCCTGGGGATGTCCCGGAGCTCCGCTCGATACTATATTGTGATCCTTCCAAAATCACAGGCCGCTTTTCCAAAGGGGAGAAGAGAAAATCAGCACTTCTCAAAGATGGTGGCAACGCCCTGGCCGCCGCCGATGCACAGGGTGGCAAGGCCCTTCTTGGCGTCGTCGCGCTTCTGCATCTCATGGAGCAGAGTGACAATAATGCGCGCGCCGGAGGCTCCCACGGGGTGACCCAGAGCGATAGCGCCGCCGTTGACGTTGACCTTGCTCATGTCGAAGCCCAGCTCGCGGGCCACGGCGATGGACTGGGCGGCAAAGGCCTCGTTGGCCTCCACCAAATCCATGTCCTCGATTTTCAGGCCGGCCTTGGCCATGGCCTGACGGGAGGCGGGCACGGGGCCCACGCCCATGATCTTGGGATCCACGCCGCCCTGGCCCCAGGAGACCAGCTTGGCCATGGGCTTCAGGCCGTACTTCTCCACGGCCTCGCCGGAGGCCAGGATGATAGCGGCGGCGCCGTCGTTGATGCCGGAGGCGTTGGCGGCGGTGACGCGCTGCTGGCCCTTGTCAGCGGACTCCTTGATGCCGGTGGGCTCGAAGGTGTGCTCCACGGCGGGGGCGGGGGATTCAGGCCCCACAGGGAAGGCGCCCTTCAGCTTGGAGATACCCTCGGCGGTGACGCCGGCGCGGGGGAACTCGTCCACTTTAAACTCCACCATCTGCTTCTTCTGCTTGACCATCACGGGGACGATCTCGTCGTCAAAGCGGCCGGAGTTGATGGCGGCCTCAGCCTTGTTCTGGGAGGAGGCGGCAAACTCGTCCAGTTCCTGGCGAGTGATGCCCCACACGTCGCAGATGTTCTCGGCGGTGGTACCCATGTGGTAGTTATTAAAGGCATCCCACAGGCCATCCTTGATCATGGTGTCTACCACCTTCTTGTCACCCATGCGGGCGCCCCAGCGCTCGGCAGGCAGGGCGTAGGGGGCGGCGGACATATTCTCGGTGCCGCCGGCCACAATGATGTCGGCGTCGCCGGCCATGATGGTACGGGCGGCCTCGATGACGGACTTCATACCGGAGCCGCACACCATGCCCACGGTGTAGGCGGGGACGGAGGTGGGCACACCGGCCTTGATGGCAGCCTGACGGGCCACATTCTGGCCCAGGCCAGCGGTGAGGATGCAGCCAAACATGACTTCGTCCACCTGCTCAGGCTTGACGCCGGCGCGGGACAGGGCCTCCTTGATGACGGTAGCGCCCAGATCAGCGGCGGGGATATCCTTCAGGGAGCCGCCGAAGGAGCCGATGGCGGTGCGGCAGCAGTTGACAACGTAGATGTCTTTCATAGCTTCTGTTACCTCCAAAATTTATTTGGCGTCCAGAGGGACGCCCACGATTTCCGCTCTTGTTCTGATTATATCGGAGGAAAGGGGAAAAAGCAATCAATTTTTCTGTCCAAGGGTGCCTCTTTCCTGCCTGTGATTGACAAAATCGCAAAAATTATATCAGCGGAAGGGCAAAAATTATGTAATATAGTGAATTTTTTAACAAAATCCCCCGGCTCTATTTTAAGCCGGGGGAGGGAAGAAGGCTTCAGTCCGCAAGGACGGCCTCCTGGTAGGGGGCCGCCACAGAGGTATCTCCGGTAGAAACGCTTCCGACAGCCGTTTCCTCATCGTGGAGGACCAGCTCATACTGGGAGCCCAGGCCGCTGAACGTCCGAAGCCATTCCAGTGTTCGGCTGGCGTTGGGCGTCAGGGTGATGCTGAGGGAGGAGGAATAAGTCTGGCCGACGGGACTGCTCTCTGCGGCGGGGGCATACTGGCCGCCGCGGCCGAGCTGCTCCTCAAGGGGCAGCTCCCATTGGAAACGCAGGTCGGTGCGGTAGGTGTTTCGCAACCGCTCCTCGTCGCTGAAGAGATAGCGTACGCCGATGCTCCCATCAGCAAAGTCAGCCTTGACCGCTTCCCACAGGCCCTCCAGGTCCTCCCCGGCGGCGCCGTCCAGATACAGGGTGCTCCGATCTTCCCCCTCCGGGGACAGGGAATTGGGCAGCATCCGGACATCGGTGAGATAGGCCTCCACCAGCCGGCCCTGTTCCTCGAAAGAGGCAAAATTATACACCATGGAGATCAGGCCGCGGTTCTGGATCAACTGGTCGGCCAGCTGAGTGACAGAGCCCTCCTTGTCCAACTCATCCAGGAAGATGGGGACGCTGGAATATTCACGGGACAGGGTGGACCCATCCTTCAGCGTATAGGTCACATAGAAAAAGATGTAGTCATCACCGTATATGCTGTAATTGTCAGCTCCATTCCGGTCCCTCTCATTGATGATGGCCTGGTGGAGGTCCAAGACCTGCTGGATCTGGCCGGGCTCGGTGATCTGGGACAGATGGAAGCCGCTGATATCCATGGGGTATCCCATGTCTGCCGATAGATTGATGGAAGCGACTTGGCCGGCATCGGGAATCCGGCTCTCCACGCCAAAGAGATCATAGACACAGGCGGCGCATAACAGAGCCATGGCGGCCGCCACCGCCGCGCAGCCTTTCCAGGCGTTTAGCACCCGGAAGGATTTTTTTAGCAGCATCTCGGCGGTAAAATAGCCCGCTACGGTCCAAAACAGCACACAGGCGGTGAGGAATACGGCGTCTGCCTGCCAGCCCAAAAAAGTGCTGGTAAAGGTGCCAAAGCACAGTCCGGCGCAGAAGGAGACCCCATATTTAAAAATAGGCCGGACCAGGGGGATGGACACTACATCCCCGGCGGATTCCACATGACGGTGGCGGTAGACCAGCAGGGCTAAAAGGGCAAAAACCAGTCCGGCCACGGCGTAGATGGCCACGGTGGAGGGGGAGGCGAGACCCCACTCCCTAGTCACAGCGACCCCGCTCTCCCCCGTCTGGACCACATTCCAGTTACAGGCCTGGGACAGCAGATAGACGGGGGTACACCACTCTACCAGTCTGCCCCCCACCCAGCCCCGGCCGGGGAAGCCGTAGAAAAAGCGGTTCATCAGCTCCGCCAGCAGGGTGGAGATCACCATGACCAGAAAATTCAGAATGACATAGAAGGCGGGCAGGGCCAGGATGTGGCCGGTAAACATGGCGCAGAAGGCGGCAAAGGAGAAGAAAAACAGAGCGGTGCCGCTCTGAACCAGCAGCCAGACAGCCAGGGCGGCCAGCGCCTCTCCCCAGCACTCCATAGGCAGAAAGGCCAGTTCGGCGGCCGCCGTCACCAGAGCCACCGCCAGATGGGGCAGCAGCAGGCAGGACAGACCGGCCAGATACTGGGTGGTGAACAGGGCCTCCCGCCGCAGGGGCAGCGCGTGCATCATGGCGGCGGACCGGTTATGGTATAGATAGCCGAAGGAGGCCATGGCGGCCAGCGCCCCAAAGACCAGAGAGAGGGCCACTCCCATAGTCAGGAGATAGGGGATGTCCAGGGCGGCGGAGGTCAGCATGGACTGAAGGTCCAGCTCTCCCTGATATCGCTCCTGAAGCCAGAAAAACTGATTGAGCAGGTTCAGAGGGATCAGAAAGGCCCAAATCACCCCATACAGGGCCCAAAGGGGCCAGAAGCGGGTCATAGTTTTGCGGTAGAGGGTGGAATTAAAGCACGATGTCGCGGACCCCATAGTCCTCACCTCCCATTTCATAGATAAAGATTTCCTCCAGGGACAGGGGCAGTGCCTCCATCAGAATGGGGGAATACACCGCCATCCTGGTCTTGATGTCCGCTGGGCTGCCCCGGACAATCAGAGTGAACACCCGACCTACCTGGGTGGTGTGGAGGACGTTCATATCCTGGGGCAGTTGGGGCAGCTGCCCGTCCTGGAAGGCCACCTGGAGCTTGACCACGTTATCCTGAAGGTCGGTGAGGGACCGCTCCAGAAGTACCTTGCCATGGGACAGGATGCCCACATGGTCGCACACGTCCTCCAGCTCCCGCAGGTTGTGGGAGGACACCAGCACCGTGGTCCCCCGCTGGGCCACGTCACCCATCAGCAGGGACCAGACCTGACGGCGCATCACCGGGTCTAACCCGTCTACCGGCTCATCCAGCACCAGTACCTCCGGCTGGCAGCACAGGGCCAGCCAGAAGGCGGACTGCTTCTGCATCCCTTTGGACAGGCGGCGAATGGGCTGCTTCTCATCCACCTCGGGGAAGGCATCCTTCAGCGCCTCATATCGCTTGGCGTCAAATTGGGGGTACATCCCCCGGTAGAACCGCATCATGTCCCGGGTGGAGGCGGAGGCGAAATAATACAGCTCATCCGGAATGGTGGCGATCTTGGCCTTTACGGCGGGATTTTCATAGACCGGCTGGCCGTCAACCAAGACGCTGCCGGAATCGGGGCGGTAGACGCCAATGATGTGGCGCAGGATGGTGGATTTTCCGGCGCCGTTGGGGCCCACAAGGCCGTAGATAGAGCCCTTCTCCGCCGTCATGGTCAGACCGTCCAGGGCCCGGAAGCCCTCGAAGGTCTTGACTACGTTGTTTACCTTTATCATGGTTCCTCTCCTCCTTCCAGAGCCCGGACGCGGGCCCATAACTCCTCGCCGTTGACCCCTAGAAACAGCAGCTCCGCCGCTGTCTGGTCAAAGGTCTGGAACAGGGCGTCCCGCCGCCCGGTGTCCACCCCGCTGTTGGGGGCGGCAAAGGAGCCTTTGCCTGGCACGGAGCAGAGATAGCCCTCGGACTCCAGAGCGTCGTAAGCCCGCTGGATGGTATTGGGATTGATGGCCAGGGAGCTGGCCATGGTACGGACAGAAGGGAGCTTTTCTCCCTCCTGAATGACTCCGGATACCATCAGCTTCCGCAGGCCGTCCTTCACCTGTTCATAGATGGGACGGGAATCCCGAAAGTCTAGGTTGAGCAAAGCGATTCCTCCTCTCTCGGCGGGACGCCGCCGGATCTGGTCTGTAGATATTTACTGTAGTTCGGCCTGAAAGCCTGTTGCCTCGTCCCCGGAGAGTATCACAGTGTAACACGCTCCATACTGGGCGGGGATAGATACCTGGTCCGTAGTGCCTAAGGGGATGATCCTGCCCTCCGCATAGGGGGAAAAATCGATGGAGAAGCCAATCGGATCTGCACCGTCTAGGTAGGCACGGGAGAAACAGGGGACAAGTTCGCTTTCCGCTGTCAACTCTTCTCCGTCCAAGTCGGCCATTCCCCCAGAACCATAAAAGACTCCATCCAGATAGCAGCTCCAGAAGATTTGCTGTATGCCGGAACTCTTGCAGATAATCTGGACCTGAAAGGCGTCTTGCTCCGCAGCAGCGCAACTGGTCAACCCCAAACACAGCAGGCAGGCACCCAGGAAACAGAGGCTTTTTTTCATCCCGCGCATCGCGACCTCCCACACTCAAAACTGTATTAATTGTATTAGTACACATAGTATATCGAAGGGAGCGGGAAAAAACAATTAAGAACTCCTTAAATTTTCAAAAAAGAAAAGTGCCGGTATATCAGCACTTTCCCGACTTTTGTTACTAACCGTGTTACTAACCCGTTACTAACGCCTGGTTTCTGGTGATTATTTTTTACGCAATTTTTGCCATCTCGGCGGCAAGCCAGGCGGGGTCCGGGTGAGTGTATTGCGCGGTGATATTTCCCCGCTGGGAGTGTCCGACAATGAACTTTAGGGCCATCTCATCTACCCCAGCTATTTTAGCTCTGGTTACGAATGTGTGGCGGCACCAGTGTGGTGTGGCATCAGGCACCCCCAGAGCGTCCATGACACCTTTGAATGCGGAGGCCCGATACCATCTGTCTGATACGGGATTTCCGTCCTGATGGATAATAGTATCTGCCTGATCTGCCATCCAACGGTCAAAGTATGGACGGATTTTTGGATGAACAGGAACGGTCCTACCCTTCCCAGCTTCAGTTTTGCTGCCGCCAGTTAAGCATCCTGTGTCTGGATCAAAGTTGAATGGAGTGAGGGACAAAAACTCGTTGATGCGGAGGCCGGTATAGCAGAGCATGAGCACCGTGTCAGCCCATGGGAATCCTTCTTTAGCCAACTTCTCCAGTCTTGCCATCTGTAGGTCGTCAAAGGCACCTTTGGTATGCTTCGGACCGACCTTCGGGACCTGAATAAAAGCGGAGTAGTCCTTCGCAACAATGTCACGTTCCATTAAAAATTTAAACAGAGCTTTGATAAGGATGCAGTCGTTATTAATGGACGAGCTAGACATACCATCCGCCGCATCCTGGTCAATGATAGCCTGGAGATCATCAATAGTAATACTCCTGGCCTTCCGGTCAGCTAGAGCCCCTACACGGCTCCAGGAGGCTTTATAGGATGCCACAGAGGCAGGTCCAGCTATCCTGTACTTTCGAGCGGACCATATCTCATAAGCCTGCCCCCATGTCGTATTGATTGTATCGGCGCTGATATGATTCCCAGCTTGGATTTTCTTGACTAATTCATCCAAGGCGGCCTGTGCCTCGGCGGCCTTTGCGTGGTAACTGACGGCTGTTTGGATCACATATCCACGCTTATCTCGCTGGGATATCCTGACACAGTATGGACGGCTCCGGTTACCGGATAGTTTGACCACAGTTCCGGTCCCATTTGCTCGCTTCATGGTGCTCCTCCTTTTTATGGTTGCACCCGTGGCCCCAGTATGATACAATAAAAGGGCGCAAAGGTGCCTTGATTTGACTGTTGGGGTGCTTTGCTTACCGTCGATGTTGGTAGCATCTACGGCCCGCCCTCGGTGTTGGTAGCACCGGGGGCTTTTATTTTTTAAGAAAAATCTGCATAGTCTGTAAAATGCCAACTACAATCGTATAAAGTAAACAGCTTTCTATCCTGCCCTAAAGTATTAATTTTTGAAATTAAAAAAGTTCTTCCTACAACGGAGAATATGAGCTCTGCAAATTTTCCATGTTTGTGGCAGTGAACAGTTGCTTTAGATAAATCACCATTTATAGCATAGTAAAGCTTTCCTAGATAAAATTCATCTACATAACGTTCGGTTCCTTTTGCGGTGTTAAAGAATGCGATTAACGGATACTGTGATTTTTTCCCGCTTTTTGTTTCTGGCTGATATAAAATGTAACTTCTGGGCAATCCGTAGCTATAAGGCCCATCAAAACAAATTGAATTGAAATTGATATAAAAGTCTGTTGGGATAATCTTTGGCACTGTTTCATCTAAAGCTTTCAAATCCCCTAAAAAATAGTTGATTTGATTAATAGCAATTTGTAAAATTTTTTTGTTATTAAAGTTATAGCCTGTCCAAGCTATTCCTTCTCCAATATATGAACAGTTACATACTTGAAAGGGAAGGTAACGAAAAAACATCATTTTTTCTTCAATGGCCTGACTATTTTTTAGCCATACCTCTTTTGACAAATTCTCTCTGTATATTCTTGAGTTGAGTAAAATTGCAATCCTTTCTTTTCCGTATTTTTCAATCTCTGATGTTCTTTCTTTATCTTGTTGTATTTCTTTTATGTCATCACTAAAAGCTTCTTGCTCATAATATATCCGATTTAACTCTTTCGTTTCATGCAAATAAGAACGAAAACGACCGAGAATATTTTTCACGAGGAACTCTCCCTTGCTAAAAATACAACTCCGTTGCCAAATTCCCGTAGGCATACCAGCAGACAGCTTTCCTCATAAAATCTTCGGTGACATGGAAGTAGTCTGCTAAGTCCCACATTTCTGTATGACCATCAGCGATAGCTTCATCCAAGGCACACACAGGTATCATTTCCTCAATTGCCCATTTGTCCGCCCTGTGCTCATGCTTTTGCCGAACATCACGGGCCGCCCATCGGTTATAAAACGCCCCGGTTTTACAGTGCCCAAGCTCATGGGCCAAATGGACACGTTTGCTGGCTTCGTCCTCTAAAACACCGTAGTCCATCCCAATATAGCACCGTCTGTCCGTCTGGACACACATGGAACCATTCTCCGGGATACTTAAATACATAATCGGAATATCGGAATCCTGCGCTTCTTGAAACAGCTTGGCAGTCTCCATTATTTCTTCTCCTTTTCCGCCTCCTCCCGGAGTTTGACCATCTGGGCGAAGCGTTTTACCTCATCGTACATGGCATCGGTAATCTCACCGTCGCCTCCAAACAGGGCAAATTTAATATCGTCGTCGCTGATCTCGCGCTCACCCTCCGGGGTGGGCGCTTTTTTTGTTTCTTCTCCGGTTAAGAGGTAATCAACAGATACTTTAAAATATGTTGCGATTTTTGCAAGTTTATCTGCTGATAGGCTTTCGATTCTTCCCATTTTAAGGTCTGAAATATTCCCTCTGCTGATTCCTAAATCCGCACACATCTTTCCTGGTTTTATCCCGTTCTCAGTGCATAAGAAAAAAATTCTTTCGTACAAGTTGTTCATAATTAAGTACTCCGTTTTGTGCATGATTACAAAAGCACTTAATTTCGTGCGAAACTATTGACTTGCACTTAATATAGTACTATAATGCAGTCATGACAAGCACGAAATAAAGTACGATGTTTGGTGGTGCTTACATATTAGTACAATATTAAGTACTTGTCAACAGCAAATATAAGGAAGGAGGTATTTTCGTGGATTCATGCAAATTCACGTCGTTTGGTTTGTGCGTAAAGACGGAGCTGCTAAGGCGTGGAAAGACGCAAAAGTGGCTTGAGGAGGAAATCACAAACCGGACGGGGCTTTTTGCAGACAGTGGGTACATGGACAAGATTTTGAAGGGGAAGCGAAATGCTCCAAGAGTTGTGGAGGCTATCCGGGAAATTTTGGAAATCCAGAAGTGCGATCATGATAGCACGGAACCTGTCCAATAAAACGGACTGAATGGGGAGGGGGTGAGAGAGGTGGAATGCCCATCATGTCGGGCCAAAAATCCGGATCGTGCGAACTTCTGCAAGTCGTGCGGTACAAAGCTAAAAGAAGTGTGCGACTGCTGGATAAAAAAAGAGCCATATAACTGCGGGCAGGAGAAGTGCCCTGGTTACAGGCTCTTTGTGGTGGAGAAGTCAAAGACCTAATTGACTTTTTGCAAGCTCACATCCGAAATCAATGGCGAATTGGCGCAGACCTTCTGCTGTGAATTGCCCGACGGAGAGCAAGGCTTTTTTGAAACGAACTACTGCGACTTGTGTTTTTGGAGTTTCTGAAACAATGTCTGAAAGTGAAGCAGTCAGTTTGCTACGTTGTAGATCGTCAAGTTGCTCTTCTTCCTCAAGTAATTCAGCAACGGCATCCATGGCGGATTTTGTCCACGGATAAGGGGACCCGCAATTTTTACAAAATGCGGCTCTTTCATATTTTGGATTTCCAAGTACAGCGCCACCGTATGACCACGTTCTTATAAACTCTCCGCATGATGGGCATTTATCAATCATTTCCGCTCCGCATTTTTCACAAAATTCTTTTCCATCTATCGGAGCCCTTGTGATAAGTACATGCCCGTTTGTGCAGATATGGGCGCATCTATCCATAAAATCACCTCCCTTCTCCACCAGTATACCACGACAGGAAACGGAGGTAAATATGAAGGAAGCGGCCAATAAAATGACCAGAAAGGAGGAAACCATGAAGAAGCAAGAGACCCCACCTATCGGGGAGAAGGAGATCCTATCACATTCAAATGTGCCGGTTTATCTGGCGGCTCAGTTCATCGGATGGTCCACACCCACGCTGTACCGGGCGCTCCAGGAGCAGAGGGCACCCTTTGGCTTTGGGGTACAGAATCAGGAAACTGGAAGCTGGGCCTATAACATCTCGCCAGGGCTGTTGGTAAAGTACAAACGGGGAGACCTTCCTACTTACAAGCTTCGGGAGGTGGAGGAGCTGGCGGTGGATGGGATTGAGCGAATCGTAAACGAAAGACTATCCGGCTTACAGACTATTTTGAGTGCGGCTTTGTCAGCAACAAAATAATTGCCCCCACCCGTGGTAGCGCACGGATGAGGGCGGAAGAACAGGACACGTCCTAGTACCTTGTATTTTAGCATGGTGCGGGACGGAATACAAGGAGGAAAGTTATGAAGTATGAAGAATATCAGTCTATGCTGGACGGGCTTGGTTATCGGATGAGGGAAGTTGTGCTAAAAGATGTGGCCAACGACCCGGAGTTAAATATAGAGCAGAAAGTCACGTTGGCCAAATTGCAATACTAATCTGGAGCAAATCTAAAGGAAGTGCCATATGAAAGATAATGAAATAAAATCAGTCCGACCTCGTGGAACAGACAGCGCAAAGGTAATTCAAGTTATTGTTACAAAGTCTTTAGAGGGCATTGGAACAGAGGAAGATCCTTGCAAAATTCAAACACGATATTGGAGTTTAGACGGAATCTTGCTGGCAACCAGTTCCTGACTTACGTTCAGCCTCTTTTTCATCGGCTAGTTTAGATATTTCGTCGAGAAGCTGCTCTTCATCATTTCTGGCAATATACCATTTTTCAATCAAAAGCTCGATCAATTTGAGGAGTTTTTTTGCTTCACCAGGGTCAACATCAATGATTAGTTCTACATCTTTTTCCATATGTGCCCCAATGTTTCCAATTTTTCGGAGTCCATCTATCGCCTTCCACTGAGTAGGAGATACCTTTCCTTTGAGCGATGTAATCTCCGCGTTCAAGTTTTTCTCCTTAATATCCCAAAAATCATGGATCATGCCCTGTAAGCAACGACGTGCCAATGTAGCGGATGCCTTTGGACTTAAGTCTACTATGGATACGGCTTCTTCATAATCAGATCGAATTGCCTCTGGAACATATTCAGGAAGAAAGATTGCCATAGACGGGGGGTAGGAAAAACTGAATTTCATATTTTTGTTTTTCCAATACGGAGACATTTTAATGGAGGTTTTCCCGCAGTTTGGGCAAATGCTGAAATCAATTTGAACAGCATTGGTTATAGCATCTGCTTCACTCATTCCTTCTAGATCTGCACTACCATGTGAAGGATAGTAGGTTGTGTTGATATCTCCGTTGTCAAAACAAGTGTGATTGCAGTATGGGCAAAGATAACCCATAAAAACACCGCCTTTCGCCCACATTCTACCATATCACGGCGAAAGGAACAACAAAAAAACGCCCCATCAGGTGTTGAGACCACCTGACGAGGCTGGCAAACCTAACTGACCACACCAATTAGGCTTGATGGATATATCATACTAGAACAAACGTTCTCTGTCAAGCCGGAAAGGAAAATTTTATGAAAAAAACACTTGACGAGAACGACAGCATTAAGGACCTTGGGACGCAGAGCCGGAATTCCAGGAGGCACATGAACAATCTGGAACGGGATCATTATGGAGTTGATGTGCCGGAGCTGCTTAAAACGGTTCGGAATTTAGCTGAGGTCGTGGCGAGAATCCTGGACCGGGAGGACAGAAATGAAAACTCCAAATGAGACAGTCCGCCGTATCACACAGCGGGCTATGGAGCGGCACCGGCTGTCGCAAAGGGGCCTTGCCCATGAGATCGGATGCGGCGATGGCTCTATTGCAAAGCTACTGGACGAGCAGGAGGTACGCCTTACTCAAGAGCAGTGGTTCTATTTGATGACACTGGGAGGAATCAGAATTGTTTGAGTTTTTATCCGTGGTGTGCATGGTGTGCATCGTGATCTGTACCGCCCTCGCTGTGGCGGAATTTATGGAAAAGAGGCGGAAGAAGTGAAAAAGTATGAGTTGACATCTGAAACGAAGGTCTTCCTTGGGAAAACCTTATACCGCATCAAAGCTCTGGTTCAGTTTGGAAATGTAAATGCTGGCGATCTAGGTGGCTGGATTGAGAAGGAGGAAAATTTGAGTCAGTCCGGCAACGCCTGGGTGTACGGCGACGCCAGGGTGTACGGCGACGCCGAGGTGTCCGGCGACGCCAGGGTGTACGGCAACGCCGAGGTGTACGGCAACGCCAGGGTGTACGGCAACGCCAGGGTGTACGGCAACGCCGAGGTGTACGGCAACGCCAGGGTGTACGGCAACGCCGAGGTGTACGGCAACGCCAGGGTGTCCGGCGACGCCAGGGTGTACGGCAACGCCGAGGTGTACGGCAACGCCAGGGTGTACGGCAACGCCGAGGTGTGTAAGATAGGTGCTGTCTTTTGGATCGGAGCTATTGGCTCTCGCAACGATACCACCACCTTTTTCCAGTGTAAAGACGGAAAGATCCGTGTTTCCTGTGGGCGCTTTTTTGGGGATCTGGAGGAGTTTACCGCAAAAGTAAAACAGACCCACGGAGATAACGAACATGGCCGAGTTTATATGCTCGCTATTGAGATGGCAAAGGCCAGGATTGGAGATGGAGATAGTGAAGACACGGAATGAGCGCCGACAACAGAGACAGGAGCGGTTTTGGACCGGGATGGTGATCCTCTTTGGGTGCCTGGTGTTCTGGCTGGGTGCCGCCGTAGGGATACAGGTGGCGGGGCTATGAACCGGGGGCCTTCATTCAAAGTAGGGCCCACGCCAAGAGATGTAAATATGGAAGAAAGCGTTTCTGAATGTGAAAAGTGCCGGGGAGAGATCTACACAGGCGGACTTCGGTTTTTCTGGGCTGGGAGATGGCTCTGCCCAAACTGCTTCAGATATGCTGTGCGTAAGGTTTTATGGGAAAACCCGGAACAAATTGCCCTGGAGATGGGCGTAGAGGTGGAACGGTATGAGTAAATGTACATATTCCTGCATTGATGCGGAACACAACACTTGGAGCGGAGCCTGCGGATTCCTTACGCAGTTTGAGGCAGACGGCCCCCAGGAAAACGGATGGGATTCCTGCCCCCGCTGTGGGCGGGAGATTGTACAGGAGGATTGATGATGGAGGCGCTAATCCAGGTCAAGCAGCTCCCTGTTATTGAGGAGCATCTGCGCTCCATGAAGGAAGCGGTGGACAAGCGGGTAGAGGAAGCACTCTCCCTTGTCTGTACAGAGGAAACGGTTCAGTCCGTAAAAAATATCCGGGCCGACCTGAATAAAGAGTTTCAGGTCTTGGAGGAGCAGCGGAAAGAGGTAAAGAAAGCTGTCCTCGGCCCCTATGAACAGTTTGAGGCGGTCTATAAGGAGTGCGTCAGTGACGCTTACCGCTGGGCGGACTTGGAGCTAAAAAAGAAAATCAACGATACTGAGAACGAGATCAAGAAGCGCTGTGAGGACAGTTTGCGTGAGTATTTTGACGAACTTTGCGCGGCCGAAAGAGTAGATTTCGTCCGGTATGAGCAGGCCGGTATTGTTGTGGATATGGCATCCGCCAAGCAGAAAACGCCCAAGAAACTGCGGGAAAAGTTGGCGGATTTCGTGGCCGGGATTTCACGCAGTATGGAGCTTATCTCCGGCATGGACGGCGCCGAGGAGATCATGGTGGAGTTCAAGCGGACGCTGGACGCTCCGTCGGCCATTACTACGGTCCAGGAGCGCCACCGGCGCATCGAGGCGGAGAGGGAGGCCCAGGCGCTCCGGGAAGCGCAAAGGGCACGGGAAGCTGAGGCAGTGGCGAGGGTAGAAGCCGCCGCACCTCAGATCGTGGAGCCGCCCAGAGAGGAAAGGCGCATTAGAAAGCTGAATATTTTAGCCTATGATGTTCCGGTTTCCGTAGCGAAGAGAATTAAAGAAATTTTAGACCAGGAGGGAATCCGTTATGAATAACGAAGTTAGAAATACATCCGCTATTGCCGAGTTTGAGGATAAAACACCAGCCCAGCGCAGAGTAGGCGCGGAACTGGCAGCCAGCCGGGAGGCGCAGGAGGTCCAGGTTGCTATGGTGGCCGCCAAGCGGTTTCCACGGGATGCGGTGGAGGCGTACAACCGTATTCTTCTGGATTGCCAGAGGACAAGTTTAGCAGAAAAGGCGATGTATGAGTTTCCTCGCGGTGGGCAGGTGGTGACCGGCCCCTCCATTCACTTGGCCAAGACCTTGGCCAGAGGCTGGGGAAACATTGACAGCGGATTCAAAGTGCTGGAGCAGACGGCCAAAGAGTCCACGGTTATGGCCTACTGCTGGGACCTGGAGACCAACTACCGGGAGACAAAAGTGTTCACCGTCCCGCATATCCGAGAGACGAAGAAAGGGGCCTATCCCCTGACCGACCCGCGGGACATTTATGAGATGGTTGCGAATCAAGCGGCCCGGCGGGAGCGCTCCTGTATCTTGTCTGTCATCCCTGGGGATGTGGTGGACGCGGCGGTCGGCCAATGCAACGCTACGCTTGCGGGGAAGAGCAAAATGCCTCTGGTTGACATGGTGCGGGCGCTGGTCAAGAACTTCCAGGAGCAGTACGGAGTGACAGCGGAAATGTTGGAAGCTTACATTGGATGCAAAAAGGAAGCATTTTCCCATCAGAGTGTTGTCCGCCTGAAGAACGTGTACAACACCCTGCGTGATGGCTCCGCCAGCGTGGAGCAGTATTTTGATATGTCCCAGGCATCCGCTTCTAGCGAAAAATTGTATGAGACCCAGGAGACGCCGCAGAACACCGCCCCCGACGAGGAGCAGGTGAGCCTGAATGACCTATAACATTATCTCCACCGGCTCAAAGGGCAACGCTGTGGTTATCAATGACAGAATTCTCATCGACATCGGGGTGCCATTCAAAGCGTTGGAGCCGGTCAAGAAGGACCTGCGGCTGGTACTGCTGACGCACCAACATTCGGACCATTTCAATCCCCGGACGGTGCGGTCGCTCCATAAGGAGCGCCCCACCCTCCGCTGGGGCTGCTGTGAGTGGATGGTCGGGCCGCTTCTGGAGGCCGGTGTGGACAAACGGCGGATTGATGTGCTGGAGCCCGGTAAGGAATGCCGCTATCCGTCTTTATGGGTTTCGG
This sequence comes from Flintibacter sp. HCN-6482, assembly GCF_037892565.1. Lineage (NCBI taxonomy): Bacteria > Bacillati > Bacillota > Clostridia > Eubacteriales > Flintibacter > Flintibacter sp. HCN-6482. The sequence continues at coordinate 59,011 of NZ_JBBKBK010000003.1, read as the reverse complement.
TTCTTCCAGAGCGGCTGACTCACAATGTTCCAAATTGCGGCTATCACATTACAGCCGAGGAGGAGCGCCTTTTCTATGCTACGGATACTGGCACTCTGGACGGCGTAGAGGCCAAGGGCTATGACTGGTATTTCATCGAGGCCAACCACACCAGAGCCGAGCTGGAGGCCCGTATGGAGGCCAAGAGAGCCGCTGGGGAGTTCTCATATGAGTGGGCGGCGGCACAGAATCATTTAAGCAGGGAACAGGCCGAGGACTGGCTTTATCAGCAGATGGGGCCGAACAGCCGATACATATTCCTGCACCAGCATCAAGAGAAAATAGATTTGGGGGGCGGAAAGAAATGACACAGACAGAGAAGGTCCTTCGGCACCTGGAGGAGTTTGGTAGTATTACGCCTCTGGAGGCACTGGACCAGTACGGTATTATGAGGCTTGGCGCCCGGATATGGGACCTACGCCATATGGGTAGGGCTATCCGCTCTGAAGATGTGAGGGGCCAGAACCGCTTCGGAGAGCCAACCAGGTACGCACGATACATCATGGACAACAAATAACCTGGAGGAAACTGATCCGTGATAACTGAGAGGAGGCGGTGAGATGGCAGGACGGCCCAAGGAGGGCATTGAGTTCTCTGGATGGGCCACCGACGTTTTTGACGATCCGAAGATAGACAAGCTGATAGACGGCCAGGGTGTGGCCGGATTCGCTATCTACTTCTATCTTTGCCAAAGGGCTTTCGGGCTCCATGGATACTACTTGGACTGGACCTGCGATGAAGCCGCAAGCGTCGCCAGACGCATCGGCGGTGGAGTTGGGTCAAAGGCGGTCACGAATACCGTCGGGCTGTGCTTACGTATTGGCTTGTTTGAAAACACGCTGTACGAGAGGCATGGAATACTGACAAGTCGGGGTATTCAGCGGAGTTTTGTTCCGGCGCTGAAGAAGCGCCGCGTAAAGTCTGTCATAGCCGATTACTGGCTTTTGGACGCCGACGAAAGCGCCGGTGTGGTTCTCATACCCAAAAACAGCAGATAAGGACTATTTGTCGCTTGCAAATGCCCATTTGCTCCATGCAAATGACATATAGGAATAGGATAGGTATAGGGATAGGATAGGTAGTTCTATAGATAGCACTCAAAAGACTATACCCTCTACTACTAACGGGGGTGATGCTGCGTTCTACTGAAAGTCTATCTATAGAAGTACAGGGAGCATGACCGAGCAGCAGCCCAGCAGAAAAGAGAGTGAGGTCATCATGACAGAAAAAGATATAGACGGACTGTTCGGTTTATTGTCTGTTTATTTCCCCAACAATCCAAAAACAAAAGACAAAACACTGAAAAACGCATGGCTTTTGGTTTTGGAGGAGTATGGCCCAGAGGAAGTAAAACTGGCCCTGAAGCAATTTTTGAGGGAGAGCAAAAACTTTCCCTTTGTGCAGGAGATCGCCATGAGATGCCCCAGAAGGACAACGGCGGGGGAACGAAATATATTGCCAGGGCAGTCCGAACAAGAGCACATGGAGCGAGCGAGGAAATGGCAGGCAGAGTGGCATGAGGAACTGCATAAGCTGGGACTTCCAACAATGCGTGAGGCTCTGGAGCAGGGCATGAGCCTGGCACAGTGGAACAAGGCGCTAAAGGAGGGTGGAGCATGGGACTGACAGGAGCGGACCTGGCTCGGCTGGGACCTTCGGCTCAACGGCAGGTGCTTGAAAAGCTGGGAAATCAGGCTGCGGCAAAGGAGAGCAAATACCACAATGAGCCGGACAGCCGGGGCAAGCTGCGCTTTGACAGCAAAAAAGAGGCCCGGCGATACGATGAATTGTTAGTATTGCTCCGTTCTGGGAAAATACGTGACCTTCGCCTCCAGAGGCAGTACACGCTCCAGGAGAGCTACATCACGCCGGAGGGCGAGCGGGTCCGAGCTATCCGCTATGTGGCGGATTTTTCCTACGAGCGGCCCACTATGCCGGATCAGAACGGTACTGTTCACTGGGTGCCAGTGGTGGAGGATGTCAAGAGCAGAGCCACCAGGACGGCTCAATACGAGATAAAAAAGAAGCTCCTGCTGGAGCGATTCGGGATCTCAATCAAAGAAGTCTGAGGAACCAGGAGAAAAATAAGATGAATACTGCAACGACGAACCATATGGACGATATTAAGCGTGCCCTGTTGGGCGACCACGGGGCGGCCAGACGGCTGACGGAGGCGGGGGTGCTGCTGGCGTGTATGTGCGGCGGTGAGGCTGATTGCAACTGTAATGGCTTGATGCAAGGCGGAAGTTTCAAGTGGGCGGTTGAATGTCTTAAATGTGGACTCATTCTTGGCCCGTTTGAGACAGAAAAAGAAGCAGAAGCACAATGGAACACCCGCGCGCCGATCCTGAGCGCGGAGGAAATTCAAAAATTGGAGGAGAACACATGAAATCTGCAAGGATTTACACCAATGACCTGAACCGGCTAATTGCGGCTACCAAGTCTTTTGTGAGTGATAGTAATCATCGACCCTGCAGCCAGTACATCAAATTGGAGTTTCATGCGGCAGACAATCAGGTCGTGGCAATGGCCGTTGACGGATATCGGATGTCTGTAGAACATTCCGTTATCAGTGATTGCGACGAGGACTTTGTGGCATTCATCAAGAGTAATACCAAACTCCCCAATAAGCAGTATGCAACCATCTCTCTGACCGAGGACGGGAAAGAAGCTGTAATCCGGTGCGGTGGGTTCTCGTTCGGATATATCCAGCCGCAGGACAGCGGGTTTGAATGGGAAAAGGCAATCCCAACCAGCGAGGTAAAGTATCGAATTGGCTTCAATGGGAATTACCTTCTGTCTGCATTGCAAGCGGCGAAAGTCTCTGCTGACGGCAGTTTTAGGCAGCCGGTCATTTTAGAATTTCGCAGCAATATTGAGCCGATTCTTCTCCGTACCAACAAGGAGGACATTAAAATGGTTCTTCCTGTTCGTATCAAGGAAGATTGAGCGGCGGAGATGGAGATGCTGGATGAAACTACTTGAATTATTTGCAGGAACACGCTCTGTAAGTAAGGCGTTTGAAAAGAGGGGCCATCAGACGTATAGCATAGAGTGGGACAAGTCATTCCCGGATATCAGCCTTTATGCAGATGTACTGACTGTGACGGCAGACCAGATCCTGCGAGACTTTGGGCGACCAGATGTGATATGGGCGAGTCCAGATTGCAGTACATACAGTATCGCAGCGATCTCCCATCACCGAAGGAAAGAAGAAAACGGAAACCTTGCTGCGGTCAGCGATTACGCAAAGTTCTGCGACCGAGTAAACCTTCACGTTCATGGGCTTATCATGACACTCTCGCCTCGTCTTTGGTTTATAGAAAACCCAAGGGGCGGGATGCGAAAGATGGAGTGGATGCAGGGTCTGCCGAGATACACTGTCACTTACTGCCAATATGGAGATACTCGAATGAAACCTACCGATATCTGGAGCAACTATCCAGACCCCCAATTTAAGCCTCCATGCCACAATGGAGACCCTTGCCATATAAGCGCACCACGAGGTGCAAAAACTGGGACACAGGGTCTAAAAGGGGGCCGGGAGCGTGCAGTGATACCAGAAGCACTTTGCGACCACATTGTTGATATATGTGAGATGGAGATGCTGGAGGCGCTGAAAGATGCGGATTGAGCGCAAACGGTATGTAGTTATGCGACGGAACCGAACCGAGGTTTGGTGTGGCCTTTCCAAACATTTTAGTTTTCGCCCGATTACAGAAGTGAAAGATGTTTCTGTCAAGACATATCGCTCTGAAGCACAAGCCAGAAGCGGATGTTCTTCATGGGACAGAGATTTTGAGGTCGTTCCAGTAATCGAGATGATTGCGACTGAGGAGGCGCTGAAAGATGGCAAGGGCGATTAAGCAAGGACAGCATATTTTTATAGCGTTCCAAGATGGGGAAGCTGTTCTGGATAGTCAACTTCGTCCCAGAATGTACAAAAGCAGGGAGCAGTTTGAGAAATCATTCCCTGCATGGCGAGATGGCAAAGCGGAGCTTGTTGAGTATGCGCCCACCCTCACCCCGCCGAACGAGTGGGTGAGCGTGGAGGAAAGACTGCCAGAAAAGAAGCAGGATGTGCTCATGCTCTTTAAGAGCGGGAACATGGCGGTTGGTTGGTGGCATGATGTAGATGAGCACGTCACATTTTGGTGTGCTTATACAGATGACGGATTTTACACTGATTGCGACGATATGCCGGTATACTGGATGCCCCTCCCCGCGCCGCCTGACCGCCGCCCGCCGGAGGGAGAAGCCGATGGAGGAAAATAAGCCGTGGTGGGTATCAACAAAAGATTTTCTCCCAGATGAAGGGGAAAAGGTTTTAATCATCACAAAGTTTGGAGTTGTGCAGGACTCGGCACTTAGAACCTATCTCCCGACCGGGCGGCAAAAAATCTGGCCTGTGTTATTCTCACCAGACGCATATAAACCCAATGAGGATGTGAAATGGTGGATGCCAATACCAGAGGATGGCTGGCATGACATCAAAGAGGAAACTCCGATGGAGGGCGATATTGCCCTTACAATGGGGATGTATGGTCGAATTTTCAGCGGAGTTTGGAAAAAACCGTGCGGAGCCACGGAGTTTATGTTCATGCCCTATGTGTGGGATGTTTTTTTCTGGCACGAGATGCCGGAACTGCCGCGAGGAGTAAAACTGTTTTAGCCGGAGGGAGAGGAAGACCTATGATGGACGTGGAAGATGAATTTCCAAAATGTGCAAACGCTGTGAGGCAGGCCGCCGACGCTCTCTCCACGCTTCAGACCGAAAACGAGAAGCTGCGGGCGGAGTTGGAGCAGGTGAAGCGGGAACGAGATGCGGCAATACATGACATGCGACAATTCTCGATTGATTGGTGGGAATCTGCCAATGGATTTCCTTGTATGTACTGTAAATACCAACTTTCGGATGGGAATTGCAAATGGAAAATGGAACATAAAGGCGAAAAAGATGGGTGCTTTGCCCGTCAGTTTAAATGGCGCGGCCCGAAGGAGGACTGACATGAAGCGGCTGACATACTTTGACGGCGGGAAATGGCGGCTCAAAATTGGCGATATGGAATACAGCGGAAAAGCCGTTGACCGCCTCCACGAGCTAGCCAAGGCGGATAAGGAGGACGGCACGGAATGAATACACCTATGATGAATTTTATTCATACACCGTACGGCTACTGCTACTACGATTTAGACAAGCCAGTTTCGGACGGTGGGACATACCTCATTTTTGGGCTGTTTGTATACCCGGAATACAGAAGAAATGGTCATTCAAAGCGGATGTTGCAATTCCTGATTGATGAAATCAGAGGTACTGGATATTCCGGGCCAATTTACGTTAAAGCTAAACCGGAAGGAAATAGCATAAAAGTTGATACGCTGTCTATGTACTATCGTCAAATGGGACTTACAGTTTTAACGGAAGTTGCAACAGACTTGCAACAAATTTGCAACGAGGGAGAGCTGGAAGCCCAGGCCGCACTACGGAGGGAGCAGGATGAAAAAGGAGGAGACTCAGAATGATATTTTTCGCTGGCATGGATTTCTTTCTGGCGGCACTGAATGTTTATTACGGGATAAACGGAACTGGCAATACTGCGCTGAATTGGGCCGCAGCAGTTTTTGTTTTTGGGATAGGACTTATTCAAATTGCGTTTTACATTATAAAGGCTCTTGATGAGATTTTCCGAGGACACATGGAAAAGAACAAGAAGGTCAATCATGAGCAGTGAACTATGGCTTGGCTATGTGGCCGGTGCGCTGACATTTGGCTGGCTGCTGCCGTGGATAGGAAGGAAAATCAAATGAAGTTTCGGAACCCTGAGACGGGGGAAGTGTTTGACGATGTAGACGTCACTCTTGATTCCGCTTTTGATTGCGACTGCTGCAATCCGGGGACGTGCCCCGTTGGAAAGGCAGCGTTTATTTCTGGATATTCCTGCTGCGATTACGTTGAAAAACACCCCCACGAAGCCGCCTGCCTGATGGGCTTCGAGGTGGTGGAGGATGAACAATTTCGTGAGGTCACGAAAATGATGAAGGAGGCCAACATGAAAGAAAAATGCCCTATTTGTGATTATGATATTGAGCACTGCCAGTGCCTTTTCGGCGGGTCTGCCCATCCGGACAGAAGTAAAAAGCAGGATGTAGTAAAAGACCATCTATATCTTTTCTCTGATGAGCAAGTAAAGCACATTATTAAGCTTGAAAGATTTTGGGAAATAAGCTATTTGGACAAAGAAAAAAAGAAAATCATGGCGGAACTGAAAAAAGAGTATCCAAAAATTCAGGTGCCGGTATCATCGAAGGAGGCCAACATGGACAAGCCGAGAATTTGTGATGTGCTAGGGGTTAACGTGGACGAGGAATTTGAATTTGATTTTGATAGCAATCAGGTAAGCAGAGGAACGATGAAAATCGGCGCGGATGGATTACGGTACTACAAGGACAAAAAAGATTGGTTCCAATGTTGGAATGAAGAGGACTTAATATATATTATCAACCACCCCGACCGCATCATCCGCAAGCCCCGCTTCACCCAGCAGGAGGTGGAATTTGCGAGACTGTTCAATGCTGCTTGCAAGAATGTTGTATGGATACAAAGAAATGATGAAAAAACGCTCGTATGGGTAGTGGAATACAGCAACGAGGAATACAGGCTGCCATTCAGGCTGTTTCCGAGCATCCAGCCCGGACAGTCCTACACCCTTGACGAGATCATCGGAGGTGCGGAATGAACGAAGTTATCATTACCAGTACATGGGAACATGAAGATGACCAGCAAGCCAAAGCAGACGCAGGAAAGCCTCGCCCCACGCTTACTCCTGTTAGTCTAATCGATGCTGTGACAGCGGTCCGCATGTACGGGAACGAAAAGTATCACGACCCGGAGAACTGGCGGCAGGTGGAGCCGCAACGTTACCGAGATGCGCTCTACCGGCACTGGCTGGCCTATCTCAAAGGGGAGAAAATAGACCTGGAAAGCGGGCTTCCTCACTTATGGCATCTGGCTACAAATGCGGCGTTTTTGATTGAGATGGAGGGCAAACAATGAGAGAAATCCTTTTCAAAGCCAAGCGGCTGGATAGTAGAGATTGGGTAGAGGGATTCTTTTGGAAAGACATATGGGGTGACGGAGAATCCTGCTATATTCTCTACGACGGAGAAGATTACGAGGTCGACCCCTCCACGTGTTGCGAGTGGACGGGCCTCATTGATAAGAATGGTACAAAGGTGTTTGAGGGCGACAAGATATTTGATCCGCACGAAAATATAATTTTTGTAGTGGAGCATGATCCGCTGGAAACTGGGTTCACCTTGAGAGATAAAATTGGACGGTATGTAGGTGTTTGTCGGGTGTCGTATAGTGAAGTCATCGGCTCCATCCACGACGGGGAGGGCGGACAGCATGAGGAGGGATAGTAATTGACCAGCCAAGGAATAGAAAACTTCCTCTCCTATCTACGAGAGACCGAGCAAAGATACCACATGGCTGAAGCGGACGAGCAGGAGGCAAATAATGAGACTCAGGATATCCTACATAGCTTGGAGCTTCAGGACCATGACTATCACGATTTTGCTCGCCTATCAAAGGAGCTGAGAGAAGTACGCCAGAAACGACGGGCCGCAAAGGACACTATGAGTGAGGCGGCCCCGGTGCTTGATTGGATAGACCAAAACCGCCCAACAATCAAAAACCTTGAACGACTCCTGGGTGATGTGCGGAAAGCTGAGAAGAGCACTGCCAATCGGATCTATACACCCAGGGCGAGGAGGGATAGCAATGCCTAAACCAAGCGCAACCCTCGCCCGTATCAAGACAGAAGCGGAGGCCAAGTATAACGCCCTTTTCCGGTTAAAAATGGACATGCTGATGCAGATGGGACAAGATGCTGCTATGATCGCCGCTCACGAAGTCCTCCAGCTTGGCCCCGGCAGGTCTGAGGCTTTCCGCACCGCATACATAGAGGCTATGAACGGTATGGCACGGATGGTCTGTGAGGATCAGCAGGACGATAGCGAGTTCGTCTATGCCAAAGCAAAGATTGACGAGCAGATCAGGGCCATTGTTGGAGATGACCTGTTTAAACCCTGGGAGGAGAGATATGGTCGAAATCTGTAACAAGGAGAAAACTTGCGTCTACTGGCGAGGTATCAATAATTCCAAGGATGCGCCCTTTTGCAACCATCTATTAGATACCGGATGCCGTAGAGTGGGAGACGTGGACCACTGTGAATCCAAGGAAATAGGAAAGCGGAGAAAAAGAGTATCCTTTGACTGCCCTCTGGAACAGCAGGGATTATAAGGATGGTGATAGGATGGACGAGTTTCCAGAGCGGCTAAGAAGGTTAAGGGAGTCTATGAGGCCGGTCAGGAGCATGACGGTTACATCACAGCTAATGGGTCTGCACCATGATATGTTGAGGCGGTATGAGCGTGGAGAAGTAGAGCCATCAATGGACGCATTATATAAGATTGCTGATTATTACGGTGTCAGCACAGATTACTTGATGGGTCGAACGAACTTCCCGTTTGTGCATAGACTGTAATCTTTTATCATCTCAAAAAAATAAGAAAATATCTCCCACAAAAGTGGGAGGCAAAGCCGACGATTATGCGACAATGGGAGTGTGGGAGCGTATGCCCCTGCGCTCCCATTCGCTTCTTCTATTTCCTCCTCAACCCAGGCGCTTGCCGGGGTACATACGCCGCACGAGCGCATCAGCCCACACATCCGGGCCGGAGGGTTGCGCCCTCCATGCGGCAACATCGCCCTTTACGGGCATTATACAATGCGCTCCAAAGGCCACGGAGCTGACTGTGGAAAGACACTATACCGGAGGCTTACAGTGCCTAATTATGCACCGGAGAAGGGTAAAGGGCACCCGCCTGTCATAGAGGCGGAAGCGGTGGCAGCTATGACCTGCCCCGGCGCTATCCCGCTGAAAACTGCATGTTGTGGTGTGACAATCTAAGCGGGAAGCGCACATACGCCGCTCCTCGCCTCGTGAGGCGGGCGGTGGCACCAGCGGCGCAAGGCCGAACAGAATTTCTTGGCGAAAGGCAAGTGAGCAAAGCCGAAAACTCACAACATACCCCGGAAGGGGTATATATGCCGCGCCTCGTTGCGGGAGACGGGGGCGGGACCGGAAGGTGGTGAGCCCATTGTGGCGAAAGGCAAATATCAACGGTGGCTGGAGCCGGATGGGCTTCTGCTGCTTGAAGGATGGGCACGGGATGGGCTGACAGTTGAACAGATCGCCCACAATATGGGGATTACTGCAAAAACATTATATGAGTGGAAAAATGCTCATAGTGAGATTTGTGAGGCCCTAAAAAAAGGAAAAGAAGTCGTTGACTACCAGGTTGAAAACGCTCTGCTGGCATCTGCATTGGATGGTAACACCACGGCACAGATTTTTTGGCTGAAAAACAGACGGCCGGACAGGTGGAGGGACAAGCCCATCGAAAAAACAAGTGAGGATATGGAAGTCAAGGTGGTCATAGATGTCTGAGGTGCGCTTATCTACTGTACTTGGTCCCGCATTTCATTTGCTGGCCCGTGATGTATTTCAGCACGGACATACACACTACGACCTGTCCGGCGGCCGAGGCTCACTGAAATCCTCCTGTGTGTCCTTACTAGTTCCGCTGCTGCTGATAAACAACCCAGGGACTCACGCCCTTGTGCTCCGAAAGGTAGCTAATACGATTCGAGACAGTGTATACGCACAATATCTCTGGGGCATTGGAGAGCTTGGAATGGCAGAATACTGGGATGCAAAGGTGCAGCCTATGGAACTGATTTATAGGCCAACCGGACAGAAAATTATGTTCCGGGGCGCGGATGATCCCATGAAAATCAAGTCTATCAAGGTTCCCTTTGGCTATATCGCCGTCACCCATTTTGAGGAGAAAGATCAGTTTGCTGGTCGGGCTGAGATCCGAACTATACTGCAATCTACCATGAGAGGTGGGTCGAAGTTCTGGAATTTTGAGAGCTACAATCCACCAATCAGCCGGGATAACTGGGCCAACAAGGACAGTTTGGAGGAGCGGGTGGACAGGCTGTGCCACAAGAGTACATACCTTGAGGCCCCGCCAGAGTGGCTGGGAGCGCAGTTCATGGCGGAAGCCGAGCACCTGAAAGCCACAGATGAGCGGGCGTACCGTCATGAATATCTAGGTGAAGCTGTTGGAACTGGCGGGAACGTATTCGAAAACCTTGAACTGCGGGAGATAACAGACAAAGAGATTGCGTCTTTTGACAAGATTTATCAAGGCGTGGACTGGGGCTGGTTTCCTGACCCCTTTGCCTTTATCCGCCTCCACTATGATCGGGCCAGAGAGACGATTTATCTGATGGACGAGATATACCAAAATAAGCTGACCAACGAGGCGAGCGGGAAGTTGATTCTTTCCAAAGGGTACAAGGACGCTTACATTACCTGCGACAGCGCAGAGCCTAAATCATCAGCAGACTACCGGGCGATGGGGCTCCCAGCCAAAGAAGCAATTAAAGGCTCTGGGAGTGTAGAGTACGGCATGAAATGGCTCCAGAGGCGGAAGATTGTCATTGACCGCAGAAGAACGCCAAATGCATACAACGAGTTTGTGAATTATGAGTATGAGCGAAATAAGGACGGAGAAATTATCAGCGGTTATCCTGATGAGAACAATCACCTGATTGACGCTACTAGATATGCCCTAGAGAGAGTATTCCGAAGGATGGGAATAACGGCATGAATATTACAGAAAAACTGAAAGAGCTTGGTTACTCCACGGTGCCGGAGGAGTTTTACACAAAAGTGCAGGAGTGGAAGTCTTGGTATGTGGGCGACGTAAAGGGATTCCACAGGTACAAGGTCCACAACGGGGCTAGTGTGGTTCGGTGCAAGCGGTACACTCTCAATATGGGCAAGAAAATCCCGGAGGATTGGGCGAACCTACTTATGAACGAACGGGTTGAAATCACCCTGGAGGGCCAGCGGGAGCAGGACTTCATTGACCGTGTGTTCACCGAAAACAATTTCCTGGTCAAAGCAAATGAGATGCAGGAAAAGGCGTTTGCCCTTGGAACAGTAGCCTTTATCCCCAGGGTTGTGGGCATGGAGGCCACGGAAGAAGGGCCTGTCCCCGGAAGCGCCGACGGAATTGTGATGGACTATGTGACCGTAGAGCACATTTGGCCGCTGGCATGGCGGAATGGAATCATTACAGAGTGCGCTTTTGACAGCATCGTTACCATCAATGGAGAGGATTACTGCTACCTCCAGATCCACCACAAGGTCGACGGCCTGTACGACATTGAGAACCGGCTCTACAGATACCGGAACAACAATGTGGATGCGGAAGTTTTACTGGCTGATGTGTCAGGCTTTGAGCGGGTTCCACAGGTGGTACATACTGGGTCGGACCGTCGGCAGTTTGTCATTGACCGGCCCAACATCGCCAACAACTACGACGATAATATTCCTCTTGGCATCTCTGTGTTTGCCAACGCCATCGATGTACTCAAGGGCGTGGACGTGGCTTATGACAGCTATGTAAACGAGTTCATCCTGGGGAAAAAGCGTATCATGGTAAAGCCATCAGCTACAAAGGACCTGGATGGAGAGCCGTTTTTCGACCCAGACGACCTGACATATTATGTGCTCCCGGAGGATACGGACAATAACGGGATCATCACCCCCATCGATATGACCCTTCGGACGCAGGAGCACAATACAGGAATCCAGGACCAGCTCAATTTGCTGTCCAGCAAGTGCGGCTTCGGAGAGAATCATTACAGATTCGACCAGGGTAGCGTGGCCACAGCGACGCAGGTCATCAGCGAAAACAGCACCATGTTCCGTACGATCAAGAAACATGAAATCATTCTGGAGCAGGTATTGACCGAGCTGTGCCGGATCATTCTCCGCCTGGGAAACACGGCCATGAATGCCGGACTGAATGAGGACGCAGAAGTCACCATTGATTTCGATGATAGTATCATCGAGGACAAGACAACAGAGCGCAATAATGACCGCCAAGACCTTGCGGCGGGCATCATGAACGACTGGGAGTACCGCATGAAGTGGTACAACGAGGACGAGGCCACGGCAAAGAAGATGCTTCCAAAGATGGAGGATATGACAGACGAGGAGGAAGAGGAGATTGAATGAGATATCCATTCACCCCGGAACTTCTCGATGCCCTCCCGGAAGAGATGGCCGAGCTGTATCGCAGTCTGGAGGCGACCCTCCTTGACGAGATATGCTCCCGGCTGAAACTGGCTGGCGAGTTGAACGAGGTCACGGTGCAGGACATCCGGGCGCTTCGCTCCCACGGCATCAGCCTGGAGGAAATCGAAAAGGCCATCCAACGCACCGCCAACATCAGCCAGCGGGACCTTAAAAAGCTGCTGGACGACGTAGTAGAGCGTAACCAGCGGTACTACCGAGAGGTCATAGACCTTGCGGGGGTGACTGCACCTGAAATGCTTGTGAGTGTCACCGAGATTGCCGCCATCATGGCACAGGCACAGCGGGAGGTTGGAAACCTAACCCACTCCATGGGATTTCTGGTGGACAATGGGCGGACGATGCTGAAGCCTGGAAAAGCCTATCAATGGGCGCTGGACAATGCGGAGATGCAGATCACGAGCGGGGCCATCTCTTACAATCAGGCCATCAAAAGCGCCGTCAAACAGCTTGCGGACAGCGGTATCAAGATCGTGGATTACGAGAGCGGACACCGAGACCAAATTGACGTGGCTGCCCGTCGTGCAGTGATGACAGGCGTATCCCAGCTCTGTGCCAAGTACACGGAGCAGAGCGCAGAGTATCTGGAAACACCTTACTTTGAAGTGTCCGCCCACATCGGGGCACGGGATAAGGGTGTCGGCTGGCAGAACCACAAGCTATGGCAGGGCCGTGTGTACTCTGTCAGATCCGGGGACAAGTATCCGAACATCTACGAGGTGTGCGGCCTTGGTTATGTGGATGGACTGGAAGGAGCCAACTGCCGTCATATCAGGACTGCATTTGTGGATGGTGTGATGGAGCGCACATACACCGATGAGGAGCTGGCCCACATCGACGATGGCCACGACGTTGACTTTGAAGGAAAGCACTATACAGCCTATGAGGCCACCCAGAAGCAGCGGCAGATCGAGCGGACTGTCCGCAAGCTGAAACGGGAACAGGCGGCATACAAGGCCGCAGGACTGGAAGAGGACGCTCAATCGGTGACAGCCCGCATTCGGCGGCTAAACGCAGAATATAAGTCGTTCAGCGAGGCGGCGGGGCTGCCGTTGCAGCGGGAGCGGATGAAGGTTACTTATACCGATGTGGCATCTGAGCAAATGGCATCAGCCCTCAAAATACAGCGCGATGCGGAAGCACCGATCAGGCAGGCAATCCAAAGCGGTGGGTATCCGTTGGAAATCAATCCAGAGAAACAAGCGCGGCATATGGCTGGTATGGCTATACCGGGTAGAAGTGTAATAACGGTTTCTATGGAGGAGTTACAAGCCATCATAAACGCAAAGGCAGGTAGCGGGAAAATCAATTTTACAGATGATTTTAAAAAGTGGAAAAATACAGAAATTATTGATGCCGGAAGAGAGATTGGATATACAATCAATAGAAACGGTGATATAATAATTGCAAGAAGCATCAAAATCCATTATAGCAAAAGCGGAACTCATGGCGTTCCATTTTCGGGGAGGTGGAAAAAATGATAATTGAAAATCCTGAGATTTACTTCGGAAAGAAAATTAAAGTTTTTTCCACAAGCGGACGCGAAACGGTTGGGGAGCTCTATGGGTATGATTACGACTTTGACGATGATGGAAATGAGTTTCTGGAGTTCGATGTAGAGAATGAAAACGGTTTACTGATTGGATTTACGGAGGACGAAATTGAACGCATCGATATTATTGGATGATAAAGCGAAATGCGTAATCGAAGCACTTCTATCCAAAGGCAGCCGTGTTGAGTTGATTCCCGTGAAGAACGGTGTTAAAATCATACATATCAAGCGGGAGGAAGTGAGAATGTGAGCGATTGGTGGAAGGACTTTTGCGAGAATGCCAATCAAAAGCGAGTGGCTGACCTAATCCGAGAAAATGAGCGATTAAAGACGGAATGTGCTTCTATTGATTTATCAAAAATAAGGATAGAAATTTCGGAATATCCGAAATCAAATGAACATTGCTCCCTCCTCTAAGCGTTGAGGCGGAAGACCCGAGCGTGGGTAACTACTGAGATTTTCTTGGTAGTTGCCCACGCTTTTTCTTTTGTATCCATGCCGAGAGGCGTAAAACCGCAGGGCGACGGCCCTGACAATAAACGGAGGTATTTATGAGCGAACCTATCAATAACCCTACCCCGGCCCCTGTGCCGGAGCCCGCCCCTGAGAAAACCTTCACTCAGGCGGAAGTGGATGCCATGATTGGCAAGCGGCTTGCAAAAGCCATGAAGGGGATGCCCAGCGAGGAAGAACTGACTGCCTACCGCACTTGGCAAACTGGACAGGCTGGTGAGAAAGAACGCTGGGATAAGCTGACCGGCGAGCGGGACACCCTCTCCGGCAAACTGACTGCCGCGGAAAGCGAGCGGGACCAGTTGAAACGGGAACTGTACGTTCTGAAGAAGGGTCTGACCGGCGAGGAGGCGGAGTTTATCGCCTTCAAGGCTGGGAAGATGGTGGACGATAAGACCACCTTTGAGCAGGCTGTGGATTCCCTGACCGCTGACCGCAAAAAGACCACTTTTGACTGGACAGCTCCTGTGGGTGGCGGAAGCTCCAAAACAGGAGAAAACGACCTGATGAATGCCCTGATTCGGGGCGCACTGAAATGAAAGGAGAACCTAAATGGCTGTTGATATTATTGATAGAAGTAAACTTTCCGGGCTTATCCCTGAACCTGTGACCCGTGAGATCATCCAGGGAGCCGTAACAGAGTCCGCCGTGCTGCGGATGGCCCGGCGGCTGCCCAACATGACCAGTAAGACCCAGACCCTTAACGTGCTGGACGCACTGCCCACCGCCTACTTTGTGAACGGCGAGGCTACGACTGGAGCGTCTGACTCCAAGGCATCCCTCAAAAAGACCACCAACATGGCGTGGGACAAGAAGAAAATCTACGCCGAGGAGATCGCCGTCATCGTCCCCATCCCAGAGGCGGTGCTGGATGACAGCGGCTACGATATCTGGAGCCAGGTACGGCCCCGCCTACAGGAAGCATTCGGCAAGGTCATCGACGCCGCCATCCTGTACGGCACGGACAAGCCCACCTCCTGGCGTGAGGGCTTGGTTCCTTCGGCTACTACTGCAAACGCTGTTGTGACTGCTACCAGCGATATTTTCAAGGACATCATGGGTGAGGGCGGTGTGATCGCCAAAGTGGAGGAGAGCGGCTATATCCCCAACGGCGTGATGGCTGCTATCCAGATGCGGGCCAAGCTGCGCGGCCTGGTGGATAAGAACGGTCAGCCCATTTTCAAAACCGACATGCAGGGTGACACCCGCTACGCGCTGGATGGTATGTCCATGTACTTCCCTGTCAACGGCGCATTTGACCCGGAGGAATCCCTGGCCATTGTGGGCGACTGGAGCCAGTTGGTCTATGCCATCCGGCAGGATATGACCTTCAAGATCTTTGACAGCGGTGTGGTGCAGGACCCCACTACCGGAAACATCCTTTATAACCTGATGCAGAATGACATGGTGGCTCTCCGTGCCGTCATGCGGCTGGGCTGGGAGATCCCCAATCCCATCAACGCCTATAATGCGGGGCTGGAGAACGCCTTCCCTTTTGCTGTCTACGAGCCAGCGGGGGGTTAAGCGCGCGCCTCTCGGGGCTGACGATTGGCGCGCTGACACTCACTCCGTCGTTTGACCCAGATGCGACGGAGTATACAGCCAACACGACAAACGCCACCAACACCATCACCGCAACGCCGGAGGATGACGAGGCGACAGTAACCATCTTGAATGGCGAAACGCCCGTAAGCAATGGCGCGGCGGCTACCTGGGCGGAGGGGGCAAACACAGTTACTATCACGGTGAAAAACGGGGCGGCGCAGAAGGTTTACACCGCTACCGTCACGAAATCAACCTGAAAGAAGGCTCTGTAATGGCTTACGCAGACTATAGGTATTACATAACTACATACCTGGGGACAGCCATTCAGGAGGCCGACTTTCCCCGCCTGTCCCTGCGCGCAAGCTCCTTCCTGGATTACTACACGCAGGGCCGAGCGGCCCGTAATGATGGCCTTGATGCGCTGAAAATGGCCTGCTGCGCCATTGCGGAGCAGTATCAGGCCATTGATGCCGCCCAGGCGCTGGCGCAAAAGGCTCTGTCCGCAGCCTTGTCCGAGAAGGGCGGAGAGTTGCAGAGTCAATCTGTGGGCAGTTGGTCCAAGACATACCGAAGCGGCGGGGACAGCGCACAACAGGCCCTGTCCTCCGCCCAGGCGGCGCAAGCCTCCCTTGGGGCTATCGCCCAGCAATATTTAGGGGCTACCGGCCTCCTGTACAGAGGGAGGGGGTGCGGATATGGACATGTTTCCCCATACTGTGACGCTCTACAATGTGTCGTTGGAGACTGATCCGGCTACTCTGGATGAGAGAACGATCAATCACATCACGGTGCTGGAGGGGGTTCTTCTGGATGCCGTGAAGGGGAAAAACGTCAACGAAAGCGGGCTTGTAGATGCCGATTCCGTGACGCTCTACATACCAGCCAACGTGTCAGCCACTGATGGCGTAACCGGAGAGAAAAAGCGGTACGTTGGCCCCGTAGAGTTCTGGAACGGTGAGAGCCGGGACGGTCTGTGGACGCTCTCTCCCGGACAGAACACCTTTTTTCTCAAGGGGAAGGCCGTCCACCGAGACTGGAGCAACCAGAAAATATCCGCCGCCTATGATTACGTCTATGACGTGAAAACGGTTGACTTCAAAGACTTCGGCGGGGAGATGTCCCACTGGGAAGTAGGTGGAGCCTGATGTTGAAGTTTAGTGTCCATACCGAGGGGCTAGAGGCAATCAAGGACAAGCTCACCGAAGGATGCACTAAGGCGGAGCACACTGTGGCGCTCCAAGTGCGGAAGGATACTTCTCCTTATGTCCCAGCCTTGACAGGTGACCTGGACCGGAGGACAAGGGTTGATGGCTCTAAAGTTATTTATCCTGGACCACAGTCTCGCTATTTGTACTATGGGAAACTGATGGTTGATCCTGAGACCGGAAGCAGTTACGCCCCAAAGGGTGGCACAAAGGTCCTGACGGACAAGGACCTGGTTTTTAGCAAAGCAGTACACGGACAGGCACAATCCCATTGGTTCGAGGCCAGCAAGGCGGAAAACCTGGAGAAGTGGGTCCGTGTGTCGGATAAGGCGGTGAAACATGATCTATGAAAAACGGGAAAAGCCCCGGATGCTGGCGGCGGCGGAAGAGGTAGACAAGATTTCCCGCTCAATGAATGTGTGGGTGAACACCTTCCCCGAAAAGCCGGTCACAATGATCAAGTACGAATCGCTGGATATTGCCATCGGAGAAGAGGTGGCCATGGCGCTGTCAACCATCCAGGGGACCTATATTACGAGGCAATACATTTTGGGAGGATACCAGGCGGAGTATCAATTCAAACTGATCTACCGCATCAAGCCTGGGAGTAGCAATGACCGCCGCCTGGAGGCCGACGAGCTGCTGAACCACTTTGGGGACTGGGCCAGGAAGAATCTGCCTAGCCTGGGAGATGGAGTACGGGCCCTTAGAGTCGAGCCGACTACCCAGGCATCAAAATTCGCCTCCTATGAAGGAGGAATAGAGGACTACCAAATTTTGATGAAGCTGACCTATGAGGTCGGCGTGTGAAAGGAGACAGCACAATGGCTGATTTAGAGTTTAACACCACCCCAGGCCAGACTGTAGGCCGGGAAATGCTGATTGCCTATCTAAATACTGGAGAGAGCGGGACCCCCACTTGGTCCCCCATCGGCAAGCGCGTGGAGGACAGCTCCATTGAGTTTGACTGGCAGACGGAGACCAAGGTAGATATCTTTGGTGATACTTATACCACCGGAAAGAAGGCCACCAAGACACAGACCTTTGACCCCTGTGAGTTGGACGGCGCTGACAAGGCCCAGCAAAAGATTTGGAATCTTGCTATCAAAGAGAACAATGTCAATGCCCTGCTGAATCAGGATATGCTTATTGTCCACCTGTATGCAGGTACGGCAAACACGGCAGTATTTGCGGAGAGGTATTCTGCCTGCTCGGTATTGCCCACTGGCCTTGGCGGCGAGGGTGGCGGCTCCATTGGGATGCCCATTGAGGTAACCTACGGCGGCACCCGCACAACCGGAACAGCATCCATTTCGGGAGCCACTGTGACCTTTAAAGCAGATGGAGAGGAGTAATCCATGAAAGAGCTCAATTTTGATACTGGCCTTGTTACATATGACTTGAATGGGAAAGTGGAAGTTACCTTCAACCCTTCAGATTCTAACTTTGTGGAGCGTTTGTACTCTGCATTCGAGGACCTGGATAAGAAGCAAGATGGATACAAGTCCAGTATTGAAAAGATGGCAAATAAGAAGGAAATTTTCGAGTTTGCCAGAGAACGGGATACCGAGATGCGGGAAATCATTGACGGCCTGTTTGGTGTTCCTGTCAGTGAAGCCTTGTTTGGTGGGATGAATGTTTATGCCCTGGCAAACGGGCTGCCCGTGTGGTGTAACCTGATGCTGGCTGTGATGGACGAGGTGGACAGCACCTATGCCAGAGAGCAAAAGGCCACAAACCCCAGGATTGCCAAGTATACGGCCAAATATCAGAAATACCAGAAGAAGTAACAGAAGGAGCACGGCATGGGCTATGGATTACCAAAAAGCGTAATGGTTGGCGGAGAGGAGTTTGCCATCCGCTATGATTACCGGGTGATTCTGGATATTTTCGAGGCGATGAATGACCCGGATTTATCAGAGGAAGATAGGGCTCTTGCCGTGCTCCAGATGTTCTATCCAGAATGGGAAGCCCTTTCTGACTTTGACGAGGCCATCCATGAGTGCATGATCTTCATCAATGGGGGAAAGGACCAGCCAGAGGGGCGAAAAGCTCCCAATCTGGTGGACTGGGAGCAAGATTATCCGTACATAGTCGCTCCCATTAACAGAGTGTTAGGTTATGAGGCAAGAGCGGTAGATTATGACCCAAATAAAAATTCGGGTGGTTTACATTGGTGGACTTTCCTGGCGGCCTACTATGAGATTGGGGACTGCCTCTTTGCTCAAATAGTCCGTATCCGGGAGAAAAAAGCGAAAGGCAAGCCCTTGGACAAATCGGACCGGGAGTTCTACCGAAAGAATCGGGATCTTGTGGACATCAAGACACGGTACAGCGAAGCGGAGAACGATTTGGTCAATATGTGGACTAAGGGATAAAAAAACGCCCCAAAAGGGGCGGGTGATTACGTTAAGACCTCTCTAAAAAAATCAAAAAATATAAGTCCACATGCAAAAATTGTAAGAACAACAATAATGGCACAAATTGAAAGTGCGACCTGGTGCTGACGGGCACCACACTTTGGACACCGATTTGCGGTTTTAGCAATCTCGGCTCCACATGTTTTACACTTAACCATTTTCCCTTTCATTCTGATACCTCCTAGGTGGTGATTTTATGGCGGCTGATGGTTCTATCATCATTGAAGCCGAAATTGACGATAAGAAGGCCCAGCAGGAGCTTAGTCGGCTAAATAGGAAAATCGAAACGCTGAATGAGCAAATCTATGTGAAGCAGCAGCAGAAAATGCCCCTTGTAGAGCAGGCCCAGAGATTAGGCGCTGAACTGGATGCCGCAAAGGCGAAATTGGACAACATGGAAAACAGCGGGAAGTTTTTTACCTCTGCGCATGTAGACGAGCAAAGGACCATTGTTTCCAACCTCCAGAAAGAGTGGGATGGAGTGGTTGTCCAAATTGAACGAATGGATCGCGGCATTCAAGAAACCACAACTCGGCTCAATCTGGCAAAGGAACGGGCTGGAGAAGTCTATCAGTCCATGGCCAGAACAGGGCCAGCCGCAGAGGCGATGGCGAGAGCGGTGGACCGGGCACAGAAAAGCACCCAGCGGTTTTCCATGCGGCTCCGTGAGGTTCTGAGAAGCGCTCTCATCTTCACAATCATCTCCCAAGGGGCGGCGGCGCTCCGTGAATGGCTTGGAAAGGTCATTAAAACTAATGACGAGACGGTGAGAGCAATAGGCCGTCTGAAGGGCGCTCTGCTGACGTTGGCACAGCCTTTGATTGAGGTGATTATACCAGCTTTTACGGCATTTGTAAATGTGCTTACCCGCATTGTTTCTGCGGTTGCCAGCCTTGTCGCGGCACTATTCGGAATGACGGCGGATCAGGCAGCGGATGCCGCAGAAAATCTATATAACGAGGCAAACGCCGTAGAGGGAGTTGGAGATGCGGCAAAGGAAGCCGGTAAGTCACTTGCCTCTTTCGATGAGATTAACAAACTATCTGGGGGAGGGGCGGCTTCTGGTGGTACAGGTACAGGAGCATCAGAAGGAATAAAGCCTGTCTTTGATGATTTCTCAACTTCGGAATACAAGCAGAAGATTGATGAATTAACGGCGTATGTGAGTGGTGCTCTTCTTGCACTTGGTGCGCTCCTTGCGTTTTCAGGAGTGAATATCCCCCTTGGACTGTCGCTTATGGCAGCGGGGGCAATCGGACTAGTATCTGTTGTTGCAGAGAATTGGGGATCTCTCGATGGTCCTCTGCTCAATGCGATTACTAGGGTCTTAGTGATACTTGGTGATTCTGCCTTAGTGGTTGGAGCTATCTTGGCTTTTTCAGGAGCGAACATTCCACTCGGCATTGGATTAATGGTAGCAGGTGCGCTGGCATTAGGAACGGTAGTTGCGATTAATTGGGACAGTATACCAACGGAGATGCAAAAAGTTATCACCGGAATGCTGGAGCTTTTGTCCGTCTCTCTTCTAGTGATTGGTGCGCTTCTGACATTTTCAGGCGCAAACCTTCCACTTGGCATTGGGATGATGATTGCTGGTGCGTCAGCCATGGCGGCTGCGGTTGCGCTTAACTGGGGTAGCGCAACAATCAGTGTGAAACAGGTGATTACTGAGATTATGAGTCTGCTTGGTGTATCCCTTCTTGCGCTGGGCGCTGTCCTTACCTTCTCTGGTGCAAATCTGCCTCTTGGCATTGGTATGATGTTGGCTGGGGCGGTCAGTTTAGCGACAACGGCAGCGATAAACTGGGACACTATACAAACTGCTTTGCAAGGGCCGATAGGAGCAGTTACAGCAATCGTTAGCGGCGCTTTGTTGGTTCTTGGTGTAATACTTCTGTTCACTGGTGCCGGAATCCCTCTTGGGCTTGGACTTATTGCTACTGGGGCAGCTGGTCTAGTTGCTGCAATTGTTCCAAACTGGAATTTTATTCTGGATGCCATATCTGGAGCATGGAGTAATTTTACTTCATGGTGGGATGCTGGCCCGTCTAAATTCTTCACTTTGGATTATTGGCTTGGCCTCGGTCAAGATATGCTGGACGGTTTGTTTAACGGCTTATCTTCCATTGGGCAAAAAATTACTGAATGGGGCGGAAACTTTATTGATGGAGTAAAGGATTTCTTTGGCATCCATTCCCCATCTACTGAATTCGAGGACCTGGGCGGATACATGATGTCCGGACTGGAAAACGGTGTAAACGACAATTCCACAATGGTCGTATCCGCCTTTAGCATCATGTTTAATGCGGTATTAGCTCTTTGTACCAACAATACAGAGCTTATGAAAGCATCGTTGGTTGCCTTCCTCCTGTATATGACGGGCGAATTTGCTCCTGCTTGGAACAAGACTTGGACAGACTGCTACAACAAGGCATCCCAAAACATTCAGGAAGTAATTGCGGAGATCAATGCCCTTAACGCAAAGCTGGCATCTATTGAGCGGAATATAACCATCACAATTACAACGGTTTATAAGACTGTTGGTAAATCGTCCTCCGGTTCTAGCTCATCCAGCCGAAGCGGACGAGCTTCAACAATGTCGGTTTCGTTACCCATGCAAAATATTCCGGCACTGGCCCGTGGTGCGGTAATTCCTCCGAATCGTGAGTTTTTGGCGGTTTTGGGCGACCAGAAGAGTGGGACCAATGTGGAGGCACCTCTTGATACCATCGTTCAGGCTGTGATGATGGCCCTAACCAGGAGCGGGATGAATGCAGATGGTCAGCTTATTGAAAATGTTATTAACCTGGACGGGGAAGTGATCTACCGCAACCAGAAGAAGGTAGCCCGTAGACACGGGATGTCCCTGACGAACAGATAGAAATGAGGGTGTCCACTATGAGCTACATTAAGTTAAATGGGATAGAGTTCGATGCAGATGTGGCAATCTCTAAATATAACCGAAACTTCAATGTCCTGGACGGTGAGAACGCCGGACGGGTCATGACTGGACGCATGGTACGGGATATTATCGGTACATATATCGGCCACAAACTGACAGTATTCCGCCGGGGTGATAACTACAACGGACTGGACGAATTTTGGGATTACCTTGTAGAGCACTCCGTGGATGATTCGGTTATGCTGGAGGCTGCTGATGGACAAACCACTATCTCCTATGAAGCTTATTATACAAGTGCATCTCAGGACATAGAAAAGGTGGAAAGAGGCGTGAATTACTGGGGCGAGATTGAAGTCAATTTTATCCCAATGGAGGCGCAGGTGACACCCGCATGAGCAGGACCACGATTCTGTATAAGGATATAGCCCCCGGAGCGGAGGAGGATGCTTCTGTCAGCACCACAGCGGTTGAGAGCTTTTCAAATCCATCTTTACTGCCATCTGGGGTCACCCCGGCACCTACTATCACATGTGAGCTGAATCATTGGGGCTTAGACGGGACTTATATGCTGGTAGAAAATGAGCCTGTTGCCTTTTGGTCAACTGAAATGAGCGGAGATGACTGCTCTTTTGAAAATCCGCCTGTTATTACGATTGACTTCGACCAGCAATATTCATCTGTTGGGCTAACCCTTATATTTGACAGCGCCTCTGGAGACTACTGCAATTCCGTCAATATCAAGTGGTATCAGGGAGACACACAGAAGGCGAACACCGATTTTTCCCCCAATGCTGCCACATTTTTCTGTCAACAGCGAGTAGAGAGCTATAACAAGGTCGTGATTACTCTTAACAGCACGAATCTGCCAGGCCGAAGGGCAAAACTGGAACAAATCGTATTTGGAATATTTAGATATTTCGGAATGTCTGAGTTGCGGTCTGCTTCTATTGTAAACGAAATGAGCCTGATTGCGACGGAGCTTCCTATCTCTACCATGAAATGGACGCTCGACAGCAAAGATGATGTGGACTTTATGTTCCAGCTAAAACAGCCTGTGGAGGTACGGAATAACGATAATTTGATTGGTGTCTACTATATTGATGGATACTCCAGATCAGCAGCCACAGTTTATGATATTGAATGCTACGACGCATTAGGCGTGTTAGATGAAACGCCATTTTCAGGTGGTGTGTATACCAACAAATCAGCAAAGAAGCTTTTGTCTGAAATAGTAGACGGAGACTTTGAGATTGAGTACGATCCCGCTATAACAGATATAACACTGGCCGGAGCTTTACCGGAGACATCCAAGCGTGAGGCTATACAGCAGGTGTTGTTTGCCTGGGGTGTATGTGCTTCTACAGATGGTAGTGAACGCCTCTATGTGTTTCATCTACCATCTATAGCCAAAGAGGTCGGTAAAAATAGGACCTATACGGGCGTAACGGTGGATACAGCAGCCATTGTTACAAAAGTGGTGGTGACCGCACATACATACTCCCAAAACACAAATGGGTCAATAGAAATCAACGGCATTAAATATAGCGATACAAAGACAGAATATAGTGTTTCCAATCCGAACATAACGGCATCGGACAAGCAAAATGTGATAGAAATCACAGATGCGACTTTAGTTTCTCCCTCTATCGGACAGGCAGTGGCGCAACGTGTTTATGACTACTACCTAAAGCGCAGCACCAACAAGGCAAAGATCGTATGGGCCGGTGAGAAACTTGGAGATATGCTGGCCATGCCAAATGCTTGGGATGGGACCAACACAGGAAATGTCGCAAAGATGGAGATCAGGCTTTCAAATACTGTTGCGGCAAATGTGGAGGCGATAGGAACATGAGCATCCTTGATACATTAATCACAGACCGCACTCAGGCGGATGTAACCCGCTGGAAAACCCTCCATGACAAAGGCTGGTCCAGAATGTCACCAGAAGAAAAAGTGGAGTGGTCTTCCGGCCTGAAGGGCACCTACAACGCCACAGACCTGAATCGAGTAACGGCGGCGATGGAGGAATTGGACCAGCAGTTCCGTCAGTACGGTTACAGCACGGGCTATCAGAGGATAGAGATACCCCATGGTGGGAATCAGGGTATCACCTACTTAGAGTACATTGAAAGCAGCGGGACACAGTATATCGATACAGGGCATAAACCAACGAATAACAGCCGGGTCGTTATGGAGGTTGAGGCATTAAAAGGCGGCGTTTACCCTTTCTTTGGCGCTCGTACAGCAAATGGAGTAGGTAGCTTTGTGTTGTGGGAGATGTCTGCTAGTTCGATTCGGTCTGATTTTAATACGACTGGAACAGAAACTACGGTATCAAAAGTTTTGTCCCACGTTGTTATAGACAAAAACAAAAACGTCTGCAAATTTGGAGATACGACTATTACCAGTGGAGCGGCATCATTTAACTGTTCGTATAACCTCTGCCTTTTGGCGCTCAATTCAGGGGGAGAGATAGATGAGAGAAAACTGTCCGCCAAGCTTTATCGTTGCCAGATATATGATGATGGAGTGCTCCGTTATGATTTCAGGCCGGTATTAGATAGTAGTGGCAGGGCTTGCCTGTGGGACCGCATAGGCAGAAAACTTTACTATAATGCCGGGACAGGCTCATTTGTTGCAGGTCCACAACTAGAACCCGAACCCGGCGAGGAAAAAGATCCGTACACCTGGTATGAAGATGATATTCCAACCGCTGATCTGATGGAGAAATATCTTGCGAATGTTTCCGCTCTACGTTCTACCATTGACTTGCTGTCCACTACGCCAGAGGCGCCGGAGAGCATGGAACTGTTGACGTATATCGAGGCCAACAATATTGAGCAGATACTAATAGATATTCGGTTGACCATCGAGCAGGTGGTTCGTGCTTTCAAGCGGTCCAATGCGTACGCCTTTTGGAGTGGATATAACCCCTTGCCAAGTGCGGGTAGTAATCTAGGAAGAAACTGGGCGGAACTGGATGCCATGAATACTGAATGGAAGAATTGGCAGGTAGCCACAT
Source organism: Flintibacter sp. HCN-6482 (assembly GCF_037892565.1). Lineage (NCBI taxonomy): Bacteria > Bacillati > Bacillota > Clostridia > Eubacteriales > Flintibacter > Flintibacter sp. HCN-6482. The sequence continues at coordinate 33,570 of NZ_JBBKBK010000003.1, read as the reverse complement.
GGTATCTGCTACTATATGGAAATATGAAAGCGGAAGGAGTGATTAGCTGATGGCTTTTACACCGTTTGTTGAAACGGACCAACCAACGATGGCGAAGTTTAACGAGAAGTTTCAGGATGCAATATCGGATGCGATTGCAGGTGGAATTGCAGGTGGAATTGCAGGATCGCCGAAGATTATGACGGGCAGCTACATTGGAACGGGGACGTTTTTGAGTTCATCCCCAAATACGTTAACATTTCCGTTTACTCCAATAATTTGGGGAGTTTTTAGGATGGTTTCTACGGGTGGTGTAGATCTCTCTTTGCCTAATATAATACTATGGGATAATGATTATAAAAATATGAATGTTAGTATGTATACTAGATCAGATAGCACGACCACACAGTTTGTTACAATCAACGGAAATTCTGTGTCATGGTATTCATCAAGTAGCGGTGAACATCAACTAAACGCAAATGGTACCACATATCACTACTTTGCCATCGGCTGAAAGGAGGACCAAATGGACGACAGAAACGTACAATACCCAAATCGCTTTCAGCTTACAAAAGTAGATGGGACAGACGATATTTACGAGATAATCCCGGCCCCTGGAAAGGTGTACACAGAAGGCACCTTTATCAACAAGTTCGCTCTTTTAAAGGACACCACAGCGGCTTTGTTTGGGCTGGGCGTAGATAATGTCCCAGATGATGTGCTGGTCTTTTTAGGGAAATATAATCAGTATTGGTGGAAGAGAAGAACTTCTGGTTTTGCTCTTGTACCGAATCTTGGTGCCGAGCAAATACAGTGTGTTGAGTGGCAGGGTAGACCTAATTCTGGTTCATATACGCCAACAAACCATATTAGGTATTCTCCAACAGTAACTGTACATGAGGATTTAAGTGTTACTTTAAATAATCCACAAGTTTTGACTTTTACTCCAAACGGAATAGGCTCAAATCTTCAAGTGCTACAAGGAAAATACTTTTATCTAACGAAACAAGTAAACAGTGTAGCGCATGGCAACTGGGGCAATATAGATTATAAGACTACCCCAGCGAATGTTATCTATTATGCATCGGGAGCTCCAACTGGCAAACAGAACAGTGCGGATAGCGAGGACTATACCTATGTAGCAAAGGCTATACCTGCTAAAACCGTTACAGGAAAAAAGGAATTACATGATGGTCCTTGGGAATACGTCCGCTCCTCCAACCGCAACGCCTACCCCGACAGCGGCATCCATGATGGGTATGAGTATCAGTTTTTGGGGATACCGTTTGAAAACTCCGTATTACCACTGAGAGTAGAGACTGGCAGTTATGTGGGGACCGGCACCTACGGGATCAATAACCCATGCAGTTTGACACTCCCTTTTGAGCCTAAACTATTTATAGTCGGCGATACAGATGGGTGTAAAGGGACAAAAGGAAACTATTTATATTTTGCATTGCCTATATTTTTAGGCGATACATACGAAAAAATAAGCTGGAAATATGGAGGAACAACTGCAACTCAATATACCCTGATGAAGAGAGAGGGGTCCACTATTTCTTGGTATATAAATTTTACCGGAAGTGGAAGCGACCAGTTAAATGGTACAGGAACTACCTATTACTATTATGCCATCGGCTAAAAGGAGGTTTCCATGCTAATCATCGAAATCCAGCCCCTGGAAAATGGGGCGCACCGCAACCAAACCTGTAATTTGAATACCATCCCGAAAGGGTGGGCGGAGGTCCCTCCTGGCATCTCAGTGCCTGATACCTTCCCCTTTGTGGATATCGAGGTGGATGGCCAGACTGTTATCGCCATGACTGCCGGAATCGTCCCTGAGCCGGAGCCTGAACCGGAGCCGGAGCCCACCCTTGAGGACAGGGTATCCAGCATTGAGACCGCCATTGAGAGGGGGCTTACACTGTGAGCAATTTGTACGACGCACTGGCATCCGCTATCTATGTGTCCCGGCAGACCTTAGCCGGGGCGGCCATCGACACTGATGACAAGCGAATCCGGGCCTCCGGTCTGTATGAGGACTGGACGGAGGGCAAATATCAGGTAGACGATATCCGCAACGCCAACGGCCAGACCTGGGAGTGCTTTCAGGCGCACGACAATGCGACTTACCCTGACATCAAGCCAGATAACCCCGCCTGGTTCACCTTCTGGCGGCCCCTTCATGGGACAAGCCCTGAGACGGCCCGCCCCTTTGTGCCTGTTCAGGGTGCCCATGATATGTATAGGGTAGGGGAGTACATGATCTATACCGACGGCAAAACATACCAGTGCAAGCAGGATACTAACTTCTCACCGGAGGATTACGCCCAGGCGTGGGAGGTGTACGATGGATGAAAAATGTATCTTAGACCCACGGCGGGATTGTATAGGGAAGGCGGAGGCCGCCAAGCTGGAGGGAAGAATCAAAGCCCTGGAAGAATGGCGGGAGGATTCCAAAGACTTCCACGCTAAGTTTTATGATTGGCAGAGACAACAGATTGCGCGGGACGCAAGGCTGGACGAAAAGTTAAATGGGATGGATGCCAACATTAAGAAGGTGCTGGCCAAACAGGAATCCTGTGAGTTGAAACCGGCCAAGCGCTGGGATGCCATTGTGGACAAGGCCATTTGGGCGGTGCTGGCTGCGTTTATCGCTCTCGTCCTGGCGAGAATCGGGCTATAAAAAAATCCTCCCAAATCGGGAGGATAAAAGAATATAAAAACCGTCGCCCCAAATCGAGGTGAATGATAGGCGGGGCAACGGGTCCCGAAGGACATATCCACTATATCATTTTTTCGACAAAAGTCAATGGGATGGGAGGTGAAAATATGGACTTTGGAATCGCATCCGTGGCGGCTATTACCGTCATCTGTTATCTGGTGGGACTGATCGTCAAATCGTCCGGTCTGGATAACAAGTACATCCCGGCTATTGTGGGCCTGTGTGGCGGTGTTCTTGGCGTGGCGGCGCTGTATACCGGCCTCCAGGACTTCCCTGCCACGGACCCCTTGACCGCCGTTGCCGTGGGCATTGTAAGCGGTTTGGCGGCAACTGGTGTCAACCAGGCCATCAAGCAGTTGAAGGAATAACAACATATTTTTTACTACAAAGGAGATTGAACTATGAACACCGAAATGCTCTATGAACTGTACGAAATCACTGAGAAGAACGACGCACCCGATTTGGCTACCGTAGGCATGCCCATGCTCCTGAAGAAGCACCCTGAGATTACCCACGAGGAGGCCAAGGAGATGCGTGAGTTTACTGGCCGCCATGGGCCGGAGTTGGCCGCCGCCTTCCCTGACAAGGAGGCGTTTGAGGCCGCCGTGGCTACTGGCGTGGCGGAGGATGAGGCCGCCAAAGAGGAAGCGGAAAGAGAATAATAAAAAAGCACCCAATCAGGGTGCCTTTAGCTCCATATTTAGCTGTTGAATAATCAGGGCGGTCTCTAACATCCCAGTCATTTTCTCCTCACTGTCCGGCATGGAGGAAAAGTTCTCCCTGGCATTTGTCAGGATTCTGAGGGCCATTTCCCGGTCTTCGTTTGTGGCGTTGCCGGACTCGAACTTGTCTGCTAGTGCAGAAAATTCCTGGTTTGTGTCCACTGATAGGCTGAAAGCAGTTTCTGCCTGCCTCAAAAAGTGGCAAAGCAATTTGTAATCATGCATTTTATCACTCCCTTATCCGCATATTACAGCACACGCCCTGATATGTCAATGGAGGAAGACCATGAGATTACGAAAACAGTATTTGACCAAGAACGACTGTTACAGGGCCGGGAGGACCATTCGGCCACAGGGGGTAATGGTACACTCGACTGGGGCCAATAACCCCTCTGTGGCCCGCTATGTGCCCGGAGATGATGTAATTGGTCGGAATCAGTACGGGAATGATTGGGACAGGCCCGGAGTGGAAAAGTGCGCCCATGCCTTTGTAGGCAGATTTGCCGACGGATCGGTGGGGACAGTACAGACCCTTCCATGGAATCGCCGTGGCTGGCACTGTGGCCGAGGGAAGAACGGCAGTGCAAATGATACCCACATTTCCTTTGAAATCTGTGAGGACGGCCTGGAGGATGCCAGCTATTTTAAGGCGGTGTACCAGGAGGCCGTGGAGCTGACCGCCATGCTTTGCCGGGAGCACAACCTGGACCCGTTGGCTGACGGAGTGGTAATTTGCCACAAGGAGGGCTATCATCGGGGGATCGCCAGCAACCATTCCGACGTTCTCCATTGGTTCCCCAAATTCGGCAAGACCATGGATGATTTCCGGGGGGATGTAGCCCAGAAGATGAGAGGTGAGCAAGAAGTGACCTACGAGCAGTGGAAGGAGTACATGGACCGCTATCTGGCCGAGCGAGCGGAGCTGCCGGCCAGTATGCCGAAGCTGTTTGCAGAGGCCAACGAGCTTGGCCTGACAGATGGGACCCGACCTATGGCATTTGTCACTCGTGAGGAGAGTGCCGTCATGGCAAGGGCGGCGGCGTTGAAGTAAGGAAAGGACGTGGAGCATGAGCGCAAGAGTAAAGCTACCGGAATCGCTTGACAAGCTCTTGCGCTCTCAACTGGAGGAGGCCATCCACGAGGCCGCACTCCACCGGGACGATGAACTGATCGCCAGACGATATCTTATTGACAAATGGTGTCAAATGGATATTGCGGCGGAGCTGGGATGGCGCAGGGCCACGGTGGGAGACCACCTTAAACATATTTTGGAACGGGTGAAAAATGTATCCGCCAAGCTCTACACAAACCGTACATAAAACGTACACAACCCCGACTGGGACCGTACCCAGCCGGGGGATTTTTATGCGACAATATAGACATGGAGGACGTGAGGATCAAGGGTTGGTACACGTCGCCGCCCTCCTCACGGACTCCTTATTTTTATACAAAGGACGTGTGATATATGACCCCGGTAGAGAGATTGATTGCCGCCGGTATCCGGCCGGATTGCGCCAGGGAAACCATTATGTGGTTTCGGGCACAGGGGGATGATTATGGTTTGGAAAAGTATCTGAATGAGGTGGAAAGCCGCCATGCGAACAACGGAGAGGTATTCATGGCACAACGAAAACCCTTACAACAGGAATGTGGGGGACTGCACGGTTAGAGCTATTTCCACCGCTTTGGACCAGGCCTGGGACACCACCTACATAGGCCTGTGCCTGGAAGGGTATCTCCTGAAGGATATGCCAAGTTCCAACGAAGTGTGGAGGAGCTATCTCAGCCAGTATGGTCTAGAGCGAAGACCGGCTCCGCCTCACACAACAGTGAATGAATTTGCCAGGACACATAGAAACGGTGTGTACCTTCTCGGCCTGAATTCCCATGTGGTCTGTATTATCGACGGGACAATTCTGGATACATGGGATTCTGGGGAAAAGGAAGTTTTGTACTACTGGAAAGGATGACGTGATATGGCCTATACACCTACACCTTACTATCCGGGCTATCAGCCCATGTACTACCAGCCGCCCATGCCGGACCAACTGGCCCAGCTCCGTGGGCAGCAGTTCCAACCTCCCATGCAAGGACCGCAAATGCCGCCCGTACAGTCCCAGCAAAATGGGCAGTCCATGGTTTGGGTGAATGGTGAACAGGAGGCCATGGGGTATCTGGTGGCCCCAAACAGTGCCGTTGCTTTATGGGACAGCAACAGCCCCACTATTTATCTCAAGCAGGCGGATGCCTCTGGAAAACCCAGCATCAAAATTTATGATCTGGTAGAACGCAGCAATGCCACAAGGACTGCCCCAGCGCAGGAGCCTTCTATCCGCTATGCCACCCAGGATGACTTGGACGCTCTTGCGGCCCGTGTGGACGCTCTGAGCGCAAAGGAAAAGCCCGCCCGAAAGGCGACAGCAAAGGAGGATGTGGAATGAATCCCTTTTTCAACGCAATGGGCGGCAACCGTCAGCCCAACATGATGCAGCAGTTTCAGTCCTTCATGCAGCAGATGCGGGGTAAGGACCCCAACGCCATGATACAAGAGATGGTATCATCTGGCCGCATTTCCCAAGATCAGCTTAACCAGGTCCAGAAACAAGCCCAGCAGATGTCTGGCATGTTTGAGGGGATGCGAGGGATGTTTGGCAAATAAAAAGCAGGGGCATTAAGCCCCCGCTGTGTGGTCAGGTTTTGTGTGGACTGGCTCCGTCATCATTCGCTCAATGCTCCAACCACGCACATATCGGTTGTGAAATGTGACCCAGTTTATACCAAGTTCTTTTGCCCAATCCGTTAAAGTCTGCGATTTTCCATTATACTCAACAACAATGTTATCAGATTTATTCCTGCACTGGTCGTGCATGGTTGCCCATCTGCAATTATCTGGACTGTAAGGCCCGTCATTGTCGATACGGTCTATGGTATATCCGTCGGGCCTTCCGCCGACAGAATCAGACCATTTTGCAAAGTTAAAGAAATCGTGCCATTCATCATAGACAGTTATACCACGGCCTCCATACCTGTGGTAGACCTTCGATTTCTCGCTGTAACACCGTTGCATCATCTGTCGCCAGATTCCATACAATGGATGCTTACTGCGGCCATCTTGTTTGGCGTAAATGGTGTTTCTGAGACAACCGCAACTTTTTACAGCCCCGTTTTTGAATTGATAAGGCAATACATCAATTGTCCCACCACAATCACACCGACAGCGTAAACGCCAACCGTCATCATTTGGCTTTCTTTCAGCTAAAGCAATCACGGTCAAATGATTGTTCCGTTTTCCGATGTACTCGTTCACATCGAAATATGGTTTATAGATTCTTTTTTGTTTCATAGCACTTCCCCTTTTGTGCGCCCTGATTATCAGATTGCGTGGAAACCGTCAGGGTAACGGCTTGTCGGGAGCGACCCTATCCACGCACAACAATTATAGCATAAAACCATCAAAAAGTATATAGATGCGGCCGCATTTATAAATATTTTTTACAAAGGAGAAAGTTGTATGTCTCTTAGTAATGATGCAACCCTGACTATGCCAGTAGCTCCTGCGTATTCCGCTGGTGGCTATGGTGGCAATGGTTCCATGTGGGGTGGAGACTGGTCCGCCTGGATTATTTTGTTTCTCATTTGGGGAGCCTTTGGCGGCGGCTGGGGCAATGGCTTCGGCGGAGGTTTTGGCGGAGCAAACGGGCCTGGCTTCCAGGGTTATGCTACACGCTCCGACATCAACGAGGGCTTTGCGCTGAACGGTCTCCAGACCGGCCAGAGCGGTATCCTCTCCGCCGTAACCAACGGCTTCCATGGTGTGGATAATGCTATCTGCAATCTGGGCTATCAGCTCCAGAACTGCTGCTGCCAGACCCAGCGGGCAGTGGACGGCGTGAATTATAACCTGTCCACCCAGGGCGCAGCTACCCAGACGGCAATCCAGGGCGTCCGCTACGACATGGCTACCCAGGCTTGCGATACCCGGAATACCATCCAGAACAGCACCAGGGACATCATCGATAACCAGAACTCCAACAGTCGTGCGATCCTGGACTTTTTGACTCAGGACAAGATCGCTACTCTGACGGCTGAAAACCAGAGCCTGAAGTTCCAGGCTTCCCAAGCGGCGCAGAACGCTTTCTTCACCGCCAATCAGGAGGCCCAGACCGCTGAACTGATCCGCCGCATCAACCCCATGCCTGTTCCGGCCTATCAGGTGCCCAACCCTTATGCCGGTTGTGGGTGTAATCCCTGCGGCGGCTGCTGCTAAAACCCAATACATCAACTGTCCGATAAATTCGGACTGTTCGGCCCCGTGCCGATTTTGAACTATGCGGCGGGGCAATAGCCTCGCCGCTAATCTTTTTGAAAGGAATGATTTTTTTGGCCGAGTATACAAATAGCGCAATCGTAACCGTTGCCGCTGGTCAGAACGTGCCATTTACCGAGGAGGCCAACACGAGCAAGCCCTGCATCGTACACCGGGAGGGGGCTGGACTGGTGACGCTTCGTGGGCTTACTAACCAGTGCAGAGCAAAGTTCAAGGTGTCCTTTGGCGCGAATATCGCCATCCCTGACGGCGGGACCGTGGAGGCCATCACTGCGGCAATCTCCATCAATGGCGAGGCATTGACCGCATCTACCGCTACTGTTACCCCTGCCGCTGTGGAGAATTTCTTTAATATCTATGTCTCCGCTGTGGTAGATGTCCCCCGTGGCTGCTGTGTCACTGTTGCCGCAAAAAACACCAGTACACAGCCTATTCTAGTAGCCAACAGTAACTTTATTGTTGAGCGTGTAGCCTGAAAGGAGAGGATACTATGAAAGCACTATATGACCTGAAGGATAAGCTCCAGGACGAACTGGACGAGATTGCCCGCAAGCCCGAAATGTCTGCCGGTGATCTGGAGACCGTCCACAAACTGACTGATACCATCAAGAACATCGATAAAATCTGCGCTCTGGAGGAGGACGGTGGCTACTCTGAGGCGGGCGACTGGGAGGGACGCGGCTCCTATAATCGTGGCTCCAGTTATGCTAATCGTGGTAAGCACTATGTTCGAGGCCACTATAGCCGAGACGGTTATAACAACCGTGGTGACTATAGCAGAGATGGAGGGTATAGCCGCCATGATGCTAAAGAGGCTATGATGGAACAGGCTCGTGAGATGATGGAAAATGCCACCACTGACCGAGAGCGTGAAGCAATCCGCCGTTTTATGAGCGAGCTGGGCCGAGACTGATAGGGGGTGTCCCCCATGCTTGACCGCAAGGAGATAGACATTGAGATTGCCCGTCTGGAGTACGGAGAATCCAGCTACCCGGCCTACGCAAAGCTGGCCAACCTGTATACCATTCGGGACCGCATGGACCGTCAGGAGCGCCAAGTGCCCTATGAGGCGGCCTACTCTGCTACCCCGGCAGATGCCGAGTATTCCTCGGTGGTTGAGGACTACGGAGATAGTGATTTTCTACGCACTGTCTATGGCAAAGATCAAGGCGCGGCGTGGGCCATTATGGATGATCTGATGGACACACTCCACACAGTAAACCCCCGTGTCTACGAGGGTGTTATGCGGAAAATTCGAGCTCTCTAAACTAGTCCGCCTTCCCAAAAGGAGGGCGGATTTGTTACTAACGAAAGATTTTGTGTGATATGATGTAGCAAAAAAAGTTGAAGAAAATGAGAATTTATAAACTGGAAGATAACTTTTGCTCTCGATATATGAAGATAATCGATTAAAAATTTAAGAACTTCTTAAATTTTGAAAAAAGGAAAAAAGAACCGGGGGCGGGACCGGCAAAGGTCCCGCCCCCGGTTTCAAAAACAGAGGCCGGGCCTACGGCCGGGACATATAGGAGTAGTAGACAAAAACAAGATTTCACCAGTCTTATAGGCGAAAAGCAGATATGGTCGGGGCTAAAACAATACAAATTAGAAGGAAGTAAAAAAGTTAGAGGACCCTGGCGCAAATTTTTATTGAATTGTTGACGGAACGTGTTATGATTAGAAAAGGAAAATTTGTCTTTTACCAGAAATACCCCAAATCCCGGAATATAAGGAGGACCAGTGAATGTTTCGTGCGATCGGATTTATTGGCACCGGCAATATGGGCTCCGCCCTGGCCCGGGCCGCGGACAAGGGAGCCGCCCCTGGCGCCCGTCTCTATCTGTCCAACCGAACACCCGCTAAGGCGGAGGCGCTCTGCAACCAGCTCTCTCGGGCCCAGATGTCTGATAATCAGGAGATTGCCAGGTCCTGTGATACGATCTTCCTGGGGGTGAAGCCCCAGATGATGGCCGCTGCTTTAAAGGATTTGGTTCCCGTCCTTGCCGCCCGGACCGACCGTTTCGTGGTGGTCAGTATGGCGGCCGGACTGACCTTTGAAACGCTTACTTCCCTGCTGGGCGGCTCCTATCCTCTGATTCGCATTATGCCAAACACCCCCGCCTCCATCGGGCAGGGCATTGCCCAGTTCTGTGTTCAAGGGGTAACGGAAGAGGAGAAGGCGGGCTTTTTATCTCTAATGGCCCCCTCCGGTCTGCTGGATGAGATGGATGAGCCCCTGATGGCGGTGGCCAACTGTGTATCCGGCTGTGGCATTGCCTTTGCCGCCATGTTTTTGGAGGCGCTGGCCGACGGCGGTGTGGCTTGTGGACTGGCCCGGGATAAGGCCATGATTTGCGCCGCTCAGACCCTTGTGGGCACAGGGGCCCTATATCTGGCTGAAAAGACCCATCCCGGCGCCATGAAGGATGCGGTGTGCTCCCCCGGCGGATCCACCATTCAGGGGGTACGGCTGCTGGAGGAGCGGGCTTTCCGGTCCGCCGCCACCGACGCTGTAATTGCCGCCTATGAAAAGACCATGAAGATGACCCAGCAGGGATCTACGCCCTCCGGCCAGCTCCTCTCGCCGGACCAGAAGAAATAGTATGAGGTGATTCCAATGCGCATCGTAGTCAAAGTAGGCACCTCCACCTTAGCCCACGCCACTGGGCGATTGAACATCCGCCATGTGGAGGAGCTGGTCAAGGTGCTGTCCGACCTGAAAAACGCCGGACATGAGGTGATTTTGGTGTCCTCCGGCGCAATCGGCATGGGGGTAGGCAAGCTGAATCTATCCGGCCGGCCGGCTGATATGCCCACCAAGCAGGCCGCCGCCGCGGTGGGCCAGTGTGAGCTGATGTATACCTATGATAAGCTGTTTGCCCAGTACAACCACACAGTAGCCCAGATCCTGTTGACCGGAGAGGACGTTGACCACGACGACCGCCGGCAGAACTTTGAGAACACGATGGCCCGACTGCTGGAGCTGGGCGCTCTGCCTATCATTAATGAGAACGACACCGTTGCCACCGCCGAGATCAAGGTGGGGGACAACGACACGCTGGGCGCAATCGTAGCCTGCTCGGTGGAGGCCGACCTGCTGGTCCTTCTGTCCGACATCGAGGGGCTGTATACTGCCGACCCCCGCAAGGACCCCGCCGCCCGCCTTATCCCCACAGTGGAAGAGGTCACACCGGAAATCGAGTCCCTGGCTGACGGTAAGGGAAGCGAGCTGGCGGTGGGCGGCATGGGGACCAAGCTTCGGGCGGCCAAAATGGTCACCCAGCGGGGCTGCGATATGGTTATCACCAACGGCGCGCGCCCAGAGAACCTCTATGACATCGTAGACGGCCGGGCCGTAGGTACCCGCTTCCTGGGGAAGATTGCCCTGGAGGCCGCGCATCAAAAAGGACGGGAGACCGGGCGATGAAAAAAGTAAAGATCACCGTTCTGCGCAAGACACTTCAGGAGGACTTGGCCAGGGAATACGGAGTGGAAGGACTGTCTGCCTGTCCCATGCTTCAGGAGGGAGAGGTATTCTATGCCGACTACGCCAAACCTGACGGGTTGTGTGATGAGGCATGGAAGGCGATCTATCAATATGTATTTGCCCTGGCCCACGGGGCGGGCCAGGAGCCCTTCTACTTTGGGGACTGGATCCGCACCCCCGGTGTTGCCATCTGCTCCTGCAATGACGGCCTGCGCCCCGTCATCTTCAAGCTGGAGGCCACCGATCAGGATGTCCAAATCAATTACGTACCAGTGAACTGAGCTCACAGACGGAAAGAAGAGATGTGCCGCTATGCCTGTAACCATGCTCCCGTCCTTCCTCTTATATTGTTTTACAGGCGGCATTACCCCCGGCCCCGCCAACCTGTGCTCCCTGTCGGCGGCCCTGCGGTATGGTCCCGGTGCGGCCCTGCGCCAATGGCGCGGGCTGTTTACCGGGTTCCTCCTCATCTCTCTGGTCTCGGTGGCCATCACTTGGCGGCTGGGCGCGGCGCTGGGCCAATACGTGGGAATGCTGTCCTGGCTGGGCGCGGTGTATATGCTGTGGCTGGCCTGGCACATAGCGCGCAGCCCGAAGTCCGGGGCTGCCAAGGACCCGGCCGCCCCCACTTTCCGGACCGGGCTGCTTATCAACCTGACAAATGTGAAAATCATGATTTTCTGTCTGACCGCGTTGAGCGCCTATGTGCTGCCCTATACCCGATCCTTCTGGGCCCTGCTGGGCGTGGGGCTGTTTCTCCCCTTCACTGGGCCGGTCTGCAACCTGGTATGGCTCTTTGCTGGGGCCTCCCTGCAGTCCCTGTTCACCAGCCACCGCAGGGCGGTAGATACCACAATGGCCGCCGCCCTAGTCCTGTGTGCGTTTAGCTTGGTATGGCCCTTTTTTACCGAGGGCCCTGCCTCCCTCGTCTCTGGTTGAAATCGAGTGTGCGCCCGTCCTTTTCTATGCTGACCTACCATGATAAAGAGGTGTTTGATATGACGACACAAGAACTGCTGCAAAAGGCCAAGGCATCCAAGGCCGCCATGGCTCTGGCAGATACTGACCGGAAAAACCGTGCCCTGCTGGCTATGGCGGATGCGCTCATCGCCCGCGCAGACCCCATCCTGGCGGCGAACGCCCTGGATATGGAGGCGGCCAGAGGGACCATCTCTGAGGTGATGCTGGACCGGCTGGCCCTGAATGAGAACCGGATCGCCGGAATGGCACAGGGTGTCCGGGAGGTGGCTGATCTCCCAGATCCGGTGGGCGTCGTCCTGAACCGAGTGGACCGGCCAAATGGCTTGGTGATTCAACGGGTCTCTGTTCCCATGGGGGTCATCGCTATCATCTACGAGTCCCGGCCCAACGTGACCTCCGACGCCGCCGCTTTGGCCCTGAAGGCCGGGTCTGCCTGCGTGCTCCGCTGTGGCAAGGAGGCCCACCACTCAGCCGCCGCCATTGTGGCTGCCCTGAAGGATGGGCTGTCCTCTGCCGGCCTGCCCAGCGAGGCACTCCAGCTGGTGGAGGACACCACCCGCCAGTCGGCGGGGGAGCTGATGGCGGCCAGGGGCCTGGTAGACCTGCTCATTCCCCGTGGCGGGGCGGGGCTGATCCGGGCGTGTGTGGACAACGCCGCCGTCCCGGTACTGGAAACAGGCACCGGCATTTGCCACATCTATGTGGACCAGTGGGCCAATCAAACGATGGCCTTGGACATTGTGGAGAACGCCAAATGCTCTCGGCCCAGTGTGTGCAACGCCGCCGAGGTGTGCCTGGTCCACCGGGCCATCGCCGAGGAGTTCCTGCCCAAGCTGCGTCGGCGGCTGACGGAGGACCGGGCTGCCGCCGGCCTGCCCCCCGTGGAACTGCGCCTGGACCGCTCCGCCGCGGCGGTCATTCCGGGCACTCCCGCCGGGGAGCGGGACTTTGACACGGAGTTTTTGGACTACATTCTGGCAGTCAAGGTAGTGGACAGCTTGGAAAACGCGGTGGACCACATCGCCGCCCACTCCACCGGCCACTCTGACGCCATTGTCACCGGCGACGAGAGGGCTGCCCACGCCTTTCAACAGCGGGTGGACTCTGCCGCCGTGTACTGGAACGCCTCCACCCGCTTTACCGACGGCGGTGAATTTGGACTGGGGTGTGAGATGGGCATTTCCACCCAAAAGCTCCATGCCCGGGGCCCCCTGGGGCTGGCGGAGCTGTGTTCCTACAAAACTATCGTCCGGGGCAGCGGCCAGATACGATAGATTTGGTAAATTTTTTGTCTGGTATTTTTCCAGCTTTTGTGTATAATGAGCCCAGAGAATGACTTTTCCAGAAGGAGAAAGGATGGATTCCCATGAATCGTCATATTTTGGATTTCCTCCAGACTACCCGTGAGCTGTTGGAGTCTGACCAGGTGCGGATGATGGGCCGGTGGAAGCACCATGGCCCTATTTCCACCCTGGACCATTCCCTGTTTGTGGCCTACTTGTCCTACCGCGCCGCCAAGGTACTGGGGCTGGATGCTCGGGCCGCTGCCCGGGGAGGACTGCTCCACGACCTGTATCTGTACGACTCTAAGGATAAGTCCGCCCATCCCGGCTGGCAGTGCTTTGACCATCCGCGGGCGGCCGCTCGAAACGCCGGGGAGCTGACCTGGCTGTCCGACAAGGAGCGGAACATCATCCTGTCCCATATGTGGCCCCTGGGTGGAGCTCTGCCCAGGTCTCGAGAGGCTTGGCTGGTGGACCTGGTGGACACCCTTTGCGCCGGACTGGAAATGTCCCGCGTTTACCATCCCGCCCGTCTGCGGGAGCGGCTCGGAGTGCGCCCCCTCCTGCCCGCCTGTGCCTGATTTTTATCTCTCCTCCACCTGCTGGAGGAGAGTTTTTTTGCGAAGTTGGGGGATTTTGCGGTGAAATTGTGCTTTCTGGCCTTTTTGAAAAAATTTTCCTTGTCACGGGAAAAAAGACCTGATAATATGCTATAATGTCTATAGTCCTGATTTCAGGGCCTGTTAAGCCAGAGCAAAAGGAGAATTCAATATGCGTGATCGTCAGGCCGCTTTGGAAGCCAAACGCCAGGCTCTGCTGGAGGCGGGCGTGGATATGATGGACCCCTCCTCTGTGTATGTGGAGGACTCGGTCCAGGTGGGCGAGGGGACCCTGCTCCTCCCCGGCACCATTTTACGCGGGGACACCGTGGTGGGCAGGAACTGCCAGATTGGGCCCAACGTGATGCTCACCAGCTGCACAGTGGAGGATGAATGCGCCATCAACGCCTCCCAGTGTGAGGAGAGCGTCATTCGGAAGGGCTGCCAAATTGGCCCCTATACCCACATCCGCCCCCACTGTGTGGTAGGCGAGGGGTCCAAGATCGGCGCCTTTGTCCAGCTGAAGAACTGCAATCTGGGCAAAGGGACCAAGATGGCCCACCTGACTTATGTGGGGGACAGCGACGTGGGGGACGACTGCAACTTTGGCTGCGGCACCGTCACCTGCAATTATGACGGCTTTCAGAAGCACCGCACCATCATCGGGAGCAACGTGTTCGTGGGCTGCAACACCAACTTTGTCCCCCCAGTACAGATTGGGGACGGGGCCTTTATCGCCGCTGCTACCACGGTTACCCAGGATGTGCCCCAGGACGCCATGGTCATCGGCCGCACCCGCCAGCAGGTGAAAGAGGGCTGGGCCGCCGCCAACCGGGAGAAAAAGCGCAAAAAGTGAGGGGACGCCTCACACAACATAGGAACGGGGCCGGCGGCGACAGCCGGACCCAAAAATATTAGGAGGAAGCTGTATTATGATCGCACACGGGAAGGATATCAAGGTCTTTACCGGCAATTCCAACCCCCAGCTGGCCAAGGACATCTGTAAGGAGCTGGGCATCCCCCTCGGGAGCTCCGAGGTAGGAGCCTTCTCCGATGGAGAAAATTTTGCCTCCATCTATGAGACTGTCCGCGGCTCCGACGTTTTCGTGGTCCAGTCCACCTGCTCCTTTGTCGATGAGGGAAAGCCCGGCACCGTCAACGATTCCCTGATGGAACTGCTCATCATGATCGATGCCCTGAAGCGGGCCTCCGCCGGCCGCATCACCGCTGTTATCCCCTATTTCGGCTACGCCCGCCAGGACCGCAAAACCAAGCCTCGGGACCCCATCTCCGCCAAGCTGGTGGCCAACCTGATCACCACGGCGGGAGCGGACCGGGTGCTGACCATGGACCTCCACGCCAACCAGATCCAGGGCTTCTTTGATATCCCAGTGGACAATCTGTTGGGCTCCCCCATCTTTGTGGAGCACTTTACCCAGAAGTACGCCTCCTGCCATGATGACACTATGATCGTGTCGCCCGACGTAGGCTCCGTGGCCCGGGCCCGGGCCTTTGCCCAGAAGCTGAATATGCCCCTGGCCATCGTGGACAAGCGCCGCCAGAAGGCCAACTCCTCCGAGGTCATGAATATCATCGGTGATGTGCGGGATAAGCACGTCATCCTTCTGGACGACATGGTGGATACCGGCGGCTCTCTGTGCCACGCGGCTAAGGCGCTGGTAGAGATTGGCGGCGCCAGGGATGTTACCGCCTGCGCCTCCCATGGCGTGCTGTCCGGCCCCGCCATCCAGCGCATCATGGACAGTGTGCTGGACGAGGTGATCTTCCTGAATACCATCCCCGCGAAGCCTGGTATCCAGTGCCCCAAGATCAAGTACATCTCTGTGGCCCACATGTTTGCCGAGGCCATCAGCCACATCTACATGGAGACCTCCGTTTCTCCCCTTTTCCTGTAAGAACAAACCTCCAGGGGCGGGCTTTTGCCCGCCCCTGCTTTCAAAGAAGGGACCGCGATGTTTTTGAAAAAAGATGCCGGCGGCGTCAACTGGCTGCTGGTCTGCCTGGGAAATCCCGGAGAAAAGTACGAAAATACCCGCCACAACGTGGGCTTCATGGTGGCCGACGAGATCGGCGAGCGCCAGCACGCCCCCATCCAGAAGCTGAAATTTAGGGCGCTGACCAATATCTTCACCATTTCCGGGGAAAAGGTGCTGGTGATGAAGCCGGTCACCTATATGAACCTGTCTGGCGAGGCGGTGCGGCAGGCGGCGGATTTTTACAAGGTCCCGCCTGACCATGTGCTGGTAGTGTTGGACGATACCGCGTTAGCTGTGGGTAAACTGCGCGTCCGGAGGGGCGGCTCCGCCGGCGGACACAACGGGTTGAAAAGCATCATCCAGCACCTGGGCACAGATCAGTTTCCCCGCCTGCGGGTAGGCGTGGGCGAGAAGCCCCACCCGGACTACGACTTGGCCGACTGGGTGCTGGGCAGGTTCACCGGCGAGGACAAGAAGGCCATCGACGCCGCGGTGAAGCGGGCGGCCGACGGGGTGGAGTGTATTTTGAAGGACGGCCTGGAGCAGGGAATGAATCGGTTTAACGGGTAGGGCAGAACTTTTTGAGGAGGATGTCCAGATGGGAGAGCTGATGACCGGGATCGCCTGCGGCCGGGCACTGAAGAAGCTGGCGGGGATGGCCCGCCCCCTGTGGGAGCGGTGCGACCCAATGCCGCTGAAGCGCGCCATCGAGAATCGATATGCCGGCGGCCCCCGGCGGGAGCGCCAGCTGGTCCAAGATCTCTATACCACCTATTATGTGGGTGCCCTGATCGCGGCGGGGGAGGTAGTGACACCGGAATCTGTGATGAAGGCCCAGTTAGAGGACAGGCACAGCGGCAACGGCGCCCTGTACTGGGGGCTGGCCGCCCTGATCCATATCCAGTGGGAGCGCTGGGACCAGGCCCTTCAGGCCCAGGTTCAGGCCATGGCCAACTATGACGACTGCCCCCTGCGGCGGGACGTCCGGCGGGAGGTCCAGCGCCTGCTGTGCGTCACGGGCTACGCCTTGAAGATCCACAGTAGTACCCTGGAGGGGCTGGAGGACGATTTGTCCGCCTTGGCAGACAGCGCCGTCAACCGGTTCCAGCGGGTAGAGGCCCGGCTGCTGCTGGGGCGGTATCACCTGACTGTGGGAAATACCCAGGCGGCCCGGGACCATCTGGAATTTGCGCTGGCCCAGGGCGGGGAAACCTATGTCGGGCTGCTGGCGGACGACCTGCTGAGGGAGCTGGAGGGCCGGGAGCCCAGCCCGGAGCGCCAATGGCGTCGGGCCATGCTTCGGGTGGAAGAGGAAACCAGGAGGATGGCGGATACCTGCGATCCTTGGCCCCTGCTGGCGGCCCTGGAGGCTGCCCAAGCCTGTCAGATCCCTGCCCCTGCCCGCACCGGACTCCGGATGCTGGAGGCCACCGCTCTGGTCAACCTGGGCCGGGAGGAGGAGGCCGAGGCCCTGCTGGACCAGGTCCCTGACCAGGAGCAGGGGGATTACAGGATGCAGAAGCTGCAACTCAGGGCCATCCTGTGCAACCGCCGGGGCCGGACCGAGGAGGCGGAGGAGCTGGCCGGAAAGATGGAGGAGCTGATGGTCCAGGCGGGTAGGGACAATGGACAGCGGGAGGTGTTTTGCCTCCGGTGCACCGCCCGCCTCAAGCGGGGGGAGGCGGATGGACTGGAGGAGGGCCTTCGGCGGTACATCACCTGCGGCGGGCCTCTCCTTTCTCAGGTCGGTGACCACTTGCTGCTGGGCCGGTACTGCCTGGCTGTGGGGAGAATAGAGGAGGCCGGGGAGCACCTGACCTTTGCGGCGGAGCGGGGCGGGCCCATGTATGTGGGAAAAGAGGCGGCGCAGCTGCTTCGGACCCTCCGCCAATCCCCGCGGGACGGAAAAAATTAAGAGAGAATTAAGAGAATATACCTCTTTTTTTAACAGAGCCGTGCTATTCTGACCGGGCAATACATAGGATTTCAGGAGGTATTCTGTGATGAACCGATGGATTTTAACCCATGCCCGGCTAGCCTTCTGGCTGTGGACTGTTCCCTCCCTGGCCCTGTTGGTCTGGTATGCCGCGCGGAACGAGGGGGAGGGCCTAATGACCGCCTACGCCCTGTTTGTCCTCTGGGAAGCGGCGGGGTTTTGGGGGATCAACGGATTCCTGTGCGGCTGGGCCCGGCGGCCGGCATTCCGGGCGATGGACGAGTATTGTGACCCGGAACCCCTGCTGGAACTGTGCCGCATGGTGCTGAAGCAGAACCCCAAGTCCCTTTTTTACCGGGTGTTTGAGGGCTATGCCCTGGCTCTGTTGGGCCGGCGTAGGGAGGCGGAGGACTCTGCTCACATGGCCGCGGAGCAGCCCCGGCTGTGGAAAAACCCGCCCCTTCTAGCTGTGTGGCTCACCCAGCTCCCTCCAGAGGACCCGGAGCGGGAACGAGGAGAGCTGGCCATGGAACGGCTGGTCCGCCGGCTCTCTCCCCAAAAGCGGGCTGTCCTGGCCAGGGCCGGGACCATGCGGGACCGGGCGGCCCAGATCCAGGAGGCGCGGCCTGAGCTAGAGCCTCTGCTGCTGGCCGATCTGGAACAGGCCGGCTGTACCCGGGAACAGGTAGCGGCCCACATGGCGCTGGGGATCTATTACCAGCGCCGGGGGTTGGAGAACAAGGCCCAGGAGCATCTGTCCTTTGTGGTTGCCCGCGGGGGACGGCTGGCAGTCCGTACGGAGGCGGAGCGGATGCTGTGCCGCCTATCAGGAAAGGGCTGAGGCAAGCGGGGGACAACGTCCTTCCGGTTCGCCTGGGTTTTCTTCCTTTTGGATGACCCTCTGAACGGGGCGGTCCCACTTACCGCCCTGTTCCTCTTGACACGGGCCTATTCTGGAGTAAACTTTTATCCATACCAAAGAGATCACCCCCTGTCCGGTTGGATTGGGGGCTTTGCCGCGTTGCTTCGGAGGTTTTGTTATGATGCAGCTGCTTATTGACGCCCTGAACCGCATCCCTGAATTCCAGCAGCTCCTCTCCGCCCTGGAGGGGGGCCGCTCTCCCGCCGCCCTGTCCGGTGTGGCGGCGGTCCACCGGGCTCACATGGCCGCGGGGATTGGGACGATGACCGGGCGGCCCGTGGTAGTGGTGTGCGCCGACGAAGGGGAGGGGGAACGGCTGGCCCGGGACCTGGCTGCCTTCGTAGGTCAGGAGGTGCCGGTTCTTACCCCGCGCTCCTTTACCTTCCACAATGCCGCCACCGTCTCCCGCCAGTGGGAGCACCGGAGGCTGGCCCTGATGGAGAAGCTGGCCGCGGGGCGGCTTCCCTTCCTGGTAGCCACGGTGGAGGGCTTGCTCCAGCGCACCCTTCCGCCACAGGCGCTGGAGCAGTATTGCTTCCGACTGAAAGTCGGCCAGAGCCAGGACCTGGCCCAGATGGCGGAAGCCCTGTCGGCCGCGGGATACATCCGGTGTGACCAGGTGGAGGGTGTGGGCCAGTTCGCCCTCCGGGGCGGCATCCTGGATGTGTATGCCCCCGGTATGGACGCCCCAGCCCGGGTGGAGTTTTTCGGGGATGAGGTGGACGCCATGGGTTCCTTTGACCTGTCCACCCAGCGGCGGACGGAAAATTTGGAGGAGGTCCGCCTTCTCCCGGCCGCCGAGACGCTGCCTCAGCTGGCCCCAGGGGGACTGGCCGGGTTGTCGGAGCGGCTCCGCCAACTGGCGGCTAA
The DNA here is from genome assembly GCF_037892565.1 of Flintibacter sp. HCN-6482. NCBI lineage: Bacteria > Bacillati > Bacillota > Clostridia > Eubacteriales > Flintibacter > Flintibacter sp. HCN-6482. Next base: position 13,742 of record NZ_JBBKBK010000003.1, on the reverse strand, counting down.
GGCCGCCCAGAACGGCTTAAAGGAGCTGGCAGCCACCTTGGAGCAGGACTGGGAGGCCATTTCCCAGGGCCGTTCCTTCCCGGCTATGGACCGCTATCTGCCGTTGATCTATCCCAAGGCGGCTTCCGCCGCCCACTATCTCCCCGGAGATGCCTGTGTGGTATTCTCCGAATGCGCCCGGGTGGCTGACCGGGCCAAGACCTGGCAGTGGCAGCTGGATGAGGACGTGAAGTCCCTGCTGGAGCGGGGGCTGCTGGATGGCTCCTGCGGCGAGCTGTCCCTGACCTTCTCCCAGCTCACCGCCCTGCTGCGGGACTGGCCGGTGGTCTATCTGGACTCCTTTACCACCTCCGCCTATCCTGACCCGCCCAAGGTGCTGCTGTCCATCACCGCCAAGCAGCTTCCCTCCTTTGGGGCCAGTCTGGAGACGGCGGTCCAGGACTTGGCTCACTACCAGAACAGCGGCTTTTCCTCCTTGGTGCTGGTGTCCGGGGAGCAGCGGGCCTTGGATCTACAGGGACTGCTCCGGGAGCAGAAGGTAAAGTCGGCTGTGGATTTCCAGATGAAGGAGCTGCCCCGGCCTGGGCAGACGGTCATCACCGTGGGCGGCCTGTCCGGGGGAATGGAGTATCCATCCATCCAACTGGCCGTCATCACAGAGGGCGACCCGCGGGCCATCAAAAAGCCGCGGGCCCGGAAAGACGCCACCAACCGGCAAAAGCTGAAGTCCTACGCCGACCTGTCCCCCGGCGACCTGGTGGTTCATGAGCACCATGGAGTGGGCCGCTATGTGGGTATGGTCAAAATGCAGGTAGACGGCGTGGAGAAGGACTATGTGAAGATCGCCTATGCCGGCACCGATGTGCTCTATGTCCCAGCCACCCAACTGGATATGGTGTCCAAGTACATTGGCGGCGGCGAGGACGCGGCGGAGACCAAGAAGCTGAACAAACTGGGGGGCACCGAGTGGGAGAAGGCCAAGACCCGGGCCAAAAAAGCGGTTCAGGACCTGGCCAAGGGGCTTATTCAGCTCTACGCCCAGAGACAGCGTCAGCCAGGATATGCCTTTTCTCCTGATTCCCCATGGCAGAGGGAGTTCGAGGAGCAGTTCGAATACACCGAGACGGAGGACCAGTTGCGCTGCATCCAGGAGATCAAAACAGATATGGAGCGGGCCTCCCCAATGGACCGCCTCCTCTGTGGCGACGTGGGCTACGGAAAGACGGAGGTAGCCTTCCGGGCCATGATGAAGTGCGTGCTGGACGGCAAGCAGGCCGCTATCCTGGTGCCTACCACCGTATTGGCCCGTCAGCACTATCTCACAGCCCTGCGCCGCTTTGCCAAATATCCGGTGAACATTGACGTGGTGTCCCGGTTCCGTACCCCCGCCCAGATGAAGGAGACACTGCGTCAGGTGGAGAACGGTTCGGTCGATATCCTGATTGGCACTCACCGCCTGTTCAATAAGGATGTGAAGTTCAAGGATCTGGGGCTGCTGGTGGTGGACGAGGAGCAGCGTTTCGGCGTGCAGCACAAGGAGAAACTGAAGGAGCAGTTCAAGCAGGTGGACGTCCTTACCCTGTCCGCCACCCCCATCCCACGCACACTGAATATGGCCCTGTCCGGTATCCGGGATATGTCTACCCTGGAGGAACCGCCGGCGGACCGCCAGCCGGTCCAGACCTATGTGCTGGAGCACGATTGGGGGGTGTTGGCCGACGCCATGCGCCGGGAGCTGGAGCGGGGCGGCCAGGTCTACTACCTCCACAACCGGGTGGAGACCATCGACCGCTGCGCCGCCCGTGTTCAGACGCTGCTGGGGGAGGATGCGGCGGTGGGTGTGGCCCACGGCAGGATGACCCAGGAGGCCATCGACGACGTGATGAGCCGGATGACCGACGGGGAGTTGAACGTGCTGGTGTGTACCACCATCATCGAGACGGGCATCGACCTGCCCAACGCCAACACCCTTATCATCGAAAACGCCGACCAGCTTGGCCTGGCCCAGCTCCACCAGATTCGGGGCCGGGTGGGCCGGTCCAGCCGCCGGGCCTTCGCCTATCTGACCTACCGTCGGGGCAAGGTGCTCACCGAGGTGGCCTCCAAGCGGCTGGAGGCTATCCGGGAGTTTGCCGAATTTGGCTCCGGCTTCAAGATCGCCATGCGGGATCTGGAGATCCGGGGGGCGGGCAATGTGCTGGGTCCGGAGCAGAGCGGCTTTATGCTCTCGGTGGGCTATGATATGTACTTGAAGCTGCTGGAGGAGGCCGTCCTGCTGGAGCAGGGACAGGAGGTCCCCACACGTGCCGAGTGCTCCGCCAACCTGTCGGTGGCCGCCTCCATCCCCGACCGGTATGTGCCCTCCCCGGAGCAGCGGATGGACCTGTACCGCCGCATCGCCGCCATCCGGGAGGAGAGCGACGCTGACGACCTGGTGGATGAGCTTATCGACCGCTACGGCGAGCCTCCAAGGACTGTAAACAACCTGATCTCCGTGGCGCTGCTCCGGGCGGACGCCGCCCGGGCCGGCGTCACCGACATCGACCAGAGGAATGGTTGCCTGCTGCTGACCATCCCTCAATTCGATCTGCGTCAGGTATCCCTCCTGTGTGGAGATCGCAAGTACAAGGGCCGGCTCCTTTTCTCCGCCGGGGAGCTCCCGTATCTCTCCCTGCGGCTGAAGCAGGGGGAGGACGCTCTGCGGGCGGCCCGTACCCTGGTGGCCGACTACGCCGCCGGAGGTGAGGGGCCCGCGGAGGGGTGACCGCCCGCCGTGGCCCGGCCCGTGCCCCAGGGGAGCGGGCCCTCACTTGCCCTTGCTCCCCGCTTCATTTTGTGTTATGATGATATGCGTCCGCAGGCCTTTGGCCTAAGAGAGACAAAACTTGTCCTGATGAGAAAGGAATCCTATCTCCATGATCATGATGAAACGAATCCTGTCCCTGGCCCTTGCGCTGGCACTGGGGACCATGCTGTTGAGCGGCTGCTCCAAGGGGGACGGCGCGGAGGACAGCAGCACCAGCGGCTCTTCCGCCGACACCTCCGCCCCCTCTGAAGTTGAGCCCATGGACCTGACCGGGGTCACGGACCCCTATCAGGCTACCGCCGGCGTCCCCGGAAACACCGTAGTGGCCAAGGTGGGCGACTATGAGATCACCGCTGAAAGCCTGCTCTACTGGCTGAACTACAACATCGAGTATCAGTTGCAGCAGTATGCCATGTTTGGCTTGACCGACCTGCCATGGGACAGCGAAACAGAGGACGGCACCTTAGCGGACACGCTAAAGAACGCTGCCCTTCAGATTGCCGCCTATTACCGCCTGGTTCCGGAACTGTGCGCGGAGAAAGGGCTGTCCCCAGATCAGGAGATGCTGGACCAGGTGGCGGCCTTTCTAGACAGCGCCGTCCAGGAGCTGGGCGGCCAGGAAACGATGGAGCACTACTTTTGGGCCAGCATGATGACCCCGGACCAGTTCCGCAGTATGTACGAGGGGGTCAGCCTGGATGAACAGCTCCAGGAGCTCTACTACGGCGAGGGGAGCGAGGGCTATCCCACCGACGCCGAGGTACTCTCCTACGCCCAGGATGAGCTGGGCGTCTATCGGGCCAAGCACATTCTGCTGCTGACCAAGGATATGGAGCAGACTGTCACCAATGAGGACGGGACCACCGGGTATGCCCCCTTAGACGACGCCACAGTAGCGGAGAAGAAGGCGCTGGCAGATGACCTGCTGGCCCAGCTAAGGGCTGCGGAGGACCCCATCGCCCTCTTTGACGAACTGATGAACGAGCACAGCGAGGACAGCGGCCTAGCCGCCAATCCTGATGGGTACACAACCACTAAGGGCCAGATGGTCCCAGAGTTTGAGAACACTGCTTTGGCCCTGAAGGACGGGGAGATCAGCGACGTGGTGGAGAGCACCTATGGCTACCACATCATTCTTCGGCTGCCTCTGGACCCCGCTGACTACCGCGGGCAGATGGTGGCGGACAAAATGGAGATTCTGAGTCAGCAGTGGCTGGATGAGTACGGCGTCGTGCCCACCGAGGCCTTTGAGCAGATCGATCCCATCGCCTTCCGGACCCAGGTTACGGCCCTGCAGGCAGCGGTTCAGCAGGAGATTGCGGCCATCTATGAGGCCGCGGAGGATGACGCGGACTCCTCCGCCCCCTCCGATGGCTCCAGTCCCGCGACAGACAGTTCCAGCGCCTCTGGAAGCCAGGGATAAATCCAAAAAACGGGAGGCTCTCTTTTGAGAGCCTCCCGTTTTTTGCTGTTCAGGGAGCGGATTACTCCGCCCAGGCGATGAACTGGACCTCCACAGGGGCATTACCGGGCAGGGTGCCCATACCGATGGCGGCCCGGGCGCCGATGCCGGCGTCGCCCAGCTTCTCATAGAGATAGTCGGAAACCAGGTCGCCGATCTTGGCGTGGGAAGTAAAGTCGGGGGCGGCGTTGATATAAACAGTGAGGGACAGGATCTGGGTGATCTTCTCCCCAGGCTGTACACAGCTGAGGGCGGCGTTCAAGGCGTTGGCGGTGGCCTGGTCCGCGGCCTGGCGGTAGTCCTCTACGGAGACGCCGCTCTCCACCTTGCCGGACATAATCAGCTGGCCGTTCAGGCGGGGGGTCATGCCGGCGGTAAAGATCAGGTTGCCCTTCCGGACGGCGGGCTTATACTTGCCCTGCGGGATCGGATTACTCATAACAGACACTCCTTTATGTTTTGGTAATATTAAGTAGCGGCTGTGTTTAGGCGTGGTACCGCTGGGCCATCTGGCAGATGCGCTCCACAGCGGCCACGGCAGCCTGGTGATCCTGGGAGAAGTTCAGGCGGACGCTGTCCGTGAACTGGGGACCAAACTCGGTGCCGGGGGTGACGGTGACGGCGGCCTGAGCCCGGCACAGCTTAACGAACTGGTCCAGGGTGACCTTCAGAGCGGGGAGCTGGAGGAAGATGTAGCTGCCGCCCTCGGTGGGACGGGCCCAGCAGCCGGGGTACTTGGCGACAACCTTCAGCAGATCGTCCCGGATGGCCTTGTGGTCGGCTACCCGCTTCTCCATCCACCCATCGGGCTCGGAGAACCAGCTGAGATAGGCGGACTGGCAGTAGCCGGCAGTCCGCAGGGACACGATAGCCTGGAGCTTTTCCATGCGGGTGATGATGTGGGCGGAGCCGTAGGCCACACCCAGACGGAAGCCGCTGAGGGACTCGGTCTTGGAGGGGCCAATGATGGTGATCAGAGTGTCGGGCTTCTCCTCCAGGGCGCGCAGGTGGGTGTAGGGCTGGTCCTTATCGAAGAGCTGGCGGGAGTACAGCTCGTCGGCGATGACGGCCACATTGTACTTCTTGGCCAGCCGGCCGATGGCGGCCACCTCTTCAGGGGAGTAGATGACACCAGTGGGGTTATTGGGGTTGGAGTACAGGAACACCTTTACGCCGCTCTGGAAGGCCTTTTCCAGCGCCTCCAGGTCCAGACCGGAGTAACGGTCCACATCCTTCCAGTGGATGGGCACAGGGACCAGCTCGCCGTCAAAGAACTCCACCAGCTTGCGGTTGGCAAAATAGTCGGGCTCGATGATGGCCACCTTGTCCCCGCGACCGATGAGGGAGCCCATGGCCAGGAACAGTGCGCCCTGGGTGCCGGGAGTCAGAATCAGCTCGCTGGCCGCGTCCACAGGGGCGCCGCTAAACTCGGTGAGCTTCTGGGCCAGATAGGCGCGGATATCGCTCTTGCCGCGGTACTCGGTGTAGGCCTGGTGGCCGCCTCCCACCACATAGCCCTCCACAAACTTCTCCAAGCTGCCGGGGATGGGCTTGTGTGCGTCCACGTCGCCGTGGGAGAAGTCTACGGGGGTGCCGGGGATGGGATCGCCCTCCATGGGCAGGGCCTCCTGCTTCTGCAGGGTCTCCTGGCCGGGAGCGTTGTCACAGCCCAGCTTTGAGAATTTTTCAGTGATGTAATCCATATTCAACATACCTCCTGAATAGTGGTCAGTGCCGTCTCCTCCAGAGGAGGAAGAGTGCCGGTCCGCCTTTGATAGCTCTATTTTAGTAGCATCCCGCCAGAAAATCAATTACAGAAAATTATATAAGAATATATCTAAAAAATTTTAAGGTTGCCCCAAGGGGCCCTGTTGAGGTAAAATAAATCATTCTAATACGATTAAAATAAGGAGGGACGTCCTATGCTCCGAGACAGGGAATATGTCTATGCTGTTTACCAGGAGCGCAGCTTTTCCAGGGCGGCCCAGCGGCTGTTTATTTCTCAGCCAGCCCTCAGCAGCAAGGTGAAGAAGGTGGAGGAGCGGGTGGGAGCCCCCCTCTTTGACCGCAGCACCAACCCCATCCGCCTGACTCCCGCCGGCAAATGCTATGTGGAGGCGGTGGAGCAGGTGATGGGCATAGAGGACGAGCTCCGCAGCCGCCTCGCCCAGCTGGCCGACCAGCGGGAGGGGGCCATCACCATTGGAGCATCCGCCTATTTCTGCTCCTATGTGCTGTCTGAGCTGGCGATGGAATTTCAGCGCCGGTACCCCGGCTATGTGGTCAGCCTGCTGGAAGGCAATACCAGCGACCTGACTAAGTGTCTACAGTCCGGTGTCATTGACTTCATGCTGGATATTTACCCCTTGGATACCAACCTGTTTCAGGGCCAGCTTTGGGGGCAGGAGGAGCTGATCCTGGCAGTCCCGGCGGGGCTGGAGATCAACCAGGAGATGGCGGAGTGGCGCCTCACGTTTGAACAGGTCCGATCAGGCAGCGGCATGGGGGTGGACAGCCACCGGGCGCCTCTGTCCGCCTTTGCCAAGGAGGGCTTTCTGCTGCTGAAGAAGGGGAGCGACACCTACCGCCGGGTGCTGAAGCTGTGCCGCAACGCGGGCTTTACCCCCAAGGTGAATATGTACCTGGACCAGATGCTGACCGCCTATCATGTGGCGGAGAACGGCCATGGCCTCACCTTTGTCCGCCCCCGGGTGCTGGACCATGTGAAGCCCACGGACCAGCTCTACTTCTACGAGATCGACGACGAGAATGTGATGCGGACCCTCTATCTCTACTACCGGAGGGAATCTTCCCTCCCGGCTATCTATACCGATTTCCTGGACTTTATGGACAAAAATCGGCAGGAGGAGTGAACCCACACCCCCGAACCTCTGGTTCGGGGGATTTTTATGCCCCAGCCTCTCTTTTTTTCTTCCCCCAGGATTCTCCAAAAAATGGACAGGCCCAAGGCTATACTGAAAGAGAAGCTGAGAAGGAGCGTGGTACATATGAGTGACTGGCACAGCCGGCCTTTGGAACAGGTAATGAAAGAGCTGGACAGCCGTCCCTCCGGCCTGACGGAGCGGGAGAGCGCCCAGCGGCTGGAGCGGCTGGGTCCCAACCAACTGGAGCCGCCCAGAAAGCCCTCTGTGATGGCCCGGGTGCTAGGCCAGTTGAAGGACCCTATGATCCTGGTGCTGCTGGGGGCGGCCGCCCTGTCCCTGGCGGCCAGCGGCGGGGAGGACTGGTTGGACGGCGCTATCATTCTAATTATTGTTCTGGTCAACGGAGTCATCTCCATCACCCAGGAGGACCACGCCCAGCAGGCCTTGGAGGAGCTGAGGCGGATGTCCTCCCCACAGGCCCATGTCCTGCGGGAGGGGCGGGCAAAAAAGATATCCGCCGCCGCCCTGGTGCCTGGGGACGTGATCCTGCTGGAGGCGGGGGACATGGTGCCCGCTGACGCTAGAGTTATGGAGTGCAGCCGCCTCCAGGCGGACGAGTCGGCCATGACCGGCGAATCGGTCCCCGTGGAAAAGGGAGCCCACGACCGGCTGCCTGAGGAGGCCGCTCTGGGGGACCGGACCAACATGGTGCTCTCTGGCACCATGATCACCGCCGGCCGAGGGACCGCCCTGGTGGTGGCCACGGGGATGGACACCCAGATGGGGCGGATCGCCAACCTGCTTCTGGAGGACAAGGAGGGCGACACGCCGCTCCAGCGAAAAATGGGGGAGATCTCCAAATCCCTGTCCTTCCTGTGCCTGTCGGTGTGCGCTGTCATGTTCGGGGTGGGACTGATCCAGGGAAAAAATATGCTGGATATGTTTCTTACCGCCGTATCCCTGGCGGTAGCTGCCATTCCTGAGGGGCTGCCAGCCATCGTCACCATCGTCCTGGCCCTGGGCGTCCAGCGTATGGCGGCCCGGGGGGCCATAGTAAAAAAGCTGCCCGCCGTAGAAACGCTGGGCTGTGCCAGCGTCATCTGCTCGGATAAGACAGGGACACTGACCCAAAACCGGATGACGGTCCAGGAGCTATGGACACCTGCTGGCGGCCATCGGCGGGACGCTCTGCTGGCCGGCTGCCTGTGCTCTGATGCCAGGCTGGAGTGGAAGGCGGGGGCGCCTACCGCTGTCGGTGACCCCACCGAGGGGGCCTTGGTGGTGGCGGCCGCCCGGGAAGGGGTGGACCAGGAAAAGGAGGAACAGAACTGGCCACGGACGGCGGATCTGCCCTTTGACTCCGGACGAAAGCTTATGTCCACCATTCATGCCAGGGAGGACGGGAGCTGGACTGTTTTTGTCAAGGGGGCCCCTGACATCCTGCTGGAGCGATGTGTGGCTGGCCCCCGCGGGCCTCTGTCCGCCCAAGACAGGCGGGCGGTGCTGGAGGCCAATGAGGCCATGGCCCAAAAAGCCCTGCGTGTCATCGCCGTGGCCCGGCGGGAGCTGCACATCCTGCCGCCTGGGCTGGAGCCGCGGGCGGTGGAGAGCGGCTTGACCTTCCTGGGTCTCTTTGGCCTGATGGACCCGCCCCGGCCGGAGGTAAAGGCGGCCGTGGCTCGCTGCCACCTGGCCGGAGTCCGTCCCGTGATGATCACCGGAGACCACAGGGCAACCGCCGCCGCCGTGGCCCGGGAGCTGGACATTATCCGCCCCGGAGAGTGGACCGTGACAGGCGGCGAGCTGGACTTCATGCCCCAGGAGGTGTTGGAGGAGGACATCGAAAAATTTGCCGTCTTTGCCCGGGTGACTCCGGAGCACAAAATGCGCATCGTAAAGGCGTGGCAGAAGCGGGGCCATGTGGTGGCCATGACTGGAGACGGCGTCAATGACGCCCCTGCCCTCAAGACGGCGGACATCGGCTGCGCCATGGGAGTGGCGGGCACCGACGTGGCCAAGGGGGCAGCCCACATGATTCTCACGGACGACAACTTCTCCACCATCGTTTCCGCCATCGAGGAAGGGCGGGGCATCTACTCCAACATTCGAAAAGCCATTCACTACCTCCTCTCCTGCAACATCGGGGAGATCTTCACCATCTTTGCCGCCACTCTGCTGGACTTCGGACAGATGCCTCTGGTCCCTGTGCAGCTGCTTTGGCTCAACCTGGTTACAGACTCCCTGCCCGCCCTGGCGCTGGGGGTGGAGCCTGTGGAGGAGGGGGTTATGGAAGAGAAGCCAAGGGACGCCGCGGCCGGCCTCTTTGATCAAAAATTTTCTTTCCGACTGGCCTGGCAGGGCCTGATGGTGGGCGGACTCACCCTGGCGGCTTACTTTTTGGGCTTTACCAGGCTGGCTGCTCCAGGCATGGAGGGGGCCGTGGCCAACACCATGGCCTTTGCCACGCTGACCCTGTGCCAGCTGTTTCACGCCTTCAATGTCCGCAGCGAGGACCGCTCCCTCTTTGCCCAGGGGGCGCTGTCCAACCCGGCTATGAACCGGGCGTTCCTGGTGGGAATGGCGCTTCAACTGTCGGTGCTGCTGGTGCCTCCGCTCCAGGGCGTATTTGCGGTGACTGCCATGGACAGCGCCCAGTGGTTAGCTGTCTTTGGGCTGGCGGCGGCCCCCATTCCCATCTGCGAGATCACCAAGGCGCTGGGACGGAAGGGAGAGCGAGGGGAGCGGGAGGAGCGGTCTGCCGTCAGAGAGAAAGCAAAACGGTAAAAGTCCCTCCATTCCAGCGGGAAAAATTGATTTTTACATAATCTCCCTTCTTCTTGGCAAACTATGCCGGAAGGAGGGAGCTGTCATGTCAAACAAAAATCAGGTGGACGGGCCCCATCCCCGCAAGGAACCCCTGTTTCCCGGACCGCTCTCACTGGAAAATCTGGAGGCGGCATTTGCCGGCTGTGCCGACTTCAGCAAGCGGCAGATGTACCTCCACGGGGACAGGGAGCGGATGGTGACTGTCTGTTATCTGTTGGGAATGGCCCGAAATGAGAGACTGAACGACTATATCCTGCGTCCCCTGACCCAGAATCCGGCACTGAGCCAGGTGTCAGAGGGAGAATTGTTTTCTATGCTTCAGTATGGGGCCTTATATAATCTGGCCGCAGTCCGGCGGGATACACTGGACGATGTGGTCAATGACCTTATCCTGGGAAGCTGCGCTTTGTTTTTTGACGGCCGGATAGACGCGCTTACTCTGCCTGTCCCCACAGAGGAAAAACGGTCGGTGGGGGAGCCGGACAATGAACCTGCCCTGAAGGGAAGCCGTGAGTCCTTTGTGGAGTCGGTGCGTACCAACACCGCTATGGTACGCCGCCATCTGAAGGCCCCCCAACTGAAAATCAAGGAGCAGATCGTAGGCCGGCAGTCCAGGACGGTGGTGGATGTACTCTTTTTGGACGGCATCGCCGATCCGGACACTGTGTCCCAGCTGGAGGAAAGGCTGGCGGACCTGGATATAGACGGGGTGGAAGCGACCGGCAATCTGGAGGAGTATCTGGTGGAGGGAGACAGAAGCCCCTTCCCTCTGATGGCCTATACCCAGCGGCCGGACCGCTTCTGCCAGGGCCTGCTGGAGGGAAGAGTGGGCCTGCTGGCCGACGGGATCCCTCTGGGGTGGCTGGTGCCTGGCACTATCGACCAGTTTTTCAAGACCGGACAGGACCAAGCCTACCACTGGATGGTGTCCTCCGCCCTCCGACTGATCCGCTGGTTTTGCGCCCTGGTCACCCTGGTGGTGCCCGGCCTCTATATCGCTTTGGTCACCTTTCATCCGGAGGCCATCCCGGTGAAGCTGGCCCTGTCCATTGTGGCCGCTAAACAGGAAGTGCCATTTTCCACTGTCTTTGAAGTGTTAATTATGCTGCTGGCCTTTGAGGTCATTCAGGAGGCTGGCCTCCGTCTTCCGGGCCCTATCGGGTCCGCTGTATCCATTCTGGGCGGCCTGGTGGTGGGCAACGCCGCGGTAGAGGCCCATATCGTGTCCCCGGCGGTCCTCATCGCCGTTGCCATCGCCGGGGTGGCGGGGTACGCCCAGCCCTCCCAGGACTTTGGCAACGCCCTGCGGCTGTGGCGGTTCCTGCTGGCCGTCCTGGCCAGTGTGGGCGGGCTGTTCGGCCTGGCCATGGGCTGGGCCGCCCTGATCTATCACCTGGCCGGGCTGGAGAGCTTTGGCATCCCCTATCTGGCCCCCTTTACCACTGGGGCTGGGGCCAGGAGAGGCCACCCTACCTTGATCCGCCTGCCCCTGCCGCGAATGAAGTGGCGGGATGGAGCCTATGACACCAAGAACCGGAGGAATCAGAAATGAGAGGACGGCTGTGTGCCTTGGCCCTTGCCTGTGCTTTTTTAGCTGGGTGCTCCCCGCTGCCCAGGGCCAGGGAAATGGGGGACATGGCGCTGTTGCGTACCATGGGAGTAGACTGGCTGGAAACGGGACTGTCCGTCACCGCCTCCACCGGTCCACGGGCCAGAGGGCTGCAGGCGGAGGGACAGTCTGCCCTAGTCCTATCCGCCCAGAGCCAGTCCCTCAGTGGAGCCTGCCTGGCCATGCAGGGCCAGAGCGACAGCTATGTGTTTTTCGGATATGTAGACCAGCTTTTGCTCGGGGAGGAGCTGGCCCGCCATGGGGTAGTATCTGTGCTGGACTACTTTGCCCGGGATGTGGAGCTGGGACTTGGAGCTCAACTGTGGCTGGTCCGGGAGGCCTCTGCGGAGGAAGCGGTTCGATCTGGCGGAGATCAGGGGGTGGAGGCCCGCCTTTCCACCCTGCAGATCGACAGCGAGATGGGGGTGGCGACCATCTCCCGTACTGCCGGGGAGGTGTATGCCGACCTGCTGGAGCAGGGGGCGGCCTATGTCCCAGCCCTTATCCCGGCGGAAGGGGGGGAGGGGGACACCTCCCTGCTGGAGGGCGGCTATGGTATCTTGAAGGGTGAGCTGCTGGCGGGATATCTGGAGGGGCGGGAGGCCCGGGGGCTAGAACTGCTGGCCGGCAGGCCGGGAGTCAATCTCCTGGAGGGCGAACTGCCCGAAAACCGGGCCGCGCTCCGCGTGACACAGGCCCATACAGAGATGTCCCCTATCTGGGAAGGGAATAAGCTGATGGGGCTGACGCTGACCTGCCGCGTCGAAGCGGACCTGTTGGAGTACCGCTACCCCCTGTCCGACCAGGAGCGGAAAGAATTGACCGGACGGCTGGCCAGCCAGGTGGAAAACCAAATTAGGGGGGCGCTGGACAAGCTCCGCCAGTGGCAGGCGGACTGCCTGGGGCTGGGCGCCCAGGTGGCCCTGACCTCGCCCGGCAAATGGCAGGCCATCCAGGAGGACTGGCCCAGTATCTTTGCCGCGCTGGAACCAGACCTCCAGATCAGGGTATCGATCCAGGAGTGAGGAAAGAGGGAAGCTTGTGAAGAACAACGACCATATTTCACGCACCCAGCTCATGACCATGGTGTGGGCCGGACTGCTGGCCCCGGCGGCGGAGCTGCTGCCCGGTCTGACCCTGCCTGCCGCGGGGAAGGGCGCCTGGCTGGCTCCGCTGGCCGCCGCTCCTCTGGCGCTGGTATCGGGCTGGCTGCTGGGACGGCTTTCCGGGGGGCGGGGGCTGGCGTTCGCCTTTTGCGAGCGGCTGGGCAGGGCAGGGGGAAACTTGCTCCTCATTATATATATAGTGTGGGCGGAGCTCCTTCTGGCCATCCGCCTTCGCGCTTGTGCCCAGCGCCTGCTGGCTTCGGGTTACCGGGACGGATCGCTGATCTTTTTCTTGGCGGCCCTGGCTTTGATGGCCCTCTGGATGGGAACTGGCCGGCTCGCTCCTTTTGCCCGGGCGGCGCAGCTTTTTCTGGTGGTCCTTCTGGGGACGGCGGCCGCGGTCCTAGTTTTGTCTCTAGGACAGGTGAAGGCGGGGCACTTGCTGCCGCTGTGGAGTGGGGACTTGCCAGGAATACTCCGCTCCGCTCTGCCCGCCTTTGGGGTGGTGGGCTGGGGCGGCTGGGCCGCCTTCCTGACAGGCTCTCTGGAGGGGCAGGAGGGAAAGCGGAACTGGCATTGGCTGTTTTGGGGGCTAGGTGGGATGGCCCTGCTTACTTTGGCTCAGGCCGTTATCCTGGGTAACCTGGGACCTCGGCTGGCCGCAGGTCTGGACAGCCCCTTCTTTGCCCTGGCCAAGAGCGTAGGCGTTGAAGGCGCGTTTCAACGGGTGGAGAGCGTAGTGTCCGCGCTATGGACCTTTTCAGACCTGACCATGGCGGCCCTCCTTCTATTTTCTATCCGGGCTATGGCCAGGACTGCCATTCCCAGACTCAGGGAGCGGGGACTGGCGGCGGGGGCGTTGGCCGTCGCCGCGGTGGGCGCCCTGGCTGGCTTCTCCGACGGAGCGGCGGCAGAGCGATGGAGCCGAGAGGTCCTGCCCTGGGGGCATATCATTCTGACGTTGGGTATCCCACTCCTACTGTGTCTGTCGGATGCCTTTGTGAAAAAAGACACAGGCGGTCCAGATATAGTGGTAGGAGGGAGTGAA
>NZ_JBBKBK010000002.1:0-899595 GCF_037892565.1 Flintibacter sp. HCN-6482 | reverse complement strand
ACCATGGCCGCTATTGCTCACCCTGACTTCCGGGAGGAACTATATAAGTATGCTCAGGAAAACTTCTACTGAGGCAAAAGGGGCTCCTGTGAATTACAAACTATTTGAAACGGTCCGGCTGGGGTCATATGACGGTAGACCGTTCCCAGCGCGCCGACGAGGGGCAGGCGGTGTTGGACCGGCAGATCAGCCGTAGCCTATTGTAGCAAAACCGCGGAGAAGGTGATCTGCCCTCCACAGTGCTCCCGTTCATCGATTCCCTACAAACCTGTCTATATCACCTGTCTGCCCGGCCTGGATGATTGATATTTTTTGCTCAAAAGGAGTCGTCTGTCCTGATATCAGAATAGACGACTCCTTTCAATGCATTCCAAATGGTTGTTTCTGTATGAGGTGTCCTTATGTCTGGGATCCTTCTGCGCTTAGAAAGATTAGTCATGGATCTTCCAGCTGTTGAGCCATTTCGCTGTTTCTGGAGAAGAGTGATCTATGATCTCGCTGTGCCCCAGATCCATCTGAGTAATAGCGGCCATGTCCTCATCACCAAGAGCAAAATCCCAGATAGCCAGATTTTCCTCCATACGGTTCCGGTGGACAGATTTAGGAATAATGGACACACCACGCTGTACGTTCCAGCGCAGCACCACTTGGGCCACAGTTTTGTCGTATTTTTTTCCAATGGCAGACAATACCTCGTTTTGGAATATCCCATGGGTCCCTTCAGCCAGGGGACCCCATGCCTGGGGCTGGACTCCTAGCTCCCGCATAGCTTGAAGGGCGCCTGCCTGCTGGAAGAAGGGATGGAGTTCCACCTGGTCAACCGACGGGATCACACTGGCGTTGGCGCACAGGTCGGTCAGCCGGTCCGGATAGAAGTTGCATACGCCGATAGCGCGGATCCTGCCCTCCCGGTACAATTCTTCCATGGCCTTCCAGGAGCCGTAGTAATCTCCAAAGGGCTGATGGATCAGGTAAAGGTCCAAATAGTCTAGGCCTAGTCTATCGAGAGAGAGTTGGAACGCCTGCTTGGACTTTTCATACCCCGCATCCTGGACCCATAGCTTGGTAGTGATAAACAGTTGCTGTCTGGGGATGCTGCTCTTGCGGATGGCAGCGCCCACGGCCTCCTCGTTGCAATAGGCGGCGGCAGTGTCGATGAGCCGGTATCCGCAGGCCAGAGCCTGGGATACGGCCTGCTCACATTGAGCAAGGTCAGGAATCTGAAATACGCCAAAGCCCTCCAAGGGCATGGTCGATCCGTTATTTAGAGTAATATGATTCATAAGAGAGTCCTCCTTTTGAATAGAAGCGCTTTTCACCGGAGAATTTTTGTGCTATACTAAGACTACTGCCTTCGAGTTACTCGAAGTCAAGTGCCTTTTTAAAAGGAGGAGGGAAATTTTGTTTACGGTGAAAGAGGCAGCCAAACAGTTACATCTCTCTGAACATACGATCCGTTTTTATACAGACAGGGGGCTGATTCCTCATGTGTTTCGGGATAAAAACAACAATCGGCTGTTTGACGGAGAGGCTTTGAATTGGCTGACAGGAGTAAAATATCTCAGGGACAGCGGGATGTCACTAGATTCGATCAAAGAATATGTGGAACTATGCCTGGAGGGAGACTCCACCATTCCGAAGCGCTGTGATATTATCAGGACCCAGCGGGAAAAAGTGCGTGCCCAGTTGGAGGAGGCCAAGAGGCGGTTGCAGTATATGGATCACAAAATAGAGTTGTACCAAACAATTATGGAGAAGGGGACTCCCGACACTATGAATCCGGGAAAATGGCCTGCACGTTCTGTGGGGTAAGGGATCCATCTTCCATTTTTAAGAAACTTGTGTTAAACTCGACACTGATATCAGACCTGTCCCGAACCGCCGACAGCGCCGTTGTCGGCGGATTTTGTTTCAGAGACCATGGGCAGAGAGAGGAGGAAGCAAACTTGGCCCAGGTAAAAAACGACTTTTCTCAGGGGAGCATCCCCCGCAATATCCTGTCCCTGGCACTGCCTATGACGGCGGCTCAACTGGTGAATGTACTGTACAGCGTAGTAGACCGCATCTATCTAGGCCGCCTGCCCGGCAGCAGCCACCTGGCGCTCACCGGGCTGGGAGTTACTATCCCCATCGTGTCTATCATCATGGGGCTGGCCAATCTCTGCGGTACCGGAGGCGGTCCGCTGTGTTCCATCTATCGGGGAAAAGGAGATGAGGAAGAAGCGGAGAATGTGATGGGAAATTCCTTTACGCTTCTTCTGCTTCTTGGTGCGGCAGCTACGGCATTTTTCCTGGTGCTGAAGCGGCCCATCCTCTATCTATTTGGTGCCAGCGACGATACATTTCCCTACGCTGACGACTATATGACCATCTACCTTTGCGGCACCCTGTTTGTTATGATCGGTCTGGGAATGAATCCCTTTATCAATGCCCAGGGGTTTGGAAAGACTGGGATGTTTACCGTGGTCATCGGCGCGGTCATCAATATCGTGTTAGACCCCATCTTTATTTTCCTGATGGATATGGGGGTGAAGGGAGCGGCCCTGGCCACCGTGATCGCTCAGGGTGTATCCGCGGTATGGGTGCTCCAATTTCTGACCGGCCGCCGATCTATTCTCAAGCTGCGCCGGCGCTGTCTTCCGTTACAGGGAAAGCGGGTCAGGCGCATCATCGCTCTGGGGCTGTCCGGCTTCTGCATGAATATGACCAACAGCCTGGTCCAGGTGGTGTGCAACGCCACCCTCCAGTTCTACGGCGGCGATCTGTATGTGGGCATCATGACCATTATCAACTCGGTCCGGGAGGTCTTTTTCATGCCGGTCCACGGGCTGACCAACGGCTCCCAGCCAGTGATGGGGTACAATTACGGGGCGGGTAAGTATGGCAGAGTCCGCCAGTCCATCCGCTTTGGCTGCGGACTGACTGTGGCCTATGCCGCCGCCTTTTGGGCACTGGCCATGGCCTTCCCAGGCTTGATGATCCAGATATTTAACGATGAGCCGGAGGTAATTCAGGCCGGTATCCCCGCCCTCCGCATCTATTTTGCCCTCTTTATCCCCATGTCCCTCCAGTCTGCGGGGCAGGCCGTCTTTGTGGCACTGGGCCGCTCCAAGCAGGCTGTATTCTTCTCTCTGCTGCGTAAGGCCATCATCAATGCCCCGCTGACGGTCATCCTGCCCATCTGGATTGGGACAAACGGTGTATTTATCGCCGAGGCGGTGTCCCAGCTCGTTGGCGGTTTGGCCTGCTTTGTCACTATGTATTGCACAGTTTACCGCCCTCTAGGGCGGCTCAAGGACGACACCCCTCTGCCTGCCCGCCGCTGAGATCAGGTGGGTACCCGCCTGGGATGGAAGAAAGCGCCTGGCTGCTGAAAGAAAAGATTTGGGCGTCAGCTTATGCTGGCGCCCAAACCCGTTGGAGGATAGAAATGAAAAGAAGAAAAGATCCATAGTCAGCCTTATGAGAACGGGGAGGACAGGTCCATGCCGCACCGGTCACAGCCCGCTCCCCGGAGCTTTTTGGTTCCTTTCTGATACCATCATATGCGGTAGGTCTGTAAAGTTCCACCGCTGACAGGTCAAATCTGGGTAAAATATAAGAAGAAGGGAAGGCATTTTCCCACAGAGAATCCTCTCTCCCTTGCCAAATGTCCGTCTTTATGAGAAAATAAAGAAAAAGATACATCCGTTGTCAGGAGTTTTGATATGAACGAACTGTTTGAAAAATCCATCCAAACCCTAGAGCTGCCCAGGGTGCTGGAAATGCTGGCCGGTTGCGCCGTCACCGACGAGGGGCGGGAGCGAGCCCTCGCCCTGCGTCCTATGACCGATATAGAGGATGTGCGCCGGGCCCAGGAGGAGACCTCTGCCGCTGTGAAGCTGCTGATCCTCCGGGGCACCCCAGGGTTTGCCGGGATCCGTCCGGTGGCGGCCAGTCTCCAGCGGGCGGATATGGGGGGCAGCCTGAATACACGGGAGCTGTTGGAGGTAGCCGCCGTCCTGCGGGCCGCCCGCACCGCCGGTGAGTATGGAGCTGGGGAGGAGAAGTCCCCCATCTCTCACCTGTTCCACGCCTTGACCCCAAACCGCTTTTTGGAGGATACTATTACCAACTCCATTGTAGGGGAGGATGAACTGGCGGACTCCGCCAGTCCGGAGTTGGCCTCCATCCGCCGGCATATGCGGGCCACGGAGTCCAAGGTCCGGGACATCCTGCAGAAGCTGATCTCCTCCAACCAGTCCAAGTACCTTCAGGAGGCCATCATCACCATACGTTCAGACCGGTATGTGGTGCCGGTGAAGTCGGAGCATAAAAACGCTATCCCAGGCCTGGTCCACGATGTGTCTTCCTCCGGGTCTACCTTTTTCATCGAGCCCATGGGGGTTGTCAAGGCCAATAATGAGCTGCGAGAGTTATTGGCCAAGGAGAAAAAAGAGATCGAGCGCATCCTGGCCGAATTATCCGCCCAGTGCGCCACCCACAAGGAAGACATCCTAGAGGACTACCAGCTGTTGGTGTGGCTGGATGCCATCTTCGCCCGGGCCAAGCTGTCCCTAAAGCTGGAGTGTACTGAACCCAGGCTGTCTGACAAGTATTTGCGCCTGCGGGGAGCAAGGCACCCCCTCCTGGACCAGAAGAAGGCGGTGGCCAACGACCTGGAATTGGGGGAGCGATTTGATACCCTGGTTATCACCGGCCCAAACACCGGAGGAAAGACGGTTACCCTGAAGACCCTAGGCCTGATCACCCTGATGGCCCAGTGCGGCCTCCATATCCCGGCAAAAGATGATTCTACCGTACGGGTCGTCTCCCGTGTGCTGGCCGATATTGGGGATGAGCAGTCCATCGCCCAGTCTCTGTCCACCTTCTCCTCCCACATGGTGAATATCGTGGGCATCTTGGAGGAGGCGGATGACGAGAGCCTGATTCTCTTTGACGAGCTGGGAGCGGGGACCGACCCGGTAGAGGGAGCTGCCCTGGCCGCTGCTATCATCGAGTCCGCCAGGGGACTGGGAGCCCAGGTGGCGGCCACGACCCACTATGCCGAGCTGAAGGTATACGCCATGACTACTCCGGGGGTGGAGAATGCCTCCTGCGAATTTAATGTGGAGACCTTGGCCCCCACCTACCGCCTGGTACTGGGTATTCCCGGAAAGTCCAACGCCTTTGCCATCTCACGCCGGCTGGGCCTGCCCGAGTATATCATCGAAAAGGCAGCCGCCCGCCTGGATGCGGAAAACGTCCGTTTCGAGGATGTGCTCACCCGTCTGGACCAGCAGCGCCAGGAGATGGAGAGAGAACGGACAGAGGCCCGCCGGCTGAAGCTGGAGATGGAGCAGTCGGCCAGTAAGGCCCGGGAGTACCGGGAAAAGCTGGAGGCGGAGCGGGCCAAGGTGGTGGAGAAGGCCCAGGCCGAGGCCCGTGCCATCATTCAGGAGGCCAGGGACGCCAGCGACCTGGCCATATCAGAGCTGAAGGAGCTCCAGAAGCGGAGGGACCTGGACTGGCAGCAGGTCAATGACAGCCGGGCGGAGGCCCGCCGCCTGCTCAACGAGGCGGAGCGGGGCATTGGCGGTCCGGCCCAGGAGGTGGAAACCCCGCCGCCAACCCGTCCTGCCGTGGCTGGGGACACTGTGGAGCTGGTGTCCATGGGGACTAAGGCCACGGTCCTGTCGGTCAATAAAGACGGCTCCCTTCAGCTTCAGGCCGGCATTTTAAAGATCTCCGCGAAGCAGGACGAGGTCCGGGTAGTGGAGGGGGAGAGCCAGTCCCAGAAGGAGGCCCGGCGCATTGTCGCCCGGGCGGAGCATACCCTGCGTACCGCTGCCGTCCCCTCCCAGGTGGATTTGCGCGGTATGATGACCGACGAGGCCATCGCTGTGCTGGAGCGATTCCTGGACACCGCCATGATGGGCAAGCTGGAAACGGTGACCATTATCCATGGCAAAGGAACAGGGGCGGTGCGGAACGCGGTGCGGACCTATTGCAGGCGTAGCCGGTATGTTAAGTCCTTCCGTCCGGGCCGCTACGGCGAGGGCGAGGACGGCGTCACAGTGGTTGAGCTGAAGTAGCGGGGCACCCCTCAAAGGAAGGCTCTTCGCCCAGCGGGATGGGGTAAGAACGGGTGAGACGGACAGCGTTTTGAGTTTGTGGGGGAAGAACAGGCCAATTTTCCGCCAAGAATTTGACGGATCATCCCTCTTGGAAAAGATTTCTAGAAAATCCCGTTGGTTACAGGAATTTTTCCTGTAAGGAAAGAGTTAGATTTGTGAAAAATGTCATTGACGAGAACGGGATAAATCTGGTATGCTTAGACCATATAAAACGACCAGTGCGGAGGTACAGCCATGTATAGTCAGGAAGCAGTCGTGAACAATCAGGTCGGTCTGCACGCCAGACCCGCCACTTTCTTTATCCAGAAGGCCAACGAGTTCAAGAGCTCTATCTGGGTGGAGAAGGAGGAGCGCAAGGTCAATGCCAAGAGCCTGCTGGGCGTTTTGTCCTTGGGCATCGTCAAGGGTACTCCAATTAAACTGATCGCGGACGGGCCCGATGAGAAGGAAGCGGTCGAAGCACTCTACAAGATGATCTCCTCCGATTTTTCTGAGTAAGGCATTTCCCATGAAAAGGCACCGCTTGGCGGTGCCTTTTTTGATATTTCCCCAAAAGGAGGGAGCGCGCCATGACCTTTGAGGAACTGAAAGAAAAAGCCCATAGCCTGCCGCTGAAGCCCGGCGTGTATATCATGCAGGACGCAAAGAATACTGTCATCTATGTAGGTAAGGCGAAGGCGCTGAAAAACCGGGTGAGCCAGTACTTTGCGAATCTGGCCTCCCATACGGAAAAGACTAGGGCCATGGTATCCCAGATCGACCACTTTGACGTCATTGTGGCTGACAGCGAGTTTGAGGCACTGGTCCTGGAGTGCTCTCTCATCAAGCGGCACCAGCCCAGGTACAATATTCTGCTGAAGGACGATAAAGGCTATCCCTATATCCGCCTGTCTAATGAGGCGTATCCCCGCTTTTCCCTGGCGGCCCGACCGGCGGAGGATGGAGCGAGGTACTTTGGGCCCTACGCCAGCCGCCACAGCACCCAAGCGATTATCGACGCCCTGCGTACCGCCCTGCGCCTGCCCTCCTGCCGGAAGAAGTTTCCCAGGGATATCGGCAAGGAGCGGCCCTGCCTCAACTTTCATATGGGCAAGTGTGACGGCTACTGCCGGGGGGATGAGCTGAAGGCCCAGCATGACCAGGCGGTGTCCCAGGCCGTGTCCCTGCTGGAGGGGCGGTTCAAGGAAGTACAGGCAGATCTGGCCACAGAGATGGAGCGGGCGGCAGAAGAACTGCGCTTTGAACAGGCAGCCCAGCTGCGGGACCGACTGAGAGCCATCGAGCTGCTTGGAAAACGGCAGAAGGTAGTGGCCGGCTCCTTGGCGGATACTGATGTGGCCGGTTTTTTCCGAGGGGAGGCCAAGAGCTGTTTCGTGGTCCTCCACTACATGGAGGGGGAGCTGGCCGCCAAAGACTTTGATCTGCTGGAAACCCCGATGGAAGAGGATGAGGAGAGCGTCCTATCCTCTCTGGTCCGGGAATACTATGTGGGCCGTAACCGTCTGCCCCGGCAGATACTGCTCCCTTGTGAACTGGTGGACCAGGTACCATTGACCCGCCTGCTGTCCGAGCAGGTGGAGCGGAAAGTGGAACTTGTCACCCCCCAGCGGGGGGCCAAGATGGACCTGATCCGCTTGGCCAACCAAAATGCCCAGGAGGAGGTGGAACGGGCCACCACACGGGAGGAGCGGCAGAACAAGCTGCTGGAGGCGCTGGGGAAGATGCTGGGGCTGGAACAGCCGCCCCGGCGGATGGAGTCCTACGATATCTCCAATCAGGGAGCCAGCGACATTGTGGCCTCCATGGTGGTATATGCGGACGGCAGACCCCTCAAGCGGGATTACAGGCGCTTCAAGCTGAAGGACATGACCGGGCCGGATGACTACGCCTCCATGGAGCAAGTGCTTACCCGGCGATTCCGCCGCTATCTAGAGGGGGATGAGAAGTTTGCCGACCGTCCCGACCTGCTGCTTATTGACGGCGGTCATGAGCATGTAAAGGTGGCCCAGCGGGTGCTGGAGTCAATGAGGCTGGAGATCCCCGCCTTCGGTATGGTAAAGGACGACCGGCACCGTACCCGTGCCCTGGTCCATCCGGATGGGCGGGAAATCGGCATCCAGTCTATCCCCGCGGTGTTCGCCCTGATCGGCCAGATCCAGGAGGAGACCCACCGTTTCGCCATCGAATACCACCGTCAGCTCCAGTCGGGGCACATGAAGACCTCAGTGCTGGATCAGATCCCCAGTGTGGGCGAGGCGCGCCGCACCCAACTCCTCAAACACTTTAAGACCATCAAAGCGATCAGAGGAGCCTCTCTGGAGCAACTCCGGGAGGTGGTGCCCAGGAACACCGCTCAAGCGGTATATTATTATTTCCATCAGGAGGAACAAGACCATGAAGATCCAGACCATTGAGAACAGGATGCCGGAGCTGATCGGCGTCCTCACCCAAGTGTGGGAGGATTCTGTCCGAGCTACCCACAACTTCCTGATGCCCGGAGACGTGGAGCGCATCAAGGAGTATGTGCCCCAGGCCATTGGCGGGATTGGGAAGCTGGCGGTGGCCTTTAACGAGCAGGACCGTCCCGTGGGCTTTCTGGGCGTGGAGGGAGAGATGATCGAGATGCTTTTCCTGGACCCCGCGGTGCGGGGCAATGGTTTGGGTCGGTCCATGATGGACTACGCCGTCAAGAATTTCGGTGCCAGCAAGGTAAACGTCAACGAGCAGAATAGGGGAGCCAAAGGATTTTATGAGCACATGGGCTTTTCCGTCTGCCGCCGGACGGACACCGACGATCAGGGGAGGCCTTATCCCATCCTGTATATGGAACTGAAAAGGGCATGACTTAGGAGGAGAAGCACCGTGGACAGAAAAAAGCTATGGCTGGACTGGGCGGTGGAGCTCCAGAGCTTGGCGCAGGCCGGGTTGTATTATGGCAAGGACAAATTCGACCGGGAGAGGTATGCCCGTATCCGGGAGATCGCCGCGGAGATACTGGCCTTCCAAGGAGATATGCCGCTGGAAAAGGTAAAGGACCTGTTCTGTTGTGAAACTGGGTATCAGACCCCGAAGCTAGCCACCCGGGCCGCTGTTTTTCAGGGGGAGAGGATTCTCCTCGTTCAGGAGCCGAAGGGGTGGGCTCTGCCCGGAGGCTGGGTGGACATGGATATCTCCGTAGCGGAGAATACCGTGAAAGAGGTGCGGGAGGAGGCAGGACTGGAGGTGAGGGCAGACCGGCTGATTGCCCTTCTGGATGGGGAGCGGCATCACACCACGGTGTATCCCTGGAAGGTGACCATCGCCTTTGTCCTGTGTACTCTGTTGGGCGGAGCATTTCAGGAGAATCTGGAGACGACGGCCAGCGGTTGGTTCCCTCTTGATTCCATGCCTCCGCTGGACTGGGAAAAGACGACTCGGGAACAGTTGGAGCTATGCTTCCGGGCCAGAGCGGCGGTGCACTGGCATACTCTTCTGGAGTGAGCGGGTTCTTCCTGGAAGCCTGATCGTAGAATAAATCGCTTTCCTTTTAAGAGAGGAGAGCAGGGCCGTGGAAGGAGCAAAATTTTCTCTTGCAAATCCTCTGACTTTCATGTATAATATTCCCTGCATCAGATACCAGCCGGTGTGATGGAATTGGTAGACGTAGTGGACTCAAAATCCACCGCTGGCGACAGCGTACCGGTTCGAGTCCGGTCACCGGCACCACGTCGGAGCAAGCTTTGTATCGCTTGCTCCGACTTTTTTTGCAAAAGTCAGAGCGCGCTCACGCCGCTGCTCCTCCTTTCCAAATCGAACCCGCTGCGCTGGATTACGATTTGGTATCGCAGCTTCGCTGCGCTTTTATTGCGTGCATGAAAATATGGATTTTAGTCGCTCTTTGCCTGCCCGCAATCCTTTTGCTTTTTGCGGATTGCGGGCTTTTTATGTTATTTTATCTTCTTCTTGATATGAATTTTTTGAGTTCTTTTCCGCATCTCAGGACTACTTTTGGAGCGGCATTGGGAGTTTATTCCGGCTGCATCAAAACATCGACAAGCTGGCAAAGGGATTATAGACGAATAAAGGTGGAGAAACGGCGTATAAGACAGAAAAAAAGAGGTATCGCTGGCGGTAGATCACTCTGACCGAAAATTGACGAAAAAAACCGAAATCCCGGTCACCCAAACTGCATATTTTCCCTTATTCTTATATTGAGAAATAAAAAGGAGGGGAATTGTGTGGAACGAACCAATCACCTATCAGACAACTTAAAAGCATACAAGGAGGGAATGGGAAAAAGTCTTTCAGATTTTGCCAGGGAACTCAGCATTCCAAAGTCGACAATTCAGGCGGCGATGGCCGACGGAAATACGACATTGGATACCCTGATCCGCATCGCCAATGCACTAGGAGTTTCGCTGGATGAACTGGTATTCGGAACGGTGTCTATAGAGGCGGCAGGAAAAGCGAGATGCCTTCTGCGCCAGGTCGAGTGGTATCATTTTTTGCCAGCGGACAAGCAAGAGGCTTTTCAATATCATTTTGGGGAGATACTAAAGCTGTTGTAATATGAAAAACATGACTTTTGACACATCCGCGGAGATGACTGATATTTATGACCTGTTGCTCCGCTTGGGAGTTACCGCGAACTACATAGGCTTTTTCCATACAGCCTTCGCGGTGCATCTCGCGATCCAGGAGCCGGAGCGGCTTCTGCTGGTAACCAAATGCCTATACCCTGAGGTGGCGGGGCAATACCAGACCAACTGGAGCTGCGTTGAGCGCAACATCCGGATGATAGCAGAAATTGCGTGGAACCGCGGCCGTCCATTCCTAGAAGAGCTGGCCCGCCATCCACTGATGAACAGACCAAAAGCCTCTGAATTTTTGGCGATTTTGGCTGCCTATCTTTTGCCCCGCCAGTATGGTGATACATGAAATTGGGAAAAGGAGGGGGAGGCATCCGTTTTAGCGGATGCCTCCCCCTCCTTTTTTGGCGGGTTTGTCGTCTGCCCTATGAAGGGCTGCGAAGCAGCTGCCCACGGGCGGCAGGGGTTTACATGATGTGCTCCTCGGCGCAGTTGTCCAGGACGCGGAAACCCATATCCTCTCGAGTGGCCACATGGAAGTGGGCGATGCTGGTCGGGTCGAACTTGGGACACAGACGAAGCTCCGGACTCAGACGCAGGTCCTCCACAGAATTTCTAAATTCCTGCTTTTTCACAGAGATCACCCCCGGAAACAGTATTTCCAATCCCAGCCGCCGCTATGAGCAGATGAGCGCAAAATAGCTTCCGCAACCGGCGGTTGTCAAATTGAATACAGCTTTTGGTTGCGCTGTTCACTGAAATTTGCTATGCTGAACACCGACTCAGGAACAAAACAAAAGAGGGGGACAGTATGGAATTTCAAAATCGGCTTTATGACCTGCGCAAGCGGTCTGGGCTTTCTCAGGAGGAACTAGCCAATCTGGTGGGGGTGACCCGCCAGGCGGTGCAGAAGTGGGAGGCAGGCACAAGCCGGCCTGATATGGATAACCTGACCGCCCTGGCCCGGTATTTTAACGTGACGCTGGACTGGCTCATCACTGGTCATGAGATGGAATCATGTGCCGCCGCCCAGAACGGCCCAGTGGTGGTGGAGAACCACTACCATTATAACAGCTGGCACTATGAGTATAAAAGCAAGTGTACCGTCTTTGGGCTGCCGCTGGTCCATATTAACCTGGCACAGCGGGGCTTCTGTGTCGCCAGAGGTGTTGTTGCCATCGGCAATGTTTCGGTGGGTGCGCTATCCATCGGGGTCTTTGCGCTGGGGGGAATCACAGTAGGGGCCTTTGGAATGGGGCTGTTGGCCCTGGCCGGAATGGCCCTCGGCCTGCTCGCGATGGGCGGGATCGCTCTGGGGTATGTGGCGGTAGGAGGCTGTGCCTTCGGCTATCTGGCCATTGGAGGAAGCTCTGTCGGGATATACGCCGCCGGTGGCGCGGCGATGGCCCGGGATGTGGCGGTAGGCAGTGCGGCTACCGCGGACCTTCTGGCCATAGGACAGGATGCCCGTGCGGCGATGACGATGGGGCTGTCTGACACACGGGAAGCCATTTTCCAGGCCATTGGGCAGACCGGAGCGCCCGACTGGATCAGGAGCGTTCTGATGTTTTGTATTGGCCGGTAACAGAAAACGCGGAGGACGCATAACGTCCTCCGCGTTTTGTCATTCCTCTGTTGATTCCTGCGCTGAGGGTGGGGAGGGGGGGGCGTTGCGCCGGGCCACATCTACCCGCAGCATCTGGTAGAGGGCAGCGGCCAAGGGGACAGCCAGCAGCATCCCGCCAATGCCGAGGACGCCGCCGCCAATGGTGACAGCAGCCAGCACCCAGATACCGGGCAGGCCGATGGAGGAGCCCACTACCTTAGGGTAGATTAAATTGCCCTCAAGCTGCTGCAGGATCGCGATAAAAATCAGGAAGAACAGCGATTGGAAGGGTGATACAGTAAAGATCATAAAGGCTCCCACACCGGCGCCGATGTAAGCGCCGGCCACAGGGATCAGGGCAGTAAAGCCAATGAGAGCTCCCACCATGGAGGCGTAAGGGAACCGCAACAGCATCATGCCGCCCATACACAGCAGGCCCAGGATGACGGCTTCTGTACACTGGCCCACCACGAAGCGGCGGAAACAGGAGTGGAGAGTTTCAAGAAAGTAAACCAGATGGCTGTACCAGGCCGGCTTCAGATAGGTCTTCATAACTAGGGAGATCTGGCGGCCCAGCTTCTCCTTGCCCAAGAGTAGATAGATGGAGAAAATGATGCTCACGACGGCGGTAAAGGCGGTGGAAACCGTGGCGGAAACCAGGGACAGTACCGAGCCCATGACACCACCTACGCCCTTGACCAGCCACTGAGTAATGGAGGCGATGACCTCCTTCCAGTTAATGGAGCCATCGGCCAGCGCGGTGCTGGAGATGGAGAAGAACTGGGACAGGTCCAGATTTTCACTCAGCTTCTCCAGCATAGGGACTACCTCCTGGATGAGAACCAGGGTACACTCTAACAGCTCAGGAAGAATCATGCGGATGAGGAGGAAAACGATGGCGATCAGACTGGCAAAAGCCAAAAGCAGGCAGACCGGCCGGCGGCTTTTGATGACAAAGGGACTTTTGGTATCGGGGAAGTACCAGCCCTCATATAGGCTCATGAGGATATTGACCGCGTAAGCGATAACGGCGCCCAGAACCAGGGGGAAGGCGGCCCCCAGCCCCAAGAGGAGCAGGGAGGACAGGGTTCCCCAGTAGTGGATAGCCAGATAAAGGAGAAACAGGACCACACCCAGCCGGGCAGCCCCCATCCATTCCCGTTTCATTACAGACCCTCCATCATATGGATCTTCAGGTAGCCGCCCTCCACATTGGTCTCCTCGATGAACTGGGGGACGGCGGGGATCATCAGCTCCCGCTCCCCGCCCCGGATGACATAGACATTGTTGGCGGGCAAAGTAAGAATGTCCTCTACCTTGCCTAGGACTTGTCCAGACTGGGCGTCACGGGCCTCTAGCCCATAGATATCGGCCAGGAAAAAGGCTCCCTGAGGGAGATGGGCATCCTTACGGTCAATATACAAGATGGCGTTGCGCATGGCCAAGGCAGAAGGAACGTCACAGATCCCCTGAAACTTGATGATAACCATGCTTTTATGGACGCGGGCCCGCTCCACCTGGATAGGCCAATGGGACTGATCTACATAGAGGGTTTTGAACTTGCACAAAAATTCCGGAGAGTCAGCCCAGGGCTGGACCCGCACCTCTCCCATGACGCCGTGGACGTTGGTGATCTTGCCCACTTCCAAATATTGTGCCGGCATGGCATAGCCTCCGTTGCAGAAAATTTTATATCACAGGCGGCGGAAAGCCGCCAGGAAAATGGAAAGAAAACAAAAGCGCAGGAAAAGCCTGCGCCTTTGTTTTAGTCGACGATCTCTACGGAAACACGTTTTCCAGACCGTTGAGCCAGCGAGCGGACCAGGACACGGATCTCCTTGGCGATGCGGCCCTGGCGGCCAATCACCTTACCCATATCCTCGGGAGCCACCCGCAGCTCCAGGACGGTTTCGCCGTCGCCCTCGGCCTCGGTGACGGACACCTGCTCCGGGTGCTCCACCAGGTTTTGGGCGACATAGGTCAGAAGCTCTTTCATTGTGTGCAAAACCTCCAGCCTTACAGAGCACCGGCTTTTTTCAGCAGATCACGGACGGTCTCAGTGGGTTGAGCGCCGGTCTTGATCCAGGCCTGAGCGCGCTCCACATCCACATTCAGCTCGGCGGGGTTGGCGACAGGGTTGTAAATGCCGATCTCCTCGATGAAACGGCCGTCCCGAGGATAGCGGGAGTCAGCCACCACGATACGATAGAAGGGAGCCTTCTTGGCGCCCATGCGGCGCAGTCTGATCTTAACCATTTATATTCACCTCCAAATGAATTGATAGATTTATATGGAAAGCGCGCGCGGCGCTTTACCAACCTCATCAGCGCGGAGTCCGCTCTGCTTCAGATACACTTTGGGCATCTGGCGCTCCGCTCCCTGGGGCCTATACTGGCGGCTGTCTCAGAAAGGGAATCCCCGTCCCATTCCAGGCATCATCCCGCCCTTTTTTCCCATCATCTTACGCAGGCTTCTGGGCATCTTGCCGCCGGAAAACTGCTTTGTCATGGCCTGAAGCATCTCAAACTGCTTGAGTAGTCGATTTATATCCACCACCTGAGTGCCAGATCCGGCGGCGATGCGTTTTTTTCGACTGGAATTGAGAATACTGGGATTTTCCCGCTCATAGGGGGTCATGGAAGTGATGATGGCCTCCATTCGCTGGAGAGCCTTCCCATCCAGCGCGGCCCCTTCCAAATCAGAGGCCTTGACGCCGGGAAGCATACCGGCGATATCAGACAGGGAGCCCATGCCCTTTAGCTGGACCATCTGATCATAGAAGTCGGACAGGGTAAACTTGTTTTTCCGTAACTTCTCCTGAAGCTCTAGAGCCTTCTTCTGATCGAAGTTTTGCTCCGCCTTCTCAATAAGGGAGAGAACGTCGCCCATGCCGAGGATGCGGCTGGCCATCCGGTCGGGGTGAAAGACCTCGATTTGGTCCAGCTTTTCCCCCATGCCCACAAACTTGATGGGTTTTCCAGTCACTGCCCGGATGGAGAGGGCAGCACCGCCCCGGGCGTCGCCGTCCAGCTTGGTGAGCACTACACCGTCGATATCCAAGGCGTCATCAAAGGCTTTGGCGGCGTTGACCGCGTCCTGGCCGATCATGGCGTCCACTACCAACAGGATCTCAGTGGGAGAAACAGCGGCCTTGATCTTGCACAGTTCATCCATCAGTGCTTCATCCACATGGAGCCGTCCGGCAGTGTCCAGGAACACCATGTCATTGCCATGTTTGATTGCGTGCTCCACCGCGGCCTTGGCGATATGCACTGGATCTGTCTGCCCCATCTGAAAGACGGGGATGCCCAACTGCTCGCCCACTACCTCCAGCTGCTTGATGGCGGCGGGGCGGTAGATATCACAGGCGGCCAGCAGGGGCCGCTTGCCGTTCTGCCTCTTCATCAAACCGGCCAGCTTGGCGCCGTTGGTAGTCTTACCGGCGCCCTGAAGGCCAACCATCATGACCACCGTAGGGGGCTTGGAGGCGATGGTCAGCTTGGCGCTGGCCCCGCCCATCAGCTCGGTAAGCTCCTGGTTGACGATCTTAATGATCTGCTGGGCCGGGGACAGGGCCTCCAGCACGTCGGCCCCAACAGCCTTCTCCGTGACCTGGGCCACGAACTGCTTGACCACCTTATAGCTGACATCGGCCTCCAGAAGGGCCAGGCGGATCTCACGCATGGCCTCCTTCACATCGGCTTCGGACAGGCGGCCCTTGCCCCTCAGCTTTTTAAAGGCGGCGGACAGCTTTTCAGAAAGTCCTTCAAATGCCATGGATTACTCCTTTAACAGCTGGTCAGCGGTATCCCGCACCCGGAGGGCCAGCAGCTCCATGTCGGCCTGGTCCCGCTGTGCGGCCAATTCCACCAACTGCTGGGCGTCCTGGCGGAGCTGCTCCAACTGGCTGTGCATGGTGTGGAACCGCTTGATCAGGCCGGTCTTGTCCTCCAACTCGGTGAGGATGGCCTCGGCCCGGACGATAACATCCCGGACTCCCTGGCGGGTGATGCCATAGTTCTCAGCGATCTCGCCCAGGGACAGGTCCTCGTTGTAATAGAGGTCATAAAATTCCTTCTGGCGGTCAGTGAGCACATCGCCATAAAAATCATAGAGCATGGCCATGCGATAAGCCTGACTTTTCATAGGTACTGACCTCCTCAAACAAAAAATGTAAAGGAAATTAACTTTACAAACGGAATCATACCATATTTTTCTCCTGTTGTCAAGTCAAATTCCTTGCGGGCAGAGGGCCCTGCTTTGGTATATTCACCCAGAAGGAGGGGGAAACTGGAGAAATAACGGAGGGAAGGCCCGGAACTGGTCCGGCCGCGCGCCCCACCGACTTACACTGCCAGGAGGTACATCGCCATGTCCCACACCCCCAATGTCCCCATGGACGACGCCCATCTGACCAAATACGCCGTCAATGCCGCCCGGGAGCGGAAGCCACGGGGGAAGGTGCCGGTCCGGCGTCTAGCCCGAAGGCTGAAAAGGGACCTGGCCGCCCTGAACCGGGCCCAGGAGAAGCTGGGGGAGTGGAGCCAGGGGAAGGCGGTCCTGCCCCCCAGTGTGGAGTGGCTGCTGGACAACCACTACCTGGCGGCGCGGGAGGGGGAGGAGGCCCTTCGGGCGCTGAAAAAGGCCGGTCCGCTCCGGGGGGACGGGCAGGGAGGGACCCTGCTCCAGCACTGTGTCAGGGGGGGCGCGTGGGCGGTCCCCCACCTGGAGCGGGAGCGGCTGACCCGGTATTTGAAAGCCTTTCAGACCGTTCAGCCGCTGACGGAGCGGGAGCTGTCCCTGCTGGTCCCGGTGCTGGCGGCGGAACTGCTCCAGGAGCTGGCCCAGGAGGCCGGGAAACTGGAGGACCTGCGGCAGGGGCGGACTGACCCCGGCAGGCTGGAGCATCTCTTTTCCGCCCTGCGCGCCCTGGAGGGGGAGAATTGGGGCCCTCTGCTGGAGGAGATCAGCCGGGTGGAGGAGATCTTGACCCAGGACCCCTCGGGCCACTATCCCCACATGGATGACGACACCAGGCGGCGTTACCGCCAGCAGGTGTGCCGCCTGGCTAAAAAATTCCGCCTGGAGGAGAGCCAGACCGCCCGTAAGGCCCTGGAGCTGGCCCAGCGGGGGACTGGGGCCGGGAGGCATATCGGCTGGTACCTGTACCGGCAGCCTCTGGGGCGGGAGAAACGCCTTCCCTCCGGGCTGGGCTATGGGGGGGCGGTGATTGGGCTGTCCCTGGCCCTGGCGGCGGGCCTGTGGGCGGCCGCCGGGAGCCTGTGGCTCTCCCTGCTCCTGCTGCTCCCCGTGTCCGATATCGTGAAAAACGTCCTGGACTTTGGGCTGGTCCGGCTGGTGCCACCCCGGCCTGTCCCCCGGATGGAGCTGGAGGGGGGCATCCCAAGGGAGGACCGCGCCCTTTGCGTGGTCGTCTCCCTGCTCACCGGGGAGGACAGCGGCCCCAAGCTGGCCGCCCTGCTGGAGCGGTATCGGCTGGCCAACCGGGACAGCGGCCCGGAGCTGCGCTTCGGTATCCTGGCCGATCTGCCGGACGGTGCCGCCCCCATGGGAAAGGAGGGGGCGGCCTGGGTGTCCAGCGCGCACAGAGCCATTCAGGCGCTCAACGAAAAATACGGCGGGGGCTTCTATCTCTTCTTCCGCCGTCCGGTCTTCAGCGCCCGGGACGAGAAGTATATGGGCTGGGAGAGAAAACGGGGGGCCCTCACCGAGCTGGTCCGCCTGCTGAAAGGGAAGCCGACTGGCCTGCGGACAGAGGCGGGGGAGGAGGACTGGCTGCGTGAGGTGGCATATGTCATCACCCTGGACGGCGACACCAGCCTGAACGTAGGCACCGCCCGGGAGATGGTGGGGGCCATGGCCCACCCCCTGAATCAGCCGGTGGTGGACGGACAGCGTCGGATTGTCACCTCCGGACACGCCCTGTTCCAGCCGCGGGTGGCCGTGGAGCTGGAGGCGGCCAACCGGTCCTTCTTCTCCCGGGTCTATGGCGGCCTGGGGGGCGTGGATCCCTACGGCTCCACAGCCAGCGACGTGTACCACGATCTCTTTGACCAGGGTACCTATACGGGAAAGGGGATCTTTCAGGTGGAGGCCTTCTTCACCTGCCTGGACGGCCGCTTCCCGGACAACGCCATCCTGTCCCACGACCTGCTGGAGGGCAGCTACCTCCGGGCGGGGCTGCTGGGGGAGGTGGAGCTGACCGACGGCTGCCCCTATAAGGTATACGGCTACTTCGCCCGGCTCCACCGGTGGGTCCGGGGGGACTGGCAGCTGCTGCCCTGGCTGAAAAACCGGGTCCCTGACGGCCAGGGGGGGACTGAGGACAACCCGCTGTCCCTTCTGGCCCGGTGGAAGATCTTTGACAACCTCCGCCGCTCCCTGTCCCCAGTGGGCACCCTGGCGGCCCTGGCGCTGGGCATCTGCTTTTCAGGACGGGCCTTCGCCTGGGCGGGGGGCGTGGCGGCGCTGGCCGCCGCCTCCAACCTGCTGCTGTCCGGGGCGGAGCTGGCCGCCAGACGGCGGAACGGCAAGCACCGCCGCTACCACTCCACGGTCATCGCCGGGCTGGCGGGGGCCATTTTGCAGACCGCCCTCCAGTTGGTCCTCCTGCCTTATCAGGCCTATACCGCCGCCACCGCCGCCGCAACGGCCCTGTGGCGTATGAAGGTCACCGGGCGGGGCCTGTTGGCCTGGGTCACCGCCGCCCAGGCGGAGAAGGGGCGGGACGGCCTGTGGTTCTATGGGAAAAAATGCTGGTTTTCCCTGGCCATAGGGGCTGTCGTGCTCCTCCTGGCCCGGCTGCGCATCGGGCGGCTGGTGGGGCTGGTATGGCTGCTGGCTCCGGCCCTGGCCTGGGCCATCAGCAGGCCCGGCAAAAAGAGCAAGGGCCTGCCCCCCTCGGACCGGAGCTTTCTCCTCCACCAGGGGGCCCTCATCTGGGGATATTTTGACGCCTTTCTCCGGCAGGAGGACCACTTCCTCCCCCCGGACAACTGGCAGGAGCAGCCCAGCCAGGGGCTGGCCCGGCGGACCTCCCCCACCAACATCGGGATGGCCCTGCTGTCTGTCATGGCGGCGGCGGACCTGGAGCTGATCCCACGGGAGCGGGGGATTGGCCTCATCGCCCGCGTCCTGGACACTGTGGAGGAGCTGGAGAAGTGGCGTGGACACCTGTACAACTGGTACGACACCGGCTCCCTCCGGCCCCTCCAGCCCCGGTATGTGTCCACTGTGGACAGCGGCAACCTCCGGGGCTGCCTCATCGCCCTGCGGGAGGGGCTGTACCAGTGGGGGGAGGACGTACTGGCCCGCCGGGCGGAGCGCCTGTCCGACGCCATGGACTGCGCCCCCCTCTATGACCGGGAGAGGCGGCTGTTCTCCATTGGCTACGAGGTGGAGCGGGACCGCCTGACGCCGGGCTGGTATGACCTGATGGCCAGCGAGGCCCGCCAGACCAGCTTCATCTCCGTGGCCCGGGGGGAGGTGTCCCCCCGGCACTGGAGACGGCTGGGCAGGATGATGCTGGGGGACAACGATTACAGCGGTATGGCCTCCTGGACGGGGACCATGTTTGAATACTTCATGCCCAACCTGCTGCTGCCCTGTGAGCCCAATTCCTTTATGTATGAGTCCCTGTCCTTCTGCGTCTACGCCCAGAAGCGGCGGGGGAGCAAGACCCATACGCCTTGGGGCATCTCGGAATCCGCCTTCTACGCCTTTGATCCCGGTATGAGCTACCAGTACAAGGCCCACGGGGTCCAGGCCCTGGGGCTGAAGCGGGGGCTGGATACCGAGCTGGTGGTGTCCCCCTACTCCTCCTTCCTGGCCCTCCTGCTGGCCCCCCGAAGCGCCCTGCGCAATCTGCGGCGGCTCCGGGACCTGGGGCTGGAGGGGCCCTATGGCCTGTATGAGGCGGTGGACTATACCCCCGCCCGGATGACGGAGGGACAGGACCATGAGGTGGTCCGCTCCTATATGTCCCACCACCTGGGGATGAGCCTGGTCGCCATCGACAACGCCCTCAACGACAATGTGATGCAGCGGCGGTTCATGAAGGACTGTGACATGGCCGCCTACCGGGAGCTGCTCCAGGAGCGGGTCCCGGTGGGGGCCCCCATCATGCGCCAGACGGAGCGGGAGATCCCGGAGAAGCCCAGGCCGGTCCAGGGCCCCGCACTGGCACGGGCCGGGCGGCGGTTCGGGCGGCTGGCGCCGGAGTGCCATCTGGTGTCCAACGGGAGCTGGTCGGTCCTGGCCTGTGACAACGGCCTCACCGCCTCCCGCATGGGGGACTGCCAGATCACCCTGGCCAGGCCCGGGGAGTACTACGCCCCGGCCGGAGTATCCCTGTTTTTCCAGGGGAGGGAGGGGCTCTTCGGCCTGACCCCGGCCCCTCTGTACCAGGAGGGAGAATATGGCTGGGAGTTCCACAGCGCCGGAGCCGCCTGGACCTTTACCCGGGGCGGGCTGTCCGCCCGGACCACCCTGGCTGTCCCCCGGCGGGAGAACGGGGAATCGCGCCGGGTGGAGCTGTCCTGGACCGGGGAGGGGCGGCTGGAGGGCGAGCTGCTGGTCTATCTGGAGCCGGTGCTGTGTCCCCTGGCTGATTTCCAGTCCCACCCCGCCTTCTCCCGCCTGTTTCTGGAGGGGCGGCTGGATGCCCAGGGCGCCCTCTTTCAGCGCCGCCCCAGAGGGGAGGAGAAGGTCCTCTCCCTGGCGGTCCGCTGGGCGGGGGAGGGGGTCACGGCCTGCCTGGACCGGGCCTATGCCCTTGGAAGGGGCGGCCTTAGGGCTCTGGCCGGCCGGAGGGCCGGCCCTCTGGAGCGGGGGGTGGGCACAGACCCCTGCCTGATGGTCCGCTTCCCGGTATTGCTGGAGCCGGGGGAGCGGGGGGTGTTCACTCTGGCGCTGGGGGCTGGAGATACCCCGGAGGCGGCCGCCGGGGGAGCGGGGAGCATCTTGAGAGGGCAGGCGGGTGAGGCCGCCTCTCTGGCTCCGCTGGCGAGAAAGCTGTCCCTGACAGAGCGGCAGGGGATCGAGGCCTTCCGGCTGCTGTCCCGGCTGTCCGCGGCGGAGGAGCCGGGGGAACGGCCGCCAAAGAGCGCCCTGTGGCCCTACGGGATCTCGGGAGACCTGCCCCTGGCGGTGGGCCCGGTGACCGAGGGGGCGGGGCGGGAGCAGGCCGTCCTCTGGTGCCGGTGGCACCAGCTCCTGACCCGTTCAGGATATCCCTTTGACCTGGTCCTGCTGGTGGAGGAGGGGGGCGACTACCGCCGTCCCCTCCGCACCGCCCTCACCGAGGAGCTGAAGGCGCTGGGGGCCGAGTCCTCCCTGGGGGCGAAGGGGGGCATCCATCTGGCGGACAGCGGGGCGGCCCCCGCCGCCCTGGCCTGGGCCAGGGTGATCCTCCCCATGGGACCGGGAGAGGAGAGGGAGGAAAGGATCTCCCCCGCCGCCCCGGTCCGCATCTCTCCGGCCCCGCCGGAATGGAGGGCGGGGGAGGAGGGGACCGTTCTCCTTCAGACGGGGAGCGGGCTCCCTCCGGTGGGCTGGAGCCAGGTGTTATGTAACCCTGAATTTGGATGGCTCACCGATGAGACCGGAAACGGACTGCTCTGGACAGGGGGAAACTCCAGGGAGGGAAAGCTGACTTTGTGGAGCAACGACCCTCTGGCGGTCGGTGGACCGGAAAAAATTATGGTAAACTTGAAGGGGGAGGAGTGGTCCGTCTTTGCCGACGGCGACGGCTGCCCCTGTACCGTCACCTACGGACCGGGCTTTGCCCGGTGGGAAAAGCAGCTTGGGCCCGGCCGGCTGGTGACAGAGGCCTTCGTACCTCTCACCGGGACAAGGCGGGTGCTGACCTTCACCCTGTCCGGGACCAGCGGGGCCCTCTTCTACCGCCTGGGGGAGGGGGAGGCCGCGGCCCACCCCCTCGCCCAGGGGCTGCCCCTGACGCTGGTGACGGAGCCGGGGCACAGGGGGCTGGAGTCCCGGTTCTCCACCAGGCGGTATCTGGACTTGCGGGGCGAGACCCTGGCCTGGTGGAGGGCTCGGGTGTCCCCCCTCACCCTGTCCACCCCGGACCGGGCCCTGGACCACTATCTCAACGGCTGGTGCCTGTACCAGGTGACCGCCTGCCGGCTGATGGCGCGGACCTCCCAGTATCAGAACGGCGGGGCCTTCGGCTTCCGGGACCAGCTTCAGGATGTGGCCGCGCTCCTGTACACCTGGCCCCAGCGGGCCAGAGAGCAGCTTCTGCTGGCCGCCTCCCGCCAGTTTGAGGAGGGGGATGTCCAGCACTGGTGGCACCCGCCGGCGGGAGCCGGTGTACGGACCCGTATCTCGGATGACCTGCTGTGGCTGCCCTGGGTGCTGTGCCGCTACTGCTCTGTCACCGGGGACTGGGACGTTCTGGAGGAGCAGGCCCCCTATCTGACATCCAGGCCCCTGGAGCCCAAAGAGATGGAGCGGTATGAGGTCCCGCAGGTCAGCGCCAGGACAGACACCCTTTACCGCCACGCCCTGTCCGCCATCCAGTGCGTCCTGGACCGGGGAGCCGGGCCCCATGGACTGGCACGGATGGGCGGCGGGGACTGGAACGACGGCATGAACCGGGTTGGGGCCGCCGGAAGGGGTGAGTCGGTGTGGCTTACCTGGTTCCTGACTATGGTGCTTCAGGATTTTGCCCCCCTCTGCCAGCGAAGCGGGGAGGAGGAGTTGGCCCAGGAGCTGCTGGCCCAGGGAGAGAAGTACCTGGCGGCGGCCCAGGCGGCCTGGGACGGGAACTGGTACCGCCGGGGCTACTATGACGATGGGACTCCCCTGGGCAGCCGGGAGAGCGATCAGTGTCAGATCGACTCCATCGCCCAGTCCTTCTCCGTACTGCCCCAGAGAGCGGACCGGGAGAGGGCGGACCGGGCGGTGTCCGCCGCGCTGACCCGGCTCTTTGACCGGGAGCGACAGGTGGTCCGTCTCTTTGATCCTCCTTTCGACGGAAAAGGACGAAAGGACCCCGGCTATATCAAAGGCTACCCGGCCGGTGTGCGGGAAAATGGCGGGCAGTATACCCACGGCGCGGTCTGGCTGGCCATGGCCTGCTTCCGTCTGGGAAGGGCAGGGGAAGGCTGGGAGGTGCTGCGGGCGCTGCTGCCTGCCTGCCACGCGACGGAGGGATACCGGGCGGAGCCCTATGTTTTGGCTGCCGACGTATCCTACGCGACCGGCCGAGAAGGACAGGGAGGCTGGAGCTGGTATACCGGGGCGGCGGGCTGGTACTGGCAGGTGGCGGTCCAGGAGCTGCTTGGACTAAAGGTCAAGGAGGGACGTCTGCGGGTACAGCCCAGGCTGCCATCCGACTGGCCGGGCTATCAGGCGGAGTGGCGGCTGGAGCGTGGTACGCTGCTGATCCGGGTTGAGCGGGGAGAGGCTGATGCGGCCCTGCTGGACGGACAGCCTGTGGACGAGGTGGCGCTGAAGGAACTGGAGGGAGAGCATCACCTGAGGGTGGTCATCCCCTGAGCTTGGAACAGCGGTTCCAGGGCGGGGCCCTCTGGAGGGAGCGTGGGAAAAACAGGCTCGATTAGCCATGGAGAGAGCTCCGAACCTGTTCACAGCTCTTTACTTTCCCTGCCAAATCGTGGTATGATATCCAAGCTGAGAAAAAAGGGTTCGTCCCTTTTTACTATCCGGAGAAAGGAACTGTTTTATGTCTGAAACGACTCGCCGGGAGCTCTTTCCCGGTGTGTGGCTGCGTACGGTCCACACCGACAAATTCAAAAGCTCCTATCTTTCTATCACTCTGCTGGCTCCCCTGGACCGGGACACGGCGGCGGCTAACGCCCTGATCCCCTATGTCCTCCGCCGTGGCACGGCCGCCCACCCGGACATGGAGACCCTGTCCGCGGCTCTGGACGAGCTGTACGGAGGCGCCATTGAGCCGCTGGTCCGCAAAAAAGGAGAGACCCAGTGTGTGGGCTTTGTGGCCAGCTTTCTGGACGACGCCTACGCCCTGGAAGGAGAAAAGATTTTGGAGTCTGCAGCCGCCCTTCTGGGGGAGATGCTGCTCTCTCCCTACACCCAGGACGGCTGCTTCTGCTCCGAGTATACGGACCAGGAGAAGAACAACCTGACCGACCGGATCCGGAGCCAGATCAATGACAAGCGGGCCTATGCCACTTACCGCCTTACTCAGCTTATGTGCGGAGAGGAGGCCTTTGGGGTGGACAAGCTGGGGGATGAGGAGAGCGTAGCGGCCGTCACCCCCGACTCCCTTTGGCGGCGCTATCAGGAGCTGCTGAAGGGGGCGGCCATTGAGGTGTACTACTGCGGCTCCGCCCAGCCCGAGCGGGCGGAGGGGGCCCTGCGTACCGCTCTGGCTGCCCTTCCGATAAGCGGAGAGCGCCTGGACCCGGATTGCGAGGTACGCATCACGGCCGGACCCCAGCCCCAGGTGGTGGAGGAGGCCATGGACGTGAGCCAGGGCAAGCTGGCCCTGGGCTTCCGCACCGGAGGCGTTACCTGCTGGGAGGAGGACTACCCGGCCCTGACCATGTTCAATGCCGTCTTTGGCGGGACTACTCTGTCCAAGCTCTTTATGAACGTCCGGGAGAAGCTGTCCCTGTGCTACTACGCCAGCTCTATGCTGGAGAAGATGAAGGGGCTGGTCCTGGTATCCTCTGGTATCGAGTTTGACAAATACCAGACGGCCAAGGACGAGATCCTGTCCCAACTGGAGGCCATCCGCCGGGGTGAGATCCAGGACTGGGAGCTGGAGGGAGCCAGGCGCACCCTGATCGGCGGCCACTTGGCCACGTTGGACGACCAGGGCCGGCAGGAGGAGTTCTGGCTGGGCCAGGCCGCCGCCGGCCTGGATACCACCATCCCGGAGCTGACCGCCCAGTTTGAGGAGGTCACACGGGAGCAGGTGTCCGCCGTGGCCCGGAAGCTGGAGCTGGACACTGTATATTTCCTGAAGGGCAAGGAGGGTTGAGCCATGGAAAAGCTGGAATTTTCCCGGGTAGGGGAGCGGATGTACCACGAAAAGCTGGCCAACGGACTCAATGTGTTCGTATTCCCAAAGCCGGAATTTCAGAAGGGGTATGCCTTCTTTGCCACCAACTACGGCGGCATGGACATGAAATTCTGTCTGGACGGCCAGTGGCATCAGAGCCCGGCCGGTGTGGCCCACTTCCTTGAGCACAAGATGTTCGATACCAAGGAGGGCAACGCCCTCCAGGACCTGGCGGCCAACGGGGCCTCCCCCAACGCCTTTACCAGCTCCGCCATCACGGGCTACTACTTCGAGTCCACGGAGAAATTTGAGGAGAACCTGCGCATCCTCCTCTCCTTTGTTTCTGTCCCCTGGTTTACTCAGGAGAGCGTAGACAAGGAACAAGGCATCATCGGACAGGAGATCGGCATGATCGAGGACGACCCGGACTGGAAGGTCTTTATGAACCTGATGGCCGCCCTGTACCAGCACCACCCCATCCGGGTGAGCGTGGCGGGCAGTGTGGAGTCCATCTCCCACATCACCGCCGACACCCTGTACGCCTGCCACAAGGCCTTCTACGATCCGGCCAACATGGTGCTGTGCGTGGCGGGCCCTGTGGAGGCGGAGCATATCTGCCAGGTGGCCCGGGAGATCCTGCCCAGGCAGGCGGGCTCAATCGCCGCCAAGGACTATGGGGAGAAGGAGGCCGACCGTGTGGCCAAGTCCCTGGTGGAGGAGCGGATGGAGGTGTCCACCCCCATCTTCCAGCTGGGCTACAAGGGCGACGCCCCCCAGAGGGGCGAGAGTGGTCTGCGTCAGGAGCTGGTGGCCGAGCTGGCCCTGGAGGGCCTATTGGGCAACTCCACTCCGCTGTATTCCAAGCTGTACCAGGAGGGGCTCATCAATCAGAATTTCTCCTACGGGTATGAGTCTTATCCTGGCTGTTCCTTCCTGTGCGCCGGGGGGGAGTCCAAGGACCCGGAGGCGGTCCGAATGGCGGTGGCTGAGGAGGCCGGTCGCATCGGCCGGGAGGGCATTGACGGCAAGCTTTGGGAGCGGTTGAAGAAGGGCGTCTACGGCAACAAGGTCCGGGGCCTCAATTCCTTCGAAAACCTGTGTGTGGGTCAGGCTCGATCCTTCTTCGCCGGGGTGAACTTCCTCCAATTTGCGGACTTGTTCAGCTCCATCACCAAGGAGGAGGCGGAGGACCTGATCGGCCGCTGGGTCACGGAGGAGCGCGCGGCCCTGTCTGTGGTCCGTCCCAGAGAGGGGGGGCAGGCTTGATTAATACGGTGACCTTTCCAGGTCTGGGACTGGAATTTACCCTGAACAGAGTGGCGCTTACGGTACTGGGCCGGCCGATCTACTGGTACGGCATCATCATTGTGTCCGGCCTGATCCTGGCAGTCATCCTGTGCTCCCGGTGGGGAAAGCGATTCGGGATTAACGAGGACCAGATCCTGGATATGATGATCTTCGCTGTCCCGGCTGCCCTGGTAGCCATTCGGGCCTACTATGTGATATTCAACCTGAGTATCTTCCAAAATGCGGACGGCTCTCTGAACTGGGGAAAGATACTCAATTATGGCGATGGCGGGCTGGCCATCTATGGGGCCATCATTTCCTCGGTTATCGTACTGCTAATCTTCTGCCATGTGCGGAAGATCAGCTTCCTGGCTTTTGCCGATTTGGGGGTGCACGGCTTGTTTATCGGCCAGCTGGTAGGCCGCTGGGGCAACTTCATGAACGTGGAGGCATTTGGCGGCGTCACCACCCTGCCCTGGCGGATGTGCGGTCCATCCATTGCCGAGGATATGCTGCGGTGGGGCTATGTGGACCAGGCCGGCTACGAGGCCATCCTCAGCGGAACGCTGGGGGTACATCCTACCTTTTTTTATGAATCTGCCTGGAACTTTGTGGGGCTGATTTTGGTCTATCTGGTAGGCAGAAAGCGGAAGTTCGACGGACAGTGCTTCCTGTTCTATGTGTTCTGGTACGGGCTTGGCCGGGCCTGGATCGAGGGCCTGCGTACCGACAGCCTCTATTTCTTCGGCCTGGAGCTGTTTGGGGTGCCGATCCGTACCTCACAGGCGCTGGCGGCTATCTCGGCTGTGGTGGCGGGAGCGGTCCTGCTGTTCCTGCTGCTGAAAAGGGGCCACAGCCCGGAAAAGCTGTATGTAAACCGTCTGGCGGCTCAACGGGTGGCCGGAGCAGCGGAACAGGAATGTCAGGGCCCAGACACCACCGAAGATGGAGACGAGGACAGCGAAGATACCACCCAGAAAGAGAAAAATGAGGAAGGCAGAGGAGAGGATTAACCGATGGCAGCGATTGTAATGGACGGAAAGGCTCTGGCCGCCAAGGTAAAGGAGCGGGTCCGCCGTCAGGTGGAACAGCTTGACATAAAGCCTGGGCTGGCTGTGGTGTTGGTTGGGGACGACCCCGCCTCCCGGGTCTATGTGAACGGAAAGAAAAAAGACTGCGGAGAGTGCGGAATTTACAGTGAGGAGTACGCCCTGCCGGGGGAGACCACCCAGAAAGAGCTGTTGGAGCTGGTGGCCGCCCTGAATGACAGAGAGGATATTGACGGGATACTGGTGCAGCTGCCTCTGCCCAGCCACCTGAATGAGAAGGAGGTGCTGCTGGCTGTCCGGCCGGATAAGGACGTGGACTGCTTTCACCCCTTCAATGTGGGACAGCTGATGATCGGGGAGGAGGGCTTCAAGCCCTGCACCCCAGCTGGTGTTATGGAACTTCTGCAGGAGTATGGGATCGACCCGGCAGGGAAGCACTGTGTCATTGTGGGCCGGTCCAATATCGTAGGGAAGCCCCAGGCCATGCTGATGGTCCAAAAGAATGCCACTGTCACCATCTGTCACACCCGGACCAGGAATCTAAAAGAGATGTGCCTCCAGGCAGATATTTTGGTAGCTGCCGCCGGACGGGTCGGCCTGATCTCCGCGGATATGGTGAAGGAGGGGGCCGTTGTCATCGACGTGGCCATGAACCGCAATGAACAGGGGAAGCTGTGCGGCGATGTGGACTATGGCTCAATAGTTGACAAGGCGTCTTACATTACACCTGTTCCGGGCGGGGTAGGCCCGATGACCAGGGCTATGCTGATGGAAAATACCCTGTATGCGGCCAGACAGCATGGAAAATAAATAGATAGGTCAATCAATATAGTAAAGAGAGGATTGGGCGCAAATCTATACAAATTTGCGCCCAATCCTTTCGCCTGATTTCTTCTGTTGAGCTTCTCTGAATGATAAAGCGGGTGTTTCAGGCATTGCTCACTGCGTCAAGGGATTGAAGAAGACATATCTTTTGGTGCCAACAGAATGACCATTTGAAAAAGGAATAGTCAGCTAGAGGCTAAGACAGTCTTGCATTTTTGCCTTAAAACAAATATAATAAAACATACTTCCTGGTGCTTTTGGGGAGCCCGTGGGCGTAGGACATACTTATGAGCATCCATGAAAGCAAATTGGGAACAAATACACAAGATAGCAGATCATCGATGAGATTTTTAATGCGCGGTGAGAACCGGAATTTCGCTTCATACGGCAGTTGGATTGGATGAAATATCCGATTCGATTGGCGATTCATTGAGCAACTAAAAAGAGACATGGAAACAACACTGACAGGAGAAAGAAGGAGTAACTATGACAGCCCAGGAAAAAAAGCAGTTAGAGATGATGGCCTGTAAAGTGCGCATGGGCGTGATTGAGGGGACACACAGCGCGAAGGCGGGTCACCCCGGCGGCAGCTTGTCCGCCGCGGACCTGTTCACATTTCTCTATTTTAAAGAGTTGAGGGTAGATCCAAATAGGCCAGGCTGGGAGGATCGGGACCGATTTGTGCTCTCAAAAGGACATACGGCACCGGGGCTGTACGCGGCTTTGGCGAACAGAGGCTTTTTCCCAGTGGAGGATCTTTTGACGCTCCGGCACATTGGCAGCTATCTTCAAGGCCATCCAAATATGAATGAAACTCCAGGTGTAGATATGTCTACTGGCTCTCTGGGGCAGGGAATATCCGCAGCTGCGGGGATGGCTCTGGCAGCGAAATATCAGGGCAAGAGCTGCCGGGTATATGCTCTGCTGGGCGACGGCGAGATCCAAGAAGGGGAAGTCTGGGAGGCTATGATGTTTGCTCATCACTATAAGCTGGACAACCTCTGTGTCATTATCGATAACAACGGATTGCAGATTGACGGAAATGTCGCGGATGTGATGAACCCCTATCCGATTGTTGATAAACTGCGCGCCTTTGGCATAGAGACCATGGAAATAGATGGACATGACTTTGAGCAGATTGAAGCGGCTTTTTATATGGCCAGAGTGACCAAAGGCAGACCTTTTGCCATTGTGATGAAAACGGTCAAAGGGAAAGGTGTCAGTTATATGGAGAATCAGGTCGGCTGGCACGGAAAAGCCCCGAATGATGAGGAATATGAGATTGCCATGAGGGAATTGTCAGCCCATCTGGCGGAAGTGGAGGCGATGTAAAATGGCGGATATCAAAAAAATCGCGACCCGCGACAGTTATGGACGTGCTTTGAAAGAATTAGCTGCCCAACATAAGGACCTGATTGTGTTTGACGCCGATTTGGCAGGG
This sequence comes from Flintibacter sp. HCN-6482, assembly GCF_037892565.1. Classification (NCBI taxonomy): domain Bacteria; kingdom Bacillati; phylum Bacillota; class Clostridia; order Eubacteriales; genus Flintibacter; species Flintibacter sp. HCN-6482. Next base: position 869,667 of record NZ_JBBKBK010000002.1, on the reverse strand, counting down.
GCGACCAAAACAAATGTCTTTCAAAAAGAATATCCTGACCGTCATTTCGATTGTGGGATCGCAGAGGGAAATATGATGGCGGCCGCGGCAGGGGCTGCGGCTATGGGACTGGTGCCCTTTGCCTCCACTTTTGCCATGTTCGCCGCTGGAAGGGCTTTTGAGCAGATCCGGAACTCAATCGGCTATCCCCATTTAAATGTGAAGATCGGCGCTACCCACGGGGGAATTTCGGTAGGAGAGGACGGGGCGTCGCATCAGTGCTGTGAGGATTTCGCGCTGATGCGCTCCATCCCTGGAATGGTTGTCCTCTGCCCTTCTGACGATGTGGAGGCAAGGGCCGCTGTTAAGGCTGCTTATGAGCATCAAGGGCCGGTTTACCTGCGCTTTGGCAGACTGGCTGTGCCTGTATTCCATGATGAGGATACGTTTACATTCCAGATTGGCAAGGGCGAGATGATTCAGGACGGAACTGATGTAGCGATCCTCTCGACCGGTTTGATGGTCAATGAAGCGGCTGAGGCGGGAAGAATCTTGAAAGAATCAGGGATCAGTGCCCGTGTGATCAATCTCTGTACTATCAAACCACTGGATGAAGAAATCATTCTGGCCGCGGCCAGGGACTGCGGCAAAATAATCACCTGTGAAGAACACAGTGTGATTGGCGGATTGGGTGAGGCCGTATGCGCGCTGCTCAGTGAAAAGCATCCTACTCCAGTAAAGCGCATAGGTGTAAATGACGAATTTGGACACTCTGGCCCCGCCGCTGCTCTGCTGAAGGAGGCTGGCCTGTCCGCGGAGCATATTGTCGAGGTGGCGAAGGAATTTTGTAACTGACGCACGGCTGTCCGTGCGGCGAAAGAAGTATTTAGAATCTTTACAAAAAACTTTATACGAAAAATACCTCTGTCCAGATTTCAGTGTGGGACAGAGGTATTTTTGTTAGAGAACTTCTCTTCCTTTACACTGCTATGGGACTATGCCGGAAAGGAAGCATCCTGATACCCTCACTGTTTCATAGAAAAAGGAGAGAGAATTTTTTTCAGCATCAGTCCTAGGATGCTGATTCGTCAAAGAAGAAAAAAATATCTTCCACGGTAGTATCAAATACCTTGGCGATGTCCATGGCCAACTTTAGGGAGGGGTTATACCTGCCGTTTTCCAGATTGCCTATGGTCTCCCGGCGTACTCCCACCTTCCGGGCCAGATCTTCCTGACTAAGTCTGTCACGGGCCCGCAATTCCCGGATGCGTGTTTTCAGGCTCATTCCAATCCTCCCGCCTCTCTCCACTCCAACCAGCTGTGGTACAGACAGAAGAAGATGACACCGGCGGCCCAACTGATCCCGAGGGCCTGGGGCATGGGATTTGCCTGGGGAGCCAGGAAATGGAATAGAAACAGGCAGGGCCAGATCAGTGCGAACTGGAGCAGGAAGGCGCCAGTGGCCGCTTTACGGACAGAGAGTAAGAACAACTCGTCAGGGTTGACCCACAGGTATCGAAGAAAAACCAAAAAACCGAGAAAACAGAGATAGTCGCGCTCTCCGGTGGGGAAATAGAGCAGGCTGGCTAGCGCGGGAAGGGCGGCCAATGAGAGATAGTTGAATGGATGTTTCATATACTCCTCCTGTACATCAGTGATGTATTGTTATGTGATATATTTTTATCATATGTGCGAAATATATCATATAAAAATAAAAATGTCAAGGAGAAAAATTCAGTTTCCCACTGGTATGCAGCTTGAGAGTCCCTAGGATGAGAGAGGAAAATATTTTACTGGTCATATCCCAGGGCCTGTCCTCATAGGATAAGGCAAAGGTCGGTGGAAAAGAATGGAACAAATGATACGAGAACAGGCATATCGGCAGGTCGTGGGCGTTCTGCCGCCCAGGCTGCGGCAGGAGGCATTCTCCCTCCCGCTCCAAGATCAATGCCGAGCGGAGGAACTGCGGCTCCGGGTGGGACAGCCCATGTCGGCGGTATTTCCAGAGGGAGAGAGGCCGCTAGGCGGGGAACCGGTGCGAGCGGGTGAGCTGGAGCAGCTGGTGGAGATTGCCAGCAGGGCCTCGGTTCATGCCGTACTGGACCAACTCAGACGAGGATACTTGACGGTGGAAGGGGGGCATCGGATCGGCCTGTGTGGCACCGCTGTTCTGCGGGAGGGAGAAATTCACAGCTTGCGGCAGCTTTCCTCGGCGGCCATCCGTGTGGCGCGACAGGTGAGGAATGCCTCTGACCCGGTCTTGGGCAGGCTGTGCCCAGGCGGGAAGCTAGTCAGTACGCTGATTCTGGCTCCGCCGGGGGCCGGAAAGACTACGCTCCTCCGGGACTTAGTCCGCCGGGTGTCGGACGGAGATGGTTGCCAACCGCGGCGCGTATCCTTGATGGACGAGCGTGGGGAAGTGGCAGCCCTTTACAGCGGCTGTCCTCAGCTGGATGTAGGCTCCAGAACTGATGTAATGGAGGGGTGTCCAAAGGCGCGGGGGCTTATGCTTCTGATGCGGGCGATGAATCCCCAGGTGCTGGCTGTAGATGAGATTACGGCGCCGGAGGATGTAGCCGCCCTGAGAACCGCGGCTGGCTGCGGAGTTACGTTGCTGGCCACGGCCCATGGGAACAGCCGGGAAGACCTGGAGCGGCGCCCCCTGTACCGGGCGTTGATGGAAGCAGGTATCTTTCAAAAGCTGCTCCTCATCCGACGGGAGGGCGCTGGAAGGAGCTATCAAATAGAGGAGTTGGGATGAATGATAAGACTTTTAGGTGCCACCCTGCTGGCCGCCGGATGTGCTTGGATTGGGTTTCGCGCCTCCTGGGAGATGCGGGCCAGAGGAAGGGCCATGGGAGAAGTGGCGGAGGGACTGGAACTGCTGGAACGGGAGCTGGAGCTGGGGGGAGCCCCCCTGCCCCATCTGGTGGATGACCTGTCAGGCCGGACAAGGGGACAGGCCAGACTGCTTTTTCAGGATCTCCGGCAGGCGCTGGAGCATCTGGATCAGGAGGGGCTGTCCAGGTCCTGGCCCACTCTGATAGACCGCCGGAGGGAGCTGGGAGAGAGTGGGCGAGCCTGCCTCTATCCCCTGGGCGAGCTGCTTGGGCGCTATGACAGCCAGGCCCAGATACAGGGTATCTCCGCTGCCCGCCGCCATTTGGAGGAAGAACGGGAGAAGGATGCGGAAGAGAGCCGGCGGCAGGGCAGGGTGTGCCAGGCCCTTGGGCTGACGGGTGGAGCATTTTTGGTCATCCTGCTGATCTGATCTTGACACGAAAGAGGGGTTCGCATTGGACGTAGATCTAATTTTTAAGATCGCCGCGATTGGGATTGTGGTGGCGGTACTCAACCAGGTTCTGAGCCGGGCTGGCCGGGACGAACAGGCTATGATGACCACCTTAGCCGCCCTGGTGGTGGTCCTGATGATGGTGGTCCAGGAGATCGCCAGCCTGTTCGACATGGTAAAGACCCTGTTCCGCCTCTGATATGGACCTGATGGTCAAGGTGGCGGCGGGGGCCATCACGGCCGCGGTACTGGGGGTAGTTCTACGGAAAAACACCCCTGAGCTGGCTCTGCTGCTGGCCCTGGCGGCCGGGTTGTGGATGGTCGCCCTGGTTGCGGACGGCTTGGGGGCAGTTGTGGCCCTGATGGAGGAGCTCACCAGTCTGGCCGGCCTGTCGGAGGAGCTGCTGGAGCCAGTGGTCAAGACAGTGGCCCTGTCTATCCTGACACGTCTGACCGCGGAGGTATGCAAGTCAGCCGGTGAGGGAGGGGTGGCCGCCTTTGTGGAGACGGCTGGAACAGTCCTGGCCCTGGTGGTGGCCCTGCCGCTCGTCCGAGCGGTGGTACTGATGATGACGGAGATGCTAAAATGAAAAAGTTGTGTATCCTGCTGCTGGCCCTCCTATTGAGTGCTCCGCTTTGTTTCGCCCAGGAGGCGGAGGTGCCGGGAATGGACGAGCTGTGGGACCAGGCGGAGAGCTACGGCGTGGAGGCGGATGGGGGATTGGACCAGGGCTTGTCCAATCTTTTTTCCGACGCTCTGGACCAAATCGGCTCCTTGCTCCGGGCCAGCATTGCCACAGGGCTGAAGCTGCTGGCGGTGGTCCTGCTGTGCGCCATGGCAGAGGGGGCCGCCCAGGGCAAGAGTGAGGGACTCCAGGCGGTGGAGATCGCCGGGGCGCTAGCTATCACCGCACTTACCATGACAGATATGGCAGTCATGATCGGGATGGGGCGTGACACCATCGGCCGGATGGGAACCTTTTCTGAAACCCTGCTCCCGGTGATGGCTGTACTCACCGCCGCCACCGGAGGGGTGACGGGAGGAGCAGTCAGACAGGGAGCCACAGTCCTGTTTTCCCAGCTTCTCATCACCGCCATGGACCGGCTCCTGATCCCTATGGTATATGCCTACGTGGCGGCTAGCTGTGCCCATGCGGCGGTGGGTAATCCCGGACTGAAAAAACTGGCGGGGCTGCTGAAGGGGGCCGCTTCTTTCCTGTTGACGGCCTTCCTCCTGGCCTTTGTGGGCTATCTGACCGCCAGCGGAGCTATCGCCGGAACGGTAGACGCCTCGGCGGTCAAAGCGGCCAAGCTGGCTATCTCCAGAGCTATTCCAGTGGTGGGGGGAATTCTGGCCGACGCCTCGGAAACTGTGCTGGCCGGGGCGGGTGTGCTGAAAGGGACGGTTGGGGTGGTTGGGATGTTGGTGGTGCTGGCCATCTGTCTGACTCCTTTCCTGCGGCTGGCCCTGCAATACCTGATTTATAAGGCCACGGCGGCCCTGTGCGCCACTGTGGCACAGCCCAGGCTGAGTCAGTTGATCGACGCCATCGGCGGCGCGTTCGGCCTAGTGCTGGGGATGACCGGCGCGGCGGCTCTGGTGCTGCTGGTCAGCTTGGTGTCTGCTATTATGGCGGTGATCCCATGATGGCCGGGGTCGGGAGCTGGCTGCTGTCTATCACGGGGGCCTCTGTCCTCTGCGCCCTGGCTGACGGCCTAATGCCCGCCGGACCAGTGAGGCGGGTGGGACGGCTGGTCTGCGGCCTGATGTTGCTGGCGGTCATCCTCGCCCCTCTGGCCCAACTGGATCTGGAAGGGGGGCAGCGTTGGCTGGAGGAATATCACCTGGGCCTGGAGGATAGAACACAGGAATTGGAGCGGCAGGTGGATGAGCAGATGAAAACGATCATAGAGCAGGAATATGCCGCATATATTGTGGACAAGGCGGCAGAACTTGGACTGACCTGCACCGCCCGGGTATCCTGCCGGGCAGGGGAGGAGGGGCTGTTCCTACCGGAGCGGGCGGAAGTATCCGGCTTTCTGACAGAAGGGGAGCGGGAGCGGCTGTCCCTGGTGATCCAGGAGGACCTGGGCATCCCGGAGGAGGAGCAGGCTTATGTTGAGGAGGGGGAACTGCCGTGAAGCTGGATTGGCCGAAATTGGCTCTGAGGTGGAAGGAGGCGCTGGGAAAATATAAATATGTGCTGCTGGTTATCGGGCTTGGGGTGGTGCTGATGGCCCTGCCCACGACAGGCCAGAGAGACAAAGGCCAGGAGGGGGCCCAGGCTCCTGCTGAGGGCTTTGATCTGGAGGCCTTCGAGGAGAAGATGGAGCGGGCTCTTTCCCAAGTGGAGGGGGCTGGAGAGGTCCGGGTGGTACTGACGCTGGACAGCGACGGCCGCCAGATATTGGCCCAGGACCAGGAGCGGGACCGGGAAGGGGGAGGTTCCTCTACCACAGTTACCGTGGGGCGGGGCTCCGGACAGCAGGAAGTAGTCCCTCTCCAAACACTGGCTCCGGAGTTTCGGGGGGCGCTGGTGGTCTGTCCCGGCGGGGGAGATCCCCGAATCCAGCTGAGGCTGCTGGAGGCAGTGTCCGCTTTGACGGGACTGGGCACGGACCGGATATCCATTTGTCAGGGAAATACTTAATTTATATCAGGGAGGAATCGACATGAGAACGGGTAAGAAGGGGACCGGCTGGTCCCAGCTGTGGAAGCGCAATGCGGTGGTGGCGGCCATTGCCCTATTCGTGTGCGCGGCGGTCTATTTGAACTGGAACTATGAGCAGGAGGCCCAGGCGGGCAAGACGCTGGGCCAGTCCACCATGGTAGGCGGAGAGACAGAGGATCCTCTGCTGTCCAATGGAAGCGGGACCGCCGATGTGGGCGGGACGGCCAGTGATACAGGGACGGCGTCAGCCTCCAGCGACTACTTTGCCACAGCCCGGCTCAACCGGCAGCAGGCCAGGGACAGCGCCCTGTCCCTTCTTCAGGACGCCGCCGCCCGTGAGGATGCCGATGAAACGGTAAAAGAGCAGGTCAACGAGACTATTCAGACCATGGCCGATTACACGGTGACGGAAGCTCAAATTGAAAATCTGGTGGTGGCAAAGGGCTATACAGACTGTGTAGCCTTTATTGGAGAGAACTCTCTGTCGCTGGCTGTTTCCGCGCCGGAGGGCGGATTGGTGGAGGCAGATACCGCCAAGATCGTGGACGTGGTCAACCAGGCAGCCGGTTTTACCGCCGATCAAATCAAGATTATCGAGGTGGAGTGACACGGCGCGGGAAAGTTTTCAGACCGCAGTTGTCAAACGGAGAGAACTGTGTTACAATAAGCACGAAGTAAGGAGGACGCTTGGGGGCGTCCGGCTTCTCTGATGAAAACTGCGATCTAAGGAGCGTGGCAAACCATGAGTGAGAATAAAGAGTACGTTTCCCGCTCGGATGAGCTGGGCAATATCCATATCTCCGAGGAGGTGCTGGCTGCCATCACCGCCGCTGCCGCTCTGGATGTGGAGGGGGTCAGCGGCCTGGCCGCCAATCTGGGCAGTGATATCGCCGAGCTACTGGGCAAAAAGAACCTGGCTAAGGGCGTGCATGTCAGGATGGAGGACGATAAAGTGGAAGTGGAGCTGTCCGTCCTGATGGGCTATGGACACACCATCCCTGAGATTGGAAGGGCCATCCAGGATGGTGTCAAGAGTGCCATTGAATCGATGACCGGCTTAGAGGTTTCAGTGGTCAATGTGTCGGTGGCTGGGATCACATTCCCGCCGAAAGCTTGAATAAAACTGTGAAGCCTCTGGCAATGCCAGAGGCTTTTCCGTATTTATGGCAAACCGGGAAAAGAAGGGGCCCGTGGTAAATACCACGGGCCCCTATCATTTAAAGGTCACAGACTCCTTACTTGACCATGGATGCGACCTCGGCAGCGAAGTCATCCTCGGCCTTTTCGATACCCTCGCCAGTAGCGAAGCGGGTGAAAGCCTTGACAGTGATCTTGCCGCCCAGCTGCTTGGCGATCTCGGCTACATGCTTCTCCACAGAGATCTTGTTCTCCTTGACAAAGGCCTGCTGCAACAGGCAGTTTTCCTCGTAGTACTTGCCCAGCTTGCCCATCACGATGCCTTCCTTCACCTTGTCGGGCTTGGCGGCCATCTTGGGATCGTTGGCCATCAGAGCCAGCTGGATCTCCTTCTCCTTGTCCAGCACCTCCTGGGAAACGTCGGACTTGTCCAGGTAAGAGGGGTTCATAGCGCAAATCTGCATGGCGATGTCCTTGCCCAACTCAGTGACCTGCTGGGGCTCGATGCCCTCAACGGCCAGATTGACCAGCACACCGACCTTTCCGCCCATGTGGATATAGGGGACGTTGACGCCTTCAGCATAGCGGACGAAGCGGCGGATTTGGATGTTCTCGCCAATGGCCAGCACCTTGTCGGCGGTGACATCGGCCACGGTACGCTCAGTGCCGGGATAGCGGCAGGCCTTCAGAGCCTCCACATCGGCGGGAGCCTCCTCGGCTACCACCACGGCCAGGGCCATAACGAAATCCTTAAAGACGTCGTTCTTGGCCACAAAGTCGGTCTGGGAGTTGACCTCGATGATGACGCCTACACCCTTTTCCGTAACAACAGCGTAGGAAACACCCTCGGCGGCCACCTTGCCGGCCTTCTTGGTCTGGGCGGCGAGGCCCTTCTCACGCAGCCACTCGATGGCCTTGTCAAAATCGCCCTCAGACTCAGTCAGGGCCTTCTTGCAGTCCATCATGCCCACGCCGGTCATCTCGCGCAGCTTCTGTACGTCCTTTGCGGAAATAGCCATAATAAATTACCTCCATTTTATCTCAAGCCGGCCCACCGGCCCGGCTGTATGTCAAAATAAGAACAGCGCCCGCCCGCGCGGGCGGGCGCTGTGTGATGCGGATGGGATAGTTTTTGCTTACTCAGCGGTAGGAGCCTCGGCCTCAGCGGCGGGAGCCTGGTCCTGGCCCTGCTTGCCCTCCTGGATGGCGTTGGCCATGACAGAGGAGATCAGCTTGATGGCGCGGATCGCGTCGTCATTGCCGGGGATGACATAGTCAATCTCGTCGGGGTCGCAGTTTGTGTCCACGATGGCGACGATGGGGATGTTCAGCTTGCGGGCCTCGTTGATGGCGTTGCGCTCCTTGCGGGGATCGACCACGAAGAGGGCGCCGGGTAGCTTCTTCATTTCGGTGACGCCGCCCAGGTACTTCTCCAGCTTGGCGATCTCGCCCAGGTGCTTCATAACTTCCTTCTTGGGCAGCATATCGAAGGTGCCGTCCTCCTGCATCTTCTTCAGCTGGTTCAGACGCTCCACGCGGCCGCGCATAGTCTTAAAATTGGTCAGCATACCGCCCAGCCAGCGGGCGTTTACCCAATACATGCCCACACGGCCGGCCTCTTCCTTGATGGCCTCCTGGGCCTGCTTCTTGGTGCCCACGAACAGCAGAGTCTCACCCTTTTCGCCCAGAGAACGGACGAAATTGTAGGCCTCCTCCAGCTTCTTCACAGTCTTCTGCAGGTCGATGATATAGATACCGTTGCGCTCGGTATAGATGTAGGTGGCCATTTTGGGATTCCACCGGCGGGTCTGGTGGCCGAAGTGAACGCCGGCCTCCAGCAGCTGCTTCATAGATACGACTGCCATAGTTTGTTTCCTCCTGTTTTTCAGTTCAATTCTTCTGGGGGCATCATATCCTCCGCCAACCCAACTTCTGGCTGGGCACCGGGCGAAAGATCCGCACTCCCACGCATAATGCCTTGGTAGTATACCATGGTTTTCATGGTTATGCAACAAAAAAATGAAAAAATCTGTAAAAATCAGATTATTCTTCGATTGCTGCTCCGCACGGGTGGGTAGGGGCCGCCTCGTGGGTCCGATTTGTCGTCACATAGGACCAGAACCGCCAGCCGCCAGAGAGGTGGGAGCACTGGAAACCGCGCTGGCCAAGCATACGGCAGGCCAAGTAGCTGCGCAGTCCGCTGTAACAGTTGACGTATACGGGTTTAGAGGGATCCAATTCTCCCATCCGATCCCGCAACTCATCTACGGGAATGTTGACAGCATCCGGACGGATGAGGCCCTGGACGGCCACTTCTTGGGGAGTGCGCACATCCAGCAGAGTGACAGAGCCATCCTTTGGAATGGACTCCACGTCCGACCAGTGGAATTGGGAAATGGCTCCATTCCGGAGGTTCTCAATGACATATCCAGCCATATTGACCGGATCTTTGGCAGAGGAATAGGGCGGGGCATAGGCGAGATCGAGCTCAGTTAGCTCGGCGGCGGTCATCCTGGCCCGGATGGCGGTGGCTAGCACATCGATCCTCTTATCCACACCGCCGAAGCCCACGATTTGGGCCCCCAGGACCCGACCACTGGATGGGTCAAACAGGGTTTTGATGGTCATGTTTTCAGCGCCGGGGTAATAGGTAGCGTGGGAGGCGGAGTAGGTGACCGCCTTATCATAGGGGATGCCAGCGGCCTGGGCGGCCTTTTCGTTCAGACCGGTGGAGGCGGCCGTCATGTGGAACAGCTTGATGATAGAGGAGCCCTGTGCCCCGGCATAGCGGCTCTTCCGGCCACAGATATGGTCGGCGGCGATGCGGCCCTGCCTGTTGGCCGGACCGGCCAGGGCGATCAGGGCCTTGCTGCCGGATACAAAGTGAGTCAGTTCCACAGCGTCACCTACGGCATAGATATCTGGGTCAGAGGTGACCATGTGCTCATTGACCACGATGGCGCCCTTGGCTCCAAGGGTCAGACCAGCCTCTCGTGCCAGGTCGGATTCTGGAGTGACACCGATGGCCAGCAGCACCAGGTCAGAGGGGATAGGGGCGCTGTCCTTTACTAGGGTGTAGAACTGCCCATCCATCTCCTGGAAGCCCTGCACTCCGGCGTTCAGTCTCAGGTCCAGCCCCTGACCGCGGAGGTAGGAGTGGACCTCCTGGGCCATGTCCCAGTCAAGAGGTGGCAGAACCTGGCCGCTCCGCTGGAGTAGAGTAGTGGCAACCCCAGCGTGGAGTAGATTCTCAGCCCCCTCTAGCCCGATGAAACCACCCCCGACCACCACAGCGGAACGGGGACGGTGCGACTCGATGTAAGACCGAATGCGCAGGGTGTCCTCCACTGTGCGCAGAGTGAATACTCGGCAGTCGTCTACGCCCGGCAGATCGGGCTTGACCGCCCGCGCGCCGGGAGAGAGGATAAGCTTGTCATAGCCTTCCACATATTGTGTGCCGCTGGCCAAATCCAGGACTGTGATGGTATGGCTCTCCTGGTGGATGGCCAGAGCCTGGTGGCCCACCCGTACATCGATGTTGAACCGGGCGCGAAAGCTCTCCGGCGTTTGAAGGGTAAGGGCGTCCTGGGCTCGGATGACCCCTCCTACATAATAAGGAAGGCCACAGTTGGCATAGGATACATAGCCTGTGCGCTCCAGGATCACGATTTCCGCAGTCTCGTCCAGCCTGCGGAGCCGGGCGGCAGCGGTGGCCCCGCCGGCCACGCCGCCGATGATTACAACTTTCATAATAAAACTCCTCTCTTATTCCAAGGGGCCGCGGTAACCCGCAAGCCCGCCGAGATTAGATGCCTGGCAGCCCATGGCCCGGAGCGTGGAGCAGGCCTGGGCGCTTCTGGCCCCACTGTGGCAGTAGACAAAGACAGGCCGGCCTTTTGGAAGGGGGACGGCCCCTAACTGGTCTAAGGGCAGATTAATGGCCCCAGGCAGATGGCCGGAACGAAACTCCTCCGGAGTGCGGACGTCCACCAGAAGGGGGTCAGACAACTGGTCTAACTGGGTCAGTTGTTTGGCAAGCCGCCTGCCCGGCAGAAAAAAATCAAAGGGTCCCATGGAAACGCCTCCCTAGAACTTATTGAATATAATTTATCCCGGTGTGGGAAAAAATTCTGTGACAAGGTCACCGTATGGACAAAAATCACTGAAAAACAGGAGAAAGGGAAGAAAATCTTTCCCCTTCCGCATAGACTAAAGGGAGAGGGGGCATCGCAAGTGGAGCAGAGAATGGAAATGGTCGGCGGTGGGACGCTGCTCCTGCGTCAGGAGGGGCCTAGAGTACGGCTGGAGGCGGAGCGCCCATCTGATGGAAGGGGACTATATAAGGTATGGCTCCACGGCGACCGGGGTGGAAAGCTGCTGCTGGGAACCCTGGTTCCTGAGGGAGACCGCCTGCGATTGAGCCGTACCTTGAGCGTTGGAGAACTGGAGCGGGCAGGCTGTTGGCCCGACTTCCGGGTCGAAGCGCCGCTGGCCTTTACCTTTTCTGAGGAGAGGGGAGGGCGGTGGTACTGTGAACAGCATCCGGACCGGCTGGTGTCCGACCCGGTGCTCCGAGGGCAGCTTCGCTCCCCTATGCCATGCCGAAGGGGGCGGGAAGGATTCTGGCTGGCCGCGCCCTTCCGTACAAATGCGCCGGTGCCGATGAACGCCCTGTTTTGTCTGGCCCGCCTGGAGCGGCTGGAGGGCGGGCCTCACCTGGTCTGGGAATTTGATGGGGAGGGAAGACCAAAGAGGCCGCATAATCGGGAATGAACAGGGCAGACTAACTTCCAGTACGGGGATCTCCCCAAGAAAAAGGAGGAACATCTATGCCCAATCTGACCACAAAAGAGCTGGCGGGCCTGTCCGACCAGCTGGACTTCGAGCGGGTGCTGTACAGCAAGTACCAGACCGCCGTCCAGGAAACAACCGACCAGGAGCTGAAGACCTGCTTCCAGAACCTGGCTGGCCAGCACCAGCAGAATTACACCTGCCTGCTGAAGTATCTGCACTAAGGAGGACGAGAGCATGAACGACCAGGAACGCATTACAGATTTTCTGAATAGTGAGAAGAAAATGTCCCTGAACTACGGTATTTTTGCCTCTGAGTGCGTGAGCGTCCCCTTGCGGGATGAGTTCCTCAAGCTGATTAACCAGAGCCACCAGACCCAGACCCAGCTGTTCACCACAGCCCAGAGCAAGGGCTGGTACAGTCCCGAACAGGCGCCACAGGATAAGATTAGCCAAGCTTACACCAAGTATTCAAACCAACAGCCCACCGTATAAGGAAGCGGAGGGAGGGACTAAGCACAGTCCCTCCCTCTTGCAGATTGACCAGAAAAATCCTGCAAAAAAGGATTGACAAACGGGCTGCCTAGGTTTACAATAATATTACCAGCGGAAAATGCTGCCGCGGGGAGAGCCTGTTGGTTCTGGCAAAAACGAAGAAATTGGATTTTATTTTGGTGCGGTATAAAGTCAATTCTATACGTTAGCCATCCCGCGGAAACGGCCGAAGCTTTGGAAATATTCAAAGTTGGTTGTCAGTCTGCGGGCATTTTCATGCTGGCGGCGATACGAATGAGAGAGGAGGCGTGCGGAATGAATCAGCGAAATCATTATGTAACTCAGGGCGGCTCCTATAGCTGCAAGCGATGGCGACATTCTGTGCGCGGATATTGGACCTGACAGTCCGTGCATCCACAACATATTGGAATGTTGGCTCCATCGTTTGCGGCGCAGGCGGTGGTATTTTTATACCTAATTTTAGAAACAAGGAAGGAGGTGTCCGCATGACGATGCCTAAGCGTGAAGTGAACAATATCTGGTCCCGTGTCCGTGCCGACGTGGACGTGGATGACTTGATCTTTGAGTATGACAGATATCACTCCTATGAGGATGGTGATTCGTGCAGTGATCGGTGACCGGGGAGTGCATCCCCATGCCGCGGGGAACAAGCGGCAGAAGGCCGCAGCAGGTTTGAAAAGACCATGCTGCGGCTTTTTCTGCTCTTTGTTAAAAAGTAAGAGGAAGCGATACATCTGGAAAGAGCGCCCCCGGATAGAGGGAGAGGGAGTGAAAAACGCAGAATAATTCTTGATTGAGGTCTTGCTTTATGGGAAAAATTATACTAAAATAGCGGTAAGCGTTTTTTAGATGGCGGCTGAAATTGTGCCGCGCGATGATTTTTTGATTTAGTACCGCGCAAAAAAAGCAATACGGAGGTCGATCAACATGAGAAAAGTAAATATTACGGAGACCGTACTGCGTGACGCCAACCAGTCCCTGATCGCCACTCGGCTGCCTTACAGCAAGTTCGAGCCCATCCTGGAGACTATGGACAAGGCTGGCTTCTACTCCGCTGAGGTCTGGGGCGGCGCTACCTTTGACGTCTGCCTGCGCTACCTGCAGGAGGACCCCTGGGAGCGGCTGCGTAAGATCCGTGCCAAGATGCCCAACACCAAGCTGCAGATGCTGCTGCGTGGTCAGAATATCCTGGGCTATAAGCATTACCCGGACGACGTAGTTCGTAAGTTTGTGGAGTACTCAGTCAAAAACGGTATCGACATCATCCGTATTTTCGACGCCCTGAACGACGTGCGTAATCTGGAGGTCGCCATCGACGAGGCCGTCAAGCAGGGGGCCCATGCCTCCGGTACCATCTCTTACACCACCAGCCCGGTCCACACCCAGGACACTTTTGTGGGCATGGTGAAGGATCTGAAGAATATGGGTGCTTCCTCCATCTGTATCAAGGATATGTCCGGTATTATGGGACCCCAGGAGGCTTATAATCTGGTGTCTGCCATCAAGGACGCCGAACCGGATATGCCTGTTGTCATCCATACCCACTGTACCACCGGCTTGGCCTTCATGACCTATATGAAGTGTGTTGAGGCGGGCGCCGATGTGTTGGACTGCGCAATCTCCCCCATGTCCGGCGGTACCTCCCAGCCTGCTACCGAGACCATGGCCTATGCTCTGCGGGAAATGGGCTTCCAGGTGGATCTGGACGACAAGGTGCTGATCAAGATGGCTGACTTTTTCAAAAATGTCCGGGCTGACTTCCTGAAGGACGGCACTCTGGACCCCATCTCGATGGCTACCGATACCCAGTGTCTGAACTATCAGATCCCCGGCGGTATGCTGTCTAACCTCATCTCTCAGCTGAAGATGATGAACGCCATTGACAAGCTGGACGAGGCTTTGGCCGAGACGCCCAAGGTCCGTAAGGATTTGGGTTATCCTCCTCTGGTTACCCCTACCAGCCAGATGGTGGGTTCTCAGGCTGTGCAGAACGTTCTGGCCGGCGAGCGCTATAAGGTGGTAGGCAAGGAGATCAAGGCATATTGCCGCGGTGAGTACGGTCGTACACCCGCCCCCATTGATCCAGAGATCCAGAAGAAGATCCTGGGCGATACCCCGTTGGTGGAAGGGCGCTATGCTGACACCCTGGAGCCCGTCTTTGAGAAGACCAAGGCGGAGCTGGGCGCCACCGCCAAGAGCGATGAGGATGTGTTGTCCTACATCGCCTTCCCTCAGGTGGCCATGGCCTTCTTCAAGGACCGGGAGGCTGGCTTCCCCAAGAAGGAGGAGCCCAAGAAGGCGGCCGCTCCCGTTGCCGCCAAGGCCCCCGAACTGCCCCCCCTGCCTGCCTGGCAGGGTCATGTGTACTACACCGGCGTGTCCGCTCCCGCGGGCCATGGCTATACTGCCCGCCCCATCGAGCCCTTCGCTGCTTCCTATCAGCCCCCCCACCTGGTAATGGGCGCTCAGGGCGGCGACTGCACCGGAACCTTTACCATCACCATCGACGGCAAGCCCTTCCAGGTGGCCGTTGAGCGAGCTGACGGGGCTGCTCCCGCCGCGCCTGTGGCGGCTGCCCCTGTGATTGCTGCTCCCGCGGCCGCCCCTGTGGCTGCTCCTGCCGCCGCTCCCGCTCCCGCCCCAGCGCCTGCTCCCGCTGCGGCTCCTGCCGCCGCCGTGGCCGCCGGTGAGACGGCAGTCAAGAGCCCCATGCCTGGCAACATTTTTAAGGTGGAGTGCTCTGTGGGCCAGTCTGTGAAGGCAGGCGATGTCCTGGTGGTTCTGGAGGCCATGAAGATGGAAATTGAGGTTTCCGCACCTGTGGATGGTACGGTCAAGGCTGTTTCTGCTGCGGTAGGCACCGCCGTCAATACGGATGACCTGCTGGTCGTCCTTGGCTGACCGGTTAAAAGAATAGGAACTGGGTGAGAAGCAAGGCTTCTCACCCAGTTTTTGCTTGCCGGCAGTTAACGGATTTCTGGCTTGAAAAAGGCGCTGTTGTCGTGGTAAAATAAGAAAAGCTGTATGGACATTTTGTCCTGCGGACAGGCAAGGAGGCACAGAAATGAAAGGTATCGTTCTAGCGGCGGGGAAGGGGACCCGCCTTTACCCCATGACTAAGCCGGTGTGCAAGCCCCTGCTGCCGGTCTATGACAAGCCTCTGATCTATTACCCAATCGCCATTTTGATGCAGGCAGGCATCTCTGACATTCTGGTTATTGTGCCTCCCGGAGAGATTGAGACCTTTGAGGCCCTGCTGGGAGATGGCAGTCAGTATGGAACCCGTATCTCCTTTGCGGAACAGCCGGTGGCCCGGGGTATCGCCGACGCGCTGCTGATTGGTCAGAGTTTTGTGGGGAACGACCGCGTCTGCCTAGTGCTGGGGGACAACATCTTCTATGCCCCCACATTGGCGGCTACTTTGAAGCGGGCGGCTGCCAACGACCGGGGCGCCACTGTCTTCGGCTATTGGGTAGAAGATCCCCGCCCGTTTGGTGTAGTGGAGTTTGACAAGGACGGCAGGGCGATTTCCATTGAGGAAAAACCTCGCTATCCTAAGAGCAACTACATTGTACCGGGGCTCTATTTCTACGACCACCAGGTTATGGAGATCGCTCGCCACCTGAAGCCGTCCGCTAGGGGAGAGCTGGAGATTACCGATGTGAATCTGGAATATCTCCACCGGGGGGAACTTCAGGTCATCCCTTTGGAAAAGAACTTTACCTGGCTGGACGCCGGTACCGCCGACAGCCTTTTGGATGCAGGGCAGACCATCCGCAATATCCAGGATACCACTGGACGCTATGTAGGCTGTCTGGAGGAACTGGGCCTTTACGAGGGCTGGATCACAGAGGAGCAGGTCCATACTATTGGCAGCGAGCTGTCCATGACTCTGTATGGGAAATATTTACAGTGCTTGTAAGGAAAAAGCGGACTGGTTTTGGGGAGGATAGAGGATATCATGAAGGTAAAAGGCGCGTATTTCAGCCCGTCCGGAGGGACCCGGCGGGCTGTGGAGCTGATTTGCGGCCTGTTTGGCCCCGCGGAGCTGCTGGACCTGGGCGGCCGGGAACGGAGCGCCGCCCACTATGGACCGGACGAGCTGCTGGTGCTCGGCCTGCCGGTGTATGCCGGGCAGATGCCTGCTATCCCCGGACTGCTGGATGGACTTAGGGGAGAAAACACTCCCTGTGTCATAGTAGCCGCCTACGGGAACCGACACTATGACGATACGCTGGCCCAGATGAAGCGGCGGATGGGGGCACAGGGGTTCCGATGTGTAGGCGGGGCGGCTGTCGTCACGCCCCACATCTTTGCCCCTACCCTTGGAGCGGGCCGGCCTGATGAAGAAGATATGGCTGTTTTGACGGAGTTTGCCAGGGGAGTTAGGGAGAAGCTGGATCAACTGAGCTGGGCAGAGGCTGACGTTCCAGGAGATTCAGAGCCCGTACCCAGGCCCGCCGTTCCAGTGAAGAAGGACCGGGATTGGGATATCTGTCTGGGCTGCGGTTTTTGCGCCCAGGTCTGCCCAACAGGGGCCATGGACCAGCAGACACTGCTATGGGATATGTCCAAATGTATCAGTTGTATGGCCTGCGCGGCCCAGTGTCCCGTGGGGGCGCTTGGGTATAACAGTTCGGCCCTGGCCAGCCGACTGACGGAGAAATTTTCTCAGCGGCGTCCGGTGGAGATATTTCTGGATGGGGAGGGCTGAGAGCCGATGAAGCATATCCTCATGCTGGCCACCGGCGGCACCATCGCGTCCAAGGAGAGCGGGCGGGGGTTGAGTCCTGCCATTACCTCAGAGGAGATATTGAGCTATGTCCCCAGTCTGGGCAGCCTGTGCCGGGTGGAGGCTGTCCAACTCATGAACCTGGACAGCACGAATGTTGGTCCTGCCCATTGGCTGGAGATGGCCGGCGCCATCCGGGAGCGATACGACCGGTATGACGGTTTTGTGATCACACATGGCACCGATACCATGGCCTACACTGCCGCCGCGCTATCCTATCTGATCCAGGCTTCCCCCAAGCCTATCGTTATCACAGGCTCCCAAAAATCCATTTGTCTGCACGACACTGATGCCCGGATGAACCTGTATAACAGCTTCCTCTATGCGGCGGATGATGATTCCCACGATGTCAGTCTGGTCTTTGATGGAAAAGTCATCCTAGGCACTCGGGCCCGGAAGGAGCGGACCAAGAGCTATAACGCCTTTTCCAGCGTGGATTATCCGGAGATTGGCGTTATCCGAGATGGCAAGCTGATCCGCTACCTGGCGCCAAAACAGTATATGGATGGGGCGAAGCCCACCTTCTATGACAAGCTGGAGGAGCGGGTGTTGCTGCTCACCTTGATCCCCGGCATGGGGGCGGAGGGGCTGCGGCGGCTGAAGGACAGCTACCAGGCGGTCATCCTCCAGTCCTTTGGGGTGGGCGGACTGCCGGGCGGGGAGAGCGGCCCACTGGCCCAGGCTATTGGAGAGTGGCTCGACGCTGGGAGGACCATCGTGATGATGACCCAGGTGCCCTATGAGGGCAGCGATATGGCGGTCTATCAGGTGGGCCAGCAGGTCAAGGAGAAGTACCAGCTGCTGGAGGCCTATAACATGACGTTAGAGGGGGCCACCGCCAAGCTTATGTGGGTGCTGGGCCAAACGCAGAGTCCGGAGGGGGTCAGAGCCCTGTTTTACCGGCCGGTGTGCCATGACCTGATTTGTTAAATAAATATCAAATTTTGACGGAAATCTTGCGCATTTTTCGTTAAAAATTGCGAAAAATGTGATTATTCGACAAGAAAATAGCAAGATATGAGAATCCAAAAATCAGCTAGATATGGCAAAATATCTGTATCAGTTGGAGGTGCCGGCTTGGGCTTTTTCCGCCGTTTCTCGACTTTGGTGCTGATCCTGCTGCTCATCCTTCCGCTGGCGCCGGTCCAGGCGGGGGCGGAGGATGCGTCCCAGGTCAATACTACCACAGTTCTGTTTACCCACGATCTCCACTCCCATTTTCTGCCCCAGGCGGATGGAACGGGAGGGGAATCGGGGGGCTATGCCCGGCTGAAGACTGCCCTGGACCGGGAGCGGGAGAACTATCCTAATGCTCTGGTACTGGACGGAGGGGATTTCTCCATCGGGTCCCTGATCCAGACGATGTACACCACTCAGGGAGCGGAATTACGGACCATGGGTGCCCTGGGTTATGATGCCGCTACCGCCGGCAACCACGAGTTTGACCACGAGGGGATGGGCTTTGCTCAGATGCTTAACGCGGTGGTCCTCAGTGGGGAACCCTCGCCGGCGCTGCTCATGTCAAATTACAAGCCGTCTCCTGAAAATCCGGATCAGCTCAATATCCAGCGCGCCATGGCGGCATACGGAGTTCAGGATTATATGCTGCTGGAGCGGGGTGGCGTGACCTATGGTATTTTCGGATTGATGGGAGAAAATTCCGCCGCATGTGCCCCCGCCTCTGGCTTTGTTCTGGGCGATGTGGAGGAAAATGCCCGGCGGTGCGTGGATGCCTTGAAGAGCCAGGGGGCGGAGTTCATTATTTGCCTGTCCCACAGTGGGACCAACGAAAAAAAGAAGCTGTCTGAGGATGAGCGGCTGGCCGAAGAGGTGGAGGGTATTGACCTTATCATCTCCGGCCATACCCATACCACTTTGAAAGAGCCGCTGGTGGTTGGGGACACCTATATCGTATCCTCCGGTCCTTATTGTGAGAATTTGGGCTCCATCACTCTGAATTGGTCAGCACAAGGGAAGGAACTGGCCGATTACCGGCTGATCCCCATCGACGAGACGATGCCAGAGGACGGGGAGATATCGGCTCTAGTGGAGGAGTGGAAGGGGCTGGTGGAGGGCGGCTATCTGTCCCGGTATGGTTTGTCTTATGACCAGGTGCTTACCACTCTAGACTTTGACCTCACGGCCCCAGAGCCCGGCATACAAACTGGAAACGCCCTAGGTGAGTTGGTAGCGGATTCCTTCCTGTGGGCGGTGGAGAATTTAGAGGCCGACGCACCGGATGGGCCTGTAGTGACTGTTACGGCCGACGGGGTCCTCCGTGCCCCACTGTACGCCGGAGAGGTCACCACCTCTATGGCTTTTGATGTGCTGTCCATGGGTGTGGGAGCGGACGGGACCTCAGGTTATCCCCTGGTGTCCTGTTATCTTACCGGAAAAGAGCTGAAAGCGGTCACGGAGGTGGACGCTTCCGTCACCCCCATCATGCCGGTTGCCCAGCTCTATATGGCTGGAATGGAATATTCCTTCAACACACACCGGATGTTCTTCAACCGGGTGACTGAGGCGCGCATATACCAGGATAAAAGCCGGACTGAGAAAGCACCGGTCCTGGGAGGCGGGACTTCGGCGGAAGACGTGGGCTTCTCCGTGACACGGCAGGAGCGTGAATACACAGAGATAGACGACGACCAACTCTACCGGGTAGTCACCGGGATGTACTCGGCCCAGATGCTGGGTACCATCCAGGAACGATCTTTTGGGTTGCTATCGATTGAGCCCAAGGACGAGAACGGCCAGCCTGTCACCGACTTCACCCAGCGTATCATTTACGACCAGTATGGGAATGAGGTAAAGGAGTGGTACGCTCTGGCGGCCTATCTACAGTCCTTCGCAGAGGATGGATTGCCTGAACGCTATTCAGGCCCGGATGGGCGGAAGGATGTCAGCCAAAGCTGGAATCCGGTCGAGCTGCTGAAACGTCCTAACTGGATCACACTGGTGGCGCTGCTGGTGCTGATCCTGGTCGCTGCCCTGGTGGTCGTTTTGGTCCGCTGGGCAGCGCGGCGCCAGAGAAACCGACGCTATGGTGGGCGTGGGCACCGTTGGAGAAGAATGATGTGATCCCCGCGGCAGGGGCCGCGTAAAATAAGGAGTTTGGGCGCCGGGGGGATCCCGGTAAACAATTCAACAAGGAGGATCCGCAGTGAAGAAGTATGAGATCGCAAAGAAAAAGACGCTGACACCAGAGATCGGCCAAATCTCGGTGTACGCGCCGCTGGTAGCCGCAAAAGCAAAGGCTGGTCAGTTCATTATCCTGCGCGTGGATGAGGAGGGGGAGCGTATTCCTCTGACCATCTCCAGTGCGGTGGATGGGCTCATCACCGTCATTTACCAGAAGATCGGCGGCACGACTTTGGCTTTGGACGAGCTGAACGAGGGCGACTGCCTCCACGACTTTGTGGGCCCTCTGGGACAGCCTACTGAGGTAGAGGACCTGGGCCGTGTAGCCGTTCTGGGCGGCGGACTGGGCTGTGCCATCGCACTGCCTGTGGCCCGAGCGCTCCATGAGGCCGGGAACCAGGTGGACCTGATCGGCGGCTTTAAGACTAAGGATATCGTCATTCTAGAGGAGGAGATGAGCCAGGCCTGTACTGACCTGCACATCTGCACCGACGACGGCACCTACGGCTACCACGGTTTCGTCACCGGAAAGCTGGAGGAGCTCATCAACAGCGGGGTCAAATTTGACCATGTATTCGCCATTGGCCCCCTGATGATGATGAAATTTGCCTGCAAGCTGACAGAAAAGTACGGCATCCCTACTACCGTCAGCATGAACCCCATCATGATCGATGGTACCGGGATGTGCGGCGGCTGCCGGCTCACTGTGGGCGGCGAAGTGAAATTCGCCTGTGTGGATGGCCCCGACTTTGATGGCCATAAGGTTGATTTTGATGAGGTTATCGCCCGCAACGCCACTTATAAGGAACATGAGGCCAAGGCGAAGGAGAAGCATCTCTGCCGCCTGGGAGGAGGTGCCATGAATGGCTAATATGCAGATGAACAAGACTCCGATGCCGGAGCAGGAACCCAATGTCCGCAACGCCAATTTCCAGGAGGTGGCTCTGGGCTACACCATGGAGCAGGCTCAGAACGAGGCACAGCGGTGCCTGAACTGTAAGAATAAGCCCTGTGTCAGTGGCTGCCCGGTGGGCATTCCCATTCCTGACTTTATCGCTAAGGTGGCCGAGGGGGACTTGGCAGCCGCCTATCAGCTTCTGTCCGACGCCAATGCCCTGCCTGCCATCTCCGGCCGGGTGTGCCCCCAGGAGACCCAGTGCGAAGGCAAGTGTATCCGTGGCATCAAGGGTGAGCCCGTGTCTATCGGCCGCATCGAGCGGTTTGTGGCCGACTGGGCTGCCGCCAATGGCATCGCCAATGTGGCCACCGCACCCAAGAATGGACACAAGGTGGCGGTCATTGGTTCCGGCCCTGCCGGCCTGACCTGTGCTGGTGAGCTGGCCCGCATGGGCTATGACGTGTCCGTGTTCGAGGCCTTCCACACCCCTGGAGGTGTTCTCAGCTACGGCATCCCCGAGTTCCGTCTGCCCAAGGCCATCGTGAAGCGTGAGGTGGAGAACCTCCAGAAGATGGGGGTAGACATCGAGCTAAATATGGTGATCGGCAAGGTATTGACCATTACGGAACTGTTCGACATGGGCTATGAGGCTGTTTTTATCGGCTCCGGCGCCGGATTGCCTATGTTTATGAAGATCCCTGGAGAGTCCCTGGTGGGTGTGTACTCCGCCAATGAGTACCTGACCCGTATCAACCTGATGAAGGCATATAAGCCCGATGCCGAGACACCCATCCTCCACAGCAAGAAGGTGGCTGTGGTGGGCGGCGGCAACGTGGCCATGGACGCCGCCCGGTGCGCCAAGCGCCTGGGAGCCGATGTCCATATCGTATACCGTCGCTCTGAGGCGGAGCTCCCAGCCCGTGCCGAAGAGGTCCACCACGCTAAGGAGGAGGGCATCGTATTTGACCTGCTCACCAACCCTGTGTCCATTGAGGGAGATGAGAAGGGCCATGTCCAGTCCATCACCTGTGTCAAGATGGAGCTGGGCGAGCCTGATGCCTCCGGCCGCCGCCGCCCTGTGGTCATCGAAGGCAGCGAGTTTAAGATGGAAGTGGACGCGGTCATTATGGCCCTGGGTACCCAGGCCAACCAGATGAGCTATGGGGATACTCCCGGTCTGGAAAAAACCAGAAAGGGCTGTGTGGCGGCGGACGAGAACGGCTGTACCTCCTGCACCGGCATCTTTGCCGGCGGTGACGCCGCTACTGGCGCCGCAACGGTCATCCTTGCGATGGGGGCGGGCAAGAGTGCCGCCAAGTCCATCGACCAGTACATCAAGAGCAAGGGCTGATCGGGCCCAGCAGACAGAAAAAAGGACCCGGCGCTGTCATTCGACAGCGCCGGGTCCTTTTCTTGTTTGGAACAGACGGGAGAGAAAGGGCGCTTACAACTTAAAATCCTCATCCGTGAGTACCGAGGTGGCCAGTTTGGTGGGGCGGGGAGGAACCCGACGAAGGGGGTCATACTGAAATGAACGGCAGTGTGAGCTGGGGGACATAATGCCCCGCTTGGGACAGGCCACCTGGTCCTCGTTCAGCGTGCGGCCGTGGGCGCAGTAGGCGCATCTGGGCTCGATTTTCTTTTGAAACAAATTCATGGCGGGCCGCTCCTTTTTTCATCTTGCCCATATTATAATACAGATCTTCCCCTTTTTCCACTGCTTTTTTTTAGCACATACAGAGCCAGGGCAAAAAAGACCAGCCACATCCCCCAGGCCCAGGCGGCCGAAATGGTGAGAGCCCGGTGGAAGTCCAGGGTAGCAATGGCCTCGGTCTGTTCCACCAGGTAGGAGGCAACGGATATTTCCTGGGGAAAGAACCAGAGCAGCCCGCCTATGAGGGCGGCGGACAGAGCGCCGTGGAGCAGCTTCCCGGCCACATAGGTGCGCAGGGACAGGCCGCTGTCCCCCAGAAAGGCCATGACCTGGCAGTGGACAGACACTCCTGCCCAGCCCAGCATGAAGGCGGCCATGGATAGCCGGCCGGTCAGGGCCCCCTCTGTGAGGGAGGACACACCGGAGGACATCTCCAGCAGTCCAGTGAGCAGCTTCTGGGCCCACTGTTGGGACAGGCCAAAGGGGGAGAGAAGGGTGGACAGAAGAGCGGATGAGGTAGACATAAGACCGGAAAAGGTGAAGATACGAATGGCAACCGTAAAGAAAAGGATGAAAGCGCAGATGTTGAGGGTGGACTGAAGCGCCCCGGTGACAGAACGGGTAAAGGCGGCGGGAAAACTGGTGGCCTGAAATTGTGGCCCAGCCTGCCTCCAACGGCGGGGGCCCTCCTCCGGCCGGTAGAACCGGAAGAGTAACCCAATGAGGAGGGAGGCGGCCAGATGCGCGAAATAGAGCATGAGTCCCGCTCGGCCGCTGCCAAAGATCCCAGTGCCCACCACTCCCAGAATAAAGGCCGGACCGCAGTTGTTGCAGAAGGCCAGCATTCGTTCCGCCTCCGTTTTGGAGCACTGGCCATTCTCATACAGGCTGATGGCTGTTCTGGCCCCCACAGGGTAGCCGCCCACAAACCCCAGGGCTAGGGCGGTAGCGCAACTGCCATTGACCCGAAAC
This sequence comes from Flintibacter sp. HCN-6482, assembly GCF_037892565.1. NCBI lineage: Bacteria > Bacillati > Bacillota > Clostridia > Eubacteriales > Flintibacter > Flintibacter sp. HCN-6482. Next base: position 845,823 of record NZ_JBBKBK010000002.1, on the reverse strand, counting down.
AGAGGTGCCATGACCGGCTCCAGAAGCCTGCCAAGATAGCGGGACATTCCAAGTTCTACTACTAAGGAGGACAAAACGAAGAATGGAAACAAGGAGGGGACGATGACATTGGCGCACAGCTTCAGTCCATCCTTCATGGCCCCCATGGACTGCTGTGGCCATACCACAAGGGCGGCGGCGGAAAGGAGCAGCCCCAGACCGAGCAGAATGTCCCTGTACCTTTGCTTGCCCAAAATCCGACCCAAAACTATCACCTCCCGGAACAAAGCATATGGCTGAAAGGGGAGAAGGATGCCTGTCCTGAAAAAAATGTTTCAAATCGAGGGGTGGAGATGAAACCAAACCAGACCCTGCGGTGTTATGATAGTTGAAGCGCGTTTCAACAGAAAGGAGGGGGGAAATATTCTGGAGGAAGAGATCGTGCTCAGACTGAACCGGGGAGACCCAGCCGCGCTGGAGGCCCTGATAGACTGCTATGCTCCCTATGTCTGTGGGGTGGCGGCCCGTATTCTGCCCGGCCGCCCAGAGGAATGGGAGGAACTGGCGGGCGACGTGTTTCTGGCCGCCTGGGACAACCGGAAAAAGCTCCGGCCAGGGCAGGTGAAGGGGTGGCTGTCCACAGTAGCACGAAACCGGGCGTTCAACCGCCGGCGAGGTCATCGAGAGGACCTGCCCCTAGAGGAGGATATCCTACTACTGCAGTCGGACCTCCCCCAGAGTGAAGCGGAGTACAGGGAGCTGCGGTCAACACTATCCCTGGCTCTTGGCAGCTTGGACCAGCAGGACCGGGAACTATTTGTGCGTCACTACTACTATGGCCAGACGGTGGCAAGAGCGGCGGAAGAGATGGAACTCAACTTGTCTACCGCCAAGACGAGGCTGCGTCGGGGCAGAGAGAGGTTGAAGAGATTTTTACAGGAGGTTGGTTATGAACCAATGGAAAATTGAGATTTCTGAGCTTATGGAGCAATACACGGATACGGAGTTTATACCGGAGGAGGAACACGAAGTGGATGTGGATCTGATTAAGAAAAGAGTGATAACTGCTGTACAGGGAAAACGCCATACAGCGCGGCGGACCGGGTTGGTTGCCGCGGCACTTGCGGCCTGTTTGGCGCTGGTAGGCTGGGCCTACGGAGAGCAGATCTATACCCTGATGTCCGGCGGCCAGTTAAGTATTGGAGAAAACTATGCGAGTATCTCGCTATCCACAGGGTATGACGAGGCGGGTACCCCTCTTGTGGTGTCTTGGGAGGCTGGCAGGCTGTGGTTTGTAGCTGATGGCCAGCATATAGACATTACAGACCGGATCAACGAGAGCACTCCATATATTTATAGCTCAGAGGACGACGAGGGAAACCGTACTGTCGTCGTAGTGGGAGGTGAGCCTGAGCGTTGCGGCTGGATGGAACGGTGGGAGGCCGCCGATGGCATGAGTGCTGCTGAGGTGTATGACAGCATGACTGGCAGTGGTGAGAAAGAACCGGCTTGGCTGGTCAACGCCAGAGCTCAACTGGGTATTACCGAGTAAAGAAACGGGCAGAACAGCGTATGAGCTGGCCGCCTTGCTTTTTCTTCCAGGCCCTGATAGAATAAAAATAGGCCCTTCACCACAGGTGCTGGGCCTATTCTGATTCTATGCCAGTGCAAGTGAAAAGGGAGGGAACTCAATGGAGCGATACCGGGTGGTGGACACGCCTTTGGGTCCAATTACATACCTTCTGGTGAAGAAGCGGGTAAAAAACTTGAATCTTCACATTCGGCGAGATGGCACGGTAGTTTTATCCATCCCCACACACTGTCCTCTGGAGCAGGCTGACCACCTGATTGCTCAAAAGGGCGGCTGGATTATGGATGTGCGAGCTCGTATGGCGGATCGAACGGTTCCTTTGCTCCCTGGCCCTGATAGAGAAGAGTGCCTCCGTTTGCTGGAAGATGCTGTTGGCCGGGTTTATCCTCTGGTAGAGGGACTTGGAGTGGCACGCCCTCTGTTGAAGCTGCGGAAGATGAGAAGCCAGTGGGGCAACTGCCACTGGAGCCAGGGGTATATCACCCTGAATGTGGCTCTGGCCCGGTGCCCAGAAGGGCTGCGGGACTATGTGGCGCTTCATGAGCTGGTCCACTTTCTTCACCACGATCACGGCCCCGGCTTTTATGCCCGGATGGATACACTCATGCCGGACTGGCGGCGGCGGCGGCAGGAACTGAAAAAATACAGCGGTGCACTTGAAACCGCGGGATGAGGGTCCGGCACGGTACTGTGCCGGACATTTAAACTTTAAAATTTATCGAAAAACGATAAAAATATATTGACAATCGGTTTTCACCGTGCTAGGCTAGGGTAGCAAAGGGGGAATCTTCCATGGAAAAGACAGGGGTACAGAAGCTGGCAGGCGTTCTGAAAATGCTGGTCGTTGGCATGATGGTGCTGAATGTAATTGCGCTGTTGTTCGTCCCTTGGCTGGTGACTTCAGCGGACGGGCTGCGTCTGTTTCTAGAAGAGCGGGTGCTCCACCTGCTTCGGATTCAGCCGTATGGTGAGGACGACATAGTGATTCCCATAATTTTTGTGGCTCTGGCCAGCTGGGGAGAGGTCTGGCAGGATACGGTCTGTGCCCTGTACACCCTTTTTTTGCTGATTTGCGGTGTGTGCTGCTTTGTGATTCTCAAGCAAGCCAAAGGGATACTCAATACCATTCTGGAGGGAATGCCGTTCCAGATGGCCAACGCCCGCAGTATGAGGAGGGCGGCGGTCTGCTGCTGGATTATCACCGGGATGGCGGCGGTGCGGCTGATCGGGGAGCTGATATGGTTGAAAAACACGGCTCCTATTTATACCTATAACACCCTGTTCATCCCCGTATTCCTGATGGGCGGGCTGCTGTTCCTGGTTATGTCCGCCCTGTTTCGCCAGGCGGCGGAGCTGAAGGAGGACCAGGACCTGACAATTTGAGGGGGCGGGTCTGTGAAGATTGTAGTCAATTTAGATGTGATGATGGCCAGAAGAAAGATGTCCCTGGGAGAGCTGGCCCAGCGGGTGGATATCACGATGGCGAACTTGTCCATTTTAAAGAACAACAAGGCAAGGGCCATCCGTTTTTCTACCCTAGAGGCCATCTGTGCTGCCCTAGACTGCCAGCCGGGGGACATTCTGGAGTTTGTCCCTGACGAGGAGGAGAAGCCATGAGTTGGATCAAAAGGCACAAAAAGCTGGCGCTATTTCTGGCGCTGGCCCTGATATTTCTGGGTTGGCAGTGGCAGAGGAGTCAATTTACTCCAGAGCGATGGGCAGCCCGGCCCGGTGAGCGCCACCACATTGTAGACGACCTGCTGACTCAGTACGGCGGCTTGAAGGGGATGTCCCAGGAAGAGGTGGAGGCCCTGCTAGGATCGGTCACCGATGGGGGCCGGCGGGAGGAGAGGTTGACGCCCGATGGTCGAGAAGTGCGAGAGCTTTTTGTCTATCCCATCGGGAGCTACGGGTTGGGATGGGGCTACCTGTTCCTCTATCTGGAGGACGGGGCCGTAACGGAGAGCAGGATCTATGTGGACTGAGGCCTGAAAAAGCACGGCTGGATCTATGGGGAAAGGAGGGCTTCAAGACCGGATGGAAGGAAAATTTGGAGGCAATATGAAACGGCTTTTAATCATTTTACCGCTGGCGGTGCTGCTGTGCGGCGTTCTTCTGGGGGAGCTGGGGCTGGGCGGCTCCGGAATGGAGAGACATCTGGAAAAACAACTGGGGATCGACCTGCCTGCAGGAGCGGCAATTACCTATGAAGACAGCCACGGAGGATTCCACGGCGATGGGGTGCTCACAGTTGTGGTGGAGTGTTCAGATCCAGATAAGGCGGAGGGGCTGATTGACGATATCTCCCAGCGCTGGAGGGAGAGCCCCATAGAGCCGGAGCTGTGGGAGCAGTTCCGGGCGGCATGGCGGCAAAACGGCGAACAGATACCCCCTCTGCCGGAGGAGCCACGGGGCTTCTGGTTTTACCGGGACAGGTTTCAGGAGCAATATGGAAAAAAGTGTGAGTTTAACCCGGTGCTGCAAAACTGCACCTTTGCTCTGATGGATACGGAACAGGGAAGGCTGTATGTACTGGAAACAGACTTCTAGGATTTTGGAGGAAAAAGCGTTGAAGACAAGGGAAGGGCGCTGGAAACAGATGGTTGCGATTGGGGTTGCTTTGGCGCTTTTGGCGGCCTTTTTCTGGTGGCAGAACAACGGCCTGACGGTGAGCCGGTACGAGTTTACGTCCACGAAGGTCCCGCGGGAGTTGGACGGATATACCATCGTCCAGCTCTCCGATCTGCACAACCACCGCTTTGGGGATGGCCAGCGCCGGCTGCTGAAGTTAGTGGAGGAGCTGGAGCCGGACCTGGTTCTGATGACAGGAGATCTGGTGGATCGGAACCGAACGGACCTGATCCCAGCTCTGGAGCTGGCAAAGGGGACGTCAGAGCTGGCGCCTACCTACTATATCACCGGTAACCACGAGTGGTCGATTGCAGACAGAGAGCGGACGGAGCTGCTGGAGGGGATGACCGAGGCCGGAGTCGTGGTGCTGGAGGACGGATGCGCCGTTCTTCCGGTGGGGGAGAGCTGCCTGGTGCTGGCTGGGCTGTCAGACGAAAGCCTGCGGGATGGAACGGTAGATTGGCTGATGGAGGATGTTCCGGATGGATTATCCATCCTGCTGGCCCACGAGCCCCAATTTATTTCCGACTACGCCAGGGCCGGAGTGGACCTTGTATTTTCCGGCCACGCCCACGGCGGCCAGATACGGCTGCCTTTTGTGGGCGGCCTCTACGCGCCGGGGCAGGGATTCCTGCCCAAACTGACCAAAGGGCTCTATGAAGTGGAGGACACCACTTTGGTGGTGTCCCGGGGACTGGGCAACAGCACCTTTCCATTCAGGTTCTTAAACAGGCCGGAGGTGGTGGTGTTGACCCTGAGGACAGAGGACTGAACAGAGGAGAAAAGAAATGAGAAAACAGATAATGACCGCACTCCTGACTCTATCCCTTGTGGGGACTCTCTCCAGCTGCTCCCTGGTCGGCTTCTGGCTGTCCGGCTGCGGCGGAGAGAAGGCCGACCTTGTAGTGGTAAATGAAAGCTCCGCAGTGATCGATGGGATCTCTGTGACGGAAGGCAGCCAGACACAGTCGGTTTCCAGTGAGGATGGGAGCGGGCTGCTAGAGTGTGGAGAGAGTTACGGCCTGGAGCTGGCTGGGACGGGGGAATGCGTTGTTGTTCTCTTTGACTGCTGGCAGCGGGAGTTGGCCCGCAGCTATTTGGAGTTTCAGGGGGAGCGGCTTTTCCTTACCCTGAAGGACTGGGGGACCATGACCTGTACCACGGAGAATACTATGAAGTGAATGAATAGGGAAAGGATGGAGAAGAGATGAAAGAGAATATCGGCCGTGTGCTGCTTGGACTGTTGTTGACTTTCTGTCTGGTGACCGTTGTGGGGATCCCCCTCTATATTCACTTTGTCTGGCCTTTTCTGCCGTAAAAGTCTGATAGAGGCGAAGAGATGGACGAGCTGCTTATGATGGGCACTGCCTATATAGCCTTTCCAATAGCTCTGCTGGCAGCGGCAGTCTATGGTGTGAACAGTATCCGCCGCAAGGACCGGCGCTATTGGGTGCTGTCGGGAATTGCTCTGGGGAGCTTCCTTCTCCTGTGGGGCGGAAATAAGCTGTTGGGGTTGGCCTGGAGAAACCGTCCTGCTCTGATCCTCTGTCTGACGGCAATAGTGAGCTTTCTGGCCTGTATTTGGTATGTGGCCGTCAGGGGTTGGAAGCAACGTGTTCCTCAGGCGGTCCTGGTGCTGTGTGCTATGGTCCTGTCCAGTGTCGGCCTGTTCTGGGGCCTGTGGGGGATCTTTGTCACTTATGGCGGAGGGGAGAGAATACTAGCCCATGAGGGCTGCTTGCTGGTAGAGGTTGACCGCTCTTTTCTGGACCCCATGTACGACTACTACGAATACCGCGGGCCGATTTTCCGGGGAAGTCGAGAGATATACAGCACAGTGGGCGGAGATCCGCCCCGGCTGGAGGATGACGGAACAGCCTAAAAGGTGGGTTGATCTATGGAATTGATAGTTACCCTGGCGGCGTGGACGGTTCAAGCGGGAGCTGCTGCCCTGCTGGCTGCCCTCCTGGCCCTGGCCGCCAGTCTGATTCCTTTGGTCAGAAGAGTGAAATGGAGGAAACGCTGGGCCGCCGCCGGTGGTGCGGTCATTTTAATGCTTGCCCTTCTGTGCGGTCACCCCCTCCTGCGGTACCATAAGGGAGTTGAGCCCCTGCCACCCGACCTTCAGGCGGCGGTGATGAGGTACAGCCGGGGACTATATTCTGACAGACTCCCGCTGGTTCCCGTCTGGGTCCAGGTGGAGAGACGGCCACCTGGGTCCATAGCCTCCTGGACCATTCAATATTTCTGCTGGGGTACGGTGTCCATGGAGCTGGAGGAGGGGGGATGGCCCAGCGTCACAAAGCCGTTGGGATAAAGAAAAGGTTTCCCACAAGTTTCACCTCTTTCCCTCATACAAATAGGGGAGAGGTGATTTTTTATGGATAGAAAGCCACGGCGACCCGGTCTGCTGGAGCGGACAGCGGAGGCCCTGGACCTGCCCGCTGACGCCCTGGCAGGACTGCCCCGACTGGAGTTGGTGGGGGACGGAGAACTGAGAATGGAGAATCACAGGGGTATCCTGGCCTATGGTAAGGAGGAGATCCACGTCAGCGGCGGCGTGTTTATTGTAAAAATAGAGGGCGAGGGGCTGGAGCTGCGGGCCATGACTGGGCTGGAACTGCTCATCACCGGGAAGATACGCCAGATAGAGCTGGACTAGGAGGGAATCGGGATGAAGCGGCTGATGAATTTTCTGCGGGGAATGGCCGACCTGAGGGTTACCGGCCTGTTCCCCGAACGGTTGATAAACCTCTGTGCCCAGAACGGAGTGGAATTCTGGGGCGTAGAATGGCTGGATGAGCATACTCTGCGCCTCACAGTCCGCCGCCGACACTTGAGACAGCTCCGGGAGCTTGCCCAGAGAGTAGGCTGCGACGTCAGTCAGGAGGGCAGCCGGGGGCTGCCGGACTTTCTCATCCGCTTCCGGACCCGGTATGCCTTCCTAACGGGCCTCGCCCTGTCCCTGTGCGCCGTAGCCTTCCTGTCCCAATTCATATTGACGGTGGAGGTCAAGGGAAACGAGAGAGTACCTACCGCCGTTATCCTAAGCCAGCTGAGACAGCTGGGCGTCCGGCCCGGCGTCTATGGCCCCGGCCTGGACCGGCAGCAGCTGGCTCAGGAGACCCTGCGGGAAATGGAGGAGCTGTCCTGGGTGGGGATCAACCTCCACGGTACCCGCTTGGAGGTCATCGTGCGGGAGGCGGTCGCCTCCCCGGAGCGGATAGACGAGAAAGGATATTTTGACATCGTAGCCGAAGCAGATGGCATTGTCACCCACATCGAGCCGGAGCAAGGGGATGCGGCAGTTCAGGAGGGGGATACCGTGTTGGCCGGAGAGATGCTTATCTCCGGCACTGTGACCATGGAGCCTCCCAAGTACAGCGACCTGCCCACCCGCTACTATCAGACCCATGCCAGGGGACGGGTGTGGGCCCGGACTTGGCGGACGCTGACGGCACAGATTCCCCTGGAGGCGAACACCAAAGTATATACGGGGGAGGATCGGAAGATCTGGTCCCTGAAATTTTTAGACCGCCGCATCGAAATTTTTGGAAACAGTAGCATTTCCTGGCCATTCTATGATAAAATAACCACAGTGCGCCAACTCACCCTGCCGGGGGAGCGGGCTCTTCCTATCTCATTGATCCAGGAGAGTTATCGCGCCTACGATCTGGAGAGCAGGGAGCTAGACCGGGAAGCGGCCCAGCGATTGCTGGAGGAACAGCTGAAAGACCGTCTGGAGCGGTTGATTGGGGAGGACGGACAGATAGATTCTATCCGATTTTCCGCCAAGGTGGAGGATGGGCAGCTGAAGGTGACCGCCCAGGCTGAGTGCCAGGAGGAGATCGGGAAAGAGGTCCCAGGTTCCGCCCCGCCAGAGGAGCACGGCGAATCAGAGGAGCAGGCCTCCTCATAAACAGGAGATAAGTAGGAATGACAGAACAGAGCATCAGCCTGGAGCGAATGGAGGAGACCATCAGCGTTTTTGGCTCCTTTGACGAGAATATCCGCCTCATCGAACGGGAGCTGGGGGTGACCGTAGTCAGCCGTGACTCGGCGCTGAAGATATCCGGTGAGGACCCGGAGGGTGTCATGCGCGCCGTCCGAACGGTGGAAAGCCTGATGACGCTGGCCGCTAGAGGGGAAGCCATCAATGAGCAGAACGTGCGCTATGTGATCCAACTGGTCCGGGAGGGCAGTGAGGCCCAGATTCACCAGTTGGCCAGTGATGTGCTGTGCGTCACTGCCAAGGGCAAGCCTATCAAGGCCAAGACCCTGGGGCAGAAAAAGTATGTGGAGGCTATCCGGGACAATGTGGTAACTCTTGGCATTGGCCCCGCGGGCACCGGTAAGACCTATCTGGCGGTGGCCGCCGCGGTGGCGGCCTTCCGGGCCAAGGAGGTCAACCGCATCATCCTCACCCGCCCGGCGGTGGAGGCGGGGGAGCGGCTGGGCTTCCTCCCCGGCGATCTGCAATCCAAGGTAGACCCCTACCTCCGGCCCTTGTATGACGCTCTCTTTGAGATGCTGGGGCCCGACACCTATCAGAAGTATCTGGAGCGGGGCAACATCGAGGTGGCCCCTCTGGCCTATATGCGGGGCCGCACGCTGGACGACTCCTTCATCATCCTGGACGAGGCCCAGAACACCAGCCGGGAACAGATGAAAATGTTTCTGACCCGCCTGGGCTTCGGATCGAAAATCGTCATCACCGGCGACATCACCCAGATCGACCTTCCGAAGGATGTGGTGTCCGGCCTGCGGGAGGCCATGCGGGTGCTGAAGGGCGTGGATGATATCGCCATCATGCGGCTGGGAGAGGCCGACGTGGTCCGCCATGCTCTGGTCCAGAAGATCATCAAGGCCTACGAGGTGGATGAGGAGAGGCGGTCCACCAAAAAGGAGTTTAAGAAATGACCCGTTTTTCCTGGCATGGCTATGAGGTGGAGGTGGACAAAACAGCCACCTCCGCTTGGTATGCCGAGGCGGAGGATTGGGGCTGCGCCTGCGGCCGCTGCCGGAATTTCCTGACCCTGGCACGGGAGAGAAGGCTGCCGGGCGAGATTCTGGAAATTCTGGACAGGCTGTCTGTCCCGCCTGCCAGGGCAACCTATGTGTGCGAGCTCTACCACGATAAGAACTGGAAAGAAAAGGGACTGCTCTACCAGTTCAGCTGGCGGATTGGCGGGGCGGTCCTGGCTGTGCCGCCGGGAGAAAATGGCCCGGGGTGGGGGCCGCTGATAGAGCGGCCCTGGGGCGGCCTGGTGCTGGGGCATGAGGACTATCCCTATGGCGCTCCGGATTTTCCAAAACCAAATTTTGACCTGGAGTGCCAGATCTGGCTGCCCTGGGTGCTGGACGAGCCTGTGGCTGGGGCGGCAGAGTAGAAGGGGCTGTTATGGCGGAGCGTTGAAGCAGAAAGAGAGAAGGTGCCGTTTATGTGGATGATATTCTGGGGCCTGCTGTTGTTTGTGTTTTTTGACTTTCGTATCAATGGCATCGTGTTTACACCGGATTTTGTCGGCTTTTTCCTGGTGTGGCTGGGGATCATTCGCTGTCGCGGAATCCAGACCTTTGCCCGGTACCACTGGACGGCACTTGTGGCCTGCGTGTTTTCAGGGGGGGAATATGTGTTCACCGGATTCACTGAGTATACCAGCTATTTGGGGGAACTGGAGTTGTCATTCACCCTGGTACGCACAGTGCTTCAGGCGGTGGTTACCTATGTAATCGTCAAAGGAATGGTGGAGCTTGAAACAAATACAGGACAAAACTTGAAGAGCAGGGGGCTGTTTTACGCTTGGCTGCTTATGGAAGTGGTCAGCGCCTGCGGTACCGTGCTGACATATTTGTTGGATTCTCTTCTCGTTTCCATAATCACTATAATCGTTTCCGTGATAGGCGTGGTCTGGTATCTGGTGAAATTTTACCAGTGCTTGAAAATGATAAGCCGGGATGGAATCAGCCTACAGCCCCGGAGCAGTAAGGAGTAATTATAATTATGGTAGAGGATACCAAGCGATATTTAGCCTATATCTGTCCCCGCTGCCGCCAGTCGGTCATCGTGGAGCGGGACCTGTTCTCTCTGGCTGCCTCCAAGGCCCACATCAAGTGCCCCTGCGGCAAGTCGGAGATGACGGTGGAGTTTCTGCCCAGCCGGGTCCAACTCACGGTGCCCTGCCTGTTCTGCGGTCGAGAGCACGCTGTGTCCTGCTCCTCCCACGCCTTCCTGCGGGAGAAGGCCCTGGCCTTCTCCTGTGCCGCCTCTGGCCTGGATTGCTGCTATGTGGGGGAGGAGGGGCCGGTCTACGCGGCCACCGCCCGTTTGGAACAGGCGGTGGACAAGCTGGGCGAGGACGAGGTGAGCCAGGGTGCGTTCCTGGATGAGATCGTCATGGAGGAGGTGCTGTCTGAGATCCGGGACATCGCGGCCCGCGGGGGCATCTCCTGTGCCTGCGGCAGTAAAAACTGGACCTTTCAGGTCAATTACAGCTCCGTAGACCTCATCTGCGCCGACTGCGGGGCCCAGATGCGGGTGCCGGCCGCTACCGCAGATGACATCGATGACATCTGCTGCAAAGATACCATTCTGATCCGGGGAAAGGAAAAAAGATGAGCCTATTTTATGAACACCATTTTCGATTGAACGGTCTGGATATCGACGGACATGGAATGTGCAAGGCCTCGGCCCTGCTCAACCACCTCCAGGACGCCGCTACCTTGGCGGCGGAGGCAGGTGGCTTCCACCGGGAGATGCTGATGGAGCGGTACGGGGCCTTCTGGATGCTGGCCCGGTCCTGGTACCGGCTGGACCGGCCCCTGCGGTTCGAGGACCAGCTGACTGTCCGCACCTGGCACCGGGGGGATAGGGGGGCCATGATGTATCGGGATTACGACATTTATGCCGATGGACAGCTGGTGGGTGAGTCCGTGTCCGGTTGGGTGCTGGCCAGCTTGGAGGGACATAAGCTGATGCGCCTGTCTTCGGTCACGGAGCTGGCTGGTACCGGAGGGGGAGAACTGTGTAAGACTATGACGCTCTCCAAGCTCCACTGCCCGGAGGAGCTGGTCCAGGTGGAGCGTCGGCCCATGCGGTACAGTGACAGCGATTTGAACGGCCATGTGAATAATACTCGGTACGCTGACTTCGCCTGCGACGCGGTAGAAATGGACAGGCTGGAGGAGGACCGGTTCCTGGCCTCGATGCAGATTGGCTATTTGGCCGAGTGCAGGCCGGGAGAACAGCTTGATATCCAATCCGGAGGGCAGGGGGACCAACGCTATGTCCGTGGATTGGACGAGAGCGGCAAATCCCGCTTTGAAGCGGCCCTGTTTTTTGGCAAAGCGGTTCCTTGACAAGAGACGCGGCAGAGCGTTACAATAACTTAACTATACACACTGGAAAGAAAAGATATGGCCCGGCCCGCCGGGCAGAAGAAAAAGGAGTTGTAGATATGGTCAATCAGGACGCCGCACAGAAGTTTGTCAAGCAGGGCCTTACCTTTGACGACGTGCTTCTGATCCCCGCCGCCAGCGATGTACTCCCCGCGGACATCGACCTGCGTACCCGTCTGACCCGGAAGGTCCATCTGAATATTCCCCTCATCAGCGCCGCCATGGACACCGTGACTGAGTACCGGATGGCCATCGCCATCGCCCGCGAGGGCGGCATCGGCATCATCCACAAGAATATGTCCATCAGCCAGCAGGCGGAACAGGTAGACATGGTCAAGCGCAGTGAGAACGGCGTTATCACAAACCCCTTCTGGCTGGGGCCCGGCCATACACTGGCTGAGGCGGATGAGCTGATGGCCAAGTACCGCATCTCCGGTGTGCCCATCTGTGACAATGGAAAGCTGATCGGCATTATTACCAACCGGGATATGAAGTTCGAAACAGACATGAACCAGCTCATCGACAATGTAATGACCAGAGAGAACTTGGTCACCGCCCCAGAGGGGACCACTCTGGCTGAGGCCAAGGAGATTCTCCGCCGGCATAAGATTGAGAAGCTGCCCATTGTGGACAACGAGTTCCGGCTGAAGGGCCTGATTACCATCAAGGATATCGAGAAGGCGACGGTGTATCCCAATTCCGCCCGTGACGAAAAGGGCCGCCTGCTGGTGGGTGCCGCCATCGGCGTTACCGCCGATGTGCTGGACCGGGTGGCAGCCCTGGTGGAGGCGGGGGCCGACGTGCTGGCTCTGGACTCGGCCCACGGCCACTCCCAGAATATTCTCAACTGTGTCAAGCGTATTAAGGCCCTCTATCCCGACGTACAGCTCATCGCCGGTAACGTAGCTACTGCCGAGGGGACACGGGCCCTCATTGAGGCAGGGGCCGACTGTGTGAAGATCGGCATTGGTCCCGGCTCCATCTGTACCACCCGTGTGGTGGCCGGCATCGGCGTACCCCAGATCACCGCGGTGTATGACGCCGCCTGTGTGGCCGCTGAGTATGATATCCCCATCATCGCCGATGGCGGCGTCAAATATTCTGGTGATATCGCAAAGGCTCTGGCCGCCGGCGCCAGCGTGGTCATGTTGGGCTCTCTGCTGGCTGGCTGCGAGGAGTCACCAGGCGACACCGAGGTGTTCCAGGGCCGCCAGTTCAAGGTCTACCGGGGTATGGGTTCCCTGGCGGCCATGAACCAGGGCTCCAAGGACCGCTATTTCCAGCAGAACAACAAGAAGCTGGTTCCCGAAGGGGTAGAGGGCCGAGTTCCTTACAAGGGACTGGCGGGCGAGACCATCTACCAGCTGATGGGCGGCTTGAAGGCCGGTATGGGCTACACTGGCTGTCACACCGTAGAGGAGCTGCACAGCAAGGCCCAGTTTATGCAGATTACCGCCGCTGGCCTCCGGGAGTCCCACCCCCACGATATCTATATCACCAAGGAAGCTCCCAACTATACCGTCAACCCCAGCTGACATATCAGGTACAGAGCCGCGCATGAGCGCGGCTCTGTTTTTGAAGGGAGGAAGATGACATGGAGCGATATACAAGGACTGTAGACGGAAAAGTTACAGTGGCCCCGGAGGAAATGGCAGCGGCTCTGGAGCGTCTCTCCGCCTTTGAGGATATGGCCTGCGGAGTGGAGCGGGAGCGGGAAGAAATCTCTGCCCGCCTGGAAGAGCTGCGAAATAGAGGAAGGGAGAAGACCGTCCAATTCCGGGAACTGCTGGCACAAAAGCTGGTCAACAACAATATGAAGCTGCTTCTGGAGCGGTATCGGATACACTGAGAGAGGGCCTCTGAAAAGGAGGCCCTCTTTCCTTATGATGAAAAGAGTGTCAAGGACTTTTTTTGACTGGAATAACGTGATACAATATCAGAAACGACTGAAGAACAGATCTCCTGGGATGCCGGGAAGAGAGAGGGGACAAAAAAGATGCTGAAGCTGATCCTTGGCCGCGCGGGAGCGGGAAAGACCACCGCGGTACTGAAGCGTTTGTGTCAGGCCGGGCAAATGCGCCAGCAGGTCCTGATGGTCCCTGAACAGCAGTCCCATGAGGCCGAGCGTGCTCTGTGCCAGATGGGGGGGAACGGGGCCTCTCTCTGGGCTGAGGTCTTGTCCTTCAGCCGGCTATGCGGCCGTGTCTTTCAGGCCGCTGGCGGCTTGGGGGAGCGGGAGCTGGACGGGGGCGGGCGGCTTCTGCTTATGTACCGGGCGCTCAAGGAGACATCAGAGGTCCTGACGGTGTATGCCCGCGCATCTCAGCGCCCTGCTTTCCTCACCGCTCTGTTGGCCACTGTGGATGAGCTGAAGAGCTGCTGTATCCCCCCTGAGGCGCTGATTACGGCGGGGCAGGAAGCAGGAGGCCCAGAAGGGAATAAACTCAGGGACCTGGGGTTGATCTGTGGGACTTATGACGCGCTCACGGCAAACGTGGCACTGGACCCTAGGGATCGCCTGACCAGAGCGGCTGAAAAGCTGAAGGAGTGCCGCTGGGCTGTGGGCAAGGATCTGTGGTTGGATGGATTTACAGACTTTACGCCCCAGCAGGAGGAGGTCCTGGGCCAGCTTCTGGTCCAGGCGGAGCATATGACTGTCACTCTGACCTGTGACCACCTGGAGGAGGATGAGGATGGGACAGGCATCTTTTCCCCAGCACGGAGAACGGCGGCCCGACTGATTAGACTGGCTCAACGGGAGAGAATAGGCTATAAAGTAGAATGCCTTGTCGGGGATTTTGCGGCAAAAGAGCGGCCGCTCCAATTTTTGGAGGGGCATCTCTTCGGTGGGGGCCTGGAGAGCCCCATTTCCTGTGAAGGGGCCGTCACTCTGTTTCGGGCCAATACCATGCGGTCCGAGGTGGAGTGGGTGTCATCGCGCATTTTGAGCCTGGTACGAGAGGAGGGCTACCGCTTTCGGGACATTGGTCTGGCGGCCCGCGATTATGGCACCTACCAGGATTTGATAGAATCGGTGCTGCCCAGATATGGGATACCCGTATTTTCCTCCGCTATGGCGGATATTTTGGAGAAGCCCGTGCTCGTCCTGGTCACCGCGGCCCTGGATACTGTGGCGGGGGGCTATGCCTACGAAGATATATTCCGCTATCTCAAGACCGGGCTGACGGACCTGGGGGAAGAAGACCGAGATCTGCTGGAAAACTATGTTTTGAAGTGGGATATCAAGGGGAGCCGCTGGACGCAGACAAAGGAATGGACCTGGCATCCTAGAGGATATGGCGTCCCCTGGGAGGAAGAGGACCGTGCCCTTCTGGAGCGATTGGACCGCGCCAGAAGGCAGGTGACCGCTCCTTTGGAGGAACTGAGAAAGGCCCAAGACAAGACGGGAAGAGGACAGGCGATTTCCCTTTACAGATTTTTGGAGCGCATTGGCTTGCCAGATCAGCTGGAGGCACGGGTAGAGGCGCTGAAGAAGCGGGGAGAGCTCGCTCTGGCGGAGGAGTACCGGCAGCTCTGGGAGATCCTCTGTGGCGGACTAGAGCAGTGCGCTGCTTTGCTGGGGGAGAGAGGAATGGACCTGGAGGAGTTTGCCGGCCTGTTTCGGCTGGTCCTGTCCCAATATGATGTAGGAACGATCCCGGTTTCCCTGGATCGGGTGACCGCCGGTGAAACCACCCGTCAGACAGGGCACAGGGTGAAGGCTCTCTTTCTATTGGGGGCGGATGACGGCTCCATCCCCAGGGTTGGGGCGGCTCCTGGCCTGCTGTCAGATGATGACCGCTCTCTGCTGGCGGTATACGGTCTGGAGCTGGACCAGTCCCAGCGGGAACTGCTCTTCCGGGAGATGACTACGGTCTATCAGATCTGTGCCCGCCCCAGCCACCGCCTAGTGGTATCTTGGGCTGTCCAGGGGCCTGGAGGTGAGGAGCGAAGGCCCTGTTTCCTGGCCCAACGGCTGCAGCTGCTCTATACTGATTTGGACATATGCCATGAGGAGGAGCTAGAGGGGCGCTTCCGGCTGTCCGCCCCTCTGCCCGCCCTGGAGCAGGCGGGGAGAAATACGAGGCTGCGGGAGCTGTTGGGCAGCCTGTCTGGCTTGGAGAGCCAAGTGGACAAGCTGGAGCGGGTGGCTGGCTGGGAGAGAGGGCAACTCACTAGGCAGACGGTGGACCAGCTGTATGGGAGACGGGTGGCCATGTCCGCCTCACGGATGGACAAGTATAAATCCTGCCACTTCTCCTATTTTATGCGGTATGGCCTGCGGGCAGAGCCTAGAAAGCCGGCAGGCTTTACAGCACCGGAGTATGGCACATTTGTCCACTATGTGCTGGAGCATGTCCTTCAGGACGATATGTTCCGCCAGACAAGACTGCCTGGGATGGAGCCGGAAAAATTAGATGAGGATACGCGCGGCCGGCTGCGACAGCTCACCCGCCAGGCGGTGGACCGCTATGTGGCCGAGGAGCTGGGAGGGCTGGAAGGCCAGAGTGACCGCTTCCGCTACCTGTTCCACCGACTGCTCAGATCGGTCCAGGCGGTGGTGGACAACGTGGCGGAGGAGCTTCTTCACTCCAGCTTCCGACCTATCTCCTTTGAGCTGGGTTTTGGAAAGGGGGAGGACCTGCCGCCAGTCGAACTGACTGTGGATGGAGTTACTATCAGCGTTTCTGGGTTCGTAGACCGGGTGGATGGATGGGTCCACGACGGGCGACTCTATCTGCGGGTGGTGGACTATAAGACGGGGCGAAAGTCCTTTGATCTTACTGAGGTTTGGAACGGCCTGGGCCTTCAGATGCTTCTTTATCTCTTTACTCTGGAAGAACGGGGGGAGTCCCTCTATGGGCTGCCAGTAGAGGGCGCCGGGGTGCTGTATCTCCCGGCTCGGGACGCGGTGGTTCGAGGAAGCCGGACGATGAGTGAACAGGCATGGCGCAAGGCGTTAGACAGGGAATTGGTCCGAAGCGGACTGGTCCTGGATGACTCCGCCGTGCTGGAGGCTATGGAGCACGTCTCTGAAGAAGGGTACCGTTTCCTTCCCCTGAAGGTGTCCAAGTCTACTGGAGCTATCACTGGAGACGCCCTGGCCAGCGCGGAGCGCCTGGGCCGCCTGGGCCGACACATCCAAAGGGTGCTGGGGGAGATCTGCGGAGAGCTGGCCCAGGGCAACATCGCCGCGGATCCTTTCTGGCGGGGACCGGAAAAAAATGCCTGCCGCTTCTGTGACTATGCCGCCGCCTGCCACTTTGAAGAAGGGCGGGGTGGGGACCGTAGGCGCTGGCTGCCCAGTATGAGCGCCCAGGAGTTCTGGGAAAATATGGGAGAGGAACTATGAAATGGAGATCAGATTACACTATATAGAGCAGGGAGAGGGCTTTCCACTGATACTGCTCCACGGAAATGGGGAGGATCATACCTACTTCAAAAGGCAAATGGAACCATTTGCCGACCATTTTCGGGTGATTGCTGTGGATACTCGTGGACATGGAGAGAGTCCACGGGGCACTGGACCGTTTACACTGTCCCAATTCGCGGAGGACTTGAAATCGTTTTTCGATCAGCATGGTATCTCCAAATGTCATCTCTTGGGGTTTTCCGATGGAGGAAATGTGGCCCTATTGTTTGCGCTGAAGTATCCGGACCGTGTAGAGCGGCTCATACTAAACGGGGCAAACTTGGACCCGTGTGGCGTAAAGCTGAAGACACAGATTCCCATAGTGCTGGGATGGGGGCTGTGCCGCCTGTGTGCCCTGTTCAGCCAACAGGCAAAACAAAATTGGGAGATGCTGAATTTGATGGTAACCCAGCCGCATATACACAGGGCGGAGCTGGCGGGACTGGACATGCCGGTTCTGGTAGTGGCGGGGGAACAGGATATGATCCGAGAGAGCCACACTCAGTCAATCGCGGCCAATATCCCAAACAGCCGGTTGGTCATCTTTCCTGGTGACCACTTTATAGCCAGGCGGAATTGGCAGGGCTTCAATGATACGGTGCTGGAGTTTCTATTGGACCGGAGCTGAACAAGAAAAAGAGGAGAAGCCAAATGGAGAATAATAAAAATATCCTGATTATTAATGATATGCCGGGCTACGGCAAGGTGGCTCTGGCCGCCATGCTGCCCATCCTGTCCAATATGGGCCATAGTGTCTACAACCTGCCCACCGCCCTGGTGTCCAATACTCTGGACTACGGGAAATTTACCATACTAGATACCACTGACTACATGGTAAAGGCCATCGAGGTGTGGAAGCAACTGGGATTTCAGTTTGACTGTATCACCACCGGCTTTCTGGCTTCGGCGGCCCAGGTGGGCATTATCCGGGACTTTATCGCCAGCCAGAAGAAGGAGGGCCTGCTGGTCATGACTGACCCTATCATGGGGGACGACGGTAAGCTCTATAACGGTGTCACGGAGGAGACGGTCGGGAATATGCGCCGCCTCATTGGGGTAGCCGACGTAATCGTCCCTAATCTGACGGAGGCAGAATTTCTGTCCGGCATTTACCAGGGGGAGGAGGCTCTGTCCCAGTCACAGGCCAAGGAGGTAGTGGATCGGCTGCGGGGGCTGGGCCCACGATCTGTCGTGGTTACCAGCGGTGTATTGAAGGAGAGTGGGAGCCATGTAGTCTGGGGCTATGACCACAGAAGCGGGGAATATTTTACGATCCCCTACCGGTTTATCCGGGTGCATTTCCCAGGGACAGGGGATATGTTTTCCGCCGTCCTGGTGGGGGAACTCCTGGCTGGAAGCCCCCTGCGCCCCGCTGTGAAGCGGGCCATGGACGTACTGGAAAAGCTCATCTTTCTGGAACAGGATGAGATTGAAAAGAACAAGGGTATCCGCATAGAAAAGTTTTTGAGCGTGCTCAAAGAGTGAAGAAAGTGGAGAGAGGAAGGAAACCACTTATGTGGGCTGTTTTTGCGCTGTTGTCAGCACTATTTGCCGCCCTGACCGGAATTCTGGCCAAGCTGGGGATGGAGGGGATCAATTCCAATCTGGCCACAGCCTTGCGTACCATAGTGGTACTGGTTATGGCTTGGGGGATCGTCTTTGCCACCGGAAAGCATACAGGCATCGGTGACATCACCGCCAGGAGCTGGATGTTCCTGTTCCTGTCCGGTCTGGCTACCGGGCTGTCCTGGATCTGTTACTTCCACGCCCTTCAGATTGGTGAGGCCAGCAAGGTCGTACCCATTGACAAGTTCAGCGTGGTCATTTCCATGGTACTGGCCTTCCTCGTCCTGGGAGAAAAGGTGACAGTGCTGAAGGTGCTGGGCGGGCTGCTGATTACGGCTGGGACCTTTGTGCTAATCTTGTGAGGAACTGCCGGAGACGGCTGACAAACAGCGGGGGAACGACTGGATCCCCTGGAAAGAGAGGGGCGGTGGCATTATGGCCTTTGCGCTGACAGAGGAACAACAGAAGATCGTAGACGACCAGGGCGGAGAGCTGCTGGTATCCGCCGCCGCCGGGTCTGGTAAGACCCGGGTGCTGGTAGAGCGGCTGCTGGACCGCGTGGACCGGGATGGAGTTGATATCGACCGCTTTTTGGTCATAACCTATACCAAGGCTGCGGCCGCGGAGCTTCGAGGGCGTATCGCCCAGGAACTGGCTGACCGTCTGGCCCTGCGCCCGAACGACCGGCACCTGCGACGTCAAACCATACTGGTGTATCAGGCCCAGATTTCCACCATCCACGCATTTTGTTCTGTTCTTCTGCGGGAGAGCGGCGATCTGCTGGATCTGGACCCTGACTTCCGCCTATGCGATGAGGGGGAGAGCCAGGACATTATGGCACGAGTTCTGGAGGAGGTACTGGACTGCCGTTATGAGGGGTTGGAGGAGGAGAGTCCCTTTGCTCAACTGGCAGACACCCTCGCTGCCGGGCGGGACGACAGCCGTCTGGCCCAGATCGTGCTGGACATCTACGGCCGAGTGCAGAGCCATCCAGACCCCGCCCGCTGGCTGGAGAGGCAGAAGGGGCTGTGGGAGCTGGACGGGGTATCCGATCTAAGCCAGACGGCCTGGGGAGAGCTGCTGCTGAACGAGGCCAGACGTCAGGGCCAATGGTGCCTGGAGCGGCTGTCCCAGGCTGTGACGATGATTGGGAAGGACGAGCTGCTGGAAACCAACTATGGGACCTCCATCATGACCACTATAGAGGGGTTGGAGAAGTTTTTGTCAGAGCGGAGCTGGGACGGAGCGGTATCCGCCCTTCCAATCCCCTTCCCGCCGGCTGGACGGAAGAAAAAGCGGGAGCGGGAGATCAGCCCCATGGAGGAGTCGGCCGCTGTCCAGTCGGGTGAGCGGGTCAAACAGATCCGGAACCGCTGCAAAAAGCTGCTTGGAAGGATAGAGGAGCGGCTGACAGGGGACAGCCAGACCCTTTTGGATGAGCTGTCTCTGTCACGCCCCGCTGTTCAGGCTTTAATGGACCTGGTCCTTGATTTTCAGGCCGCCTATGCCAAGGAGAAGGACCGGCGGGGACTGCTGGACTTCTCCGATTTGGAGCACTTCGCGGTGAAGCTGCTTGCCGATGGTGCCGGGGAGCCGACGGAGCTGGCCCGCTATTGGAGCGCCCGTTTTGATGAGATATTGGTGGATGAGTATCAGGACACCAACCAGGTCCAGAACGCCATTTTCTATGCCCTCTCCAACGGGGGACGAAAGCTGTTCCAGGTGGGGGATGTAAAGCAGTCCATCTACCGCTTCCGGCTGGCCGACCCCACGATCTTCCTGAATAAGTATGAGCGATTCGCCCAGGGGGACGAGGCGGAGGAGGGACAGCCCCGCAAGCGGGTGATGAGCCGGAATTTCCGCTCCCGGTCCCAGGTCCTGGAGGGGTGTAACGACCTTTTTCGAGCCATTATGTCCGTGGAATTCGGTGAGTTGGACTACACGGAGGACCAGGCCCTGGTGCCTGGAGGGACGTTTTCGGAGCCAGAGGAGCAGACAGATGAGACTGGACCTTACGCTCTGGAGCTGGATGGGCTGGACCTGTCCTTCTTGGGGGATCAGGAGGGAGAGAAGGCAAATAAGGACCTGCTGGAGGCCCGGTTTGCCGCCCAGCGTATCAGAGAACTGTTGTCCAGGCCTCTTATGGTGACGGAGGGAGAGAAGACACGCCCACTGAGACCCTCGGATGTGATGCTTCTGCTCCGTAGTCCGGGGGCGGTGCTGCACCGCTACATACAAGCGCTTGGGGAGGAGGGGATCCCCTGGTCCGCCGACGGCGGACAGGACTTTTTCCAAACCACCGAGGTCAACGTGGCGCTGTCCATCCTCCAGATCGTGGATAACCCCCGGCAGGATGTGGCCCTGCTGGCCGCCCTTCGCTCCCCGGTCTATGGATTTTCCAGCGACCGGCTGGCTCAACTGAGGTCCAGATTCAGGGGGGACTTCTACACCGCGTTGTCCCAAGGGGCGCTGGAGGGAGAGGAGGACTGCCGGGAATTTCTGGATCAGCTGTCCCAACTCCGCTTTGGGGCGGGAGATAAGACCTGCCGGCAGCTGATCTGGCACATCTATGAGCAGACCAATATCCTGGGCCTGTTCGGTACCATGGAGCGGGGGGAGGAGCGGCGGAGCAATCTGCTGGCCCTGTATGATCTGGCCGGTCAGCTAGAGAACAGCGGCTGCCGCACTCTGTTCCAATTTTTACTTCGGCTGGAGCGGTTAAGAGAGTCTGGCGGGAAGCTCGCTTCTACGGCTCCCGGCCATGAGGGGGAGGGCGTGTCCATCCTGTCGATCCACCGGTCCAAAGGCTTGGAAAGGCCTGTGGTGTTCGTATGTGGCCTGACCAGGCGGCTGAACAGGGACGACCTGATGCGTCCGGTGCTGTTCCACCCTGTCCTGGGCGTAGGGCCCAAGGGACTGGAGCGAGAGCGCATGGTGGAGTATCCCACTGTGGCCCGTCTGGCGGTAGCCCGGCAGTTGGAGCGGGAGATGATGTCGGAGGAGCTCCGGCTGCTCTATGTGGCCATGACCAGGGCAAAGGAGAAATTGATCCTGACCCTGGCGCTCACCGAGGGGGCCAGAGCTCTGGAGCGGCTGGGGGAGGATCTGTCCGTTCCTATTTCCCCTCTGGCTCTAGAGCGGCAGCAGAACGTAGGACAGTGGGTGCTGCTCCACGCCCTGACCCGCCCGGAGGCAGGGGGGGTGAGGGAACTGGCTGGTCTGCCCGATATCAGGGCGGAGGGGCTGGGACCAGCCTGGAACATCCGCTGGATTGATGGAGCCCCCCTAGCAGAGGACCGTAAAACGGAAGGACGTTACACTGACCTGCCGGAGTTGGTACAGAAAGATATATCGGAGCTGGCGGCTCAACTAAGATGGACCTACCCGCAAATGGTTTGCGCCAATGTGCCTTCTAAGCTGACAGCGACCCAGATCAAGGGTCGTCCCCAGGATCAGGAAGCGGCGGAGGAGGCCGGGGAGCTGGTCGAGACTGTTGGGAGAGAGCGCGGAGTCATTTACCGCCCCCGGTTTATGACAGAAGAAAAGGGCCTGACTCCAGCCCAGCGGGGTACGGCCATCCACCAGGCGGTCCAATATATTCCCTTGGAGGGGGACCACAGCCAGGAGAGAATCGGTCAGTTGTTGGACCAACTGGAGGACAGGGGCTTTCTGACAGCCCTCCAGCGTGAAGCTGTATCCGCCCAGCGGTTGGCGGCTTTTTTCCAAAGCCCACTGGGAAAGGCCATGGCCCAGGCAAGAGAGTGCCGTAGAGAATTCAAATTTTCCATCTTGGTGCCGGCGGAGGAGTATTATCCCCGGACGGAGGGAGAGCATATCCTGCTCCAGGGCGTCATTGATGCCTGGTTTGAGGACGGGCAGGGGATCACAGTTCTGGACTTTAAGAGCGACAGGATAGTTCCGGGGGAGGAGCTGGCCCGCGCTGAACAGTACCGGGCCCAGTTAGATGCCTACGCGCGGGCACTCTCCACCATACTGGACAGACCCGTGGCAAGAAAGGCGCTATGGTTTTTTGCCACGGATACCGCTGTGGAGCTGTAAGAGAACAGGTAAAAAGGCCGCCCTAGTGGGCGGCCTTTTCTGTGGATACGACGCATTTGTGCCATGGGAGGCGGATGAGCGTTCAACCACGCCTGGGCGTTCTCCGGCTTCCGTGGTCTTCCACCAGAATAATATCCTCTCCAAAGCGCCGAACGGCGCTCCAGGGGATGTATTTATCCTCCTCTCGGCCGAGCAGCCCAAAGAAGCGGCGGCGGCCGGGGACGACCAGGGCTCGTACCTGCCCAGTGTCCATATCTACTTCCATATCTCCTACGTAACCAAATCGGCTGCCATCCTCAACGCTGATGACTTCCTTATAGCGCAGTTCTGCGATACGAGTTTCCATCCTCATTCCTCCCGAATTCTGTGTTGATACAGGGTATGAGGGGAGAGATTGTCCCTATACATAAAATGGGAAAGGCCCCCTCGGACTATTCTGAGGGGGCCGGATCATATTTACTGTGCCAGCAGGCCCTTGCTTACTAGAAACTCTCGGGCGACTTCCTGTACGGAACGACCGTCGACATCCACGGCATAGGTCAACTCCACCATATCCTCACTGGATACCTGGTTGGTAAGCAGCTCCAAAACCTGCTCCAGATTGGGCGCGGCCTCATAAAAATCATCAAACAGGTCGTTGCGTACCAGAAATGCCCCATAGTACTCCGGGAAGAAGCCCTGGTCGTCCTCCAGAATGGTCAGGCCGGCACGCTTGTTCAGGCCGTCAGTGGCGTAGACCACCATGACGTCAAAGGCGCCCTCTTCTACGGCGTTGTACTTCAGAACCACGTCCACCGGCTTGGCGGACTGGAATGTGAGTCCATAGTAATCTACAAAGGGCTGATACTTCATGCTGCCCTCTTCGGTATAGAACTCATGCTCCGCGCCGAAGCGAAGCTCACCCGCGATGGGGATAAGATCAGAGATCTTGGAGACACCATAGCGGTCAATGATGTTCTGGGTCACGCCGATGGCATAGGTGTTATTCAGACCGACCTTGCCCAACATATGCAGGCCTTCTAGTTCACTCACTGTCTGGTTGACGAAGTCATAGAGCGTCATTCCCTCTGGAATGTCGGTGGTGTCCATCCCAAGGAAGGTGGTGAGGATGGTCCCGTCATAGCTGAACATCAAGTCACAGCTTGGATTGCTGCCCTTTAATTCATTGTGGTTGTTCACCTGAGTCATCTGGTCCAGGATCACCACTTCCAAATCGGTCTTATCCTCCACCAATTGCTCCACCATGGAATGCATCAGCTTCACCTCAGAGTAGTCCCCATCATAGAGGGTGAGCTGGCCTCCCGTATCAGCGGGGAGAAACATAGATACCACCAGAGCAACACCGGCTACGGCTAAGACCGTGCTGCCCACGGCCTTGACAGGGGTGGGCAGCTTCTTCCGACTGTGGCTGGACAGCCTGTGTTCCATATAGCTCAGTCCAGCATCCAAGACAAAGGCCATGACCATGAGTACCAGTGTGCCCACGAAGATCATGCCCATATTTTCCTGACGGATGGCGGTGTAGAACAGGCCGCCCAGACCTCCTCCACCCACGAAGGAGGCAAACACGGCGGTGCCGATGGCGTTGACTGCGGCGATGCGGATGCCTGTGACCAGCATGGGGACCGCAAGAGGGACTTCCACATGGAGCAGCCGATAGGTCCCACTCATTCCCATGCCAGTGGCCGCCTCCTTCAGGTGTTCAGGCACCTGGGACAGGCCGAGAGAGGTATTGCGTACGATGGGAAGCAGGGAATATAGAGTCAAACCGATGACGGCGGTAGGGGAGCCGGGGTCCATTACCACCATGATGATGCCCAGCAGGGCCAGGGCGGGGACGGTCTGGATCAGGTCTACCACCCAGAGAATGGCTTTTCCAAACCGGGGAAACAGGTAGGCCAGCAGGCCCAGGGGAACACCGACGCCCACAGCCAGGATGAGGGCGGAGAGGACCAGAGAGAGATGGTCCCATATCAAAGCAACGTTCATTTCCCCACCCCGCCTTTCCGCAGGCCCCGGGGGACCACATGACGCTGGAGCAGATCCACCAGAGCGCCAAGTGTGAGGGCCAGAACAGCCGCCGGAATGGCCCCTTGGAGGATGAGCTCGTTGTTGTTACTGCTGACGCCCTTATAGACAAAGTCGCCCAGTCCGCCTTCTCCGATCATGGCGGCTAGTACGGCCCAACTGACGGTATAAACGGTGGACAGCCGAAGCCCACCGATGATGGTGGGCATGGCCAGAGGCAGTTCCACCAGATACAGCCTCTGGAAATGGCTCATGCCGCAGCCTCGGGCTGCCTCTTTATATTGGGGGTCCACGCCATTCAGTCCGGTGACCGTGTTTTTCAGTACAGGGAACATGGCGTAAATGGACAGCGCAATGATGACGGTGGCCGGAGTCATGCCGATCAGAATGAACAGCACACCAATAAAGACAATACCGGGTACCGTGTTCAAGATAGATAACAGGGGAAGCAGATACTTAGCCAGGGTAGGCAAGCGGGAAAGGCCAATACCCAGGGAGAGGCCCAGTACAAAGCCGATGGCCACGCTGATGAGGGTATAACCAGTATGTTCGGCGGTCTTTTGCAAAATGGACAGCAATACTTCGGACATACGCTATCACCCCCACAGCTGTTCAGCCATGGCGGAGGCCATGCTGGTCTTTGTGATGATGCCGGCCACCGTCTGATCGTCATTCAGGACGACCAGATAGGGGAAGCCGCTGGATACCAGCTGGTCGAAGCACTCCTTGGCGTTGTCGCCCCTGTGGACCGTGGGCGTGCTGTTCCGCACCAGAGGGCCTATGGTCTTGACTACATGGCCGGTGAGGCGGATGTCGGCGATGGAGACAGTGCCCTGATAGTGGCGGTACTCATCCACCACCAGCAGGGTGTCCACGTTGTGGTGCTGCATCCGGCTGACACACTCGTTGACACCACGGTTCTGGTTGACCGTAATGATTCCGGTACGCATGAAGTGGTCCACCGTCAGCTGTTCAGGGGAGGGCCCGGCGTGATGCTTACCCAGGAAATCCCGGATCTGATCGGTGGCGGGATTTTCCAGCATCTCCTCCGGCGGGGCCATCTGCACAATATTGCCGTGGTCCATAAAGATGATGACGTCGGCCAGATCCAGAGCCTCCTCCATGTCGTGGGTGACAAAAATAATGGTCTTGTTCAGCTTTTGCTGCAGATTCTTGACTTCAATCTGGAGGGAGCGCCTGGTCATGGGGTCCAAAGCACTGAAGGGCTCATCCATCAGGACAACGGGAGGAGAGGCGGCCAGCGCCCGGAGGATGCCGATGCGCTGCTGCTGCCCACCAGACATCTCCGAGGGATACTTGTGGGCATACTGGTCAAAGGGCATATTGACCATTTCCAGCAGGTCATGGACTACCTGATCACACTTCTCCTTGGGCCATTTCAGCAGTTTGGGCACCACACAGATGTTCTGTGCGACGGTCATGTTGGGGAACAGACCGATCTGTTGTATGACATAGCCTGTGTGACGGCGGAGTTCTACCCGGTCCACGGCACTGATATCCTGGTCATTTAGATAGATATGTCCGCTGTTGGGCTGGATGAGCCGGTTTATCATCTTCAGCGTGGTGGTTTTACCGCAGCCGGAGGGGCCGATGAGAACGGCAAACTGTCCCTCCTGTATTTCAAAGGATAGATCATTTAATATGGTTTGACTGCCGTAAGAGAGAGAAACATGGTCGAATCGAAGCAATATAGACCTCCTTTTCCGTTGGCCGCAAGAGACGGCCGGGCCATAAGGAAAAAATCACCCCACATCAGAACAGAAAAACGCCAGTGGGGAAAATAGCGATTGGTATCCGCAGACAGAAATCTTGGGTGACTTTAAATGAGTGAAAAAGGGCATAATTCACAAAACTAGTATATCAAAAATTGGAAAAGCTGTCAAATTAATAAAATGTAAATTTTAGTCGATGAAAAATAAGGCAGTATTAAGAGCGTGAGGAGGGAGAGATTAAGAATAGCTTTACCAAATCTTAATGAATCCAGCAGTCTATCCTTAATATTTTCCTGTTAGGATCAGAAGCAACAAGACAGGGAGGCGAACAATATGGAAAGACTGCTGCTATCAGCCATTCTGACACTGGCGGGCATATCAGGCCTGGCCGTAGCCCTGTGGGGAGGATATTACCTGCTCACCGGATTCATGTCCTGGAGAAAGCCAGTGGACTGTGGCTGGCACCCGGCCAGGACACGTTTCGCCATTCTGGTTGCCGCACGAAACGAAGAACTGGTCATCGGCCCCCTCATTAATAGTCTTTTAATGCAAGACTATCCCCAGGAACTGTACGATATCTGGGTCATTCCAAACAACTGTGTGGACAACACGGCACTGGCCGCTCGAAACTTCGGGGCCCGGGTGCTGGAGTGTCCCTTTCCGGTGCGCAGCAAAGGCGAGGTCCTTCGCTTTGCCTATAACCGCCTCCGGGGCCGGGAGTACGATGCGTGGTGCGTCTTTGACGCGGATAACGTGGTAGACAGTCGGTTTCTGACTGAGATGAATAACGCCTATATGTCCGGAGCCCGTGCCGCACAGGGCTATCGGGACAGCAAAAACCCTTACGATACCCTGATATCCGGCTGCTGTTCCATCTACTACTGGATGATGGACCGGTTTCACAACGGGGGCAAAGCGGGGATGGACCTTTCGGCCATGATCGGAGGGACCGGCTTCATGATTTCCTCAAAAGCACTGGAGAAGCTGGGCGGTTGGAACTCCTCCACCATCAGCGAGGATCTGGAACTCACTGCCCAGTGCGTTCTGGCTGGAGAAAAGGTATGGTGGGTGCCAAAGGCTGTCACCTATGACGAGCAGCCACTTACCTATGAGGAGTCCGTCAAGCAGCGCCGGCGGTGGTCCAGCGGCACGCTCCAGGTAGCCCAGGCCTATCTCTCCCGCGTTGGTTCCTCCGTCTGCCGGGAGGGAGGAGGCCGGCTGGCGGATCTGGGCTTTACTCTGATGATTCCAGCCTATCAGGTGGCAGCGGTAGCCAATCTCCTGCTGTCCTCTCTGGCGGCCGCTCTGTTCGGACAGACGGTCGGACAGGCTCTGGCGGCCTTTTTGGGCGCCCTGGTGTTCAATCTGGGCCTGACCGCCCTTGGCTCCACCCTGGCGGCCGGACTGGTGCTGGCTGTGGAGGGAAAATGGGACAGGCGTCTGTGGAAGGCGCTGGCCCTGTACTGGCTGTTCCTCCTGTCCTGGATCCCAATCACCTTTGGCAGCTTTGTGAAAAAGACCACCGTATGGGAGGAAATCCGCCATACCCGTGCCACCATCCCGGAGGCATTGACCCGGTAAAAAAGCCCCCGGACATCCACAAGATGTCCGGGGCTTTTTTTATTCGGGCTGGAAGTGGCTCTTGTCAGCCCCACACAGTGGGCAGGTATAGTCGTCAGGCATGGGGCCCTCGGTGGCCTCATCATAAATAAAACCACACAGATCGCAGATATACTTCACCAGGCATCCTCCTTTCTTCCTTGGTGGTCAGGGGCTATCAAAAGACCGATATCTTTACCGGCCGGCCCTAGAATAGAAGGCTCGCGTCAGCCGCCAGAAAAGTCAGGTGACAGGCTCAAAGTCACTGGCAGGCCGGCGGCAGATTGGGCAGACGAAATCAGGGGGCAGGGTGTCACTCTCATAGATAAAGCCGCAGATCTTACATACAAAGCCCTTGGGCTTGTCCGCCGCGGGCTCCTGGACAGGAGTAGATGCCTCACCTTTGACAGAGGCGGCCAATACCTGGGCCAATTCCTCCAACTCTTTCTCCTGACCTGGGGCAAGAGCGGACTTCAGAGTGATGGGCTCCTGAAGCAACTCCATATTTTTCATCTCACACAGTACCTGGGTCATCAGCTTCCCGCTGGCGGGGGCCCAGGAGCCGTTCTGGATCAGGGCTACCTTCCGGTTTTGCAGGTTGTGATGGAGCAGGTCACGGAGCAGGTGCTCCATAGGGTCGAAGATACCATTATTGAAGGTGGGGGAGGCAAAGACGATGTGACTGTACTTGAAGCAGTCGGACAGCACATAGGAGTAGTGAGTTACCGACACATCATACATTTCCGTCCGGATGCCCAACTCAGACAGCCGGCAGGCCAGGATAGCGGCCGCAGTCTCGGTCCCTCCGTAAATGGAGGCAAAGGCGATGAGGACGCCCTGCTCCTCGGGCTCGTAAGCAGCCCACTTGGAGTATTTGTCCAGAATATAGCCCAGGTCCTTACGCCAGACGGGGCCGTGGAGGGGACAAATCATTTGGATATCCAGCCCGGCAGCCTTTTTCAGCAGGGCGGCCACCTGGGGGCCATACTTGCCCACGATGTTGGTGTAGTACCGCCGGGCCTCATCCAGCCAATCCCGGTCAAAGTCCAACTCATCGGCGAAGAGGACGCCGTTCAATGCGCCAAAGGTGCCGAAGGCGTCGGCGGAAAACAGGATCTTGTCAGTGCTGTCGTAGCTGACCATCACCTCGGGCCAGTGGACCATGGGAGCGTTGGCAAAGGTAAAGGTGTGCCGGCCAGTGGAGATCGTATCCCCCTCATTGACCAAAATGGCGTGGTTCGGATCTGCGCAGTGGAACTGACGGATCATGTTCACCGACTTGCCATTACATACGATGCGAGCCTCGGGATACCGGATCATCAGGTCGCCCAGGGTGGCGGCGTGGTCGGGCTCCATGTGGTGGACAAAGACATAGTCCAGCTTGCGTCCATGGAGGGCCTGCTCCAGATTTTCAAAGAACTGGGTCTGAACGGCCCGATCCACCGTGTCAAAGAGGACGGTTTTCTCATCCAAAAGGAGATAGGAGTTATAGGACATCCCTCTGGGAACGGGGTGGGCGGCCTCGAACTTGGGAGTCTGCCGATCATTTCCGCCAATCCACAGCAAGTCATTTGTCACTTTGCGGATACAGTACATATCTGGACCTCACTTTCTAAAAGGAGATTTTTACCACCGCTATCATACCACATTTTCTTCCAAAAAGATAGTAGGAATAGTTCTTTTTTATTAGAAGCTTTTGATTTCGGAAAAGTACATTGAAAAAGAGGAAAAGATACCGTATAATAAGACAAAATAGCTGCGATAGGAGGGAGTGGCCGTTCCATGTATCACATTGATATTATGACATTATTTCCAGACGTGGTGGGAGATATGCTATGCGAGTCTATTTTAGGGCGGGGACAGGAGCGGGGCTATATCCGCATCGACTGTCACCAGATCCGGGATTATACAAAAAATAAGCAGAAACAGGTGGACGATTACCCCTACGGCGGCGGAAGAGGTGCTGTCATGCAGGCCGATCCCCTCTATCAATGCTGGAAGCATATTTGTGATGAAGCGGGGGAGAGAGTCCACACTATCTATATGTCTCCGGCGGGCAGGACCTTCCGGCAGGCCGATGCCAGACGACTGAAGGACGACTATCAGCGCATTATCCTGGTCTGTGGGCACTATGAAGGGATCGACCAGCGGTTTATCGACGAGTGTGTGGATGAAGAGATCTCTATTGGAGATTTTGTGATGACCGGAGGCGAGATCCCCGCCATGGCGGTGGCCGACGCTGTGTGCCGTCTGGTGCCCGGCGTGCTGTCTGACCCATCGTGCTATGAGAACGAAAGCCATTGGAACGGTATGCTGGAGGCGCCTCAGTA
Organism: Flintibacter sp. HCN-6482; assembly: GCF_037892565.1. Classification (NCBI taxonomy): domain Bacteria; kingdom Bacillati; phylum Bacillota; class Clostridia; order Eubacteriales; genus Flintibacter; species Flintibacter sp. HCN-6482. Next base: position 815,496 of record NZ_JBBKBK010000002.1, on the reverse strand, counting down.
TTCCAGACCGGAGGTATGGCACGACCGAACAGTGCCCCCGATTCTTTTGTCCGGCAATCACGCCAAAGTGGAACAGTGGCGGAGAAAGCAGTCCATCCTCCGAACTAGGGAGCGTCGGCCGGACCTGTATGAGAAGCTGGACCTCTCATCCAAAGAGGACAGAAAGCTGTTAAAGGAGCTGGACGAGGAGCTGAGAGATGAGAGGCCCTATGCGGAGAATACCACTGACTGATTTTTCTTTACTTTCCACGAAGGGTGTGGTAAACTATTTTGCACAATCTAATTTTAAAGACTATGTTTGGAGATGGGATACATGAGTTTTAAAATCGTTGTGGACAGTTGCTGCGACCTATCCCCCCAGATGCTGAAGGACCCTTGCTTTGTTAAGGTGCCACTGACCATCCGCTCGAATGGCAGTACCTTTGTGGACGACGAGGGCTTCGATCAGGCTGATCTGCTCTGGTCCATGCGACAGAGCGAAGACGCTCCCTCTACCTCATGTCCATCGCCTCAGTCCTATCTGGATGCCTACCGTGGAGGAGCGGAAGATGTCTATGTAGTTACCCTGTCCGCTCTACTCAGTGGGTCCCATAACAGTGCGGTCCAGGGTAAGCTCCTACTGGAGGAAGAGGAGCCCCAAGTCAATGTCCATGTGTTCAACTCCTGCTCCGCCTCCTCCGGTGAGGTGCTTACCGCCCTGAAAATACGGGAGCTGGCCTCCAGTGGTATGGCCTTTAAGCATGTGGTGCGGGAGGTGGAGCAGTTCATCTACCAGATGCAGACCCTTTTCGTATTGGAATCCCTGGAGAATTTGAGAAAGAACGGTCGCCTAACTAGACTCCAGGCAGTGGTCACCGGAGCGCTGAAGATTAAGCTGCTTATGGCCGCAACCCCAGAGGGGGAGATATGCAAGCTGGGTCAGGCCCTCACCACCAGACAGGCTCTGGTCAAGATGGTGGATAAAATGGCCAGCGATCCGGGGCACCAGGGCAAGACATTGGCCATCACCCACTGCAACTGTCTGGAGCGGGCCTTTCAGGTTAAGGATATGGTAGAAGCCAAATGTAAGTTTGCCCAGACCATTATTTTGGAAGCCGGAGGTATCACCTCTGTCTATGCCAACGACGGCGGTATTGTGACCGCCTATTAAAGTTTCTGTAGGTCTGGACTGTGGGGAAGCGTCCTTTACAGAAAAAGGGCTATAGGAAAGAAAAAATAGGAAGTGGATATGATGTCTATCACTAGACAGCAGGCGTGGGACCTGCTGACCAAATACAATGAGGAGCCCTTCCATCTGCGCCACGCCATTACCGTGGAGCACGTCATGGGATGGTTCTCCCAGGAGCTGGGCTATGGTCAAGAGAAGGAGTTTTGGTCCCTGGTGGGCCTGCTCCACGACCTGGATTTTGAACGCTGGCCGGAGGAGCACTGCGTCAAAAGCCAGGAGCTGATGCGGGAGGCTGGAGTAGAGGAGCCCATCATCCACGCGACAGCGAGCCACGGCTGGGGAATGCGGGTGGAGATCAAACCTGAACATGAGATGGAGAAGGTACTCTATGCCGCGGATGAGCTTACCGGACTGATTGGGGCGGCCGCTCTGATGCGTCCCTCCAGAAGTGTGGCGGATATGGAGCTCAAATCGCTGAAAAAGAAATTTAAGGACAAGAAGTTCGCCGCTGGCTGCTCCAGGGATGTAATCGCCAGAGGGGCAGAGCTGCTGGGATGGGACCTTGATAAGCTGCTAGACATGACCCTGCGAGCCATGCGGCAGGAGGAAGCAGCGATTGAACAGGCCATGACAGACCTCGTTAAGAAAGATTAAAAAATCCTGCCCGGTCCTTGACAATGGCAGGAAGTATGTGATACGATGTGTGCTGTTAAGGGGAGTAGTCGGCGCGGCCCTCCGCGCGGCAAGCCAACAAGCATGAAGGTGCCAGTCGCCTTCTGGTTTTGCCTGAAATGACCAGACCTGCGTTCCAAATATGGGAACGCAGGTCTTTTTTTACGGATATCGGGCAAACTTCCCACACAAAGATATTGAAGATGGAAGAGAAAGGAAGTCGGAAGAATGGGACTTGAGTTTTTGTGGCAGGGTGTGCTGTCCATTACGCCACAGCAGGTTGTCATGTATGTGGTGGGTGGACTGCTTATTTGGCTGGCCATTGAAAAGGGCTTTGAGCCGGCACTGCTGATGCCTATGGGCTTTGGCGCGATTTTGGTAAACCTGCCCCTGTCCGGAGTTATCAACCAAGTCAGCGAGGGCATCGGAGAGACCCACGGTATCATCCAGTGGCTCTTTGAGGTGGGCATTGAGGCCAGCGAGGCCATGCCGATCCTGCTCTTTATCGGTATTGGCGCCATGATAGACTTCGGCCCCCTGCTGGCCAATCCCAAGCTGTTCCTGTGTGGCGCGGCTGCCCAGGCGGGCATCTTCCTGACCATCCTGTTTGCGGCTGGACTGGGCTTTGACTTGAAGGATGCCGCTTCTATCGGTATCATCGGCGCCGCTGATGGGCCCACCTCTATCCTGGTGTCCCAGATACTAAAATCCGACTATGTGGGTGCCATCGCCGTGGCGGCCTACTCCTACATGGCCCTTGTACCCATTATCCAGCCCTTTGCCATCAAGCTGGTCACCACAAAAAAGGACCGGGCTATGCGGATGCCCTATCGGGCCCAGGGAGTGTCTAAGCGGCTGCGCATCCTGTTCCCCATCGTGGTTACCGCCATCGCTGGTCTGGTGGCCCCCTCCTCGGTGGCACTGGTGGGCTTCCTTATGTTCGGCAACTTGATTCGGGAGTGCGGCGTGCTGACCAGCCTGTCCCAGACGGCTCAAAACGAGCTGGCAAACTTGATCACCCTGCTGCTGGGCATCACGATTTCCTTCTCCATGCGGGCAGAGCAGTTCGTTCAGTGGCAGACCCTGATGATCATGGGGCTGGGCCTGGTGGCCTTTGTGCTGGACTCGGTGGTGGGTGTTCTCTTTGTCAAGGTGCTCAACCTGATTACCCCAAAGAATAAGATCAACCCCATGGTGGGCGCCGCGGGCATCTCTGCCTTCCCCATGTCCTCACGGGTCATTGAGAAGCTGGGGCAGGAGGCTGACTCCCAGAACCACCTGCTGATGCACGCGGTGGCCGCCAACGTGTCCGGACAGATCGCCTCTGTGGTGGCCGGCGGCGTGGTACTGCAGTATTTCGCTAATAATCCTATCCTGTAACAGTGGAACAAGGAGGAAAAGAATATGAATGAGAATATAATCCATGCCCTTGGAATGATGGGGCAGGGGATGCTGGGCATCTTTGTTGTGCTGGGATTGATTGCCGGGCTGGTAGCCCTGATGCAGAAGTTTGAAAACCGAAAGAAGTAACAGATGTGCCGGGCCCACCTAAGTGGGCCCGGCACGATTTATTTCCAGTCATCTATTACGTCCTCCAGACTGACAGGTCCCACAAGGTTGTCCACTAAAAGGGTCATCAGCTCATCAATGCGGACAGGGCTTGTGGTAATGGACGGCACCGAGGCGGAATCCCCATCTTCCTCGTCAATCCGTACACCATAGTCCTCACAGCAGAACTGACCAACGGGTATCTGATCCACTGTGAGATAGTAGTGAAATGTACGCTGTCTTCCTAGGTCGTCCGCGCAGCTTCTTGATGCGATTTTCATTTCCATCATCTTGTGCTTCATCTCCCGGATTTTCGTTGTAAATACATTATATAGTGGGTAATGGGAGAATGAAAAGAAAAAGATATCGCAAAAGAAAGCCCAATTCGCTGCTATTCGACACTCTTTTTTAGCCAGAGAGAGGAGAAAAGGAAAAACGGGTCGAAAAAAGAGACGTTAAGGGGAAAAGAAATCCCCTCCGCCAGAACCGGCGGAGGGGAGAGGGGTCATTTGACGCGGAGGCGCTTGGATAGCTCACCATCAGGGGTCACCCAGGCGGTTTCATAAGTGGTGTATACCACCATGCCGGGGCGGGCACCAGCGGGCTTTTTCACATACTTTACCGGCGTATAGTCCACTGGGACCTTGCCGCTGTCCCGGCCCTGGGAGAACCAGGCGGCCAGACCCGCGGCCTCGGTCAGGCTCTGGGCGTCGGGCTGCCTCCCCTCGGTCCACAGGATGACATGGGAGCCGTGTATCTTCTGGGTATGGAACCAAATGTCGCTCTTGAAGGCTTGTTTACAGGTGAGCAGGTCGTTCTGTATATTATTTTTACCTACCGAGATGCGCAGCCCGGCGGAGGAACGGAACTCCATAGGCTTGGAGGACACCCGCCTCCCTCGGTCGCGCGCCTTGGCTTGGCGGCGCAGGTATCCGGTGTCGGTGAGCTCCTGACGGATCTCCTGAAGGTCACGCTCCCCCTCTGCCAGAGTGATATTCTCCAGAACGCTGTTCAGGTAATCTAACTCCTTGCGCCCCTTCTCAAGCTGGATGGTCAGCATCTCCTCCGCCTTTTTGGCCTTGTTATAATCCTTATAATACTTTGCGGCGTTCTGCTGGGGAGTCAGGAGGGGATCTAGCTTGATGTCTACTTCCTTGCCATCCGGGTCATAGAAATCTACCGTCCGAAGTCGGGACATCCCCTTTTTCATCAAATGGAGACTGCTGGTCAGGATGTCACCCAGCTCACGAAGTCGGTCACGGTCCAGCGTGGCGGCCAGCTCCTTTTCCTGATTGCCAATTTTCCGGGCGGTGCGGTCCCTGGCGTTGGTGACAGAGCGGATCAAATCCTGCCCCTTCTGTTTGATCCGTTCCAGACTTTCTTTCTGCTCGTAGAACTGGTCCAGCATAGCGGAGAAAGTGGGCCAGCTCTCCAGCTTCGCCGCTCCACCATACTGAGTAACCGGAAGAAATGTGAAATCCTTTGCCTTCCCATCGAGGTAGATAAGCGTCGGATGAAAGTGGTTTTCCTTCACGGAACGAATGAGCCGTTCCAGTTGGTCCAACAGCCTGGTCCGGCCCGCCGGGCCCAGGACATTCAGACGAATGTCGGTGCTGCCACCCGCCTGCTGGGCCAGTTCCCGGCAGACTAGGGGAGAGAGTCCTCCAAAAGTGTCCAACAGCCATTTGTCGGCCTGGGCCTCGTCTGGGGCGGTGGACAGCAGTTCCTCCAGCCGCTGCCTGTCCGCATGTAGCGGATCCTCCTTGCTCTGGGCGGGGGGGAGGCGGTAGAACATCCCAGGCTGGAGGAGCCGTCTGCTCCCGGTGCCGTCAGACAGGCCGGAGTCCACCCGGCGGATACAGTCCAGGATGCGGCCCTCGCCATCCAGCAGGACCAGATTGGCCCGGTGGCTGATAACCTCCAGCATCAGCCGGCGTTCCACCCGGTCGCCCAGCTCGTCCAGGGCCTCCAGACGAAATTCTACCACCCGCTCCAGCGGAGGCTGAGTGACTTCCAGAATCCGTCCAGAGGTGAGGTGCTTGCGGAGCAGCATACAGAACATAGGGGGGGTATCGGGGTTTTCACGGGGCAGCTGAGTGAGCTGGGGCCGGGGGTGGCTGGGATTGGCGGACAGCAGCAGCTTTGCGTTGCCCCCTTGGGTCCGGAGAGCCAAGAGGATCTCATCCCGGCCGGGCTGATAGATCTTATCAATCTTGGAGCCTGCCAGCGCTGTATTCAATTCATGGACGATGCCGGAAAGGCAGAGTGCGTCTAAGGGCATAGATATCCACCTCGCAAAAGAACTGGGGAGGGATGGGGCGCTTATTCCTCTCCCATCATCACTTCAAACAGCTGATTGAGCCGCTCTGTCCTCCCTTGGAGATACAGCCATCCAAACAGGGCCTCCAGTCCGGTGGCAGCCTGGTATTCTCCCCGGCTGGCCGCCTTGGGGACCGAGTGGGGCGCGGTATTTCGTCCACGCCGAAAGACATCCTCCTCCTCCTGGGTAAGCAGGGGCAGGATTCGCTCCAGCCGCCGGGCCTGAGCGGGCGCGGCCACATAGGTTACGGTCGCCCGGTGGAGGTCCTTTACCTTGGCCTTTCCATGGAGGCAGAGCCAGGAGCGTACCATCACCTCAAATACGCTGTCCCCCAAGTGGGCCAGCCCGAGGCTGGACAGGGCCAGAAGCTGATCCCGGCCCATATCAAGATGGAAATAGTCAGTCATCAAAATAGACCTCCCTGCGGATTTTGGCCCCTTATGATACCATGTCTGAGGGGAAAATACAAGGGTGTGTGAGGAGCGGGTTGCGACAGTTACAGCGTCCACAGAATCGAAATGTAAAAAACTCTTGACATATTTTGAAGTCTATGATATCTTAAAAATGTCAAAAGAGTTTGACATATATCAATATGGAGTAGGAGGAACCTGGTTATGACTATGACGGAGATCGGCCTGCTGGCCTTTGGCGTATTTCTGCTGCTTCTGATTGTGCTGGATGTGGGGATGATCGTCTCTCTGGTGCGCCAGGGGGATGAGCGGAGGCAGATGATCGTCTGGAAGACCAGTACCTATACATTATTGGGGGCCTCTGGTGCCCTGGTGCTGGATATCATTGAAAATCTGGTGCGGAGCCAGCCCATGGCCGTCAATCCCTTTATTCATTTGGCTTCGACAGCGACGATTTACTTTGTTGTGCTGATGATTTACAGAAAGAAATATGGTGATTGACCGTGGAGAATAGGATCCGTGAGCTGCGAAAAGAGCGGGGCATCTCACAGGAGGAGCTGGCAAAGCTCTGCCATGTATCCCGGCAGACGGTCAACGCCATCGAGAACAATAAGTATGACCCGACGCTGGCCTTGGCGTTCTGCCTGGCCCGGGTGCTGGGCACTACGGTGGATGCCCTGTTTCGATGTGAATGAAAAAGAAACTCCCCCTGCCCTTATGAGGGCAGGGGGAGTTTTTATAGGAAGAATCTGGATAATTTATAAAAGTGTACTTTTCCAAATTTTGGACAGTACATCTTTCTAATATCAAATATAGCATTAACGCCAGAAAAAAGCAACAATTTAATTTTGTTTTTATTCTAATCTCCAAATTTATAAAAGTACACTTTTTCAGGATGCCGATAGCAGATTATTAAAATGAATAAGGAGGTAAATGGGAAGTCGTCCTATACTGCAAGCTCTGCTTCGGCATCCTGATGCACAGCACATTAAAAAAGGAGGTCAAAAAATGAACGTTCCCAGCAAGCGCACATCCCGGATGATCAGTATGCTCTTGGTACTCACCATGCTTATGGGGCTACTGACGGTGAGCGTTTCTGCACAGCCCGCCGCACAGGGCTCGAAAGTGGAAGATGCCATTCTTTACACGATCAATGCAGATAATGAGCTAGAGTACAACGTAGTTTATTCCTCCGCAATGACAGAGGCAACTCATGTGTCAGGAGAGGGCATTAGTTCCATTGACGAATTGAAAACCGCCCTCGGCACGCCTGATGACCTCGGCGATGCAATTACCGCAAATCTAACCATTACAGACGGTTCAGTTACAGAGATCGTGGTACAATCCATTGCCGAACGCCCCATTATCGGAATTTCCTGGAAGAAAGATTCCATTGGAAGTGATTACAGTGGCTTCGCTGAGGCGTTTGAGCGCAACGGCGCAATTTCCGTTTTTCTGCCACAGGTGAAAACGGAAGAAGAGGCCGCAGATGTCCTTTCCTCTATTGACGGTATTTTCTTTACTGGCGGAGAGGACTGGAATCCTGACCTCTATCATGAAATACAAACTCCCCACGGGTCTTCCGGCTGGAACGACACCCGTGATACCTCAGATATTTACCTGATGCGTAAGGCTGTTGAACTAGACGTGCCTCTGCTGGCCGTCTGCCGGGGTGAGCAGGGTTTCAACGTCGCCCTCGGCGGCAAACTGATCCAGGACGTACCTTATTATCTGGGGCAGCAGGTGCTCAAAGGAAAGATCTCTCCTGCCCGCGTCACTGGCGTGCTTTCCGGCCCCTCTGAGTCGGAAATGGCCCAGCTTGAAACCGTCTGTGAAGAGTTCGGCCTTGAAGGAATCCCCGAAATCCTGGCTGAGTCCGTACAGGACACTGGCTACACCAAGTATGACGAGGACGGAGAAAAACTTGGCAGCACCTACGACAAAGGGACTGGAACTTACACCGAATTTGGTGAAGACTGTAAAGCTGGTCACCTGCGCGTGCAGATTGACGGGCTGGTCCACAGCGGCGGTAAGGGTTATCATAAACTGGACGCCGGCACAGACGGCGATGGCATAGGTATTGCGACGGATTCCAAGTGGCTGTATGACATTATCGGCTCTGATGAGATCGAACTGATTGCCACTGCCCACCACCAGTCCATCGATCCTGAAAATCTGGCCGAGGGACTGACCGTAGTGGCAAAGTCCTCCGACGGCATCATCGAGGCTGTGGAGTATCAAAATGCTACATTCGCTCTGGCACTTCAGTGGCATCCTGAGCGTGACGCTCTGGAGGATACCAGGGGTACTGATGTGGACCAGGACTTGTCCAACGCCCCTCTGCGGGCTCTGGTTGAGTATGCCAGACTCAAGATTGAGGAAGAAGAGGAAGAGATCCCAGGTGGCGGTGATGAAGGAGATGATGAGCCGTTCCAGCCCGCAGTTACCTATGAGGTCACTGTTACTGACGAGGAGCGCGCCGCAATTCACGAGGCTGTAGATAACCTGGCCGGTTACGTTGGTGACATGGTGGTCGGAGACGAAACATATAATCCTTATACATTGGTAGGGGCTCTGGCTGAGGGCTCTAGCTATGACTCTATCTCCTATGGCGCAACTGCATCTGGTGACGCGCCAACGGAGTATCCATTCTATGTGCCCAACACCGAGGCCAATAAAAATGAGCATGATCGCAAGGTAGCCAAGCTAGCTTGGGTCAAGGAACTGGGTGAGGCATTAGGGCTAGAAGTGGTCCAGCGCCAGGAGGATAAGTACGTTTATGTAGAAATTGGCGATCCCGACGCCCCCGAAATGGTCATGGCCCTTAGTCATTTGGACTCGCCTACCGGCTCAATTTCTGATGCCCAGCTGAAACGCTGGAGAGATCCAACCGGGAAGCTGGGTGCAGAAGGCGGTGACCCAGCAGCCTACCACACCCCCTATGTAAAGGACGGTTGGCTGTACGGCGCTGGCGTCCAGGACGACAGCGGTCCCACCCTGGCTACCCTCTTTGCGGCTAAGGCCCTTCAGGACTCCGGTGTGGAGTTCGACCGCCGCATCCGCATAGTCATGGGCTGCTATGAGGATGGAAGTCCTGCAAAACCGAGTGCGGACGACACTTTGAACTATATCGATATTCCATATTACAGCGCCCCTAGCTTCTATGACAACTGGACCTATAAGACGCTGAACCGGGAAGAAATCCCCATCGCTGCCTATACCTCTGATTCCCGGTTTCCTGTGGTGGTAGGCAATACAAAAGCGTGGACTCCTACGCTTACTATGAACCTCTCAGGGGACCTAGGTAAGCCCTTCGCCTTAGTAAGCACCGGTGCCGGCGTGACCCTGCGCGAAGGCGACCCCACTCTGAAGGACATCGTGTACGGTAGTGCCAACCAAATTGCCTCCCGTGCTATTTTCGTGTTGGACACCTCCAATGCGGAGAAGGCCGCTGTGGAGGAATTCTGTCGGAAGGTAGAACAGGCCGCCGAGGAGTGCGGCTGGCTGCCCAAGGAAGATGGCAAGACCCAGAAAGTCCAACTGACCGAAGATAACAGCACCTTAACCATGGAGATCAACACCGATGTGCCCATGGAGTATCCTATGCCCATGTACAGCAAAAACGCCGTGGTCTGGGGGATGTACCTCCTGTCCCAGGCGCTCCCTGAGGGCATGGAGCTGAAAAAGGCCGCCGATGGCATCTCCAACCTGTTCTTCCAGAACTGCGTCGAGGGCGAAGCCTATATTGGCAAATACATGGACATCCCCGAAGACCTGTTGCGTAACCCCAATGACGGAACAGCCAATCTGACCATCGCACCCATGGGCACGATTAACGACGAGGACCCCTCGAAGTTCCCATTTTATGACCAGGAAAGCAAGACTTTGGAAATTCCCCTGGTCATCAGAAGCATCCACTCTAATGAATCCGACTATAAGACAGCAACCCAGGCGGTAGTAAGTGCTTGTGAGAAGAATGGCTTTGCTCTCTCTGGAAACGTACCGTCTTTCTCCGCACCCAGTCTGTACCTGACCCATGATAATCCCCTGACCGCTCTCCAGTATGCCAGCTATAAGGCAACTATTAGGTTTGCTCCCGATGAGTTCAGCGGTCCCAATGAACTGCTGGACATCAGCTATCCCGTTGGTACCACAGGCGGTACTCTGGCCAGTGACTATCAGAATAAGATGACCGCCTTTGGCGCTGTCATCCCTGGTAACGAGCGTTGGTGGCACTCCGCCAACGAGCGCATCAGCGTTGAGTCCATTGTGCAAATGACCAAGATGATGGCTGACGGAATGCTGGAGATGGCCCGCTACTCTGGCTCTGCGGGCGCACAGTTTATGTGGGCGGATCTGGAAGGCCTTAATGCTGACCGGGCCGACTTGGACCTGCTGGACGTAACCATTGACACCTACCAGGACGCATCCGATGAAATCAGCACAACCATTCTGGACGGAGATGAATTGATCGGTGCCACTGACTTTGAGATTCATATGTGGGCCAAACGGGGGAACGGCACCAAGAGCCAGATTGCATATGATCTGGGGCACGAATCAGGTGGCGTGTACCTGTCTCTGGACGATCAAGACTTCCAGGAGAACGACTTTGTTCTGCCCATGCGCCTTGAATTTAAGTATGAACGTCCCAGCGACATGAGTTCTGCTGACTGGAACGCTCTCCGCAGCGGAGAACTGGATATGGTCAGTTTTAGTCTGTTGAAGGATGGTACTTCCGTCGCACTGACCGTTCCTGACGATCAGAAGGCTGAGGACTACTTCTCTATCCGTGTGGATGAGAATAATGAAGACGCAGTCTATGTGGCGGTCAATGTGGCTATCATCGACGGCGAGTATACCGGTGTCGAGCCCGTGATGGCCGACTCCAAGACCGACCTGTTTAAGCTGAATGAAGATTGGCTGGCTGCCGGAAACGAGAATCCTTTCCCTGAGCGAGGACAAATCGAGAAGCGCGGTTTCTTCCTATTCGGCGACGATGGGAAGGACGCTTGCTTCCAGTCCCCGGATGCAATCTATGCTGTGCTCAACACGGACCAGATTACAGGTGGCGGTAGTAGCGGCGGCGGCGGCTCCAGCAGCTACTCCATCAGCGTGGACAAGAACATTGACAACGGTAGCGTGACCGTGTCCCCCAAGAGCGCCTCCAGCGGCCGGACGGTGACCATCACCGTCAAGCCCGACGAGGGCTATGAGCTGGACGAGCTGACCGTCACCGACAAGAATGGGGACGAGATCAAGCTTACCGACAAGGGCGATGGCAAGTATACCTTCAAGATGCCCCGGTCCAAGGTGACCATTGAGGCCTCCTTCGTAGAGATCGACCACCAGGATACCTGCCCCTCCGCCGGCTTCCGGGATGTGGACGAGGACGCCTGGTACCATGAGGCGGTGGACTACGCCCTGGACAACGGCCTGATGTCCGGTGTGTCCGACCGGGAGTTCGCCCCCGGCAGCACCCTGACCCGCGCCATGGTGGCCCAGATGCTGTACAGCCTGGAGGGCAAGCCCGCGGCCGGCAGCGCTGACTTCGCTGACGTGGCGGAGGGCGCCTGGTACGCCGACGCCATTTCCTGGGCGGCCGGTGAGGGCATCGTGTCCGGCTACGGCGACACCTTCGGCCCCAACGATCCCATTACACGGGAACAGCTGGCGGCCATCCTGTACCGCTACGCCCAGAACGAGGGGTACAAGACCAGCCAGAGCGGCAAGGGGACAGAGGGCTATCTGGACGCCTCCTCCATCTCCAGCTATGCCGTGAAGGCCATGGACTGGGCGGTAAACGCCGGTCTGCTGTCCGGCAAGGGGAACAACACCCTGGCGCCTACCGCCGGGGCCACCCGTGCCGAGGTGGCGCAGATCTTTATGAACTTCTGTGAGAATATCGCAAAGTAAATATAGGTACTGCAAGCGGGGCGCCCTATGAGGCGCCCCGCTCCTGTTCTTGCTAGATATGCCTTTTCCAACATTCAGTGGGGAAAAGGCCCGGAGGAAGGGCAAAAACAGGTCACCGGAACAATAGATTGGACTTGCTTTTTTCGGCCAGACGTTATAAACTACTTTCATGGCAGAGTAGGATCACACGTGCTGGCCGGGTTCCGGCCTTTAGTGTCGGCGGGACGGGGAGTTGTCCGCCGGACGAACAGCGGTACCGCGCAAGCGGCCCGCGGCAGTGGGTGGTCCGCATCCCGCTGCCGCATATCGGGGTAAAATTGCTTCCTTTGTGCGGCGTTCCCTTCCGGGGCTGCCGAAAAACAAAAGGAGGTATTTTTATGCCACAGACACAAAGTGTTGACCAACTCTACCGTACCCCCCTTACCCCGTCCTATTGGCGGCAGGCGAGGGCGGCTCTGTCCAGCCCTAAAATGCTGGTCTTTGCCGCGCTGATGGTGGCCCTGACCCGGGCCCTGTCCATTCCACCCAGCATCCCTATCGGGCACACCAGTCTGTCCTTCGGATTTCTGGCCCGGTCCCTCTGCGCCTTGGTATGCGGCCCTGTGCTGGGGCTGGCCTTTGGGTTTGTGGAGGATATTCTGGGCTTTATCCTAAAGCCGACCGGCGAGTTCTTTTTCGGTTATACCCTATCCACCATGCTGGGGGTGCTCGCATACGCTCTGTGCTTTTACCGGGCAAGGATCACGGTGTGGCGGCTGGTGCTGGCCAATCTGCTGGTCAATCTGCTGGTCAACGCCGCGCTGGGGTCGGTGTGGACGATGATGGTCCGGGGCGGAGGCTACTGGGGCTGGTTTGTCCCCAGCCTGGGGAAAAATCTGCTGACTATCGTTCCGAAGACGATTCTGCTCTATATCCTGTATCAGGCCCTGCTGCCCATTCTGCGCCAGATGAGGATCATCCCGAACCAGTTGGGGCCAAAGGGATTGATTTCCTTCTTCTGACCCCAAGCTGATTCAAACGAAAGGGAGGGCCGGACCATGCGGAAATTGGCGATTCTGGCCTTTTCCTTTTCCGGGGCTGTTTTTGCGGCCGCCCGGCTCCTGCCAGAGAATTGGCTTCCTGCCGGTGCTGTGGCTGCGGGATTCCTGTTCCTTGCCCTGCTGGTTTTTCGTCGTGGGCTGGGGGATAGTGGACTGGCCCTCCGCCTGGTCTGCGCGGGCTGCGCCTTGGGGCTGGCCTGGACAGCCGCTTATATTCAGATATTTTTCCAGCCAGCCAGAGAACTGGATGGGCAGACTGTCCTTCTTTGCGCCGAGGCGGCCGATTGGCCCCAGGAGGGGGACTACGGCTGGTCCGTGCTGGTAAAGCTGAAAACGGACAGGGGGATATCCCTGTCCACCGTTCTCTACCTGGATGAGCAGGGAAGCCAGGTCAAGCCCGGAGACCGGCTCTCTACGGTGGCCCACTGCACCCTTGGGGACCGGACTCTAACAGGGGAGGAGATCACCTACTATACCGCCAAAGGCATCTTTCTCCGGGCACATGCATATGGACGGCTGGACACTCAGCGTCCGGAGCGAGTCCCCATCCGGTACTGGTCCGCCCTCCTGTCGAAGGAGCTGAAGGCGGGGATCAGCGCCGCCTTTCCGAAGGATACCGCTCCCTTGATCCAGGCTCTGGTCACCGGAAACCGGGATGGGCTGACCGATCAGTTTACCACATCCCTCCAGCGCACCGGGCTAAGTCATACGGTGGCGGTCTCTGGGATGCATCTGGCCTTTTTGTCCGGCCTTTTGACGCTCCTACTGGGCAGGGGAAAGCGGTCCACCGCTGTTGCAAACCTCGTCTGGGCGGTGCTGTTCTGTGGGATCGCGGGCAATACGCCCTCGGTGCTCCGGGCAGCGGTGATGATATCGATGCTCCAGTTGGCCCCTCTGTTCCGCCGGGAGAGGGACGGGGCCACCGCACTGGGATTGGCCCTGATGGGTCTGCTGGCCTGGAACCCTTTTTCCGCCGCCCATCTCGGCCTTCAACTGTCCTTTGGCGCGGTGGCCGGGATATTACTGGTATCTGATCGTATCCAGAATGGAATGCGGAGGCTGCTTCGATTGGAGGGCCCTCGAAAGAGTCCTGTGACCAGGTTGCTTCTTGTGGTCCCGGATTTCCTGGTGTCCACCTTATCCGCCACACTGGGCGCGTCCCTGTTGACGGTACCTCTGGTAGCCGTCTATTTTGGTTATCTCTCCCTGATCGCGCCCCTGGCGAATCTGCTGACCCTTTGGGCGGTAGCCGTCCTCTTTGTGGCGGGGTTGTGGCTTGGCGTTTTTGGGGTTATCCTTCCGGGGGCGGCGGCTGTTATGGCAATACCCTTTACAGCATTGGCTCGCTATTTGGATTGGGTGGTGGATGGACTGTCCTCTCTTTCCCTGGCCGCCCTGCCTATGGATTCTTTTTATTATCGGGCCTGGGTCGTCTTTCTCTACCTGATGCTGGGAGCGGCGCTGCTGATCCGGGGGAAGAAGCGGATACTGGTCCCGCTGTGCGCCGGAGCGGCCACGCTGGCCTTCTGCCTGCTTTGTTCCGCGCTTGCCTTTCGGGCGGGGGAGCTGACTGCCGCCGTTCTTGACGTGGGCCAGGGGCAGAGCGTGCTCCTTCGGACCGGGGACTATCTAACGCTGGTGGACTGCGGCGGAGAGGGACAGCGAGACCCAGGGGATGTGGCCGCCGACTACATCCAGGCCCAGGGAATGGCCCGGCTGGATCTGCTGGTAGTGTCCCATTACCACACCGACCACGCTAACGGCATCCCCCAGCTGCTGCGCCGGATCCCCGTAGGGACAATTGCCCTGCCCGACGTGGAAGAGGGCGATCCGCTGCGGGAGGAGATCATCTCTCTGGCCCAGGAGCGGGGAATCGAGCTGTATTTTGTCCGCCAGGATACCAATTTTGACCTGGGTGAGGGGCGCTCCATAGAGATCTTTCCACCTGTGGGCCAGGGTGGGCAGACAAACGAGCTGGGACTGACTGTGCTGGCCTCCTCCGGCGGCTTTGCGGCCCTCATCACCGGGGATATGAGCGGGGAGTCGGAGAAAGAGCTGCTGGCCCACGCGGACCTTCCAGACATTGACCTGCTGGTGGCGGGGCACCACGGCTCACGGGATTCCACTACAGGAGAGCTGCTGGAGCGGGTGCGGCCAGAGCTGGCTGTCATCTCTGCGGGGAAGGGGAACAGCTACGGACATCCCGCCCCGGAAACGCTGGAGCGTCTGGACGGGGTGGGAGCCCTGATTTACCGCACGGACCTCCAGGGGACTGTGGTGGTCCGGGCAGATGGGCACGCTCCCGCCGAGGGGTGAACCAAACAGAAGAACAGGAGGGTGCGCCATGCCGCCCAAGGGAAAGCCGGATACTGCCGGCTACGAGAAATTTTTAAAAGATCTGGAGAGCGGAATTTTCGGTCAGCTCTATCTCTTTCACGGGGAGGAGACATATCTTCGGGACCACTATTTGGGCCAGTTGAAGGACAAACTTCTGGCTGGTGGGATGGGGGCCTTTAACCTCCATGAGATCGCCCCCAAGGATATCTCCCCTCACGCCATGGAGGAGGCGGTGGACTGCCTGCCCATGATGGGGGAGCGGACTGTCGTGCTGGTGACGGATTTTGACCTGTCAAAAACAGGTGAGAAGGACCGGGAGGACTATATCCGCATTTTTTCGCAGCTGCCGGAATACTGCTGTGTCGTGCTGGTCTATGACTTAATTCCTTACAAGCTGGACGCCCGGACCAAGCTCGCCTCGGCCATAAAGGAGCACGGTACTGTGGTAAACTTTGTCCGGCAGGAGGAAAATGAGCTGGTAAAGTGGGTGACCCGCCGATTCCGTGCCCTGGGCAAGCGGATCGACAGCCGTCTGGCGTCGGAGCTTATCTTTCTGTGCGGCGATCTGATGCACAACCTGGTGGGCGAGATCGAGAAGGTCGGGGCCTATGCCAAGGGGGAGCAGATCACCCGGCAGGACATTGAGGCGGTGGCCACTCCCCAGTTGGATACCGTGGTCTTTCGCATGACCGATGCCATTGGGGAGAAGAATTTTGACCGGGCTGCGGGTGTGCTGGGGGAGCTGTACCAGATGCAGGAGACGCCCTATGTCATTATGGCTTCTCTGGGCAGACAGATGCGGCAGCTGTACTCGGCCAGGCTGGCTCTGGAGCAGGGGAAAGGGGCCTCCTATGTGGCGGACCTGTGGAAGCTGAAGCCGTACCCGGCCGACAAGCTGATGACAAGCGCCAGGCGGTTTTCCCTAAAGTGGTGCCGGAAGGCCGTGGTCCGCTGCGGTCAGACCGATCTGGCGATGAAGTCCACTGGACAGGACGGCAAGGAGCTGCTGACTACCCTTCTGTTGGAACTGGCCGATCCGGCCTGAGAAACGGGGGCAGAGAGATCCATGCTTCGTATCAGAGAGGCCATCGTGGTAGAGGGCCGGTATGACAAGAATACGCTTTCCCAGGTGGTGGATACCCTGATTTTGGAGACCGGCGGCTTCCGGATCTTCAAGGACCCGGACCAACTGGCTCTGCTTAGGCGGGCTGCGGAAAAACGGGGGCTTGTCGTCCTCACCGATTCCGACGGGGCGGGATTTGTCATTCGAAACCACATCAAAAGCGTGATTCCGGGCTCTCTGCTGAAGCACGCCTATATCCCGGATGTGTATGGCAAGGAGCGGCGGAAGCGCCAGCGAGGGAAAGAGGGCAAGCTGGGAGTGGAAGGGATGCCGCCCCAGGTTCTGGAACAGGTCCTCCGCCGAGCGGGGGCGACCTTTCTGGATGAGGGAGCGCGTTCGGAGGAGGCGGGGCCGCCGCTGACTAAAGCGGATCTGTTCGCTGCCGGGCTGTCCGGAGGGGCAGACAGCGGAGCCCGGCGGCTGGCCCTGCTGAAAAGGCTGGAGCTGCCGGAGCATATGTCCGCCAACGGACTGCTGGCCGTCCTCAACGGCTGTTACAGCCGGGGGGAGGCGCTGGAACTGTTGAATCAGAAGGAGTGACAAGGCTGTGACCTTTATAGGTCACAGCCTTGCTTTTTCTTTATTGCACCATCTCCGCCAGCAGGTCCAAGTGGTCGGACAGCTTCTCCACCCCGGCGTAGCAGAACACCGCCACCCGGCCGCCACGGCCCACCGCCGCCATCTGCCAGGGGTCGTCCTCCACGGTGGCCAGGATGACAAAATCGGTGCCCGGCCAGTCCACCTCCTCATAGCTCCAGTACAGGTTGACCAGACGGTAGAGATCCATCTGGGCCCGTGCCACCGGCTTGGCCAGAGGGGGGAGGGTGTGGAAATAGGTCATGTCCAGGTTGGGGGAGTAGGTGTACTCGCCACCGTGGGGATCGGGGGAAAAGGTGGACGGTTTTCTCCCCGGCTGGAGGGCGTCCAGATCCTGACTGACCTCGTACCACACCGGGGACAGCAGAGAGAAGTACCGCTGGGCTACATTCTCACTGCTCAACCCGGAGTTTTTCCGGTATACGGTCTCATAGGGGCCCAGTGGGACCTGTTCCAGATCGTACAGGGAGATATAGGGGGCTGTAAACTCCTCCACCGGTCGGAGGGTCAGCCGGCTGTCGCCAAACTGATTGTACAGAACAAGGGCCACTAAAATAGGGCCCAGCACCAGCGCGGCGATGTTCTCCCGGACAATCCGCCTGCTGGGCCCCGGTGACGGGGGCGGCGGAAGCCCATCCTTCAGGGCGTTGTAGGTGGAGAACAGGGCCTTGCGGTCCCGGCGGTCGATAGGGCGGGAGTAGAAAAATATACCGGCCAGAAAGAGCAGGAGAATCGGATCGAAGGCGTAAAGCAGGATCAGGGGCAGGCGGACGAAGTTGTCCGGCTGTACATCGTATTGATGGCCCAGGAACAGGGCGGCCAGGAACAGGATACCCAGCAGGCTCCACAGCACGATCTTCCGTCTGTGGTAGGAGCGAAGGCTGTTGGCCAGCCGGTCCAGGGAGAGCCCCTGGCTCTGGTAATCGGAAAACAGCTCGGGTGTATGGGGGTCCGTAGTGTAAAACAGGAAATAGGCCCGGCCCACCCGGAAGGCATATTCCCACCCGGCCTGCCGGTACAGCTCCAGCTTTTCCTGGGTAGGCTCCAGCCCCTCGCCGGCCCGGTTGGCGAAGGGGTCCAGCCGGAAGCGGGTGCCGGGTACGCCCCGGTCCTCGAAGGTGGCCCAGGAGCCCAGGTGGGTGGGGAACAGCCCCTGGTTTGCCTGGCCCTCCAGCCACTGCTCCAGTCCGGGGATATCATAAAGGGAAAAGGGGATGATTTTTCTGATGGTTGACATAAAATTCACTCCCGATCAGTTATATTATATCAGACGGACGGTCAGGGCCCTTTGCCCTCTGCCATTTTGATGATATCCTCCAGATGGCCGGACAACTCTCCGTGTCCGGTGTAGCGGACCAGGACGACCTTATCCCCTATGGCCACAGCGGCGGTTTGGAACAGGGTCCCCTCCTTGAGGGCCGTGGACAAAAAATTCACACGGGAATCAGAGTGTTTTGATATCTGCCAGGTCCCGCCCTCCGGATCGGTCCACCAGATATCTTCATCTAACCGCATAGCTTTGGACAGCAGTTCGTTGGCCAGGGGGACGGAGAGGAAGGACAGGGGGGCGGGGATGTCATACCAGTCGATCTGCATCCAGTTCAGCTTTCCAGCCAGATCCGGCTGTCCGGCCTGAAATACCTCCCACTGGTTCCAGCACAGCAGATAGTGGTTCTTTCGGCTGTAATTGAAGTAGTCCGATTGGTCGTGATTCTCCGTTTCATAAGGGCGGTAGCCCTTCCCCTCCACCTGCGCCAGAGAGAGGGGAGAGAAGTCCGACACCTGGCTGACGGGCCTCATGTCGCCCCCCAGGAAGGGCAGGATGTAACGGGGAAGGATCAGCAGGACGATCAGAAGGATGCATAGAGTGAAGGACAGCAGAGGGACGAGCCGCCGCCGGGAATAGGGGGAGTGGTGGTCCATCGGCTCACCCGCCTCCAGGCGGCGCGCCAGTCTGGACAGGTTCCGCACATCGGCCCAGGCGGCGGGCAGGGCGCACAGCTGGTACAGCGCAAAGAGGAGCAGGGGGACGGCGGAGGTGGTCAATAGATTGAGAATGGGAGTGTCGTTCAGCAGAAGGGCGGTCAAAACAACTGCCAGGACAAGAAATGCCACATTCCCCACAAAGCCCCGGCGGGCGGAACGGTACAGCCTTTTCCACCGCTGGCTCTGGAGCTTCGGATCAGTGTGGAGCTCCGGGGCGTCCAGGTCCTGAGTGGAAAAAATCAGCATGGAGTTGTCCACCGTGTCTATATAGTCCCAGCCGAAGTCCTGGTACAGCTCCAGCATAGAGCGGGGCAGGTCGTCATCCAGGCGGAGCCGGTAAGGTTCCAGGCGGTAGCGGGTCTTTTTTGCCGGGCCGGGGGTAAAGGTGCAGAACAGGGGGCGAAACTTCTTGAGATAGAGCCCCTGAAGGGCCATATCCTCCAGCCAGCTCTCCAATCCCTCCCCGTCTGCGGAAGACACCGGGGTGATCTTTCTGACATATTTCATAATAGGGCGCCTCCTTTTGATGCTTTCAGGGGTCCAGCTGGGCCAGGAACAGCTCCAGACATTCCGCCTGGTCGGGGACGCCCCGGCAGAGCAGGCGAAAGACCTGATTGCCCCGGCGGCCCAGGTAGATGTAGTTGGGGGGAGCGTCGTCGTATTGCAGGATTGTGTATTCCAGACTGTCCAGGCCGGGGAGAGCCACCGCCTGGAGGGGCTGGTGAACCGTGAGGACAGTGGGGTGGATGAACTGCTCCTGATTTTTCCGGAACTGCTCCGGCTCATGGGCCTCCTCCGTCCGCAGGGAGGAAAACAGCCACTCTGCCGCCCAGTCTGTCCTGGCTCGATAGAAGTCCACGGCGACGATGGCATTACCGCTGTATCCATCGGAGCGGACCTCTCCGGAACTCCACCAGTCGTACTGCTCCGGGCACAGGAGGGAGGCGGTTCTGGTGTTATACCGGGTCATCATCTGGGGAGTGTCCAGGGTGATGTCCGCCTCCCCGTGGAAGGCTTGCTCCAGGGTGACATGAGGGAAGGTCCACTCCTCCGGGCCGGACAGCTTATGGACGGACTGGGCGCTGACCACACCCACCAGAATGGGAAGGGGAAGGAGCAGAGCGGCAGCGCACCAGCCCGTCACCACCCAGGGGACCCGGTTCCGGCGGCCCTCCTTCAGAGGGATACCGTTGGCCAACTGCCGCCACATCCGCTTCCAGCGCTTCATCATATTCGTCTGAGGCAGCAGGGAGAGTATGGCCCAGCCGGCCAGCAGGATCATCAGGGTGAGGAAAATTTCCGTTTCCAGTACCACATACTGCCCCAGCATCCAGGGCTGGGTGGCGATTTTTACCAGAGTCTTGCGAAAGCAGAAAAGAAGCCATAGCACCAGCAGGAAACGGCGGCGCCGGATTCGGCGGATTAGGGGGGTGAGGGTTTCGCTCTGGGTCACCGGGTCGGTGTGGAGGGGCGGGGCGTCCGCTCGCTCTGTCCGGTAGACATAATACAGATTGGAGAGGGTGGTCACGTAGGTCCAGCCCGCCTCCCCATAGGCCGCATTGCGCTCCGGATCGATGCCGTAGAAGCCGGCGATTTCCAGACCAAAGCGGGCGCCGGGGGTTGGTTCTCCCCGTCGGAACCGGGCGGTTTCCGAGGACAGCTTTACCAGATGGAGCCCCTGGGCCGCCATGTCGGCCAGCCAGCGCTCCAGACCGGCCATGTCATAAATCTCCACAGGGATGATCTTCCGGACCAGCTTTTCTCTTTGTTTCATATGGATGACCTCCTTTGGAACAAGACGTCAAAGAGCTTCCAGCATTTCCGCAAACCGAGGGAGAAATTGGGTCAGATTCTTGGAGCCCTCGTACTCTACCCGCATGACGAGGCCGCCTTTGCGGAGGACGAGGTAATAGAAGTCGGGGTTTCGTTCGCTCTGATAATACCAGATCTCCTCCAGGCCGTGAGCGGGCTCCAGAGCCCGATAGTTCTCATGTCCGCCCCAGGCCCTCCACTCCCAGGCCCGCCGCTCCGCCACGGCGGGGAGGAGATAACGGGTAATGTTGATTTCCAGATGGGGGATGTCAGCCAGAGAGCCGCCGGAGCCAAAGACCCGGTTTGACTCCCACTGCCAGAAGAACCATTCCTCCGGTGTGAGGGGGGTGTCGCCGCGGGAGATGTAATCCATGTTGTACATGGTATGCCCGGCGGGTCGGAACTCCGGCCCCTCGATCTCAGTCATGGTGACAAAGTTGGAGTCGGCCAGGTCATAGGGGAAATAGCCGTGGGTAAAAAAGACGAATACGATCTCCACCGTCACCAGCGCCAGGGGCAGGATGGAGAGGGAGGTCAAAACACCGCCCAGCCGACGGCCGGGGGCAGGGGAGAGAGGCAGACCCTTTTGACTCCGCCGGTGGAGCCGCCAGAGGGTGAACAGGCCGAGCAGATAGGCCAGGTCCACCAGCAGAAGGCCCAGCAGGGCCAGCAGCCAGGGGAGGGGGCCGTCCGCCAGCGCCTCCGCCCAGAAGTAGCGGAGATCGGACAGAGAAAAGGCGTTGGAAAAAGGATATAGGAATTTGTATAACAGAAAATTGACGATTGCCAAACCTATGCCGCCCAACAGCTTCTGCTTGAAAAAGCGGCGGATGGCGTAGTCCAGCACATCGGGGTCTGTGTGGGCCTGGGCCGCCCGGTCGGCGGTGGCGAACACAAAGAAGTTTTTACGGAAGATGCCCAGATAGCTCCAGCCCGCCGCCCGGAACAGGTCAGTCAACTCCGGGTCCTCCTGGTCTGTCTTGTTGTGGGCGGGCTCCAGATGGAAGCGGAGGGGAGCGGGCTCCTGTCGGGCAAAGAGGGTCAGAGGGCCCGCCGTACAGTCAAACACCAGACCCTTGCCAGCCATTTTTTCCAGCCAGATTTCCAGCGCCGGGATATCATATCCACCCACGGGGCAAAGGCGAAAGACAGTGCCGCTCATGTTCTTCTCCTTTCTGATTCAACCAATATGTCTGCGTACAGGTCCAGCCAGCGCTCCAGCCCTTTGAAGTCGTACAGGCCGCAGGGAAGATGCTTCTTGATGCGCTTATTCATCGTTCTTCCTCCTCTCCGTCCAGAACACAGGCCCGAAGCCGGTCCAGCTCCTCATGATAGGCCTGCCGCCCCTGATCTGTCAGCCGGTAGGTGCGCTTTCGTCCATCGACCTCCGTTTCCTGAATAAAGCCCTCGTCCTGAAATTTAGCCAGCAGGGTATACAGCGTGCCGGGACCCAGCCGTACTCTGCCGCGGGTACGGCGCTCGACAAATTCAGTGATCTCGGTCCCGCACATATCCCGGCGGAGAAATGACATCAGGACATAAAACATGGGTTCGGTCAGAGGGCCTCTTTCCTTACCGGCCACAGTAACATCCCCTCTCAATATTGAAATGCGATATCGACTATCGATATTATATGGGAAAAGAAGAAAAATGTCAATGGGAGAGGGGAGGGAAAGACGGTTTTCCGCAAATTCTTTCAACCGAAATCTGACCGGTTTTTTCCGGTCAAGCACCTATAATAGAGTCTGTCGCCCGCCTTTGGACAGGCGGAACTGGAGAGAGGGGAGCGGTCCGGCGTGACGGTCATCTATGTGGATACCCTGTTTCTGCTCAATGGGATCATTGACTATCTGCTGCTGCTGGCCGCCGCCCGCCTAGCGGGGGAGCCACTGCGTCGGCTGCGCTTCGGAGCGGCGGCCGCTCTGGGTGGAGCCTATGCTGTGGCCATCTTTCTGCCGGGCATGGCGTTTCTGGCAGGTCCCTGGTGTAAGTTGGCCTCCTGCGTTTTGATGCTGGTGGTGGCCTACGGCGGGAGCCGGAGGCTACTCCGCCAGGGGCTCATCTTTGTGGCTCTGGCCTGCGCGTTGGGAGGTGGAGTAGTGGCCATCGGGCTGCTGGACGGCCGGAGCCTGAGTTTGGGGAGCGGAGTGTTTTATTCCTCCCTGGACCTGAAGATGGTGCTCCTCTCTGCTGCGGTCTGCTATGTGGTCCTCACAGCTGTCTTTCAACGAATTGGCAGGCATAATTCCTTGACAGGAGAACTCCTTCAGGCGAAACTGCGGCTTGGGAAACGGACGGCGGAGTTCACCGCCCTGGTGGATACTGGGAATACCCTGACAGACCCGGTGTCGGGACGGCCTGTGATGGTGGCGGAGGGAGACAGTGTGTCCGGTCTGTTTCCAGAGTGCCGCAGGCCGCGGGCGGCCGACCTTATGGATCCAGCCGGTGCTATGGCCAGGCTTGGAACCGGGGAGTGGAAGGGACGTTTTCGCCTGTTACCCTACCGTGCGGTAGGGGTGGACAGAGGACTGCTGTTGGCCTTGAAGGTGGACAGCCTGAATCTGGGTGGAAAGGAGCGTGGGCCGCTTCTGGTGGCCCTGTCCCCCACTCCTGTGTCAGACGGAGGAGGGTACCGGGCTTTGATCGGGCCCCTGGATGGAAAGGACGAGTGCACATGAGCATGAGAGAGATTATTTGGAAACTGCGGGACCGTTTGGAAAGCCTGCTGACTAGTCTGGGGCTGTCCCTGCCCGGCAAGGTGATGTATATAGGGGGGAGCGACACCCTGCCCGCCCCCTTGGAAAGAGAGGCGGAGGCGGAGCTCATCGCCCGGCTGGAGCGGGGAGACCGGGGGGCGAGAGACCTGCTCATTGAGCACAATCTCCGGCTGGTGGCCTATATCGCCCGCCGGTTTGAGAATACCGGCATCAATATTGAGGACCTCATCTCCATTGGGACCATTGGGCTCATTAAGGCGGTGGGCACCTACCAGCCGGCCAAAAGCATCAAATTGGCAACTTATGCCAGCCGCTGCATTGAAAATGAAATCCTGATGTATTTGAGAAAGACAGCGAATCAGAAGACAGAGCTGTCCTTTGACGAGCCCTTGAATACCGACTGGGACGGAAACGAGCTGCTGCTGTCCGACATTCTGGGGACCGATGGGGACCTGGTCATGCGGCCCATCGAGGCGGACGTGGACCGCCAGCTGCTGCGCCAGGCCATGGACCGGCTGGAGCCCCGGGAGAGGCAGATTATTACCATGCGCTTTGGGCTGGACGGCCGCCCAGAGCGGACACAGAAGGAGGTGGCGGACCAGCTGGGCATCTCACAGTCCTATATCTCACGGCTGGAGAAGCGGATCATCGCCCGGCTGAAGAAGGAGATCGTCCGCATGATGTGAGGGCAAACTGTACAGAAGCTGGCTGCTTATCGTTGACCATTTTTATAAATTGTGAAAAACCTCTGGTAAAAGTCGGAGAGATGTGGTATAGTAAGGCCGAGAAATATCCCAGGAGATCTGAGGGGCGGAAGACTTTGATTTCCTGGGATATGTTCTGCTTCGCGCAAATTATGACAGGAAGAGAGAAAGGGAGATGTCGTTATGTATGATGCGTTCGCGGGCTTAATCAGTCAGATCAGCGGTTTCATGTACAGTTACCTGTTGATCGTCATGCTGCTGGGCGTAGGCCTGTACTTCACCTTCCGGAGCAAGTTTGTCCAGCTGCGCCTGCTGCCGGAGTCGATTCGCGTGGTAGGAGAAAAGACGGGGGATCAGCACTCGGTTTCCGCATTTGAGGCGCTGATGGTATCCACAGCCAGCCGCGTGGGTACCGGAAATATTGTAGGTGTGGCCAATGCCATCGCCATCGGCGGCTATGGCGCCGTGTTCTGGATGTGGCTGATCGCCATTGTGGGAGGCGCGACTGCCTTTGTAGAGAGCACGCTGGCCCAGATCTATAAGAAAAAGGACCCGGAGGGCGGCAGCTATGGTGGTCCGTCCTACTACATTCAGGCGGCTCTTAAGAGCCGGGTGCTGGGCGTTGTCTTCGCCATCGCCCTCATCGCCACCTATGCCGGTGGTTTCAATATGCTGGCCTCCTACAACCTGATTAGCAGCTTTACCAGCTATGACTTCTACGCCAGTGCCGGCACCTTTACCCTGGGCGGCAAAGAGTACAGCGTTGTGGCCGTGGTGGGCGGCGTGATCCTGGCCATCCTGGTGGCCATCTGTGTACTGGGCGGCGGCAAGCGGATCGTCAAGGTTACCGGCGTTTTGGTCCCTGTCATGGGTGTGTTGTATATCCTGATGGCCCTGGTGGTCATGGTGATGAATCTGAATATGATCCCCAGTGTCCTGGGCCGCATTTTCAGCGAGGCATTTGATTTCGGAGCCATGTTCGGCGGTGCCGTGGGCTTTGGTTCCTCGGCCATCATGCAGGGCATTAAGCGTGGCCTGTACTCCAACGAGGCCGGTGTGGGTTCCGCCCCCAACGCCGCCGCGGCCGCTGACGTATCCCACCCCGTCAAGCAGGGATTGGTCCAGATGCTGTCCGTCTTTATTGACACCATCCTGGTCTGTACCGCCACGGCCATGATGTGCCTGTGTACCGGCATCGATATCAAGGGCGGACTGGAGGGTGCGCCCCTGGTCCAGGCGTCTCTGGCTACTACCTTCGGCGCGGTAGGCCCCTACTTTATCACCTTTGCGCTGCTGCTCTTCGCTTTCACTACCCTGCTGGGCAACTTGTTCTACTGTGAGGGCTGTTTGAACTACATCGCTAACCGCAAGCTGGGAAGCGTGCCGATGACTGTGTTCCGGCTTATCGCTTGCGGGCTGGTTTTTGTAGGGGCCCAGTTGTCCTTTGGCTTGGTCTGGGACCTGGCCGATGTGCTCATGGGCATTATGGCCATCATCAACCTGCCGGTCATTGTCATTTTGGGCCGTACAGCTATGCGGGCCCTTCAGGACTACATGGAACAGCGCAGGGCGGGCAAGAACCCTGTATTCAAAGCCTCCAGCATCGGCCTGAAGGAAAAAACTGATTTTTGGAACTGAATCTGGCAGGCTTTCTGCCAATAAAAGGCCCAGGGACGACGAATCGTCCCTGGGTCTTTTGAGTCGTAAAAGGATTTGACACAAGGGGGGGCAATCAGGTAAACTATATAAAAACATCATATCCAGTGGCCTCCGCTGTATAGGGGAGGTTGTGCAGATGAGGCGAAAGCTATGAAACGAAATACCCGAGTATCAACGGCGGTGATACGCCGCCTGCCCAGATACTACCGACAGCTCTCAGAGCTTCAGGAGTCCGGCGTTGTCCGGATATCCTCCAATGCCTTAGGGAAATCCATGGGACTGACCGCTTCTCAAATCCGCCAAGATTTGTTCTGCTTCGGTGGTTTTGGGCAGCAGGGCTATGGATATAAGGTGGACAGCCTGAAAGAGGAGATCGGTGATATTTTGGGCATTAATCAGGGCCATACCATTGTGGTGCTGGGGACCGGCAACCTAGGCCGGGCTATCATAGAAAATTTTAAATTTTCCAGTAACGGCTTTCAGCTTTTGGCCGCTTTTGACGTAAATGAGCGGGTGGTGGGGACCAGAATCGCTGGGGTGCCTGTCTATCATGCGGATTCCCTGGAGGCCTTTTTGGGGGAAAACCAAGTGAGCGTAGGCCTGCTGACAGTGCCCATCGCCGCTGCCCAGGAGATGGGGGACCGGCTGGTGGCCGCCGGAGTTCGCGGCATCTGGAATTTTACAAACTATGAGATATCCTGTGTTCGGGATGATGTGGTGGTGGAATCGGTCCATTTTTCTGACAGCCTTTTGGCTCTGAGCTACATGATTACCCAGCGGGAGGATCGGGAGGAAGAGAAGAAGGGGGAGCCACAATGAGAAGGCCTGTGATCGGCCTGCTGTGCGGTGTGATGCTGCTGGGTATGCTGGCCTGCGGCGCTTATGCCCTTTCGGGGGGCGACAGCCTGATCAGCCTCAGCTATCTGACCGGGACTTTTGTGCCAAAGGCTGTGTCTACTGGAAACGAAGCTGCGGAAAAAGCCTTACAGGGCACTTACGAGGAGAGCAAAAAAGGCCTCGATAACCTGCATCAGGGCTATCTGGCGCAACTGGCCGGCGAAGAGAGCGGCGCATACAGCGCCACGCTCCAGGCCAGAGATTGGTCGGATGGCGATGAGATGACACTGACCACTGGGGCTGGAGTCATGTTGATGAACGGAGCCGCCTCCGTTTCTCACGACGGGGCTTTCATAGATGTGACAGACGGAATAGAGCTGGCCTCCGGGGCCCGCCTGACCTCCGGACACCGCTACCTGGTGGGAGAGAATACTGTGGCCAGTGTAACGGTCCTGTCCGGGGCGGCCCAGTTGGGGCTCCAGGGCGTCTATGCCCTGGAAGACGGCAGAGAGGATCCGACGCCCTTCTATGATGTGTGCCAGACGGATTGGTACTACGCTCCCGTAGATTATGTGTACCGAAACACACTGTTTTCTGGGATGGACGAGCACCACTTTGGACCGAGTTCAGCTATGAACCGAGCTATGCTGATGACGGTGCTCTACCAGATGGCTGGAGCGCCGAAAGAGGAACTGGAGCGCGCCAGTGTCACCTTTGCCGACGTGCCGGAGAGTGCCTGGTATGCCCCTTATGTGAAGTGGGGCGCGGAGCAGGGAATTACAGCTGGAACAGGAGCAGACACCTTCAGCCCGGAGCAGCAAGTGACCCGCCAGCAGGTGGCGGCGCTGCTGTACAGCTTCACCACGAGTTACCTTGGGCTGGAAGCGGCTGAGGGGGCCGACCTGTCCGGGTATCAGGACCTGGGGCAGGCCAGCGACTGGGCTCATAATGCCCTGTCCTGGGCTGTGGCGGAGGGAATCATCAGCAGTTCTTCTGCCGACAGCCTGACGCTCAGTCCACAAAAGAGCGCTAACCGGGCTGAAGTGGCCACGATGCTGCGTGCCTTCGCGGAAAAAATTATCTGACATAGGCAGAACCCATCCGCCCCCTCCGCATATGATGAGATTGAGAGCGGCAAACAGCCCCTCTCAGAACTTCATATCAGGAGGTACTTCAAATGGGGTGCTGCAATAACGGTTGGGGCGGCGGAGGCTGCCTGTGGATCATCATTCTGATCATCATCCTGTTCTGCTGCGGCGGCTGGGGCAATAGCTGTGGCTGCAACAATGGCTGTGGCTGTAACAATAACAACGGCTGCGGCTGTGGCTGCTGACCAGGCGATCCAGATTGATCGGGAGGCGCGGACCTGAGAGGGCCCGCGCCTTTTTTATGGTCAACGCGGACAAGCCTGTGCCTGGGGTGCGGCTATGGAAGAGAAGGAAATGCCGGTGGGGTGAAATCCTTTGGGAGAGGGGGAAGAATGCTCGGGAAACAGGTCGTTTTTTTCGAAATCAATCTTGCAATTTTTCCATAAAAGGTGTATGATAAAGCCCGCAAGCAGAACCGACGGACTTGTTTTACAGGAGAAACGGGGTCCGGCGGGTTTTGTCGTGCGTCCGCTGAACTCGGACGCCGCGGGGCATGGGTATGATAGAGGGGCGGGGTCCCCCAGTGGTTTCCAGTTCCTGTCAGGAGGGAAGAGGGGGACCGTATAAAATGCGTGTCCAGGCTCCACAGTTCCAGCGATTGCAGTATAGGGAGGTCGAAATCTGAATGAGTAAATTTCTCAAACGTTCCGCGCAAGGTGCGGGAGTCCCTCATGAAAAAAGGACTTCCAACCTTGAAACGGTAGTGATGCCGCTGCCGTCTAAGATCGTTCTGTCCATGGGACAGCACATTGGCGCTCCGGCTGCCCCCGCCGTGGCCAAGGGCGATCAGGTGTATGTAGGTACCGTGGTAGGCAAGGCCGGAGGCTTCGTGTCCAGCGACATCCACTCCGGCGTATCCGGCACCGTGGACAGCATCGTCACCATTACCGCTCCCAATGGCGCGGCCCAGACCGCCGTGGTCATCATTCCAGACGGGGAGCAGAAGGTGGACCCCGCCGTGGCGCCCCCGGTGGTGACAGACCTAAAGTCTTTCCAGGACGCCATCCGGGCCAGTGGCCTGGTTGGACTGGGCGGAGCCGGCTTCCCCACTGCGGTCAAGCTGGCGCCTAAGAATCTGGATGAGATCGACACTCTGGTGATCAATGGCGCTGAGTGTGAGCCGTACATCACTTCTGACAACCGCTGCCTGATCGAGGACACCCACTTCATCCTGGGCGGTATCAAGGCAGTCATGAAGTATCTGGATATCAAAAAGTGCATCATCGGCATCGAGGGCAATAAGCCCCAGGCAATCGCTAAGATGAAGGATGCCATTGATATGCCCGGTGTCGAGGTCAAGGAGCTGCCCTGCCGCTATCCCCAGGGCGCTGAGAAAGTCCTGATTGAGAATTGCACCGGACGGGAAGTTCCCTTCCCCGGCCTGCCCTCTGACGTGGGGGTTATCGTCATGAACGTTACCTCTGTGGCCTTTGTGGGCAAGTATCTGGAGACCGGCATGCCTCTGGTCACCAAGCGCCTCACGGTGGACGGCGACATCGTCAAAGAGCCCAAGAACGTCGAGGTCATCATCGGCACTCCTGTCCAGGAGCTGCTGGATTTCTGCGGCGGCTTTACCGACGAGCCCGGCAAGGTGCTCTATGGTGGCCCTATGATGGGCAACTGCATCGCTGATCTGTCCCAGCCGGTCCTGAAAAACAACAACGCTGTTCTGGCCTTCTCCAAGAAGTGGGCCCACATCCCCAAGGCCACAAACTGCATCCACTGTGGCCGGTGTACCAACGCCTGCCCTCTGGGCCTGTCCGCCAAGGAGATCGTCCAGGCCTATAACGACGGCAACGTGGAACTGCTCCAGCAGCTCAACGCCGACCTGTGCATGAGCTGCGGCACTTGTTCCTTTGTCTGCCCCGCAAAGCGGCCTCTGGCACCCTCCATCGCCCTGGCCAAGATCATGATGAAGAATGGAGGTAAGAAGTGATGGCCAACAAACTGATTGTCACCGCCGCGCCCCATATCACCAGCGCGGACTCCACCCAGAAGATCATGCAGCGGGTCTGTATTGCCCTGGTGCCCACGCTGATCGCTTCTGTGTTTATTTTTGGAATTAATTCCCTTATCCTTACCGCTATCACCGTAGCCGCCTGTGTTTTCTTTGAGTGGGGCTACTGCAAGATGGTGGGCCGTGAGGTACCCATCGCTGATTTCTCCGCCGTCGTGACTGGCCTCCTGCTGGCCTTTAACCTGCCCGCCAGCCTGCCTTGGTGGATGGCTATCGTGGGTGCCTTTATCGCCATCGTTATCGTGAAGCAGCTCTTCGGCGGCATGGGCTACAACTTCGCCAATCCCGCCATTGTGGCCCGTATCGCTCTTGCGGTTGGCTTTGCCAGCCGTATGGCCAGCTACCCCAAGCCTGAGAATGGGATTGACGCTCTGGCCTCCGCTACTCCGCTGGCCGTTTTTGACCAGCTGGGCTCCAGTGAGTATGTGACTTTGCTGCTGGGCAATCACGGCGGCGTCCTGGGCGAGACCTGCGCCATCACGATTCTGATCGGCGGCATCTATCTAATCGCTACCAAGGTCATTAGCCCGGTCATCCCGGTTACTTATCTGGCCACTGTGGCCGTCCTGTCCCTGGTCGCTGGCCGGGACCCCATCGTGCAGCTGCTCTCTGGCGGCCTGATGCTGGGCGCCTTCTTTATGGCCACTGACTATGTCACTTCCCCTACCACCAACAAGGGCAAGATAATCTTCGGCCTGGGCCTGGGCATCATCACCTGCGCGATCCGCTTCCTGGGTACGATGAATGAGGGCGTGTCCTTCGCCATTCTGCTGATGAATCTGCTGGTCCCCTATATCGAGGTCAACACCCGTCAGGATAAGCTGGGTATCGCCAAGGTGAAAAAGGGAGGTGCCGCGAAATGAGCAACTGGAATCGCGTATTTAAGCCCATCGTGGTGCTGGTGGTCATCTGTATCATCGTCACCGGGGCTCTGGCCGCTACGAACAAGGTAACAAAGCCCATCATTGACGAGGCCATCCGTGTGGCACAGGAGCAGGCCAGGAAGGAGCTGCTGCCTGACGCGGATAACTTCACCAAGGTGGAGGGTGTCGCGGTGGAGAACGTGTCTGACATCTACACCGCGGATAATGGAGTGGGCACTGTGATTACTTGCTCTGCCAAGGGCTACGGTGGGACGGTCACTGTCATGGTGGCCTTCAATCCCGATGACACCATCAAGCAGATCAAGGTCACCGAAGCCGCCGAGACCAAGGGCATCGGCAGCAATGTGACGGAAAACAGCGAGTATCAGGCCAATTACAGCGGCCTGCCTGCCACTCAGGCCCTGGTCCTGGGTACCGATGTGGACGCCTATTCCGGCGCCACTATTTCCAGTCGTGCGGTGAACAACGCTGTGAACTCCGCCATCGACGCCTATAACCAGATTCCTTGAAAGGCGGTGAGTCAAGATGAGTAGTAATAATAAACTTCATATTTTAACCAACGGTTTTTTGAATGAGAACCCTGTTCTCCGGTTGGTCTTGGGTACCTGCCCCACTTTGGCCACCTCTACTATGGCCTCCAATGGCATCGGTATGGGTCTGGCGGCTACCTTTGTGCTGCTGTGCTCCAACGTGGTTATTTCCGCTCTGCGGAAGGTCATCCCTGACCAGGTCCGTATCCCCTGCTATATTACTGTTATCGCCGGTTTCGTGTCTGTGGTGCAGATGTTGGTCAAGGCATTCGTGCCCGATTTGGATAAGGCGCTGGGTGTGTATCTGCCCCTGATCGTGGTCAACTGCATCATCCTGGGTCGTGCCGAGATGTTCGCCTCCAAGAACGGCATCGTGGACTCCGCTCTGGACGGTATCGGCATGGGCATCGGCTTTACCATTACCCTGACTATCATGGGCTCTATCCGTGAGATCCTGGGTTCCGGTACTTGGATGGCCGGCCTGGGCAGCCTGATTCCCGCTCTGGGCGCCGATTTTGCCATCCAGGTGATCCCGGAGTCCATCGATACCTTCTCTCTGATGACCAGCGCTCCCGGCGGTTTCTTCGTCTTTGGTGTCATGATGGCCGCCGCCACCTGGCTGACCACCCGTCCTAAGAAGGCCGCCGCGCCCGCTCAGGTCGAGGAAGGGGGTAATGCGTAATGGAAATGGCTCTGAAATTGGCCAGCATCTTCTTTACCATGATCCTGGTTGACAACTACGTTCTTGCTAAGTTCCTGGGTATCTGCCCCTTCCTGGGCGTCTCCAAGAAGCTGGACAGCGCCGTAGGCATGTCCCTGGCCGTTACCTTCGTCATGGTGGTGGCCACTGCCGCCACTTGGCCTATCCAGATGCTCCTGCTGACCCCTGCCAGCGGGGCCTGGGACCTGGGTTATCTACAGACCATCGTGTTCATCCTGATCATCGCCATCTTGGTACAGCTGCTGGAGAACTTCCTGAAGAAGTTTGTTCCCGCTCTGTATAAGGCACTGGGCGTATATCTGCCCCTGATCACCACTAACTGCACCATCCTGGGCGTCACCATTTTGAACATCGACAACGGCTACAACTTCATTGAGTCCATCGTCTGCGCCGCCGGCGCCGGCATCGGCTTCCTGGTAGCTATGGTCTTGTTCTCCGGCGTCCGCCGCCGTGTGGAGCAGGCCGTGACTCCTGCCTGCTTTAAGGGCCTGCCCATCACTCTGGTGGCTGCTGCCATGACCTCCCTGTCCTTTATGGGCTTCGGCGGTATCGTGGAAGCCATCTTCCGTGTCTGATAGGAGGGGGAGAGTAATATGGATCCAATTATCCTTGCAATCATTGTCGTCACCGTGATCGGTTTGATCGGCGCGGTGATCCTGGTGGCCGCCTCTATCTTCATGTATGTCCCTGTGGACGAGCGTGTTGAAAAGATTACCGCCGTTTTAGCTGGCGCCAACTGCGGCGCTTGCGGATGTGCTGGCTGTGCCGACTACGCCAAGAGCATCGTGGAGGACGGCAACGCCATCAATAAGTGTACCCCCGGTGGGGCGAAGTCCCTGGCCGCCATTGCGGAGATCATGGGTGTGGAGGCCGGTTCCGCCACTCCCATGAAAGCGGTGGTCGCCTGTTCCGGCACCTGTGAAAAGACCTCCAAACGCTACGAGTTCGAGGGCATCCACAGCTGCCAGGCCGTCAAGGGCCTCTATGGCGGCGATGGTATGTGTAAGTATGGCTGTCTGGGCTATGGGGACTGTACCCGTGCCTGCGCCTTTGACGCCATTCACATCGTGGACGGAATCGCTAAGGTGGACCGTGAGAAGTGTGTGGGCTGTGGCGCCTGTGCCGCTGTCTGCCCCAATGCGGTCATCTCTATCATCCCCGAGCATAAGCGTAAGCCCGTGGTCCTGTGCCAGAATAAGGATAAAGGCGCCGATACCCGGAAGGCCTGTACTGCCGGCTGTATCGGCTGCATGAAGTGTGCCAAGGCCTGCCCCAAGGAGGCCATCACTGTGGAGAACAACCTGGCGCGCATCGACCAGGACAAGTGTATTGGCTGTCAGCTGTGTGTCAAGGAGTGCCCTGTGGGCGTCATCCATGTCCCGGCTGCCGAGTAATCATAAGAAAAGAGCCATCCCGTCCGGGATGGCTCTTTTTATAGGCTTCGGTCCTTTAACCAACTGGGCAGCGCCCTCGCTTTTACACTGGAAACAAGGCCCAGGGCGGCATACAGAGTGACAATGGAGGAACCGCCGTAGCTGATGAAGGGGAGCGTCAGTCCCATGACAGGCAGGACAAAGAGACACATTCCCACATTCAATATGATTTGGACCAGCAGCATCCCGGCGACACCGATACAGACATAGGCGTCAAAGGGAGAGCTGGCGTGGCGTCCCACCCAGAGGCACCGGAAGACCACGGCGCCTAAGATCAGCAGCAGGAGCAGACAGCCTGCCATCCCCAGTTCCTCACCGCACACAGCGAAGATGAAGTCGTTGTACCGCTCGGGGAGGGCATCGCTGTTGGAGGCGTGGGTCTGGATGCCCTGGAGATAGCCCTGACCGAAGAGTTGACCCGAACCAATGGCCAGGATAGAGCGGCTCTGTTGATAGCCCTTTCCTAACGGGTCCAGGTCGTGGTCCAAGACCACCCGGAAGCGCATAATCCGGTAGTCGGTCCATAGGCTGGTCTCGGGCAGGACAAAGAGCCACAGAATGACTACCGCGGTCAGCAGGCCACCGCCCACAAGGAGAAACCACCGCAATTTGACGCCTGAGGCCCAGGCCATAAACACGAAGATCATCATATAGATGACGCACATTCCCATATCTCCACAGACAACGGCAATCAATCCCAGCATAAATACTGTGTGACCGCCGATTTGGATGAGAGAGGGGAGGGAACTAATGTCGCGGCCTTCCTCTTGAATCTGGGTGATCTGTAGCGAGAGGAGAAGGATGAAGGGCAGCTTGACGATCTCGTTTGGCTGAATATCCACCGGAAAACCGGGGATAGACAGCCAGTTTACATTTCCCATTCCATGGTCTGTCCCGAGGGGAGTGAGGAGCAGGAGGATAAACAGGACATTGAAGGCCAACAGCAGCCGCCAGTTTTTTTCGGTGAACAGCCGGAAATCCACAAGGGTTAGCAGCATATAGGCCACCACGCCCAGAAAAATAGCAGCTGTCTGCACCAGCATGAACCGTATAAACCGGTCATTGTCCAGATATTGAGTAGCTGAGTAGATTAGCAGCAGACCGTATCCGCTGGCTAAAAGGGCGAAAAACAGGAGCATCCGGTCTCCCTTTTTAAAAAATTCTCGAATAGGGGAAAAGAGAAGGGACAATGCCTCACCTCCTGCCAAATAATGTGACAATATATTCTAGCACATTTTAGTGGAAACGCAAACCATATCATGGTATAATCTTTTTTGTATGTGAAAATTTTTTGTGAACAGGGAGAGGTAAGCAATGGCAGAGCAGTTCGTGTCCAATTCAGAGGAGGAAACCGAGGCCCTGGGCCGTCGGCTGGGCGAGATACTGGACCAGAGCACTGTGGTGGCGTTTACCGGTGACCTGGGCGCGGGAAAGACCGCGTTTGCAAGAGGGCTGGCCAAAGGACTTGACATTCCGGACCGAGTGACCAGTCCTACCTTTACCATCGTAAACGAGTACGAGGGGGGGCGCCTTCCGTTGTTTCATTTTGATATGTACCGGTTGTCCTCTGCCGACGAGCTGTTCGACATCGGTTGGGAGGACTACCTGGCCCGAGGCGGCGTGTGTGCCGTGGAGTGGAGCGAGAATGTAAAAGAGGCTCTGGATCGTCACACCATATGGGTCGAGATCCGCCGGGGAGAGAGCCAGGACCAGCGTGTCATCCAGATCAAGGGGGTGGACCTTTGAATATCTTAGCGTTGGAATCCTCTGCCACGGCCTGTTCGGTGGCCCTGTGCAGAGATGGTGAGCTGGTGGCCCAGTCCTTCCAGAATAGCGGCCTCACCCACAGCAGGACGCTGCTGCCAATGGTACACGATCTGCTGAAGAACTGTGGAGAGAGTTTGGACAAGGTTGATGTGATTGCCGTAGCGGCCGGGCCTGGTTCATTCACGGGGCTTCGCATTGGGGTGGCTACGGCCAAAGGACTAGCCTGGGGCGAGGACAAGGACTGCGCTCCCTGCTCTACCCTGGAGTCTATGGCCTGGCCGCTGGCCCATATGGAGGGCGAGCTTATCGTCTGTGCCATGGATGCCCGGCGTGATCAGGTATACAACGCCCTATTTTTGGCGGAGGGAGACAAGCTGAGGCGGCTGTCTCCGGACCGGGCCATCTCCTTGGAGGAACTGGGAGAAGAACTGAAAAATTACAACAATTCGAAAATTGTCGTTGGAGATGGAGCCAAACTGTGCTATAATATCTTGACGGAAGCTGGTCTGACATTAAAATTGGCACCCCGGTATCTGAGAATGCAGTGCGCCTGGGGTGTGGCACGAGCGGCGGAGGAGTTAGCGGCTCAGGGCGCCCTGGTCAAGGGGCGGGAACTAGAGCCGGCATACCACCGACTTTCCCAAGCGGAACGGGAGCGTTTAGAGCGGGAACGTCAGACCAAAAAATAAAATGAAGGGGATCCTGCCAATGTTTAATGAGAAAGTACATATTCTAGACCACCCTCTGCTGCAGCACAAGGTAGCTATTCTCCGGGACGAAAAGACCGGCGTTAAGGAGTTCAGAGAGATCGTATCCGAGATCGCGGCTCTGGAATGCTACGAGGCCACAAGAGACCTGCCCCTGGAGGACGTGGAGATCAAGACGCCCATCGCTACCGGCACCTTTAAGCAACTGGCCGGGAAGAAGCTGGCCATCGTGCCTATTCTGCGGGCCGGTCTTGGAATGGTGGATGGTATCCTGGATTTGATCCCCTCCGCCAAGGTGGGCCACATCGGCCTGTACCGTGACCCTGAAACCCATCAGCCTGTGGAGTATTACTGCAAGATGCCCTCTGACATCGCGGAGCGTGACGTGATCATTCTCGACCCCATGCTGGCTACCGGCGGCTCTGCCTCTGCGGCGATCACATTTATCAAGGGATACGGCTGTAAGCATATCAAGCTAATGAACATTATCGCGGCGCCCGAGGGTATTGCGGTCATTCAGAAGGATCACCCTGACGTGGAAATCTATGTGGCCGCGGTAGACGAGAAGCTAAATGACCACGCCTATATCGTGCCAGGACTGGGCGATGCCGGCGACCGTATTTTTGGAACAAAATAAAGATAGTCCGTTAGATTCAGAATGAATGGGGATAACGGATATTTAACGGCTGATAAACAAGGCTTGACCTTGCTAAATTGCCGGAAACAGTAAGATCAACAAAGGACGCAAGCGGTGTTTCCGTTTGCGTCCTTTTGTCCCTCTATAAAGACAGATGGAAAAGAAACTTTGGAGAGAGAAGCGCAATATATGATCCTTTTCGCCAAGAGATACCACGCTTTTTTCAAGGCCTGTCTTGTGTATTTGGTCCAGGTGTGCTAAAATAATCCATTAGTGTATAAAATGTCATAAGTATGTCTACTGACCAAATGAGGTGTTTGATATGAAGATCGTGGTACTGGCCGGCGGCCTGAGTCCGGAGCGGAACGTATCCCTGTCCTCCGGTTCCAAGGTGTGCCAGGCCCTGCGGGACCGGGGACATCAGGTGGCCCTGGTGGACCTGTTTTTTGGGCTGGAGGATTGGAGCGGCAGTGAAGAAGAGCTGTACTCAGCCCCGATCCCGGAGAAATTCAAGAGGGTAGCTCGGCAGGCCCCTGACCTGAACCAGGTGCGGGCCAGCAGAAAGGATCAGGGCCCCTCCGCGATTGGCCGAGGTGTGCTGGAGCTATGCGCCCATGCGGATGTGGTCTATCTGGCCCTCCACGGGACCTGTGGCGAGGATGGTCGGATCCAGGCCGCTCTGGATCTGCTGGGAGTCCCCTATACCGGCTCCGGCTGTCTGGGCTCGGCTATTGCGATGGATAAGGATCTGACCAAGCGGCTGGTAGCCGATAGGGTAACCACGCCCAGTTGGAGGACCGTCACGGTCACGAAAGAGAATATTGGGGCACTGGTTGAGGAGACTTGCCTGCCTGTGGTGGTCAAACCCATCGCCAGCGGTTCCTCCATTGGCGTCTATATTGCCCATGACAGGGAAGAACTGGAGAAGGCGCTGTATGACAGCCTGAAACTGGGCGGCCGAACAGTTTTGGAACAGTACATTCAAGGCCGTGAGATCCAGGTGGCAGTATTGGATGGAAAGGCCCTGCCCTCCATTGAGATCATTCCCAAAGAAGGCTTTTACGACTATGAGAACAAATACCAGCCTGGTGCGGCAGAGGAGATCTGCCCCGCCCATATTCCAGAGGAGTGGGAGAAAAAAGTAGGAGAGGCGGCCCTGGCTGTGTTCCAGACTATCGGGCTGGCGGTATATGCTAGAGCCGATTTTATTGTCACGGAGGACGGTACTCCCTATTTTCTGGAGATCAATACACTTCCTGGCATGACGCCAACCAGTCTGGTCCCCCAGGAGGCGGCCGCTGTGGGGATCGATTATCCCTCATTGTGTGAGATCATTATCCAGAGA
This sequence comes from Flintibacter sp. HCN-6482, assembly GCF_037892565.1. Classification (NCBI taxonomy): domain Bacteria; kingdom Bacillati; phylum Bacillota; class Clostridia; order Eubacteriales; genus Flintibacter; species Flintibacter sp. HCN-6482. The sequence goes on along the minus strand of NZ_JBBKBK010000002.1, from coordinate 777,464 downwards.
TCTCTGGAAGCCAGAAAGGAAGGAATGTGATGGAAACCATCACTTTGGGCCAGCTGCTGGAGGCAGTGGGTGGAACGTTGCTGGGTGAATTTCAGGACCGGGAGGCCCTGATCCAACGTGTAGATACAGACAGCCGGAATATCCATGAGGGAGCCCTGTTTATCCCGCTGATCGGCGAGCGATTTGACGGGCACGCCTACATTAATGCCGCGCTGGAGGGAGGGGCAGTGGGCTGTATTACAGCCCGGGAACGAGAGAATTATCTGCCTGGAAAGTTCTATGTCAAGGTTTCCAATACCCAGAAGGCCCTGCGTGATCTGGCGGCATGGTACAAGGGAAGATTTGATATCCCATTTGTAGCCATTACCGGCAGTGTTGGCAAGACAACCGCGAAGGATATGGTGGCCGCTGTATTGGGTACAAAGTATAAGGTGCTGAAGACTGAAGGGAACTTCAACAACAATGTGGGACTGCCCCTTACCCTGTTGCGGCTCACCGGGGAGCATCAGATTTGTGTCCTGGAAATGGGCATGGACAAGGCCGGGGAGATTGACTATTTGGCAGAGATTGTCAAGCCGGACGTGGGAATCATCACCAATATCGGAGATGCCCACATTGAGCGCCTGGGCAGCCGGGAAAATATTTTTAAGGCAAAGTGTGAGCTTCTGCCTCATGTAAAGGGAAATGGTCTGCTGGTATTGAACGGAGATGATGAGCTGTTGTCCACTCTCCGGGGGCACACTACTGTGCCGGCGGTCTTTTACGGCAAAGAGGAGGGACTGGAATATCAGGCCCATATCACAGGAGGCGACAGCGTCAGCCATATTCTCTGTCGGCTGACCACGCCGGCTATGGACCGGGAAGTCCGCATCCCAGCACTGGGAGAACATATGATTTATCCCACGCTGGCCGCCACCGCTGTGGCAGAGCGATTTGGGCTGACTGCCGACGAGATCGAGCAGGGGCTGACCCAGTTTGTACCGACCCGCATGCGGATGAATGTCCTGCGCCGGGGGGAAGGAATTACCATTTTGGACGACACCTATAATGCCAATCCCCAGTCCATGCGGGCGGCTGTCAGCGTGCTGGCGGACAGTCTGGGGGAGTGGAAGGTGGCTGTGCTGGGTGATATGCTGGAGCTGGGCCCCTTTTCCCCCGCCCTCCACAGCGGCGTAGGCGAGTGTCTGGGCCGGGCTGGGATCCAATGCCTTGTGGCGGTGGGAGAGGAATCGGAGCATATTGCCCAGGGCGCCAGGGACTCTGGAGTTCCTCTGGTGTATCACTGCGCGGACAAAGAGGCGGCGAAAGTGGTGCTAGAGGAGCTGATCCGTCCCAACAGCACCTTCCTGGTCAAAGCGTCCAGGGGGATGAAGCTGGAGGACCTGACAGCCTTCCTGTTGGAGCATACCAAAGAAGCGTAGCATAGAGTTCTACCAAACCGAATCGGTCTGGTGGAGCGGAAATAGATAAACTAAGAGGATGTTATGATCGACATTTCGGTATCTAACCTGGTCAAGGAGTTTGAGGTTGGAAAGAAAATTTTAGATGGGCTCACCTTTCAGGTGGACTCAGGAGAGCGGGTAGGCCTGCTGGGCCCGAATGGGTGCGGCAAGACTACCCTGCTCCGCATCCTGACAGGCGTGGTGGACTGCGACGAGGGAGAGGTGGTCACTGCCCCTGGGAAGCGGATAGGACTCATCTCCCAAATTCCGGTCTATCCAGTGGGATACCGGGTGGAGGATGTGCTAGACACCGCGTTTCAATCTCTGCGCGACATGGAGGAGGAGATGGCTTCCATCGCCCAAAGAATGGCGGCCGGAGACCATGATCCTGCCCTGCTGGCCCGCTATGACAGGTTGAGCGCCTCGTTTCAGACAGGCGGCGGCTATGAGATGGATACCGCGAAAAATAAGGTGTGTAACGGCCTGTCCATTCCACGGGCGATGCGGGAGCAGCCCTTTGACAAGCTGTCCGGAGGGGAAAAGACCAGGGTAAACCTGGCCAGACTGATTCTGGAGGATACAGACATCCTCCTGTTGGATGAGCCCACCAACCACCTTGACCTACGGGCCACCGAGTGGTTGGAGGAGTACCTGGAAAAATTCAAGGGTACGGTCCTGGCTGTATCTCATGACCGCTATTTTCTGGATTCCGTGGTGGACCGGGTCATCGAGATCAAAGAGGGAAAGGCGGAGTTTTATTCTGGAAACTATTCCTTCTACGCGGTGGAAAAGGAGCGGCGCTATGAGGAGCAGCTCAGGCAGTATGAGAAGGAGCAGGCCAAGATCGAGCAGTTGGAGAAGGCTGCCCAGCAGCTGCGTATCTGGGCCTATTCGGGCAACGACAAGATATTCAAACGGGCCCAGTCCATGGAGAAGCGCATCGAGCGGATGCGTACCACCGACCGCCCCAAGAAGGAGCGGAAAATGGAGGTCCGCTTTGGGGAACGGGAGTTTCGAGGGGATGAGGTGCTGTCCATCAAAGGGCTGGAAAAGTCCTTTGGGGAGCGAAGGCTGTTTTCTGATGTAAATCTGGAAGTGGAGGGCGGCGAGCGCGTTGCTCTGCTGGGGGACAATGGAACCGGAAAATCTACCCTCATTAAAATTTTAATGGGGGAGGAGACGCCCGACGGCGGAAAGCTCCGCCTGGGCCCCACGGTACGGATTGGCTACCTTCCCCAGATCATCCATTTCAGCCACCCGGAGCGCAACCTGGTGGATACCATGATTTACGATTTGGACTGTACTGCTCAGACCGCCCGGAATCGATTGGCCGCCTTCAAATTCCGAGGGGAGGACGTGTTCAAGCCCGTGTCCGCCCTGTCCGGCGGGGAACAGTCACGGCTGCGGCTGTGCATGCTGATGGACTCCAAGATTAATCTGCTGATCCTGGACGAGCCCACCAACCATCTGGATATCCAGAGCCGGGAGTGGATCGAGGAGGCGGTGGAGGAATACGAGGGAAATCTTCTTTTTGTGTCCCACGACCGCTATTTTATCGACCGATTTGCCACCCGTATCTGGATGCTGGAGGGCGGCCGCATTACCGATTTTAAGGGCAGCTATCAGGAATTCCAGGCCGTCAGGCAGCGGCAGAAGCAGTCTGGTCAGGCAGCCCCGCACCATGCTCCAGTTCCAGAGGAGGGGGCAAAAGAGGAGAAACCCAAGCGGACAGGGGGCACCAAGGAACTGGAAAAGCAGGTCAACGCCGCGGAGCGTGCCGTAGCCAAGGCTGAGGAGAGGATGTACGACCTGTCCATTCAGATCGAGGAGGCCGCCGACGACTATTTGAAGCTCCAGGAGCTGTATGAACAGCGGGAGGCCTTGGAAGAGGAGATCTTGAAGCTGTACGGGACCTGGGAAGGTCTGTCCGCACAGCTGGAGGAGGCCAGGGGATGAGGGCGAGAAGGTCCAAAATAGAGGTAGCCAGTTACAAGGGCAAGCGTTTTGGTCTTGCCTTCAAAGTGATATTGGCTCTGATGCTGGCCGGAGCGCTCACTTTTGCCGCTCTGTTGGGGGCGGTTCTCTCCGGGGCCTATGACCACATCAGCGGCGAACCACAGGTGATGATCGTCCTGGGCTGCCAGGTGAAGGAGGACGGGCCCTCCATTCTTCTCCGAGATCGGTTGGATGAGGCCCTGAACTATTTGGAGGACCACCCTGATTTGACGGTGGTAGTTTCCGGCGGCCAGGGTCCAGACGAGCCTACAAGCGAGGCCCAGGCGATGGCGGACTATCTGATCGCCAATGGAGTGGACGGGGAAAAGGTTCTGTTGGAAACGGCTTCTCATAATACGGCCCAAAACTTTGCTTATTCCAAAAAGCAAATGGATGAGGCCCAGATAGATTACTCTGACGGGATTTTGGTCGTATCCAATGGGTTCCACCTGACTCGGGCCAGAATGCTGGCCCAGCGAGCGGGTTTTGAGGAGGTATATACTTTGGCCGCGCCTACCAGCCATCTGCCTTCTAGGTTGCATATGTATATCCGGGAGCCTCTGGCCCTGGTAAAGTCTTTTGTGTTTGACCGATAAGGAGTGACCTCATGCTGGACAAGCTTACCGCCATTGAGGCGAAATACAGCCAGATCGAGGCGCGGCTGGCCGCGCCGGAAACCTATGACGATCCGGCCAAGGTGGCGAAACTGAATAAGGAGCAGTCGGAGCTCCAGCCTCTGGTGGAGACCTTCCGTACCTATCGGCGGACCCTAGAGGCCCGGGACCAGGCTCGAGAACTGATGTCGGATTCTGAGATGAAGGAACTGGCCCAGGAGGAATATTCTCAGGCGATGGAGGACATCCCAAAGCTGGAAAGGGAGCTGCAGATATTGCTCCTCCCAAAGGATCCCAACGATGACAAAAACGTTATTGTGGAAATACGGGCCGGGGTAGGCGGAGAGGAGGCCGCCCTCTTTGCCCACTCCCTCTATCGGATGTACTCCATGTATGCCGAGAGCCAGCGATGGCACTGTGAGGTGGACTCGGCCAGTGAGACAGAGCTTGGAGGCATAAAGGAAATAACCTTTACGATTGAGGGGACAGGCGCTTTTTCCCGCCTGAAGTTCGAGAGTGGCGTTCACCGGGTCCAGCGGGTGCCCGAGACCGAGTCTGGAGGACGGGTCCATACCTCCACGGTGACAGTAGCGGTCCTGCCGGAGATGGAAAGTGCGGATGTGCGACTGAATCCGGCGGACATCGAAATGCAGGTTTTCCGCTCCTCCGGGGCCGGGGGCCAGCATGTGAACAAGACCTCCTCCGCTGTCCGCCTGATTCACAAGCCGACGGGGACCGTGGTGGAGTGTCAGCAGGAGCGCAGCCAGTTCCAAAATCGGGACAAGGCCATGCGTATCCTGGCTTCCCGACTGTATGAGGCCGAGCAAGAGAAGATATCCTCCGAATATACGGCACAGCGGCGCAGCCAGGTGGGCTCCGGCATGCGGAACGAGCGCATCCGTACCTACAATTTTCCCCAGGGCCGTGTTACGGACCACCGCATTGGGCTGACCCTCTATAAGATAGACAGCGTGATGGACGGCGGCCTGGACGAGCTGATCGATGCGCTGGCCGCCGCGGACCAGGCAGAAAAATTGAAACAACAAGAGTAGAAAGCAGGAGATAGGACTATGGAACTGTATATTCACTATACCAGCCTTCCCCAGGATAAGGAGCTACCCGATGTGGTGGAGGAACTAAACGAGGTGCTGGAGGAGGGCGGCGTCGTGTGCGGAGGGGAAGACGGCCGCATCGATCTGGAACTGGAGGATGAGAGGCACAACCCTAAATATGCCCAGATGGCGGTGAAGGCCTATCTCCAGCGGGCCGCGTTTGATAAAAATACCACCGTGGAGATCGGCGGCATGGAGATCGGCATTTACGAATGAGGAGCGAGCCATGTTTCACAATGTGATCTTTGATCTGGATGGTACGTTGCTGGATACTATTGACGACCTGGCTGACGCGGGCAACTACGTCTGCCGCCTCCATGGCTGGCCCACCTATACAGTGGAGGAGTACAAGCGGTTCGTGGGAAACGGGATGGCCAAACTGGTGGCCCGTTTTGTTCCGGAGGAGTGGCGCACCCCGGAGGGGGTGGCGGCTATCCTGGAGGAGTTTATGCCCTACTACGATGCCCATAAGGAGGACAAGACCGCACCCTATGCCGGACTTCCAGAGGTGGTCCGGATGCTGAAGGAGGCGGGCGTTTCTATGTCCGTACTGACCAACAAGGCGGACGAACTGGCAGGACCTGTGGTGGAAAGCTACTATCCGGGTGTCTTTTCTATCGTCCAGGGAGCCATTCCCGGTTATGAGCCCAAGCCGGACCCTGCCCTGCTCCAAAGGCTTATGGAGCGGATGGGAGCAGAGAGGGGAAATACCCTGTTCGTTGGGGACAGCAACGTGGATATCCGTACCGCAAAAAACGGTGGCCTGACCAGTTGTGGTGTCCTGTGGGGATTCCGTGGACGGGAGGAGCTGGAGAAAGAAGGAGCAGATCAGTTGGTTGAGGAACCTCAGGAGTTACTGGAAGTGATTCTCGGCCATGGATAAAACGATTTTGGAGACAGAGCGGCTCCTCCTCCGGGAGATGGGGGACAAAGACTTCCCGGCGCTGTGCCGGATGCTCCAGGACCCAGCGGTGATGTATGCCTACGAGCACGCCTTTTCAGATGAGGAGGCCTGGGAGTGGTTGCGCCGCCAGCAAGAGCGTTATGCTAGAGATGGGATTGGCCTGTGGGCGGCGGTGGAAAAGTCCAGTGGTAAAATGGTGGGCCAGTGTGGCCTGACTTGGCAGGACCGAGGCCAGGGAGACTTGGTAATGGAGGTTGGCTATCTATTGGAAAAAGCCGTCTGGCACAGGGGATATGCCACGGAGGCGGCCCAGGCGTGCCGGAACTATGCCTTCCAGAAGTTGGGCCAGAGAGAGGTTTTTTCCATCATCCGGGACAATAACTTGCCTTCTCAGGAGGTAGCCAGACGAAATGGTATGGAAATCCGGGGACAGTTTATCAAGCATTACTATGGAATAGACATGCCGCATCTGATCTTTTCGGTCAGACGGAAGGCTGAGGATGAGGAGTTTTTGCATTGAACACCCAACTGTTAAACGAGAAGAATATCCAACAGGCCGCCGCTATCCTTCGGGATGGGGGATTGGTTGGGATTCCCACAGAGACCGTATATGGCCTGGGCGCCAATGGACTGAATCCCCAGGCAGTGGCCCGTATTTTTCAGGCCAAGGGGCGGCCCCAGGATAATCCTCTGATTTTACATATTCCATCGATAGACCATCTGGACCGGTATTGCAAGGGGATTCCCCTTACAGCCTATCGGTTAGCAGAACGTTTCTGGCCAGGCCCGCTGACCATGATTCTCGCCCGGCGGGATGTAGTGCCGGATGTGGTCACCGCCGGCCTGGACACGGTGGGAATGCGTTGCCCCGCTCACGCTCTATGCCGGGCTATCCTCAGAGATGCGGATGTCCCCGTGGCCGCACCCTCAGGGAATACCTCTGGGCGGCCCAGTCCCACCTCCGCCGCCCATATGTGGGAGGATATGGATGGAAAGATTGATGCCATTGTAGACGGCGGTCCCTGTGCTGTGGGGGTGGAGTCCACCATTGTGGACTTGTCCTGTGACTCGCCCCGGCTGCTGCGGCCGGGGGGCGTCACCCTGGAGCAACTTGAGGCTGTCCTGGGGGATGTGGAAGTAGACCCTGCGGTGACCCGCTTGATGGGGGCGGGGGAGAAACCCCGCGCCCCCGGCATGAAGTACCGCCACTACGCCCCTAAGGCGCCAGTGACGGTAGTGGCGGGGGAGCCGTCCAAAAGTGCTGGGTACATACTGGACCATGCCGCCCCGGAGGACGGGATCATCTGTTTTGACGAGTTTGTGCCCCTGTTCACGAAACGGCACGAGATGAGGCCTGTCATGAACCTGGGCCCCTCTGTGGATAAGGCGGAGCAGGCCCGGCACATCTTCGACGCCCTGCGTTCCTTTGACCATACAGCGGTGAAGGCCATCTGGGCCCAATGCCCTGACGCTGCGGGCATCGGACTGGCTATCGCCAACCGTCTGAACAAGGCGGCCGGCTTCCATATCATTGAAGTGTAAGAGAAAGGTAACTTTATTTTATGCAATCTCAAATCATCAACAAAATTCCCATACTACGGAGCCTTGAGAGTCACATTACCAGCGGCCCCGCAGCCATGGATGTGATTGCGTCCCTGCGCTATGAAACGGGGGCCAGCGCTGTTGTGTTATACAAGGACTGTCTGGACGAGTCCTTCTTCCGCCTGTCCTCCAAGCTGGCTGGGGAGGTCTTACAGAAATTTGTCAATTACAAAATGCGTCTGGCCATTGTAGGCGATTTCTCCCATTACACCAGCAAGCCGTTGCGGGATTTCATTTGTGAAAGCAACAAGGGCAGTCAGGTAGGCTTCTGGCCTACTGAGGAGGAGGCCCTGGCATGGTTAAACAGATGACCGTTCTAGGCATCACCGGCCCCACTGGAGCGGGTAAGACAACCCTTCTGAAAGAGGTGGAGAAGCTAGGCGGTGCGGTCATTGACTGCGATGCCGTGTACCACGATCTGCTGGAAAGGGATGGTGCCTTACGGCATAGCTTGGAGAAAACCTTTGGGCCGCTCCGGGATGAGAGTGGAACAATCGACCGAAAGAAGCTGGGTACCATCGTCTTTGGCGACCCGGAGAAGCTGCGACAGCTCAATATCATTGCTCAAACCGCCACAGTGAGGCGCACCCAGGAATTGCTGGAGGGATACCGCCGCAAGGGGATAGCTCTGGCCGCCATCGATGCCATCGCCCTGCTGGAGAGTCCGCTGGCCAAGCTCTGTGACGTTACCCTGGCGGTGGTCGCACCCGCGGAGATACGGGTAAAACGGATCATGGATCGGGAGGGCATCACGGAGGAGTACGCCTGGTTACGGGTAAAGGCCCAGAAGAGTGACGAATATTTTGTGAAAGGGTGCGACCGCACCTTGGTGAACGACTGTGACCAGGTGGAGGAATTTGCCCTCCAGGCCAAGGCGTTGGTAGAATCGATTTTGCAGGAACACATACAATAGAGGTACAAAGGAGGTTTTCCCAATGGATGAAAAAAAAGAACTGACACGGGGCGAGCAGCTGCGCCGGGCCCTGACCTATCAGAAGAAAAACGGCTATGACCGGTTACAGACCGGTGAGCTGGAGGCCATAGAGGCTTACTGTTCCGGATACAAGCAGTTTCTGGACGGAGGCAAGACCGAGCGGGAGTGTGTGGACCGTACCATTGCACTGGCGGAGACCGCCGGCTTCCGTCCCTATGTCCGTGGCATGGAGCTCAAGCCTGGGGACAAGGTGTACCAGTCCAACCGGGGCAAGGCTGTTATGCTGGCCGTTATCGGCCGAAAAGATCTGGACCAGGGCGTCAACATCGGTGCGGCTCATATCGACTCCCCCCGGCTGGATCTTAAGCAGAACCCTGTGTATGAGGCGGAGGAGCTGGCCTTTTTCAAGACCCACTACTACGGCGGCATCCGCAAGTACCAGTGGGTGACCATTCCTCTGGAGCTCCATGGGGTGGTGGCCTTGAAGGGCGGTAATGTGGTCCGGGTATCCGTAGGAAACGGAGAGGGTGACCCCCTGTTTACCATTGACGACCTGCTTCCCCACTTGGGGGCAGAGCAATCTAAAAAAACCCTGGGAGAGGCCATTCCCGGTGAGAGCCTGAATATTCTGATAGGCAGCCGCCCCCTGGCTGATGACGAGGGCAGTGACCGGGTGAAGGTGGCTGTGCTGGAGCTGCTCAACCGGAAGTACGGCATCGTTGAGGAGGATTTTATTTCCGCCGAACTGTGCGCTGTCCCTGCCTTCCGGGCCTCTGATATCGGCTTTGACCGCTCCATGATCGGAGCCTACGGCCACGACGACCGGGTGTGCGCCTATGCGGCCCTGGCCGCCCTGCTCCAGTTGGATACCCCGGAGCGTACAGCGGTCTGTATGCTGGCTGACAAGGAAGAAATAGGCTCTGAAGGAGTTACGGGCATGAAGTCTGCCTCCTTTGACACCTTTATGGCGGACCTGTGCGCCGCCCAGGGGGTGCTGCCCAGAGCCTGCTATGAAAAATCCTTCTGCCTGTCCGCCGATGTGACGGCGGCCTATGACCCCAACTTTGCCGATGTATATGAAAAGCGCAACAGCGCCTTTGTGAACTACGGTATGGGGCTCTGCAAGTATACCGGAGCCCGAGGTAAGTCCGGCGCCTCTGACGCCTCCGCCGAGCTGGTGGCTTATGTCCGAAAGGTGTTGGACGGTGCCGGTGTGGCTTGGCAGATGGCCGAGCTGGGCAAGGTGGATGCCGGCGGCGGTGGGACCGTGGCCGCCTATATGGCGGAGCGGAACATCGACACCCTAGATGCCGGGGTTCCTGTCTTGTCCATGCACTCTCCCTTTGAAACGGTTGGAAAACTGGATTGTTATATGACCTATAAAGGCATGAAGGCCGTCTTCGAGGCCTGTTAGCCCCAAAAAGCAGATGAAAAAGACAGGGACCGCCCTCTGGCGGTCCCTGTCCTGTCCTAAGGAGGTATCTATGAAATTGGATGAAAAAGCCTGGATGGCCCAATTTTGCCAAGCGGTGAAAGACGAGTTTGGAGGCCGGATCGTCTGTATCGGACTGCAAGGCAGCCGTGGGCGAGGTGAGGAGAGGGAAGACAGCGATATCGACATGGTAGTCGTACTGGACCGGGTGGAGCTGGAGGACTTGGACAGGTATCGCCGGGTAGTGGCTAACCTGCCCTGCCGGGAGCTGCTTTGTGGCTTCGTATCTGGAAAGGAAGAGCTGCTGGCCTGGGAACCGGGCGACCTGTTCCAGTTTTATCACGACACAGCCCCTGTTGTGGGAGATTTGGAATTTTTACGGGGGACATTCGCCAGAGAGGACGCCAGTCGGGCAGTCCATACTGGCCTGTGCAATTTATACCACGGCTGTGTCCATAATTATCTTCACGAGCGAGATGAGGCGCTGCTGGCCGCGCTTTATAAATCCGCCGCTTTCACCCTTCAGGCGATATATTGGCTGAAAACCGGGGTGTACGTCAAAAAACATCGAGAGCTGTGGCTGGAGCTAACTGGAGAGGAGCGGTCAGTGCTGGAGCGGGTTCTGGCGTTCCGGGCCGGAGAGGGGCCTGATCTGGAAAAAGACAGCGCCCTCCTGCTTCAATGGGCGGGAGCAACATTGCGAGAGGGCGTGAAGCAGTACTAGACAGCCCTAAAAATGGATCTGCTCATTACGAGTGAACTGTGTTGCCATCGTGCCTGGGTTGTTTTGCCCGGTCTGGCAGTTATCAAAAAGGACAAGGCTCCTATTCCGGAAGGGAGACAGCAAGGCTAAGTGAGCTGCCTGAAGCGGCAACGCTGAGGGAAACCTCCCCATTATAAAAGAGCTCTCCAAGCGCAACCGCATTTTCCGTGGCAATACCAAGGGTATCATGTACGCTCTGAAACCCGGCTTCCTGGACCGCTTGGAGGTAGGCGTCAACCTCGGCCTCACCAATATCATCCAGATAGACCGCAAAGATTTGATAGCCGGCTGAGTTGCCCTCGGAGACGGCGGTCACGGTGCCAGAGGAAGGTTTGGGTATGGATTGGGTAAAGCGGTTGTCCGGCCATTGATCGGCGGGAGTCAAGGTGGGAGGGGAAGTGGCGCTGCCAACAGTCTGTTGGCCACAGGCGGCCAGCAACAGGATGGCCAGCGTCGATAAGGGGACAAGTATGGCTCGTATCCAATTTCTCATTTCAATTTCCTTTCTAATTTCCAGACTCGGAAGGCCAGAATAATACAGAGGACCAGAAGCAAAGTGGGCAGCCCGACGGACAGCCAGGTGGGAAGGGGTGCGGAGGACACAAAAATAGAGGTGGGGCCATCCACCCCGCCGATGTGTCCCATGTGGGAAGTCCCTGTGGCAAAAAGCTTAGATCCCGTGAAGAATAACTCCAAGGCAAGCGCCAGTTGAGTCAGAGGGCCAACAGCGCATATTGCCGCGATGGAGGTCAGCAGCCAACGCAGCAGCTTCAGATACCGGCGGGCGGTGATCCTCTGGGACTGGTCCATAGCCTGAGAAACAACAGCCTCCGCTTCGGCAGCTGTCAAGCTGTCCCTGGGGTCTTTTTCTCCTCGTATCAGTTCCACAAGTGAGATGCCGAGGGCCTGGGCCAGAGGTTCCAGAAGCTTTACGTCAGGAAACCCCTTTCCAGTCTCCCATTTGGACACGGCCTTGTCTGTGACATTGAGCCGGTCTGCCAACTCTTTCTGGGTCAGGCCCTGTTCTTTCCTCAACTGGGCCACAAAGGCCCCAAAGCGTATGTTATCCATGGGATGACCTCCTTGATCTTTCTCTATTATGAGCATTGCCGCCGCAAAAAGCAACCTACGAAAAGTAGAGAAGCGGTTTTTGACTAAGAAAGGCTCTTCCAGTACAACCTAGAAAGGAGTTTTCATAGGAGGGGTGCTTATTATGGATGAATCTCAAGAGAAAGAGGAACAGCAGACGAGCGAACCCATCATACAGCCAATCATAGATCTGGGGTCCTCCCTGATTCAGACGGACAAAGGGACCATCTACGTGCTGACTATCGTGGGACAGATCGAGGGCCACCAGATGCTGCCCCCCAGCAGCAAGAGTACGAAGTACGAGCATGTTCTCCCTCTGCTGGCCACAGTGGAGGAGAGCCCCCAGATAGATGGACTGCTCATCTTACTGAATAACGGCGGGGGAGATGTGGAGGCTGGGCTGGCCATCTCGGAACTTATCGCCTCTATGTCTAAGCCGACCGTTTCCCTTGTGCTGGGCGGGAGCCACTCGATCGGGGTTCCGCTGGCGGTTTCGGCCAAACGGTCTTTCATTGCGCCCTCGGCTGCTATGACGATCCACCCAGTTCGGCTCAACGGCTTGGTCATCGGTGTACCCCAGACGTTCTATTATTTTGAACGCATTCAGGATCGTATCACACAATTTATCACCGCCAACAGCGGGATCAAGCGGGAGGCGCTGACCAAACTGATGCTTCAGACAGGGGAACTGGCCGCCGACGTAGGCAGTGTGATCTACGGCGAGGAGGCGGTGGAACTTGGGCTGATTGACCAGATTGGCGGGCTGTCTGACGCGCTGTCCTGCCTGCATGGGATGATAGAGGATAGAAAGCAAGCAATAGAAACAGGCGGGCGGGAGTGATCCCGCCCGTTTACATAATGCAAATGAAAAAGACTGGAATTTCCTGTCCTGTTGTGTTAATATAGTATCAGTGATTTTATTGGCTTCTTGCCATTTAGGGGGTAAATACAGTGACCTATCCTATGTCCGCTATTCTGGGGTTTGTCCAGGGTGTAGCCGAGTTCCTGCCTATCTCCAGCTCTGGGCACCTGACCTTGTTTCAGCATTTTTTTGGCCTGGCGGAGCCAGATAATTTGTTCAACGTGCTGCTCCACTTTGCCACTCTGCTGGCTGTGTGCATCTACTACTTCCAGGATGTAGTGGAAATGATCGTTGAGTTTTTTCGAGGGATCGCGGCTCTTTTTTCCCGCCATCCTTCTCATGGGAATCCACCGGAGGCGCGCCGGCTGGTCCTCCTGGTCATCGTCGGTACGCTGCCGCTCTTTGCGGTGCTGCTGATCAAAAATAAGGTGGAGGCTCTTGGATCCAATCCTTATTTTGTCAGCTGTGCTCTGCTGGTGACAGGCTGTATCCTCTTCTGTTCTGACCGAATGGCGGGCGGAAGGAAGAACGCCCGAAATGCCACCCTGAAGGACGTATTGCTGGTGGGCGTGGCCCAGGGCTTTGCCACCATCCCAGGGCTGTCCCGCTCCGGTTGTACCATCTCCGCCGGTATGGCCAGAGGATTCGACCGCAAATTTGCCGTGCGCTACTCTTTCCTTATGTCTCTGCCCGCGGTGCTGGGCGCGACGATCCTGGAGGTCAAAGACGTGCTGGAGATGGAAGGCGGTCTGCCGGAAGGGAGACTACCCATATACCTGATGGGTATGGTCATCGCCGGCGTGGTGGGCTATTTCTCCATCGGACTGGTCAACCTGTTGGCATCCAAGGGCAAGTTTGGCGCGTTTGCCTACTATTGCTGGGGCGCCGGCCTGCTCTCTCTGGTCCTATGCGCCATGGGGTGGACGCTAACGTCGGGTACGATCTGATTTTCCTGGAAAGGTAGGAACCCTTAAGAATGGCAACGACACAAAAGAGATCCGGAGGGGGACGGTCGGCCTCCTCCGGCGGAAAACGGACTACTTCAGCGGCAAGATCCAAGCCAGCGGCCAAGAGTAGCCGTGCCGACATTTCCTCCCACCGCCCGTTCCGGCGTGAGGTAGGGGCGGTGGTCTGCCTGCTCCTGGCGATCTTCTCCTCCTTTGGATACTTCAAAATGGAGGCGATCTTCATCACCTTCTTTGTGGGGCTGGTCAAGGGACTGGTAGGCTATGGCTTTTGGCTGGTCCCTCCCGCCTTGCTTTTGGGAGCCTATATCCTGGCGTTCCACCGTGGACGGCCGGTCCGTCTAAGGCTGACCTGCGCCCTCCTCCTGCCCCTGATGGTGGCGGGCGTATTCCATGGTATGCTGTCAGATCCGCTTCCTTGGAACGGTGCGCTGGTCAAGGAGTTGTGGAACAGCGGCGAGGCGATGAGATCCGGTGGTGTGCTGGCCGGTGTGCTGGCCCAGGCCTGTGTATCCCTGTTTACCAGCTTGGGCTCCACGATCATCTTTGCCATGGGAGCGATTCTGATGGGACTGGCCGCCTTTGACCGTTCTCTGGTGGATGTGGCGGACTGGGTCTTTAACCGGCCGAAATATGAATATGAGCCAGAGCCGGAGCAGCCACGCCGGAGCCGGACTGAGGAGCGCCAGGGAGAGAGGGCGGCGGAATCGCTGTCCCAGACCCGGACGCGCCGCTCTGAAATCGATATCCCTGTGGATGAGGGACCGTTGGTGGGGAAAGAACCGCCGGCCCCCCAGGAGAAGAAACGGCTGGGATTTTTTGACCGCAAGGCCCGTGTGCCTGCCCCCGACCAACTGCTGAAGGGGTCTACAGAGCAGGAGAGCGTTCCCCCGACAGCAGAGCCCGAGGCTGTAGAGGAACAGCCGCCTGCCCCCGCGGCAGAGCGGCCCCGGCCGATCCCGGTGGTCCCGCCGGTCACTGTGGCGCCGCCGTCCGTACCAGAGGAGCGGCCTGCGGTGCCGCCCACTCCACGGAAGGACGAGCAGCCACAAAAGGTGACCCGCCAGGAGGCGGAAGAAGCGGCAGTTCAGGTGGCACAGGATATCCAGGAAACCATGGACCAGGGCAGCCCGCCTTACCAGTATCCGCCTCTATCCCTGCTCACTGAGGGGACAGGAGATATTGGTGGCGAGGCGCTGGTGGAGCTCAACGCCAACAGGCAGCGCCTCGCTGATACGATCCACTCCTTTGGAATCGACGCCAACATCGTCAACGTGACAAGGGGCCCCTCTGTGACCCGGTATGAGCTGGAACTGGACCAGGGAGTCCGGCTGAACAAGCTGACCAATCTGGCGGACGATATCGCCTTGGCGTTGGGCGCAACAGGGGTCCGCATCGCCCCAATCCCAGACCAGATATCCATGGTCGGGATTGAGGTGCCTAATAAGCTGGTTTCCCCGGTCAATATCCACTCGGTCATCGGCTCTACCGCCTTCACAAACAGCGCCTCTAAGGTATCCTTTGCCGTGGGCAAGGACATTGGAGGAAACTGTATCGTCGGAAACATCGCCAAGATGCCCCACCTGCTCATTGCGGGTACGACAGGCTCCGGTAAGTCGGTGTGTACCAATTCTCTGATCATCTCCCTGTTGTATAAGGCCACTCCAGAGGAAGTCCGTCTGATCATGGTGGATCCCAAGATGGTAGAGCTGGGCATCTACAACGGGATCCCCCATCTGTTGATTCCCGTGGTCACAGATCCCAAGAAAGCGGCGGGCGCCCTTCAATGGGCAGTCACGGAAATGATGAAGCGATACCGCTCCTTTGCCGAAGTTGGCGTGCGGGACCTGGCTTCGTACAATGCTAAGGCCGCAAAGACCGAGGGAATGGAAAAAATGCCCCAGATTGTGGTCATCATCGACGAGCTGGCCGACCTGATGCTAGTGGCGGCGAAGGAAGTGGAGGAGTCTATCTGCCGGGTGGCTCAGATGGGCCGTGCCAGCGGTATGCACCTGATTATTGCCACCCAGCGCCCCTCTGCTGACGTCATCACTGGTCTGATGAAGGCCAATATACCAAGTCGGATCGCCTTTGCCGTGGCCTCCAGCCTGGAGTCACGCATTATTTTGGACATTACTGGCGCAGAAAAGCTGGTCGGCCGGGGGGATATGCTCTATTTCCCGCTGGGCGCCGGGAAGCCAACCCGTGTACAGGGTTGCCTGATTAGCGACCAGGAGGTCGCTTCCGTAGTAGAGTTTGTCAAACGCAGCGGCTCCGCCCAGTATGATGACAACGTCATGCAGGAGATCGAGCAGCACGCCGCCGAGAAGGAGAAGGGAACAAAAGGTGTAGGCGGCTCCGCTCCGGATGAGGTCAGTGATGAGTATGACGAGCTCATCGATGCGGCGGCGGAGGTTGTGGTGGAAACAGGGATGGCCTCTGTTTCCATGCTCCAGCGCCGACTGAAGCTGGGCTATGCCCGTGCTGCCCGCCTGGTGGACCAGCTGGAGGAAAAGGGGATTGTAGGTCCCTTTGAGGGCAGCAAACCCCGCCAGGTTTTGATCACTAAGGAGCAGTGGCAGGAGCTGAAGTATCGGCAGGGGGTCGGGGCGCCTCCTCCTCAGACAGAAGCGGAAATACCAGATCGAACCGATTTAGACAGCACCCAGGTCAATCCGCCCTTTGACGTGGAGGAGTCTCTGGACCGAGCGGAAGAGGATACCCTATAACCCAGGATACGGACAGCAGACCGGATGACAGGCGGTGGACTGAATAGAGGGAGTGGGAGAGATGGAACCATCGAAAAAGCGGGCGGTCCGGCTGTTTACCCTGGTGATTGCCCTTACCGCTTTGGCCAATGGCCTGGGAAGCAGTATTTTTTCCAATTATTTTAATGAGGTCTATCATATCGATTCGATCCAGCGCGGATTCATTGAGATCCCCAGGGAGAGCCCCGGGGTACTGTGCATGGCACTGGTGGCGGCGCTGGGATCTCTGGGCAGCCTGTGGATGTCGGTAGTGGCGCAGCTGCTGCTGTTGACCGGTTTGGTTGTCATGGGTCTGTTTAGCCCCAGCTATGGGGTGATGCTGGTTTTCCTGTTTATCCATTCCTTGGGAATGCACCTGTTCATGCCTTTGAATGACGCCATCTCCATGGATCTGGCGGAAAAGGGGAAAGTGGGGACAGCCTTTGGAAAGTTCAAAGGAGTCAACACATTCTTTTCCATGGCGGCGGCGCTGATGGTCTTTTTAGGATTCCGGTTCGGCGTGTTCCACTTTGGGGAGGGCTTTATCCTGCCCTTTGCCATTGGGGCGGCGGCCACAGCGGCAGCGGTAGTATTGCTGGCCCGGATGGCAGTTAGTATACCTCGGCAGAGCGGCCATGTGAAAAGTCATAAACTTTTATTCCGGCGTGCCTATATGCCCTATTACATGGTTACTTTGGCCTACGGCTGCCAGAAGCGAATCAAAATTGTCTTTGCGCCATGGGTCATCATCAACCTGCTGGGTCAGGGGGCGGATACGGTCGCCCTGCTAACCATTGTGGTCCACTTTGTGGGGACCTGGTTTGCTCCCCTGATTGGCCGCCTGCTGGACCGGATGGGGGTGCGCAGGATGCTCTGGCTGGAGGCCGGGTATATTGTCCTGTCATTCACTGCTATGGGCCTGCTGGCGGGGCAACTGGCTGGTGGAGCTTTCTCTTCCGGCGGCTGGCAGACCTGGCTGGTGTTCGCGGCCTATATCCTCTGTGTCCTGTTTGAGCAGTTCAATATGGTCCATTCTTTCATGATGCGTTCCATGGCATTGGACCCGGGGGAGGTGACCCAGACACTGTCTGTGGGACTCAGTGTAGACCATGTGATGGCCATTGTCGCCTCGCCCATCATGGGGCTGATCTGGGAGGGCTGGGGAGTACAGTACGTCTTTTATCTGGCGGCGCTGTCCGCCATCCTGCAGCTGGCTGCAGCCGGTATGGTGGGAAAAACGGAGCTGTCTAGGGTATAAATATTTCATTTTTATTAAATTTGCCTTGTGCCCCTTTACAGGAGCGACTTTTTAGAGTAGACTATTATTAGGTTTTTAGACAGGAGGTGCCCAGAATGGAAGAAATGGATTTTACCAGAAAATTTAGTCTGGGGGACCAGCGGGACCTGGAGATCAAGGCCATCTTGGCCTCTGTCTATCAGGCGTTGCAGGAGAAGGGGTATAACCCCATTAACCAGATTGTGGGCTATATTTTGTCTGAGGACCCCACCTATATTACCAACCACAACAATGCCAGAGCTTTAATCCGCAAAGTGGACCGGGATGAGCTGCTCCAGACCTTGGTCAAATATTATCTGACACACTGATGACCGCACAGCGGCCCGCCGACTGGCGGGCCGCTTTTTTGATAGAAAAGGAGGGGGCATGATGAAGGACTTTTATAGAACCTATCCTCAAGTAGCGTTATGTGGCCTGAACTGCCTGCTCTGCCCTATGAACATCGGAGGCTGGTGTCCCGGATGTGGCGGGGGAGAGGGAAATCAGAGCTGTCCCCGTGCCCAGTGTGCCCGGGAGCGAAATATCGGTGATTTCTGTTACCGCTGTGAACAATACCCCTGTGAACTCTATGAGGGGATGGGGGACTATGATTCTTTTGTGCCCACACGGCGCAGGGGCGCGGACCTGGACAGAGTCCGTGAACTGGGGCCGGAAACCTATGTGCGGGAGCTGGAGGAGAAGCGGGCTATTTTGGAACTGCTAGTAGGGGAATGGAACGACGGACGGAAGAAAAGCTTTTACACCACAGCGGTCTACCTGTTGGAGCTGGATGACCTGCGCCATGCTGTCCAGCAAGTGACTTCCCTTTCCACAAAAGAGATGTCTGAAAAGGAGCGTGCGGCCTGTATGACACAGGCCCTTCAGAAAATCGCAGAGCAGCAGGGGTTAGTACTGAAGCTGAATAAAAAACAAAAGAGAAGAAGTAGAGGGAAGCATTTATGAATATTTTGGTGAGCTACTGTTTTTTAGGGGAACCCTGTCGGTATGACGGCTGCAGCCGTCTGGACCGCCAAGTCATCGAACTGCACAAAGCGGGACATACGCTGGTCCCGGTGTGTCCTGAGGTGCTAGGAGGTCTGGACACTCCCAGGGCGCCGGCCGAGGTGCAGGCGGATGGTAGGGTCATCACCGAAGATGGAGAGGATGTCACCGACGCATATCGGGCGGGGGCAGAGGCGGCCCTTAAAATCGCAAGAGAGCATAGCTGCACGGTGGCGGTGCTCAAAGCCAGATCTCCGTCCTGTGGCTGCGGCGAAATCTATGACGGCAGCTTTACCCACACCATCAAGGCCGGATGGGGCGTCACGGCCCGTCTGTTGGCAGAGGCGGGCCTTCGGGTCATGGACGAGGAAAATTTGGAGAGTTGGCTATATGATCCGACGGCGTGGCCATCTGAGATGTAACTGTATCGTACATCAGAGCAAAATCCATCGAAAAGGGTCAGACGATAAAAAATTTAAGGGCCATTGACCCCGTATGAAACCCTCCGCCCCGGAGATACTGGAAACACAGTATCACTGGGGCGGGAGGTTTTTATATGCAGCACAAGGTGGAAATTTGCGGTGTTAATACATCAAAGTTAAAGGTGCTGAAAAACGAGGAGACCCGTGCGCTGCTGTTGAAAGCGAAGGAGGGAGACCAGCAGGCCAGAGAGGAACTGATATCGGGGAATTTACGCTTGGTCCTGTCTGTGATACAGCGATTTTCCAACCGGGGCGAGAATGCTGATGACCTATTTCAGGTGGGCTGCATTGGGCTGATGAAGGCTATCGATAACTTCAACACGGACCTGGATGTTAAGTTTTCCACCTATGGAGTGCCTATGATCATCGGAGAGATTCGCCGCTACTTGCGGGACAACAGCACTATGCGGGTATCCAGAGCGATGCGGGATACGGCCTACAAGGTGTTGCAGGCCAAGGAGGCCTATATCGCTCAACACCAGAAAGAGCCCACAGTGGAGGAGATCGCCAACATCCTGGACATCAAACGGGAGGAGGTGGTCTTTGCGCTGGACGCAATTTTAGAGCCTGTGTCTCTCTATGAGCCAGTGTACTCCGACAGTGGGGATACCATATGTGTGATGGACCAGGTCAGGGACAGCAAAAATACAGATGAGATGTGGTTGGAGCGCATCGCACTGAAGGAAGCGGTGTCACACCTGTCTGAACGGGAGAAAAAGATTTTGTCTATGCGTTTTTTTCAGGGCAAAACTCAGATGGAGGTGTCTGCCGAGATCGGGATCTCGCAGGCGCAGGTATCTAGGCTGGAAAAGAATGCATTAAGGCAGATACGGAAAGAGATGTAAAGAGGCCGCCTGACAGATCCTGTCAGGCGGCCTCTTAAAAACAGTTGTGGAGAAAATACGTTTAGACAGTGGCGGGGTTGAGTACGTCGTTTTTACGCATGACCCATTCACGCCAAATAAAGATACCCAGGAACAGGGCGGCTACCAGGATGCCCAGCGGGTAGGCCAAGGTGGTGGACATATTCAGACATTCAGGAGCCTGGACAAAGTAGGTCACAGAGACAGCGGACATAAAGGTAGCGGGTAAAGCAGCCATGAAACAGGCTACAGGGGGGAAGCCGTTGCGATGCAGATAGACGGCGCCAGCCCACAGGACCATCATAGCCAGGGTCTGATTGGACCAAGAGAAGTACTTCCAGAGAGTAGCGAAGTCACCCCACTGGGTGATCAGGGCTCCTATGCCCAGCACAGGGACAGACAGGAGCAGACGGTTCTTCCAATTGCCCTGATCGATTTTGAACCAGTCGGCGATGGTCAACCGGGCGGAGCGGAAAGCGGTGTCGCCGGAAGTGATGGGACAGGCGATGACACCCAGCAGGGCCAAGACACCACCGACAGGGCCCATCATAGAGGAACAGATGTTCTCAACGACAACGGACTGACCACCAGCCAGCGCCTCGTTCAGAGCAGCCACATTGCCATAGAAGGTGACACCGGCAGCGGCCCAGACCAGAGCGATAGCGCCCTCAGCGACCATGGCGCCGTAAAATACCTTCCGCCCCTCTTTCTCAGAGGTCATGCAGCGGGCGACCATGGGGGACTGGGTAGCGTGGAAGCCGGAGATAGCGCCGCAGGCCACAGTGACAAACATCTGGGCCCAGATAGGAGTGTTGGTGGGGTGCCCCATCCCTTCCACGCCGATATACTGCCACATTTCAGGCATCGCGGCGCGGTAAGAGGGGTCGATTAGCATTACACCCATGAGGCCAAGGGCCATGATGATGAGGCAGGCCCCGAAGATGGGGTACAACTTGCCAATGACCTTGTCAATGGGCAGGAAGGTGGCGATAAAGTAGTAAATCAGCACGACAGCCAGCCAGAAGTTGGCATCCAGTGTTTCAGGAGTCAGAATAGCCAAAAGCTGGGCGGGGTTCTTGGAGAAGTTGACGCCGACCAGGATTAGCAGGACTACCGAGAAGACACGCATGACCTGCAGCATGAATTTGCCTAAGTAGATGCCCACGATTTCAGAGATGGAGGCGCCGTCGTGGCGCTCGCTCATCATGCCGGACAGGAAGTCGTGGACACCGCCGCCCAGGATAGTACCAAAGACGATCCACAAATAGACACGGGGCCCCCAGCAAGCGCCGGCCAGGGCACCAAAAATAGGGCCAAGACCTGCGATGTTCAAAAGCTGGATCAGGAACAGACGCCAAGTTTTCATTGGGGTGTAGTCCACGCCGTCCGGATGGGCGACCGCCGGGGTCTGACGGTCATCCACACGGAACACCCGCTCAATGAGACGGCTGTACAGTGCGAATCCCACCACAAGGACTACGAGGGAGATCAGGAACGTGATCATAAATTTCTCCTCCTCTTAATTTGCTTTTCCATGACGAAAGACATGAAAAAGGCCTTTATTTTCCACTAAAGGTCTGGGAAGCAAAGGAAACTTTGAGCTATCCCTTAAAAGGCGGCTTCATTATATCACGCTTCTTGAGAAAATCAACCCCCAAATCGAAATTTTTACTAAAATTTTGTGAACGAGGATTTTGTGAAAAAAGTGGGTCAACAGCGGACTTAGCCAAGAGCCACATCCAGGATCATCATAATGAGAAACCCTGCCATGACGCCTAGAGTGCCGGTATGTCCCCCTTCGGTGAGATTAGCTTCTGGGATGAGCTCCTCCACCACGACATAGAGCATGGCGCCGGCGGCAAAGGAGAGCAGCCACGGGAGCAGAGGCTGGATCGCCCCGGCAGCCAGTACAGTGAGCAGGGCAAAGATAGGCTCCACCACGCCGGAGGCCGCCCCGATGAGAAAAGCCTTTCTACGGCCCATTCCCTCCTGATGCAGGGGCAGGGAGATAGCGGCCCCTTCCGGAAAATTTTGGATGCCAATTCCCATGGCGAGGGCGGTAGCAGCGGGTAGGAGGGAGGGATCGCCACTGTGGGCAGCCAAAGCAAAGGAGATGCCGACCGCCATCCCCTCCGGGATGTTGTGCAGTGTTACGGCCAGTACCAGGAGGGCGGTGCGGCGGCGGGAGGTTTCGCCCTCTTTGCAGTGGAAGGATTCCGGTGTGAAGTGGGGGAGCAGATAGTCCATGGACAAAAGGAAAACGATGCCAAGGACAGATCCACCAGCGGCGGGCAGCCAACCGGGCATTCCCATGGCCTCCGCCTCCTCAATGGCTGGGATGAGCAGGGACCACATGCTGGCGGCAATCATCACGCCAGCGGCAAATCCAAGTAGGACGCGCTGAAGAGAGCGAGAGGACTGCTTGCGGAACAGAAAGACCATAGCGGCGCCGGAAGCGGTCATCAGGGCAGTGAACCCAGTTCCGCCGGCAGCCCATAAAAGTGCTTGTGTCACGATGTAATTTCCCTTTCTGAAAACGGCGGCGCGATGTCCGGAGCCGGTCCGCGCCTGTGCGGGTGCTTCCAGAATAGGCTATGCGCCGGATCAGAGAGGGGTGAGCCGGGTGACTGATATTCACCCGGCGCTCTATTCAAAAGACCGCCAGAAACACCTTGGCCATCCAGTAGCCGATGGCCATACAGCCAGGAAAGGTAAGGGCCCAGGCGAGAGCGATTTTGCCGGCAACGGACCAGTCCACAACACCGCCCCCCGCTGCTCCCACACCGAGCAGAGCGGCTGTGCGGGTATGGGTAGTTGAGACGGGAAGGCCCAGCAGAGTGGCGGTCATGAGGCAGAAAATATTGCCCAAATCGGCAGACAGCCCTTCTCGCGGGCCAATCGACACCATTTCACGCCCGACTGTTTCGATGATGCGCCTGCCCCCCATAAGGGTACCGGCGGCCATAAAGCCAGCACACAAAATCATAAGCCAGATAGGGATGAGAAAGGTCTGTTCATCTCCGCGACCCTGGGCCAATGCCGTCCCCAAGAGAAATACACCGAGAAACTTTTGACCATCTTGGGCACCGTGAAGAAAGGCAGTTCCTGCGGCTCCGGGAAGCTGGGCCAAAAGAAATGTATGGTTGGAAGCCTTTACATGTTTTAAGGCACTCTGAAACAACTGTCCAGCCCAGAATCCGGCGGCAGTGGACAGAATCAGACCGAGGAGAACCTTGGCCCAACTGTCCCAGCGGATACAGGAGAAGCCACCCTCCAGAGCCACCGCGGCGCCAGAGATACCAGCAATCAAGGCGTGGCTCTCACTGGTAGGAATGCCAAGTAGCCAGGCAGCCGCGGCCCAGAGCACGATGGCGGCCATGGCGGCACACAAAGCGGTAAGAGCCGCGCGGGAGCCGCCGCCAAAGCTGGCGATAGAATAGACGGTCTCCGCCACAGAAGTAGAGACAGCGGTGACACAAAGCACTCCCAGAAAGTTGCATACAGCCGCCAGCAGGACAGCCAAAGGGAAGGGGAGTGCTCCAGTCACCACTACCCCGGCGATGGCATTGGGTGCGTCGGTCCACCCGTTGACCAGCAGTACCGCGAGGGTGAGGAGAACAATCAGTGCCAGAGCTGGATCGCCCGTCAACTGGTCGAGGAAAGCAAAAAAAGACAGGGGCATGGGTTCACCTCCATGCCCCTGTTGTATGCTACTCCTCCTCCAGATATGACCGGGAGCCTCCAGGCGGGGGCGCATGGCCGCTGCCGCCGGCGGCCTGGGTGGAGGAGGCATGGGAGATGGAAGATTTTCCGTACTTGGCCCGAATGCTATCCATTGTTTCCTCCAGCTTTTCCAGCCGCTCTCTCTTTTTGTCCTGGCCGAAGGCCAACAGATCCAGCTGGGCCGAGACCTCCTCCTCCGGGACCAGAGAGAGTGCTGTTACAGTGAGGGCTCGGACGGGATGATCCATATTCCAGCAGCTTTTGGCCAATCCCATGGCGGCTTGACTGATTTCTCGGGCCAGATTGCTGGGGGAGTCCAGCCGCTGCTGCCGGATGATATCCCGAAAGGCAGGGTCCCGTATGGCAAGTGAAATACCATTACATTTCATGTGATACCGACGAAGGCGGGCAGCCACTTGGTCCGAAAGGCGGGTGATCCCAGCCTGTATATCTTCCTGCCCCCGCAGATCGTGAGAAAAGGTGAGACCATTGCCCACTGACTTCGGCGGGACGTACTGGGCGGCGGGTGTGACGGGGGAGCGGTCCTCCCCACTGGCAAAGTCATGGAGCTGGGCGCCATTTTTACCCAGCAGAAGAAAAAGTTGCTCCCGATCAAAGCGAGCCAGGTCGCCGATGGTGTGGATATCAAAGCGATCAAAAGTCCGGGAGGCGGCCCGCCCGACATAGAGCAGGTCGGTGACCGGCAGAGGCCATACAATCTGTTTAAAATTTTCCCGGGTGATGAGCGTGGTAGCATCTGGCTTTTTGTAATCGCTGCCTAATTTGGCAAAGACCTTGTTGAAGGACACTCCCACAGAGATGGTCAGCCCAAAGTTGCCCCGCACATGCTCTCTAAGCTGGTCCGCCAGCGCCTCCGGATCCCCGCCGAAGAGATGGAGGGTACCAGTGACATCCAGCCAGCTCTCATCGATCCCAAAGGACTCTACCAGGTCGGTGTAGTCCTGATATACCCGGTTGATCTGCCTGGATAGCTCACGGTATCGGTCATGGTGGGCGGGAAGAAGGACCAGTTCGGGGCATTTTTTTCTGGCCTGCCAGATGGTTTCAGCGGTCTTGACGCCAAAAAGCTTGGCGGGCTCATTTTTTGCCAGGATGATGCCGTGGCGGCTGTTCGGGTCTCCGCATACCGCCACCGGCAGGTGACGCAACTCCGGATGGTCCAGCAGCTCTACCGAGGCGTAAAAGCTATTTAAATCACAGTGAAAGATGACCCGTTCCACCGGACAGCGCCTCCTTTTCATTCAATAAAAAAATTATATTCCAGGCCAAGAAAAAAGTCAAACTAATGTTCGAATTTTCTTGACAGGAAAGGGGAGAGACTGGTAGGATAAGAAAAAAGGAGGGGAGAGGACATGGAATATATACCGGCTAAACATCTGCTCCATAGAAATAGAGGTACGGAGTGGTTTGGTACCGACCATACCATGAATATTTACCGTGGATGTTGTCATGGCTGCCTCTACTGTGACAGCCGAAGCAGCTGTTATCAAAATCCAGATTTTGATACCGTGAAAGCAAAGGCTGGGGCCCTCACTATTTTGCGGGATGACCTGGCCCGAAAGACGCGTCCGGCATTTATCAGTATGGGTTCCATGAGCGACCCCTATAACCCCTTCGAGGAGGAGCTGGAACTGACCCGTCATGCCCTAGAGTTGATAGACGCCTACGGATGTGGGGTGGCGGCTGCCACAAAAAGTGATCTGATCGTCCGGGATATCGACCTGTATCAGTTCATTCAGCGCCATTCCCCAGTGATCTGTAAACTGACGGTGACTACGACAGACGACGCGCTGGCAGCCAAGATCGAGCCGGGGGCTCCCTCACCCAGCCGCCGTTTGGCGGCGCTGAAGGAGCTGGCGGGAGCGGGGATCTTTTCCGGTGTCCTGCTTATGCCGGTCCTGCCCTGGCTGGAGGACAGCGTAGAAAATGTGCTGTCGGTGGCGGAGGCGGCTGCCGAGGCGGGAGCACGATTCGTCTATCCGGCCTTCGGTGTGACCATGCGGGATGGGCAGAGGGAGCATTTTCTAAACGGACTGGACCGGGCTTTTCCAGAACAGGGGCTGGGGGAGAAATACCGCCAGCGGTATGGAAACCGGTATACCTGCTCCAGTCCCAGAGCGGGGAAGTTGTGGGAACGATTTTCCAAACGCTGCGGGGAGCTGGGGCTGTTGTGTGAGATGCGCTCTATCATTTCCGCTGCCACCCGTGGATATCAGGATCGGCAGCTCACCTTTTTTGACTGATTTTTCCCCCGGTTGCCGGTTGGTTGCTGGACTTTCTCCTTCTGGTCTGCTACTATTTGACCAAGGAGGTGGGAAGAATGCCATTGGGAGAACGCCTGAAAGCACTGCGGAACCAAATCGGTTTTTCTCAGGAGATGGTGGCGGAGCGAGTGGGCGTGAGCCGCCAAGCGGTGACCAAATGGGAGTCAGGGCAGACGATACCCACCGGTGAGAATCTGGCCGCGTTGGCGGAGCTGTACGCCATCTCACTGGACGAGCTGATGGAGGACCGCTCCGGCTGGGTAAAAGATGGGGAGGACAACCCTATCCTGCGGGAAAACAGAACTGTGATGGCTATTTCTGCCCAACTGGGCGCACTCTATGCCTGTGTCTGGACATTACAGGATATGCCGCATGGAGAGCAGCTTGGGGGCGGCTACCTTTTGCCCCTGTTCGGAAATATCGTGATGTTGGCACTGTGCTCTATGTGGATGGTGTGGAACCTGTCCTTTGAGCTGGATTTGGACCGGCGGCGGAACAATTTGAAAATTGAGTTGCGCTATATGCTGGCACAGCTCCTTTTGACCGTCTTAAGCTTCTATTTTCATCTGGGCTTGGCCGGATTCCTGCTGTCTATAGCCATTCTGCTTTTTTATCTGCGTGTGATAAATCCCCGATATATGGGGAGAAAGCTGTGGTGGAAGAAACCAAAAAGAGCGGTCTGTAAGATGAAAAAGGGCTCAAGGGATGGCTCTTAATTGAGGTCCATCCCTTGAGCTTTTTTTGTTTTACCAACCAGGAACAAGCCAGCGCACAGGGCGGTAAAGGGAGCGACTGTTACCAGACCGAAGGAGCCGATGACGGTATGGATCATCTCGGCGGCTACATACTTATAGTTCAAAATATTGGAGATCGGCGTGCCTTGGGCCATAAATACCATCAGCAGTGCCACATAGCCACCGGAGTAGGCGAACAGCAAAGTGGTGGTCATGGTCCCCATGGCCGCTCTGCCTACGTTCATCCCGGATTTGGCCGCCTCCCACCAACTAAGGTCAGGTCGTTTCTCCACGACTTCGTGGACTGCGGAGGTGATATCTACGCTCAAATCCATGATCGCTCCGGAGGCCCCGATAAAAATGGAAGCCATGAAGATCCGGGTCAGATCCAGATGCTGATAGCCGGCATAGAGCAAACTTTCCGAGTAGGACATGACCGCCCCGTGGACCTGAAATAGGTCAGTGAACAGGATGCCCATGATACAGGTGACCAGAACACCAAGAGCGGAACCAGATGAGGCGGCCCAGCATCTCCGGTCGAAACCATAGACCAGGGCGATGATAAGCAGAGTGAGGGCCAGTGTTATGGCAAGGCCGACCCAGATAGGGTCCCAGCCTTTGAGATAGAGCGGGACCATCACCTTCCATATCATCAAGACAGTAAGGAGAAAGGAAAGCACAGCCCTTAGACCAGTCTTTCCCGCAAAGAGGACCAGCAGGAGGACAAATAGTCCGCCCATCAATAATTCCCAGGGCATCCGGTAGTGATCGATCATAGATACACTGAGGATCTGCTCCCCTTGGAAATTGATACGGACCAGAGCCTTATCACCGACAGAAAAGATCTTATCCTGTTCCAGAGAGCCGTTCAGGGTGTTTTTTCCCTCTACCGTCTGCCCTTTGAACTGTCCTCCTAGTACCTCAAGCTGACAGCGCTGCTCGCCGGACCGGACGAGCCCGGTATCAATAACGGTTGACTCATCGGTAGACAGTACCAGAGCCGGCTGAATATCAGATTCCTGAAAAACGATGTTATCCTCATATCCCGTGGGCAGGGCGAGCAGGACAACGGTGAGAAGAAGGCATACCCATACAGGGGCATGGTAACGAAGAAAATCAGCTTTCATCTGCTTTAACATATAGTGTTGCTCCTTGAAGAGAGAATATCACTGGGAAGTACCCGTATCTGGAGGGGGAGTGGAGGAGGAGAAGAAAAATGAAAACAAATTCGCCCGGTGAAAGGCGGATATCCGAAAGCTGCGGGGGTACCACCAAATGAAAATGCAGGGGTAAGCCCGCTCCAGTTGGATCGACTGGAGCGGGCCGTTGATATCGTGTTCTCAAGAGAGGGTTACCGAACCGCCAGCATCTGGGCCAGCTTATCGTAGATTGCAGTGTTGTCGTAGTAGCCCTTGAAGAGTTCGGCGTTGACACCATCCGCAAATACCGCCACGGGGAGTCCGGTGTGGCTGTACGAGGTAAAGGAAATACCGGATTTGTTGTTGAGGATGTGGGTGATGGTGACGGACAATGGTTCATAGGTGCCGTAGGCCACATATTCCTCCTGGTCGGCCATGCCGGTATCCTTCTCGTTGACAGATTTCTCATAGGCGGTCTTCAGCAGGCCCAGCTCATAGTCGGTGAGCACCAGACGATCGCCCGCCTCACCGTTGACTTTCAGGCCAAAAAGCGTTTCAATGTCCTTCAGAACAGTTTCAAAGGGAGTCTTATTCGCTTTGTAAGCGGCCACATAATCGCTGTCATACTTGGCATAGGAAATAGTTTGGCTGTTGAGCTGGCTGAGATAGGTGTCGTAATCAGTCCCGGCGAATCCAATGGACAAGCCGCCGGTCTCATGGTCTCCTGTGACCAGAATCAAAGTTTCTTCGGCGTGGTCCTTGGCGAAGTCGATGGCTACCTGTACCGCGTCGGCCAGGGCCAGGGTGTCATGAATCGAGGCGGCGGCATCGTTGGCATGGCAGGCCCAGTCGATTTTGCCCCCTTCGCACATCATGAAAAAGCCTTTGTCGTTGTCCAGTACCTGGATACCCTTTTTTACATAGTCTGCCAGGGACCACATATCGTCAGTCCTGTCCAGCTCATAGGCCATGGCGTCAGAGTCGGCCAGATGCTCATCCACGATGATAACGGGGCCGGAAGTGACCTGCTCCGCTTCCGCCTGAGTTTTTACCACAGTATAACCTGCCTCTTTGGCCAAATCATACAGGTTGTCCTTATCACCGTCTGCTCCGTCTGGCTTCAACAGGGCGCCGCCGGCAAAGTAATCAAATCCTGAGTCTATCAGCTCCAGACCGATTTCATAATAGCTGTTGCGGCTGGCCTGATGGGCATAGAAGGCGGCTGGGGTGGCGTGATTCAGATTGACAGAAGAAATGACGCCCACCTTCATACCAAGCTGCTCATGGACCTTTTCCGAAATGGTCTCATAAGAGATGGTAGCAGTTTCATCCACATTGATAGACCCAGAATAGGTCTTATGGCCGGTAGCAATGGATGTGGCTGTGGAGGCAGAATCAGGGGCGAAGGAGTTAGAGTCATAGGTCACAGCAGAGCCAGCTACGTCAAAGCCCATAAAATTCAGAGCGACAGGACCGTCCAGAATCGCGCCCTGGTTGTCATCCAGACTGGGCTCGGCCAGCAGGTAATCAGGATCGGCCATGGAGCCTAGATAGTCGGATGCGGCCTGGAACTGTGGATAGCTCATTCCATCACCAATAAACAGAAAGACATATTTCGGAAATTTTAAGGCTTCAGCAGTGGTCGACATGGGAGCGACCTGCGTGACCCCACTGGTTTGTACTGGGCTGCCTGCGGCATCCCTTGAAGATGTGCCGGAGCAGCCAGCCAAAGACAAAGCTGCCATGGCCAGCGCCAACGCGGCGGAAAAAAATCGTTTCATACTGTTTTCCTCCTGACTGTTTACACTTATTCTTGACATTGGGGACAGGTCTATTCTAAGGTCCGCCTGTTAAAACGGCTACAGCCTTTGGGTGAAAGATAGGTAAAAAGATAGATATGAAAAAACAGCGCGCTGCCAAGAAGCAGCGCGCTGTTGCTGTATCTTACATCATAACGCTCCCTTTGAGGAATGGGAAACGGAAAGAGGGGATCATCTTTTCTTCTTGGCCTTTCCGGAGAGATCATCCATATCTACCCGCCACACGGACGTGACAGAGAGGCTGTGCTGGATAGCGGCATTGAAAAGGCCCTCTGTCATATACTGTGGGGTGAGCTTCTGGCAGAGAGCCCGCAAGCCGTCGATCTTTTCCTGATCGTCCTCCACCAAAACTACAGTCCCGGTAACGATGGCGGACTGAAAATAGGTGGTATAGTTGTTGGGCGCCTCAAAATTGGGGTCGTCCTGGGCTACAAAGGTAATACATATGCGGGGACATCGTTTCAACAGCTCCACCTTGCGCCCCTCACGGGCACAATGAAAATAGAGGCTGTTACCCACACGGACAAAGGAGAGGGGAAGACAGTAGGGAGTATCCTCCCCGGTTGTCAGAGCGGCTACCCCGTGGGTGCAGCGGTCAATAACGGACAGACAAAAGTCCCGGTCCTGTGCGCGGTCTGCTCTTCTCATGATGACATTTTCTCCTTTACGAGTTTTGTGATCCATTCCGCTGGGTCAACAGTTGAATGATCTGCCGATAAAAGTCTGTGGGCTCATCCTGAAAGCACTGGGCCATGGTGTCCGCCTGTTTCCGTTCTGGGACCAGCAGCTCCAGATGGAGAAGCGGTGTGGTTTCATCATTGAAGTCAAGCTTGAGCGTACAGGTCCCGTCTTGATTCTCCGACACCTGGGAGCGGACCTGGGCTTCTCGGCGGAGAGCTTCGTTGACCTTGACCAGATTCTCGTCACAATGCATTCGGACCGAGTAGGGGAGGCTGCTCTCACAGATCTGACTGTTTCGCACCCCCTTTTCGGTGATAGAATAGCGGTCGCCTTCTTTGGACAACTGGCCGGTCTCCACCATATGTTCCACAGCCTTGGTCAGAGAAAAGTAGTCCACGCCCGCGTCGCACAGGGCCAGCTCCAGAAGCTGAAGAAAGGTAATGGGCCCGGCAGTCCGGGCCATGATATACAGAACTAAGAACTTCAGATCCAGCTCATTTTGAATAAAGCCGATGGGGGCCATGGTGTCCACTCCTTTTGCAAGAGGCATTAAGGTACACTCCATTATACCCGATTCAGAGGAAAGCCGCAAGAGTGGGATAGAAAAGAGATGGAGCCGCACAAAATACGGAGCGCCTCATAAGATGGAATGTAAGCGAAACCCAAAGGGGCGGCTTTGACCGTCCTTACCATCCAAATCTAGGAGGGAACCATATGCCAGAAAAGGTCGTGCCCGGCCCCGTCTGCGAAGACCGCAGTATCCGGGAGGCCGTGTGCATACACACGAAAAAAATCTTTGACTCCTGCAAAGACAAAGATTGTATTGAAGACATCCGCGTCTATCCTACCAGAAGTTCTCAGGCGGTCATCGACCGGGCCCAGTCGGTAAAAGCGGGGACTGCTGAACTACTGTATGCGTACATCGATGTGGAGCCCATCAATTTCAACCGGGGCTTCTATACGGTAGATGTGCGGTACTTCTACCGCATCACTGCTGACGCCTTCGTGGGAGCCGCCCGCCCGGTGGAAGTGACCGGGCTGGCCATCTTTGACAAGCGGGTTGTCCTCTTCGGAAGTGAGGGAAGCTCCAAGATATTCTCGACTGGAGTAGTAGGAGAAGGGCCAGAAATCCAAAACCTGCCTCAAACTAATCTGCCCAGCGCGGTAGTAGAGGCGGTAGACCCCATTATCCTAAACCTGAAGTTGATGGACGCCTGTAACTGCCACTGCTGCGACAATAGTTATCTGGATATCCCACCCGCTATTACCGCTGTCTTCCAAGAGGATCTGATCGTAGACGGCGATATACACAGAATGTTCGTAACACTGGGCCAGTTCTCCATCATCCGCTTGGAGCGGGATACCCAGCTTCTGATCCCAGTCTATGACTACTGCCTGCCGGAGAAGGAGTGCACCTGTGGCTGCGGCTGCGAGTGCCAGGAGGACCCCTGCGAGATGTTCCGTAAGGTTCAGTTCCCCTTCAACGAATTTTTCCCACCCAACAGCATCCAGAGCAAGGGGAATACCACCTATCAAGAGGTACGCTCCGGCTGTTGTAGCTAAAGCGGCAGGGTGCCGATAAAAAGGGCCGCCGCCACTCCAAACAGGAGGGCGGCGGCTCTTCCGCCTTTTTATTCTCACATCAGAGGAGCAAAGATACGCAGGATGCTGCGGTAGAGCTGGAGCAGGATGTTCAAATGTTTGAACCTTCGTGGAGTAATTGGCTCTGAACAGGTCAACGTCCGTTCAAAGTCCGCGCGGATATCTCGGATACAGGGCGCTTCGCACAACCAGACACCGTCCTCAAAGTGAAGAAACAGGCTGCGATAGTCCAGATTGACGGTGCCAACGGTAGCAAAACGGTCGTCTACCACAAAGTTTTTGGCGTGGATAAAGCCGGGGGTATACTCATAAATCTCTACTCCCGCATCCAGCAGAGGGGGATAGTGGGCTCGGGTCACCTCAAAAACGTAGCGTTTGTCCGGGATATGGGGCGTGATGATTTTTACGTTTACCCCTGACTTGGCGGCGTTGCACAGGGCGGTGTTGGTCGCCACATCTACCACCAGATAGGGGGTGGTGATATAGATGTAGTTTTTGGCCTTGGAGATCATATTGAGATAGACGGCCTGTCCCACCGCCTCACGGTCCAGAGGGGTATCCGTGTAGGGCTGTACATAGCCGGTCCAGGGCCGGACAGGAGAGGCCGGGGGACGAAACCGGTCAAAATTTTCATCCCAGCCACAGCAGTAATCCCATAGGGTCAAAAACATGACGGCCATAGACCAGACCGCGTCTCCCTCCAATAGGATCGCGCTGTCCTTCCAGTGCCCGAATCGCTTACGAATGTTGATATACTCATCAGCCAGATTGAGTCCACCGGTGAAGCCAACCTTCCCATCAATTACCATCAGCTTCCGATGGTCCCGGTTGTTCAGACGGAGGGACATCACCGGCAGGAAGCGATTAAATACCCGGCACTGGATTCCCTTCTTCATTAACACCTGGTCATAGTCCCGGGGAAGGGTGAACATACAGCCCATATCATCATACATCACACGCACTTCAACGCCCTGGGCCGCTTTTCGTTCCAGGATGGCCAGGATGCTGTCCCAAAAAATACCGGGCTGTATAATGAAGTATTCCAGAAAAATATAGTGCTCCGCCTTTTCCAACTCCTCCAGCATACGCGGAAAGGCCTGGTCCCCCAGAGGGAAGTATTCTGTTTCTGTATTCGTGTAGGAGGGACAGGCGGCGTATTGCTCCATATAGTGGGCCTGGCTGGCGGCGTCGCCGCCAAGGGAGATAAGGTCG
The DNA here is from genome assembly GCF_037892565.1 of Flintibacter sp. HCN-6482. Lineage (NCBI taxonomy): Bacteria > Bacillati > Bacillota > Clostridia > Eubacteriales > Flintibacter > Flintibacter sp. HCN-6482. The sequence goes on along the minus strand of NZ_JBBKBK010000002.1, from coordinate 744,184 downwards.
TCGGACTTAAAGTCATCTTGTAGGGCAAGGGCGGATTTTTTCAAGATTCCCTGCATCCGCTTTTGCGTCCGGCGGGGGATGGTGCCTCCCCCCACCAGCAGGTAAAAGATACCGCCAAACACAGGAAAGGGCAGAATCAGGATCAGCCAGGCAATTTTGTAGCCAGGCTCCATCCTGCTGCAGATGATAGCTAAGGCGGCTAGGATGCTGATCACGATACAGCACCAATAGAAGGACTCTGTATATTCGGAGAAAACGACTACCATAATGACTAGCGTGGCAAACTGGGCCAGCAGGGCCAGACAGACAAAAACAGAGCGGTGAAACAGAATATAGAGCAGCTTTTTCACTTGACAGCCTTACCTCCTTTACGGCTAAAAATCAGTTTACAGGAAATATCTCACAGTGGAGAGTTCCATCCTTGATCTCAATAAACCCATAGCTGGAACGACTGGAACCCGGATTCATGACCCAAAGCCCGTCCTCCAGCTGATGGCACAGGGAGCGGTGGGTATGCCCAAAAAGAAGCACATCGACTTGAGCTGCTTTGGCGTCGGAAATTGCGTGGCTATATCCACTTTTTACACCCCACAGGTGGCCGTGGGAGAGAAGAAACTGTTTGCCGGCCAGAGTGATCTGGCGTTTCAGAGGCTCGGTAGTCCAGCCATCACAGTTACCGGGCACACGACAGATCGGGAGGCGCGGATAGATATCCGCCAGCATTTCAGCGTCCTGGAGCAGATCTCCCAGGTGAATGACCTGGTCTGGGAGATGTCTGTCAATGGCTGAATACATCCCGGACATGGACCGGTGGGAGTCGGAAAACACGAGAATTTTCAAATTTGTCACCTTACCATTCTAGCCGCATATACTGGAATGAAATCAAATCGGGAGTGAGCGATTGTGAATTTAAAACAGGGTCAAGACAATCTGAAAAAAGGGACTACTGCCGCTGATCTGGTGAAAAACCGTGAAGTGATCTCCAAACTGGCTAAATCCAGCGATGCCCAAAAGCTGATGTCGATTTTGAACCAGCAGGGAGGGGTGAAGGAGGCGGCCAAAGCGGCCGCTGACGGGGACCCCAGCGCCTTGATGTCTATGATGGACCGGCTGATGAGGAGCCAGGAGGGGGCGGAACTGGTAGATAGAATCGGACGCAAGGCAAAAGAGGCAGGGCTGGAATAGGAGAAACCACAGCCGGGTAGAAAGGTGGCGAGACCGTGGCCGAATTTGAGGAAAAATTGAACTCGATCCTGGGGAATGAAAAGGCCATGGGGCAGATCATGGCTCTAGCCCGGTCGTTATCAGGGGAGAACGGGCCCCAGGGGAATGGGACACAGAGCGCGGAAGAGGTCCCCGCCCAGTCTCCGGAACAGAGCGGCCCGTCCGATGGATCCTGGGACCTGTCCTCGCTGCTGGGGCAGATAGACCCGCGGATGCTCCAGATAGGGGTGCAGGTGCTGCGGGAGTATCAGAGTACCGATGATAGAAACGCGGCTCTGCTATCCGCGTTGCGCCCATTTTTACGAGAAGAACGGCGGGCCCGGCTGGACCGAGCCCAGCAGATAGCACGCATGACCCGCCTGATCCGGGTGGCCCTGACCGCTATGGGCAGGAAGGAGGAGGAGGGGAGTGTATAACCGCTACATATCAGAGGACACCCCTTATGTCCCTATCCAGGAGGCCGAGCACCCCCAAGGAGGGGGCAGATCCAACAGCGGAACAAAGGGCCATGGTCCGGCCTCCACAGGGGGCTTCAGGTTTTCCTCTCTATTTTCCGGAAAGGAGGGGCTGGGCGCTCTATTGGGCGGAAAAGAGGGGGCGGGAAGCCTCTTTTCATCTGGAGACGGCAGCGGGGGGCTATCCGGGCTATTGAAAGCCCTGAAGTTAGAAGACATCGACCCGGGGGATATCCTTCTGCTGCTTATCATCCTGTTTCTTTTGGTGGAAGGAGACGATCTGGAACTGGTGATAGCCCTGGGGCTGGTCCTGCTCATGGGACTTGGAGATCGGGAAGGTGAAGATTGAGGTATCAGGATGGGACGGCCTCCGGCCGTCCCATATTTTACCTGGTATATAATATGTCACCATTGGGCAGAGCGAAGGAGGCCTCCGCTGGACAGGGAGATATAACAGTGCCGTAGGAGGTCATCTGATAGACGAGCGCCCCCTCCTTTTCCAGCTCCGCGCAAATCAAAAGGCCGCTCTCCACGCTGACCCAGTATCTCTCCTGATAGGCAGGGTCTTCACGGGCCACTTCTACATAGACACAAGGAACTCCCTCACGAAGCTCATAGCCGGCGTGGGTGATCTCATCAGGATCTAATTCGGTCACGACCTCATAGGTCGGGATCCGCTGTGTCAAATCATGGGACAGGCTGTCCGCGGGAGTGGACTCCCAGCGGGAGGAGCCCTCATACCAGTAATAAAGAGTGCCATCCCCCACCAGATCGTGCCTGACCGCACCGGAGGGAAGCACCTGTCTGCTGTGGGACCAGCCGCCGTCTACCCAAGTCTGTACCGGAATAGAGGAGGAACCACCGTCCCAGAAGGTCGTGATGGTGAGTTCTCGGTAATAGCTGTCTTTGCGGGACAGAGTCCGAATCACGCTGCCAACAGTCTGAGGTGTGACCTCCACCGCCTGGTATTGTTCTAGACCAGTTTGAGGACCGCTGACATCGCCAGTCTGTCCGTCGCCGTTCACATTGGGCAGGACGACCGACGGAGTATTGAGGGCAAAAAGATTGCGCCCAAAACTGGTGAACATAGCAGCTACGATGAGGACGATCACAGTGATTGCGATTAAAAGACGATTTTTAGGTTCCACGTCCTCACCTCCAAGATTTTTTGGGATTAATAGAGCAGATGAGTCAAAACAGACTCAAATCAAAAATTCGTCCGGAGGCTCCTTGCGCTGGCCGAAGTGCCACTGGATAGCGTCCACAATCCGGCGGCAGGCCTGGCCATCTCCATAGGGATTGACGGCATGGGCCATCGCAGCGTAGGCGTCTGGGTTTTCCAGAAGTTCCTCGGCCATCGCTGTGATGCGGCTGTAATCCACGCCGGCCAGTCTAGCCGTGCCCGCCTTAACGGCTTCAGGTCGCTCGGTCTCCCGGCGGAGGACAAGAACGGGCTTACCAAGAGCGGGAGCCTCCTCCTGAAGACCGCCGGAGTCAGTCATGACCATATAACACCGGGCCATCAGATTGTGCATCTCCTCCACATTTAAGGGGGGGATCAGGTGGGCGTTTTCAACACCGTCTAGATGCCGATGGGCGCACTCCTGGACCACAGGGGAGAGGTGGACAGGGTAGACCAGAGATACCTCGGGATGAGTCCGGGCAATATAGGCCAGAGCAGCCATGATATCCTCCATGGGCTGACCATAGTTTTCCCTCCGATGGCAGGTAACTAATACAACTTTTCGTTTTTCATACTCCAACTGGTCAAGGAGCCTTTCTGTAAAGGAAAAATCCTTTTTCACTGTAGTTTGAAGGGCATCAATGACCGTGTTACCTGTGAGAAAAATCCCGTTGGTAATATTTTCACGGGTTAGGTTGTCCCGGTTTGACACAGTGGGACAAAAGTGCAGATCGGCGATAGATCCCACCATTTTTCGGTTCATTTCTTCTGGAAAGGGAGACCACTTGTCATAGGTTCGAAGGCCGGCCTCCACGTGGCCTACTGGTATCTTGTGATAGAACGCGGCCAGAGCCCCCGCAAAGGTAGTGGAAGTATCCCCGTGGACCAGTACAAGGTCAGGCTTCGCCTCCTCCAGCACCTGCTCCATGCCCAGCAGGCATTTAGAGGTGATAGTGGATAAGGTCTGTCGGGGCTCCATGATATTCAAGTCGTAGTCAGGTTTTAACCGAAAAATATCCAGTACAGAGTCCAACATTTCCCGGTGTTGAGCTGTGACACAGCACAGAGCGTCTATGCCGGGGCGCTTCGATAGCTCCAGGGCCAGAGGGGCCATTTTGATGGCCTCTGGCCGGGTGCCGAAGATCGTCATAACTTTCAGGTCGCTCATTTTTCAGACTGGTCCTCCTCACCAAAGAAGTTGTCGTTGCCAGAAATCTGTGTCTTGTGATGCCTTCCTGGGTCCTGAGGCGTATGCCTCCCGTCATTGTGTGTCAGAAACAGGCCGGCAGCCAGACCGCCGGCCGCGCAAAGCGCGACCAGAAACAGCATGGCTTTGAATACCCCACTGGTGGTCAGCACTACGGCGGACAGGCCTAGGATTGCACTGATGATATAGAGCACAGCGACTGCCTGCTTTTGGGAAAAGCCCATGTCGATCAGCCGATGGTGGATGTGCCCACGGTCTGGAGTCATAGGGGACTGCCCCTTGGATACCCGACGGAGGATTGCGAAACAGGTGTCAAAAATGGGCAGACCAAGCATGAGGAATGGGACCGCAAAGGAGATGATCATGTGGAACTTGAACAGCCCCTGAATGGACACAGAGGCCAGGATAAAGCCCAAAAAGGTTGACCCGGTGTCCCCCATAAAGATTTTGGCGGGATTCAGGTTATAGGGCAGGAAGCCGATGCAGGCGCCGGCCAGGGCGGCCATCAGAAGGGCCACATCCGGCTCAGATACAGTCAAAGCGATGACCAGCAGAGTCATGGAGCTGATGGTGGAAACTCCGCAAGCCAGTCCGTCCAGACCGTCAATCAGATTGACGGCGTTTGTGATGCCCACGATCCACAATACAGAGATGGGGATAGACAGCCATCCCAGCTCCCAGTAAGGCTCGCTGCTGAAAATATTAGGGTTGGAGAGGAACTCGATCTTATTCCCCGCCCACACGGCGACAAGGGCAGCGGCGATCTGTACCAAGAATTTAGGTTTGGCGGGGAGGGCATAGATGTCGTCAAAAATTCCTAGTATGACGATGATGACACCGCCTAAAAGCATTCCCCGCAACTGCTCCGTCAGCGGGACAAATAGGAGGACGCTGAGCATGAAGCCAAAAAAGATGGCCAGTCCACCCATACGGGGGATCGGGTGGTCATGCATCCTCCGCCCGTCCTTTGGGATATCCACCGCACCGACACGAAAGGCCAGCGATTTCACAACAGGAGTGGCAATCAGAGATACCACCGCGGCGGTTAGCAGGGCGGCCAAAGCCATCCCCACCACAGAAAGTTGAATCGGCATATCAAATCCTCTTTTGCGTTTTTCTGACCAGCTTTGCCCTTCGGGCCAAGCCGCAGAGGTAGATGAAGTGGCAAAATAGAGTCAGCGGGCCACAAAGCCTACCTTTTTATAGACCTTACGAAGCGTCTTGTTCGCTACATAGGATGCCTTCTGGGCCCCTTCGGTGTAGACCTTCTCCAGATAAGCCTTATCCGCCAAAATGTGGGTAGCCTCCTCCCGGATGGGGCGCAGGCACTCCACGACTGCCTCGCCCACAGCGGGCTTGAATTTGCCATAGCCTAGGCCGTCAAACTCGGCCTCAATCTCCTCAAAGGTCTTACCAGTGACGGCGGAATAAATGTTCATCAGGTTGGCCACTCCTGGCTTGTGCTCCGGGTCGAAATGGACGCATCGCTCCGTGTCGCTGTCGGTGATAGCCCGCTTGAACTTTCTGGCGATGTCCTCCGGCTTCTCCATCAGGAAGACACAGCCCTCTGGGATGGACTTAGACATCTTGGAATCAGGAGTAGTCAGTCCCATAATACGGGCACCGGCCTTCGGGATATAGGGCTCCGGCATTTTGAATACATCACCGTAAATCCCGTTGAAACGCTGGACAATGTTCCGGGTCAGCTCCACGTGCTGCTTCTGATCCTCTCCAACGGGGACAAAGTCGGGCTGGTAGAGGAGAATATCGGCCGCCATGAGAGCGGGATAGGTGAACAAACCGCCGTTGATGTTGTCCTTATGCTTGGCGGATTTGTCCTTGAACTGAGTCATCCGGGACAGCTCGCCAAACATGGTGTAGCAGTTGAGTACCCAGCCCAGCTCCGCGTGGGCAGGGACATGAGACTGGATGAAGAGAGTGTTTTTTTCAGGATCCAGGCCGCAGGCGATGTACTGGGCCAGCTGCTCCAGCGTGCGGCGCCGCAGGGCGGCGGGGTCCTGCCGGACGGTGATGGTGTGCATATCTGCCATAAAATAGTAGCAGTCGAACTCCTCGGCCCGGGCGGCCCAATTTTTGATGGCACCCAGGTAGTTACCCAGGTGCAGATCTCCGCTGGGCTGGATGCCGGAGAGCATTACTTTTTTTTCGTCCATCTGGTGTTGCTCCTTTATTTTAGGGCACAGAGGATAAGCGCCCATATAATATCATTTTATTTTAACACTTTATAAAAAGAATGGCAATAAAAGATTGAACGAAGAGGGATGATTTCCTTGTAGATGTTTTATTTCTGTGATAGACTTTTTCTGGAAAGAAAAATATTGGAATCGTTTTCTTCTGATACCGGCACATCCCATTTTTTCACTATGATTCAGCAAGGGGGGAGAGGAGTGTCGTGGTTTGTTTATATCCTCCGCTGTGGAGATGGGACACTGTATACTGGGATCACCGACGACGTAGACCGCCGCCTAGCCGCTCACCGGGCGGGCAGAGGGGCCAAATATACCAGGGGGAGAGGCCCGCTAGAGCTATGCTACACAGAGGCGCAGCCAGACAAGCCTGCCGCCCTGCGCCGGGAGCTGGCGCTCAAAAAACTGCGCCGGGAACAGAAAGAGAAATTAATCCAAACATGGCACAGGAGCGCCAGATAACTGGCGCTCCTGTGTGACTTATGCCTTGGGCTGTGTGATAATAGCGGTGAGGCCATCGGCTCCGCCGATGACGCCGATCTGCTCACTGTCCAAAGGGCTGAAAGATGAGACCGCGGGCTGGGGAATAGTGTCGGTGGGGCTATCAGCTTCACCGATGACGCGAAAAATGGTCAGGGAATAGCCGTCCAGAATACTGCTTTGGCTCCCCTCGGCGGCCACCGCGTGGTCAATGGTGACCAGGTCCCCAACATTCAAGGTGACTACCTCACGGTTTTGAGCGGCGGAGATGGAGTAAAACACGTCCTCTCCCTCCAGACGGACGAAATAGTAGGTGTTGCCCTCCAGCACAGCACTCCGAATTTCTGCCACAATGCCGCTGACCTGCGTCTGGGGAAGCTCTTCCGCCTGTGTTACTCCCTTTTCGGTGAGCTGACGGATATAGGCCTGCTCACAGGCGGTGACTGAGTTTCCAGTAGCCACGATATCATATCGGGCCACATTGACCATAGCGTAACTCTTTACCAAACTGGCTGCGTCCTTAAGGGGGATGAAATAGGTGGGCTCTCCAGCGATGTTCAGCAGCAGGGGGAAGGTAGCCTCATATCCCAAGTCCTGGACCACGCCCTGTGCAGAAGCCATGGCGGCATACTCTGTAGCGCCGGGAGCATCATAAAATTTGGTCTCCTTGGTCCTCTGGTTACTGAGCAGGAAGCCTAGGTTGGACTGGTCAGCGTTTGCGGAAGTAATACCAGTATACACATACACGTCATCGTTGAGAGCGATATAGTTATATCCCTCGGTGGTGACAGTCACACCCCGCTGGCCCAGAATGGAATTGATGAAGCCGTTGACCAGGGTTCCATGGTAATCGTACTGCTCCATGATCAGGGCGGGGGTATACACATTGTCTACCCAGGTTGGGACTTCGCTGATGTCGTAATAGACGCTCTCCCCGGTAATGGCGTCGCACAGTACGGCCCCCTGGATATCCCGGCCACCGAACAGACCGATGGTCTTGACCACTCGGGGAGCGATCCACCAGGGGTGTCCATCCTCGTCAATCTCAAATTGGGGGGTGTCAAAGAGAAAAGTGGGGTACTGGAAACGGAGATGGCGCATGATGTTCCGGTTCAGGGGCTCGGAGAAGGAGTACTTCATGCCCTCAGTCAAGCGAGTAACTGTGGCCTCCTGGGTGACCATGTCTACCAATACATAGGCGGGCAGGCCCTCGCTCCGGTTGGTAAACCACTTGATGAGATCAGCGTAGGCGATAGGAGCCACCCGGACAGGCCGCCCCTGGTAGTTGATCTGGGTGGAGTCATTGGAGTATTCAAACTGACTGACCATATCGCTGAGTGTACCCATCTGACGGTCGCCCAGATACTCGGCGGACTCCCGATCTAGAGTGGGGATCTTATCAAAAGAGATTTGGCTGATGTCTTCCGTGAACTTACCATCCTCTACTGTGAGCAGATCCCGGTAAGAGGACGCGCGGAAGATGGGCAGGGAAATGATCTGCCCCACCAGCGCGACCGCCAATACCACCACGAACAGGATGCCGACCGGAAGACAGCGGCTTTTGACAAACCGGACCCACTCCTTCAGCTTTTCAGCCGGGGTGCGTACCACGTTGTCTCTGGGGGCACCGGACAGCAAAAACACACAGATCACATAGACGACACATAGAAGGGCGAGGAAGGTGTAAAAATCACTGGACTGGGGATTGATGGCAGGCAGACTGACATAAAAGTAGAGGAAGCCAACCACCGCTGTGATGACCAGACTGAGAAGGGTGCGCCCAAAGCCTGTTTTGAGGAAAGGGGACCCAGACCGTTCTTTTTTCAAATTAATTCTCCTTTTATCATAGTTCTGATGGTGCTGAAAAAATATCATAATATATCATAGACGATTTTTTAAAAAAAAGCAATCAAGAGCGCATTAAAATTGGATAAAAACGGAACCGCTGGAAGAAATGAGAAAATAAAAAAACAGGGTTGACTTTTACGCAACGTCAACTGATACAATGCAGAGCAAGGAGGGAAAGCGATGGAATATTCGATTCAGGAAATGTCGAAGCTGGCTGGCGTGACCACCCGCGCGCTGCGCTGGTACGACAAGATCGGCCTGCTGAAGCCGAGCCGTACCGCTGAGAGCGGATACCGTTATTATGGCCCGGCTGAGGTGGACCGACTCCAGGATATCCTGTATTACCGTGCCCTCGGGGTGGAGCTGGCGCGGATACGGGAAAGTCTGGACGACCCCTCCTTCGACCGATTGTCTGCCCTGCGGAGCCATCTGTCCACGTTGATGGCAGAAAGGGCCAGAATCGAAAAGCTGATAGGTTCTGTAAAGGAAACTATCCTGTCATTGGAAAGGAATGATGTTATGATGGATGAACAGAAATTTCAGGCTTTTAAGCGGCGTGCCGTAGAGGAAAATGAGAAAAGATATGGGGCGGAGATCCGCCAAACATACGGTGACCAGGAGATGGACCAGGCCAATGCGTCTGTGATGGGGCTGACACAAGAGCAGTATCGTCAGTGGGAGTCTCTCGGTCAGGAGATACGCTCCAAACTTCGGCAGGCAGTAGAAATGGGTGACGCCCCATCGGGAGAGAAAGGGGAGGAGCTGGCGGCTCTCCATCGCCGCTGGCTTACGATCTCCGGAAATCAGTATGATGTGGACAGGCATAAGGGACTGGCCGAATTATATGTGGCAGATGAGCGGTTTACCGCTTACTATGACAGAGAGACAGATGGATGTGCACAGTTCCTGCGAGATGCCATCCTGCATTGGGCAGGTAAGCTGTAAGGAGAAGGAGGCGGGCGCCCGATCTGTTCGGGGCCCGCCTCCTTAAAAAATCCTTGACAAAAGCAGGTTACAGTTGTAGACTTATAAAGGGTTACAAGTGTAGACTGCTTTAGGAGGTAGGTACCATGCAGGACATAGCGGCCAAAATATCAGATTCAGAGCTGGAAGTGTTAGAGGTGCTCTGGGAGGCAGAGGAGGCCCTGCCCATCGCGCCCATACGAAAGCGGCTGGAGGAGCGCCGTGGCTGGGACAGCTCTACAATCAAGACTCTTTTGCGCCGCCTGTGCGAGAAAGGGGCGGTAGAGGCCAGAAGGAGAGAGTCCTTTTATTATCGCCCTGTCTTGAATAGGGAGGATTATCAGCGGTGGTCTACCCGCTCTCTGATTCAGAGGGTTTACCGGGGAAGTGCCAAAGATTTGGTGGCCAGCCTGGTGCGGGGAGATCAGCTGACCGATCAGGACTTAGATGAGCTGAGGGCTCTGCTGGACCGGGAGGGGAGCCATGGCTGATCACTTGCTGCTGCTGATGTCGCTGGCCCTTTCAGGAAGCCTGATGGCTGTGACAGTGGCATTTTTCCGCACCCTGTTAAAGAAACGAACCCCGAGAGCCTTTTGGTATTATCTGTGGCTATTGGCACTGCTCCGGTTCCTGTGCCCTCTGGGTACCCAGCAGAGCCTGAGTGACCGGCTGATGGAGCGGCCGGCGGAGCTTTGGGTGACGGTTTCTGAAGCAGAGGAGGGGCGGCCTGTTCCAGAAAAGGAAGGGGCCATCACGATTGCTGGAGAGGGAGATAAATCGGAAACGAAATTTTGGCCTTATGTACTGGCTGCCCTTTGGGGCTTAGGCGCTATCACCGCGCTGGCGGCCCGCTATTTTGGCTGCCGCCGCCTCCGGCAAGAGCTGGACAGAACGGCTTACCCAGCAGACGAATGGGAACAGGCGGTCTATCGGCAGTTGGCTGGCAGGCGAAAGGACGTCCCACTCCTCTTGCGGACAGGGGGAGTCGAAAGCCCTGTACTGATCGGCCTATTCCGCCCCATCATTTACCTTCCAGAGGAGAAGCTGGAACGACGCGCCCTGCTCTATGCCCTCTCCCATGAGCTGGTCCACTGGCGGCGCCGGGACCTGGCCTATAAACATCTGGTGGTATTGGTGACCTCGCTGTACTGGTTTGATCCAGTTGTCTGGCTGATGGCAAGGGCCATAGACAGGGATAGCGAGCTGTCTTGTGACCAGGAGGTGGTCAAAAATATGTCCCTGCACCAGCGGACGAACTATGGAAGGACGCTATTGTGGGCGGCGGAGCGCCAGGGCAGGGGAGTGCGTCCTCTCTCTGCACCCTTTGGAAGTCAAAAAAATTGTTTGAGAGAAAGGATTGAGGCGATTATGAAGGTAAGAAAAACATCAAAGCTGACAAAAGCGGCCCTTTGGGTGGTGACAGCCGCCGCAGCGATCTCTTTTGTAGTGGTAGGGGCCTACGCGGGCGGAGAGCGTACCTCCTCCGCGGCGGAACCGACTGTAGTACAGGGGCCTGTGCCGTCGGAGGAGGTGTCCGTCCCTGCCGAGTTGTCCTGGCCCTTTGAAGGGGGGCAAGAGGTCAAGATCAGTGCCCTGTTTGAAGGCAGAGTCCACCCAATTACCGGGAAGCGATCGGAGCATATGGGGATCGACTTCGTTTTGGAGAAGGAGACCCCCGTGCTGGCTGCCGCTCAGGGCACAGTGACCGAGGTGGGCTATAACACGGAGTACGGCAATTATGTGGAGCTCTCCCACGGCGGAGGTCTAAGCACCAAATACGCCCATCTTGTGTCTGGCGATTTCTTCCAGGAGGGCGATCAGGTCACAGCTGGTCAACAGATCGGGGCGGTGGGAAAAACAGGAAAAAGCACCGGATACCACCTCCATTTTGAAACGATGCTGGATGGAGTTTGGGTAGACCCTATGGACTATTTCCCAGAGGCGAGGGTGACCAACGGGGCGGCATAGGAAAGAAAATTGAAAGCTGAACCATCTGCGGGGCCGTTTTTCGGCCCCGTATTTTTAAAAATGAAACAAAATAGAGAAAACCCTTGAAAAGGGCTGGAATAGCGGCTATGATAAAAAAGTTGTGTGTTTTATTATTGAGGAGGAGAAAAGATGACTGATTTAAAACCCCAGCTTTTTCGATGTCTAAAGGGCTATTCCAAAGATCGGTTTTTGAAAGACCTGACCGCAGGAGTGATCGTCGCCATTATTGCCCTGCCGCTCTCCATTGCTTTGGCTCTGGCTTCTGGTGTATCTCCAGAACAGGGCCTCTATACAGCTATTGTGGCTGGATTCTTGATTTCTGCCTTGGGCGGGAGTAAAGTGCAGATCGCAGGTCCCACCGCGGCCTTTGCCACCATTGTAGCAGGTATCGTGGCCCGCAGCGGAATGGCTGGACTGGCTACGGCTACTTTGCTGGCCGGCGTCATGCTGGTACTGATGGGGATTCTTCATATGGGCAGTATGATTAAGTTTATTCCTTACACTATTACAATCGGATTTACTGCCGGTATTGCAGTCACAATCGTCATTGGCCAGCTAAAGGATTTCTTTGGGTTGACCTTTCAGCAGGCCCCTGTGGAAACGATGGAAAAGCTGGAAGAAGTGGTTCGAACCTTCCATACCGTCAACCCGGCTGCCATGGCGGTTGGGATACTGTCCCTGTCGATCCTGCTCCTCTGGCCTAGGGTTTCGAAAAGGATACCTGCCTCACTGATCGCGGTACTGTTGACGGCGGCGGTGGTTGGACTGCTGGATCTGCCGGTCAATACGATTGGCGATCTCTATGTCATTTCCAGTGCGCTGCCTGCGTTCCAAATGCCCGATTTGTCCTATGAGACAGTGTCCGCGGTCCTGCCGGACGCCTTCACCATCGCTGTGCTGGCGGCCATCGAATCTCTGCTGTCCGCAGTTGTGGCAGATGAGATGATCGGCTCACGGCACAATTCCAATATGGAACTGGTGGCCCAGGGGGTAGGAAATAGCGCCTCGGCCCTGTTCGGAGGAATTCCGGCGACCGGTGCCATCGCGCGTACCGCCGCCAACATCAAAAACGGCGGCACATCCCCTGTGGCCGGCATGGTACACGCTCTGGTGCTGCTTCTGGTTCTGGTCCTTCTGATGCCTTACGCGGCGCTGATTCCGATGCCCTGCATAGCGGCCATCCTATTCCAGGTGGCCTACAATATGAGTGGCTGGCGTACTGTACTGAAGGTAGCAAAGACTTCACCCAAAAGTGACATCGCGGTTTTGGTCCTCACTTTTATCCTCACAGTAGCCTTTGATCTGGTGGTGGCCATTGGGGTGGGGCTGTCCCTGGCCTGCCTGCTGTTTATGAAGCGTATGGCCGACGTAGCGGTTGTCAAGGAGTGGGAGTATGTGGAGGACACGGGAGATGAACAGGGCCGCCTGAAGCCTGTACCGGCCTATGTCATGGTATATGAGATCAGCGGTCCCATGTTTTTCGGCGCCGCCGATAAAATCCCACATATGGAGCGGGACAATGGATGTCGGGTTCTGATTTTGCGGATGCGGTCAGTCCCCGCTATGGATATCACAGCCTTGAATGGTCTGCGCCGCCTTTATGACGAGTGTGTAAGAAAAAATATTAATGTAGTATTTTCCCATGTGAACGAACAGCCCATGTCAGTCTTTCGAAAATCTGGTATGTATGATTTGGTAGGAGCGGAAAATTTCCAGCCGAATATCGATGTAGCGCTGGAACGAGCTATCTCAATAGGGGGTATGCCTGTATGAGAAAGGTTATCCTCTATATTGCCGTGAGCTTAGACGGTTTCATCGCAGACCGCCAGGGAGGGGTGGACTGGCTGGAACGGGCATCCAATGGTGAGGAGGACAGCGGCTATGACGAGTTTATCCAAAAGGTCGATACTGTTCTCATGGGATATAAGACCTACCATCAGGTGACCACACAGCTCTCTCCAGATCAGTGGCCCTATCAGGGGTTGACGACCTATGTATTGACCCACCGCCATCTGGACGATCAAAAAGGCATCCATTTTTTTAACGGGCCGTTGGATCAACTGTTAGACTGTTTGAAGGAAGAAAAGGGGAAGAATATCTGGTTGTGCGGAGGGGCAGAGCTGGTCCGCCAGGCGGCAGAGGCCGACCAAATCGACCAGATTCGTTTGACCATCCTGCCTGTCCTGCTGGGGGGCGGAATCCGCTTGTTCGGAGAGCGGGAGGAGAGTACCTTCCTGCATCTGACTGACTGTTGCAGGCGGGGAGAAATGGTAGAATGTATCTATGACAGAAGGTAAACAGAACAGGACAGGGAGGGAAAACTGATGGGTTTCCCTCCCTGTCAAATTTGACAGGTTTTTTTCAGGGCTTCTATATCCCATACGAAGATGGTGCTGTAGCCCAGTTCAATGATGCCCTGCCGAGCCAACTGGTTCAGAACGCGGCTCACGGTCACTCGGCTGGCAGATACAGAGGAGGCGATGTCCTCCTGTGTACAGCGGACCGGGCCGCCGGTGGGGGAGAGTGACAGCAGATATCGGGCGATCCGCCATTGGGCCGGGCGGAAGGCCATCTGGTCCAGTTGAGTAGAGAGCAGACGCACAGTTCTGGCAAGATATTTCATCATAGCCAGGGCCAGTTCTGGGTCCTTTTCAATCTCCTCGGTGACCAGCTCCCGGTCAATCGCCACGATCTCACAGCTTGTGAGGGCCACAGCAGAGGATACTCGCGGCAGCTCGTCAAAAAAGGAGGCCTCTCCAAATAGGCTGCCAGGGCCGTAGACATTGAGCGCCCGCTCCGCGCCGTCCTCTGACTGGATGAAGCTGCGCACTTGCCCCTCCTTCAGATAGTAGAAGCAGGTGGCCTCGGTCCCCTGAAGATAGATCAGATAGCCCGGTGAGCACCGGATTGGGGGACGCCCCTGGGCAAAAGGCGCCCAGATGTGAGCGGGAAAGTCCAAATCAAAGGCATTCATATAGCGTATCGCTCCTGATTATCAACTGATATCGAGACAGATTAGAGTTCGTCCTGATAGGGAGGGGAGAAGAGGTCACATTCCAACCAGTTTCCTGACAGTGTTTGCCGTTCGGATGGTCAGTTTTCTACTAATAGCGGCGCTGGCGGTCTTGGGCCACCAATTTGTTTTCTGATAGTCCTTCCGGCTAAATGACCAGAAGATAGCTTCTTTATAGTTCTGAATCTGTTCCAGTCCTTCTCTGGGCGTCCCAATCTCGTCCAATACCTGGGAAAAGACAGCCGGCGGCATAATAAAGATCAGGTTATCGTATATCCCTTCTCGTCCGGCGCCCCACCAAGCGGGGGCGTTTTGCAGGATATCCTCCAGATCCTGCCTTAAGATGACAAAGACCGGTATGTCAAAACCAAATTTGACTTTTATCATGCTCTCAATCTGACTGGCTAATTCCTCTCTGCCGTTCTGGTCGCTAGAAAAGAGGACATTTCCACTATTTAGGTATGTTTTGACCGCTCCAAAGCCCAGATTTTCAAAATCTGTTTTTAGTTCCGCCATGGGAATTTTATTTTTGCCGCCGAGATTGACGCCCCTTAAAAAAGCGATGTACAGATTCATTGAATCAAGCTCCTATCTGATTGCCTATATTTTTATCTGAGTGTTTCTGACCGGATCATTTCACATTGACAGTGAAAGAAATGGAGGATCTCATTTTTAGAGAACGGCCAGCAAGGTTCTTCACCATACTCATCTTGGAAAAAATCGATCATTTCTTCGCTGGTCATTGGAGATAGGCTCGCCTTATAGCCGCGCCAAAACTCAAGTTGGATTTCCTGCCAATCCTTATAATTCTTCTTGCTTATAAGGATACAATCTTCCAAGTAGATCAGTGTTGCCCTATTTTTGCCCATCCTGCTCACTCCTGAAAATGGCATTTGGCATTTTGGGCTGCCAACGGCTCCCGTCTAAAAGAGGAAAATCAATTTTTGATTTAATTGTAACATAGTTTACATTCTTTTTCAAATCTGTTTGCTACCATATCGTTAACAACGGCAAGGAGGTAAATTTTATGGGAATGACCATGACACAGAAGATACTGGCCAAACACGCTGGACTGGAACAGGTGGAAGTAGGGCAGCTCATTGAGGCCAAGCTGGATATGGTGCTGGGGAATGACATCACCACTCCTGTGGCTATTACCGAGTTTGAAAAGGCCGGATTTACCCAGGTCTTTAACAAAGATAAGATCACCATTGTCCTGGACCACTACACCCCCTGCAAGGACATCAAGTCGGCCCAGCTGTGCAAGCAGGCCAGAGAATTTGCGCATAAGCACCAGATCACAAACTTTTTCGATGTGGGCCAGATGGGCGTGGAGCATGCTCTGCTCCCAGAAAAAGGCCTGTGTGCCCCCGGTGAGATCATCGTAGGGGCCGACTCCCACACCTGTACATACGGAGCTCTGGGAGCCTTCTCCACCGGCATCGGCTCCACCGACATGGCTGCCGCCATGGCCACGGGACTGCTGTGGTTCAAGGTGCCCTCCGCCATCAAGGTCACATTGAAGGGCAAGCTGCAGCCCCATGTGTCCGGCAAGGATGTCATCCTCCATCTTATCGGGACCATCGGAGTGGATGGAGCTCTGTATCAGTCCCTAGAGTTCACGGGCGAGGGAGTATCTTCCCTGACCATGGACGACCGTTTCACCATTTCCAACATGGCCATTGAGGCAGGGGGCAAGAACGGTATTTTCCCAGTAGACGAGAGGACCATGGAGTATATTAATGGCCGTGTGAACCGCCCCTGTGAGGCATTTTGCGCCGACTCCGACGCCGTATACGAGCGCGAGGTGGTCATTGACCTCGACCAGTTGGAGCCTACTGTGGCTATGCCGCATCTGCCGGAAAATACCAAGGTGGTCAGCGAGGTGGCTGGGCTGCCCATTGACCAGGTGGTCATTGGCTCCTGCACCAACGGACGTATCCAGGATCTGCGCATCGCCGCCGCTATCATGAAGGGGAAAAAGGTGGCCGCAAATGTCCGGTGTGTTGTTATCCCCGCCACACAGGAGATCATCCTTCAGGCCATGAAGGAGGGACTCATTGAAACCTTTATCCAGGCCGGGGCAGCTGTATCCACCCCAACCTGCGGCCCCTGTCTTGGTGGTCATATGGGCGTCATGGCGGAGGGAGAGCGTACCGTTTCCACCACCAACCGCAACTTCGTGGGCCGCATGGGCCATGTGACCAGCGAGGTCATCCTGGCCTCTCCCGCTGTGGCCGCCGCCTCCGCCATCGCCGGGTGTGTAGCCGATCCACGCAAGTAAAAAGCAAAGCCTTTTATTGAGGTTTGCATTAAAATTTAGAAGTTAGGGATCACCAGGGAGCACACAGCTTGGTAAAACCTGCCTTGAGCTTCTGGAGCGAAAGGACACCATGTGTTTCTCATTCTTAACTCCTAACGACAACGGACTCCTTTGACTTTGAACAGAAAGGAACAACTCCTATGAAAGTATATAAATACGGCGCCAACGTGGACACCGACGTGATCATCCCCGCCCGGCATTTGAACGACCCCAGCCCCGCCGCTTTGGCCTCCCATTGTATGGAGGACATCGACGCTGGATTCGCGTCCTCTGTCCAGCCCGGCGACATTATCGTAGCCGGTCCCAACTTCGGCTGCGGCTCCAGCCGGGAGCACGCCCCTCTGGCCATCAAATCCTGCAAAGTAAAATGTGTCATCGCCCCCTCCTTTGCCCGTATCTTCTACCGCAACGCCATCAACATCGGGCTGCCTATCGTGGAGTGCGCCCAGGCGGCGGAGGAGATCCAGGCCGGGGACCAGGTGGACGTGGACTTTGCCACCGGAGTCATCACCGATCAGACCACCGGCAAGACTTATCAGGCCGCCCCCTTCCCGGAGTTTATTGAAGGGATCATCCGGAGCGGCGGACTGCTCAACTCACTGAAGGAGCGGGGGGTAGCGAAATGAACTTTAAGATCGCCCTGATCCGGGGCGACGGCATCGGCCCAGAGGTGGTTGGCGAGGCCGTCAAAGTCATGGAGGCCGTAGGCAAGAAATTTGGCCACAGCTTCTCCTTTGAGGATGTGCTGATGGGTGGCTGCGCCATCGACGCGGTGGGCAAGAGCTACCCCGAAGGCACCGCCGAGAAGTGCAAGGCCTGTGACGCTGTGCTGTTAGGCGCGGTGGGCGGCCCCAAGTGGGGCCACGCCTCCGACCCGGAGAAGCGGCCGGAGACCGCCCTGCTGTCTATTCGCAAAGACCTGGGGCTGTATGCCAACCTACGCCCCGCCGCCCTGCGCCCCGCCCTGGCGGACGCCTGCCCCCTGAAGAAAGAGACGGCGGAAAAGGGCATCGATCTGATGATGGTGCGGGAATTGACAGGCGGCATCTATTTTGGCAAGCGGGAGCGGTATCAGACTGAGGACAGGGGTGAGGAGGCATCTGACCGGATGGCCTACTCCCAGATGGAGATCGAGCGTATCGGACGCCGGGCTTTTGAGCTGGCCCGCCTGCGCCGCCACAAGGTATCCAGTGTAGATAAGGCCAATGTGTTGGAGACCTCCCGCCTGTGGCGGTCTATCATGCACCGTCTTTCAGAGGAGTACTCTGATGTAGAATATGAGGATGTACTGGTAGACAATGCCGCCATGCAGTTGGTGAAGGACCCCAGCCAGTTTGACGTGGTGGTCACAGAAAATATGTTTGGTGACATCCTTTCCGACGAGGCATCTATGGTCACCGGCTCCATCGGACTGCTGCCTTCTGCATCCATCGGTGATACTGCCCCCGGCCTATATGAGCCGATTCATGGCTCTGCCCCGGATATCGCCGGTCAAGATAAGGCTAATCCAATCGCAACGATCCTTTCTGTGGGGATGATGTTCCGCTATTCCTTCCATCTTCCGCATGAGGCTGATGCTATCGAACAGGCGGTAGATGCCGTGCTGGCTGAGGGCTGGCGGACCCAGGATATTGCGAAGTCGGGAGAGCAGACCATTGGCACGGTTCAGATGGGAGAGCTAATCCGAAGGAAACTATAAAAATAGAAGAAAGAGATCTGGTTCGCCAGGTCTCTTTTTGTTTCTCTTTCCCGGAGGCAATTAGTAGAAATTGCAAAATTAATTTTTTTCTCTTGCATTTTGGATCGTAATCGAATATAATATGCGTTGCAAAAATTGGGCCTCAGAATGAGAGGTTGAAGGAGGACACATGATATGAAGGAACTGTCTAAGATCGCCCTGGCAGTGGAGCCCTCTACTACTATGGCCATCGACGCTATGTTTAAGCAGATGAAGGCGGAGGGGCAGAATGTCATCGGCTTTGGTGCTGGAGAGCCTGACTTCCCCACCCCTGATTATATTAAGGAGGCTGGTATCCAGGCCATTCGGAACAACGAAACGAAATATACCCCTGCAGCCGGCACCATTGAGCTGCGCAAGGCTGTCTGCCAGCGGCTGAAGGAGGACTGCGGTGTAGACTATGAATATACCCAGATCGCTGTGTCTAACGGCGCGAAGCCCTGTGTCTATGTGGCCCTCCGCGCGCTTGTCAATCCAGGGGATGAGGTCATCTTGCCCGCTCCCTACTGGGTCAGTTATATCGAGCTGATCCGTATGGTGGGCGGTGTTCCGGTTGTGGTAGAGGCTACCGAGGCAGAGAATTTCAAGATTACGCCAGAGAAGCTGGCCGCCGCCATCACCCCAAAGACCAAATGTATGATCCTTAACAACCCATCAAACCCCACTGGCATGATGTATAGCCGCCAGGAGCTGGAGGCCATCTCTAAGGTCTGTGTGGAGCAGGATATTTATGTCATCTCTGACGAAATCTACTACGGGCTGGTCTATGACGGCGGACAGTTTGTCAGCCTGGCTGCCTTAGGCGAGGATATTAAAGAGCGCACCCTGCTGATTAACGGCGTGTCCAAGTCCTATGCCATGACCGGCTGGCGAATTGGCTATGTGGCTGCCCCCGCCAAGATTGCAAAGGTCATCGCCAATTTCCTCAGCCATTCCACTGGCTCCCCCTGCTCTATCTCTCAGAAAGCCTCGGCTCTCGCACTCTCCGCTTCTCAAGACTCCATTGAGGAGATGCGCAAGGCCTTTGAGGAGCGGCGCAACTATATGGTGGAACGGATGAATCAGATTGAGGGGGTCAGCTGCATCAAGCCTGAGGGCGCTTTCTATGTGATGATGAACATTGAGAAGCTCATTGGAAAAGAGCTCCATGGTACGGTGATTAAAGACTCTGATGACTTCGGAAACCTCTTCCTGAAGTACGGGAAGGTGGCGGTTGTCCCCGGGACCGGCTTTGCGGCGCCGAATTTTGTCCGCTGGTCCTATGCCACCTCTATGGAGAACATCAAAGAGGGACTGGACCGTCTGGAGCGATTCCTGGCGGGAGAGACAATCTGAATACGATGAAAAATGGCCGTCCCTATGGGCGGCCATTTTCAATCATTAAAGTTTTGTGAAACTTTTAAGAAAGAGTAGCGGGGGAGAAGAAAATACGATATAATGAAAACAACAGCAATCAAGAAGAAAGCGGGTGGGCTTGTTTGAAGAGAGAGAAGTACGGGCCATTTATCGCGGCGGGAGTCACGGCCTTTTGTGTGGTGACCGCGGCAATTTTACTGTTTTTCCTGATCTTCAACGCCGCCTCGGTCCGTGCTTTTTTCACGACCTTATCACATATCCTGCGCCCTATTTTTATGGGGATGATACTGGCCTTTCTGTTGCTGCCAATCCAAAGGCATATCCTCCAGTTTATGTTGGCCATGACACCAAATCAGAAGCTGAAAAACAAGAACGATGTCCGGTTTTTATCTATAATATCCATCGTCTTGAGTCTGCTGGTTGCCTTTATCCTGCTGTATCTGCTGCTGGCCATGGTAATTCCCCAGGTATATGACAGCATCGTCGGATTGGTCATGGCTTTCCCAGAGTACATTGAGAGCGCCCAGGTGTGGTTGTTAACCTTCCTGGAGGACAATCCAGAGATACAGTCCGCTATCATGCCTATCTATAACTCGGCGGCCACCTCTCTGGAGCAGTGGCTCTCCTCAGATATCCTGCCCAATTTAGAGTCGGTGTCCTCCACGCTGGACTGGCTGCGAGCTACGGTCCTACCGAACATTACCGGAGTTGTGTCCGGTGTATCCGCTATTTTGTTGGCTGCCTTACTGCTGATCAAGGACCTGTTGATTGCCATCATTGTTTCTGTCTATCTCCTTGTTCGGAAGGACACGTTTGCTGCTCAGAGTAAGAAGATTGTTTACAGTATCTTCCGTACAGACCACGCTGATTTGATTGTGTCTGAAACGAGAGAAGCCTACCGCATCATGAGTGGGTTTATTAATGGAAAGCTGTTGGATTCTCTCATTATCGGAATTATTTGTCTGGCCTGTTGTAATCTCTTTCACTTTCCCTATCCGGCTTTGGTTGCGACCATCATTGGTGTGACCAATGTGATTCCCTTTTTTGGTCCATTCATTGGAGCGATTCCCTGTATCCTGCTGATCTTTATCATCGATCCCATCCAGAGCATATATTTTGCCATTTTTGTTTTAGTGCTTCAGCAGTTTGACGGAAATATCCTGGGTCCTAAGATCTTGGGTGAGTCTACCGGGTTGGCCTCTTTCTGGGTCTTGTTTTCTATTATTCTGTTTGGCGGACTGTTTGGTTTTGCTGGGATGGTGCTGGGAGTGCCAGTATTTGCTATGATCTACAGTATAATCAGGCGGCTGGTCTGCTATGGCCTGCGCCGTCATAAGCTGCCAACTGAAACAGAGGTGTATATGGGGCGTACAGGCCCCATGTCCCTGCCAAATGGTCATAAGGAATAAAAAATCAGCCCCGGAGAGCAGCTCCGGGGCTGATTATATTTTAGATTACATATCAGTGGTCAGCACTTTCTTCAGATGGGCGAAGCGGGGGAGGGAATGTTCCTTGGGAGCGTCAGTTTCGCCTTGGATTAGGGGGAGTACATAATCGATGAAGGGCTGCTCCACGCCGTTTCCGGCCTCGTTGATCCACTCACGGGGGACCTTCTTCTCGAAGTTAGCCACGATGTCCAATGGCTCCAGAGAGGTCTGGCACTGATAGCCGCCTTCACGGGTGCATTTGAAGGCCACCATCTTATCGGTTGTGCCGGCCACAGCGGCTTCAACAGCAGCGGAGCCAGCCTGCCAGGCTTCTTCGACATCGGTCTTGGAGGCGGCGTGGGAGGCACAACGCTGCAGCAGAGAGAGCTCGATTCCCCGGACCTTGGCGCCAGTGTGCTTCTTGATGACATCAGCCAGCATTACGGCCAGGCCGCCCAACTGAGCGTGGCCGAAGCCGTCGGTGGCAGAGGTTTCCGCCTCAGACACGAACCGGCCATCGGCGTAGTGGATACCCTCGGATACAGCGACCATGCACTTGCCGGTCTTATCATAGATGCTCTTGACATCGGCGATGAACCGGTCCATATCGAAGTCCACTTCGGGCAGGTAGACAAGGTCGGGACCACAGCCGGCGAGGGAAGCCAGAGCGGCCGAACCGGCCAGCCAGCCGGCGTGACGGCCCATGATTTCAATGACAGTGACCATGCCAGTGTCATAGACGTGGGCGTCCTGCCAGACCTCGGCGCAGGAGGTGGCGATATACTTGGCGGCAGAGGCGAAGCCGGGGCAGTGGTCTGTGCCGTTCAGGTCGTTATCAATTGTCTTGGGCACGCCCATGATGCGGCACTCATAGCCTACCTTCTGCATATACTTAGAAATCTTATTGCAGGTATCCATAGAGTCATTGCCGCCATTGTAGAAGAAGTAGCGGACGTTGTACTTCTGGAAAATCTCAAGGATCCGCTTGTAATCAGTGTCATCCTTGTCGGGGTCAGCCAGCTTGTAGCGGCAGGAGCCCAAAGCGGAAGAGGGGGTATACTTTAGAAGATCCAGTTCAGCGGGATCCTCCTGGGACATATCATACAGCTTGTCCTCCAGTACACCTTTGATGCCATGGGCAGCACCGAGAACACGGGTAATGCAATCGGACTTCAAAGCGGTCTGGATGACGCCCTGAGCGCTGGCGTTGATGACAGCGGTGGGGCCGCCAGACTGGCCAATGATACAAGCTCCGGTCAGTTTCTCCATGTTTGCTTCCTCCTTAAATATAAAAATACGTGGAAAAATGATTTAACTCAGAAATTCTCTTCTAAATTCTAGCACAGATACTTGTAATTATCAACTGTTAATGGTACAATAAGGATTACCAAATTCAAAGGAGATGGTAATTATGCCATTGGTTACTACTACAGAAATGTTCAAGAAAGCCTATGATGGCGGTTACGCAATCGGTGCTTTCAACGTCAATAACATGGAGATCGTTCAGGGCATTACCGAAGCTGCCAAGGAAGTCAATGCTCCCCTGATCCTCCAGGTCTCCAAAGGGGCCCGGGCTTATGCGAACCACACCTATCTGATGAAGCTGGTGGAGGCTGCTGTGATTGAGACCGGCCTGCCCATCTGCCTGCATCTGGATCATGGCGACAGCTTTGAGACCTGTAAGTCCTGTATTGACGGCGGCTTTACCTCCGTTATGATCGACGCCAGCTCCAAGCCCTTTGCCGAGAATATTGAGATCACCAAGAAAGTGGTGGAGTACGCCCATGACCACGGCGTGGTGGTTGAGGCGGAGCTGGGCGCTCTGGCTGGCGTTGAGGACGAAGTGAATGTGTCTGCTGAGGCCTCCCATTATACCCGCCCCGAAGAGGTGGAAGAGTTTGTGTCCAAGACTGGCTGTGACTCTTTGGCCATTGCTATCGGCACCAGTCACGGCGCTTATAAGTTCACCGCCGCTCAGTGCACCCGTAACGAGAAGGGCGAACTGGTGCCTCCACCCCTGCGATTTGACATCTTGGATGAAGTTGTGAAGCGCCTGCCCGGCTTCCCCATTGTGCTTCATGGCTCCTCT
The DNA here is from genome assembly GCF_037892565.1 of Flintibacter sp. HCN-6482. NCBI lineage: Bacteria > Bacillati > Bacillota > Clostridia > Eubacteriales > Flintibacter > Flintibacter sp. HCN-6482. The sequence goes on along the minus strand of NZ_JBBKBK010000002.1, from coordinate 720,682 downwards.
TCCGTGCCGCAGGAGTTTGTCAAGATGATTAATGAGAACGGCGGAAAGATGCCCGATGCCGTCGGTATTCCTGAGGAGCAGCTCCGTCAGGCCGCCCGTGGCGCTGTGTGTAAGATCAATATTGACTCCGACCTGCGTCTGGCCATGACTGGAACCATCCGCAAGTTCATGGCTGAACACCCTGATAAGTTTGATCCCCGTGAGTATCTAAAGCCTGCCCGTGCCGCTATCCAGGCTATGGTTAAGCATAAGCTGATTGATGTTTTGGGCTGCGACGGTAAGGCCTGATAATTTTCAAAAAGCAACGACTCCGGCCCCAGATCCGCTACGGCGGGTCTGGGGCCCTTTTCTGATCTCTCTGCATAAGATGAGAGAAGGGGGGGAGGAAGAATGCTAAAAATCATACCTTATGACCGTTTTGCTGGAGTTTCCTATGCGCACCGCTGGGCCTATGAAAGAAACCCTAAATATATGAATTTCGATGAATTAGGAGGGGATTGTACTAACTTTGCTTCCCAGTGCCTCTATGCCGGGGCTGGGGTCATGAACTTCACACCCACCTTTGGCTGGTACTACAACAGCGGGAAAGACAGGGCTCCGGCGTGGACAGGGGTACCTTATTTTTTTAACTTTTTAACGAGGAAGCAAAAGACACCCGGTCCATTTGGGAGAGAGGTCCTGCTGGAGCAGGTGGAACCGGGCGATTTTATCCAGCTTCGTTTCTCCGGACATCAGGAATTTAGCCATAATCCAATCGTGGTAGAGATAAAAAGAGAGAATGGGCCGGGCTCTATTCTTGTGGCCGCGCATAGTCAGGACACGGATTTTCGTCCCTTGAGCACCTATCCTTATGTACAGCTAAGATGTATCCATATCTTAGGTACATATCAATGGGGATGAAAGATACCATTAAAAAGCACCCAAAGTAGATACTTTGGGTGCTTTTTTAATGCTTCTTTGAATTGCGATGGCTTAGTTTCCTCAACCAAATCACCACTCCGGCCAGCAGAAGAACGATAACAAGAGTCAAAGCCGAACTAATAGTAGACATCATATCATAGGTGAGAAAAGGAAGAACTTCAATGGAGAAATTCTGTATGATAATGACACCATTCTCGGTAATGGTCTGAGTAAACATTTGATTCTGCAGCATACAAACAGCAGATTCCACCAGAGCGATAATGCCAGCAATAGCATAGATGAGGCGCAGAGGGAGGCGGACTCGCATCTGATCTTCCTCTGAAATATCAAAAAAACGGTACATCTGTCCAGAACCTTTAATTGAAACATAAAACAAATAAAAAGCAACGATTAATTGAAAGGAATCAAGGAATGCGGTAGGCATGGGTTCCTCCTAAAATACTGTTTAGCGAAATGAAAGTTAACAACAATAATAATATATTGCGGACCAATGATTGTCAACTGATTTAGATGCCACTTCACTTTGAATAAAAATTGAACTGCCTACAGACTCATAGGGTAATGCAAGAATGCAGCCACTAAATTTCATTATAATATGACTGAGTTTCAATTACAATAATTTTATCTTTACGACTTAAACAAATTTTAGCTACAAATTTGACATATCATACAAAAAGAATAAATATAGAAATGTTAGCGTTGACATTTTGCATGTACTGATATTAAAATAAACAACAAGAATTTGATTCCATAATAAGAGATAATATTTCATAATATGAAAAAACGATATTAAAGAGAAGTCTCTCTTTAGTATAATATTTGATCAAACAGGAGGAAAACAATGAAAAAGGTTCTTGCATTTGCGATGGCTTTGGCGATGGTGTTTTCCATGGCCGGCTGTGGAAACGGTAGTAATAGCGGCTCTACCAACAGCGGCGGAGATGAGGTAGAAACATTAAAAATTGGCGTTGTTTGCCCCATTTCTGGTGTCTCTGCTATTGCTGGAAAGTACATTACGAATGGTGTCGAAGTTGTAGAGAACGAGCTAGGCGGTAAGATCGACATTAAGGGCAAAGAGTATAACATCGAGTTCATTTACATGGACAATGAGGCATCCGAGGAAAAAACAACAAATGTGTTTCAGAAATTAATTGAGGAAGAAAAGGTTATTGCTATAGTCGGCCCTGATATGTCCAAATGCGCATTGGCTGCTGGTCCGATTGCTCAGAATGCCAAATGCCCCATCGTTACTACCTTTGCGACTAACACTGCGGTTACTGAGGTAGGCGACTATATTTTCCGGGCCTGCTTTATTGATCCTTTCCAAGGGCAGATGGCTGCCCAGTATATCTGGGAGTCCGGATATGAGACTGCCAGCATTATGTTCAACAACGCTGATGCCTATGCGACTGGACTGAAGGACGCATTTATTGAAAGCTATGAAGCGCTGGGCGGTCAGATCTTGGCTATCGAAGAGTATTCCGGCTCTGATGTTAAGGACTATAACGTTCAGTTGACGAAGCTGGCCGCTGCCAATGCAGAGAGTGTATTTTTCCCCAACCTGCTGAGTGAGCTCGGCCTCCAGATCCAGCAGGCCCGCTCCGCTGGCATCACTTGCCCCATTATCTGTGGTGACTCTGCTGATACTCCTGAAGTCGGACAGGTGGCTGGTGCTGCTGTGGATGGCGTAGCCTATGTTTCCGCTTTTTCTGCTGAGTCTACCGATCCCGCTGCTGTTGAGTTTGTGGAGAAGTACACTGCCCTGCATCCCGATGAGCAACCCAATTCCAATGCTGAACTGGCTTATGAAGCTACTATGATGGTTCTCTATGCGTTGCAGAATGCAGAAGAGCTGACCCGCGATGGTGTCCGTGACGCTCTGGCTTCTATTGAGAATCTTCAACTGCCCTCTGGTCCTATGACGATGGGTGAGGATCGTAACCCCATTAAGGGTGGCGTGGTTATGCAGTATGATGCTGATGGTGTTTCCCATTATGTTTCTTCCATCAATCCTAGCTGATTTCTTTTGGATTTTTCATCGATGACATAGGGCAGCAATTCTTTCTTAGGCATAACTGAATGTGCCGGCTGCGTTTGATACCAGCCGGCACATTTCTTTCTTAGTAAATCCATTTTTTAGACATGATAGGAGGCGTTCCTGTGGCTACGATCCTACAATACTTAGTTTACGGCTTGCAATTGGGCAGCGTATATGCGTTGCTTGCATTGGGCTATACCATGGTCTATGGGATTGTTGGCATGATCAATTTTGCTCATGGTGACTTTTTGATGATTGGTGCATTGGGCACCTATTTTATTGCTCAACTTTTCTCCAGCTATCAGATTGATGGAACATTCCCAATGCTTATTGTAGGGATTATCATATTGATTGCTATGCTGGGCACTGGCGGAATCGCTGTAGCGACTGAGGCGATCGCTTACAGACCTCTGCGCAATAAACCAAGAATGATCGCGTTGATCACAGCTGTAGGTGTCTCCATGTTTTTGGAGAACTTTCCAAGGGCCTTACCTTTTATTGGCCCGAATCCTCGCTCCTTCCCCACACTATTTGCGCCCAAAACCTTTAATGTTTTAGGGGCGTCTATCACTTCGACCCAGATTATCATGATCATATTGGCTGCTGTTACTATGATGGCACTATATTTCATGGTGAATGGCACAAAGATCGGTGGACAGATGAGGGCCGTCAGTATGGACAAGGATGCAGCTTCTTTGATGGGTATCAATGTCAACCGCGTCATTTCCATCACATTCTTCGTAGGCGGCGCTCTGGCCGCAGTGTCTGGTATTTGCTATGCCAGTGCCTATCCTCAGGTTGATGTGTATATGGGTTCCTGGCTGGGCAATATGTCATTTGTCGCAGCCGTTCTGGGTGGTATCGGTGATATTAGGGGGGCCATGTTGGGGGGCTTTATCCTTGGGATCGCCCAAATATTTGCTACCGCTTTGAACTCTACCTTCGGCTATGCTGTCGGATTCATTATTTTGATTGTTATCCTTTTGGTCAAGCCTGCCGGTATCATGGGCAAGCTGGTCATAGAGAAAGTTTAAGGAGGGGTGATCTTTATGAATATAAAGAAATTGATTAAGTCGATTTACCCCGCCTTAATTGTTGTCCTTTTATATGTAGTTGTAACGGTCCTGCGCTCTGTGGGTATCCTAAATGGCTATTATATTCAAGTCATGATGTTTGCCGGCATCAACATTATGATGACAGCCAGTCTGAACTTGGTCAATGGCTTTACTGGACAGTTCTGTATTGGCCACGCTGGCTTTATGTCCCTAGGTGCTTATGGGGCCGCGGTCATTACCACCATGGTATTTGATGGTAAGAATATTCCGGTAGTTGCCCAGGTCCCTGTCTTTTTGTTAGGCCTACTGGTAGGAGGGTGTGTGGCTGCCTTGGTAGGAGTGCTGATTGGGATGCCCTCCCTAAAGCTAAAGGGGGACTATTTGGCCATTGTTACTCTGGCCTTTGGTGAAATTGTCCGCGCTATCCTTCGTCTGATCCAGCCGATTGGCGGAGCCAGAGGCATGATTGGCATTCCAAATTACTCCAATTTTGCCTGGATCTTATTCTTTATGGCGTTGACGTTATATCTATTGCGTAACCTTATCTATTCTCCCTACGGCCGCGCCTTTATCGCAATTCGGGACAATGAGATTGCTGCAGATGCCATGGGCATCAATACTACCCGCTACAAGATCACATCGTTCTGTATCGCTGCCTTTATTGCCGGCGTAGCAGGCGGCCTGTATGCTCATGTGCTAGCCTTCATTCAGCCGGACTCCTTTAGCTTTACAAAGAGCTCCGATTTCTTGGTCTACTTGTATGCCGGGGGTTCCGGATCTCTGACTGGTTCTATTTTGGGCGCCACACTGTTGACCATCCTGCCTGAGGTTCTCCGCTTTTTGGCCGACTGGCGCCTGGCGGTGTATGCGGCTATTCTGGTCATTGTGATGCTCTATCGCTCAGAGGGGCTTTGTGGTGGCAAGGAAGTTCCCTTTATGCGTATTTCTCGTGCGTCCCTGTACGAGACTCCGCTGTTTGGCTCAAAGAAGGATAAAGAGCCTGCGGGTGTCTCTAAGTCCTGAGAAGGGAGAAGTGGTGATATGAGTCTTCTTGAGGTCAAAAACCTCTCTATCATGTTCGGTGGGCTTTGCGCCGTGGATAATTTTAATTTGGAAGTTGAAAAGGGCGAATTAATTGCCATTATTGGGCCAAACGGCGCGGGAAAGACAACCGTATTTAATATGCTGACCGGTATTTACAAACCCACCACCGGTACCATTAAGCTAGATGGGGTGGATATGGTAGGGCTTAAACCCTATCAGTTTGCGCGACAGGGGATTACCCGAACTTTCCAGAACATCCGCCTGTTCTCTAATGCCAGTGTGGCGGACAATGTAAAGATGGCCCATACTATGCATAACGACCAGAATCTAGCCAAATGTTTTTTGCGTACACCGGGCATGGTGAAGAGCGAAAGGGAGCTGGATGAGAAGGTCATGGGTCTGTTAGACCGTCTGGGACTGGCCGACAAAGCAAATTTACTAGCAAAAAATCTGCCCTATGGCGATCAGCGCCGTCTGGAAATTGCACGTGCCCTGATGACGGATCCCAAGATCCTGTTGTTGGATGAGCCAGTAGCTGGTATGATTACCACTGAACTGGAGGATATGGCGAACCTGGTAGCACAGATTCGCAAGGACTTTGGTGTGACTATCATTTTGATCGAGCACCACATGAACTTTGTAATGCCTATTGCGGACCGCATCAAAGTCTTAGACTTTGGTAAGACCATAGCTGAAGGGGTGCCCGCCGAAGTGCAGGCCAATCCGAAGGTTATCGAGGCATACTTAGGAGGAGGCTATCAGAATGTCGCTACTTGAGATTCGGGATCTTCATGTGTCCTATGGAGCCATTAATGCGGTACAAGGCGTTTCCTTCTCGATGGAAAAAGGGGAGATTGTGGCGTTGATTGGGTCCAATGGCGCTGGAAAGTCCACCATTCTGCGCACCATCTCTGGTCTGGAGCACGCAAAAAGCGGGTCAATTCTGTTTCAGGGAACAGAATTGACCAAGATGAAGCCCCATAAGATTGTAGAACAGGGCATTGCCCATGTGCCAGAAGGCCGCCGGGTATTTTCGAAGATGTCCGTCACTGAAAACCTGACTATGGGAGCCAATCTGATAAAAGATAGAGCTTTCATAAAAGATGGTCTGGAACGGGTATTTACTATCTTTCCACGACTGAAGGAGCGTGAAAAGCAGCAGGCTGGGACACTTTCTGGAGGTGAGCAGCAGATGCTGGCGTTAGGCCGGGCCTTGATGACCAACGGAAGCCTGTTAATGCTAGACGAGCCTTCCATGGGGCTGGCTCCTATTGTTGTAGAAGATATTTTTCGCGTCATCAGGCAAATTAATGAAACTGGCACTAGCATCTTGCTCATCGAACAGAACGCCTTTTTAGCTCTGAATACGGCCTCCCACGCTTATGTGCTGGAGACGGGGAAAATTACCATGCAAGGTGCCTCTCAGGATTTGCTAGCTGATGAGCGTGTGAAGGCAGCCTATCTGGGTGCCTAAGCATATACAACAAACTGATTTGTAGGAGTGAATGAACGATGCAGTTGTCAAATTTGGCCCAAAATCTGGGTGGATCAGTCATTCGGGAGATGTTCAATGAGGCCTTGAAAATGGAGGATACTATCAGCTTTACAGTTGGCGAGCCGGACTTTATCACTCCGCGCCCCATCATTGAAGAGGCATGCCGATGCTGGGAGTCCGGTATGACTCACTATACCCCGAACAGTGGCGTGTTGGAACTGCGCCAAGCGATTGCGGAGTACCATGCCAATGATCTGAAGCCTGATCCCACAAACCAGATTATGGTGTCCTGCGGTGCCACTGAGGCGATCCAGATGGCTTTGTTCACCTTGGTAAATCCCGGTGATGAAGTCATCGTAATCACACCGGCCTGGCCTAATTATTTTGGACAGATTGGTATGGTGGGCGCCAGAATGATCTGTGTCCCAGCACGTGAGGAAAACGGATTTATCCCAGATCCTGATGACATCAAGGCCGCGATCACACCTAAAACAAAAGCTATCATTCTCAACTCACCCTCTAATCCTACCGGTGCGGTGATTGACAAGGATACTTGCAAAGCCCTGGCTGACCTGCTCCGCGAGCGGGATATCTTTATCATTGCCGATGAGATATACAGCCGGTTAGTTTATGATGATGCGGGCTATACCAGCATTACCTCCTTTGACGGAATCATGGAAAAGACTGTGTACATTAGCGGCTTCTCCAAAATGTTTGCCATGACTGGCTGGCGCCTTGGTTATGCGATCTCCCAGCCTGATATTATCCGTAACATGACTAAACTGCACGAGAACGGAGCTTCCTGTCTGCCGGCCCCCAGCCAGATTGCGGCCGCCTGTGGGCTACGTCAGTGCCAGTCTGAGATTGAGAATATGCGGCAGAGCTATCTTCGCCGCCGTGACCTGATCTGTTCACTGATTGACCAGACCCCTGGTCTGTCTATTAAAAAGCCAAAGGGTGCCTTCTATGCCTTTGTCAATGCCAAGGAACTGACAGAGTTCACCGGGATGAATTCCCGTGACTTGTGTATGGATCTACTGAAGAAGACCGGGGTCGTTACTGTCCCTGGATCCGGATTCGGTGACAGTGGGGAAGGATTCATCCGAATTACCTACGCCACCTCTGACGAAAATATTAAGAGGGGCTTTGAGCGCATCCAGGGCTATATTCAGGGCCTGGGATTTTGAATCTAAATCTATGATCAAATGAAGGGCAGGGGCCTTGTCTGGGGACAGGGCCTCTGCCTTTGTTTTGATTCCCTTGAATTTTATTTTGGAAAATGCTATGCTGGAATCAAGAAACTACAATGGAGCGGATAATGAATATGTTAGCCTATACTTTTTTGGAACAAGGAACATTCAAATTGTTGGAGAAAGAGAGACCAGTGATCTTGGATGACCGAGACGCGATCGTGCGGGTCACCTTAGCCAGCATTTGTACCAGTGACCTCCACATCAAGCATGGCTCTGTACCAAGAGCAGTGCCAGGTATTACGGTCGGCCATGAGATGGTGGGCGTAGTAGAGAAGGCTGGTCCTGCTGTATTATCAGTGAAGCCTGGTGACAGGGTCACCGTAAATGTAGAGACTTTCTGTGGGCACTGTTTTTTCTGCCAGCATGGCTGGGTGAATAACTGCATAGACCCAAATGGTGGCTGGGCCTTGGGCTGCCGCATCGATGGCGGGCAGGCAGAATATGTGAGAGTTCCCTATGCGGACCAGAGCTTGGATAAGATTCCTGATTCCGTGACTGACCGTCAGGCCCTTTTTGTAGGTGACATTCTGTCTACAGGTTATTGGGCGGCCCAGATATCAGATATCAGCCCTGATGACACTGTGCTTATCATCGGGGCCGGCCCGACAGGTATATGTACCTTACAGTGTGTTTTGTTAAAAAGTCCAAAACGTGTGATTGTATGTGAGCGGGAAGAACAGCGCCTCCAGTTTCTCCACCGTTACTATCCTCAGGTGCTGGCGACCACACCGGAAAAAGCACTGGACTATGTACGGCGAAACAGCGACCACGGCGGCGCGGATGTAGTGCTCGAGGTCGCTGGTGGAGCGGAAACCTTTCGTATGGCCTGGCAGTGTGCCAGACCCAATGGCACTGTGGCAGTAGTGGCGCTGTATGACGGTCCTCAGCAGCTGCCCTTGCCCGAAATGTACGGGAAAAATCTGACCTTCAAGACTGGTGGTGTGGATGGTTGCAGCTGTGCGGAGATATTAAAGCTGATCAAGGAGGGAATGCTGGACACCACGCCGTTAATCACCCATACCTTTCACCTAGAGGAGATCGAGGCGGCCTATGACCTCTTTGAACATCGGCGGGATAACGTGATAAAAGTGGCTATTGAGATGGGGGAGAAGTCCTAATGATCTTATATTTTTCCGGAACTGGAAACAGCCGTTATGCCGCTGAACTTTTGTCAGAGCAGTTGAATGAAGAACTCCTGGATCTAGGAAAACGAATCAAAAGTGGTGAAAAAAGCCAGATTTTTCTGCTAGACCTTTGGTTTTTGTAAGTTTTCCTTATATTTAAAATTAGAGACGTGTCACTGAATTTGTATCTTTCTATATATCCGTCAAGCTTCCAAACCAAATCTCATATCTTTTCCACTCTAGGACATACTACTTACTCTCGATACTGGAGGTGAAAAGAATGAGCTTGATCGTGTGCACTGATTCCTGTGTTTATCAGAAGGACGGATACTGTTCTCTCTACCGAGCCGCCTCCTCCGGGTTAACTTCTAGCTCCAGCTGTATTAATTTTGTTCCCTTAAGTAAAAAAGCTTTACAGCAACGTCGCCAGAGCCTCCCGAATACTGGAAACCCGGATCAACTCTAGTCCCTCCGGAGCAATTAGTTTGCCCTGGACACGCTTTGGAATCAGACATTTTGTAAAGCCTAGCCGCTGGACTTCGGACAGGCGTTGGCCTAACGCACTGACTGCCCGAAGTTCTCCGGTCAGCCCCACTTCCCCAATAGCAGCAAAATCATGAGGTACCGGTCTGTCCCGAAAACTGGAGGCCATAGCCAACACAACTGCTAAATCTGCCGCTGGTTCGTCTAATGTTAGCCCTCCAATGACATTTAGATAGCTGTCACAATTTCCCAGTAAAAGGCCGCCGCGTTTTTCCAGCACGGCCAGCAACAACATGGTGCGGTTATATTCGAAGCCATTGCTCACTCTTCTAGGATTTCCTAGGCTGCTGGGCACCACTAGGGCCTGGATCTCTGCCAGCACCGGGCGTACTCCCTCCATAACACAGGTAACACAGGTACCCGGAGCATCCATGGGACGGCCAGCTAACAGAGTTTCCGAGGGGTTTGGCACTTCACACAGTCCACCATCCTCCATCTCAAAAACACCAATCTCATTGGTCGCGCCAAAGCGGTTCTTGGCCGCCCTTAAAATGCGGTAGGCCATATGCCTCTCACCTTCAAAATAAAGGACACAGTCTACCATATGCTCCAGCACCTTAGGCCCGGCAATAAAGCCCTCTTTGTTCACATGTCCGATGACAAAAACAGTAATTCCCTCTCCCTTTGCAAGCTGCATCAACGCCAGTGTGCACTCCTTTACCTGGCTTACGCTTCCAGGGGCGGCATTCACATCCCCGTGGTATAAAGTCTGAATAGAATCCACAATGAGCACATCAGGCTGGAGATGATGAACTGAATCAATCATGTTCTCCAGATCGGTTTCCGCCAGCAGATGAAGCCCCTCCTCTGCCACGTTTAGCCTCTGCGCTCGGAGTTTGATCTGCCGTTCGGATTCCTCTCCTGATACATACAAAACTGTGGCAAACCGGCACAGATTATCGCAGATCTGCAGCATAAGTGTGGACTTTCCAATGCCAGGAGCACCGCCTATCAGAACCAGCGATCCCTTGACCGCACCGCCTCCCAGAACCCGGTCCAGCTCTCCCATTCCTGTACAAAATCTCAACTCATCTGTGATCTCCACATCTTTCATGAGTTTGGGACGGTGAACGGCCACGCCAGCCGCGGAACCTCTGGGATGGTTGATTCCTGCTTTTTTGACGGGCTTTTCCGTGGGTTGCTCTACCACCGTATTCCATGCGCCGCAGGCAGGACATTTCCCCTGCCATTTTGGCATCTCGTTCCCGCATTCTGTACAGTAAAAGAGAGTCTTTGCTTTCATCGTCCTGCTCCTTCTGGTGCCGAGTTTGATTTATTTTATTCTAGCAGGTTTTCGCCTTATTGTAAATCTGTACGGACAGTTTCTATCAGCTTTGAGAAGAGCCAGGCCCCCTAATAAAGGGGAGCCTGGCTGTTTTTTTAACCTCTAGCAGGAGTCCTGGGTTGTGCTTTGTCAAAGGCCGGGTTAGTAAGGTAGACGTTTCTTGCGTCCATCTTCTCTTTGCACAGGCGCAAACACTCGCCAAATCGCTGGAAGTGGACAATTTCCCGCTCTCGCAGAAAACGGATGACGTTGTTGACATCTGGGTCATCGGAAAGGCGGAGAATGTTATCATAGGTGAGGCGGGCCTTTTGCTCGGCCGCCAAGTCTTCAGTCAAGTCGGCAATGACATCGCCGGTAGATTGGATGGAGCCGGCGCTCCAAGGGAACCCGGAAGCGGCAGTAGGATAGACACCTGTGGTGTGGTCTACGAAATAAGGAGCAAAGGTTGGATTATTTCGCACATCTTCGTCGGTGAGGTTTCGAGTCAGTTGGTGAACGATGGCGGCTACCATCTCCATATGGCCCAGCTCCTCAGTGCCGATGTCCGTCAATACGCCTTTTGCCTCAGCATAAGGCATGGCATAACGCTGGGATAGATAGCGCATAGAGGCACCTAGTTCTCCATCTGGACCACCATATTGACTGATAATAAAAGCGGCCAACTTAGGATTTGGAGTGGCAATTTTTACTGGAAATTGAAGCTTCTTTTCATAAATAAACATTTACTTCACCTCATTCTGCTGGAAATTCCAAGGCCAGGGCTCCTGGAGCCAGTTGTATCGCTCTCCAGTCGCCGCCGCGGCTTTGGTCAGGGGTCCGAATTTGCTTTCGTAAGCGGCTTTGGCCGACTTTTCCATGGCGGCATACTGCTTGAAAAGGGTGAATGCCTCCGTATCGTCAGGATGGGTGTCAAGATAAATCCCAAGTTCTAGTACGACGAATTCCAGAGCCTGGAGCTCTACCAGCGGATTTGTGGGCAAAGTGGAACCTTCCACCTTCAAATGGAAGGGGAGGTTGAGGCCTGGAAAGAGTGTACCGTTGCTCAGAGCCTCACTTTGGGAATATTTATTGGGTCTATCCTGCTGAAATGGGACGTAAGGGACTGCCAGTCCTGCACAGGACGGCAGAGTACCATAATTATCAGGGCAGCTAGTCTGCAGGGGGCAGGAACTACCGATCTCTTGATTCAAAGGGATTCCCTCCTTGGTTGGATTTGAGGGGCGGATGGGCCCTCATCCCAGTGTATGGTCTGACCGGTAACGTGGTCCCTGGAGAAAAAGGGAGTCAAGGATGGAACTTTTGGGCTTTCTGGTTATCTTCTCTATTTCTTTACCAAGGAAGACAAGATTTGGTGGCCAAAATAAATTTTATTTTAAATAGGGAATATTGCTCTTGTCCGTCTCCATATGTTAGGTCGAGGTGGTCTTATGAGGCGGCGGATGTTATTGCTAGGATTGGCTATCGTGACAGTATTGTTTTTGCTGAACTGGTCGCTGCGCTTATGCATGGGGAGAATGGATAGAATAGCGTCATCTTCCTCTTTAGTAAATAGCCAGGCCAATCTGATTCTGGATGCCGGGCATGGTGGAGAAGATGGGGGTGCTGTCTCACTCACTGGTATGCCGGAAAGTCAGATTAATCTGGCAGTGGTATTGAGGATGCGGGATATTTTGGCCTTTTACGGAGTATCTCCCATGGTCCTTCGAGAAGAAGACATTTCCCTCCACGACAACAGTGCGGTTTCACTGCGTGAAAAGAAGGTATCTGATCTAAAAAATAGAGTGGCTGCTATTGAGGGACAAAGAAGCGCCACTCTGCTTAGTATCCATCAGAATACTTATCCGAATAATCGCTATCACGGCGCACAGGTATTCTATGCGCCCACAGAGGGCTCTAAGGAACTGGCGGAACATATTCAGGCGGTAGTCAAGGGGACACTCCAGCCAGAAAATGAGCGGTCGGTAAAACAAATTCCGGATACGGTCTATCTTATGAATCATATTAGTTGTCCAGCCGTCCTGGTGGAGTGTGGATTTTTAACGAATCCAGAAGAGGAGGCACAACTGTTGGATCCAGATTATCAGAAACAACTGGCCGCTGTTCTGGTGGGGGCCTGGCTGACCGCTCCATAAGAACACAACCACCAGCTTCGCTGGTGGTTGTCTCTATGCGGGCATAGCCCTTTATTCCTCACGGATGACACATCAAACGTGTAATTCAAATTCTGTCAGCCGGCTCTATCCACGCCGTTTTGATTCCTTAGTCCTTTCCTACCACCACTTTCTCTTTCTGCACCTCTATCACTCCTACTGAGTTACGATAAATTCCTGTTTTTTCCGTTAATCCCTCAAGGAATTAATACACGCCAGCCGCAGTGATGTGTTCTCATGACACAGTTTAATCGAACATAACCGTCTCAGCTAAGTCTAGATTGGTATTTGATATTTCTTGGTCTACAACAGATACCGGAGCATTACTCTTTACTCTTTCTGCTCCTGTGATATCCCATCCGCCGCCAGCAACGGTTTCGTTTGTGTTCACCATTACTTCCATACCACTATACATGAATCTTAACCAGCCTTCTGCGGTTATCGTGTCTTCTCCGAAGTACTCATAATCATCGACACCAATCAAGGAGAAGAAATCTTCAAAGGACATGTCATCTTCCATGTCTGGAAAAAGTACATTTGCTGTTGTGATGAAACCAGCGCATTTTAACTGGTCTTCATATTCGTTCATAGCCTTTTCAGCATCACCGCTCTGTGTTCCGAAAAAGTAGGAAACATATTCCGCCTCCGGATCCCCAAAACATATAGCAGCACAATCCGGGAATCCATCTAATCTTACAATAAATTCGCCTTCGGGATACTCATTTCTTAATTCACTAAGTGTTTTTCCAATGTCATTAAAAAATTCAGGTGTTTGGTCGCTAGGGGTTGCAGGTACGCAAGCGGAAAATGCGAATGATACAAGCAAACATATGGTCACAATAACTACGTTTCTTTTCATATTAACCTCCGTTCAGCGATATCATACTGCTCTAAATGTAACATTTTTGAGGAATTTCTTGGAGCAAATCGGCAGACAAAATGATGTATTGTTTTATAAATTATAATAAGAAGCACAACAAAAAGCAAGGATTTGGAATGTTGTTCCCAATCCCCCAATTCTTGCTAATCAAAGTACATTTTCAGCAGAAATGATAAATCCGAACACATTCATCACTTAGAGAATGTAGTTCGGATTATCATTGTTTGCAGAGGACTGTTAATATCGATATTTTCCGACGGTGAAAAATACCGCCCGCAGGGCGGCCACCAGCTGCGAGCCCAGCGGAGCGGGTCGCAGTTGGAAAGGAGGAACAAGGGAGCGGGCAGATGACGCCTTTTTTCCCCAGCATAAAAAGATGTCGGAGCAAAGTGGACTTTGCTCCGACGTGGTCCTCCTAATAATTACATATCCGAACGATGACAATCTTCCAAAAGGTAAGTATTATATCCTTTGGGGACAGGGCAGTAGGTAGCACGATCAAATTAAGACAGAGTCCTGGTCCTGGTCCTGGTCCTGGCCCTGCTCCCAGAGATACAAGCCTTTTTCGAGAGCGAGGAAGGACAGCGGGAGTTTGCAGAGTGGAAAGCGCAACAAGAACAAGACAAGGAAAAACAGGACTAAAGCACAAGGCGGGAACATCTGTCACGATGCTCCCGCCTTGTTATTAACTCTCATTAGATGCTTTTCGTCCAAATAGAACAAAAATATATGGAGGCAATATCCAGGCAATTATGGCAGAAATCCAAACATTTTGAGTAACTTGGAATAGCAGACTTGAAATAAAACTATCCCACTCTGTTAACTCGGCAAAATACAGAGAAAACATTCCTTGCATTTTATAAGCAATTAAGCCAAATACAATATTGAGGACAACCAAGACAGACGCAGAGTAAAAAAGTTCTCTGTGCGTCATCTTACGAAAAAAGAAAAATCCACCAATCGTAACAACAATTATAAACAGTACAATATTAAGAATTAACCATCGTGTACTATCTGTGGATATTGACCCGTCTGGCAATGTTACTATTGTCCATCTTCCCAAAAAACGGACCTCCAGTTGAAAACATATCCAACTTGCTACAATGCAATATAGAGGAACTTTCCACCATGATTTCTTCATGCTATGCGCCTCCTTTGGATCAGTTTCTGTGATTATATCACCGATTTTGTTGAAAAGCAATGGCAGGAATTTTCTTCCTGCCATTGTCTGCTAAATTACATTTTCAAAAGAAATGATAAATCCGAACACATTACCCACTTGGATAATGTAGTTCGGATTATCATTGTTTGGTACGAGTGGCGATACAGAACTTTTTGAAAAACCCAGTAATATCAATGGTTTTCGGGCATCCGAACAGAAAAATATCTTGTATATCCCCCCACATTAGGGCGACTGTTTTAAGGCAGCCGCCCTTTTTTACGCCTAAAATTTAGTGTGCCAATTAGGGGCGAAAATCCCTCTATTTTCTTCCTGTGCTGCCTGTTGGAAAGCAGGCGCAGGTGATTTGTCCTTCGGGTATCCGTTGGATACAGAGGTCATCTTTTCCCCGAAAACGAACACTTTTCCAGATCGCCGGAGGGAGGTGAGATTATGGCGGTATTTCGCATTGAGAAAACCCGCGACTACACGGTGATGGCAAACCATCATCTGCGGAACACGGCACTGTCGCTGAAAGCGAAGGGGCTGCTGTCCCTCATGCTATCCTTGCCGGAGGATTGGGACTACACCACCAAAGGCCTTGCCCGGATATGCCGGGATGGAGTGGACAGCATTTGTGCTACGGTTCGGGAGCTGGAAGATGCGGGGTATATTATCCGTGAAAGAGTCCGTAACGCCAACGGGCGGCTCGGCAGCATCGAGTACACGATCCTGGAGCAGCCCAGGCCACCGGAACCTAAACCGGGAAAACCTGAACGGGAAAATCCAGTTCAGGTAAAACCAGTCTTGGATTCTCCTGTCTTGGGAAAACCTGAACAGGAAAACCCCGCACAATTAAATACTAAAGGATCAAGTAACCAAATATCAAATACTGATTCATCAAGTACGGAAGGATCAAATCCTATCCAATCAAGCCTCCAAACCCCCGCAGGGGCCAAACGGACCGGACGGGACTGGATGCGGGAGCGAGAGAACTATCGGGAACTGATTTTGGAGAATATCGAGTATGACTATCTATGCCGGGATGACCGGCTGGATCGGGATGTGCTGAATGAGTTGGTGGAGCTCATGGTGGATACCGTCTGTTCCCGCAGGGAGACGATCCGCATTGCCGGAGACGACTATCCGGCGGAGGTGGTCAAATCCCGGTTCCTGAAGCTGAATAGTTCTCACATCGAGTATGTGTTGGACCGTATGCGGGAGAACACCACCTATGTCCGTAACATCAAGAAATATTTGCTGGCTGCCCTGTATAACGCCCCGGCCACCATCGACAGCTACTATGCGTCCCTGGTGAACCACGATCTGTACGGCAGCGGAGAAAGGAGGTAATCACTCATGCAGGAAGAAGTCACCCAGCGCACCGTTGCCCTCTGTGTGGAGGCCACCAAGCTCTCCGCCGGGATGCTGCAACAGGCCATGAAAAAAGTGCTGGACGAGATGCAGAAGGGCGTGACCGGCCACAAGACCAAGCTGCACCACGGCAAGCAGACCCTCCGGCAGCTTATGAAGCACAATACCGGCGTTTCAAACATCGAGATCACCGACCAGAACATCCGGGCCTTTTCCGCCACCGCCAAGAAGTACGGCATTGACTTCGCGCTGAAAAAGGACACCAGCGGCGATATACCCCGCTACCTGGTGTTCTTCAAGGGCCGGGATGCCGACGTTATCACGGCGGCCTTTCGGGAGTTCTCCGCAAAGAACCTGGAGAAAGAGAAAAAGCCCTCCATCCGCAAGGAGCTGGAGCAGGCAAAGCAGCAGGCCAAAGCACAGCACCGCCAGCGGGAGAAGGTCAAGACCAAAGACCGGGGTGTGGAATTATGACGGTTGACTGGAAGAAAAAGCTGCTCCCCAACCTCCCGTATCTGCTGTTCGTGTATCTCTTTGACAAGCTCTGCCAGGCGGTGCGCCTTGCGCCCGGCCTTGACGCCTCTGAAAAGTTCCTGCATTTGAGCCAGGGCTTTACGGAGGCGTTTTCTTCTGGGCTACCAAGTCTGCATCCGCTGGACCTGCTGGCGGGCATCGCCGGGGCGGTCATCGTCCGGCTGGCGGTGTACGCCAAGAGCAAGAATACAAAGAAATATCGCAAGGGCATTGAGTACGGCAGCGCCCGGTGGGGCACGGCGGCCGACATTGCCCCCTATGTCGATCCGGTCCCTGACCGCAACATCCCTTTGACCCAGACGGAAAAGCTCACCATGTCCAGCCGCCCGAAAAATCCCAAGTACGCCCGGAACAAGAACATCCTGGTCATCGGCGGCAGCGGCAGCGGCAAGACCCGTTTCTTCGTCAAGCCCTCCCTCATGCAGATGCACAGTTCCTATGTGGTCACCGATCCCAAAGGGCAGCTTTTGTCCGAGGTGGGGACCATGCTGCGGCGGGGCGCCCCCAAGCTGGACGAGAACGGAAAGCCCATGCTGGACGCCCACGGAAAGGTCATCTATGAGCCGTACCGCATCAAGGTCCTCAACACCATCAACTTCAAAAAAAGCATGAAATACAACCCCTTCGCCTACATCCGCAGCGAAAAGGATATTTTGAAGCTGGTGAACGTCATCATTGCCAACACCAAAGGCGACGGGGAAAAATCCTCCGAAGATTTTTGGGTGAAGGCTGAGCGGCTTTTGTACTGCGCCCTGATCGGTTACATCTGGTACGAGGCGGAGCCGGAGGAAAAGAACTTCCTCACGCTGCTGGAGCTCATCAACGCATCCGAGGCCAGAGAGGACGACGAGGAATTTCAAAGTCCCGTTGACCTGCTCTTTGCAAAGCTGGAGAAGGAGCACCCGGACCACTTCGCTGTGAAGCAGTACCGCAAATTCAAGCTGGCTGCCGGCAAGACCCTGAAATCCATCCTGATTAGCTGCGGAGCCCGCCTTGCCCCCTTCGATATTGCGGAGCTGCGGGAGATCATGTCGGACGATGAACTGGAGCTGGATACCTTGGGCGACCGGAAAACGGCGCTGTTCCTCATTATGAGCGACACGGACACCACCTTCAACTTCGTCATCGCCATGCTGCAAAGCCAGCTGTTCAATCTCCTTTGCGACAAGGCGGACGATGTGTACGGCGGCAGGCTGCCCGTCCATGTGCGGTGCCTCCTGGACGAGTTCGCCAATATCGGGCAGATACCCAACTTTGATAAGCTGATCGCCACCATCCGGAGCCGGGAAATCTCGGCTTCTATTATTTTGCAGTCCCAAAGTCAGTTAAAGACCATCTACAAGGACGCCGCGGATACCATTGTGGGCAACTGCGACACCACCTTGTTTTTGGGAGGCAAAGAGAAATCCACCCTGAAAGAAATCTCGGAGCTGCTGGGCAAGGAGACCATCGACAGCTTCAATCAATCCGAGAACCGGGGCAGCCAGGTTTCTCACGGCCTCAACTATCAGAAATTAGGAAAGGAGCTGATGACTCAGGACGAGATCGCGGTGATGGACGGAGGCAAGTGTATCTTGCAGCTTCGAGGGGTGCGGCCGTTTTTCAGCGATAAGTTTGATATAACGAAGCATCCCCGCTACAAGTACCTTGCCGACTCCGACAAGAAAAACACCTTTAACATTGAACGGTACATGAAACGCAGACCGGCTATTGTGAAGCCGGACGAGCCTTTCGATCTGTACGAATTGAAAGCCACCGACCTTCAACCCAACAATTCAACTGAACGAAAGGAAATGTGAATATGAGCTTTTTTACCAACGCTATCGACGTTTTGCAGACTCTGGTCATCGCCCTGGGCGGCGGCCTGTGCGTATGGGGCGGCATCAACCTTCTGGAAGGTTACGGCCAGGACAACCCTGCCTCCAAGAGCCAGGGCATCAAGCAGCTCATGGCGGGCGGAGGCGTTGCCCTCATCGGCATCACCCTGATCCCCCTGCTGTCCGGTCTGCTGTCCACCACCTGATGTTTCTCCAAACCCGGCGGGGGCTTTCGCTTTGCAGCGGGAGCCCCCGCAAAGGAGGTGATCTCCCTTGATATTGGATATGATCCAGGAGTGGTTCAAGGAACTGCTCATTGACGGTATCATTTCAAACCTGACCGGGATGTTTGATACCCTGAACACAAAGGTGGGCGAGATCGCCGGGGAGGTCGGCATGACGCCCGCCGCCTGGAACAGCAGCATCTTCAACATGATCCGCAATCTCTCGGAGACGGTGATCGTCCCCATCGCGGGCATCATCCTCACCTTCGTCATGTGCTACGAGCTGATCCAGCTCATCATCGAGAAAAACAACCTTCACGACTTTGACACTTGGATTTTCTTCAAGTGGATTTTTAAGACCTTCTGTGCGGTGCTGATCGTCACGAATACCTGGAACATCGTCATGGCGGTGTTCGATGTGGCGCAGAATGTGGTCAGCCAGTCAGCGGGGGTCATCATCTCGGACGCGGGCATCGACATCTCCGGTGTGGTTGGCAATCTGGAGACCCAGCTTGCCGACTGGAGCGTGGGCGCCTTGCTGGGGCTGTGGTTCCAGAGCGTGTTCGTGGGGCTGTGTACGCAGATACTTTCCATCTGCATCTTCCTGGTGATCTACGGCAGAATGATCGAGGTGTATTTGGTCACCTCAATAGGACCAATTCCCTTTGCCACGATGGTCAACCGTGAGTGGGGCTCCACCGGGCAGAACTACCTTCGCTCCCTGTTGGCCCTGGGCTTTCAGGCCTTCCTCATTATGATCTGCGTGGGCATCTATGCGGTGCTGGTGGAGGGCATCTCCACATCCGGCGACAACATATCCGCGGCTATCTGGGGGTGCATGGGCTATACGGTTCTGCTGTGCTACACCCTGTTCAAGACCGGCAGCCTTGCAAAATCTCTGTTCGGTGCCCACTAAAGGAGGTGTAAAACATTGGCTTATGTAACGATCCCGAAGGACCTGAGCCGGATACAGAGCAAGGTTCTGTTCGGGCTAACCAAACGACAAGTGATCTGTTTCGGAGCGGCGGCGCTGGTAGGCGTACCGCTTTTCTTTTTGGCAAAGGCGAGCCTGGGGACCACCACGGCGGCGCTGTGCATGATCCTGGTGATGCTGCCCTTTTTCCTGTTCGCCATGTACGAGAAGAACGGGCAGCCGCTGGAAGTGTTCCTGGGCCATCTGATCCAGAACAAATTCATCCGGCCGAAGGTGCGCATCTACCAGACCAACAATCTCTATTCCGCCCTGGTGCGGCAATCCCAATTGGAACAGGAGGTGAAAAAGATTGCAAGAAAAGAAAGTAAAGAAAAAGCTCACCCGTAATCAGCGCAAACAGATCGAGTCGGTGATCCGGCAGGCAAAGGGCGACGGGAAAGCCCATACGGTGCAGGACAGTATCCCGTTTCAGAATATGTTTCCCGACGGCTTGTGCAGGCTGGAGGGCGGCACCTTCTCCAAGACCATTGCCTTTGAGGATGTGAATTACCGCCTGGCAGGGCCGGAGGACCAGCGGAGCATCTTTGAAAGCCTCTGCGACTTCTACAACGGCTACGACCCCTCCATCGGCGTCCAGGTCACTTTGGACAGTCGCAGCGGAGGCAGCGCCGCCGATGAAATGTTCGGTATCACCAGGCAGGGCAACGACCTGGACCCCATCCGAGACGAGGCGGTGGACATCCTGCGGATGCAGTACAAACGGGGCAACAACGGCTATGTGAAAACCAAGTATGTCACCCTGACCATCGAGGCGGAGAACCTTCCCGCGGCGAGGGCCCGGTTTGCCCGCATTGAGACCGACACCCTCAACCGCTTCAAGGTCATGGGGGCGGCGGCTCATGTGCTGGACGGAAAGGAACGGCTGGAGCTGCTTTACAATATCCTCCACCCGGAAGGCGGGCAGTTCGCCTTTGAATGGGACTGGCTCCCGGCCAGCGGCCTTTCGGTGAAGGACTTCATTTCTCCGTCCTCCTTCCACTTCGGGGAGACCCGCACCTTCCGCATCGGCAGGCGATACGGGGCGGTGTCCTTCCTGCAAATTCTGGCGCCGGAGATGCACGACCGTATCCTCACCGACTTCATGGAGGCGGACGGAAATATTATGGTCACCATGCACATCCGGGGCATCAACCAGAACGAGGCCATCAAAATGGTAAAGCGGAAGATCACCGACCTGGACGCCATGAAGATACAGGAACAGAAGCGGGCGGTGCGCAGTGGCTACGATATGGACATACTCCCCAGCGACTTGTCTACTTATGGCGGTGCGGCAAAGGACCTTCTCACTGATCTGCAATCCCGTAACGAGAGAATGTTCAACATGACCTTTCTTGTGCTGCACACGGCGGAGACCCGGCAAAAGCTGGAGATCGCCGTGTCCCAGGCGGCCAGCGTCGCCCAGACCTACAACTGCCTCTTGACCCGGCTGGACTTCCAGCAGGAGGACGGGCTTATGAGCAGCCTTCCCCTGGGGCTCAATCGCATCAAGATCGAACGGAGCCTGACCACATCGGCTCTGGCGGTGTTCGTCCCCTTTGTCACCCAGGAGGTGTTCATGGGCGGCGACGCCATGTACTACGGCCTTAACGCCCTCTCCAACAACATGATCCTGCTGGACCGCAAACAATCCCGCTGTCCCAACGGCCTTGTGTTCGGCACCCCCGGCAGCGGCAAATCCATGAGCTGCAAGCGGGAAATCACCTTTATCATGCTGATGACCCAGGACAATGTCATCATCTGCGACCCGGAGGACGAGTATTCGCCCCTGGTGAAGCGGCTGGGCGGCCAGGTGATCCGACTGTCCCCGTCCAGCACCGACTATGTGAACCCCCTGGACATCAACCTCAACTACTCTGAGGAAGAAAACCCGCTGGCGCTGAAATCTGACTTCGTGCTGTCCTTCTGCGAGCTCATCATGGGCAGCAAGACCGGTCTGGAGGCCATCGAGAAAACCGTCATCGACCGGGCGGTGCAGATGATCTACCAGCCCTACTTTGCCGACCCCCGGCCGGATAATATGCCGATTTTGGGCGACCTGATGAACGCCCTGCTGTCCCAGCACATCCCGGAGGCTGACCGGGTGGCCCAGGCATTGGACCTCTATGTGAACGGTTCGCTGAACTTCTTCAACCACCGTACCACCGTGGACATCTCCAACCGTCTTGTCTGCTTTGACATCAAGGGCCTGGGCAAGAACCTGAAAAAGCCGGGGATGCTCATTGTCCAGGATGCGGTGTGGAACACCGTCACCATCAACCGTGCCATTGGCCGGTCCACCTGGTATTTCGTGGACGAGTTCCACCTTTTGCTGAAGGAGGAACAGACCGCGGCGTACAGCGCCGAGATTTGGAAACGGTTCAGAAAATGGGGCGGCATCCCCACCGGGGCGACCCAGAACCCCAAGGACCTGCTTTCCTCCCCGGAGATCGAAAATATCCTGGAGAACAGCGACTTCATCTATATGCTCAACCAGGCGGCAGGCGACCGGAAGATCCTGGCGGAGCGGCTGAACATTTCATCGGAGCAGCTTGCCTATGTGACCAACTCCGAGCCGGGCCACGGGCTGCTGTTCTTCAACAATGTCATCCTGCCCTTTGCGGATGACTTCCCGAAAGACACCGAGCTCTATAAATTGCTCACCACCAAGCCCAGCGAGGTTGCACACGAAACTGTGGACGACGAAAAGGAGGACCAGAATGGATAACAAGATGGCGGTTTTCAATAACCGCGAATTTGGCAGCATCCGAGTGATCGAAGAAAACGGCAATTATCTGTTTTGCGGATTTGATGTTGCGAAAGCCCTGGGATATGCAAAACCGAGGAACGCCATCAATACGCATTGTAAGGGGGCCCTGAAACGGGGCGCCCTTACAGAAGGAGGCGTACAGGAATTGACATTCATCCCGGAGGGTGATGTGTACCGCCTGATCGTTCATAGTCGGCTGCCTGGTGCGGAACGCTTTGAAAAATGGGTGTTCGACGAAGTTCTTCCCATGATCCGCAAGACGGGCGGGTACATGACTGCCTCCCTTCTGGAGCAGGCGGCGGAAAAGCCGGAAATACTGCTGGCCTTTGCCGACCAGCTTCTTGCCGAGCATGAGAAAAACCGGCAGCTCTCCGGCGAGGTGGAACGGCTGCGGCCGAAAGCAGATTTCTATGACGCCTTTGTCCATGAAGAAAACTGCACCAATATCCGGGCTACGGCGAAGGAACTGCAAATCGGGGAACGTGCGTTTTGCCGTTTCCTGATGGACGCGGGATTTCTGTACCGCTGCCCGGCCGGATACCTTCTGCCCTATGCCAAGCCCTCCAATAACGGATTATTCCGTGTGAAGGACTTCTGGAAATACGGGCATTTTGGACAGCAGACCTTGATTACGCCCCAGGGGAAGAATGTGATCCGTCTGCTGCTGGATGATGGGCAAATGCGGCTGGAATGGAAGGAAAGGATGGGATAAGGATATGGAACAGGAAAAGCTGTATGTCATCGAGGAAAAGACCTATGAGGCACATATCGACGAGGAAGTGCATCTCTACGGGCTGCTTCATCAGCTTGCCTTCCTTGCCGGAAAAATCAAGGACCGGGAGGATGTCGAGGCGTTCATTGCGGCGGCGAAGCGGTACGGCCAGATCGCCGATGACAAGTTTGATGCCTGGAACATTCCCGGCCGTTACCTGGTGTTCGGCGACAAGGCGGACCTTGCCGGGATGAAGGCGCGGGAGCTGTGCGAGCTGGACGCCTTCTATGTGGAGTGCGAGGACGACGAACCCGAACCGGGCAGCGGCCGCCAGGAGGAACACTATCTGATCCCCGGCAGCGGATTCCGGCTGCTGGTGAGCGAACTGCACATGTTCCTGGTAACCTGGTACAGCATCGCCAAGTGTCTGTCGCAGGCGCAGAACGAGAAGGATTTTCTCCGCCTGCAAAAGAAATACGGGAACTATGAAAAGACGCTGAACAGGCTGCGCCGCAAGCTGGGTCTTTCCGCTGACAGTAACTTTTGTCAGGATGAATTGGAGGCGGCGGTCATCAAGCGGTTCCGGGCAGAGCTGATCCCTGGGGAGCAGATCAGCCATGAATAAGCTCACCCATGTCAGCCTGTTTTCCGGCATCGGCGGGCTGGACCTGGCGGCAGAGGCGGCGGGCTTTGAAACGGTCTGTCAATGCGAGTGGGCGGACTATCCCTATTCCATCCTGCAAAAGCATTGGCCGGATGTGCCGAAGTTCCGGGACATCACCACATTCACGAAGGAGGCGTTTTTTGAGAAAACAGGACTTGAAACCATCACCATCCTCTCCGGCGGATTCCCGTGCCAGCCCTTCTCCACCGCAGGAAAACGGCGGGGCTTTGCGGATGAACGCTACCTGTGGCCGGAAATGTGCCGCGTTATTGCCGAACTGCGGCCCCGTTGGGTGCTTGGGGAAAATGTTGCTGGCTTCATCAATATGGGGCTCGACAAAACGATTTTTGACCTGGCAAAAGCGGGATACGCTGTTCTCCCATTCGTATTTCCGGCTTGCGGCGTCGGCGCATGGCATGAGCGCCAGCGAACTTTTATCGTCGCGGCTGATGTTTCCCACACCCCTTGCCTCCGACAAATCCACGGGGCGGGACGCTGCCAACCTGGATGTGTACCTGTCGGACAACGGGATATTCCGCAAGCGGAACAAGGACGGGACGATCTGGAGCCTGTCCCTGTCGGCGGCGGTGTTCTATCTGACCCCGGCGGCGTCGGAGGGCTACCGTTCCACCTTGAAACCGGCGGCCTTCCGGGACAAATCCCCGTCCTCCAACCTGTCGGCCCAGGTGATCCGGCAGGAGCAGCCCCTTTCCGAGAAAGCGGCGCTGAACCCGGACTGGGTGGAATGGCTCATGGGATTCCCCCCGAAATGGACGGACGCATCCTATGGCGTGCCGAGCCCGAAGGAGTCCCCCGCATGACCGAGGATACCGACAACCGGGCGCTGCGGCTGAAAACCCTGGGGAACGCGGTCTGCCCGCCTCAGGCTTATCCCATTTTCCAGTACATCGCCATGATCGAAACCGGGGCCTGTGTCAACATCTGCCCCTATGGAACAGGAGGTGACGCACCTTGAAAGAATGGAAAGCCTCCGCAAAGGAGGCGCAGAAGATGACCCGTGACGGGGCGGTATCCGTCAATCTGGTCACGGGCGAAACGACTTATCCCTCTGACCGGGCGCCAGAGCAGGACCATTCCGCCTCCGGCGACACGGCGGGCGCCGCTGGAAAAGCGGTGGACCGTGCAGAACTGCACCGGGAACAGGCAGCAGCCAAAAAGAAGCGCCGGAAACAGCGCAGAGCCTATCGGGAGGGCGAGGCGGCAGCAGGCCGCCCATCCTCCCGATTGCAGTTTTCCGAGGCGGACCAGGCCAAGCCGGAGCTGCAAGGGGCCATCCGCAAGTCGGACAAGGCGGCGGATCGTCTGGATGCCGCCAGGGACGCGATCCCCAATAAGAGTCCGGGAAAGCCCCATGCCAATCCGCTGTCCCGCCCCATCCAGGAGGCGGGGGCGGCCATCCACGGCAAGGTCCGGGAGGTGGAGCAGGAAAATTCCGGCGTCCAGTCGGGCCACTTGGGAGAACGCGGCATTGAGAAGGCTGTGGTCTACGGAAACCGCCGTGTCCAGAACTGGCGGGCGGAACGCAAGCTGAAACCCTGGCGGGACGCAGCAAAAGCGGAGCAGGCGGCGGTCAATGCCAATGCGGATTTCTACTATCGGAAAGCTATGGCGGAGAACCCCCAGCTTGCATCCAATCCCATCTCCCGCCTGTGGCAGAAACGGAAGCTGCAAAAGCAATATGCGGCGGCGTACCGGGCGGCGGGCAAGACCGCCCAGGCCGGGAAAACAGCGGAGGCCACGGCAAAGGCGGCCAAGAAAACCGCCCAGGAGTCCAAGCGCACCGCCCTTTTCCTGAAACGGCATTGGAAGGGCGCGCTGATCGTGGGCGGCATCGGCCTTCTGCTGGTGATGCTGCTGGGCTCCCTGCAATCCTGTTCCTCCATGTTCGGCGGCGGTGTATCCAACATCATGGCGTCCTCCTATCTCTCCGAGGACTCCGATATGCTGGCGGCGGAAGAAGCCTACTGCGCCAAAGAGGATGAATTGCGGGAGTACCTGGACACCTACGAGGCCACCCACGACTATGACGAGTATCACTTCGACCTGGATGAGATCGAGCATGACCCCTATGTGCTGATCTCCATTCTGTCGGCTCTCCATGATGGGGTGTTCACCATCGACCAGGTACAGGGAGACCTTCAAACCCTCTTTGACAAGCAATACATCCTCACCGAAACCGTGACCACGGAGACCCGCTATCGGACGGAAACAAGGACGGACAGCGAGGGCAATGAGTATGAGGTGGAAGTTCCGTACACCTGGTATATCTGTACCGTGACATTGGAGAACTTCGACCTGTCCCATGTCCCCGTTTACATGATGGGCGAGGAACAGCTTTCCTTGTACGCCACCTATATGTCCACCCTGGGCAACCGCCCCGACCTGTTCCCGTCCTCCGGGTATGTGAACAAGTACATCGACAACCCGCCCACCGCCTGGGAGATTCCCGCTGAATACCTGACGGACGAGCGGTTCAATACCCTTATCAGCGAGGCAGAAAAGTATTTGGGCTATCCCTATGTGTGGGGCGGCAGCAGCCCCAGCACCTCTTTTGATTGCAGCGGCTTCGTCAGCTATGTGCTGACCAACAGCGGCCTGTGCAATACCGGGCGGCTGGGCGCCCAGGGGCTCTACAACATTTCCACCCCAGTATCCGACCCCCAGCCCGGCGATCTGGTGTTCTTCGTGGGCACCTACGACACAACCGGCGTATCTCATGTAGGCATTTATGTGGGCGACGGGATGATGCTGCATTGCGGCGACCCCATCCAGTATTCCAACCTGAACACGAGCTACTGGCAGTCCCATTTCTACTCATACGGCAGACCGCCGTACAACTGATGGGAGGCGCAGTTATGCTTGAGTTGCGACCTGTATCTTTGAATGAGGCGAATACTTTTGTGGCAGAACATCACCGCCACCACAAGCCAGTGCGTGGACACAAGTTTTCCCTGGGCTGTATGGTAGGTGACCATCTTGTGGGTGTCGCCATCATTGGGCGGCCGGTCAGCCGCTATCTGGACGATGGGATGACCCTGGAGGTAAACCGGCTTTGCACGGATGGGACACGAAATGCTTGCAGTTTTCTTTATGGGGCAGCGGCACGAGCAGCCAAGACAATGGGATACAAAAAAATCCTCACTTACATTTTGGATACGGAAAGTGGAGCCAGCCTTCGGGCGGCAGGTTGGCAATGCGCTGGTTTGGCTGGTGGCAAAATGTGGACTGGCAAACGGCGACCTGCGGAACCTTTGTATCCAGCACAAATGAAATACCGATACGAAAAGGAGTTGAGTGGGAGGTGAAATACACATCAATATGGTTTCCTATGGGGGCGGCGCCAACAGCACCGCCCTTCTGATCGGGCTGCACCAGCACCGTATCCCGGTGGACCTGATCCTCTTTGCGGATACGGGGGCGGAGCATCCCCACACCTACGCCTATCTGGAGGTGATGGATGACTGGCTGAAGGACCACGGGATGCCGCCCATTACCAGAGTGTATAAGACCACCCGTGACGGGAAACGGCTGACGCTGGAGGATGAATGTCTGCAAAGTTGCAGCCTTCCATCCATTGCTTACGGCTTCAAGCGGTGTTCCCTGAAACACAAGATCGGGCCGCAGGAAAAGTTCTGCAACCATTATCCACCATGCCGCCGAACCTGGGAGGCGGGCAAACGGGTGGTCAAATTCATCGGCTACGACGCGGGCGAGGGCTACCGCAGCGACAAGGTGCTGCTGGGCGACCTGGCCGACCGAAAATACAGCAAGTGGTATCCCCTGATGGAATGGGGATGGACGCGGGACGATTGCATCCGGCAGATCGAGGCGGCAGGGCTGCCCCAGCCGGGAAAATCGTCCTGTTTTTTCTGTCCCAGCATGAAACCCGACGAGATCACCGCCCTGCGGGAGCAGCATCCCGATTTGTTTCGCCGCGCCCTGGCGTTGGAGGACAACGCCAGGCAAAATCTGAAAACGGTCAAGGGCCTGGGGCGGAACTATTCCTGGAGAGAACGATTTGGAAAGGAGTTTTGCACACATGGCAACGGTTGAAAAAATCCGCAAGGACATCGAAAAGACGAAGGAGAAGATTTCCGTCCAGCAGAAGCGCCTTCGGGAACTGGAGGCGCAGCTCACCGAGGAAGAAAACCTGGAGATCGTCCGCATGGTCAAGGCGGTGCGCATGGACAACAAGGAGCTGACCGCCTTCCTGAAGGCCTACGCCAGCGGCCTTATCACCCTGCCCGACGGGATGATGGAGGCGGAAGCAGCGGCGGACCCTGACGACGAGGATATGGAGGACAGCGACCATGAAGAATAAGAAAGTGATCCGGCTGTTTACGGCGATGCTGGCGGTGGTCCTGTGCATGACCGCTTTCTCCGTCACCGCCTTTGCGGGCGGCGGGGATGGCGACTATTACACCGGGGAGCCCGCCGAGACGACGCCGGACCCCACCGAGGAACCCGCCACCGGGGGCGTGGAGCCGGAAGGCCAGCCCCTTACCCCGGAAGGCAACGCTACGCTGGTGGACGATTATTACGGCGACAAACAGCTTATCACCGTGACCACGAAAGCGGGCAACTATTTTTACATCCTGATCGACCGGGCCAACGAGGACAAGGAAACGGCCGTTCACTTCTTGAACCAGGTGGACGAAGCCGACCTGATGGCGCTGATGGAAGATGGACAGGCGGAGGAAAAGCCCGCTGCTTGTACCTGCGCTGAGAAGTGCCAGGCCGGTGCGGTGAATACCGCCTGTCCGGTCTGTTCGGTGAATATGAGCGAGTGCGCTGGGAAAGCGCCGGAGGTGGAGCCGGAGCCCGAACCGGAGCCGGAGAAGGAGTCCGGCAGCGGCGGAGCCCTGGTGCTGATCCTGCTGCTGGCGGCCCTGGGCGGCGGCGGAGCCTTCGCCTACATCAAGTTCATCAAGCCCAAGCAGGGCGCAAAGGTCAGCGCCGATCCGGACGACTATGAGTTCGAGGACGAGGAATACGAAAACGAGGACGATCCTGAACAGAAAGAACAGGAGGACCAGAATTGAGCAAATTGGTGATCTGCGAAAAACCGAGTGTAGCAAAGAGTATCGCGTCGGCCCTGGGTGTCACATCCAGGGCCGATGGCTATTTTGAGGGCGGCGGCTGGCTGATTTCCTGGTGCATCGGGCATCTGGTGGGGCTGGCGGACGCGGCCGCCTATGATGACCGCTACAAAAAGTGGCGGTATGAGGACCTGCCCATCCTGCCCGACCCATTCCGCTATGTGGTGTCCGAGGAAAAGGCTGCACAGTTCCATATCTTGCAATCGCTGATGGAACGCCCCGATGTGACGGAGCTGGTCAACGCCTGCGACGCGGGGCGCGAAGGTGAATTGATTTTCCGGCTGGTCTATGAGGCCGCCGGATGTTCCAAGCCTTTCTCCCGCCTCTGGATTTCTTCGATGGAGGACGCGGCAATCCGGGAGGGATTTTCCGACCTGCGCCCCGGCGCGGACTATGACCCGCTGTATCAATCGGCACTTTGCCGCCAAAAGGCGGACTGGCTTGTTGGTATCAATGCCTCACGGCTCTTTTCGGTGTTGTATCATCGAACGTTAAATATTGGGCGGGTGCAGACACCCACCCTGGCGATGCTGGCCGACCGGGACGGTAAGATCGTCCTGTTCCGCAAGGAGAAATATCATCATGTGCGACTGGCGCTGGAGGGAGCCGAGGCGGTCAGCGACCGCATTGTTTCCCCGGAGGACGCCCAGGCCATCCGGGATGCCTGTGATGGTAAAAGAGCAACCTGTATATCCGTGGTGCGGGAGGAAAAGACGGAGAAGCCGCCCAAGCTGTACGACCTGACCACCTTGCAGCGGGAGGCAAACCGGGTGTTCGGCTACACGGCCAAGCAAACCCTGGACTACGCCCAGTCGCTCTATGAAAAGAAGCTGCTGACCTATCCCCGCACGGACAGCCGGTATCTGACGGTTGACATGGCGGAGACCGCCTCCGTGGTCCTGCATCTGGCGGCGCGGGTACCGCCCTTCGACACCTGCCCGGAGTTTTTTCCCGATGTTCTGGCGCTGGTGAACAACAAGGAGGTATCCGATCACCATGCCCTGATTCCCACCCTGGAACTGGAAAAGGCGGATGTCCCTGCGCTGCCTGTGGGCGAGCGCAATATTCTTCTGCTGGTCTGCTGCAAGCTGCTGTGTGCGGCGGCAGAGCCTTTCGTGTATGAGGCGGTCACGGCCACCTTTGACTGCGGCGGACATACCTTCACGGCAAAAGGAAAGCAGGTGCTTTCCCAGGGCTGGCGCGCCATCCAGGAGGTGTTCCGTTCCTCCCTGAAGGAGAAGCCGGAGGATGAAGATGCCGAGGGTGTTCTTCCCGCCTTGACCGAGGGGCAGGTCTTTGAGCCGGTCTCCGCCTCCGTCACCGAGCACTTCACTTCGCCCCCCAAGCCCTACACGGAGGACACCCTTCTGTCGGCCATGGAGAATGCGGGCAAGGAAGATATGCCGGACGAGGCAGAACGCAAGGGCCTGGGCACCCCGGCGACAAGGGCGGCCATCATTGAAAAGCTGGTGTCCGGCGGGTTCGTGGAGCGCAAGGGCAAGAACCTGATCCCTACAAAGGCAGGCGTTAACCTGGTCACGGTGCTGCCGGAGCTGCTGACCTCTCCCAAGCTCACAGCGGATTGGGAGCAGCGGTTGAACGAGGTGGCAAAGGGCCAGGCGTCGCCGGAGGACTTCATGGACGGGATCGAGGCAATGGCGGCGGAGCTGGTGCGGAAATACTCCCACATTTCCGAGGATGGGCAAAAGCTGTTCCAGCCGGAGAAAGAGACGGTGGGCCTCTGCCCCCGCTGCGGCAAGCCGGTCTATGAAGGCAAGAAGAATTTCGCCTGTTCGGACCGGGCCTGCCAGTTTGTCATGTGGAAGAATGACCGTTTCTGGACCAGCCGCCGCAAGGAAATGACCCGGAAGATGGCGGCCGACCTTCTGAAAAAAGGCCACACTTCCGTCAAGGGGATGTGGTCGGAGAAGAAAGGTTCCACCTATGACGCCGTGGTGATCCTGGACGATACCGGCGGCAAGTATGTCAATTTCAAGTTGGAGTTTCCCAAACGAAAGGATGGTGTGCATGGCAAAAAGTAAAACCGAGGTCAACTTCATGGAGCATTTGAAGCCGCTGCTCCCCGCAGGCGGTGACGCAAGCGAACTGGAGGCAGCGGCCCAGGCGCTTGCCGGACTTTCCCCGGAGGCCCGTGACCTCCTGGCCGCTGTCCAGGAGTCTCCCTTCCGACTGACCACCCTGGAGCAGTTCCGGGAGTTTCCCGCGAATACCGAGTATTTCATTCTGGAGCCCAACATCAGCAAGGTGGAGGATGTGGGCTGGCGCTATCTGGCGCAGCATTTGGATGTCCTTCTGCCCCCGGAGCTGCTGGACGCCATTGATCCCGTTCCTTTCGGCAACCACGCCATGCGGGAGGAACAAGGGTGCTTCACCAGTAAAGGGTATCTCACCCTTTCCGGCGACGAGTGGGAGCATGAGCGTCCCAGGGAGAGGCAGACGGAGAAAAAGCCCTCCATCAAGGAGCGGCTGGAGCAGAGCCGGAAGGAATGTGCCAATCAGAGCAAGGCGCAGCCCCATCGGGAAAAGTCTGCGCCGGAACTGTAAGGAGGTGTCGTTATGCCCCATTATGACTATGACAAAGATTATCCCTTTGCCGCTTTCATCACCAACCTGGGCAAATATAACGAGGGCGCCCTTGTGGGCGAATGGGTGAAGTTCCCCACCACGGCGGAGGAACTGAAAAAGGTCTTTGAGCGTATCGGGATCGGTGCGAAGGACGACTTCGGGCAGACCTATGAGGAATGGTTCATCACGGACTACGACTGCTATGTGGACGGCCTCTATGACCTGCTGGGTGAGTATGCAAACCTGGACGAGCTGAACTACCTGGCTTCCAAACTGGATGATATGAGCCAGGATGAATATGAGCGGTTTCAGGCGGCTATGGAGATCGGCGATCACACGGGCAGCATCCAGGAGCTTATCAACCTGACGGAAAACCTGGACTGTTACGATGTTTACCCCGACATCCATGACCACGATGATCTGGGCCGGTATTATATCGAGGAACTGGACGCCATGCAGGTGCCGGAGCATCTGCGCAATTACATCGACTATGAAGCCTACGGGCGGGACATCGCCCTGGAGGAAAGCGGCCAGTTCACCGACCTGGGCTATGTGCGGGATACCGGGGACAGCTTCCATGAGTATTACGATGGTGAGCGCGGTAGCATCCCGGAGGAATACCGGGTAATGACCTTCCAGGATGACATCCCCGAAGAAGAAATTTCGGAATGGGCCATGGACCTTGCCTACGATATGGACGAGTTTTTCCGGCAGCATGATCCGCAGTATGCCGCCGAACACCCGGAGGAACACGCGGCGAAGGAAGAAATCTACGAAAATCTGATGGCCGGGCGTATCTCTGCCCTGGCCGAGAAGCTGGCCGCCCTGGGGCAGACCCAGGAGGACTATCTTCCTTCGGAGATTGAGAAATTCAAGGATGCCACCGGCTATGAGGAATTTCTGGATGTGGACCCGCAGGCGATTCGGGAGGCTATTGAAAACCCGGATCAATCCCATGTGGACGAAATGCTATCCTTTGCGGAGCAGGCAAACCGGGAGTATGAGGCGGAGTTGTACGGCCAGCCAGCAGCGCCCAGCCCAGATGACCGGGAAACCGGCGAGACGGTGCGGACCCCCAGGGGCACCTTCCATGTGACGGATATAAGCCGGGAACAGATGGAGGCGGCTGGATACGGTTTCCACCACGAGTCCGAGGATGGGAAGTATCTCATCATGGCCAACGGCAGCCGTGCCTTTGCCATCCCCAGCGGAGCCGCCCCCGAACATACCGCGCCGGAGAAGCTGACCGTCCTGGTGGTGGAGCCCATGAAGGAACCCTATGTGAAGGAGATCGCCCCCGGACTCCATGCGCTGCAAGCGGAGGTGGGTGGCGATATTGCCGCCTCCTATCCCTTTGACGATCCGGTGGGGCTGGTACTGAACGATGAAGGCAAGCTCATTGGTCTGGACCTGAACCGTTCCCTCCGGGACGAGCATGGGGAGATTTACGACATTGTGGCAGGCACCTTCCTGGTGGTGGGCCTGGGGCCGGAGAGTTTTGCGTCCCTGCCCCCGGACATGATCCAGAAGTACACCGAGCAATTCAAGCGGCCGGAGCTGTTCGCCAGCATCAACGGGCAGATCGTGTCCGTTCCCGTGGAGCCGGAAAACCCGCTACGCACAGCGGAAATGACCCTGGAGGATGACTACGGCATGATCGACGGGATCATCAACAACGGCCACCGTGGTGAGGAATTGGAGAAAGCCCAGGCCGAGGCGCGCAGGACCACGCCGGAGAAAAAGCCTTCCATCCGGGAGCGACTGGAGGACGCAAAACGGGAGTGCGCGGAACGGAAAAGCCTGGACAAGCCTGCCCCGCAGAAGAAGCTCCCGGAGCTGGGCGACTTATGAGCCGGAGCAAGAAATGGCGTCTGGAATGGGCGTTCTTCCTGGGCGAGAACGGCAGACGCCAGTATAACAAGCTATGCAAGGGCTGTGTCCATCCCTGCAAGCAGAGTTTCCGGGCGGTGGTGGTGTCCTGTCCGCACTATCTTTCCAGCCGTTCCAAAAAGTGCGGGAATTAGGGTTCAAAACAGGCGAAGAAACAGCCTGTGGTGGCTTTTCCGTGTAGGGGCAGTATGATTTCCCATGTGGGGCGGCAGGGCGTTTCTGCATAGGAAAAACGCCGGATTTTCACCTTTTATCAAGCAAAATGGGAGCGTCAACATCGGATGCAGTTATCCGAGGTTGGCGCTCCCATTCTTTTTTTGTTCTGGCTGCGTCGCAGTCGATCAGTCATCCTCTAACAGCTTGGAGGGCGGGATTTTCAGCACTTGGGCGATCTTGAACAATGTTTCAAGAGATACGCCACGAACCGTACCTGTTCCTTCTACCTGACCAACGAAGTTGACACTTTTCCCAATCCTCTCCGCAAGGACCTCCTGTGTCAGCCCCGCCTTTTTCCTGTAATATGCGATCTTCAAGCCCAGAGTGATATAGCGTTCTGGAAACTCCGTCTGCATAATATCACCTCCTGATATTATGCTACCAACAAAGCAGGTAAATTATAATTGAAACGAATTAGAGGATTATTTACTTTAAGTCAATGTATGTATATAATGAGAAGTGGATTATTTACTTTGTTGGAGAGGCTGGCTTGAAAATGGCGAAGATAGAACCGTGAACATATTTACCGTTAGTTTTTTTGGACACCGGATCATCCCGGCATTTCGTGAGGCGGAGGATCGTGTGGAGGCGCTGGTTCATGCGCTGCTTTTGGAAAAGGAGTATGTGGAGTTCCTGGTCGGACGGGACGGAGATTTTGACCAGATCGTTTCCTCCGCTGTCAAACGCCAGCAGCGGCTTGTTCGGGATGACAACAGTTCCTTGATTTGGATACTGCCATATCCCACGGCGGAGCTGCGCAACAATATGGAAAACTTTGAAACCTATTATGATGAAATCGAGATATGCGGCAGCGCGGCCAGCAGCCATCCAAAAGGCGCTTTTCAAATTCGCAACCGGCAGATGGTGAAGCGAAGCGATCTCGTTGTATTCTATGTGGACCATACAGGCGGCGGAGCTTATCAGACCATGCGCTATGCGCAGAAAGAAAAAAAGAATATACTAAATCTTGCTGGGGAAGGATACGGAGAAAAAGAATGAGCGCCATCATCTTTCGGTGATGGCGCTCATTTTCAGTAGCAGTAGTAGGCGCTGTGGGAATGTGTGTAAACGGTCAAAGGGGCGGAGCTGTGGGAAACAGTGTTTGCGGGCTGTGGGAAAGCTGGCAGCTTTTCCATCGTGCCGTGAATATCTGTTTTCCATCGGTGAAGCGGCCGTTTTCCACATTTCCATAGTGCTATTCTGGGATATAGGAAGTCCCTCTTGTTATGAACAATCGATAGATGGTCAAGGGAATATACCAGGCAGCCACCAGCAGTCGCCAGACCAGGACGAAACCGCCGATCACTCCGCCAATAATAAAGTTCAGCAGAAACAACGGAAGGGCGGTTCCCAAAGAGCCGCTGGGCACGATCCAGGCAAACATCCGTGGGATACCAAAAGGCAGGCCGCAAAGGATGAACAGCCATACATAGTCGGTGACGCCATCTTTTGTGCAGGCGGATTTGAAAATGCAGTACAGCAAAGCCGCCACCGCCACGGGCAGCACGCTCTTTTTGAAAAACTCTTTGATTACTTCGGATTTCGTCACAGTCAGCACCTCCATTCCTGGTTCCATTATATCAGCCGGATAACCATGCGCCCAGGGGTTTGGCAAAGACTGTAAAAAGCGCCCAATCCCCGTTACTCCAAGTCGTTGCTCCGCTGCCGCTGCTGTTCCTGTTCCTTCGGCCTTTCCAGTAGGGTGTCCACATTCTGGCGGAGGGTGTCATACTCCTTTTCCTCCCGCCGTATCTTCCGAAGTTCCGTTTGCAGGGCGGTCTTGCGGGCGGAGAGTCCGTCCAGTTCTGCTTTCAGCTTATCGGAGGAAGGAAGTTTGGTGAGTCCGGCCTTCTTGATCTCCCTGGCTGCCGCCTCGAATAAGATAATCTCGCTCTCAAAGCCGCGCAGGAATTTTTCCTTGTCCTTTGATGCCTTGTATCGGTCATAGACAGGTTTCAGCTTGCGATAAGTGTCGATCTGCTTTCCCAGAAGGGCAAGGTCGGCAATCCGTTGTTCCGTATCCCGCAGGTTTTCCCTGGTACGGATGGATGCGGCGGCAACGGCGTCGCACCGTTCCACCAATTCCTCATAGCTGCCGATGCCGTGTTCGGTAAGAAAGTTCATGGTGGCGGCCGCCCGTTTCAGATTCTCGATGGTCGCCCATCGCTGGTATCCGGCACTCTGCTGGGCCTTGATATTGTTCTGAATGTCAATGAGCAGGCTGACCTTCCCGCTGCGCTGTTGGGGCTGTCTGGAGGGCCTGGGACCTCCGGCAATGCGGGAGGCAACGGCTTCTTCCGTGTAATCGGCGCCCAGGGTTTTGAGCCGGGTGAACCTCT
Organism: Flintibacter sp. HCN-6482; assembly: GCF_037892565.1. Taxonomy (NCBI): domain Bacteria; kingdom Bacillati; phylum Bacillota; class Clostridia; order Eubacteriales; genus Flintibacter; species Flintibacter sp. HCN-6482. Next base: position 684,519 of record NZ_JBBKBK010000002.1, on the reverse strand, counting down.
CCTGGTCCGGCGCCCTGGCGGAGATATACTTTCCCCGCTTGATTTCGTACCCTTCCCGCTGCAACCGGGCAAGCAAATCTTCCAGGCTGGAGGACACGGGGATCAGCCGGTCGATGGCAGCTTTCAGCTTTGCCTTGTAGCTGGTGCCGTTCTGTGCGGCCTGATGCTCAATGTAGCTCTTACCCTTATCCCGGCCAGGGACGATGACGGACAAGCCGTGTTCTTTGCACAGCCGGTCGCTGGCCCGGCGTATCTCGTGATAGCTGCGCTTGTTGGAATGGTAGTGCTTGTGGTCGGTGAAGCTGACCGCATTGAAAATCAAATGATTATGGACGTGGTCCTTGTCAATGTGAGTGGTGAGGACAAATTCATATTTGCCGCCCAGGACCTCCCGTGCCAGTTCCATGCCGATCCGGTGGGCTTCCTCTGGCATGACCTCCCCAGGTTCAAAGGCTTGGATCAGGTGACGGCCCAGGTGTGTGCCCTTGTCGATGGAATGGCGGCGTGTCCATTCAAATTCAATGTCGGCGGTCTCGGCGGCGCAGCCGAAGGAGGACACCAACAGCTTCCCATCCGTCTTGTCAGGATTGCAGATATAGTCAATCGCAGCTTTCAGCGTTGACTTAATAGGATGCGTCTTTGTAACTGCCATATCTGATCCAGCCTTTCCCGGATTTCCTCCATGTCGGCCTGATAGGTGGGGCCTCCGGCGTTGACCCGCTTGGCAATCTGATTGATGTTCCGGCCAATGGCGGACAGAAGTTTGTTCATCTCCTTAATGTCCCTGGTGTCCACCTGGATGATATATCCGTCAATCGCCATCTTCCGCAGGTAGGCGCCGATCCGCTTTGTCTGGAGCTGGGCCATCTTCTGTTCCATCAGTTCCTTTTCCTCGGCGGTCACATAGAACTTCACCTGGATATTTCGTTTTCGGTTTGCCATCGTGGTATCTCGCCTCTTTTCGTATCAGGGTTTGGGATGTTCCCAACATGCATTTTTCGGGTTTAGGGGGAGGGTTCCCTAAAGCCAAAAATCGCAAGCGGGTACTCGCTTGCTGTGCTTGCTATCTACTCCATACCCTCACAGAAAGGAGGTATTTGTTGCGTGTTTCCTTGATTTTGGACACTAAAAAAAGATTGCAGCGCATGGCGGCTGCAATCTCCCAATTTCCTATATTGTGAGGTTAGTCCTCTGCTTGTTCGACTTCCGTTATCTCCCTTGCCGTTGCGGTTACAATCCGTATGCCTTTATCGCTCATACCGTCCAGCAGCGCGTCAAGCTGCCGCCGCCCGGTGGATTTCTCCGCGTCGCTGTTCGGGAAGAAAAATTGATCGACGGAAATATGATACCGGGTTACAAGGTCATAGAACACCTGTAAACTCGGCTGTTGTCCCTTGTTCTCGATATTCGCAAGGTAGCGCGGGGAAATATATAACTCGTCGCTTACCTTTTTGCGGCTCTCGCCGTATTCATTTCTCGCGGCTTTTATAGCTGCCCCGAAAGCCTTAAAGTCGTACAATGGTACGGGTCTTTTTGCCATTTTCATTCACCCTGTTACATTTTACAGTTCACCTTTCTTTTTGGATATGTCCACACAATTCATATCATTAGGTTAAATACTTCCTGTTGTGTATTGACAGTAGACTGATTTTCTGATAAAATAAAATTTATGTAAAAGGAGGCGGCGTTTATGTTGCATAGCATGCGTATTAGATAAGCATTGAAAAAAAGGATTTTCCCATTTTCAACATGGGCTTTTTTGTCATGCTTATTTTGCGGATGCTATACAAAAAACTAACGACGTATAGATATAGTATAGACATAGTGCAAGCTATGCCTTAGTTTTGTTGTACTGCTCTGTGCATTATAAATGCAGGTCAATGCTCATGTTGAGGATTGACCTGCATTTTTTTGTGTAAAAAGGACGAGTGAAATATAATGCTTAAAAAATATTGGATAAAATGTCCGATTTGTAACGGAAAGACGAGAGTTCAAGTATTTCATAATACTGTATTAAAAGATTTTCCTCTTTTCTGCCCTAAATGCAAATTGACGCATATCATTGATGTAGAAAAATTAGAGATTGTAATCAAAAATACAGAAAAACAAACTTTTATTATTTAGAAGAAAGGATATAAAAATGAAACGTTTACCTAAATATACGCCTGCGGAAGTACGGAATGATCCATACGGATTTACTTACAAAGAAATGTCGGAAGTTATTGGCGAGAATGAAGCAAAAGCCTTATATGAAGAATTATATAAGCAATTACCACGCAAAAAAAATCTATCAATGTTGGTAAAAAATATTTGCAAAAGCAGTGATACTGAAAAGTATGTTTACGAACTGAAAGACAACAAATACATTGAAACGGTTTTTATCAAGCGGCGAGATGGTGGAACTGTTTGCGTGAGCACACAAGTCGGTTGTCCTGTTGGTTGTATTTTTTGTGAGTCCGGGCGAAATGGCTTTGTTCGTAATCTAACATCGTCAGAAATCGTACAACAGATTATATTGTTGCGTCGAAAAGTAAACCGTATCGTTTTTATGGGTATGGGAGAGCCTTTATTCAATTATGACAACTTGATAAAAGCAATCCATATTCTCCGAGATAGATATGGGCTCAACTTTCCAACCGACGGCATTACCATATCAACAGTTGGTCCGGTCGATCAATTAAAAAAATTGCGCGAGGAACATCTTAAAATTCAGTTGACAATATCTTTACACGCAGCAACACAATCTGCAAGAAATCGTATTATTCCTCACATGCGCATATATGCTATTGAAGATGTTGTTAAGCAAGCCTTATCCTATTCTGAAAGGCATAATCGCAAAATTGTCTTTGCGTATTTGCTTTTACCGGGTATAAATGACCGGCCCTCAGATGTAAGACAACTTGCAAAATGGTTTCGGGGCAAAAAAGTTATGATTAACGTGTTACAATACAACCCAACAAGCAATTCAAGAATTAAAGCACCACAGAAACGGGAAATAGTTGCATTCAAACATCAATTAGAGCAAGCAGGACTTGAAGTTACTATGAGAGTTTCTCATGGCAGAGAGATTAACGCGGCTTGTGGACAGTTAGCTAACACATATAATAAATTCAAAAAAAAATGATTAAAAGTGCCAGACGCATAGACGCAGAGCCGATAACGCATTAGGTCAAAAAACCTATGTGTTATCGGCTTTTTTATTTAATATTGCGCAAAAGCCGCTGTTCCCTATTATAGAATGGATTGCGGGTAGTGTATTAAAGTCGCCCTTTTTTAAGGATACGGCGGTATCGGGGAGGTATCGCCGTGTCCATTTTTATTTACTGTAACCCGCCTAATGCTTTGCGGTCAAAAAAAGCTATGCTCCGCAAGCGGGATATTCCGGCTATGAATGTGAACTGTCAATACATTTAGCTACTGCTTACATTTCCTTTGCGCCCGTCCGCGTCTTGCGGACGGGCGCATTTTGCTTTTTTCAACTTTTTTCTGAAAAGCGCACTCAAGAGCCATCTCCCGAACGGGTACGGAGCGAAAGGGGCAGAGAGGACAAGCCCTTAACTCCCGTCCTCTACTCCACGCGGGAAGGAGGTGAACTCTATGGAGCTATCTTCTTCCGACAAGGAAAGAATACAACATCAGTACGACGCATTAGCAAAGAAAACTTTGGTCGGCGAAGCGAAAAGCCACCGCCGCACTCTTGCGAAACGCGCAGCACGCGAAGTTACTTTTTCGGATTTGAGCGAAAGCGAACTCGCGCAGCTTTTCACAACGGACGAATACGAAAGCGATTATTTCCGTTTTCAAGTGTCCGGCTTTGATGTACTCGTCAAAAATGAACTGCTTGCCGAAGCCCTTAACGCTTTGCCCGAAAGGAAACGCGACATTATCCTTTTGTCCTACTTCTTGGATATGAGCGACGCGGAAATTGGCGAACTGCTGAATGTTGTACGCACGACGGTTTTCCGGCACAGGAAATCCGCGCTTGCGAAAATCAAACAGTATTTGGAGGGAAAAGCAGATGATGAATACCGTTAGGAAGTCTGAAAATCTGTTGCCGTTCCCTGTCATTTCCGCAGCGGCAAACGGCGACACAACCGCCATGTGCGCGATCTTGAAGCACTACGAGGGTTACATAGCGAAACTTTGTACCCGCACGCTGAAAGACGACGCGGGCAATACCTATTCCTATGTGGACGAGGAAATGCGTAACAGGCTGCAAGTGCGCCTTATTACCCGCACCCTTGCTTTTCATGTAGGATAATCTTTTAGCCCATGCGGGGAGCGTGTCCCCTTTCCACGCTTCCCGTTATGGGCTATTTGTCGTTCCGCAAAAGCATATCGGAAGCGGTATGCTTTTACAGGCTGACAAAGCCTTATTGTCCCTTGACAAAGAAAGCCTTCGGGCAGCATAAGGCAGACGGATACGATCTGTCTGTATGGAGCCGGTCGGCCGGTGCGCCATGACCCTGTTGCAAGTCCGCAGGACGGGACCCCTACCAAACAGGTGAGCGACAAAACCAGGCCGCGAAACAGGTGTGGCGGCCTGTGGGCGAGGATGCACAGACAGGATAATGAGACTCCCGCGTTGAACGCCCTCAAAGCATTGCGCGGCGCACCCATCAGTATGGGCCGGGGTGAGATTCCCGTGGAGCTGCAACCGAAGGAAGTGCCTTTGGCCGGCCAGCAGCCGTCCGTTTTTTGCCTCTTTCGTTTTCGACTATACGCAAATGAAAGGGGATTATTATGCAAGATCGTAATTCTGTTTCAATCGGTAAAAAGCCGCAGGAAAACCCTTTGAAAGAAAAAACGACCTATCGCTTCGGCAATAGGTCGTTTGTCGTAGAGTCTGTTTTCAAAGAGGAAAGCCCGGATACCTTGGGCAGTGTCCTCCTTCGATTGATGAAGGCCGAAAATGAGAAAATGTAAACTTTCCATACTCGGCTGACACGGGCAGAGGACAGCGGTATAATTGTATAGGGAATACAAGATATGCGCTGTTCGGCTGTCCAGAAAGGAGGACTTATGAGACAGTCGAATAACAAAAAATCCCGTGATGTGACCGCTTTCCTCTACGAGCGGCTTTCCCGTGACGATAATCTGGAAGGTGAGAGTTACAGCATCGGAAATCAAAAAAAGCTGCTAACCAAAGTGGCGAAAGAGAAAGGCTACACCAACCTGGTCCATTTCCTGGACGATGGCATTTCCGGCGTCACGATGGACCGCCCTGGTTTTGTGGAGATGATCCAGCAACTTGAGCAGGGACGGGCCGCCGCAGTATTTGTCAAAGACCTTTCCCGCCTGGGCCGTAACTACATCGAGGTCGGCAGGCTGACCGAGGAATTTTTCCCGGAGCATGACATTCGCCTGGTGGCGGTATCCGATAACATCGACACCGCCGAAGGTGAGAATGAGTTAGCGCCGATCCGCAACCTGTTCAATGAGTGGTATGCCCGCGACATCAGCAAGAAGCGGCGTATCAGCAACAAGATCAAGGGAAATGCGGGCGAGCCGATGGGTCAGCCTCCCTACGGATACATCAAAGACCCCAACAATCCGAAACGATGGATCGTAGATGACGAAGCCGCCCAAGTGGTTCGACGGATTTACAGCATGACCCTGGAGGGCTACGGGACGGAACAGATTGCAGCCCAGCTTGAAAAGGACGAAATCCTTACCCCGCGTGCCTATTGGCTAAAGAAGGGTATCAAGCGGCCCGGAAAGGGCAAGCAGCAGCCCGCTACTAAGTGGAACAGTTCCACCGTGACCAAAATTCTGTCTTTGCAGGAGTATTGCGGCGACATTCTCAACTTCAAGACCTATTCTAAATCCTACAAGAACAAAAAGAGGTTGGAGAATGACCGTGAAAATTGGGTCATCTTCAAGGACGTCCACGAGCCGATTATCGAGCGGTCCGTATTTGAGCAGGTGCAACAGAAGCGGGGAAAAATCCGCAAGCGTCGCACCAACGAAGGCGAGCACAACATGTTCTCTGGTCTGCTGGTCTGTGCCGACTGCGGCAGCAATCTTCACTTCCACTTCAATCAGGGAAACCCAGAGATCAAGTATTTCAACTGCTCCAACTATAAGGGCAACCGTGGGAGCTGTACTTCTACCCACTATGTCCGAGTAGATTTTCTGGAACAGGTGGTGCTTGGTGAAATCCGGCGCCTGACGAAGTTCGCCAGCCTCTATGAGGACGAATTTCTGAAAGCGGTGATCGGACACTCCCAGCAAGCGGCAGAGACCGACCGCAAGCTGAAGGAGAAGGAATTGAAAGCCCTGCTTGCCCGTGACGAGGAACTGGACGGGCTGTTTGAACGCATCTATGAGGACAATGTTTCCGGCAAGCTCTCCGATGACCGTTTTGCGAAAATGTCCGGACGGTATGAGGACGAGCAAAAGGAACTGGCGGAGAAAATCAAAAAGCTCCGCTCCGAAATCGAGAAGCAGAGCAGCCAGGCTATGACCACGGATATGTTCATCTCTTTGGTGCGAAAGTACACCCGTGCACGCAAGCTCACGCCCCGGATGCTCAACGAGTTGGTTGAGAAGATCGAAGTTTACAATGCGGAGAAAATTGATGGTGTATGGGAGCAGCGGCTTCGCATCCATTATAACTGCGTGGGAGAAATCACAATCCCTAAAATGCTGCCCCTGCCCATCCCTGATGTGACCGTCAATACCCGAAAGGGCGTGTTCGTCAACTACATCCCAGCCGAAATCGCCGGATGAAAACAACAAAAAAAGACGAGTGTTCTTACAGCTTTTCAAATGCTATAAGAACACTCGCCATGGTCCGAGTGGCGGGATTTGAACCCACGGTCTCTTGGACCCGAACCAAGCGCGATACCAAGCTTCGCCACACCCGGAGTTCTAACTGCTATATTATAAAATCTTTCATCAAAGATGTCAAGTGTAATATCCAAAACCGCTTCAGAATAGACTGACCTATCACCGATATCTGAAAAGGGAGGGGCCAGGATGTATCGCGCCGCACACACTGCCCGAAAAAATATCCATTTCTCACCTACCGGAGCAGGCCGGCATAGTAGAGGATCCAGCAGCCAGGAGAGGACACGTCTACGTCAGCTGTTGGTCTGTGTCGTCCTATTCCTAACCGTATTTTTAGGGAAGGGAATTTTCCCAGCCAAACTGCTTCAGGTGCGGGACGATATCGTTCAGCTTATCACCTATAATATAGATTTTAAAGCTGCTTTTTCCAAACTTGGTACCACGATTGGGGGGGAAGGCACGCTGCTGGACCAACTTGGTGAATTTTGCGTAGAAGTATTCGGCGGTTCTTCTAGTTCCGACGTAGATCCACAGCAGGCAGGAAATTTGTATGATTCCTCCCAATCAAAGATTGTGCTCCTGACAGGGGGCAGACAGGATCCGGAGGAATTGACCCAGAACCTATTTTCCTCCGATCTCCCAAAGCTGGATATTTCCTTTGATACGGAGCCTGTGGAACAGTCGGAGCAGCCAGCGGCAGTGGAGGAGCCAGCCGTGGTGCCGGCCGCGGGTACGCTGCTCCTCAAATCTGATTATAGTGGGAAGGAACTGCCCAATAATTATACCATGGATAAGCTCTCACTGGGAGATCTCGAAACAGTCACCCCTGTTCTTGGCCATTTAAATTCTGTCTATGGATACCGGGACCACCCTATTAATGGTGTGTATCAGTTTCACGGCGGCGTGGATATTGGTGGACAGACAGGCGATCCGATCAGCGCCTTTGCCACCGGCACGGTGGAGTATGTCGGCCAAGACGACTCCTATGGGCTCTATCTCCAACTGGACCATGGAAATGGCGTCAAATCATTCTATGCTCATTGTAACAAGGTCTGTGTCAGTAAGGGACAGTCTGTGGCTGTGGGGGAGAAGATTGCGGAGGTGGGCTCATCCGGTGCCGCCACTGGGCCACACCTGCATTTGGAACTTAAATTCAATAAAACTCATCTGGATCCAATTTACTATATCCAGGTCCTGGAAAACTAATGCGCATTGGAAAGTTGGAAGTAACAGCGCCCTTTTTCCTCATGTTGGCGTGGCTCAACTACCTGGACCGGCAGGGGCTGGTCCCGCTGTGCGTGTTGGCCTGCTGTTTCCATGAGCTGGGGCATCTCCTGTCGATACGGCTGTTGAGTGGAGATATCAAGCTAATCCGCCTTACAGCTGTTGGAGCGGAAATGGTACTGTGTAGGCCGATGGGATATGGCCAGGAGATGGTGGCGGCTCTAGCGGGACCGGGCGTGAATCTGCTGCTGGCTGTCCTCTGCTGCCGCTGGAGCTGGGGAACACTTTTCGCCGGGTTGAATCTGGCTCTAGGCTGTTTTAATCTTTTGCCGGTCGGGAGGCTGGACGGCGGCCGTTTTTTACATGGATTGCTGGCTGTCTTTTGTGGCCTGAATGTGGCAGAGCAAATTGGAGCCTTGCTGGACGGATGTCTGGTAGGCTCGCTGCTTCTGGCGGGGGCGCTGCTGGCCTGGAAAAACGGAAATATCACCCTGTTATCTGTTGGGCTGTGGCTGCTGGCTGTTTTTTCCAAAGGAAAAAAGAGGGGAAATAGGGCTTGCCTTATAGATAAGAAAAAGGTAAAATTATATTGATTCGCTCCTAGGCGTTTCAACTGGAGGATCAATATGAATCGCACACTAGAGCATATCTTACCCAAAGTACAAAAGCCCGCCCGCTATACTGGCGGCGAGTATAACGCAGTGGTCAAAGAGAAGTGTTCTGTGACCACTCGTTTCGCGCTTTGTTTTCCGGATACCTATGAGATTGGGATGTCCAATTTGGGATGCCGCATTTTATATGGCGTCATGAATCAGAGGCCCGATGTGTGGTGCGAGCGCTGCTATGCCCCCTGGGGCGATATGGAAGAGGAAATGCGCCGGGAGGGACTGCTCCTCTATGGGCTGGAGAGCGGGGATCCCATCGCAGACTTTCATATCATCGGCTTTTCTCTTGGGTATGAGATGGCCTACTCCAATGTTTTGAATATGTTGGATCTGGCGGGACTGCCGCTCCGATCCGCGGACCGGAAAGGTCTTACTCCGCTTGTGGTAGCTGGTGGCACCTGCTGTTATAATCCTGAACCGTTGGCCCCTTTTATTGACTTCTTCGTCCTTGGCGAAGGGGAGGAGGTCACTCTGGAGTACATAGACCTGTACCAAAGGGCCCAGGAGGAAGGATGGTCTAAAGAGGAGCTTCTACAGGAAGCGGCTCGTATCCCTGGTATCTATGTCCCCTCGCTTTATGAGGTAACTTACCATGAGGACGGACGGGTGGCAGCCATCACTCCAAAGGAGGGCGCCCCCGCCACCGTGACAAAACGGATCATCCAGGACATGGACAAAGCCTATTTCCCAGTAAAGACCATCATTCCCTCCACCGAGATCGTCCACGACCGGGTGATGCTGGAGCTGTTTCGGGGATGTATCCGGGGCTGCCGCTTCTGCCAGGCTGGATATGCCTATCGCCCTGTCCGAAGCCGCAGCCCAGAACTGCTGGCCAGATATGGGAAGGAAGCCTGCGAGGACTCCGGCTATCAGGAGATGACACTGTCCAGCCTGTCCTCCACGGATTATCCCTGTCTGCTGCAGTTGTGTGATGACCTGCTGGATTACTGCGCCCCACGGGATATTGGCCTGTCTCTGCCCTCCCTGCGGGCGGATACCTTCTCCATGAATCTGATGGAGCGGCTCCAGCGGGTCCGAAAGGGCGGATTGACTTTCGCTCCGGAGGCTGGGACCCAGCGCCTAAGAGACGCCATCAACAAAAATCTCCGGGAGGAGGACCTTCTCCAGTCCTGCCGCACCGCCTTTTCCGGCGGTTGGAGTGGAGTAAAGCTGTATTTTATGCTGGGACTGCCCACAGAAACAGATGAGGATGTCCTGGGCATCGCCGACCTAGCCCGTAAGGTCTATTTTACCTGGCGGGAGTGCACTCCAAACAAGGCCCGTGGAGTACGAATCACGGTATCCACCTCCTGGTTCGTTCCAAAGCCGCACACCGCCTTCCAGTGGGAGGCCCAAATCCCGGTAGAGGAGTACCAGCGCCGGGTGGATTTGTTGCGGGATGCGCTGAAGCGGGACAAGTCGATCACTTACAACTGGCACGACCCCCAGACCAGCTATCTGGAGGCCATTTTCTCCAGGGGAGACCGCCGTTTAGCCGATGTATTGGAATGGGCCTGGGAGCATGGAGCCAAATTTGACGCCTGGAGCGAATATTTCGATTACCAGCGATGGATGGACGCTCTGTCCGCCTGTGGGCTGGATGGGGACTTCTATGCCCACCGGGTCCGGGAAAAGGACGAGCTATTCCCCTGGGCAGTACCAAGCGTCGGGGTCAGTCGGGAATTCCTGTGGCGGGAGCGGGAGCTTTGCTACCAGTCTGTCACCACTCCAGACTGCCGGTCACGCTGCTCGGCCTGTGGGGCCAACAAAATGCTGACAGGAGGTAGGACCTGTGGCTGACCGCCTGCTATTTTCCAAAACAGGGAGAGCCAAATATATCTCTCATCTGGATCTGATGCGCACCTTTCAGCGTGCTTTCGCTCGCGCCAAGATCCCGATCAAGCATACAGAAGGGTTTAATCCACATCCCTTTGTTTCCATTGCGCTGCCCCTCTCGGTGGGCTACTCCAGCCAGTGTGAAATACTGGAGTTTGGACTGATGGAGGGGACCGGCAGGGAAGAGGTGCCGGGCAGATTGACCGCCGCCATGCCGGAGGGGATCGTGGTCCATCAGTGCTATCCAGCACAGCGAAAACTCAAGGAGTTGGCCTATGTCAACTACATCATGAATCTGGAATATCCGGCAGGCCGTCCCCAGGAGACAGAGTCTGCCATGCGGGAGCTGCTGGGCCGCGACAGTTTGATTATGCAAAAGAAATCTAACAAAGCCAAAAAGGGATATACAGAAGTGGATCTCATTCCTTTGATCCGCGGCTGGAATCTGGAATGTCAGAGCGACACTATGACGCTAGATGCGGTACTGTCAGCCCAGAATCCCGGCCTGAACCCCGAACTTATCCACAGCGCCTTTTGCCAGGAATATCCCCAATTCCGGCCAGACATGGTTACCTTCCACCGCCGAGAGGTACTGGACAAAGATGGAACTCCCTTCCGCTGAAGGGGCACAATACACAGGAGGAGAATACCCATGGAGGAGAAGAAGCAACATACACTGACCTGGACAGTCACAGACGATATGACCGCCAAGCGCATCGGAACCGCCGGCGCCAAGATCCTTTCCACCCCCAATATGCTGGCCCTGATGGAAGGGGCCGCTCTGGAATTGGCCCGTGAATTTTTGGACGATGGGATGACCACCGTAGGCGCGGAAGCGCACGTCAAGCATTTGGCCCCTACACCCGTTGGGATGAAGGTGTGGGCTACCGCCACCCTCCGGGAAATCGAGCGCCGGAAGATGTGGTTTGACATCGAAGTGTTTGACGAGAAGGGCAAATGTGGTGAGGGTTGGCATCTGCGTATCATGGTGCCTGACAAAGACCGGAGTCAGGTCCAGTGACGCTGGCATTGTATCCGAAAGGCCTTGGGATCTCCTGACTTCAATTACACCTATATTGTCTATGGAAAGTATTGCGAACTTTGAAAGCAATTGTACCAAAGGAGGTTAAACAATGAAAAATTGGGTATTTCTTTTAGGTATGATCACTTTATCCATTTCTATTATAATTTTTGGCGTTCTTTTGTCTCAAGCAATTGAACGGGCAGGATCTGGTTTGGATAGTTCGCTTTCTTATTTTGCAGAGTTGTTGCGTGGCACACTTCTTACCATTTCCGAAAGAAATTGACGGTGCAATTTCTGTAATCTATATAGATTGGACGATCTCCTGAGAAAACAGCTTGTCAAGGCCTATAAAGAGTGATATAATATTTGCGCTCATTACACAAGAAGGGAACGATATTACCATGTCCGGACATTCCAAGTGGCACAATATACAGAAGACCAAGGGTGCGGCCGACGCCAAGCGCTCCCAAATTTTTACCAAGATTGCCCGTGAAATGATCGTAGCAGTCAAGACCGGGGGCAGCGGTGATCCCGCCAACAACTCCCGTCTGGCCACCGTCATTGCCAAGGCCAAGGCGGCCAATATGCCCAACGATAATATCAAGCGGACCATCGACAAGGCGCTGGGCTCCGGCAATACCGACAGCTTTGAGAACGTGACCTATGAGGGCTACGGCCCCAATGGCGTCGCCGTGATCATCGAGGCGCTGACCGACAACCGCAACCGCACCGCCCCTGAGGTGCGCCACCTGCTGGACAAGTATGGCAAGGGCTTGGGCGCCACTGGTTGTGTATCCTGGTCCTTTGACCGCAAGGGTGTCATTGTCATCGAGTCGGAAGACCTAGACGAGGATACTGTTATGATGGATGCTCTGGAGGCCGGTGCCGACGATATGCAGGCTGACGACGAGGTATTTGAGGTCTATACTGATCCCGATGCCTTCGCCGCTGTGACCGAAACTCTGGAGAAGAAAGGCTATGTCTTCTTGGAGGCTGGAGTCCAGATGGTCCCCCAGAACTATGTCAAGCTTACCGCTGAGGACGATATCAAAAATATGGAGAAGCTGATCGATCTCCTGGAGGAAAATGATGATGTCCAGGCTGTGTATCACAACTGGGACCAGGACTGATTCTTCTCATAAGAAAAGGGCCCTGGAGCGCAAAACCGCTCCAGGGCCCTTTTTTGTTACTCGTCATAGATGATAATGCAGAACTGACTGGTGCCAGTATAGGTATCATACTTTGTAACAGAAGATGAAATTTCCATAAAATAAACTCCTAATTTCTTGGTCCCAAAGTCTAATTCAAAAATGAACGTACATTGATTCATTGATAGGTTTTATGTAAGAATATCAATCAAATCATTTTTTTAGATTGGCTGGGTATTATCTGTTCATTCAAGTCCAATAAAATACTGTTCATCCATATGGACGCAAAAAATTCTGTGATGTTACATTTCATCATTAAATAATCCTTGAATGTAAAAAAGAATCGTATAACAGCTAAAGTTGCCTTCAGCTATTTCATGTTTCTGAGTATTTCTTATAGTATTCATACTATTATTCTCAGTTCCGACCAGGAATACTAAGACGAATTGGGATAAAATAAAAAATACAGCGTCCCTGCCCTCTGACTGGAACGCTGTATCGCAAGCAGGCCTGTAAGCCGGGTTCTGTCTTTTAAGACAGCCATCTATCTCGATGCGTCGTTGCCGACGCACTCAAGCCGCCTCCATGGAACGGCCGGGCCAGCCTGTTGTCCCTCCACGGCGTTGCTCCGGATAGAGTTTACAGCGATGGGCGCTTCCACGCCATCGGGTGAGCTCTTACCTCACCTTTCCACCCTTACCCCGTTCAAGGAGAACGAGGCGGTATATCTCTGTTGCACTTTTCCTAGGGTCGCCCCCGGCGGGTGTTACCCGTTATCCTTGCCCTGTGGAGCCCGGACTTTCCTCACAGATGGGCCTTTCGCCCCATCCGCGCGGCTGTCCAGCCTGCTTGACTGGTCTATCATACAGGAAAACGGAGTGTATGTCAAATGGTTTCCTGGACTGGAAACTTCCAAGCATATGGAGCCGCTCACAGTTTCGATTGAATTTTTTTGCCCGGTATGTTAATATAAAGTGCTGGGAAAGAAAAACTTGGAAGGAGGACGTTTCAGTGTCCACCATTACTGAATATCTTGAGTCCCTCCATGGCTATTCCATCGCTGTCATTGGTATGGGAGTCAGCAATACCCCTCTGATTCGAATGTTCCTTCGGGCTGGTCTGAAGGTCACGGTCTGTGATAAGGCGCCCCGGGAACGGGTGGAGGAGCAGGCCGCGGAATTGGAGAGCCTGGGGGCTAAACTTCATCTGGGACCTGGTTATCTGGACCGGTTGGCGCGGTTCGACCTTATTTTCCGAACGCCCGGCCTCAGTCCCAATACCCCTGAACTGCGGGAGGCGGCCGAGAGGGGGAGCATCGTTACCTCTGAAATGGAGCTCTTTTTTCAGATGTGTCCCTGTAAGATCATCGGTGTCACTGGCAGCGACGGAAAGACCACGACCACAACGCTGATCAGTGAGTTTCTAAAAGAAGCTGGGTATAATGTCTATGTGGGGGGTAATATCGGCAAACCACTTCTCCCGGATGTCGCCGGTATGACCCCGGAGGATATGGTCGTGGTGGAGCTGTCCTCTTTTCAACTGATGTCTATGGGGCAGAGCCCCAATGTGGCGGTCTTTACCAATCTTTCCCCCAACCATCTGGACTATCATCACACCATGGAGGAATATACCGCCGCTAAGATTAATATTTTCCGGTACCAGGAGCCGGGTGACCGTGCAATATTCAACTACGATAACGATATTACACGTGCCCTGTCCAAACAGGCCCCGACCGCCGTCATGCTGTTCAGCAGAAAGCAGAGTTTGGAAGAGGGAGTCTATCTCCGGGATGGCGCTATCTGGCTGACCAATGAAATCGGCAGCCGTGAGGTGCTCCCCCTGGCTGACATCCAAATTCCTGGTGTCCACAATATCGAAAATTATATGGCGGCCATTGCGGCTGTGGATGGCTTAGTGCCAGACAAAAAGGTTCGGGCCGTTGCACAGCGATTCACCGGTGTCGAACATCGTATTGAGTTGGTCCGTGAATTGGATGGCGTAAAGTATTACAATGATTCTATCGGTACCAGCCCTACCCGCACCATGGCCTGCCTGGATTCCTTCAATCAAAAGCTCATTTTGATCGCGGGAGGATATGATAAGGGAGTCCCCTTTACGCAGCTAGGCGTGGAGATTATAAAGAAGGTAAAAACGTTGATTTTGACGGGTGATACCGCCCCTGCCATACGAAAGGCTGTGGAAGAAGCGGAGGGCTACAGGGACAGCGGGCTAAAACTGATTGAAACTGAGGATTTGTCCGCCGCTGTGGCCGCGGCTCAGGGGGCCGCAGTCGCGGGTGATGTGGTGGTTCTATCTCCCGCCTGTGCCGCGTTTGACCGATTTAAAAATTTTATGGAGCGCGGACGAATATTTAAAGAGCTTGTCAACGCGCTCTGATGCGGAGGAATAGGCTTGGATTATAGAATCATTTTGCCGCAGCTGTGTGCCCTAGCGGGCCCTAGCGGCTTTGAGCGGGCGGTAGCGGAGGCTGCCGCCCAGCTTCTGGCCCCCTGGATGGACGCAGTACAGATCCAAAAAATGGGCAGTGTAGTAGGCGTCCGGCGGTGTGGAAAAGAAAATGCACCTAGACTTGTACTGGATGCCCACTTAGATGAGATCGGTTTTATCATTACCGGACATGAGGACGGTTTCCTCCGTTTTGCATCCTTGGGCGGTGTAGATCCTCGGATGCTTCCAGACCGGGAAGTAACCATTCTCACCGATCCTCCCATGCTGGGTGTGGTAGCCTGCCTGCCGCCCCATGTGCAGAGTAGAGAGGACATGGACAAGTCCCAGCCCATTCAGGAACTGTTTATCGACATCGGACAGAGTAAGGAAAATGCCAAAAAACTGGTCCCCGTTGGCACGCCGGCCGTATATCACACCAGCTGTGTGCCACTGGGGGAGGATCTGATATGCGGAAAATCACTGGATGACCGGGCCTGTTTTGCCATTTTGCTGGACACTGTCCAGCGTCTGGCGGGAGAAGATCTGGATGTGGACGTATATGTAGTAGGCTCCACACAGGAGGAAACGCATAGTACCGGCGCTATTACCGCCGCTTATGGCATCATCCCTGATCTGTGTGTGGCAGTGGACGTGACACACGGAGACAGCCCGGATGCCTCTAAAGATAAGACGTTCCGGCTGGGAGGGGGCCCTGTCATTGGGCTTGGCCCAAACTGTGCCCGCTGGATGTCCCAGAGGCTGCGGGACAAGGCGCGGGAGCTGGATATGGACTTCCAGCTGGAAGTCATGGCTGGTCACAGCGGTACTAACGGATGGCCCCTTCAGGTGAGCCGGGAAGGTGTGGCTACCGCCGTCCTATCCCTACCACTGCGGTATATGCATACCCCAGTGGAAACTGTCAACTGCCGGGATCTAGAAGCGACGGCCGAGCTTCTGGCCGCCTTTATTCGGGGTATTGGGAGGGAGGTCCCCAGCTATGCTTGAGCTACTGAAGGAACTGTGCCGACTCAACGGCGTTTCTGGGGCAGAGGACCCGGTCCGAAACTTTATCCAGACACAGGCACAGCCATATGCCGACTCCCTGCGCAGCGACGCGCTAGGAAATCTGATCGTTTTTAAGCGTGGAAAGAAGTCTACCGGAAATAAGCTCCTTCTCGCCGCCCACATGGATGAGGTGGGCGTGATTGTTACAAGGATTACGGAGGAAGGCTTTCTAAAATTTGATTTTGTTGGTGGTGTCGACCGCCGTGTGGCCATTGGTAAGCCGGTGGTCCTGGGCGAAAATGAGATTCCTGGACTGATTGGACTAAAGGCCATCCACCTGGTGAGCAGGGAGGAGGAGGAGAAGGTCCCAAAGACCGACGCCCTCTATATCGATATCGGAGCGAAGGATAGGGAAGAGGCAGAGAAGCTGGTCCCGCCTGGCACCTACGGCTCCTTTGTTGGCCCACCCCAGGAGTTTGGACAGGGCTTCTTGAAGGCCAAGGCCATTGATGACCGGATTGGCTGTGCGATTATGCTGGAGCTGTTGAAGGAGGATCTGCCCCTGGATGTGACCTTTGCCTTCACTGCTCAGGAGGAAGTAGGCACCCGTGGAGCCTTTGGGACTGCCTTCTCGGTGTCGCCGGAGGTGGCGCTGGTGCTGGAAACCACGACCGCTGCCGATCTGCCAGGGGTAGAGGGAGCGCGCCGAGTATGTGCCCCAGGCAAGGGGCCTGTAATCTCCTATATGGACGGCGCTACCATCTATGATCGGGACCTTTTTGAGAATCTGCGCCGCTTGGCGGAGGAGCACGGGATTCCCTGGCAGACCAAGGAATATATTGCCGGAGGCAACGACGCCCGCACCATTCAGCGATCCAGATCCGGTGTCCGGGTAGCCGCTCTGTCCGCCGCGGTACGCTACCTTCATGCGCCGGCCACGGTCGGCAGTTTGGCCGACTTTGAAAATATGTGGAAGCTGACCCGACTGTTTCTGGCCGATCAGGCGGCACAGCTTTGATGGGAGGACAATAGGTAATTCATATGGAACTGTTTGAATTGATACAGACGTTAAGCTCTGCCCACGGCCCCTCTGGGGATGAGGCCGATATTAGGAATATCCTCTCCGAATTGGCTTCTCCCATGGCCGATGAGGTGGCCTGGGACACCATGGGAAATCTCATCGTTCACCGGAAGGGACCCGGCTCGAAGGTAATGCTTGCCGCCCATATGGACTCCATCGGTTTTATCGTAACTCACATCGAGAAGGAGGGATTCCTCCGAATGGGGAAGCTGGGGGGGATTAGCCCCAAGGAGGCTGTCTATACCCCCATTCGTTTCAAAAACGGTGTCCGGGGCGTGGTCGTACCAGAGGAAAAAGCCGATTTTGGCAAGCTGAAGCTAGATGAATGTTATATTGATATCGGAGCCAGGGACGAGGAGCAGGCGAAAAAACTGGTCCAGGTGGGAGATACGGCAGTGTATGACTCCCCCTGCTTTCTCCAGGGCAGCGGCGTAATCTCTCCCTATTTGGATAACCGCATCTCCTGCGCGGTCCTGCTAGCTGTGCTGGAGCGTATCCAGACCAGTGTTAACGACCTGTACTTCGTCTTTACCTCCCAGGAAGAGGTGGGGCTGCGGGGCGCTAAGACCGCCGCCTGGGCTGTTGATCCGGACTGGGCCATTGCCGTAGATGTCACTGATGTAGATGACACCCCTGGATCAAAGCGGTCAGGCACTGTTCAGTTGGGCAAGGGAGCGGCTGTCAAGGTAATGGACTCCTCTATCATCTGCCACCCAGAAGTGGTAGCGAAGCTGGAGGGACTCGCGCAGGTACAGGGGATCTCTGTCCAAAGGGATATTATGCGCGGCGGCGGTACTGACGCTGGCGCCATTCATACCACCCGCCTGGGGGTAAAAACCGGAGGGATCTCTGTGCCCTGTCGGTATATCCATACCCCTGTTGAGATGGCCGACCTTGGAGATGCGGAAGCCTGCATAAAACTGGTGGAAGCCTTCGCCCAGACTGCGTTGAATGTATAACAAGAGACAAAAAAGATTGGACTGACAAATAAAATGCCTTTACAGTTAAGCGATAAAGTGCGTGCCCTGGGTGATCAGGCCCAGAGGGAGCTGGTTGATGAATTTTCCCGCATCGATACCATAGCCCAGGAAAATACCCAGCGGGTGCTGGCTGCCTTTCAAGACCACCGGGTGGCGGATAGCTATTTTGCCGGCACCACCGGCTACGGCTATGATGACCTTGGCCGGGACAAGCTGGATGAGATCTATGCCGATCTTTTTGGCACAGAGGCCGCTCTTGTCCGGATACAGTTCGTCAACGGTACCCATGCCATCGCCTCCGCTCTTTTTGGCGCTCTGAAGTCTGGCGATGTGCTAGTTTCCGCTGTCGGGGCCCCCTATGATACCCTTTTAGGTGTCATAGGTACAGCGGAAAAGGGTCACGGATCTCTAAAGGACTACGGCGTGGAATATCGTCAAGTGGAGCTGGTAGACGACGCCCCAGACTTGGAGGGGATTGCCCGGATGGCGGCCGATCCCAAGGTAAAAGCGGTGCTGATCCAGCGATCAAAAGGGTATTCTACTCGAGCCTCCCTCTCTGTGGCGGAGATTGGAGAGATGTGTGCTATCATCAAAAGGGCGAATCCCAATGCCGCCATTTTGGTGGACAACTGCTATGGTGAATTTGTAGAAACTCTGGAGCCGACCCATGTAGGGGCCGACCTAGTAGTAGGCTCCCTGATTAAAAATCCCGGCGGCGGACTGGCACCCACTGGAGGCTATATCGCTGGCCGCCGCGATCTGGTAGAGGGGGCGGCCCAACGGCTTACAGTTCCAGGAATCGGTGGGGAGTGCGGCTGTACTCTGGGCCAGAACCGTCTGCTTTACCAGGGACTGTTTTTGGCCCCTCACACCGTGGCTCAGGCTGTTAAAACGGCTGTTTTTGGCGCAAAAGTAATGGAACTGCTGGGCTATGAAACAGAGCCACACTCCAGTGCTGTCCGTCACGATATCATCCAAATGATTCATATGCGGGAACCGGAAGCCCTCAAAAAATTTTGTAAGGGCATCCAGTTCGGCGCGCCTGTGGACTCCTATGTGACCCCGGAACCCTGGGATATGCCCGGTTATGACAGCCAAGTCATTATGGCTGCTGGCGCCTTTATTCAGGGAGCCTCCATCGAACTGTCCGCTGATGCCCCCATGCGTCCGCCCTATACGGTGTATCTCCAGGGCGGCCTGACCTTCGAGTCGGGCAGACTGGGGATCCTGCTGGCCGTCCAAGAGCTCCTTGGCTCAGATTAGCCGGTTCCCAGGGAATAGGCCAAGCCGGAAATTACATATCTTCTCCCTATGGGGGGTGAGGATATGGTCATGGGTCCTTTACGGCGTGAATTATACCGAAAAATACACGGCGGCCTATTTTATAGATCGGCCGGCAGGGGAGTGGGACGGTCCTATTCATTTCCAGTTCACGTCCCGCGTTGGCTGGTCACACTTGGCGTCGCTTTGCTCCTATCTTTCTCTATCATCAGTTTCTTGGAGTCCAGGATAAAGCCCGTTATAGCGGCGGCGGCTACTACCCAGATTCAAAATCAATTAACAGGCCTGATCGAGCGATCTGTTGTAGAAGATCTGGCACAGCGCCAACTGGGATATGGCGATCTAGTTACGATACAGCGTGAGGAAAGCGGTGCGATTACCTCACTTTCCACGGATATGGCATCTATGAACCAGCTCAGGGCATATCTGGTTAATCAAATCCTAGAAGAATTAGATGGTATCGATGTTTCAACCATTCAGATCCCAATAGGGAGCCTCTTTGATTCTGAGCTACTCTGGGCGGCTGGACCCTCGCTTCATGTCAGGGCTATGTCCGTAGGAACTGTCCAAGCGGAGTTTGAGAGCGAATTTTCGGAGGCGGGAGTCAACCAGACTCGTCACCGGATCTGGCTCCATCTCTCCATTCCCGCCACAGTCCTGCTGGCAGGCAGTGCCATAGAAGTGCCGCTGGATACAGAGCTTTGTGTTGCGGAAACAGTGATCGTTGGACAGGTACCCAACACCTATCTCAGCTTGGATGGGATATCAGGCCATTAAACGGAGTTTTACAGATGAGTCTTTGGGAAACAATACAATGGTATTGGGGTAATATCTTGGATTACGGTCTGCAGATGCTTCCCTGTATGCTGATCGGAGTATTCGGATTTCTTCTGTTCCTGCCGTCCCGCAAAAGAAGACTGGCCAGTCTTGGGCTGTCAAGCAGCAGCGGGAGAGAGGCTGTTCTGCTCCTTTTTGTCATGTTTTGCGCTGGATTGGCCTCTGTAACTCTTTTTCCTGCTAATTTCTGGAGCTTGAATCGATGGTACTGGGTCCTGCATGGAATGGAGCCTCTATTTCCGCCTGTCGATTGGCAGATCCAGTGGGATACTTTACAGCTTACCCCCTTTCAAGAGATCATTCGGGCCTTTCGCGGGCCATGGGTCATGTTTTTAATGGTCGCGAATATCGGTATCTTCTGCCCTATTGGTTTTTTCCCTGCTCTGCTGTGGCGGGGCTGGCGGTGGTGGAAATCCGCTCTGGTTGGTCTTTGCACCTCTGTTTTTATTGAATTTGTCCAGTTTTTCATTGGGCGCAGTAGCGATGTGGATGATGTAATCCTCAATACTGCGGGCACTCTGGTGGGATTCTGGATCTTCTGGCTGATAAATGCCCTGCTGCCACAGCTGACCATTAAATTTCAGTGCACCACAAAGGAGTTACCTGGATATGGATGAATTGAAGGAGCTCGAGGTACTACGCCATGAGCTGATACAGGCCGGTTTGGAGTATTATGTGTATGATGCGCCAACCATGTCTGACTATGAATATGACCACAAATTGCGCCGTCTTGAGGAGCTGGAGGCAGCCCACCCAGAGGCAATAACTCCTGACTCCCCCACCCAGAGGGTGGGTGGGAAGGCACTGGAGGCGTTTTCTCAAGTAGAGCACCGGGTCCCCCTGGAGTCGCTCCAGGATGTCTTTGATTTTGAAGAACTGAAGGCTTTTGACATCCGGGTCCGAGGAGTGGTCCCGGATGCCCATTATGTAGTGGAGCCTAAGGTGGATGGACTTTCTGTCGCGCTGGAATATGAAAATGGTCTCTTTGTCCGTGGGGCAACACGGGGAGATGGCCGGGTAGGGGAGGATGTCACAGAAAATTTGAGGACGATCCGCTCTATCCCTATGCGTCTGCCGGATATGCCGGCTCACCTGATTGTCCGCGGTGAGGTATTCATGCCTAAACAGGTTTTTCATGCGCTCAATGAGGAACGTGAGCGCAGGGGAGAGCCTCTTTTTGCCAATCCAAGAAATGCCGCCGCTGGCTCGCTCCGCCAGTTAGACCCCAAAATTGCCGCATCTCGGAGGCTTGACATACTAGTATTTAACATCCAGTGGATTGAGGGGGCCGCTCTGTCCACACATCTGGAGACACTGGAATACTTGAAACGCAATAACTTCAAGGTGATTCCGCATTACAGCTGTCAACAGATGGAACAGGTGATGGACCATATCGCAGAGATTGGAGAGAACCGTGATTCCTTCCAGTTCGATATTGACGGAGCGGTCGTAAAGGTAAATAGCCTGTCAGATAGAGAACGCCTAGGTTCCACCGCAAAATTTCCCCGCTGGGCCGCTGCCTATAAGTACCCGCCTGAAGTCAAGCCCTCCAAAGTGACGGATATTTTAGTCCAGGTAGGGCGAACTGGGGTACTGACACCCAAAGCAGTACTGGAGCCGGTCCGGCTCGCCGGTACTACGGTGACCAGCGCGACTCTGCATAATCAGGATTTTATTTCGGAAAAGGATATTCGCATTGGCGACACAGTTCTGGTTCGGAAAGCAGGGGAGATCATACCAGAGGTTCTGTCTGTCGTTATGGAGCAGCGTCCGGAAGGAACACGCCCCTACTTTTTGCCATCTGTCTGTCCGGTGTGCGGGGCTCCGGTGGAACGAGATGAGGATGGGGCCCATATCCGTTGTACTGGATCCGAATGTCCAGCGCAGCTGCTTCGCAATCTAGCCCATTTTGCCAGCCGGGATGCCATGGATATCGATGGTATGGGTATCGCAGTGGTGGAGAACCTTGTTGGGGCCGGCCTAGTCAAGACCCCAGGTGATCTCTACTTTCTTCATGAGGAAGATATCGCAAAGCTGGACCGGATGGGTAAAAAATCAGCTCAAAATCTTATTTCAGCGATTGAGAACTCTAAATCCCAGGACCTGTCCCGACTGATCTACGCCTTCGGTATCCGTCAGGTGGGCCAGAAGGCCGGAAAAGTATTGGCTGCCCACTTCAAGACCCTAGATGCTTTGGAAACGGCTACGTTAGAGGAGCTCACCGCCATTGATGATATTGGAGAGATTACAGCACACAGCTTGTTGGAGTGGATGTCCAGCCCTCAAAGCCGACATTTGATCTCTCGTCTGCGGGAGGCAGGCGTCAATATGACGGCAACTGATCAGGGAGATGACCAGCGCTTCGCTGGTATGATTTTTGTTTTGACAGGGGCGCTGGAACGCTTTACCCGGGATGAGGCCACTGAATTGATCGAAGCAAGAGGTGGAAAGGCCGCCAGTTCTGTATCTAAAAAGACCACCTATGTAGTAGCAGGGGAGTCCGCCGGATCAAAACTGCGCAAAGCACAGGAGCTAGGAATCCAAATCTTGACAGAGGATGATTTTTCAGCACTTCTGAAATAATACTTTGATGATTTAAAGGCCCTCAACTTACTGTTTGGGGGCCTTTCTTTCATTATTAGTTTTTTACTATTGTGCAGTTCCATTTTCTTTAGCATATGGTATAATTATTCTATCGAGAGGGGAGGCGTTATTTGTGAAAACAGGATATCTGTATATTGCTATTGCGGTAGTCATGTTCAGCTCCTTTGAGGTGGTATTGAAATTTATTGCTGGAGAACTGAACCCTGTCCAGTTGACCTTTGCTCGTTTTGTTATTGGCTTTCTCTTCCTATTACCTTTGGCCCTGCATACACTTCGAAAGAGGAAAAAGAGGCTTGATACGAAAACTCTTGCTTATTTTGCCCTTTTAGGGTTCACTGGGATATCTCTGAGCATGACAATTCTCCATCTAGCTGTCGAGTATACCAGTTCCTCGGTCACTGCGGTCCTCTTCAGTTGTAATCCGGTATTCGTGACCTTCCTGGCCTTCTTTCTGCTCCATGAGCCCATTAAAAAACGTCATGTGGCAGCCCTTATTTTTGAAATCATCGGGACTCTGGCGATCATCAATCCATTCCACAGCAACCTGAATATGTTGGGGGTATCGTTGGCGTTGCTATCTACCCTGTTGTTTTCTCTGTACGGGGTTATGGGAAAGCGGAAGTGTGCTGAGTATGGCGGTGTGGTCGTGACCTGCTTTAGTTTCCTATTTGGAAGCCTCATCGTACTTCTTTTTATCGTCCTATCTCACATTCCGGCTGTGGCGGCGGCGATCACCTCGGCTGGTCTGCCAAATTTCGCCAACATTCCTATCCTGGCCGGTTATACCATAGAAAATCTCCCCTATGTGCTCTATGTTTCTGCCGGTGTAGCAGGTATCGGGTTCTGCTCCTACTTTTTGGCTATGGAATATCAGCCAGCTAGTGTAGTTTCCCTAGTATACTTTTTTAAGCCCGCTCTGTCACCGATACTGGCTTGGTGGCTCCATAGGGAAGATATCCCGGGAAATATGCTGCTTGGTATCCTTTTGATTGTCGTTGGCTCTCTGTGTTCCATCATCCCAGGTATTTTGGAAGCCAAACGCCCGACTGTATCACATTAAATAATAAAAAGGCCTCCAAGAAAAAACTTGGAGGTCTTTTTTATATTAGTTTGTTTCCATGTTCATCAAATCCATTTTTTAACAGCAAATCTACTAGAAAGGCGGACAAACAAAAAAATACCATCTGACCGGCCAGAAGCCACAAAATAAAATTGAGATACTGGTCCCGAAAAAACCACATCAGCAGAGCGGTCACCAACCCAAGTACGATGCCAAGACGAATCCAGAGCTTTGAGCAATGGCGATGTGCAAAGCTCCAAGTTTCTTCACTGCGTGTAGACAACGCTGTACGGTAGGCCAACCCCTTGCTGTCCATTTTGGGCGGGGATACTTTCCATATGATTCCCACACACAGAATAAGGATAGGGGGGAGCATGGTCAGAATAAAGCAGGCAGCGTACATGTATCAAACCTCTTTCTTTTGATTTTTCGTCTTTGTTCGAGATACTCGGCCAAGGGGATTGGCCCTGGCTGCGGTACGAAGATCATCACTATCTACATGGGTATAAATCTGGGTAGTATTGAGATTATCGTGCCCCAAAACTTCCTGGAGGGTACGTACATCTACACCGTTTTGAAGCATAAGGGTAGCCGCTGTATGGCGCAGTTTATGCGCTGAATACTGGCTACTGTCCAGCCCTGCAGCTAATAGATGCTTTTTGACCAGTTTATGGACTGCCGCTCTGGATATCCGACGCCTATTTTGCAACGTGACAAATAACGCCTTTTGATCGACTAACGTCAACATGCTTCGCTCAGTTATCCAATCCTGAAGCGCCTGTTGACAAGCTTCATTCAAATAGAGCATCCGCTCTTTATTTCCTTTTCCCAAAACACGCAGTTGATCGCCTCGAACATCTGTTACATTTAAGCCTACCAACTCAGAAATACGCAATCCACAGTTTAGGAACAAAGTAAGAATACAATAATCACGACTAGAGTTTTTTCCAGCCACTGAATCCAGAAGCTCTATGCTTTCATCAAGATTCAGATATCTTGGGAGTGATTTGCGTAGCCTAGGTGAGTCCAAATCTTGCACAGGATTCTCTCTTAACAGCTTGGCCTTATTAGTCAAGTATTTATAAAAGGAGCGGATTGTAGCGACTTTTCGAGCTCTTGACGTAGCTGTAAGTGAGCGATCTTGGGAGAGAAAACTCATAAAATCATAGACATCGCTTAATGTGATGCTGTGGACCAGAGATAGGTCGACATCATCAATCATGATACTGTCAAATGGAACATCCTTAGATATAAGATTTTTTTTCTGTTTAATATAGCGAAAGAAACTACGCAGATCCAGAAAATATTCATCTATTGTGCGACTGGAATGTCCTTGGATAGTTTCATGATAGACAAGAAAATCTCTGATTAGTGCGGGAGCTTCAGTTCGATAATCCATATTCCCCTCCTTTTAGGTCAACAAAATTTTTATTTTGTTGACCTATTATCTTAAAAAAATAAAGGACCGAGGAGGTCAACAAAATAGACGGTTATTGTTGGACCAAGAGGCGACTGCTTAAGATGGTCCGAACCCTTATTCCTTCCCTTTTGAATAATCTAGCTTAAATATAATCACAAAAAAGGAAGAAAGTCAAGCATTATTTTTTGTTTTATTTATAAGTATTATACTTAGTATGTTAGCTGGATTTAGTTATTCGATGAATTGACCGTTAATGTGTATTTATTCCTTGAAGGATTTATAGAAAAATAATGATTGCTAAATAAGTAAACCAGGAGGGAACAGCATTTCAGATGTCCCCTCCTTTATCATGCGTGTTTGTATTATTTAGACTTTAGACTGTTGCCGTGCTTTCCACTCTGCAAACTCTTGTTTCCAGGTTATCAGTGGCCGTATTTTTGGCAGAGATACTGGATGGCGCGCCGGTAGCCCTCGAAGCCCAGTCCGATAAAGGACTCCTCGCAGGCCATGCCCGCATAGGAGATTTGCCGAAATGGTTCCCGGCTGTTCACATCGGAGAGATGGACCTCTACCGCCGGCAGCGCCACCGCCTTTAGGGCATCCAAAATAGCTACGCTGGTATGGGTATAGGCGGCTGGGTTGATTACGATACCGTGCATTCTGCCATAGGCAGATTGAATTTTATCCACAATCGCTCCCTCATGATTGGATTGGAACAACTCCACAGACACCCCACTCTCCTGGGCTGCCGCCTGGATAAATCGTTCCAAGGCGGCAAAACTCTGGTCGCCGTAAATGTTCGGCTCCCGGATACCTAACAGATTCAAGTTTGGACCATTGATTACAAGTAGATTCATAACTCCAGCCTCCTGATGATCTCGTCCGCTGTTTCCTCTACCGTACCTTGGTTGTCAACCGTAAGGTCAGCCAACTGACTATATAGAGGTGCGCGCTGCCGGTAGAGCTCCTCCAGAGAATGGAACTGGGATACCGGACGCCCATCCGTGGGGAGCAGTTCCAAGTCCCGGCGGAGATAAATAACTGTGGAATTTTGGCGGATAGGGTCCCAGTTCTCACGTTTGGTGACGATTCCGCCGCCGCAGGCAATGACTTTACCTGACTGCTTGGCCAGCTGACAGAGGGCCTGATGCTCCCTGCTTCGGAAGCTCTCCTCCCCTTCCCAGGAAAATATCTCCGGAATAGAACAACCACTGTTGGCAACGATATGCTGGTCAATATCTTCCAGGGGCCGCCCCAGACGGCGGGCCAGCGCCTGCCCTATCGTAGTCTTTCCGCAGCCCGGCATCCCAATCAGAAGAAGATTGAGAGTCTGACGTTCAATACAGGCGGTGATTTCCGCCACCCTGCTGTCCTGAATCGTTTGGCCTAAAAACCGCTCCGCTGCCGTTTTGGCCTGGGCTACCAGCATTCCTAAGCCATTGGCCCAGAGCATTCCTCGTCTAGCACCATCCAACAGGAACCGGGTCCGGCTTGGGTTGTAAATGAGGTCAAAGACCTGGCCGCAATGTGGAAATTGCGCCAAGTCCACAGGAGAAGCCTCTACATTGGGATACATCCCCACTGGCGTAGCGTTCACAATCAGTTCCGCATCCTGGTGCCGCTCCAGATTTTCGTAATTGTCCGGTCCTTTGCGGGATATCCCTACGGCCTGCCCAACGCCTAAATCCGAAAGGACCGCATGGACAGTAAGCGAGGCTCCTCCACTTCCAAGTACAAGCGCTTTTTTTCCTCTTATCTGGGCCCCGGCTGAACGAAGCAGATACAAGAAACCGTCATAATCGGTATTATCCCCATACAGTGTCCCATCAGGTCCCTTGATAATGGTATTGACACTGCCGATCCGCTGGGCCGCAGGGGAAAGCTGGTCACAGAATCTCATCGCTGTTTTTTTGTAGGGAATCGTCACATTGAGTCCGCGAAACTGCCCTTGACGCAGGAAGGGCCCCACCTGTTCTGGAGACAGCTCCACTAGTTGGTAATCATAGCCCCCCAACTGCCGATGGATTGCTGGGGAGAAGCTGTGAGCAAGATGCTCCCCCAGTAGTCCAAATTCCAGATGACGCGGGACCATCAGCAGATGACCTCGTTATAGGTCCCAAGGTAGCGGAAGTACTCGCTCTCCTCATCCAGATCTTGGAACAGACGTTCCATCTCCGGGGCGTATACAGAGCACTCCAGATCGAAGTAGAACATGAACTCAAATTCCCGGTCCGGAAGCGGGCGGCTCTCCAGCTTGCGAAGGTTGATCCCCAGAGCATAAAATTTGGACAGTACATGGTAGAGCGAGCCTGGTCTATGGGGCAGGGTCATCATCAGCGAGGTACGGTCCGCTCCGGGATATATTTCAGGGATTTTTGAGATACAAATGAACCGGGTATAGTTGTTATCCTGGTCCTGAACATTGGTCTGAACCAGATTGAGACCATACTCCTCGCCACAGAAGCGAGAGGAGATAGCGGCAACATCGGTACGGTCAGATTGTGCCACCATACGGGCGGCCACCGCAGTATTTTCTACCATGGTCACTTTGATGTTCTTCATTCCAGCCAGATAGTCCGCGCACTGGCTGATCGCCTGCTCATGGGAGAACACCTCTCGAATGTCACCCAGCTTCGTCCCGTGCTTGGCAAGCAGATTGTGGCTGACCTTCAGGCGGACAGAGCGGACAATGGAAAAGTTGTGCTGGATCATCAGATCATATATCGCGTTGACGGAACCGGCGGTACTGTTTTCGATGGGCAGTATTCCATATTGGCACATGCCGCTCTCCACCGCTTTGAATACATGATCGAAGGTATCAAAATAGAGGATCGTAGGAGATTTAAAGATGCTGTCGCAGGCCATCTGGGAGTAGGCGCCCTCTATCCCCTGGCAGGCCACGGTGGCCCGCTGGGGAAAGAGCGCCGGGGTCTCAGCCAAGGCCGTCCGGATGGTTTCATAGACCTGGGACTTCACCCCGCCACACTGGTTCTGATAGGAGCGGCCCACCGCCAGGATGGCACGAAATACAGACTCTGTGTAATCGGCCAGCTCCTCACCAGCCTCCGCCCCTACCTTGGCCAGCAGCACCCGTTCTCTGCCGGCATCTAAGGTGGGCAGTCCGTTTTTCCTTTTGTATAGAGCTACATCTCTGGAGACAGCCATCCGCTGTTTCAGCAGGTCTACCAGTTGGCTGTCAATGTGGTCAATTCGCTCCCTTAAGTCATTCAGATTGTGCTCCATGGGAAATCTCCTCCTAAATTTTTATCCTAGATATGGTCGGTATTTTGATTCAGCAGGGCGTCCAGTACGACGGCGGCAGCGACAGCCTCTACCACTGGCACCGCCCGGGGTACGATACAAGGGTCATGGCGGCCGGTGATGTGAAGCTCCTCCTCTGTGTGGGTAGAAAGGCGGACCGTACGCTGAGACTGGGCGATAGAGGGGGTAGGTTTAAAGGCAACTCGGAACAGGATAGGCATCCCATTTGATATCCCACCCAGTATTCCACCGGCATGATTTGTTTCAGTCCGGATAGCCCCATCCTCCAAAATAAATGGGTCGTTGTTCTCTGATCCCCGCAGGTTGGCGGACTGAAAGCCGGTGCCAAACTCCACGCCCTTTACAGCCGGGATGGCGAACAGGGCCGCGGCCAGTTGGCTCTCCAGGCCCTGAAACATGGGAGAGCCTACCCCGGCCGGCAGCCCGGTGACCATGCACTCTACAACACCCCCTACCGAGTCCCCTTCCCTCTGCGCCTGGAGGATGACCGCACGCATCGGCTCCTCCACATTGGGGTCTAGGACTGGGAATGAGGCCGCCTGAACCCGCCGCAGCACTTCTGTCTGTTCTCCCAGTGGGTCAAATGGCTTATCTTCTATCTGTGCGATAAAACGAATATGGGCCCCAATGGCAATCCCGCGTCGGGACAGGAGCTGGGCGCAGATGCCGCCGGCGATACAAAGGGGGGCTGTGAGCCGCCCAGAAAAGTGTCCGCCGCCCCGCACATCCTGATGGCCACCATATTTGATCTGGGCAGTAAAGTCTGCATGTGCGGGGCGCGGCTTATCGCATAGGTCATTGTAATCCTGGGACCGAATATTGGTGTTCTCGATGATAGCGGTCAGAGGCGCTCCACAGGTCTCTCCCTCCAGCAAACCACACAGAATACGAGGGATATCTCCCTCCTTTCGAGCGGTAGCGGTAGTGTCCCATCCAGGGGCGCGACGATGGAGAAAGCGTTGGAGTCCCTCCAGATCCACGCTCTCGCCGGCTGGCAGTCCATCCACTGTCACGCCGATCACCTGGGAATGGGACTGCCCAAAGATAGAGATATGGATATGCTTACCGAAGTACGAGGCCATGTATATTCCCTCCTAACACTTGAAAATGCTCCCAGAAATTGGGGTAGGACTTGTTTACGCACTCCGCACCTAAGATAGTTACTGGCTTCTGGCAAGTCTGGGCGGACACAGCGGCCATCATTGCAATGCGGTGATCGTTTTGGCTGTCAACCATTTCGCCTCCCATCAGGCTGTCCCGGCCCCGGATGGTAAGGCTGTCCTCCCCTTCCCTAATATCCGCTCCTAAAGCAATCAGAGCTGCCGTTACTGAATTGAGGCGGTCACTCTCCTTCATTCTAAGCCGCCCAGCGTTATTAAAGCGGCAGGTCCCTTTCCGTACCGCGGCCATTGCGGCCAGAGGGGGTACAAGATCAGGGTACTGGGACACGTCCAAATCCACATCACCTGGCCGCGCCAGTTTCCAGTAGAAGGAGGCCACAGCCTTGTCTCCCTGGGCGGAGGTGGGGTTCAACCCCTGAATCGTAATCTGTCCACCCAGAAAATTGGCGGCGTACCAAAAGGCTGCCTGGGACCAATCGGATTCCACAGTATAATCCATCGCCTTGTAAGCAGTCTTTCCTGTGATGTGAAAATACTTTATAGTATTGTGAAGCTCGGTCACTGTTACCCCTGCGCCTGCCAGGGTATCCAAAGTCATGGCGAGGTAATCCCGGCCCTCTATGTGGGTAGTAGGTACAATGCGTGATATCCCTGACACCAGAGGTAGAGCATAGAGAAGACCTGTAAAAAATTGGCTGGACACATTTCCGGGTAGCTCGTAGTCCCCTGCCTTCAGTTGTCCAAGGACTGTCAATGTATCCCCCTCCCTGTTCCAGGAGATCCCCTTTTCACGGAACAGGTGGATGTAAGGCTCCTGGGGCCGCTCCATCAGCCGGCCCCGGCCGGTAAATATCCCGCCTCCTGCTACCGCCAAGGCAATCGGGATGAGAAAGCGCAAGGTAGAGCCCGACTCTCCACAGTCAAAGTGTGGCAACTCCTTTCCCGGCTGGAAGATCCCCCCCATACCGGTCACCTCTAAGGTCCGCTCCCCCTTCCGCTCCCAATGTGCCCCCAGGGCACCGATACAACTCAGGGTAGCGAGGATATCCTGGGAAATGGCCACATTCTCCAGCCTGCTCCTGCCCCTGGCCAGGGCAGCGGCCAGAATGACCCGGTGTGTCTGACTCTTACTGGGTGGCGGAGTTACCCTGCCCTGTAGTTTGTTTGGAACAATGGTCACATCCATAAGCTCATCTCCCGTACATACACTTCAGCAGTCCCAGCAGCTCATCCCGAGCCATCTTTCGGTGTACCGCCTGCCCCAGCTTTTCCAGGACGATGAGGGATATGTGGTCCCCGGCGTTCTTCTTATCTAGTCCTACCGCCTCTGTCATAGTCTCCCAGGGGCAGGGAATGTCCAAGGGTAAGTCAAATTTTTTCAGAAGCTCCTGAATGCACTCCACCGTTTCCGGTGGCGTGACGCCCAGCTCTACGCCAAGTTGGGCGGCCCAGTTCATGCCAGCGGCCACTCCCTGCCCGTGAGTCCAGGTTTCATAATGTCCGGCCAGCTCAAAGGCATGGCCGACAGTGTGTCCAAAGTTCAGTAGCTGGCGCAAGCCGGTGTCCCGCTCGTCCTCTACAACCACCCGGCGCTTCAAGTCGCAGCAGGTATAGACTACATCTACAATGCGCTCCATCACTCTCACCCGGCTCCCGCACCGATTCAGGAGTTCAAACAACTTCCGGTCCAAGATACAGCCGTATTTGATGACCTCGGCCATGCCGTCGGAGAAGGTCCTGTCAGGCAGGGTATCCAGGCAGCCTGGATCGATGATTACCAGGCTGGGCTGCCAGAAGGCTCCTGCTAGATTCTTGCCAGCCCGCAGATCAATGGCCACTTTTCCGCCTACGGAGGAATCGACCTGGGACAGCAGGGTGGTAGGGATCTGGACATAATCTACCCCGCGTAACAGGGTGGCTGCCGCAAAGCCCGCCAAGTCCCCCACTACGCCGCCCCCAAGAGCTACCACAGCATCCGTGCGGGTCATACCAAAGGCCATCATCTTTTCCCAAAGGATAACAAGCTGCTCCGCGCTTTTTGACGCCTCCCCAGCAGGGATGGTAAGGCATTGAATCTGAAAGCCCATCTGCTCCAGGCTGTCTGCCGTCCGCGCCAAATACAGGGGCAGAACTCTGCTGTCGGTGACGATTGTCAGCTTCCGGGCGTTGGGGATCGCCTGACGGCACAGTACACCAGCCTGGTCCAGAGATCCCCGCCCAATCTTGATCTCATAGGGCCGGGAGGTATTGACGGCCAATGTTTTCATAGTCAGACCTCCTGGGCCGCCGCCCGAATGGCATAGACGGCCTTGACCACATCCTCAAACTGCTCTGGACGAAGGGACTGGGCCCCGTCGCATAGAGCGCGTGGAGGGTCATTGTGGACCTCGATGATCAGGCCATCCGCCCCGCAGGCCGCCGCCGCCATAGCCATGGGTTTGACATAGCGGGCCACACCAGTTGCGTGGCTGGGATCCACGATGACAGGCAGGTGGGTCAGCTCATGGAGCACGGTCACGGCGGACAGATCCAGTGTGTTCCGGGTCGCTGTTTCGAAGGTCCGAATCCCCCGCTCACAAAGAATGATGTTTTCGTTGCCGCTAGCCATAATATATTCTGCGCTCATCAGTAGCTCCTTGATGGTATTGGCCAGACCGCGTTTGATGAGGATCGGCTTCTGGGTCTTTCCCAGTTCCTTGAGTAGCTCGAAATTCTGCATATTCCGAGCACCAACCTGAATCACGTCCACGTCCTCGAACAACGGCAGGTGGTTGGCGTTCATGATCTCGGTGACAATAGGCAATCCAGTCTCCCTCTTCGCTTCCAACAGCAATTCGATGCCATCCGCCTTCAATCCCTGGAAATCATAGGGAGAGGTCCGGGGTTTGAAGGCTCCACCCCGGAGCATGGTGGCCCCAGCGGCCTTGACGCTTTTAGCCACGGAAATGATTTGCTCCTCGCTCTCCACCGAGCAAGGGCCGGCGATCATAACAAAGTTGCCGTGCCCCACCTTGACGTGCTCCTGGCCTACTTGGATAATGGAGTCCAGGGGATGGAATTTCCGGTTGGCGCTTTTGAAGGGTTCCGACACACGCTTGACTCCCTCTACAATATCCAGCCCACTGACCAAGCCCTCGTCTAGCTTGCTGGTATCTCCAATCACACCGATAATTGTCGAGTAGTCCCCGGTAGAAACATGGGTTCGGAGGTCCTGGGCCTCGATCCACTGAATCAGATCCCGGATTCGCTCTTCCTTTGCGTTCTGCTTAATGATGATAACCATGATGCGCTTCCTTCCTTTCCTCTGCGCTCTCCACCGGGTCATAAAAAATGACCTGCGGTGAAGCGTTTGTTCACCGCAGGTCATTCAATGTTCCAACACTCCACCTAAATTGCGGAGGGGAGCCGTCTGTTTGCAGCAAAAAACACTTTTACCTTTTTTGCACGAAAGCCAAAAAAGTAAAAGTAGCTAAAGAAGTAAGCTGCAAACTGCTTCATAAAAGCGTGGCTCCTTTCCTCAAAATGTATATTGGTTATTTTTATGGTAGCACTGGTCATTCCGTCTGTCAATTCAAAAAATATATTATTTTTTACAAACAATTTTATTATACTGTCAAAATTATATTCAAATAATACAATTCAGAGTATCAAGACGATTGTATTGACCGATAGAATACTCAGGTCGCAGGATATCCGTTAGCAGTCGCCCGTCCTCCTGCTTTACTCTATTTTTACTGTCTATTCAACAATCACTCCTGAGCTTGACTGTGTTGGTGGCGATCTTCTGCCGGAACATCTGGTCGTGCTCTACAAAAAGCAAGGTAGGCTGAAAGTCCAGAAGCAGGTCCTCGATTTGAATGCGGGAAAACAGGTCGATATAGTTCAGCGGCTCGTCCCAGATATAGAGGTGGGCGCTTTGACACAGGCTGACCGCCAATAACACCTTTTTCTTTTGACCCTCGCTGTATCCGGACATATCCCGTTCAAACAGAGCACGGGAGAAATCCAATTTTCGTAAGACAGTGAAAAACCTCGTCAGATCTATCCCCTGTCTTTCCGCCCATTCTAAAGGGCTGCCCTTCAGATGGTCCGTTTTTTGGGAGACATAGGATATCTTCAATCCAGACGCCCGCCAGAGTGTTCCGATATGGGACAGATTCTCCCCCAGGACAGCCCTGAGCAGACTCGTCTTTCCGCTTCCGTTTCCCCCATCCAAACATATCCGATCACCACGTTTTAGTGTAAAGCTAACTCCCTTGCAAGCAGGACTTTCCTCATAACAAACCGCAAAATTGCGCAGCTCCAGGATTCGCTCACTGTGATAGTCCAGCGGTGTTAGCTTCAAGCTGTCCGCACACTCTACATCCCGGAGCAGGGCAGACTTTTCCTGGATGGCGCTCCGCTGCCTGGCCTCAAGGGTTTTGGCCCGCTTCATCATTTTAGCTGATTTATGGCCGATAAATCCACGGTCTACCCGCAGTCCTGAATTCTTACTGTTAAATTTGCTCTGTTCCGTCCGCTCCGACCAATCGGATGCCCGGCGGGCTGCCTGTTCCAGTCGCCGGATATCCCCTTTCAGCTTCTCATTTCGCTCCTGCTCTCCCCTGTCCCGGGCCTCTTTTTCCTGAAACCAGGTAGAAAAATCTCCACGCATCAGTTCCGGGCCTGTCTGGTTCAGCGCCAGCACATGGTCGATACAGTGATCCAGGAAAGCTCGGTCGTGGGAAACCAGCAAAAAACCCCGGCGCGTATTTTTCAGATAAGCGGCTACCAGTTCCCTTCCCTGGACATCTAAATGGTTGGTGGGCTCGTCCAGCATGGGATAGCTGTCCTCGTCAAGGAAAATGGCGGCCAGAGCGGCTCGTGTCTGTTCTCCCCCGCTTAGACTGTGAAACGGCCGGTCCAGTAGATCTTCCCCCAGTCCAAGGCGTGAAAACTCCCTGATTAACCGCCACTCGTCCACATCCTCCATCCCATCTAACAAGACCTGCCGGGTAGGAAGGTCCATGTGGAGCACCGGTTTTGGATAGCGGCGGCATCGTCCAGGGAGAATGATCTGGCCCACGCCCTCCAATTCTCCCTCTAACAGGCGAAGCAGCGTGGTCTTGCCCCTGCCGTTGCGGCCTACCAGCCCCAGTCTCCAGTTGGTGTCTAGCTGCAGGTCCAACCCTTCAAATACCGGCGTATAGTCGCCCTCGTAGGTAAATCCAAGGTCTTGTATCATGATTTGTGACATAAGACATTCCTCCTGTCGTATCAAAAGTAAAAGCCGCAAGAGGGTATTCCTCTCGCGGCAGACAACGACAGAAAGACAGCCGGAAATTCCGATGTCATTCCTCCTGTTTGACCGAAAGCAGGTACGAATCCCTCTTACGCCGGGTACGACAGACCAGGGCCACAGAGGTGGCCCAAAGTTGTCATACCATATTCAGCAAGAGAGATTGCGCATTTTCCCGCCTCCGTTTCTTTCATATCGCGCCTATCATAGCACAGGAAAAAATTGATGTCAATAGAGTGGAAAAAGCTCCTTTTTATTGTATTGGACATCCCAAGCAGGGGGTATTTATGGCTTCGGAAGCCGCTGATGCTATCTGTAAACCGCCCAAACATCTGCATCCTCTCTGCAATCAGCTTCGTCAACTTTTCTTAACATTCTTTTTCAATCTTGCTGAAGACAGTACGGATTTGTGTGGTGCTATCCGACCACCTCATCGTACACTGTCCGCACCAGCGGTATTCGTAAATCTACTACTTGATATATCCATTCCCAGGTCTGCGTCTGGCCCTTTTCGCAGATTGAAAGTCGGTCATAATTTTTGCTGGAGGCTCCAAAGATGTGTCTAGCAGTTTCGCTTTCCCTGCTATGATTTTTTCTGTTATACTGTGTCAGTTTACAAATATCTATGTGTGGTACGCATTACAATTTCAGCTAGTAATCAGGTATTACCACCATAAAAAAGAGACCTCACGCAGCAGGGTGCGCACTGCACAGGACGCCATGCGGTCTGTCAACCCTATCGTACTCTCAGATTTATACACAGCAGGATCCTCCCTCCAAACTATAATATAAACCAGTTAGACTAGGACCCCCCAGCTATACTTGGGAGTTCCTATTGTTCAGACAGTGGGATTCAAGTTTTTTATCTTTGGACGAGAGGAGTTATTCACCAAATCCGCTATCAATGAGGGCTACCAGGGTATCCACAGCCTCCTGTTCATCCGGACCATCACCGCAAATCTGTACACGCTCGCCACAGGCAAGTCCCTGTGTCAGAAGTGTGACTATGGACTTGGCGTTGTTCATCTTGGGCGGCTCGCCTACTGTCCGCTGGATGGTCAGGCGGGAAGCATATTGTAAGGCACACTTAACAAATTCCGAAGCAGGGCGGGCGTGTAACCCGGTTTCATTCCGGATGGTAGTTTCCTTTTCATACATGATACTTTCTCCTTTCAAGGCTTGCTTTTCAATCTCTCTAGTCGTTCTTTTACTTCTGCCTCTGTGGTCAAGACACAGATATCCCGTGCACACTGCTCCGCCTGCCACAGGTCTAGGTTGCACACCAGCTCCTTCACCATCGCCACGGAGGACGCACCCACAGACAGGGTCCTGAGCCCCATGCCCAGCAAGGCAGTCACTGCCAGTGGGTCACTGCCCATTTCACCGCATACGGAAATCTGCTTCCCGGCATCGTTGAAGGCCTGGATTGCAAATCTCAGCAGCCGCATCAGCGCTGGATGGAAAGGGCGGTAATACTGACTGACCACGGGGTTCACGCGGTCCACCGCCAGCGTATACTGGGTCAGATCATTGGTTCCGATGCTGGCAAAGTCTACCTCTTTTGCGACTTGGTCAGCCAGAAGAGCCAGCGAGGGTATCTCAATCATCACACCTACCGACATCTTCTGGTCCCACTGCTCTCCCCTAGACTGGAGCTGCTCCTTGGCCCGTTCAAGCAGAGCCTTCGCCTGGCGGATGTCCTCAATGCCTCCTACCATGGGGAACATCAACTTCAACCTTCCGTGGGCCGAGGCCCGCAGGATGGCCCGAAGTTGGGTCAGGAACATATCCGGGTGGTCAAAGCACAGCCGCACAGCCCGGTTGCCTAAGAACGGATTCAATTCCTTTGGCAGATCCAGGCAGGGAGCCTCTTTGTCGCCACCGATGTCCAGAGTACGTACAGTCACTGGTGCGGGGGCGAACACCTCAAAGACTCGGCGATAATAACGATATTGTTCCTCCTCGTCTGGAATCTCCTGTCGGTCCATGTAGAGAAACTCCGTTCGGAACAAGCCAACACCATCTACAAAGGCAGCACACTGCAATTCCTTGTCATCAACCGCACCCACATTGACCATCACCTGAACCCGCTCACCATTGAGTAGGGTCGGCTGTACCTTCCGGTAGGTTTCCTCCCGTTCCCGTGCGGCATGGAACTCAACCTGTTTGGCCCGGAAGTTGGACAGCTCATTCTTAGAGGGTTGGACAATCAGTGCTCCCTCCAGCGTGTCGACCAGCACCAGCTGACCGTCTTTCACAATCTGGCAGATATCAGTCACACCAGCTAGGGCAGGGATGCCATAACTGCGAGCAATGATAGAACTATGGGAGGTGATACCGCCTACCTCTGTAACGATGGCCAGGACCTGGGAGGGGTCTAGTGCGGCAGTGTCGGATGGAAGCAAATCATGGGCAAACAGTACCACGGGTTCTAACAGTCCAGCCAGACCTTTATCCGTCCGGCCCTCCAGACAGCGCAACAACCGCAGGCGCACGTCCGCCATGTCCGCAGCCCGTTCGGAAATGATGGAGTTGGGTGACATGCGCAGGACCTCAGCATACTGGGAATACACTTGGTCCACCGCCCAGGAGGCTCCACAGTCCTCAGAGCGGATCAGCATTTCAATCTCCTCCGTCATCACGATGTCATCCAGAATGCCCATGTGAGCTTGGAATATCTTTGCCCGCTCCGGATCTCGGGCCGTCATGTTCGTACAGAGCTGTTCCAGCTCTGTACGAGCCGCACGGTGGGCCGCCTGATATCGCTCCATCTCATCTTGCGGCTCTCCCTTTGAAACCTGGACCACATTTGGCACATAGGGCGCATAAAGGAAGGCCGTTCCCTCCACCAATCCTCTCGATGTTGCTATACCGGGATATCTCATCTTGATCACTCCAATGGTCTATGAATTCTGCGTTACTCGGATACGCCGATTCGATAACTGCGCTGGAACAGCCCGCCGGCGTCTAAGGCAGTCACCCGTGCCTTTTGGTCGATCTCTCCCGGTTTCTCCCCACACAACGCGTTGATGCCGCACCAGGGCTCCAGGCAGAGGAATTCAGCCTGTTCCACGGTATGGGGGTCGGTCCAGACGGCCACTACCGGGAAATCCGGGAAATCGACCCACAGGGCATAGTTCTTCTTCTCACACTGTAGTGCGACACGAGTAAGGCCCGTGTCTTCCAGGATGAGTGCATCCCGCTCCATCAATTTGGGCGAGAGGGGAAGCACTGTACCTTTCGGGGCTACAAGTTCCTTCTCCTCCGTAAGGTAACGTCCCTTTACCCGGCGTGTTTCCACCAAAATAGGTTTGTCAAATACTAACTGGTAGTCGCTCAAGCTGGTACCGGGTAGCAACCGGAAACCCGGATGGGCACCGATGGAAAAATACATGGTTTTATTATCCAGATTTTTTATGTTCCAAGTGACATGAATTCCATTTTTTTCCAGTTGATAGCTGATTTCTAAGACAAAGTGGAAGGGGAAATATCTCCAGCTCTCCTCACTGTCTCGCAGGGCAAAGGCGGCGGACTCATCTTTCCTGTCCAGCAACTCAAAGTCCATGTCCCGGGCAAAGCCGTGGGCGGGGGCTGGGTACTTTACCCCTCCATGTACATAGACCTCACCGGCCAAACCGCCAATGTTTGGGAAAAGAACCGGTGAGCTACGCTTCCAGCTCCCATTCCCGTTCCACAAATACTCCCGACTGGTCTTTTTGCTGTACAGCCGCTTTAGTTCGGCCCCATGTTGGGCAATCTGAGCAATCAAGGCCCCGTTCTCAATGGTAATCAAATTCATGGATCCGCACCTCTTTTGCTTTTTGATGATTTGTATGTTAAACTAATTATATATTTCTTCTATATTTAAATACACGGAGGCCATTATGGACAAAACAACA
Organism: Flintibacter sp. HCN-6482; assembly: GCF_037892565.1. Lineage (NCBI taxonomy): Bacteria > Bacillati > Bacillota > Clostridia > Eubacteriales > Flintibacter > Flintibacter sp. HCN-6482. Next base: position 645,534 of record NZ_JBBKBK010000002.1, on the reverse strand, counting down.
AAGAAAAATTTTCAGGCGAGAGAGTACATCATGAATATTATCCTCTCTTCACCAATCGGAACAAAATTGCCGTCTGAGCGGGAGCTGATGTCCCACCTCAACTTTTCACGGCCCACCATCCAGCACGCCATCGACGACCTGTTACTGGACGGCTACCTCTATCGAGTAAAGCGGCAGGGGACCTTTATCGCAAACAATTTCCGCAGTACCAACCTCAACCGTATTTCCAGCTTCAACGAGGCGGCCAGAGAACTAGGCGTTCAGCCCGACACGGAGCTGTTAGACCAGGCGATTGTCCCCGCCAACGAGTATATGGCGACAAAGCTGGACTGCCCTATGGGAACGATCATCCACTTCTTCCTTCGGCTGCGGAAGCACGCCGGGATACCCGTGATACTGGAATACTCTTACTTCACTGATTTTGCTGTCTCCAACATCACGAAGACCGACGTGACCCGGTCGATCTACCGGTATATCGAGCAGATTAAGGGCCTGTCTATTGGTTCAAGCAGTGTTACCATTGAGGCGGTCCTGCCTGAGGCGGAAATCGCCGAACTCCTCGAGGTTCCTAATAATGAACCGTTGTTGCAGTTAGAGCGCTCCTCCCGGCTCCAGGATGGGCACACCTTTGAATATACTAATAGCTTTGTAGTCTCACGATACAATAAATTTTCTGTTACTTCAGTACGCCGTGGATAGAATTAAGTTGGCCTATCACAGGGAGATGGTTCTCTATGATAGGCCTTTTTAATCGTTATCCAGGCCTTTAACCAGATAATCTGCAGCGGAGAGATACGCACGCTCCTGTGTGGTCAGCTTTCCCTTACTTTCCAGTACCCGCTTTGCCTCATAGCAGTCCCGATATTGAAACCCGGCGTCCAGTGCGTAGCCGGAGGCAATAGACCACCCTTTTACCCGGTAGGCCTCTAGGATGGTGCCATCCTTTTTAGCGATGAGCACGGCCACCCGCACCCCCGCCAGAGACTTGGCGATGGCGACACTGCTCGCCGGCCCCCGCACTTTCAACTGGACTAGCTCCTTGTTTAGCCGGATTTGCTGAGGCACGGCCAGCATCCGCGCTAAAAATATCATCAGAATTAGGGCAATGGCAAGAAAAGCCAGCTCTTTTCTCATACGTATCTCTCCCTATTCAGCAGTAGAACCGGATGGTGTCTCCTACCCGGACCTCGGGCAGGGGTTTCTCCTCCACATGAATCACGCCAGGAAGAACCGGGGCCTTCTTTCCATCAAAGTGCAGGGTGCAGTGTCCCAGAAGCCTAAAGGTTTCCATAGCCTTATGTCCGATGGCGGTTACCTGGTAGGTATGTCCGCCGAAGTCCAGGATATCTCCGGGGGCAACGTCCCGGTTCACCTGGGGCATGGTAATCTGGACACTGTACTCCTCCAGACCGTTGCCGGCCTGATTGCCGAAGAGGATTAGGATATGGTCCTCCACAAAATCAAGCGCACCCTGGCCCATGCCGGTAATCCTAGTCTCACAAATATTTTCCATGGAAGCTCCTCCGCAATCAGAACAGGAACATACCGATGACGATTGCCAGACCGACCTCCACAGGGGCGATAATGAATTTGCTGTAAAGGCAAGCAGGTACGGCAATCTCAACGGTTTCTGGTTCGGCTTCAGTAAGGGACATTCCCACAGGGATAAAGTCGGAACCACAAGGCTGGTGAATGGCGAACACAGCAGGCAGTGCCATGGCCAGTGGGATATCGCCGGTGGCAATCAGGCCGCCGATGAGGGTGCCAATGATGGAGGCGATGACGGCACCTGGACCGATTATGGGGGAAATCAGGGGGAACGTGATAATCAGCGACATAATGAGCAGACCGATGCTGGAACTGGCAAGACCGCTCAGGCCGTTGGCGATGATATTGCCCAGACCGGTGGTCAAGATGAGGGTAGACACGGTGGCAATGAGGATCATAAAGGGAATGATGGTGGACAAAACGATTTTGAATGAGCGCTTGGCAGACTCAAAGATGATCATGACGAATTTGCCGATGGCAGAAGAAATCGTAATCGCCAGATTTCCAATCGCGTTCATAAATATTACCCCTCTTTCGATTCAATATTTCTCGGCGTCACGCCAGAGACATAGATACCGGCCTTGACAAAGGCGGCAAAAGGACCACTGGGACCAGCAGGGTTGACGTTGATTGTCTTCAGCCCTTTCTTGGGAAACATACCAAGGCGGAGAGTACCTCCGCAGTTGACGATGACGCAGGCGGTTTCCTTATCGGGGATGACCTTGCGGAAACCGTCCACCGCCTCACCGCCGGTGATCTCGGCGATCTTCTTAGCCACGGGATGGATGCCCGTCCCGGTCATAGAGACAATCTTGTTGCGCTCCCCTTCGACGGAGATTTCCAGCGGGGTGCCAAAACCGCCGCTGCCCTTGGATACAATAGCGATGCTCATAAGAGTCTTTCTCCTTTCACTTACAGTCAGCGTCAAATCAGGTCATATCTTCTGTATAAACCTTTTCGGCTTTGTTCTTTTCAATTTGATTGAAATCCACGCCCTGGCGCTTGGCAAGGAACATAGTCATTTTCTCTACCACAAGTCCGATGAAACTGGAGGTGCAGAAGGCTAGGGCGAAGGTAGCTACAGCAAGGGTGGCGCCAGCCCGCTCGCCAGCGATGGTGACCACGCCGTTAAAGATGCCCAGCCAGACGAACAGCTCACCGGGATTAACGTGGGGGAACAGGCACATCATGGGTGCCATGTTGGTGCGGGTACAGACCTCCTGATAGCCGGGCTTGTACTTCTCGGGCAGATATTTGCCGAAGGTAAAGGATGCAGGGCTACCCACCATAAAGTTTGCCAAGTAGGGTAAGAGGGTATAGCGGGCGAAGAAATTTTTGGTCAGCTTACGGGAGGCGGAGTCGAACCGGTCCTCACCAATGAGGGCCACGATGGCATTCAGCACTGTCAGGGCGATCAGGGCTAAAGGGACGATACTGGCAGCAGTCCCCATAAAAGATTCACCAGCGGCTGAAAAAAAGCCTGTTATACCCTGGGCGATACTTACGATGAAATCCATGTTGTTTCCTCCTTTTACATCCTATATTTTTGTTTTCACTGGCAGGAATCATATTGGGCGGCCAACTCCACCTGGTGTCTGTTACGCAGATAGTCGGCGTAGGCGTCCGCCTTGGCCTGGCAAATCTCCTGGCACAGAGCCATATACCGCTGGGTAGTCAACTCCGGCAAATCCAACTCTGCTTTCCGGACAGTCCGGGCGGCCTGCTCCGCCTTAGCGGCCTGCTCCATAGCAGCTTGGTGATCGGCCCTGCCAGCTCGCACCCGCTGGATAATTTTATCCAGCCGGGCCTTCTCACCAGCGCAGACCTGTGCATCGGCCCCTGAGGCCGGGATCTGACACTGCTCCTCCAATGTACCATAGATGTCCGTATAGTACTTGTCCAGTGCGGTCAGGACCCAATCCTTAGTAATAGGCTTGGCGCTGATGATGGTGTACCGATAGGCAATCTCGTCGATATATGCCTTTAGGTCGGCCAAACAGTCATACAAGGTGATGGGCGCGATTTTGTAGTTGGTCCGGGGGTTGATAGCCAGGTCGGCCAGGGAGATGTCCAGCCCCAGCCGTTGAATCATGGACAGCGCCCGCTCATGCTCGTTCTCCTGGAGCAGAGACATAAAGTACACAGAAAGGGCAACCACCTGTCCATGAGTCAGTTCAGTACCTGCCACATTCTCGAAATGGTCGAACATACCGTGCTCACTGGCACTTTCCCACATGGTGTGCTGCATGATCCAGCTCTGCTCGGCAATCCAGTGATAGGCCCGGGCCAGGAACATGGCGCCTGCTTTCCGTCCATTACGGATATCGTCAGCGTGCTCAGCCAACAGGGAGAGCAACTCCTTGGCACCCTCACACACGTCCTGGGAGAAGGGTTTCTCCAGTATGGTGGTTTCCCGGTGATCAATGGGGTCGGGAACAGACATTCCCCGGGCTACCAGGCTGTTGATCCGCCAGTCAAAGGTGGCAGTCAGGATAGATAGCAAATCTCCGGCACCGGCAATATTCAGCTCCCGAAGCATGTTCCACTGTCGGCCTGCGGTTGCGGAATCCTCACCACCCGCCTGAGCCCGCTGGAGCAGCTTAGATCCGGTAATAACATCCAGGTCAATACAAATAGCCTGGGGCAGACCGTAGAACTTATATACCACGTTGTACGCCCCTGACTTGTAGGGGTCCTTCATCCGGATGGCCGCCTTGTAGCAAAAGGAGGCGTTAACGGAAAGAGCTGTAGGCACGCTGTACAGGGGGGCGTGAATAATGTTCTCGGCAAAATACTTTCCCGCATCACTGGCTACGCCGCCGCCCAGGGCGACCACTGCTTCAAAGGTCCTGTCAGCTAGGCTCGCCGTCTGCTGTACCAAATGTTTAGGCAGAGAAGCGTCCTTCTGCTGATGGGCTACCGTGCCGTCATATAGCGTCTGGATAGCGCACAGAGTGTCCTCCTTGGTGTCGGTTACGTAGATGCAGGTATAGTTGGTGCCTTCCAGCTGGTCTAGCGTAGCCAGATAGGCACCGGGGGCGGTAACCAGCAAATAGTTGTTAATCTTCTGCTCTTTCAAAAAGTCTGAAATGGGCTGATACTTGATGTGGAACACCTGATCCTTGGCCTTGACCAACGGGCGGATGGGCAGGAGGGGCAGCTCACAGGCAGATGCCACGGTTTGACGCCGCTCCAATTCCGCAAGGCGCGCTTGAGATAGGCCCCCACAGCCCGCATAATATTTTTCCATAATACACCTGACTCCTTCTGACTCAAATAAGCGGGTAAATCAACCCTTGATGCCACACTTGTCGGCCAGCGCCCGGTCGATGACAATGGTAGCGTCCCTGTGTAGCTTCAAAACGGAGACGGGAAGGTCAGAGGAGACACTGTCATCGGCAAAGAGCTTAGAGATGACGGGTTGCTTACTATCTCCAGTGGCAATCAGGATAATCTTACTGGCCTTCATAATATCGCCCACGCCCATAGTGATGGACTTAGTTGGCACATCGGCGGGGGAGTCGAAGTAGCGGGAATTGGCCTGAATGGTGCTCTCGTCCAGTTCCTCAATGTGGACGCCGGCAGTGAGGACAGCGCTGGGCTCATTGAAGCCTATATGTCCGCTGACGCCAACGCCCAGTAACTGGAAGTCCAGCAGTTTGTCGCCATACAGCTTTTGGTTGAAGGTCTTAATCTCGGCCTGGGGGTCATTCAAGCCACTAGCCACATAGGTGTTCTCCTTCTTAATGTTCACATGGTCAAAGAACCAGTTGTCCATGCACTTGCGGTAGCTGACTGGATTGTCAGGGCTCATCCCCAGATACTCGTCCAGGTTTACAGTGGTCACATTGGAGAAGTCTACCTTGCCGTCCTGATAGGCTTTGACCAAGTGGGGATATACCTGCTCAGCGGTGCCGCCAGTGGCCAGTCCCAACTTGGCAACGGGGTTAGCATTGACCAGAGAGACCATTTCCTGTGCTACATATTTGCAGGACTCCTCATAGCTGTTGGTAATAATCAGTTTCATATTAAGTTCGCTCCTTTACTTGTAAGATTTTTTATTCTTCAGATATGACTGCTACTTATATTGTGCTGATGGTTTTATTGTAGGATGCTGGACATATCCAGGGCAAGTATCCACGAACTTTTGTTTTTTCTTTGTTGGAATCGCCAGTTAATAGAGTTTTATTTTGGAAATTTTCAACATAAAAAAACTATTCTTTTGATGTATTAAATAAAATAGGCCACTATATTTTGTCGTTTTTGTCATTCCGTTATCCGAAGTACGTTGCCCTCTTTCCACCATGGATATATCCAGAGCAGTTTAGAGAAGGCAATCCAAACAGTAAAAAGGAGTTGTTACTATTTTTGAAATGTGTTACAATATGGGCGATATATTGGGGGGATGATATTTATGACACAAAACAAGTATGTCATTTTTGATATGGATGGCGTCCTGTTCGATACGGAGGCCCTTACCATCCGCATATGGGAGCAGATCGCAGAGGAATATTCTATCCCTCATGTAACGGAGGTCTGCCATCTTTGCGTCGGTATTAACGCCGTAGAGACGGAGCGAATTTTCGAGGAGCATTACGGAGATCGTTTACCAATTCACGATATCCGCAAGGAGGTTGCCCATCGTTTCCGACATATTCTGCAAACGGAAGGCCCACCTCCTAAACCTTATGCCGACCAGATCCTTCCTTTTCTAAAGGGCAAGGGGTATTTGCTGGCCGTTGCATCCAGCACAGTCTCCCATATCGTTCACCAGAACCTGACCACGGTAGGCTTTATCCAGTATTTTGACCAAATCATTGATGGCGATATGGTCCAGCGAAGCAAACCTTACCCAGATATCTTTCTCAAAGCCTGCGAAGCACTGAGATGCACTCCGGCGGACGCCTATGTCATTGAAGATTCTTTTCATGGTATCCGAGCCGCCCATGCCGCCGGAACTACTCCTCTAATGGTCCCGGATCTGTTTCAGCCTAATGAGGAGATCCGCAAACTGTGCCACGCAGTTTTTTCCGACTTGGGAGAAGTCCAGACATTCTTTAAAAATATGTGAATCTTCCCACTTCGGAGCAAACTCCATATTGTTTGCTCCGAATTTCGATAAAAGTCGGAGCACGCTCATTTCATTTATTATCCTTGTTATATATAGTCCATCTCCAAGGGCCAGCTTGACGTGCGATTACCCGGCCACAAGACGGTTCTAGAAAGGCTCCAACCACACTCCCTTACAGTTTTTACCAATCAGTTAGATTCCGCCAGACGCTTGATATAAAACAAGGTTACAAGGCGTTTTGTAGATACAGCATCAAGTCTCACATCTGGAGGTTTTGCTCATGGTTTGTGTCGGTATTGGCCATGTAGGACTTGAGACCCAAATAGGACAAGAGCATAGCCAAGATTAACTAGCCCAAAGGGGAAAGGAAAAAAAAAGCCAGGAACTAAACAGTTCCTGGCTTTCACGCTCTAGGGTGGGCTTTGAGATAGACATCTTTGAGCTTTTGGTTCAGCAGTTTGGAATATATCTGAGTGGATGAGATGTCGGCGTGGCCCAGCATCTCCTGGATGGAGCGCAAATCAGCGCCGTTCTCTAGCAGGTGTGCCGCAAAAGAGTGCCGCAGGGTATGTGGAGTGATGTCCTTTTGGATTCCAGCCTTCTCCTGGTAATATTTGATGAGTTTCCAGAAACCCTGACGGCTCATCCGTTCCCCGTTCATATTGACAAAAAGGGCGGTCTCTTCCACATCCTCCACCAACTGGGGACGGACATTATGTACATATTCGCTCAGTGCACGAATGGCGGTCTGGTACAGAGGAATGATTCGCTCCTTCCCCTTACTGTAGCATTTAAGTACCCCGCCCGGAAGATTGAGATCATCCAAATCCAGGTCGATCAGCTCACTGACCCGGATGCCGGTGGCATACAACAGCTCCAGCATAGCTCGGTCCCGGTAACCCTTCAAATCTGTACAATCAGGCTGCTCTAAAAACAGCTCGACTTCCTTTCCAGTCAGAACTTGGGGCAGTTTACGCTCCACCTTGGCCGGGGCCACCCCCTTGGCCGGATTACGGTCCACTTTCCCAAGGGCGATCAGACAGTTATAAAAAGATTTGATAGACGCCACAGAGCGGGTTACCGTGGCGGGAGACTTCCCTTTTCGTACCAAGGATTTGGTGAACCCCTCTACATCTTTGGGTAACACCTCAGTCAAGGACACACCGCTATCCTCCATAGACTGAGCGAATTGATGAACGTCACGGACATAGGAACTGACCGTGTTTGCCGAGGCGTGTTTTTCAGTTTTCAAATAGTCCTCATACACTGTCAAAAGCTCAGACACGTTCCTATGCTCCCCTACAATGATTTTACAACACAACACGGGCAGCTGCCCGAAGAAGAACTGGGATCACATGGTATTCTACTAGGCCACACAAAAGGATCAGGATGAAGCTGACTGTCAGCTTTCCCCAATAGACTGGCGCGAAGGGTAGTGCGTCGCGCCCATCACCAAGGCCACGCAAAAGCAGCTTGCGCGAACCATTCAGCCCTTGGACGCCAGAGAGAAAAAGAGCCGGTCCCCACAACAGCGCTGGCAAGCCAAACAAAAACAGGGCGGGCAGCAAGCCAGAAGATCCGAATACACGGCAGAAGCAGGCCACAGAAAAAGCGAAGAAAAAACCCCGCACCCCAAAAAGTAACGGCAGACCCACCACACCGATCCCAGTAAGGCCGAGCAAAAAAACAGCAAGCAGGTACCGAAGCTCCTCCCACAAGCCGGACCAAAAGTTATGAAAGAGGGCACCATCTCTGACCAGCCCCAGGTAATCCCGCAGATAGTCACACAGCTCCTGTCCACCCTGCCCGTCTGCCAGACTGGCAAAGATGGAACCGCAAAGTCCCCCCAATAAAAAGAAACCTGATAAAATAGCCAAGGGGACCCATTGTTCCGACGGCAAGTCCCATTTTTTTCGTTCCCTCTTTCCCATCGCTGTCACCTCAAGATAACCTTATGAGAAGGGGGAAAAAAATAGACATGGAAAGCTCAAAATAAGGCCCACCATTTTCTATATTCTTAATATAGCCTCTTCTTCCGCTTCGCGCAAGTGTTTTCGGTCATATTTTCAAGAAATATTTTTTCTGCTCCAGTTTTATGTAAATTGCGTTATGTAAATTTAAAAACCAAAAACGAAGTGAGGCGCTAAAGTGGCGCCTCACTTCACAAAATGCAGTACATAAAACACGCCGCCGGCACTATATGTTGAAATTCATTTAGATTCCCCTAGACTGCACTCAATACAATCTGTATTATTACAATTCGTATTTCTTTTGCTTCCCATACCGGCTTCAATGGCGTTCAGAGCGATGGCACATTCCAGCCGCTTGCGTTCCATCTGGCAGGCTACATCATTCGATTTTGTTATGTCGCCATTGACAAGCAGGTTAGATGCGGAACAGCCGCCGCTGCAATAGAAACGGGCCCAGCACTCCCGGCAGGCCGGGCGGGTATAGATGTTCTGCTGTGCAAAGGTTCCGGAGATATCCATATCAAAGGAGCCATCGAACACGTTGCCCATACGGTACTCCTCCTTCCCTACGAACTGGTGGCAGGGATAGATATCTCCATCAGGCGTAATGGCCACATACTCACAGCCAGCGCCACAGCCGCGCAGACGCTTAATCACGCAGGGCCCCTGGGCCAGATCTACATTGAAATGGAAAAAGTTGATGTCTGGCCGCTCCATCAACTGGCCGGCCAATTTCTCATATTCCGCTTCTACCTTTTCCAAGTCCTCCTCTTTAATGGCGAAAGGATCATCCAGCGGTCCGCTGGCGGGCTCTACCGATACATGACGGAAACCCAGATCCCCCATGTGGAGAACATCCTGAGAAAAGTCCAAGTTATCCCGTGTAAAGGTCCCACGAACATAGTAATCCTTGGTTCCACGGCCGGCCACCAATTTTTGGAATTTTGGAACGATGACCTCATAGCTCCCCTTCCCGTTCACAGTAGGCCGCATCCGGTCGTTGACAGGCTGACGACCGTCCAGAGACAGGACAACATTGGACATCTCCCGGTTGATATATTCTATCGTCTCATCATTGAGCAGGACACCGTTGGTCGTAATCGTAAAGCGAAATACCTTGTTGTGCTCTTTTTCCAGGGAACGGGCGTATTCCACAGTGCGCTTCACCGTATCCATCGCCATGAGAGGCTCCCCGCCAAAGAAATCAATCTCGATATTTCTACGCTTTCCGGATTTTGCCACGACCCAGTCGATGGCCCTTTTGGCCGTTTCAAAGTCCATGGTCATCCGATGGCCAGTGCCGAAGTCGCCTGTCGAGGCAAAACAATATTTGCACCGCAGGTTACAGTCATGAGATACATGGAGACAAAGCGCCTTGACCACTGCCGACTTGGGCAGGGCCATAGCGGCCTCCGGATCGATGTATTCGTCATCAGAAAAGAGAAGGCCCTGGTCCTGAAGACCTCTCAGCTCCTCCCAAGCCTCGGATAGCTCCTGTGGATCATATTGGTCCAACTGCTCCGCCAGTTTTTGGGGCAGCCTCTCTCCCATTGGCCCTTCAATCAAAGAGAGCAAGTCAAAGCTCAACTTATCCAACACGTGGACCGCGCCACTGTTCACATCAGCGGCCAGATACTGGCCGAGCGCCGTAAAGGTATGTACCATATCGAACTTCCTTCCTCGATTTCCCTATCGATATCATTTGGACGGAGAAATAGACATGAAAAAGGGCAGGCTGACGCCCACCCTTTTCAGGTATGTTGAGAACTTACTTATTCTCGCACTTCTGATTGGCAACAGTGCAGGAAGTCTTGCAGGCAGACTGGCAAGAAGTCTGGCACTCGCCGCAGCCGCCCTTGGCGGCACTGGCCTTCAAAGTGGCCCCGTTGAGGGTCTGGATATGCTTCATTGGTATCTCCTCCTGAATCGCTTAGTGCAACAATTATACCACAGTTTTTCTCTGGACGCAAGTCCGGCAGTTCCTTTGGTGGAAAACTGAAGCTGGGCAATATCGCTGCTATCAAGTGGTATTGTAGCATAGCGAACCGGATATTTCAATCATCTTTTCCGCTTTTTCTTGGGCTTTCTTCCCAGTATACCGGCTATCGCTCCCCCACACAGGCAGGCGCAGAGTATGCCAGCTCCCCCCTGCTCTAACGATGCGGTATCATAGGCCAGAAGGCCTGCCGTCAGCAGAAGCAGGAACAGGATTGCTCCTACTCCTGTCCCCACTAGCAAAGATTTGGAGCGGATCCTTTTGATGCTGTATATCCCGCCAACAGCCCCGCCTAAGACACAGACCGCTAGTACCGCTCCCTGAGCCCACTGTTCCCGCAGGACTCCTGTTGAAATGAGCAAGGCGCACAGCAGAAGTGCTAGCACGGCCGAAAAACCGGCGAGCACCCCACCCTTGAGCAGTTCACACATACTGTTGACCCACTGTTCGCCCGATTCCTCTTGCCGTCTTTCCCTCTTTTTCATAACACAATGCCCTCCCCGCGGTCTTCTGTTTTCACGAAAACCTATGCGAGAAGGGCATATAGTATGTCTATTTTCTGTGATTACTTCTGCTCCGCAGCAGCGGCAGAGGAGTTCTTAGTGGAAACAGCCCACTTGGTGAACTCGATGCGGACGCGATCAGCCCCGGTCTCAATCACGATGGTATTCTCCTTCACAGAACAGATGGTGCCGATGATACCGCCGATGGTAGTAATCTCATCGCCGACAGTCAGCGAATTGCGGAGGTTCTGAGCCTCCTTCTTCCGCTTGTTCTCGGGGCGGATCATAAAGAAGTAGAGCATTGCGAACATTAAGGCCATCAGTATTAAGGTTTCCAAAATTCGTTCCCTCCAAAGTTGTTGTCAGCTGTTTCCAGTCAGACGCATTAGTGCTATTATAGCGGGTTTTTTTCCTGTTGGCAAGTCCTTTTGTCAAATTCGAGGACTACATTCCTGGGTCTGCTGCGGGTCTGTCCAGCTTTCCAGAAAATTTCTGTCGGAATGCCTCAAATCGTCCCTGATCCAGTGCCTCGCGGATGCGGAGCATCAATTCGTTATAGAAATGGAGATTGTGGAGCACTGCCAGACGCATAGCCAGCATCTCCCCGGCCGTCAGCAGGTGCCGGAGATAGGCTCGGGAAAAGGAGCGGCAGACCGGGCAGTTACAGGTGGGATCAATGGGACGGGAATCCAGCTTGTACTTCTCATTTTTGATATTTATGGTGCCCTCCCAGGTATACAGCTTTCCATGGCGGGCGTTTCGTGCCGGCATAACACAGTCAAAAAAATCCACGCCGCGGGCTACTCCCTCAATGATATTGGAGGGGGTTCCCACTCCCATCAGATACCTAGGTTTCTCTTTCGGCATATGGGGCTCCACCGCTTCGATAATATCATACATGGTCTGTGTGGGCTCCCCTACAGCCAGACCGCCGATGGCGTAACCGTCACAGTCCAGTTTGGCGATCTCATCCATGTGCCATTTCCGCAGGTCTGCATAGGTCCCACCCTGGTTGATGCCAAATAGCATTTGGCCGGGATTGACGCAGCCAGGCGCCTCATTGAGCTTTCTGTGCTCCACTGCACAGCGATCCAGCCATCGTGCTGTCCGCTCGCAGGAGGCCTTGACATAGTCGTAAGGCGCCGGGTTTTCCACACACTCATCAAAGGCCATGGCGATATCACTGCCCAGATTGGATTGGATCCGCATGGACTCCTCCGGTCCCATAAAGATCCGCTTTCCATCAATGTGGGAGGCGAAGGTAACGCCTTCCTCTGTGATCTTCCGCAGTCCGGACAGAGAGAACACCTGGAATCCTCCGCTGTCAGTGAGCATGGGGCCATCCCAATCCATAAATTTGTGGAGTCCACCCATCTGTCGGACTACATCGTCACCCGGACGCAGGTGGAGATGATAGGTATTAGACAACTCGATCTGACAGCCGATTTCTTTCAGGTCGTGGGCGGACACCGCCCCTTTGATCGCTCCGCAGGTGCCGACATTCATAAAAACAGGAGTCTGCACAGTTCCATGGGGGCAGGTAAATACTCCCCGGCGGGCCTTCACCTCGGTTTTTAGTAATTGAAACATAGATTTCTCCTTAAAGTGTGTGATACCAGCGACTTCATTCCGCCTTACGCGCTGGCTGCAGCTGGCTGTCTTGGGTCCCGGTCCTTCGCGCCGGTTAGCGCCTCCAACTGCTGGAGTCACGCTTCGGGATCCAAAACATTTCTGATTTTTTTGGAACACTCCTTCCGATCCCATCGCTCGAAGCTGCTCTGTAGCGGATATTACCGCCCCCTCTAGGCCGACCACGAGAGCCTGACCGATATTGGACAAGTCTATCAGCCATGACGCGCTTTCTAAGAAATGAACATGGCGTCTCCGAAGCTAAAAAAGCGGTATTTCTCTTTCACCGCCTCTTGATAGGCGTTCAGTACATGTTCGCGGCCCGCCAGAGCGGATACCAACATGATAAGGGTGGACTGAGGTAGGTGAAAATTTGTGACCAGCGCGTCCAACACCTTGAAGCGATACCCAGGATAGATAAAGATATTTGTCCATCCAGACCGCTGTGTCATGGTGCCGTCCTCCGCCGCAAAGCTCTCAATGGTGCGGCAGGAAGTGGTACCCACACAAATCACCCTGCCTCCATTTCTTTTGGTTTCATTGATGATGTCCGCGGTTTCCTGAGATATCATGCAAAACTCAGAATGCATCTCATGGTCGCGGATGTCCTCCGCTTTGACAGGCCGAAAGGTACCAAGGCCGACATGGAGCGTAACGTAGCATACCTTCACACCCATTTCCTGGATATTATCCAGCAGTTCCGGAGTAAAATGCAGTCCGGCGGTGGGCGCTGCGGCGGATCCTACGACTTTAGAATAGACCGTTTGATAACGCTCCTGGTTCTCCAGCTCGGCCTTGATATAGGGCGGCAGGGGCATTTTCCCCAATTCCTCTAATATTTCAAGAAAAATTCCCTGGTAGTGGAACTGGACCAGCCGCTTGCCGTCCTCCAGCTCCCGTTCAATCGTTGCAGTCAGCTGCCCTTGTCCAAATATTATCTGGGCGCCTGTCCTAAGTTTTTTTCCTGGACGGACTAAGCATTCCCAGCACCCCTCGCCCCGGTCCACCAGCAGCAATACCTCACAGGTCCCTCCCGTGGGTCGGTGCCCGATCAGACGAGCGGGCAGCACTCTGGAGTCATTGAGGACTAGGCAATCTCCGGGGCGCAGGAAGTCCGGCAGATCATAAAAGTGGTGATGTCCGACTGCTCCTGTGTTCTTGTCCAGTGTCAGCAGCCGGGAGGAATCACGCCGCTCTAGAGGAGTCTGAGCGATCAGCTCTTCTGGCAGTTCAAAATTGAAATCAGAGGTCTTCAAAACAGTTTACGCCTTTCTCTTCTTTTAATAGGTGCCCACTTGGACGCCAGGAAAATAAAATTTCAGTATCTCGTCATAGTCAAACCCTTCGCGGGCCATGGCGTTGGCACCAAATTGGCTCATTCCCAATTGGTGCCCCCAGCCCGCTCCGTCAAATACATAAGTATCTCCAGAGACGGTCACTGTGCCGCCTCCCACATTGGTCCCGGAGGCACCGGTATTCCCCTCCGACAGCGAGCTAATCTTTCCAGAACCGGAGATCACATACAGATCGCTTCCAGCTCCAGATACCGAACCGGTACCAGAAATCACATATACATCGTCCGTACCACTCAGTGTACCGGAACCATTGACCGCATAGCTTCCAGATCCGTTTCCGGCTGGCTGGCTGGCCATCTTTCCATTTACTGTAAACCGGATCGACTTAACACCAAAATTTCCTCGGATACCCATATCTATGCCGCCAGAGGATGCACTTGGCTTGAACGTGTTGCTGTTCCCATTTTTCCAGTGTACCTGAAGTCGAATGACGTTTCCCATCTCAGAGTAGGTCAGTTCTAGGTAATCGATGGAAGTACCAACCCCAAAGCCGTTGCTCTGAAGTTTACTGGTCAGCTCCTCTGAGGTATAGGTAACCGTCCAGGGAGAATAGGGATTTAAGTCGTCTACTAGGGATTCGTAAGGATCTATCACACCCTTCAGGTAGGGATGGGTGTTGACTGTATCCGTCCCCCAGACATTCTTTGCGTCCTCTGTGGCTCCGCCCGCGCTGGAGGAATATACGGTCTCTGCCAATTTTCCGTTATAGAGAACCACCTGGCCCGCTGTTTCCTCTACCGCCTGGTCGCTTACCTCACTGGGGCCGGAGTTGGAACGTCCATCTCCGCAACCATGGTATGCCTGACATTCCGTACTGCCACATACGTCAAATCCGTAGCTCTGGTGCCGGCCCATGTTCCTCAGAACATAAGTCCTGGCACAGGTGGCTTGGGCCTTCAGGGCCTCCAAGGGCCAGGTGCGGCCCATCTCATAACAGACCACACCCTTTACATAGTCCTCCAGCTCCACCACATTGACTACCGAGATATTTCCTCCATTGAGGCGCTGATAAAGAAAGCCACCTCGGTATTTATAATTGGAGAACCAAGTCCTGACATCCTCTGCTCCGGTCACGTCTGGCAGGATCGCCAGGATACCACCTGTTCCCTGGTCAAATTGAAACAGGATATGATCCGTCCCTGTTTCCACAATACTCATTCCGTAGGAAGTAGTCCCTACAACGGTCCCCTCCCCTAAGGTATCGATTGCGTCCAGCGCCTCGCCCTTTGAGAGATAGGCTCCCACCCGAACCTGGTATTCTCCATCTATCCAGGCCACGAAGCCATCCTCATAGTCTTCCGCGTCCCGCCGTGCGTCCTCGTAGTCTCCATACCCGCTATCGATCAAAATATGATAGCAGCCCACCGCGATATTGCTGGTAATGGAGGAGGAGTAGGTAGTCTTGCCCAACGAGGCGTCCCGTCCATAGTAGAGGTTTTGTGTCTTAAGCACCGCCACCTGGTCAATGTCCTTCTCCGTCCGTCCCAGCTCAACGAAATCCATATTCCCGTCATAGTAGCCGAAGCGGAAACCGGCGCCATACCCTGTATTATTTTGGAGGTGAGCGGCCTCCAGTTCTCCCGTTTCTATGTACTGGTACGAGGATGCCAGCCCTACACGGATCATAACCTCACCGTCACTGTTGGTTCTTACGGCCCATCCGGTGGGGACTGCCAGGGTTATTGCAAGTACAGCGGCGGCAAGCCGCATCCAATTTCTCCTCATGGTCTGCTCCATTTCTCCACTTCTGCGGTTTTGTACTATTGACACCGACCTTCAAACGTGATAGGATAGGGTCAAATTCTGCAAGATAGAGGTGCGGCTACATCAGTAGACATGGCCAGGGAGCCGGTTCCCGCTGATCCATGTTCAAAGGGGACGCCGCCGAAGAGCTGCTCTTCCGGTCAAGAGTTTGCTCTGGTCGTCTGGTTAACAGCCAGCCGACTGTCATCAGGGTCAGGCTGATGGAGAGCTGTCTGCTTTTGTGAATATTTTGCCGGTCGAGCAATTTGCTCTTAGTCGACATTATAGTACAAAATCAGCCGCTTGAAAAGCCGCTGATTTATTTTTTTCTTTCCCCTGGTCGACTCATCTATGTTCAGACTTTGTCATACCCTTATATAAGAGAGATTTGGAGGTTGCTTTACATGGAAAAGTATAAAGTAGGTATCATTGGCGGAACCGGTATGGTTGGTCAGCGTTTCATCACACTGATGGAGGGTCATCCCTGGTTCCAGCTTACAGTTATCGCAGCCAGCCCCCGTTCTGCTGGAAAGACCTATGAGCAGGCTGTCTCCGGACGTTGGGCCATGGAGAAACCCATTCCTGAAGAGGCCAAGGGCTTGGTTGTCATGGATGCTCAGGCCGACGTGGAGAAAATCGCCGGTCTGGTAGACTTCGTATTCTGTGCTGTTGATATGAAGAAGGATGAAATCCGCGCTTTGGAGGAGCGGTACGCCAAAGCCGAGTGTCCCGTGGTCTCCAACAACTCCGCCCACCGTTGGACCGATGACGTGCCCATGGTGGTCCCCGAGATGAATCCTCAGCATATTGAGATCATCCCCGCACAGCGCCGCCGCCTAGGTACCAAACGCGGCTTTATCGCCGTCAAGTCCAACTGCTCTATCCAGTCTTATGCTCCCGCCATCACCCCCCTGCTGAAGTACGGTGTGGAAAAGGTCCTGGTCTGTACCTATCAGGCCATCTCTGGCGCCGGCAAGACCTTTGAACGTTGGCCCGAAATGGTCGATAACCTGATCCCTTATATCGGTGGCGAGGAGGAAAAGAGCGAGCAGGAGCCGTTGAAGATCTGGGGACGCATCGAGAACGATAAATTTGTCAAGGCGGATGGCCCCTCCATCACCGCCCAGTGTCTGCGCGTCCCAGTATCCGACGGACACACCGCCGCCGTATTTATCAAGTTTTCCGGTGAAAAGCCCTCCATCGAGCAGATCAAGTTAGACTGGGCCAATTTCAAGGGCAGAGCCCAGGAGCTGGAGCTTCCCTCCGCGCCCAAGCAGTTTATCCATTACTTCGAGGAGCCAGACCGTCCCCAGGCCAAGCTGGACCGTGAGCTGGAAGGCGGAATGGCGGTTTCCATGGGGCGGCTCCGTGAGGACACACAGTATGACTATAAATTCGTGGGCCTGTCCCACAATACCCTGCGGGGTGCTGCAGGCGGCGCTGTCCTGTTGGCCGAGCTGCTGTGCGCCGAGGGCTATATCGATCATATGTGAGCCAGGAGGTCACCCTCCTTACTTCCCGCATTTGAAGAAAGGGTGTATTGTTTATGAGAAGTCCTGTTTTTACCGGTTCCTGTCCCGCGCTGGTCACTCCCTTTGACCAAAACGGCAGCATCAACTACGACGCCTTCGGAAAGCTGATCGACGACCAGATCGCCGCCGGCGTGGATGCGGTGTGTGTCTGCGGCACCACTGGTGAGTCCGCTACCATGTCTATTCGTGAGCACATTGCTGCCGTGGAATTTTGTGTCAAGCGGGTAGATCACCGTGTCAAGGTCATCGCTGGTTCCGGCAGCAACGACACCTCTGCCGCCGTCTACCTGTCCCAGCACGCACAGGATTCCGGTGCAGATGCCCTGCTCCACGTCACCCCCTATTATAACAAGGCAAGCCAGACCGGTCTGATCAAGCACTATGAGTATATTTCCGACCGGACTGACCTTCCCATCATCCTGTATAATGTTCCCAGCCGCACCGGCGTATCCTTTACTGCCGACACCTATAAGGTGCTGTCCGAAAATCCCAAGATCAACGGTGTCAAGGAGGCCAGTGGCAATTTCTCCCTCCTGGCCCATACCCGGTATCTGTGCCCTGACGACTTCTATATCTGGTCCGGCAATGATGACCAAGTGGTCCCTATGATGGCGCTGGGAGCCAAAGGCGTCATCTCTGTGGCCTCTAACATCATCCCTGAGGTCATGGTACAGATGAGCCACTGGTGTCTGGACAATGACTTCGAATCCGCAGCTAAACTCCAAATCGAATATATGGATCTAATCGACGCCCTGTTCTGTGAGGTCAATCCCATCCCCGTCAAGGCGGCTATGAATCTAATGGGGATGGAGGCTGGTTCACTTCGGCTGCCTCTGTGCGATATCTCTGACAAGAATCTGGCCGTACTCCGCACCTCGATGGAGCGGATGGGCCTGCTGAAGTAAGGAGCGTCCACACGTGCTAAAGATAATCATTTCCGGCTGTAATGGTCATATGGGCCGGGTGGTGACCTCTCTCTGTGAGGCAGATCCCCAGGTCCAGGTCGTCGCTGGCTTTGATGTACTAGGCGCCAGTGACCGAGAATTTCCGGTGTACTCCTCCCCTGCCCAATTTCATGGAGAAGCGGATGCTGTCATTGATTTTTCCTCTCCGGCCGCGCTGGATGGTCTGTTGTCCTTTGCCAGGGATACCCGAATTCCCATGATTTTGGCTACCACCGGATATACTCCTGAGCAAGTCGCTCAAATTGGTGCGGCCGCTCTAGAAGTTCCAATCTTCCGCTCGGCTAATATGTCCCTTGGCATCAATGTACTGCTTGAGTTGGTCAAGAAGGCTTCCACAGTATTGGGAGACAGCTATGATATCGAGATCATCGAGCGGCACCACCGCCGCAAGGTAGATGCCCCTTCGGGAACTGCCCTTATGATTGCGGACGCTGCCGCCTCCGCCTGTGGGCATGAAACCGAATACGTCTTTGACCGACACTCCGTCCGTCAACCACGGGATAAAAAGGAGATTGGCATCTCTGCTGTACGTGGAGGCACCATTGTGGGAGAGCATGAGATCATTTTTGCCGGCCACGATGAAGTAATGGAGATCCGTCATATCGCCCATTCCCGTGAGATTTTTGCCAAAGGGGCTCTTGAAGCCGCAAAATTCATGGCCACAGTGGATGCTCCGGGCCTGTACGATATGAGTATGCTAGTCAAATAAGTCCATCAAAAACGCTCGGACGCCGATGTGGCGATCCGAGCGTTTTTGATGGGGCAAGAAAAAGGACGCCCGATTGGGCGCCCTTTTTTCTTGGCAGATATCAGCCCTGCTGCTCACGCATCTTGGCGAAGCAGTCGCTGCAGTAAACGGGACGGTCAGACTTGGGCTCGAAAGGAACCTTAGCCTCACCACCACAGGCAGCGCACACCGCGGTAAAATACTCACGGGGGCCGCGAGCAGCGTTCTTGCGGGCATCACGGCAGGCCTTGCAGCGCTGGGGCTCGTTCTGGAAGCCGCGCTCGGCATAGAACTCCTGCTCACCAGCGGTGAAGGTGAACTCGTTGCCACACTCTTTACATACCAGGATCTTGTCTTCGTACATGGACTTTCCCTCTCTTTGACTCGTTGCCCAAATCAATTCGCTTGGGCGATTGTAATATGCGATCAGCTCACGCTGGATACGCCGGGGATAAAATCACCGCGCCATTTTGCGGCGAATGCGTTGGATGGCGTTGTCTACCGACTTTTGGGAGCGGTCTACCTGCTTTGCAATCTCTCCACAGGAGAGGCCGTTTAAATAGAGCGGCAAAATATTGGCTTCAAGCTCAGACAACTGGCCCTTCAGAGCATCTAGCCGCTCTTTCAGTTCCTCCCTGCCGATGATGACGTCCTCCGGGCTTTCCACGATGGAAAACAGTTGCGCGTTGGTCCCGTCAAAAAGAGGGGGTTCAAAAGAGATGCTGTGATTCAATGGGGAATGCTTGCCGCCTTGGGCGGCGCGGACAGCAGTAATCAGACGGCTTCGGATACAGATTTCAGCATAAGTGCGAAAAGCTGTGTCCCGCCGGAAATCAAAGCCACGGATGGCAGTCAGTAGGCCCAACATACCTTCCTGGATCAGGTCCTCGCTATCACCGCCTGCTAAGAACAGAGGGCGGGCACAAGCACGTACCAGCTGACCATATCGAAGGACCAATTCATCCTCCGCCTCACGGCAGCCATTGGAAATCTGCTGACATAATTCCTCATCGGACAAACTCTGGAATCGCGTTACTTCCATATCAATAGGATGGCTCTTAATCATAATAAACAAAATCAACGGATTTGTCAAGCCCTTGGCAGAAATATTTTGTCAAAACCTCCAAGCTCGACCATATCCGATTCATCTTTTATAGTTGGGGGATCAGATCTGCCAGCCGTTGGGCAGCCGCCTGGGCAATGTCCTCTGTCTTGGCCTCCACCATCACCCGCATCAGGGCCTCGGTTCCTGATGGGCGGACCAGCACCCGGCCCTCGCCGTTTAGGGCGCTCTCCTCCTGCTGGACAGCCTGGGCCAGTAACGGGCTGGCCATCGCCGACTTTTTTACATCGTTATCCGTGACCGGAACATTGATAAGCACCTGTGGGAAACGGGGACAGCATCCAAACAGCTCCGAAGCCCTTTTTCCACTCTCCTTCAGCAGGGCCAACATCTGTAACGCAGTCAACTGGCCGTCGCCAGTAGTTGCGTACTCCAGGAAAATCATGTGGCCAGACTGCTCGCCGCCTAGACGGTACCCCTTTTCCAGCATCCGCTCTAGAACATTCCGATCGCCTACCGCAGTACATTCCAGGTCCATACCTTTTTCCTTGCTGTAAAGATGTAGGCCCAGATTGGACATGACAGTGGCCACGATGGCATTCCCAGGCAGCTTTCCCTTGGCTTTCATATCCAGTCCACAGGCGGCCATGATTTGATCCCCGTCGATGAGATTTCCCATCTCATCGACCGCCAGACAGCGGTCCGCGTCCCCATCAAAGGCGATGCCAATGTCGTAGCCGCCTGCCTTGACCATAGCGGCCAATCCATCAATATGGGTAGAGCCGCACTTTTCGTTGATATTGATTCCATCCGGGTCGGCGTTGATGACATCGGTACGCAGCTTAGAGAAGCGGTCAAACAGCCGCGCGGCAGTGGTAGAGGCCGCTCCGTTGGCACAGTCTACAAGGATACGCAGGCCACCCAGGGTGGAGTCTATAGTGCTCTCCAGGTGGTCGATGTAGTCCTCGCTGGCCTTGGGGGCCACATAGCTCACCTTGCCAATATCGCCACCTGTTTTCATAGGGACATTGTTGTGGCCAAAGAGGACAATATCCTCGATTTTTTCCTCCAGTTCATCGGACAGCTTGAAGCCCTGGCCGTTGAAAATCTTGATGCCGTTGTGCTCAAATGGATTGTGACTGGCGGAGATAACGATGCCAGCGTCCGCCCCCTCGTCCACAGTCACCCAGGCCACGCCTGGGGTGGGAAGAGTGCCCAAGTCCAGCACATCGGCCCCAGCAGTGCACAGCCCAGCGATGAGGGAGCCTTTCAGCAGATCCCCGGAGATTCGGGTATCCTTCCCGATGGTAACCAGAGGCTTCTCCCCCGGTTTTTTGTCCTTGGACAGCACAATAGCGGCAGCCAGTCCTACTTTATACGCCAAATCGGCATCAAGCCCGGCGTTGACTACGCCGCGGATTCCGTCAGTCCCAAATAATTTACCCATAAATTCGCACCTCTATCATACAAAATGTGTCAAGTCAGAATGTCAGTTGATCCAGCTGGTCCACGGCTGCCGCTCCCGCGACAGGCAGTCCTAAATGTCGATAGGCTTTTTCCGTGACGCACCGCCCTCTTGGGGTACGGGTGAGGAAGCCAAGCTGCATCAGATAGGGCTCATAAACGTCCTCTAGGGTAACAGCCTCCTCGTTGATGGTAGCGGCCAGAGTTTCTAACCCCACTGGTCCCCCCCGATAGTTTTCAATAATGGAGCGAAGCATCCGGTGATCGATGGAATCCAGCCCCAGGTAGTCGATCTCCAGGGCGGTGAGGGCTTCATCAGCCACCTTCTTGGTGATGACACCGCCAGCCCTCACCTGGGCGAAGTCCCGTACCCGGCGGAGCATCCGGTTGGCGATGCGAGGGGTTCCACGGCTGCGGCGCGCGATCTCCATGGCCCCGTCGGCTTCAATGGGCACCTCCAAGATGCCGGCGGATCGGGTAACGATCAACGCCAGTTCCGCCGGGGTATAGAGTTCAAGCCTTAATGTCACACCGAACCGGTCCCGCAGCGGGGCAGACAGTTGGCCAGCCCTGGTAGTAGCCCCGATCAAGGTAAACTTGGGCAGGTCCAAGCGGATAGAGTTGGCTGATGGGCCCTTGCCGATGATGATGTCGATGGCATAGTCCTCCATGGCCGGGTACAGAACCTCCTCCACCGAGCGGTTAAGGCGGTGGATCTCATCCACGAAAAGAATGTCGTTCTCATTCAGGTTGGTGAGCAGGGCGGCCAGGTCCCCAGCCTTTTCAATGGCGGGGCCGGAGGTAATACGCACATTGACTCCCATCTCGTTGGCGATGATACCGCTAAGGGTAGTCTTTCCTAATCCGGGTGGTCCGTGGAGAAGCACATGGTCCAGGGGCTCATGGCGCATCTTGGCCGCTTGGATGAACACCTCCAGGTTTCCCTTTGCCTTCTCCTGGCCGATATACTCCCGGAGGGTTCTGGGCCGAAGGGAATACTCCCCCTCGTCCTCCCTGGTGAGAGAGGTGGTCACCAGCGGTTCACCCGGCTCCTCACGGTCAAATTCTATGTTGGAAAAATCGATTGCCATGGGTTCACTTCCTGTTTGATTTTAGAGCTTTTCTACCAGTTCCCGGAGGGTATCTAAAAAGGCCTTCTCCCCCCAGGTGTTGAGCTTCAAAAACATGGCCTGGCTGCCGCCAGAGGTAATGGCGGACAGGAACAGCTCATCCCCATCCCCTGCCAAGGTCATGGCCAGGGACACTCGGTTACCACCGCCGAAGCTGTACCGCTCGTACACCCGTACACAGCAGCGCACTCCGGCGGACTGGAAATAACTCTCATCCTCAAAGCTTGCCGACATGCTGGCGTTCAAAATGCCTTCGTGGATATACCGCAAGGTGTCGTCAAAGTCCCCATGAAGCCTTGCTTCATACTTGGCCATAGCGTTTCACCTCAATCTCTTTTTTGAAATCAGTCCGCCCACACAATGGTACAAGGTACCTTGCGTCATATCGGGCCTTCACTACCTCGGAACTCAAGTCCGGCGCTCATCCCTTCATCATCTTTTTCAGGGCCTGCTTGATAATCTCCTCCAGCGCCAGGCTGTCCAAATCGATTCCCTTCAAAGCCAGATTGATCTCTCCCTGGGAATAGCCCAGTACCGCCAGAGCGGCGGACGCCTCTGACAGCTTATTCTCCGGGATGACGGTGATGCCCGTTCCGCCATAGGCCTCTCCCTTGGCAGAAATGGTCTGTCCTTTGGCCAGTTTATCTTTTAATTCCAAAATCACCCTCTGGGCAATTTTTTTGCCGATTCCTTGGGCGCAGGTAAGGGCCTTTTCGTCCCCAGTAATGATAGACAGCGCCAAATTGGCCGGTGTACTGGCAGACAGAATGGACAGCGCCGCCTTGGGCCCCACGCCGGACACAGAGATAAGATGCTGAAACAGGTTCAGCTCCTCCTGGGTGGCGAAGCCGTAGAGCTCCATGGCATCCTCACGGACATTCAGGTATGTAAAAAGTTTTCCCTTGTTTCCTTTTTTCAGCGCTGACAAGGTGTAGCTGGTGGTACGGCAGGCAAACCCTACCCCGCCGCAATCAATCACGGCCAGGTAGGGCTCAATATGGGCCACCGTGCCGCTGAGATAGTAAAACATAAGTTCCTCCGCATACCGCCTTTTGGGCGGTGTTTATTCTTTTAGCAAATACCGTATTTCCCCGGTATAGTAGATCTCCAGTTTAAATTCTAATATGTGGTCCTGCAGATTCAGAAAACCGCTCAACATGGTCAGCCGAAAGCCATAGCTCTCGTCCATAATGTCCAGAGTACCGTCGGAATGCTCCAGCAGGAAGGTCTCCAGGGTCATTTTTTTGCCAGTAAAAGCTCCACAGTTGCCGCACAGGACGTCCTGGTACTCTATTATGTAGATGTAAGAGGAGTCCCAGTCCACCCCGGTGAGCTCCACATCCCCATCCACCTGTCCATAGGGGGCGGCGGTGCACACATAGCCGTACTGGGTCACCAGACGCAGGGTATCCTTCTCCGCCTGCAGTTCCATAATATGGGCGTCATGGAGGCTGTACTCCGGTTCTGAAGCGGGCTTTTTGACGATCATCCTCATCCCATTACCTCGTATCGTACTTTTTGGGGTCAAAGACCCGCTCAGTGTTCAGCAGAGATGTGGCCGCCCGGCTGTGGCAGATGGCGATGGCCAGGGCGTCGGCGGCATCGTCAGGCCGCGGGATCTCCTTCATGTTGAGAAGCCGCTGGGTCATGAGCATGACCTGCCGCTTGTCCGCCCCTCCGTAGCCAGCGACAGCTTGTTTCACCTGCATAGGGGTGTACTCAAAGACGGGCACGCCCAGCTTCTCCGCGGCCAGCAAAATAACTCCCCGTCCATGGGCTACGGCAATGCCAGTGGTAATATTTTTGGTAAAAAACAGTTCCTCCACGGCCATCTCGTCCGGATGAAAGGTGTGGATCAGCTCCTCCATATCGTCAGATATCTGACAAAGGCGGCGGGACAGAGGGAGCCCCGGCGGTGTGGTGATGACACCATATTGGAGCAGAGCGTTCCTGCCCCGATCAGCCCGAATGAGGCCAAAGCCAATGGTAGCGACCCCAGGGTCGATGCCTAAGACGACCATAATTCCCTCCGTGTCCATATCAATACATTGTAATGATAACATACTTTTGTTAGAATTGGAAGTTGGAAATAAACTTTGTTTTTATAGGTGGTCGTCACAGGACTTCAGGGGCTTGCGATCTATCCGTCTAAAAATATTTCTTAAGGCGGTGACATTTGGCCTTCCAGAGTTGAGTTATGGTAGAAAGGAGGTTTTGCCGATGGACGCTAAACCACTGCGCACGGGCGGCCAAGTGGAGGATATCCTGGTCCGCTATCAAAATACGGTATACGGTCTGGCTCTGGCTAGGACCGGCAGCCGAGCAGACGCAGAGGATGTATTTCAGGAGGTCTTTCTCGCTTACTTCCAATCAAACAAAGCTTTTCGAGATGAGGAACATCAAAAGGCATGGCTGCTTCGGACCACGATCAATTTCTGCCGGCGGGTCACCTCCTCCAGTTGGAGGAAAAGGACGGTCCCTCTTTCCCAGCGGGAAGACAGGCCTCTTCCCTTCCAGTCCGCGGAAGAAAACTCCGTGTGGCAGGCTGTGATGGAGCTGGAGGAGTCCCTCCGTGTCCCCATCTACCTCTTTTATTTTCAGGGGCTGACCACACAGGAAATCGCCCGCGCTCTGTCTATCCGTCCTGGTGCGGTCCGAATGCGGTTGTCCCGTGGTCGGGAGAGGCTGCGCCAGACTCTGAAAGGAGATTATTTCGATGAATAAGAATCTGTTTTGCTCCATGCAGAGAAAACTGATACCCAGCCAACAGGCAGTGGACCAACTGAAAGAGCGGCTTGTCCAATCCGCTCCCGCCGGACGGCAGCCCATCCCCTGGAAGTATGGGGCGCTGGCTGCCTGCGCCGCTTTATTGATCGCCGCGTATCCCATTTATCACACACTCTCCCCCACACTTCATCCTGTGTTGGATGGTGGTCAGGGCGGATATGGCACCTATGAGATAGCCAACGAGGATGCCTATGGCGAAATCGGGACAGAGCTGCCCCGGCTTAACATCTGGGATACCCAGGCACCATCCCAAGCCAGCGCGCACAGCTACGCCGCTGGAGAGGGGGTAAACCGAGAGGTTACTCAGTCCGACTTGGAGACCCTGCTGGGCGGCTTTATTCCCCAGGTATTGGGGTGGGAGGGGTTTGACCAGCTCTCCGGTATGTTAGCCTTCGGACCGGGGCACGGCGACCCCTTGGACACGCTGTTTTATGGTCACTTCTATGCCGACTGCGACTGGGGTAAGCTGACCCTAATGGTAGGAGGTCTAGGCACCAAGGTCTCTCCTGATGCCATTGGCCGCCCGGAGGGCTATCCGGGGGATGCCCTCACAGTCATCGAGGGTATCGAGGTCTTGGCAGCCCGATTCACCGATCTGGACGGCACAAACTATGGAGAGGTGTCCTTTACCACTAGGGACGGTTACAGCGTTTTTTACGCGGTAAACACTCCATCCCCGGAGCAGACGGAGGAACTTCTCGCCCGGCTGGTTCAGCTTGCGGTGTTGGAGGACGGCCTATCCCCTGAGGCTCTGGCCCCCGACCCTGACGCCTATGCCCAGGGCAGAGGAGAAACCGACCCCATGGAATCCAAAGACGCGGCCGCGCCGCCTCCTCTAGCCGGGGTATCTGCCTGGCAGAGTCAGCCTTGGTTCGGTGGATACTATTATGACAATGACACTGGCCGGTACGTCATCGTGCAGGTAGAGGGTCAGCCGCTCCCTGACCTGGACTTCGGAAACGCCGTCTTTGTCCCTGGAAAATATTCTTACACCTGCCTCAGCGGGCTGATGGACCAGCTCAACGAGCTTGTCCGTACTGACCCAGTGTGCAAGGCTGTCATGTCTGGCTGGTGGATCAATGAGATCGACAACCGTATCGACCTGACCATCACAGAGGAAGATCCCCATCTGCTGGCCATTCTGGCCCAGCTGGACCCGGAGGGGGACGCTGTCCAGGTCTCTCTGGGCGGTTTTGCTGCTACAGACGAGGATGTGTCCGTATCCTATCAGGTCCTTCCCAGCGACCTTCCAGGCAGCCTACGAGACGGAGATCCGGCAGGCTGCCCCACTTCGGAGGAACCAATGGCCATCGAACCTACCGAGCCACAGGACGGTGGGGAAGTCAGTCAGCCGGCCCGTGAGGATTTAGCGCAGGAGCCCTTCTGTAATCAGACTGCCTCCTCCTACTCCGGCAGCATACCTTCAGGCGCACGGGCGGCGAATACCGGGTCCTATGAGCCCCAGGCTTGACAATCCCTTTCGGGCGAGATACCATGAATACAGCTTATGAGAAAAGGAGCGTGTCGATATGGACGCCCAACGGTGTATTTTGACCCGGCGCAGCGTGCGCCAGTTTGCTGACCGGCCGGTCAGCCGCGAGCTGCTGGAGAAAGTCGTTTCTCTGGCCTCCTATGCCCCAAGCTGGAAAAACACTCAGATCAGCCGCTATATCGCCATCGAGGATCCGGCCACACGGGAAACCATCGCTTCGGAGTACTGTCTGCCAGGGGCTAACAACCCCACCATTATCCGTGCTTGTCCCCTGCTTGTGGCCCAGACCTTCGTGAAGGCACGCAGCGGCTATGAGCGGGACGGCAGCTTTACCACAGACCGAGAGGCCGGTTGGCAGTATTACGACTGCGGTATCGCAGCCCAGACCTTCTGCTTGGCCGCTCATGAATTAGGGCTAGGTACCGTCATCATGGGAATCTTTGACCGGAAGAGGCTTCAAGCCTATCTAGAGGTGCCAGAGGATCAAGAGCTGATGGCCCTCATCGCGGTCGGCTGGCCAGGAGGGGCCGAGCTGACTGCTCCAAAGCGGAAGGACGTAGACATTCTGCTCTCCTATCGATAAATTGAGACAAAAAGCTCCCCAGTGCTAATTTAGCACCGGGGAGCTTTTTTTACCGTCTGCGATTTCCCAGGAAACGAAGGAGATATAAAAACAGGTTCAGGAAATCCAGATAAAGCTGCAAAGCGGAGAAGATAGACGCCTTGGCCAGCATGTCGGGATAGCTGGCATAATATTGATAGAAAGCCTTGATCTTCTGCGTGTCATAGGCGGTATAGGCCAGGAACACCGCGATGCCGAACAGGCAGGCCACCCGGTCGAACATTACCAGTCCAGGGATAAACATGGATAAAAGGCCAAAGGCGATGAGGAAAAGCAGCCCAAAAAACAGAAACGGCCGCAAATTGGACATGTCCCTGCGTGTCAAAAAGCCGTAGGCAGACAGGGCGCCAAAATAAAGCCCCGTGAGCAGGAAACTCCAAATGACTGACTCTATCTCATAGACAAACAGGTAGATGGAAAGTGTAAAACCAAACAGGACGGAGAACAGAACGAATATCAGAACAGCCGTGCTGACCCGCATCCGCTCGATCCTTCGAGCCATGGTAAAAGATAAAATCATTGTAGCCACCAGAGCCAGCAGATGGAGATAGGGGACAGAAACCAAAGCATAGATGGTGAAATAGGACATCCGGCAGGCCAGCGCCGTACCAAAGGTGATTAATAGGCCCAGCATCACCCACAGGAAGGTCTTGGCTGTATACTGACCAAGGGGCTCAACATAACCGCTTGCGTAGCTGCGGTCAAATTCATTGGGATCAAAACTCAATGGAAACACTCCTTTCAGGTCTCATGATCGCTGACATGGAATTGTTTTAAGTTGCCGATCTTGGTGCTGCGGCGATCCAGCTCCTCCATGACCGCCTCCAACGGGATATCCTGTTGGACCATCATAACAGTCAGATGATAGAGAAGATCGGAAATCTCCCCCACCGTTTCCTCCTGCCTGCCGTTCTTGGCGGCAATAATGGTTTCCGAACACTCCTCCCCTACTTTTTTCAATATCTTATCCAGGCCCTTTTCTAACAAATAGCAGGTGTAAGAACCCTCTTGCGGTTGCGCTCTCCGGCTCTCTATCACCCGGTATAGCTGGGCCAAAGTATCATTCATCCTTATCGCTCCCATCCTAGGACAGTTTTCCCTCATTGAAAAAGGATACACTGTGTTTTTATTATATCTCGATTTCCCGGAAAAAGCAACTGTGTGCTCCGGTGTGGCAGGTAGGTCCATCTGGAATGCACAGGTAAAGCAGGGTATCGGTGTCACAGTCTGTCATAATGCGCTTCACATGGAGAAAGTTGCCGGAAGTGCTCCCCTTGTTCCAGAGCTCCTGCCGGCTTCGGCTCCAGAACCAAGCCGTCCCCGTTTCCAGTGTCAGCTCCACCGCTTTTCTATTCGTGAAACCCAGCATCAGGACATCCTTGGTGTCCACATGCTGAATAATCACCGGAATCAGCTCTGACTTTTGAAAAAGGAGGTCTAAATCAAACATATCCATCACCTCACCGGGATATTCTTGCCCCGGAGAAAATCCTTGACCTGGGGCACCGTCAGCTCGCCAAAATGAAACAGGGAAGCCGCCAGGGCCGCGTCGCAGCCTGTTTCCTGGAAAACCTGAGCAAAATGCTCCAGAGTGCCGCAGCCGCCGGAGGCGATCACCGGGATCGATACCGCCTGAGTGACCGCACGGGTCATTTCCAGGTCAAAGCCGGCCTTGGTGCCGTCCGCATCCATGGATGTAAGGAGGATCTCCCCCGCGCCCAGAGCTTCCCCCTGTTGAGCCCACTCCACAGCGTCCAGGCCAGTCGGAGTCCGGCCTCCGGCGGTGACCACCTCAAAGGTGCCGTCGGTCCGCTTGCGGGCATCGATGGCCAAAACGACACATTGGGAGCCAAAGCGTTCCGCGGCTCTGGAAATCAGAGTCGGGTCCTCAACCGCAGCCGAATTCACAGATATCTTATCCGCTCCCGCCCGGAGCAGACGCTGGAAATCCTCCAGCGTGCGGATCCCGCCGCCAACGGTCAGCGGAACAAAGACCTGGCTGGCTGTGCGCTCCACCACATCAGCCACCGTATCCCTTTTGTCGCTGGTGGCAGTGATGTCCAAAAAGACGATCTCGTCCGCCCCCTGATCCGAGTAAAATTTGGCCAGCGCCACCGGATCGCCCGCGTCCCGGATGTTGACAAAGTTGACTCCCTTCACCACCCGTCCGTCACTGACATCGAGGCAGGGAATGATTCGTTTGGCTAACATGACAGTCCCTCCAAAAATCGATTGATGGCCCTCTGGTCGTTCAGAACCACCGTCTTGTGGGGATACCGCAAGGCAACCGCTCTATAAAAAGCTCGGTTCCGCCCCTTCCACAGCAGCCAGGCAAGGAATTCCGGGTCCAACTTTTCCAGGCAACCTTCCGCCATATCCTCCCGAGTGCGGCCGTGGTAGATAACATATCTTTTGACCGACCTTACCAGACAGGAAAAGCGGTTCAAAAGTAGGATTATAACACAGTCCGCCTCTTCCAGTCTTCGTTCTTGGAGAAAGGCACTATAATTTCCATCTATAACCCAGCTCTCTTGGGACATAAACTGTTCCACCTGGGACAGGGCTTCTCCCCTGTCCCGTTCTATCCATCCAGCCTCAAACTGCACCTGGTCCAGATGAAGGACAGGACAGCCGTACCGCTTCCCCAACTCCCGGGATAACGTGGACTTTCCGGCCCCGCTGTATCCCAGGACCGCAATCTTCATTCCTGTGTGCCTCCGTCCGCCACCGCCCGCGCCAGATCAATCGTTCCGGCGTAGTACGCCTTGCCAATGATAGCGCCGTACAGTCCCATGGCGGCTAGTACACGGATATCTCCGTTATTCGATACGCCGCCGGAGGCCACGATATGGCAACCGACGGTCCTCTGCAGCTCCTCCAGTCTTCCAAAGTTGGGGCCGGACAGAGTCCCATCTGTCTCAATATCTGTAAAGATGATCGTCCTTACACCGAGCTTCTCCATGGACCGCGCAAATTCCAGGTAATCCAGGCCAGAGTCCTCTACCCAGCCGGCGGTCTTGACCCGTCCGTCTTTGGTATCGACGCCCACCGCGATCTTATCTCCCCATCGTTTCACAGCGTCGGATACCAGTTGGGGATGGGTGACAGCGGCGGAACCGATGACGGCCCGAGATACGCCCAGGTCAAAGACCTCCTCCAGATCCGACATAGAGCGGATTCCCCCGCCCAGTTCGACATGAAGCCCCACATCTGACACCGCTTGGACGATCTCTCCATTTTTTCTGGTTCCATCTCTGGCTCCATCCAAATCCACAATATGGACCCAGCGAGTTCCAGCGCGCAAAAAGGCCCGTGCCGTCTCCACCGGATCTCTTGCCACCTGGTGGACTGTATCAAAATCCCCCTTGTAGAGTCGGACAACCTTTCTGTCTTTCAAATCGATGGCGGGAAGTATCTGCATAGGACCGCTCCTCCTTTGATTCAGATAAAAGCGGGACGGGGCCACTCGTCCCGCCCCAGCTTATTTAGCCATTCCCAAACACATAGCCGTAAAAATCATTCTCTATGACCAACGCTGTGCTGTCCAGCTTATATTGTACTAGCTTCTTCATGGCGGACACATAGTCCTCCTGTTCCTCTGCGGTCATGGAGACTCCCGCAGCCGGGGTAAAGGTACTGGTATAGCGGTCATAG
Source organism: Flintibacter sp. HCN-6482 (assembly GCF_037892565.1). Taxonomy (NCBI): domain Bacteria; kingdom Bacillati; phylum Bacillota; class Clostridia; order Eubacteriales; genus Flintibacter; species Flintibacter sp. HCN-6482. The sequence continues at coordinate 614,283 of NZ_JBBKBK010000002.1, read as the reverse complement.
AACCCCCGATCTGACCTCCAGCACTTGGAGGAAAAGACCACCAATCCCTCGTTGTCTGACAGAATATCGCTTCCGTCCAGCATCCGTGAGTCGTACTCCAGCCCCAGAAGATTGGACACCGTAGGCAGGATATCCACCTGGCAGCACACCTTATCTACCTCTACAGGCTCCTCCATGCTGGCCGACCACAGGATCAGGGAATTTCTGTATACGTCAAAATTGATGTTGCCCTCCTTCAGATACTCCAGGTCCTCTGAGCTTCCAAAGGATTCACCCGCCAGCTCCTCCAGTGTCGCTACATCGAAGTAAGGGATATGGTCGGGGGCAGCAACAATCAAGGTAGAGTCCAGCTTGCCCGCCTCCTCCAGCCGCTGGATGAGATACTCCAAAGCCCGATCCACTTCAATCACGGTGGCCACATAGTTCTTGGTGGTATCGCTGTAAGGCAACGGGTCCACAAGATCTCTGTACTGATTGGCCACACGGTTGTTGGAGTATGGCATGTGGCCGCTGATGGTCAGATAGTACACATGGAAGGGCGCCTCGCTATTGAGATAGTTGTCGATGCTGGCTTGGATCATATACTTGTCCCGCTGGGGCCACAGCAGCTTGCCGCTTTCGGACAGCTCCAAATTGTCAAAGCCCATGCCGAACTGTCGCCAATCGTAGCCCAGGTTAGGATGAGACTTCTCCCGGTTATACATATTGGAGTTGGGGTGATAGCCCTGGACCAGGTATCCCTCCCGTCCCAACTGCTGGGCCAGGGAGAAGTACAGGTTGGTCCCCAGGTCCCCGGTCCGGGGCAGGGTGGCCGGATTCCCGTTTTTCGGGTATAGTCCTAGCAAGTTCTGACACTCGCCGCCGGAGGTGCTGGTAAAATGGAGGGCGGTATAGAAGTTGTTGAATACAAAGCCCTCGTGGGTCAGCTTATAGAGTGTAGGGGTCAGCTCCGGGTCAATAGCGTAGCCAGAGAAACCTTCCAGTGTCAGGAAAATCACGTTATAGCCCTCGAACATCCCGGTATATTCATTCTTTCTGGTGGGAGTCACGCTGTTGAAATAGTTGGCTAACCACTGGATGTCCTGATTCGTAGCCGTTTCCGCAATTTGGGACAGGTCCACATCCATCACGTTGGGTGATGTGTCGATGACCGGCTCCGGGTCCTCTAGATTCTGGGAGGAGCCGCCCTCTTCCGAGGAGGAACTGCCTCCCAAGTCGCCCAGACCACTAAAGTCCGCGTCTAATGTGTTGTCCGCCGGGAAAAAGAGGTGCTTCACATCCAGTCTCAGCGATGTCAACATACCGAGCTGCTCTACTTGGTCATCCATATTGGTGTCCATGCGGTACAGCTGCTTCGGAGTCAAATCCCCCTTCCAGGGCAGATGGACCATACCCAGGCCAAGCAGATGAAAAATTACCGCCCCGGCCAACACTACCCCGGAAAAACGGATATCAAATCGTCCAAAGCCCAGTAGGCGCCCCCCAAAGGCGATGATCAAAATCGCCGGAAGGAAAAGCAGAAAAATGATGGGAATGGAGCGCACTAGGGTAGATACGATCACGTCGGCGTAGTCAATGAGCCGATTTCCCGCCGCCATTTTCACAGCGCTGAACCCATAATAAGTGGTCAAAATCTTTTTTGCGATAATCTCCACCACATAAATCAGAGAAAACAGGAACGCCAGCACTTTGGTGATAATACAGTTGGCCAGCCGAGAGAACGGCAGGGTAAATGCGGCCACAAAAAGGCCTCCCGCCAGGCTGAACACCAGATAAATAGGCAAGTACCCTAAATAATTGCCCATATAAATATGAAGCACCAGCTCCAAATAGAGGATCTGGAGGGGAAAGAACATCACTCGCCCCAAAGTCTGCCCAGAGCCGGACCCTGTTCGGCTAGACCGGCGCTCCTGATAAATGCGTTTACCACTGTAAGGACGGGACATGGGAAATTACCCCCTGGAAATTCAATAGGTTCAGCGGGTTAAACCCGCAAAATTTTGTAAGATAGCCAGCCCGGTCTCTCCGCTCTTTTCCGGGTGGAACTGACAGCCAAAAAAGTTCCCGTTTTGGACGGCGGCAATCACAGGGACCCCATATTGGGACACAGCACTAACCTGGTCTGGATCTGTGTGCTGTGCGGAGAAGGAATGGACAAAATATACATAGCTGCCCTCATCTACCCCTTCAAACAACGGGGATCGATTAGGAAATGTCAGGCTGTTCCAGCCGATATGGGGCAGTTTTTCTTCCGTGGGGATCCTGGCACAGACTCCTTTTATGACACCCAGACCTGGGCAGGGTCTGACCTCCTCTCCCCTGTCCAACAGCAGCTGCATTCCAAGGCAGATCCCCAGCACAGGCTTTTTACGGCCCTGTTTCACCACAGACTGATCCAAGCCTGTGGCCCTTAGTTTGTCTGCCGCATCCGGAAAGGCACCCACTCCAGGCAGGACGATGGCCTGAGCCAGCTCCAACTCGTCCGGGTCTCCGGTAATTTTCGTTTCTATTCCCAGATAGGCAAAGGCGTTGGATACGCTTTTCAGGTTGCCTACACCATAATCTACAACAGCGATATAGCTCATAACTAGTCTCTCTCCCGGCTTACAGCAGCCCCTTAGTGGACACCACCTGAGCCCCTTCCACTCTGATGGCCTCTTTGACGGCCAGTCCCAAGGACTTGAACAGCCCTTCTGTGATATGGTGGGCATTGGACCCGTAATGGCACTTCTGGTGCAGTGTCAGCCCACCGTTCATCGCTAAGGCACGCATAAACTCGACCGTCAAACAGGAGTCGTAGCCACCGATCATCCCCTGGGGTATCTCCGCGTCAAAAACCAGGAAGGGCCGGTTAGAAAAATCCAGGGCGGTAAAGCACAGGGCTTCATCCATGGGAACAAAGGCAGCGCCAAAACGCCGGATGCCCGTTTTTTCCCCAAGCGCCTGCTTCAGTGCCTGGCCCAAGACGATCCCCGTGTCCTCTACCGTGTGGTGTCCATCCACATGAAGGTCGCCCTCTACCTCCAGTTCCAAACCCCAGCCGGCATAGAAGGCCAGGGCGGTGAGCATATGATCAAAAAAGCCGATTCTTGTTTTTATTTCAATTTTTCCGCCTTCTAAGGTCAACTTGACCTGTATATTTGTCTCCTTTGTCACACGGGAAATTTCAGCCGTCCGCACAGCACGACCCCTCCCTCTATGTTCTATTCTGATTCGCTTCTCGGGACTTTGTCCCGGCAGTTTTTTAGTCAAGAAGATTAAGTGTAGTAGCGGATGTCTATCCACCGCGGTTTTACCCCCGCCTAATCTCAGGCTCCCCTTCCTCAAACCTCACACGGATCGAGTTGGCATGGGCGGTAAGCTTTTCTGTCTGGGCCAACGTCATGATCTCAGAAGAAATAGGTGCCAGACTGGACCGGTCAAACTGAATAACACTCATTGTTTTCAAAAAGCTGTCAACGCTCAGTGGGGAGAAGAACCTGGCCGTCCCACTGGTAGGAAGCACATGGTCAGGTCCCGCCAGATAATCACCCAGGGGCTCCGGACTGTAGGCCCCCAGGAATACGGCTCCAGCGTTTTTGACGCGGGGCAGCAGCTCCCGTGGCTGGCAGGTCATGATCTCCAGGTGCTCCGGCGCGATTTCATTGGCCAGCTCCACACACCAGTCCAGATTCGGGCAGACGATGGCGCAGCCGAAATCCCGCAGAGACGCCTCCATGATCTCAGACCGCTCCAGATAGCCGGTCTGGCGGATGATCTCTCGGTCCACGCTTCGAGCTAACTCCATGCTGTCCGTCAACAGTACCGCGGATGCTAGTTTATCATGTTCCGCCTGACTTAGCAAGTCCGCCGCCACATATTTCCCATCGGCAGAACCGTCAGCAATAATCAACACCTCAGAGGGGCCGGCCACCATATCGATATCCAGCGTACCATAGGCCATCCGCTTTGCCGCGGCGACAAAGGCATTGCCAGGGCCCACCAGTTTATCCACCTTGGGAATAAAGCCGGCGCCATAGGTCAAAGCGGCCACAGCCTGGGCCCCACCCACAGCGATAACCCGGTCCACTCCGGCAATCTTGGCAGCAGCCAGAACGCCGTCATTCAGATTATCTGTAGGAGGAGTCACCATAATAATCTCCTCCACACCAGCCACCTTGGCGGGAATGGCGTTCATCAGTACGGAGCTGGGGTAGGCGGCTGTTCCACCGGGAACATAGATTCCAACCCTGGTCAGTCCCCGGACGATCCTCCCAACAGTCCCACCGTCCGGAGAGGTCCACTCCACTGTTTTGGTCAATAATCGCTGATTATAGTCACGGATATTGTCCGCCGCATGTTCCAGGGCAGATATCAACTCCGGCGGGCAGCTCTGATAGGCCTGTTCCAGCCTCTCATTAGGTACCTCATAGGGCATCCGGTGGTCAAACTCCCTGGTATATCGCTCTACTGCCGGCAGGCCTTCTTCCTTTACATTCTCCATAATGGAGGAGACAGCCAGTTCTATCGCTTTGTTCTTTTGGGCAGCCCGGGCCCGCATGGCCTCCAACTGCTCACGCTCTCGCCGTCCATCCGCTTCGATAATAGTAATCATAGCTCTTTCTCCAATCCAGTCTCACATTTGGCAATCAAATCGTTGATCTGACCCTTATAGAGCTTCATACTGGCCGTGTTGATGATAAGGCGGGCGGATACATCAGCCACTGTCTCAATGGGCTCCAGGCCGTTTGCCTTTAAGGTAGCCCCGGTCTCCACGATGTCCACGATGGCGTCAGTTAGGTCCAGGAGCGGGGCCAGCTCCACACTGCCCTCAATCTTGATGATATCTACATCCATCCCTTTCTTCTCAAAAAAGGCCCGTGTCACCTCAGGATATTTGGAGGCCACCCGGCGGGTCTTATACGTCCCATAAAAATCGCTGCCTGACTTCACTGCCAAAGCAAAGCGGCACCGTCCAAAGCCCAGGTCCAGGACCTCATAAAAGCTGCCGCCCTTCTCCAGAATGGTATCCTTTCCCACGATGCCCAGATCGCATACCCCATGCTCCACATAGGTAATAACGTCTGGAGCCTTGGCCAGCACGGCATCCAGTGGATAGTTAGGCAGCGAGTGGATAAGCCGGCGGCCCGGGTCCCGGATGGGTCCGCAATCCAGCCCGACCCGTTCAAACAGTTCCACAGACTGGTCCAGAAGCCGCCCCTTTGTGATTGCGATTCGCAGCCGTTCGCTCATACCAGCACTCTCCTCTCTCCGTCCTTATCAAAGACTAGCACCATCTCCGCCCCCTTCTCCCGTGCCATATTTCTGCTGGACTCCAAGGTACGGCAGGGGGACAGCTCACAGGTGCCGGCGGGGCGCCCGTCCACAGCCTCCAATGCCTGGGATAGGTAGCCGGGCTCATAATGGACCACCGCCCGAAGCTGGGGCAGCGCGGTCTCCGGCAGGGTACGGGCCACGGCATCCACATCCACCGCAAAGCCAGTGGCCTGGGCCTCACGGCCAAATATCTCTACCAGCGCGTCATACCGGCCGCCTGACAGTACCGCGTCACCGGCCCCCTCTACATAGCCCCGAAAAACGACACCAGTATAGTAGTCGATCTGGTGGACCATCCCAAGGTCAAAACGGACATACTGTCCGTATCCAGCGGCGGACAGCTCGTCATAGAGGGCATGGAGATAGTCCACCGCCTCTGTTTTCCCCGCCAGCCTCTCCGCTTCGGCCAGGACCTCTGTCCCGCCGAAGAGTCGGGACAGCCGCTCCAGCGCGGCACAAGCCGGGTTACCTCTATAAGGAGATAAAAAGGCGTTCAGTGCCGCAAAATTTTTTCCCTCTACCAGGGTGCGTATCTCCTCCTCCTGGCCATCGTCCAGGTCCAGACGGGCGGCCAGGTCCCGGAAAAAGCCGGCGTGTCCCAACTCCACATGGAAGCGGGGCGCTCCACAAGACCGCAGGGAGTCAATGGCGGTAACGATGATTTCCAGATCAGCTTTCAACCCTTTGGCTCCAATAAGCTCAACACCACACTGGGGAATCTCCCGGCTGCTGCCGTTGTGGGCAGGGTTGGCCCGGTAAACCTTCTGGTCGTAGTACAGCCTCTGGGGCAGCGCCATAGAGCGGAGCTTTGTGGCAGCCACACGGGCGATTGGAGTGGTTGAGTCTGGCCGCATCACACAAATTTTTCCACTTGGATCCCCGACTTTTAACATCCGCTCCTGGGGAATCGCACTGCCAGACAGCGCAAATAGATCATAGTACTCTGTTTCCGGTGTAGAAACCTCTAAGTAGCCTCGCTGCCGAAACAAGCGGATCAGACGGCTCTGGACTTGGCGGCGCTCCTGGCACTCCGAGAAAAGACGGTCCCTCGTTCCCTCTGGCGTATTGACTGTCAGCTTCATGGTATCGCTCCCTCTGTCTGGTGAGAAGCTTCCTTCTCAAATTCTTTACCACGCTAATATACTACTATACTAAAAATATGTCAAGAAAAATAAAAAGTAGGGCGCTTAACGCGCCCTGCTGACACAGCCGGTTCAGCCCTTCCAAAAGGTATTCCAATATCCCATCACGAAAATGAACAGCACAATCAGCGGCAGGACATAGGTGACATAGAAGCGAGTAGCGGCCGGAAAACGCAGTCCGCTGCCGGCGTTGGCCTCGGCAAGGAAGGCGTCCCAGCCCCATCCCCGTTTGGAGACGCAGAACAATAGGTAGAGCAGCGAACCTAGGGGCAGAATGTTCTGGGACACTAAAAAGTCCTCTATACCAGAGATATCCATTCCAAGGGGCCGGAAAGCTGCCCACAGGTTAGAGCCCAGCACACAGGGCATGGACAGGATCAAGACCCAGATAAAATTGACCAGCACAGCTTTTTTCCGGCTCCATCCCTTGTCCATACAAAAGGAGATGATATTCTCAAAGATAGCAATGATGGTGGACAAAGCCGCAAAGGACAGGAATAGGAAAAAGAGAGCTCCCCACAGCCGCCCCATTGGCATATGGTCAAAAATATTGGGCAGGGTAACAAAAACCAGAGAGGGCCCCTCTCCGGTGGGGACTCCAAAGGCGGAGCAGGCCGGGAAGATGATTAGCCCGGCTACAAAAGCTACGCAGGTATCCAGTACGCCGATCCGCAGAGCCTCCCCGGTCAAGCGGTGCTCTTTGCCGATGTAACTCCCAAAAATGGCGATGGCGCCAATTCCAAGCGACAGGGTAAAGAATGCCTGCCCCATAGCGGCAAAGATCGCCTCACCCAAAATCCAATTTCCTTGGGCGTCATACATCAAATTCCGAAAATTGGGCTGAAGATAAAACTTCAGCCCCTCCCCCGCTCCCTCCAGAGTGATGGAGTTGACCGCCAGCACTAGCATAAGCGCCAGCAGGCACAGCATCATGACCTTGTTAACTCGCTCCACTCCATTCCGCAGCCCCTGGGCACACACCAGCATTCCGATACATACCACGATCACCATATATATGGTCATAATGCCGGGGCGGGCCTGCATCTGGCTGAATTGCTCTGCCACGCCGGCGGCATCCAAACCCATAAAATCGCCCCGTAGCATTTTGAAAAAGTAGTAGAGCAACCACCCAGCTATGACCGTGTAGAACATCATCAGTAAATAGTTGCCCGCAAAACCGAGATAGCTGTACCAATGCCATTTGGAACCGGCCGGCTCCAGAACGTGGAAGGACAAGGCCATGCTCCTCTGGCTGGCCCGGCCGACCGCCAGCTCCGTCACCATGACGGGCAGTCCAAGAATGACCAAAAACAGCAAATAGATCAGGACGAAGGCCGCACCTCCGTACTTTCCTGTGATGTAGGGGAATCTCCATACATTCCCTAGCCCAATCGCGCACCCGGCTGAAATCAAAATAAATCCCAAGCGGGACGAAAAGCTTTCTCTCTCGTCCATGGCTCCTGCCTCCTAAAATTTGTCTGATTATCCATAACACAGTGACTACATTGTACCGAAACTCTCCAGCCAGGTCAACTCAATGACTTATGTTTGCCCGATTTTTCTTTTCAGAAAAAGACCTTCTGTGAAAAATATCCATTCCCTCCCGCTGGATATTCTGATATACTTGATTCTATCTAGAGGGAAAAAGGAGGGATACCATGGCGAAAAAAACTTATACCGTCCAGGATCGGGAGGATATTCGGGAGCAGCTGCTGGATCTGGGACAGCGTTCTTTTTCCCAAAAGGGATATCGTGAGGCCTCTCTAAAGGAGATCTATGAGGCCGTCGGGATATCCAAAGCGTTTTTCTATACCTTCTTTCCCTCTAAAGAGGCTCTAGCAATTCAAGTGCTTCGTCGTCAGCGGACGAAGATGCTGGAGCGGGCCCGGAAGGTGGCACAGGAGAGCGCCTCTTGGAGAGGCAGTCTGGAGGCTGTGTTTGACCTGTTCTTCCACGGCGACCGGCATGGCGTATTTGTATTGGAGTTAGATGATCTCCCCCATCTGTGCCGCCATATGTCCCAGCATGAATTGCAGGATTTCGAAATGGGACTTACTCAATTTTATCAGGCGCTTTTGGAACTTTGGAACATCCCCGTCACCGCTGGTCAGTGTCATCTGATCCAGAACATGGTCAATACGCTCTTACTCAGCTATCATTCCCATCTATACTCCTCCTTTCCCTTCCATCCTGGTGTCGATGAGGAAACGGTGTCCCTCCAGATTCGGCTGATCATCGACTATTTAGAGGGAATTTATCGAAACGCATAACTCGACTTCGGGCCCGGCAGAGTCGCTGGGCTTTGTCTTGACAAATAGACCTTCTGTTATTATACTGCATTTATAAATACTTTTTTACAAAAAAGTATTTATAAATTGAAGAATAGAAAGAGGTTTTCTCATGGGACTGTTTGGCAAGCTATTCAAAGGGCCTGAAGTTGATCAGGAGAAAAGTGAAAACAACAAGAAAAAAATGCGTGCTCTTTTTGACCAGGTAGTGGAAAACGGGGCACAGTATAAACTGCTGGCCTGCTACACGGAGGATGTACGCCGGTTCAATTATGGTCTGGTCCACGGCAGCAAAAGCACCATCGCCAGTCTGATCGTGGGATGGAAGGAGGAGGATCCAACTGTGGTCATCCTTCCCACTGTGCCGGACTTGTCCGGTTGCGGTGACCCTCTAGTCTATAAAAAGTCCGAAATTGAAAAGGCGTATCGGGAAAAAATGCTGGATAGCCTTGTGATCTATCCCGATAAAAAGGGGTATACGGCACTCAAAACATTCAGCTGGCTGGATGACGAAAATTTGTATATCTATGTAGACCAGGAACAGGAGGAAAAAGACTTCCGCGACTTCTTCCTCAACGTTTACGCTACCAAATAAGGTATGGAGCATCTGATTTTATTTGGCGGCCTGTTAGCTGTCCTGCTTCTGATCCTTGTCGTGGGAAATCTCTGGTTCCATCTGGTAGAGGGGGCACTAGCACGAATCAAAGAGCTCTTCCTTCCGCAAAAGAGAGAAAACTGGCATACTTTTTCAGACCATGAAGAAAAGAAGTAAAAAGGCCCGCCCCGCTTTCAGCGGGGCGGGTCTCTATTTTCCTTCTGGTCCCTTACAGTGTCAACGATGGGGCGGTATAGGTCCGGCCGGCCATCTCGCTGTTCAGCGCATACAGGCTTTTAGCATCGTCGCCAAAGAGCCTCATCTTCTTGATCATATCCTCAGCTGTCTTTTCTTCTTCGCCTTGCTCCTTAACAAACCAATCCAGGAACTGCATGGTCCGGAAATCCTTGGCGGAATAGGCAGCCTCATAAATCGTGTGGATCAGGCTGGTAACATATCTCTCATGCTCAAGCCCCAGTTCCAGCACCTGCAATTTGTCCTTCAACTCCTTGTCAGGCTTGGCAATAGCCTCCAGGGTGACCTTCTCACCATTATTCTGCAGGTACTGCAGCATCAGTACGGCGTGGTCTCTCTCTTCCTGGGCCTGGATCATATACCAGTTGGCGAAGCCGTCCAGCCCCACCTCCTCATAGTACACAGAGAAGTCCAGATACAGATAGGCGGAGTAAAACTCCTTATTGATCTGGTCATTGATGAGTTCCGCAACTTTTTTATCCAACATAAAAATGACCCTTTCTTTGCATGATTACCCCTTATGAGGCAGATGTATCCTATCACAGCAGGTAAACTTTTACAAGTCCCTTTCTTCCCCTTCCCTGGAAAAGAAGATCGGCCAGTCAAATGCTCTAACCAAATAGAGAAAACAAATCTATTTGGCTGGTTTCCGGCATATCTCCGAAGGCTCCGGCCTCCTTCAGCATCTCAATGTGTGTCTTGGACACTTTGGGGCAGGCCGCTGTCACCTCTTCAATGGAGATAAAATGCCGGTCCCTGGCCTGCTCCGCCAGAGAGATGGCCGCTGTTTCCCCCAGTCCAGCCACAGACACAAATGGAGGAATCAGAGTTCCCTTTTCCTCATCCATAGCGAAATGGATGGCCTGGGATTTATACAGGTCCAGCCGCTCGAAATGGAAGCCCCGGAGATAGAATTCATAACAGACCTCCAGGGTGATAAGCATATCCTGCTCCACCGCTGTGGCCTCCTTATCCTTGGCGATGATCTCTCTCATCTTCTTTTGGCACACATCCATGCCCCGGCACATAAACTTCTCGTCAAAAGCCTTGGCCCGGATGGAGAAGAAGGCCGCGTAGAAAGCCAAAGGGCGGTGGGCCTTAAACCAGGCGATGCGAAACGCCATCATCACATAAGCTACTGCGTGAGCCTTCGGAAAGAGGTAAGCAATCTTTTTACAGGAGTTGATGTACCAATCAGGGACGCCCGCCGCCCGCATCTCCTCCTCCGCTCCTTCGGGCAGGCCCCGGCCCTTTCGGACCGACTCCATGATCTTGAACGAGCGCTTGGGCGGCATCCCCTTGGAGATAAGGAACAGCATAATGTCATCACGACAGCCTACGCACTCCGACACGCCGCCCGTACCGCTCATGATAATATCCCTGGCATTGCCCAGCCATACATCCGTACCGTGGGTAAAGCCGGAGATCCGAAGCAGCATATCAAATTGGGTAGGTTGCGTTTCCTCCAGCACCCCACGAGTAAATCTGGTGTTGAACTCCGGAACGGCTACGGCACCAGTGGGCCCCAATACCTTGTCGTTCTCAAACCCAAGGACCTTGGATGAGGTAAACAGTGACATGGTGTCTGGATCATCCAGCGGGATCTCCCTGGCATTCACCCCCGTCAGATCCTCCAGCATACGCACCATCGTCGGGTCATCGTGTCCAAGCATATCCAGCTTGAGCAGGTTGGACTCCATGGAGTGGTATTCAAAGTGGGTCGTGATGATGTCACTGTTCGGGTCGTCCGCAGGATGCTGGACGGGACAGAAGTCATAGATCTCCTTATCCTGGGGAATGACCACCATTCCGCCCGGATGCTGTCCGGTGGTGCGTTTGACGCCGGTGCAGCCGATGGCCAGCCGGTTCTCTTCCGCCTTTGAAACACTCTTTCCTTTTTCCTCAAAATATTTTTTTACATAACCAAAAGCGGTCTTCTCTGCAACGGTCCCGATGGTGCCCGCCCGGAACACATGGGTCTGACCAAAGAGCTCAAAGGTATACTTGTGGGCGCTGGACTGGTACTCGCCGGAGAAATTCAGGTCGATATCTGGGACCTTGTCGCCGCCGAACCCCAGGAAGGTCTCGAAGGGGATGTTGAAGCCGTCCTTGACATATTTTGTCCCGCAAACGGGACAGACAGCGTCCGGCATGTCCACTCCGCAGCCATAGAGGTGAGCGGGATCCTGGGCATAATCAAAGTCAGAATGCTTGCACTTGGGGCAGCGGTAGTGGGCTGGCAGGGAGTTGACCTCGGTAATACCGGACATGAAGGCGACCAAAGAGGAGCCCACCGATCCCCGTGAGCCTACCAGATAGCCATGCTCCAAGGAGTTTTGAACCAACTTTTGGGCGGACATATAGATGACGTCATACTTACACCGAATAATGTCTCCCAGCTCGGCGTTGATCCGGTCCACCACGATTTGGGGCGGCTCCTCTCCATAGAGCTCATGGGCCTTCCCCCAGACCAGACGGGTCAGCTCTCCATCAGAGTCCTCAAGCTTGGGGGCGAACAGCCCCTTTGGGAGCGGTTCGATGGGGTCACACCAGTTGGCGATCAGATTGGTGTTTTCCACCACCACCTGATGAGCCTTCTCTTTTCCAAGATAGGAAAACTCCTTCAGCATCTCGTCCGTAGTCTTGAAATAGATTGGCAAGGCCTCGTCGGCGTCCTCAAACCCCTTAGAGGCCAGCAGGATGTGCCGATATATCTCGTCCTCTGGGTCCAGGAAGTGGACATCGCCGGTGGCGCAGACTGGTTTCCCCAGCTCCTCCCCCAGCTTGACGATGGTACGGTTGAAGTCCCGTAGCTCCTCCTCAGTGCGGACCATCCCCTTACGAAGCATGAACATATTATTGCAGATCGGCTGTATCTCCAGATAGTCATACCAGGAGGCAATACGCTTCAGCTCTTCCCAGCTCTTCCCGTCCACCACGGCCCGGAACAGCTCTCCCGCCTCGCAGGCCGAACCGATGATAAGCCCCTCCCGATTCTCCTCGATAAGAGATTTGGGTATGATAGGGACTCGCTTAAAGTGCTCTAAGTAGGACAGGGAGATCAACTTGTATAGATTGCGAAGGCCGGTCTGATTCTTAGCTAGAACAATCAGGTGCTTTGGCTGGCGCTTGGCTCTGCCGCCCTTGCGCAGCTTGGGCATGTAGCCGTTGATCTGGTTAAGGTTATCAAGGCCGGCTTCCTCCAGCATTTCAAAAAAGTGGGGCAGCATATAGGCCACCGTGGCTGCGTCATCGCTGGCCCGATGGTGGTTAAAGGCCGGGAGATGCAGATGCTCCGCCACAATATTCAGCTTGTGCTTGTTCAGCTCCGGCAACAGATTCTGGGCCAGGATCAGGCTGTCAATGGAGGGATTGTGAAAGGGGATGCCATATCGCTGACACCCCTCTGCGAGAAAGCCCATGTCGAACTCGGCGTTGTGTGCAGCCAGAGGACGGTCACCGGCAAACTCCAAAAAGGCACGAAGTGCCGCCTCCTGGGATGGGGCTCCTACCAGCATTTCATCCGTGATTCCGGTCAGATTGATAATGTCGGCAGACAGGATACGGCCTGGTGAAACAAAGGTATTGAAGGTATCGGTGATCTCGCCGTTCTTCAGCACCACGGCGCCAATCTCAATAATGACCTCATATTTTTTATGAAATCCGGTGGTTTCCAGGTCAAAGCATACGATCTCTTCCTCAAATCCCTGGTCCGGTGTCCCATGGATGGCCACCCGGTCGTCCACGTCGTTGACAAAATAGGCCTCTACGCCATAGAGCAGCTTGATCTTTTTGGCCGAATGCCAGGCGTCTGGGAAAGAGTGGGCCACACCGTGGTCGGTGATAGCGATGGCAGGATGTCCCCAGGCCTCAGCCCGTTTGACCACATTTTTGTCCGGCCCCAGCTTTGGTCCCACAGAGGTCAGCGCATCCATGGAGGACATGGTAGTATGCAGGTGGAGCTCCACCCGCTTCTCCGGTGCTGTATCCTCCTTCATTTTCTTTTCCACAGCGGTAACGGCCACAGGTTCCAGCACCATATCACCATAAAACCGGTCCATGTTCAGCCGGCCCTGGACCTTGACGTGCATCCCTTTTTTGATCCCATCCACCAGCGGTTTTCCCTCATCGCCTGGAAAAAATTTATTGACGCGGATAGAGCCGGTATAGTCGGTCATATCAAAGGCGACTACCCAGGCTCCCCGCTTTTTCAGCTCCCGGTTATCCACAGCAAAGACATCGCCTTCCACCACCACTGTACCCATGTCCAGCTCCAGGTCCCCCATAGGGGTGGGAGCTTTGGTGATAGTCTTGCCGAAGATCGCTTTGCCGGTGCTCTTCTTCTCCCCCTTAGGAGCAGAAGGGCCTGAGGGCTTTACGCCGGCCCGCTTCAAGGCTGCCTGCCGAATGGCCTCGGTGCGTGCGAAGGGATCCTCGTCGCCGCGGGGTTCGCATCCTTCGCTTCCGGCTGTTGGCGAAAGCTCACTTACTTCGCCGCTCCTCTTCTCCAAACCGGACCCGCTTCTCTGGGCTCCAGTTTGGGATACGGAGTTGTCTGCCGGAGCTGCCGCCTCGATTTTCACACTGCCCAGGCCATAGGCTCTGCACACCGCCTCCTCCGCCTGGGCTATTAGGTTCGGCCCCGCGCCTTCCGCTCTCTCCACCAATATTTTAGCGCTTCGGCTGCCTTTGTCGATGGCGGCGGATACGATCAGCCAGCCCTCCACGCCGTTGGACAGCTCGGTCCACTGGCGCAGGGCGGCAAACATCTCTAAAAAAGGTATCTTCTGGGACATTGGTGCTCGATTCTCCTTGCGCTTCTTACCTGGAACGCCCTCACCGCGCCCAGTCCATCTGTTTTTATAGTGTATCGATCAGTGCAAACAGCTCGTCCACCAACTGATCCTGTGGGACCTTTTTGACGATCTGCCCCTTTTTGAAGAGCAGGCCTTCCCCCTGTCCTCCCGCAATCCCACAGTCGGCGGCGGAGGCTTCCCCAGGACCGTTGACTACGCAGCCCATGACCGCTACGGTGATCGGCTTATCCACCGCCTTCAGACGCTCCTCCACCTCCCCAGCCAGGGAGATCAAATCGATACGAGTACGACCGCAGGTGGGGCAGGAAACCAGTTCCGCTCCCTCTCTTCGGATGCCTGCCGCCTTCAGGATATCCCGTGCGGCCATGACCTCCTGTACCGGGTCGGCGGACAGGGACACCCGCATCGTATCACCGATGCCCAAAGCCAGCAGCCCACCTATTCCAATGGCCGACTTTAGAGTGCCCATACGGACCGTGCCCGCCTCAGTTACTCCAATATGTAAAGGGTAATCACTTTTCAGACTCATAAGCTGATAGGCTTTCATAGTAGTGGGGACACTGGAGGACTTCAGGGACACGCAGATATCATCAAAGTCAAATCGGTTCAGCAACCGAATATGGCCGAAGGCAGATTCCACCATCGCCTCTGGGCACACCTTGCCGTATTTGGCCAGAATATCCTTCTCCAGCGAGCCGCCGTTTACCCCGATGCGAATCGGGATGTTCCTCTGGCGGCAGGCATCGGCCACCGCCTTTACACGGTCCTCACTCCCGATATTTCCGGGATTGATCCGGACCTTGTCGGCGCCGGCCGCAATGGCTTCCAGAGCCAGCCTATAATCAAAGTGGATATCCACCACCACAGGCAGCGGACTGCGCTCCTTGATTTTTCCTACCGCATGGGCCGCCGCCTGGTCAGGGACAGCCACCCGGACGATATCGCACCCGGCGGTAGCCAGAGCCCGTATCTGGGAGAGAGTGGCATCCACATCATCTGCACGGGTATTGGTCATAGACTGGATGGAAACCGGCGCCCCGCCGCCTACAGGTACGCCTCCTACATGGATCTGTCTGGTCATGTCACAAATCCTCCCTTTCCGGACACTTCTTATCTTCCGAACAGCTTGCCCACATCACTTAGGGTGACCACCAGCATCAGGCACATCAGCGCAGCCAGACCGGCCATGTGGACGTATCCCTCGTACCTGGGATCTATTCTCTTTCGGAACAGTCTATAAAGCACGGTGTTAAGCAACAGGAAAAACACTCTCCCGCCGTCCAACGCTGGCAGCGGCAGAAGATTCATGACCGCGAGATTGACCGCGATGAGGGCCGCAAAATAGGTCAGGCTGTAAAAGGCCGCATAGGCAGACGTAGCCGAGCTCCCCACTTCCGTCATGGTATCCACGATGCCGACAGGTCCGGACAGGTCGCGGACTCCCACAGATCCTGAAATCAGGTCCCCCAGACTGATCCACACCAGGCGGACAAAGTCCAGGGACATATTCCAGGCGTATTGCACCTTTCCAAATCCGGACAGAGGCGCAGCCTCCGAAGCCACCAGGATTCCGCGGCGGTTTGTGGTCACTCCTTCTTCGTCGGTACGCTCCTGACGGGGCAGATAGAGGCCGTCCAGTCGCACCGTCTGCCCGTCGCGCTCCACTACGATGTCTAGCGTATCCCCCGCCCGCTCCAGATACATCTGGGCATTGCCGTAAACCAGGATTCGGTGACCGTCAATAGACAGAAACCGATCCCCTGGCAGGAGCCCGCATTCTTCAGTTCCATAGCCGGGGGTAGAACCTCCGTAGGTTTCCACAAGGACAGCCTGCTGTGGAACATAGAGAATCAGGATCAGAAGCAGTCCAGTGAGAAAATTCATTGCGGCTCCGGCGCACAGAATGACCATTTTCTTCCAACTGGCCGCCTTTCCAAAGGCCCGCGGATCAACGGAGTCATCGTCCTCCCCCTCCATGGCACAGTATCCGCCAATAGGAAGGATACGGACGCTGTAAAGGGTGTCACCCCGCTGCTTTTTCCAGATAGCTGGGCCCATCCCCACAGAAAACTCGTTGACCTTTACCCCCAGCAGCTTTGCCGTGGCGAAATGGCCCAATTCATGGGTGGCGATCAGGACGCCGAAAATCAGAATTGCGACGATGATATAGAGCATAGAACCTCCAAAAAAGGTAAAATCAATCAATGGCCTCTCGCGCTGCCCGGTCAGCCTCTAGGACGTCGTCTAACCCAGGCTCCCGAACTACTGGTACCCGCTCCATGGCCAAGGCCACCTTCTCAGCGATCTCCAGGAATCCGATCTTCCCAGCCAGAAACTGGGACACCGCCTCCTCGTTAGCGCCGTTGAGGATGGCGCCGGCTGTTCCCCCTGTTTCGGCTGCCTCCATCGCCAGCTTTAGGCACCGGAAAGTATCTGTATCCGGTGTCCCGAAAGTCATTGACCCACAGTTCCACAGGTCCAGTGGGACAGCCGGACCGGGCGTCCGCTTAGGCCATGTCAGGGCATATTGGATGGGCAGACGCATATCTGGCGCGCCAAGCTGGGCAATCATGGCATTATCACAGTATTCCACCAGCGAGTGGATAATACTCTCCCGGTGGATCAGGACAGAAATTTTCTCCGGTGGCATCCGATATAGGTGCATAGCCTCAATAAATTCCAGCCCTTTATTCATCAGGGTGGCCGAATCCACAGTGATCTTCGCCCCCATTGACCAGTTTGGATGCTGTAAAGCGTCTTTCCTAGTCATCCCCTGTAATTCAGCCCTTTTTTTGCCATAGAAAGGTCCGCCGGAGCAGGTGAGGATCAGCCGTTTGACCTCTCCCCTGTCCCTGTTGCCCTCCAGACATTGGAATAGGGCGGAGTGCTCTGAATCCACAGGTATAATCTGGGCCCCATAGTCCCGAGCCTCCTCCAGTACAAGCTGGCCGGCACATACCAGCGTCTCTTTGTTGGCCAGAGCGATCCGCTTCCCCTCACGAATCGCGGCCAAGGTGGGACGCAGACCGATCATTCCCACCACAGCGGTAATGACAGTGTCAGCGCTGGAAAGGGAAGCTGCCTCCAGAATGCCCTCCATACCACCTAACACCCTGACGTTCGTATCGGCAAGTTTGACCCGCAGATCGCCGGCCGCTCTCTCGTCCATCAGAACAGCAAGCTCAGGCCGGTATCGGCGCGCCTGCTCCTCCAGCAGTTTCACACTGGAATTGGCTGTAAGCGCCACCGCCTCCATACCGCAGGCGGAAATCACCTCCAGAGACTGCCGCCCGATGGAGCCTGTGGAGCCTAAGATTGTGATTCGTTTACTCATATTAAAATACCCTCAAAATCAAAACGGCAAGGCACACAACAATCCCGGTCAGAAGGGAGGCAATCACTGTGTGCGGGTCCCACTGTTTCTTCTGTGCCGGGGTCTTATAGCACGCGGCAGCTCCAGAGAATATGGCAACGAAGATTGCCAGCCAAAGAAACCAGGGCAAACCGGCAAATTCCAAGTTTATCCTCCTTACAACGCCAAGTACACGAAGTTCGCCC
Organism: Flintibacter sp. HCN-6482; assembly: GCF_037892565.1. Classification (NCBI taxonomy): domain Bacteria; kingdom Bacillati; phylum Bacillota; class Clostridia; order Eubacteriales; genus Flintibacter; species Flintibacter sp. HCN-6482. The sequence goes on along the minus strand of NZ_JBBKBK010000002.1, from coordinate 596,312 downwards.
GACCAAAATTTTCTTTACCTCTTTTCTTTTCTAAAAGAGAGGAAATTAGAAGGCCGGAATCAGCTCCACTAAAATCAACAGCATGGGTGCGGCGAAGATCATAGAGTCAAACCGGTCCAGCATCCCTCCATGTCCTGGAAGCAGAGTCCCATAATCCTTGATGCCGAACTGCCGCTTTACCAAAGAAAAAGACAGGTCACCCAACTCAGTAATAGCGCTTCCCAGTATCCCATAGAGCGCCATGATGTGAAGTTCCACAGACAAGCCTGCGAATTGCCGCAGAAGCAGGCCGTAACCCAGGAGGAACAGACCTCCGGTCAGCAGTCCTCCAATATAGCCTTCCACAGATTTATTAGGGCTGACCTTGGTGACACCCCGGTGTTTCCCAAGAAATACGCCCGCAAAATAGGCTCCGATGTCGGTAGTAAAGGCGCAGAGCACAGGCAGCAGCACTAAAAATCTGCCGTTCTCCATCATTTTGAGGGGTATCAGTGAGGACAGAAACAGGGGAACAGCGATGCCCCCAAAGAGGCAGACAACAATCTCACTGAATTTGATCTCTCGCTCTGTGCCGTACTGGCGGACAGCAAAGAAAAAGGCCACAGCCATCAATGCGAGAGAAACCGCCCGGATATACCAACCACCATAGCCCCACCGCCAGCATCCAAAGGGAATCATAGCCGCAGCGATGGCAGTAAAAATATACAGTCCATTATGGTGAGCTACCTGTGTCGCCCGCAGCAGTTCAAAAGAGGCAAGGGCCAAAATAAAGGCCAGCATCACGACCAAATAGATTGGCGGCAGGAAGAATAGCACGCTTAGAAAAAGGGGGGCCAGTACCACCCCGACACAAATACGTTTCAGCAAATCACACACCTCCAAACCGACGATCTCTATTCTGATACGCCGCAATAGCCTTGTGGAGCTCAACCTTAGAAAAGTCAGGCCAGAGTACATCAGTGAAGTAAAACTCCGAATAGGCAGACTGCCACAGGAGAAAATTGGACAGCCTCAGCTCCCCACTGGGGCGGATGACCAGATCCGGGTCCGGGACTCCTCTGGAAAAAAGGTATCGTCCAAACTGCTCTTGTGTCAGATGGTTCGGGTCCGCCTTTCCCTCCAGGCAATCTTTGGCATAGTCCATGGCCCCCCTAAGTAGCTCGTCTCGCCCCCCGTAATTCAGGCAGATATTGACCTGGCAGCCCTCGTAGTGGCGGGATATCTCTCTTGTCCGCTCACACAGCTGTCGAAGCTCAGGGGTCAGAGGGGAAAGATCTCCAAAAAATTCCATTTTTACTCTATCCCGCTCCATCTGCCCGATGGCCTCCAAAAGATATTTCTTCAACAGGCCCATGATGGCAGATACCTCATCCGGAGGCCGCTTCCAATTCTCCGTAGAAAAGGCATAAACTGTAAGGTATTCCAGTCCAATCTCCTTGCAGTAGGTGGCTATGGTACGGAAATTCTCTGCGCCGGCGGCGTGGCCGGCTGTACGCGGCATTCCTCGTTTTTTTGCCCAGCGACCATTTCCGTCCATGATAATCGCGATATGCCGGGGCAGCCGCTTCAGGTCCACCGCTGGCGCTCTATCCGCTTTTGATCTGAAAAAATCCATAAATTGATATCCTATCCGCACAAATGCAGAATGCAGAAGAAAAAATCATTCCGCATTCTGCATTGTGCATTTTCAGTTCATTAAACTGCCATCAGTTCGGCTTCCTTTTTGGCTGTCAGGTCATCGATATCCTTGCATCGCTTATCTGTCAGGTCCTGCAGCTCCTTCTCCATGGATTTCTGGTCGTCCTCGGTGAGCTCGCCGTTCTTCTTCATCTTTTTGAAATCTTCCATGGCGTCCCGGCGAATATTACGGACGGCCACCTTGCCCTCCTCGCCGTACTTGCGGACCTGTTTACCCAGTTCTTTACGGCGCTCCTCCGTGAGCTGGGGAAAAGCTAATCGAATCACACGCCCGTCATTCTGGGGGTTAATGCCCAGGTCAGAGGTCTGAATTGCCTTTTCAATCGCCCTAAGCAGGGTGGCATCCCAAGGCTGGATCACCAGGGTCCGGGGATCGGGAGAGGACACGGCAGCCACCTGATTCAGCGGCGTGGGCGTTCCATAGTACTCTACCATGATCCGATCCAGCACGCCGGCATTGGCGCGGCCCGCCCGGACAGAGGCAAAATTGGACTTGACTACCTCGATGGTTTTGAGCATCTTATCATCGTATACCTTATTCTCTGGACTCATGGTCTTAACTTCCTTTCCTTGTTCCATTTCTCTGTTCAGGGCTCATCCGCCCACAATAGTACCGATCTTCTCCCCCATAACTACTCGGAGGATATTCTCCGGGTCCTTGAGTGCAAAGAGCAAAACAGGGATCTTATTGTCCATAGACAGAGATGTAGCAGTGGAGTCCATCACCTTCAGATGCTGGGCTAGCACATCGTCATAGGTGATGGCGTCATACTTGACCGCACTGGGGTCCACCTTGGGGTCTGCGGAATAGACGCCGTCGATATTCTTGGCCAGCAGGATGACATCGGCGTCGATCTCCGCGGCACGAAGGACCGCCGCAGTATCGGTAGAAAAGAAGGGATTTCCAGTGCCGCAGCCGAAGATGACCACTCTGCCCTTCTCCAGATGGCGGATGGCACGGGATCGGATATAGGGCTCTGCCACGGACCGCATCTCGATTGCCGTTTGGACCCGAACTGGCACCCCCTTTTGCTCCAGCACATCTGCGACCGCCAAGGCGTTGATGGTCGTAGCCAGCATACCCATATGATCAGCGCGGACCCGCTCCATCTGGTCGCCGCCGTCTTTTACTCCGCGCCAGAAGTTTCCGCCGCCGACGACCACGCCTACCTGGACACCAAGCTCCACACACTTCTTCACTACATCACAGACACTGCCGATCACATGAAAATCCAGGCCGCGGGAAGCTTCGCCAGCCAGGGCCTCACCGCTGATTTTCAGCAGGACTCTTTTATATTTGGGCTGCTCCATAGGAACCACTCCTCGTGTTTCATTTTTTCTATTTTAATATAATTCTTTCCATTTGCATAGAGGGAAAGACAAAGTTTTTGAAAATATCTTTTTGTTCATGGCGGCCCCTAATCACGCTTGCAGCCCGGTCTCCTGCTCTGCTATAAAAATTCCTTGCCTTTTTCTTTGTTGCGCCCCATAATAAAGCTTGAGGTGACACCATGGAAAGTCTGTTTTGCTGTCCTCTCTGCTTAGGAAACTTGGAGCGAAGCGAGGGACGATACCACTGCTCTTCCGGACACAGCTTCGATGTGGCGTCGGCCGGCTATACTCATCTCTTGCCCGCCAACCGCAAGCACTCCAAGAATCCCGGTGACGACAAAGAGATGGTGGCCGCTCGTGCGGCCTTTTTGGAGCGCGGGCACTATGCCCCGCTGCTGTCTGCCCTGTGCGCCGCCGTGCTAGACCAGGTGACCGCCTCCTCCCCTGTCCTGCTGGACAGCGGCTGCGGCGAGGGCTATTATACCGCCGGACTGCACAATGCCCTTACTCACTCCGGGCGGCAGCCCAGAACAGCCGGCATCGATATCTCCAAATTCGCCCTGCGCCGTGCGGCCAAGCGGATTCCCCAGGGGGAGTTCGCCGTAGCTTCAGTCTACCGGCTTCCCCTTGCCGCCCGGAGCGTAGACCTAGTAACAAATATCTTCTCCCCGTTGGCGGCGGAGGAGTTTGCTCGGGTGCTTCGGCCTGGTGGACTATTCTGCTACGTGGTCCCCTCAGCCCGTCATCTTTGGGAAATGAAAGAGATCCTATACCCCGTCCCCTATGAAAATCCTGTAAAGCGGGAAGACTATCCAGGCTTTGATTGGGTTGGGGCGGAACAGGTTCGCTATGGTCTCCACTTGGATCGCCCTGAGGATATTATGGCACTGTTCCGCATGACCCCCTATGCCTGGAAAACACCCCGTGAGGGCATAGAACGGTTGAGCTCACTAAGCCAGATTGACACACAGATTGGATTTGACATCCACCTGTATCGCAGAGAGTAAAGGAGCGTTATATGTATCATCCTGTCCTATGGGCGGCCTTTGGCACCGGAATTACCTGTCTGTCCACGGTTCTTGGCTCCGCCACTGTTCTATTTGTCCGGGGTAAGACTACCCCCACCCTTCAGCGGATGTTTTTGGGCTTCGCGGCCGGGGTAATGGTGGCCGCCTCAGTATTCAGCCTGCTCCTGCCCGCTATCGAGGAGGCGGAGGCCGCTGGCGGGGTTGGGTGGCTCCCAGCAGCAGGAGGCTTTATTCTGGGGGTGCTGTTCCTGTGGGGACTAGACTCCCTTCTCCCCCACCTACATCCGGAGTCAGACGCTCCAGAGGGTCTCCCTTCCTCCTGGCGGCGGACCACCCTGATGGTGCTGGCTGTCACCCTCCACAACATCCCAGAGGGAATGGCGGTAGGCCTTTCCTTCGCCCTGGCCGCCCAGAGTGACGGCGGAAGCCTGTCTGCCGCCATGGCGTTGGCGGTGGGCATTGGCCTTCAGAATTTTCCGGAGGGCGCCGCTATCTCCCTCCCCCTTCGTCAGGAGGGGATCAGCACCGGCCGAGCCTTTCTGTATGGCGCTCTTTCCGGAGTGGTAGAACCTATTTTCGGCATTTCAGTGGTTTTGGCCGCGGGAACCATCACCCCCTTTATGCCCTGGCTGCTCTCCTTCGCCGCCGGCACCATGATGTATGTAGTCACAGAGGAGCTCATCCCGGAGGCGCATTTGGGAGAGCACTCCAATACCGGCACGATGAGCGTGATGTTTGGCTTTGTCGTAATGATGATCTTAGACATCGCACTGGGATAGAAAAGCTTATAATTTTTATATGTCAACGCCCGTCCATCTACTTTCGTCAGATGGGCGGGCGTCTCTGTTTCCTGGGGTAGATTGAACACTGTTACGTCGGCCCATTAGGGAACGTTTCAGAGGGGGCTCCCACTTCTGCCTTGTTCAGCTCAACTTCTCCAGCCCCAGCTTCAGCCGGCGAATCGTTTCCTCCCGACCGAGGATCTGGCAGATCTCTACCGCTCCTCCAGGTGTCACCGCCTTGCCGGCGGCGGCGATGCGAATGGGCCACATCAAGGTGGCGTTCTTGACCTGCAGCCCCTCCGCCAGACCGACCAGGCTGTCGTGGATCATCTCCTGGTTCCATACAGGGATAGCCTCAAGCATGGGGATAGCCGCGTGGAGCATATTCCGGCAGACACCGGGATCGGTTTTTGATTTCTTGTTGGTAAACAGCGCCACATCATACTCTGGCAGAGCATCAAAGAAGTCCACCTTTTCGGGAATGTCTATCAGTTTCTCGCATCTGGCCTGAAGCAGGGCCGCCACGGCTTCTGCCGAGATATCCGGGTTCTTCACCCCCTGGCGGATATAGGGCTCCGCCGCCCGAGCAAATGCTTCGGGGGACATGGCCCTGATATACAGGGCGTTGAAATGGGTCAGCTTCTCTATATCGAAGATGGCCGGGGACTTGGACATCCCCCCAAGATCAAAGGCCCGTGCCAGCTCTTCCAGGGAGAATACTTCCTGTTCGGCCAGTTCTCCTCTGGGCGACCAGCCTAACAGGGCCACATAGTTCAAAATGGCCTCGGTCAGGAACCCCTGGGCCTTCAAATCCTCATAGGAGGGGTCTCCGTGGCGCTTAGACATCTTGTTCTGGGCGTCCCGCATGACAGGTGAGCAGTGGACATAGGTGGGAATGTCCCAGCCAAAGCCCCGGTACAACAGGTCATATTTTGGGGCGGAGGACAGGTACTCGCTCCCACGGACCACATGAGTAATGCCCATTAGGTGGTCGTCGATGACATTGGCGAAGTTGTAGGTGGGCATCCCATCCCTCTTGATGAGCACCTGGTCGTCCAGCGTGTCGTTCTCTACGGTGATATCGCCAAAGATGGCATCGTGGAAGGTGGTGCTCCCACCATGAGGGATCTTCTGCCGGATGACATAGGGCTGCCCGGCGGCCACACGGGCCTCCGCCTCCTCTTTGCTCAAGGAGCGGCAGGGGTCATCGGACCGGTCAAAATCACCGGAGTCCTCCTCCGACTCGCACTTCTCGCAGAAGCAGTAGTAGGCGTGCCCCCGCTCCACCAGTAGCCTTGCATATTTTCCGTAGGTATCCCTTCGCTCTGACTGGATATAGGGAGCCACAGGGCCACCCACATCCGGGCCCTCGTCATGATCCAGCCCGCACTCGGCCAGAGTCTTATAAATGACCTCGGTGGCTCCATCCACCAGGCGGCCCTGATCGGTGTCCTCAATACGCAGGATGAAGGTTCCGCCGGCGTTCCGGGCGATCAGCCAGGTATAAAGGGCTGTTCGCAGATTACCCACGTGCATATATCCTGTGGGAGAGGGGGCAAATCGGGTGCGTACCTTCCCTTTGGGGATTTTAGCCTCCATCTCCTCAAAATAGTTTCTATCCAGTTCCATATCTTGTTTCCCTCCGTCGCAGCGGTCATACCGCTTTCTCGCCAAGTGGTCTGCCGTTATTATATTGGATTTTTTTGCTCTTGGCAAGTGGTCAAGGACTCTGGCGCACCAGATACTCCCGTTTTTCATAGAATGGAGAAAAAACGGAGGTATCTCTATGCCCATTATCTATCTCTCCCCCTCCACCCAGGAGTGGAATTACTTTGTCACTGGCGGCACGGAAGAGCAGTACATGAACCAACTGGCTGACCTGATGGTACCCTATCTGGATGCCTCAGGTATCCGGTATGTCCGCAATACCCCTGATATGACCGCCGCCTCGTCCATTGCCGCCTCTAATGCCGGAAATTTTGACCTGCACCTGGCTCTTCACTCCAATGCCGCGCCGGAAGGACAGTATGGCACCGCACGGGGCTCCCTGATCTTCTACTATCCCGGCAGTGTCCAGGGAGAAAAGGCGGCACAAATCGTGGCTGATGGTTTGAAAGCGATCTATCCGGTCCCTAATCTGGTACAGACAGTTCCCACCACCTCCATTGGTGAGGTGCGCCGGGTCCGGGCTCCCTCTGTTTTCATTGAGCTGGCATTCCATGACAACCTGGAGGACGCAAACTGGATCATCGACAACTTGGGCGCCATCGCCCGCAATATTGTTCTCTCCCTCACTGAATATTTCCAGATTCCCTTTTTTGAATCAGAAAACCGCCATCCCGGCGTAGTAGATGTCACTTATGGTTACTTGAATATCCGCTCCCGTCCCACTACCCAGGCCCCTGTGATCGCCCAAGCGCCGGACGGAGCTCCCATCACCATCATCAATCAGTGGGATGGCTGGTATTTGGTCAACTATCAGGGCTCTATCGGTTACGCTAAGGACGATTTTGTAACACTGAATTAGCTTTTTCCTAAGAAAGGAGGCTTTCCTATGGATATCCATGTAGTCAAGTCCGGAGATACTCTCTATTCCATCGCCCTCCAGCATGGCGTGCCCATGTCACAGCTAATCCTTGATAATCAGCTGCCGGAGCCGGACCGCCTGGTCGTAGGGCAGGCCATCGTAATCCAATACCCGGAACAGACCTACACGGTCCAGGCGGGCGATACTCTTTTTTCCATCGCTGCCGCGCACCAGACTACTGTGCGCCAGTTGCTGCGCGATAACCCGGCGCTGGGCGGCGGGGACCGGATCTTCCCCGGTCAGGTCTTGATTCTCTCCTACCGTCAGACGAGGGAGGGCACCTTATCTGTCAACGGATACGCCTATCCCCATATCGACCGTGGACTGCTCCAGCGCACGCTCCCCTTCCTCTCCGATTTGACGCCCTTTACCTATCGATTTACAAACCAAGGGGCACTCATTCAGCTAGACGACCAGTATATGATCGATGCCGCCCAGTATATGGGAGTTCGGCCTGTCTTGCATCTCTCCAACCTTGATGACACTGAGGGAGCTTTTTCCCAGGATCTGGCCCACATTGCCCTCACAGACCAGCAGGTCCAGACTAGGCTGATCCATGAAATACTGGGAACTTTGCACAGCCTTGGCTATCAGGGACTGGATGTGGACTTTGAAAATGTGGCCGCCCAAGACGCTCAGGCTTATGCCCAGTTCATCAGCCGCCTCCGTGAAGCCCTATCTCCGCACAACATCCCTGTCCTAGTGGCCCTCACAGCCAAGACCTCACGGGATCAGCCCGGTTCTCTCTACGAGGGCCATGATTACCGCCTGCTGGCCCAGGCGGCGGACTATGTTCTGCTGATGACCTATGAGTGGGGCTACTCTTATGGACCTCCTATGGCCATAGCGCCTATCCGAAACGTACGTCAGGTGATAGAATACGCGCTAACGGAGATGAAAGCAGAACAGATCTTTTTGGGTATCCCCAACTACGGCTACGATTGGCTGCTCCCCTATCAGCAGGGGCGGCGCGCGCCCTCCATTTCTAACCAGGAGGCAGTCCAACTGGCGATCCGCCATTACGCCGCCATCCGCTATGATCAGGAGGCTCAGTCCCCCTGGTTCCGGTATGTGGATGGAAGTGGGCAGGAACACGAGGTCTGGTTCGAGGACGCCAGGAGCATCAAGGCCAAGCTCGCCCTGACTCAGGAATACGGTCTCTATGGAGTGGGGTATTGGAACCTGATGCGGCCCTTCCCGCAGAACTGGGTAGTCCTCAATTCCCTGTACCACATCCGGGAAGAGCTTTCATCGGGGACTGGATTTTTTTCCTCCTCTGCTGTATAATAGGCATTGATTTATACAAAGGAGGACGTTTTCATGTCTGTCACGATTGGAATGAAAGGCAGTGCAGAGGCCCTTGTCTGTGAAAGCAACACAGCTCAGGCGGCCGGCTCCGGCACGCTGCCTGTCTTCGCCACCCCGTGGATGTGTGCTTTGATGGAACGGGCATCTTGGACCGCCGTGGCCCCCGGACTAGAGGAGGGGGAGAGTACCGTAGGAACTAAGCTGGACGTCTCCCATGACTCCGCCACGCCCTTAGGTCTGAAGGTGTGGGCTGAAAGCGAGGTCACTGAAGTGGACGGCAAGCGCATCCTTTTTCAGGTAACCGCCTACGATGAGAGAGGGCCCATTGGGAAGGGCACCCATGAGCGGTTCATTATCACGGACCGGCGTTTTCTGGATAAGGCCGCCCGGAAGCTGGAGGGCTGAGTCCATGTCTATCGAGAAGGTCAGAGCCTACTTCCGTCCCTTGGGGCGGGAACAGGATATCCTGGAGTTCCCGGTATCCAGCGCGACAGTGGATCTGGCCGCACAGGCGGTCGGTGTTATTCCCGCCCGGATCGCCAAGACGCTCTCTTTCCTGGTGGACGGAGCGTGTGTTCTGGTGGTCACCGCTGGAGACGCAAAAATCGACAACAGCAAATTCAAGGCTTTCTTCCATACCAAGGCCAAAATGCTGACTCCGGAACAGGTGTCCCAGCTCACCGGACACACGGTCGGCGGCGTCTGCCCCTTCGCCAACCCTCCGGGGGTGAAAACTTATCTGGATATTTCTCTCCGCCGGTTTCAGAGCATCTTCCCTGCCGCCGGCAGCTCCAACTCCGCCATTGAGCTGACCTGCCCGGAGTTGGAGGAATATTCCGGCAGTCTGGAGTGGATCGATATCTGCAAGGGCTGGCAAGAGGAATCCTAAACCATTTCACTTCCCCACAGCATGAAAAAACAGCGGACCCGACGTTTGTCGGGTCCGCTGTTTTTATGTAACTGTTCCAAGGCTCAACCAAAGTAGGAGGCGCCGTTGATGTTGACGTCCTCACCAGAAATATAGGAGGCCTCGTCAGAAGCCAGCCACACAATGGTATTAGCCACCTCACGGGCAGTGCCGGCGCGGCCCATAGCCTGCTTGGCGCGGGACTCCTTCTCCGCCTCATCAGAGAGTTCAGCACGGATATCAGTGGCAATCAGACCGGGACACACACAGTTGACGGTGATCATATCCTTGTACCGCTTGCACAGTTCCATGGCTTGGGCACGGGCAAAGGCTATGATGCCAGCCTTCGCAGCGCAGTAGTGAGCGCCGCCGTACACACCGCCGCCGCACTTGGCGGAAACGGAGGAAGTATTGACAATACGGCCATAGCTGTTTTTGACCATGTAGGGCACGACTAGCTTGGAGCACAGGAAGGTACCCACCAGGTTAACGTTCATAATGCGCATAAAGTCATCCTTGGTCATATCAGCGATGGCGACGGGCTGGGTGATACCGGCGTTGTTGCATAGCACATCGATACGGCCGTACTTGGCAAACACAGCCTCAAACATAGCGGTAACAGAGTCAGCATCGGTAACGTTGACGCTGACGGCCATGGAATCACAGCCAAATTCCGTCTTCAGGTCGTCGGCGTTCTTCTGGGCACCCTCCAGATTCATATCAGCGACCACGACGTTACAACCCTTCTCGGTCAGAGCGCGGGTGATCTCCCGGCCAATCCCGTGTGGAGAGCCGGAGCCGGTAACAATGGCGACCTTACCTTCAAAATCCATGATGATTTCCTCCTGTTCAGCTTTTTTGATACTCCACAGTCCGAGCCCATGGAGCGGTTACACAGGGAATCTCTCCCCCGGTTCCCTTCAGCTCATGAGTATCATATCATTTAAATTATGAAATTTCAATCATTATATTTGTAAAATATTGAAATAATATTTCATTTATAAACACAAAGAAATTTGTAGGTTGCCGCCGCTTCTCTGGGGACAATGGACCGATATGAGGCTGTCATCCTTGACTTTACATCGAAAAGCAGTATAATTTCACTATACTGACCATGTCTTGACAGAAATAAGCCGGATAACAGGAGTTTTATTCATGGAAGAATCCTTGCTTTATATCCAGCGCATCAAAGCTATGTATCAATCGCGGACCTTCTCCAAATCTGACCGCCTGATTGCCGACTATATCCTAGCGCATCCGACCTGTGTTGCCTCCACCACGGCTGCCGAGCTGGGAGAGGTCACCGGGACGAGCTCTGCAACGGTGGTCCGTTTCTGCCGGAAGCTGGGGTTTTCCGGTCTTGTTGATTTGAAAATGAGCATGGCCTATCGCTATGCCAACGGTGAAAACATCATCATGGACCTGGACCGAGGGGATAATGTCCATCAGATCAAGCAGAAGGTCATCAGCTTTACCAAAATGGTGGCAGACCATTTGATGGAAAGTCTGGATGATCAGGCCCTGGCCTGCGCGGCCCAGGAGATTCTCAGGGCAGAACAACTGGTTATCGTTGGCGAGGGGGGCTCTGGCACCATTTGTAGAGCTGCTTACGACATCTTTCTAAAGCTGGCGATCCAATGCCGCTATGTATCAGATCCCCTCTTTCAAGCCATGGAGATCGGGTCTATGAAGCAGACAGATGTACTGCTCCTAATCGTCAACTCTGGCCGTACAGCCAACATGGTCCAAAATGCCCAACTGGCCCATGCCTGCGGGATCAAGACCATCGGCATCGTCGGTTCCTCCAATTCTCCCATCTCACAGTATTTGGACATTGAGATCCGGACAAGCCTTTTCCGCAGCGACTACTTCAGCGATTTGGCTGCTGCCAGGACCTGCGAGTTGACCGCCATCTCCATTCTCCATTCTATCATCGCTCTGTCCTGTGACGAGGCGCGGCTGGCAAAAGGACAGCGGATCGCCGCTTTCATGGAGAAAAAAAGACTGCCAAATAGCTGACCCACCGCAGGATGCTACAAATATAATAAGGCGGCCGCCCCTGTGGGGCGGCCGCCTTATTATATTTGAATATTGACACGTTATTGCTCAGAAGTCTACAACAACCTTGACCACAGGTTCCGGTCGCTTATCGGCCCACTCCATGGCATCGTGGAACTCCTCGACAGGGAACCGCTTGGTGATAAAGCCATCTAACTTGATATCACCCTCATTGATTCCGTCAATAACTTCCTTAAAGTCATCAGCGGTGTACATATTGGAACCGCACAGCTTCAGCTCCTTGATCTGGATCAAGTCAAAGGGAGCCTGTACATTGGCCATAATGGCAATTTCAGAAATGATGCCACCGCGCTTCGTGATCTCAGCGGCCTGCTGCACACAGGGCGCATTTCCGAAGGCCAAGAAGGTCATGTCCACGCCATAGCCATCCGTTTCTTCCAAAACACGGTCCAAAACCGGGTCCTTCATCGAATTCAGCACCAAATCGGCGCCCATTTCCTTGGCCTTCTCCAGATTGAAGTCCACCACATCAATGGCGATGATCTTCTTCGGATTGAATCTCTTTGCACTGAGCAGAACACCAAGCCCAATGGTGCCACAACCAATGATGGCGATAACGCTATCCTCATTGACCTTATGCTCTCGGACTGCGTGCATACCAACAGCCAAAGGCTCAATCAGCGCGCCTTGGTCAAAGCTGACGTTCTCCCCCAGGGGGATCACGCATCCCTCAGGAGCTACAATATACTCACCGAAGGAGCCGCTCCAGTAATAAGCGCCCAATATTTTTTTATCCTGGCACAGATTATATTTACCGGCCTTACAGAGCTCACAGTGACCGCAACCGTACTGGGGCTCTGCGGTAACACGGTCGCCAACCTTAAACTTCGTGACGGCGCTGCCAACTTCACAGACCTCACCCGCAAACTCATGTCCGGAAACCAGGGGGGGAACACGCCAAGCGTGTTTTCCATGGTAAGCATGGACCTCGGACCCACAGATACCAGTCACCTTGACCTTAATTTTTACATCAGTAGGGTTGTTGATCTGCGGTTCTTCAGTCTCTTTAAAATAGGCGACTTCCGGCTTTTCGATAAAACCAGCTCTCATGACCACGCTACCCCTCTCTTACCAATTCTCAGCCTGGGCGACAATGTTCTCAACAGTGATGCCGTTGATTGCCAGCAGGCGCTCATAGGGGGCAGACTGGCCGAACTGATCCTGGATGCCGACGCGCTTGACCTGGCCCTTGCCCATCTCGGCCACGACCTCGCAGACAGCGCCGCCCAGGCCGTTGATGATGTTGTGGTCCTCCACTGTGATAATCTTACCGATGTCGTTGACACAAGCCTTGACCGCCTCTACGTCCAGAGGCTTGATGGTGTGCATATCCAGCACTCGGGCGGAGATTCCCTTGCCAGCCAGCACCTCGGCGGCCTCCAGAGCCAGACGGACGGTGTCGCCGTTGGCGATGATGGCCACATCCTTGCCGTCCTTCAGCAGGTTGGCCTTGCCAATCTCAAAGGTGGTGTTCTCGTCATAGATGACGGGGATCGCGTCACGGGTAAAGCGCAGGTAGCAGGGGCCATTCATCTCCGCCGCCGCGGCCACCAGCTTGCGGGCGGACCAGTAGTCAGCCGGCATAATGACCGTCATGTTGGGCAGGGTGCGCAGAACACCCATATCCTCGATACACTGATGGGAAGCGCCGTCATTGGCGGGGGTAACGCCGCCGTGAGAGCAGGCGATCTTCACATTCAGGTTGGGATAGCAGATCTCCTGACGGATCTGCTCGCACATACGCAGGGAGCCGAACACAGCATAGGTAACCACGAAGGGGATCTTGCCGCAGGTAGCCAAGCCGGCTGCCAGACCGGCTCCGTTCTGCTCCGCGATGCCCACGTTCACATGCTGCTCCGGATAGGCCTTAGCAAAAGCGGTGGTTTTGCAAGACTTTCCGATGTCTACGTCTACTACATAGATGTCCTTATTGTTCTTTCCGAGCTCAACCAGCTCGTCCCCCAGGCCATCGCGGGTAGCGATCAACTTTTTATCCATCTCAGATACCCTCCTCAAGCTCACGCATAGCCTGCTGATACTGCTCATCATTGGGAGCCATACCGTGCCAAGCCAGTTGATTCTCCATGTAAGACACACCCTTGCCCTTTACGGTGTGGGCATTGATGAACTTAGGTCTTCCATCCTTGGCAGCATGGATCTTATCAAAGGTCTCCATGATCTGCTCCATATTGTGGCCATCGATCTCATAGGTGTCATAGCCGAAGGCGTCAAACTTCTTAGTCAGATCCAGCTGAGGCATAATTTCATCTGTGGTGCCATCGATCTGCAGGCCATTGTTGTCGATGATGACCACCAGATTGTCCAGATGATACCGGTAGGCAGCCATCACTGCCTCCCAAATCTGGCCCTCATCAGCCTCGCCGTCGCCTACGACAGCGTAGACCATGTAGTCTTTATGATCGCGCTTCCCAGCCAGAGCCATACCCACGGCGCAGGACAACCCCTGTCCAAGAGAGCCGGTAGAGATGTCGATGCCAGGACACTTGTTCATAGAGGGATGGCCCTGGAGCTTGGAACCCTCCTTCCGCAAGGTGTGCAGGTCTTCCTCTGGGAAGAAACCCAGCAGACCCAGCGCGGAATACTGGATGGGGCATACATGGCCCTTTGACAGCACAAAGCGGTCACGGTCTGCCCACCTTGGATTCTTGGGGTCCACATTCATTTCACGGAAGTAGAGACAGGCCACGATATCAGCGATGGACAGAGACCCTCCTGGATGACCAGACTGTGCCTCGTAGATCATGGTCACAGCAGTTTTCCGGAGCTGCTTGGCGTACTCTTTTAGCTCCTTTGCACTAATGTTTTTCATGACTTCACCTCATAAAATTATTTCATTTGAGCAGAACACCCAATGTCCTAACATGGGATGTTTTTGGGGAAAAAAATTTGTTTCTTCCCTGCCTCTCTCCCCTGCCGGCACACCCAATCGTGTACCGGCAGAGAAGCTTGGCAGATCAGAACAACGGTTTAACCCAACAAGTTGGGAAGCGTCATAGGAATGAAGGGCAGGTAAGTCGTCAGCAACAAGGCTATGATGGATGCCACCACAAAGGGCAACACCGACTTTGACATTCTCTTCAAGCTGATATCAGCGATACCGCAACCCACATACAAATTGACGCCCACAGGAGGAGTAACCAGGCCAATCGCCAGGTTCATGACCATGATACAGCCCAGGTGTACGCCGTCGATACCCAGAGCCTCAGCAACAGGGTACAGGATGGGGACGATAATATACATGGCGGAGTTTGCGTCGATGAAGCAGCCGGCAATCAGCAGGATGATGTTGACGATCAACAGGAAGATGTACTTATTGCCCGCGGAAACCTGGATCAGCAGGTTGCTCGCATCAGCAGCCACACCAGTCACGGTCAGCACCCAAGCGAAGAGGCTGGCTGTACCGACGATAAACATGACCACGGCGGTCTGAGATACAGAATCACGCAAGATGGGCATGATGTCCTTCAGGGAAAGAGTACGGTAGATAAATAGACCGACAATCAGGCCATACAGAGCGGAAACAGCAGCAGCCTCAGTAGGGGTGAAGATACCACCATAGATACCGCCCAAGATGATGACAGGCATCAACAGACCCCAGAAAGCCTCCTTAAAGGCTGCCCAGCGTTCTTTCCCATTGGCCTTCGGCAACAGGACCAACTCACGGCCCCGGCTGACAAACTGCATGGCGAACACAAGGAAAATACCCATCAGGATACCGGGGACGATACCGGAGGCGAACAGAGAGCCCACAGACTTGCCGGTAACGGAGCCGTAGATGACGAAGGTGATAGACGGCGGGATGATGATGCCGATGGCACCGGCGGTAGACATCAAGGCGGCAGAATCGCCCTTATCATAGCCAGCCTTCACCATAGCGGGAATCAGGATCATGCCCAGAGCAGCCACTGTGGCGGGGCCGGAGCCGGAGATGGCAGCAAAGAAGCAAGCCACGATGACGCAGACCAGAGCCATACCGCTCTTTCGATGGCCCACCAGGGTCCGGCAAAAATCAATCAGCCGGGCGGAGATCCCGCTCTTTTCCATGACGTTGCCGCCCAAGATAAAGAAGGGAATGGCCAGCAGTACAAACTTACCCGTAGAAGAGTAGAGGTTGCTGGGGATCATAGAGAAGGGCAGATTCTCAGCAATCAGAGCGGCCACGCTGGAGATTCCCAGTGAAAGTCCAATCGGCACATTGAGGAGCAGAAGGACAAAGAAGGAGCCGAACAGAATCAGTGAAACCATAGCTTACTTCTCCTCCTTCTTCACCAAATGGGTAATGAACAGCTGAATATAACGGATGACCAGCACGCCACCACTGATGGGTACAAACATGCCAAACATCCACTCAGGCCACTGCATACCAGCGGTAAGCTGACCCAAAACGTACTCCTGCTTGGCCATGAAGAAACCAAACCAGAGAATGAGGACACCAAAGATAATCCCCATCAAGTCGCCCAGCAGAGTGCAAAACTTCTGCCCTTTCGCTGGGAAAAAATCGGTCAGAACAGTCAAGCCAAGGTGCGCGCCACGCTTGGCGGCCACAGCGGCGCCGGTCAGGCTTAGGATGATAAGACCCAGACAGGTCAGCTCCTCAACAAAGGGCATAGAAGCCTTCAGCACATACCGGGCAACTACGTTGACACAGGTCAACAGCATCATGACGAGCAGGATGATCGCACAGATGTTGTCTTCCAACAGTGAGAAAAACTTTTTCATTTGTGGTCCCTGCCTCCTTAATTACTTAGAAAACTCTGGAATCACTCGATGCCAAAGGCAGCGCAAGCATCCGCACCGTAGATCTCCTTGTACTCGTCAATGACAGGCTGAACAACAGCGGTAAACTCAGCCACATCTTCGTCGGTGAACTCGTAGATCTCACAGCCGTTCTCCTCGGCAAACTTAGTCTTCAGGTCCGCCTCCTCGGCGATGAGGGTCTGGTTCATTTCCTTGCAGGCCTCCTCCACACACTCGCGGATCAAAGCCTGGGTATCAGCGTTCAGCTTGTTGAAATTGTTGGAATTGGCCATCCAAGTAAACGCCTCGTACACATGGTTGGAAATGGAGATGTACTTCTGGACCTCCTGGACGTTGCCGGAGTTGATGGTACCAAGGCTATTATCATGGCCGTCGATGGTGCCCTGCTGCAGAGCAGTAAAGACCTCACTCCAGCTCATGGCCTGGGGGCTAGCGCCAAAGGCGGTATAAAAAGCGGAGAAGAAGTCACCGCCGGGCACACGGATCTTCAGTCCCTTCAGGTCATCAGGATCCTGGATGGGATGCTTGCTATTGGTCATAGCTTTAAAGCCGTTGTGGACAGCGCCCAGATAAGTGATGCCTTTCTCAGCCAGAACAGAGCTCAGGAACTCACCGCCCTCGCCAAAGAAAGCGTCCTCCGCCTCCTGATAGTCGGCAAAAATCCAGGGCAGAGTGCTTACCATCATTCGGTTATCCAGGTTGGCGATGATGGAGGTGGAATGGATGTCGATATCCACAGTACCGTCGGCCAGCAGTTCCAGGCCCTTGCTCATATTGCCGCTAGCCAGCTGGTCATTGGGGAATACATCAACAGTGACCAGTCCGCCGGACTTCTCCTCAATCTTCTCGGCAAACAGCTTGGCAGTACGGGTGTCGTTGCCCAGGTCCGTACCGTTACAGCTCAAACGCAGGGTCACTTTATCATACTGAGGTCCAGAAGCGGTACCCCCATTGCTGCCAGTGCTATTTGTGTTTGTGTCATTGCCACTGCCGCATCCAGCCAGCAGGGACAGCGCCATGGCAGAAGCCATAGCCAAAGCTAAAATTTTCTTCTTCATGTGTTTCCCTCCAAAAAATGTGTTTCCCTTTCCTCATTCTTCCATCCGCTGAAGCGACCGCTTTTAGTAGATTTGACAGCAAACTTCCGAACATAGGATGTTACGACCATCATAATAGACTATCTTTTAGGGAAAGTCAATGTCCTTTTTTTCAACTCGGGCAACTTCGTTGAACTAACTAATTTTTAAATCTAAAGCTGTATAATTTCACCAAAGCAGGCTTTCTGAGTTAATTTCTGGACATTTTCGCTTTTTATTTCAATCTTTTCGGAATGTCAGACAAAAAAAGAGGTCCAGGCCAAAAGCCGGACCTCTTTCCTTTGGTACGAATCGAAACACTGTACCCTATTGATCCTTATAAACTCCACGCCAATAGAAGTAGCTGTCATTGATTGCCTGATACAATTCTTCCATATTTGTACCAGCCAACTTATCCAGCAGATTTTTGTGCGTATCGATCAGGTACTGCCTGTCCCCTTTCTGAATGACTGTTTCAATAGTCTTTAGTCGAGATGCCTTGGTCAGCTCCACGATATTACTATGTACAATCATGATGGCAGCGTTCTCGGTGGACCGGGCCAGCTCATCATGAAACTCGATATCGGCGTCGGCAATCTTCTGAAAATCCGGGGGATCCTCCATCAAATAGCCTCTTAGTTTCTCATACTTCTGGTAAAGCACCTTCCATTGTTCCTCTGAAATGCGCTTTTCCAGCAGCATCTGCATAATACCGTTCTCCACCACTTCACGCAGACCAATCAACTCATTAAAAGAGCTCCCACTGCGCAGAATGATGCTGTATACCATTGGATTGAGTACCTTGGGAGAAAACCCGTCACATACATAGGTCCCTTCGGCCCGTCGAATCGTCAATACGCCATAGGCGACTAAAATACGAACCGCTTCACGCACTGTATTTCGCCCGACGCCAAATTTCCGGACCAGTTCCGACTCCACTGGGATCTGGTCGCCAGGTTTTAACTCTCCACTGATAATCGCTTCGGTCAGTCTGGACACCACAATATCCACCATCGATTTACTTGCAATCGGCGCAAGATAGTTTTTGTCCAGCTCCTTCATATAATCACCCGCGTCTGCTTTAATAATTATATCCTTACGATACCCCATTCTATGATATAATTTCTTTTACATTATACCTTCAAATTTTTTATAATACAAGAGCTAATTCCGAAAGGATTTCGCTCAATCTATTTTGTGCTAAAAATTTTCTTTTCTGTTGTTTTAACTTGAAACACCCAGAAGCGGGTCTTTTGTCTCTTTTAGAAAAATCGCGCCTCTCCGGCAGATCTGCCGGGGAGGCGCGGGCTATATCCTTCATTCTCACTACAGGATGATGCAGATCAACCCTCCAGATCCCTCGTTGATGATACGCTGGAGGGTCTCCCTTAACTTGGTCCGGGCATCCTCAGGCATCCGTTTGATCTTGGAATTTAGATCCTCATTGACCAGCTCATGGAGAGACTTTCCAAAAATATTGGCCTCCCAGATCTTGCTGGAATCACCCTCATATTCCTGAAGGAGATAGTTAATCATATCCTCGCTCTGCTTCTCTCCCCCTACGATGGGCGAGACCTCTGTTTCAATATCTGCTCGGATCATATGAATGGAGGGGGCGCTGGCTTTCAGACGTACCCCGTATCGTCCTCCCTGCTTGACGATTTCAGGCTCCTCCAGCACGAGGGAGTCAATAGAGGGCACCACAATTCCGTATCCCGTCTGCTCCACCTGCTCTAAGGCGTCCGATACTTTGTCGTAGGCGCATTTCACCTTGGCCAGTTCTGTCAGCAGGGCCATCAGATCTCCGTCATCCCCTACCTGGAAGCCAGACTGCTGGGACAGTGTAGCGTAGAATAGGCTACGGGGCAAGTCCAGTGTGGCCGCGGACAGCCCTGTGCCCAAATCGATTGAGGTGATCCGCGCTCCACTTACCACTTCGCAGTTCTGGAATGAGGAGACGGCCTGCTCCACGTCCCGTATCCGGCGCAGTTCACTGGTCCCCTCCCGGATGGCGCTGTATAGCTCCGCTTTGATGGGATGCTCCTGGGGCAGGGCATCCACCCAAGGCGGAAGAAACAGGTCCAGCTCCTTAATGGGGAACTCATAGAGGACGCCCTTGAGTAGATCGTTGATCTCCTCTTGGCTCAGTTCCAGGCAGTTGACCGCTACACAGGTAACGTCGTACCGTTGCGCGATATCCGCCCGGATGGCTTGGGCACGGTCAGATTCCGGATAGGCGGAGTTGAGCAGTACAACAAAGGGCTTGCCCAGCTCCTTCAGTTCGGAGATGACCCGTTCCTCAGGCTCTAAATAATCCTCCCGCTGGATGTCGGTGATCGTCCCATCTGTTGTGATTACGATGCCAATCGTGGAGTGCTCTGAAATCACTTTTCGGGTACCGATCTCCGCGGCCTCAGCCATAGGGATCTCATGGTCAAACCAAGGAGTGGTGACCATGCGCTCATTCTCCCCCTCTAGCTGGCCCACGGCCCCACTGACCATATAGCCTACGCAGTCGATCAGCCGGACCTGAAAGGCAGCTCCCCCCTCTACCTGGACAGAGACGGCCTCCTCGGGGACGAACTTTGGCTCGGCGGTCATGATGGTGCGGCCGGAGCCGCTCTGAGGCAACTCATCCCGTGCCCGTTCCCTCCGGTATACATTCTCGATATTGGGAATCACCAGAGTCTCCATGAACCGCTTGATAAAGGTGGATTTTCCTGTACGAACCGGCCCCACGACGCCGATGTAGATATCCCCTTCGGTCCGCAGGGCAATATCCTCGTAGATTTTGCGATCTTCCACTGCAATTCCTCCTTCGGCTCTTTGGTCAGCCGGTAGTTTCCATACAATCTATGAGGATAAGCTGTATAATATAACAGCAGGAAACCTCTTTTCCATAAAAACATAGAGAGGATGGCCGCAGAGCGCATCCATCCTCCCTATTCTCTATGTCCGGAGCACAAGCACTCCTTTCACCGGGTACTGGGAATCAACAGCATGATACCAGTGGGCAGTGTGCCCTCTTCCAACTCATTGGCCTGCAGTATCTCTTGGGTAGTTGTGCCGTAGGCCTTGGCAATATCCCAGATATCCTCTCCGGGGGCAGCCAGCCTCAGCACCACAGAGGGTCTAACGCCGCTGCTGCACCGTGCCTCCCCAAGTCTGGCGCCACGAACCACAGGCACAGAGATGCACTCCGTAGTCAGGCAGTGGAATTCGACGGTAAACCGTACCTCCACGCCGCCGGCGGAGGGGGTGGCAAATACTTCGCCTGAGGTGGAACAGCGGCAGCTGCACCGACTGCCCTCGGAACAGTTCAGGCGGCACTGGACTGGAATAGTCCGGCGGACACACTGGACCATCTCATTTTCATCCAGGTACATGACAGTGATCCAAGCCTCGGCGGTCAGGACTAACTCTTTCCCCTCCCTGCTCTGGCTCACCTGGCCCAGAGCCAGGCGGCTGTCTACCACGCTTCGTACCATCTCACCTGTCTCCAGCAGCTCCCGGACGGCCTGGGGACGGATCGACTGCTCCCCCAGCTGGAACAGCTGCTGATTGTCCCGGTCCGCCTCCAACTGCCAGCTGGTGCTGTATAGGTCTTGGAGCAAGGTTACCGGACGGTGGCAGCGCACCTCAGCCTGGGCCAGCAGCTCCAGCGTCACCTCCAAGCTGCGGCTGTCCTCACTGCTGGGACCGCACCGGAAGTCTGTAATCTCCACCAGGACCTGGCAATCTCCCTCTTCTCCAGCACCTGTTACCTCCAAAATCTGAGAGAAAGGCATGGACTCGTGGTTAGTGGTCAATCCGCCGCCCGCCTCCAGAAGGAGCAGCTCCAGCTCAACCACCCCTTTCAGAATCAGTTTGGTTCCTATGAGCTTGTTTTCTGAGCATACAGCACTGGCCCGGCTGGCCAGAAGTTGAGGAATCTCTCCTTGGTTTCCCTGAAGTCTGATCTGTTCAGTAAATGTAAAGGGTTTTTCCTGGACAGATGAAATCTGATAATTTTCTCCCTGATACTGGCGCTGGCACAGTGTATGGTCTTCAGTATCAGACGCGCCGCTACAGATAGGGATTTCTGTTGGCTGGAGTGCTGTCACATCTACCGCTAGATCCACCCGGAGCAGCACCTTCCTGGGGTTTAGTGCTCTCGCTTCAGCGCAGCGCAGGCGAGGACTGGCCTCTACATATCCCTGGTCCGTGAGCCCTGGGGCCTCGGCCTGACAGGTAAATGGAAGTCCCACCTCCATACGGCGCAGCCCGGCAGAACCCTCAGGCTGGTACAGAATGACAGCCCGGACCATGCCGGTTACTACCGCCATACCCTCTTTGGCTGCCTTAGAGCTGAGTGTAGCCTGACCGCACACATCCACGATCCGCAGAATATCCGGACAGGCGTCCGGAACAATGGACTCCAGCGTTTCCTCCTGGCAGAGCGTCACCTCAGTCAGTGTTTCATAACATACGATTGTATCCCGTTCAAATTCCAGTTCCATGGTCATTGTCCTCTCCTTATCATGGTGTCAGGCCGGCGGAACGCGGCCCCGGCTTTGTGACACCATATGAGAGAACGGCAGAATGTATGACTGCTTTTTCCCCTCTCAGGACTTATCGCACCCCGAAGATCCTGCGCAGCAGTCCCCGCAGGCATTTGGGGGAACGCACCACTACGATACCCATGAACACGCCTCCCCTCCCCTAAATTGACCGTCTCCGGCTGTTACCATTATATGGCGGAAGGGCTGGTCCGTGTCACTGATCCTCCTCTTTTCTCTCCATCTCCTCCACTTTGGGATTTAGAAATAGGAAAGGAGCGGATGACGAAATCGTCATCCGCTCCTTTCCTATCCGCGCTCCCAATCTGGAATCGCTTTGGCCTGTTCATACAGGCGTACATAGCTCTGATGCCGAGTTGGTTCAATCTCTCCCTCTTTCAGAGCCGCCAAAACGGCGCAGCCCTTCTCCTTCACATGAGCGCAGTCTTGAAACCGGCATCGTCCCAGGTAGGGCGCAAAGTCTGGAAAGGCATACTGCAACTCCTCTTTGCGGGCCAGCTCCATGCGGTCCACATCGAAGGAAGAGAACCCCGGCGTATCCGCTGCCAAGGCGCTACACGACAGGCGGTACAGCTCCACATGGCGGGTGGTATGCCGGCCCCGGCCCAGCTTTTGGCTCACATCCCCGGTGGAAAGGGCAATTCCAGAGTCCAGCGCGTTCAATACGCTTGATTTCCCTACCCCCGAATTTCCTGTAAAGGCAGATACCTTTCCGGTGATTAGACTGCGAAGCTCCTCCAGTCCCTCCCCGGTTTCCGCGCTGATGCGAAGGGTTGGAAAGCCAGCCCTGTGATAGATTCCAGCCAGTTTCTGGCCATCTGCAAGGTCGCATTTATTGATGCAGATGATACACTGGCAGTTCCTGCTCTGGGCGATGGCGGCCACCCGGTCGATAAGGAAAGGGTCTGTAACCGGTACAGCTTCCGAAGCGATGATAACCAGTTGGTCGATGTTGGCTACCGCAGGACGGAAAAACTCATTTCTCCTAGGCAGGATCTCATCCAGCGTGCCCGGGCTGCCATCTAAGGATGGGGTAAACCGTACCCGGTCCCCCACCAGAGGCGTCATCTTAATATGGCGAAGCCTGCCCCGTCCCCGACAGGTATAGACGCTCGCTCCGTCATCCACATAATAGAAGCCGCTGAGGGCCTTCATGATCGTACCTTCCGCCATCATCCTTCAAAACTTTCTGTCCAGCTGTTCTGTAGGACGCCATCTACATAGAGGGACATATTCTTGCTTTCTCCCGCTTTGGCCGTCACCGATACTTCAACCAGCATTTCCATTGTGGTGTCTATATCGTCGGAAAAAACGACCTCTCCGTCCGCCAGGATCTGAATAAACGCTACTCCACCAGTTTCCGGCAGAGGGACGCTCAACGTCTTGGTGACATCCTTAGCCTGGGTGCTGGGGTCCGGTCCCTGGCTGACCTGAAGACTGACAACGCTTCCAGCCTCGACCTCTTTATACGCCTCAGGATACTGCCACACTACCTGCCCCGCCTGAGCGGTATCGCTGTACACAGGGGTGACAGTCCCCACCTTCAGCCCAAGGGCGGTAATATCTTCTTCCGCCTTTTCCTGGGTTAAGCCTACCAGGCTGGGCATGGAAAAGGTCTCCGTAGCTGGCCCCAGGCTGACTACCATATGGACCTCCGTTCCCAGGGGAACCGGATTATTTTCCAGCGGCGTGAATGATATGACATGGTTGTAGGCAATCGTATCGTCATGCTCATAGGTGGGGGTGGCCACCTTCAGCCCCATCTCTGTGACCGCCAGATAGGCTTTGGAATACTCCATATTTTTTAGGTCAAGCATATTCACTGTTTCCGGTCCGCCACTGACAGTCACGGTGATAGGTGTCACCTCATCCTGGACCTTGGAGTCCGCTGCCGGGTCCTGGTGGAGGATTACACCTGCGTCGGTGTCCTCGTCGGTCTTTGTTTCTCCCAGGACCACCGTAAAATGCTCACCCAGTATGGACGGGTCCGTCATCACTTCCTCATAACTCTTACCAATCAAATTTGGTACATCATAGCTGATCTGCGGTGTAAACAGGCCGGACAGGAAGGTATTGTAGAGGAAATAGACAACCACGCCGATAAAAGCCAGTATAGCTACCACAGCCCCCACCACCGGCCAAGGGAAGCCTCCCTGCGGCCCATCCTCGTCCTCCTCCTGGCGGCGAGGGCGGTGGTCCTCTCTGTGGCCGCCGGAATGGCGCCGCTCTGGTCTTGCCTCCCGGCTCCGATGTGAGGCCGATACCGCATGGATCTGAGTCTTGTCTCTGTCTTCCTCTTCAGGGGATGCGACGGAAAATTCGTTGAGATTATACTCAAAATTAATGGTAGGATTCTTCCGAAACTCCTCCAGATCCGCCAGCATTTCATCCGCGTTGAGGTATCGGTTGTCCGGATTGGGGGCCATCGCTTTCATAGTGATGGCCTCCAGTGCCTCAGGGATTGATGGATCGATCTCTCTGGGAGACAGAGGGATCGAGTTGATATGCTGAATGGCCACCGAAACCGGGGTATCCCCTTCAAATGGAAGCCGTCCGGTGATCATTTCATAGAGCACCACACCGGCGGAGTACAAATCGGAGCGTGCGTCAATAAAGCTACCCCTGGCCTGCTCCGGAGAGATATAGTGGACAGAGCCCAGCGCCTCCTGGGTCAAAGTGCTGTGGCCCCCGGAGGCCACCCGCGCGATGCCGAAGTCGGCCACCTTTACGCTCCCGTCCCGGAGCACCATCACATTGTGGGGCTTGATGTCCCGATGGATAATGCCCCGGCTGTGGGCGTGGCCCAGCGCCTTGGTAATTTGTGTGATGAAGTGGAGGGCCTCACGCCAGTTCAGCTTGTTCCCCTTCTTCTGCATATATTGCTTCAGGGTAATCCCGTCGATCAGTTCCATGACGATATACTCCAGCTGGGAGGAGCGGCTCACGTCATAGACAGCCACGATATTTGGGTGGGACAGCATGGCTACAGCCTGGGACTCGTCGTGGAAGCGGCGGCGGAACTCGGCGTCCTGGGCCAGATCCTCCCGCAAAATCTTGATAGCCACCAGCCGGTTCAGGCGGTGGCACCGTGCCTTATACACCCTGGCCATGCCGCCGGAGCCGATAAGCTCCAGTATCTCATATCGGTTGTCGAGTAATTTACCTATGTATTGATCCATGGTAACATCCTCCCTATCTTCTTGTTCATAACCGGGGCCGTCAGCAGCGGATCAGGACCGCTGTCACGTTGTCCGGCGCGCCCCGGTGAAGGGCGATGTCCAGCAGACGCTGGGGACAGCTTTCGCTGTCACCGCCGTGGATCACCTCGTAGAGCATCTCCTGCTCTGTGACCAGATTGCTCAACCCATCGCTGCACAGCAGGAGAAAATCACCCTGGGCCAGCGGCTGGCGAAAGCAGTCCGCCAACAGCACAGGCTCGGCGCCCAGGGCCCGGGTAATCAAATTTTTATGCGGATGAGTCCTGGCCTGTTCTCTCGTCAGCTCTCCCCGCTCCACCAGGTCCTCGACCAGAGAGTGGTCCCTGGTGATCAGCACGATGCCGTCCCCATTGATATGATAGGCCCGGCTGTCCCCCTCGTTAAGGATGACCGCCTCCCCCGCTCCGGCCAGAGCAGCCACCAGTGTGGTGCCCATCCCAGTGCAATCCTCATCTGTGGCTGCCTTTTGGAATATCTCTTGGTTGGCCTGGGAGGCCGCCCGCTGCATCCGCTCCTGGTCATCGCCACTCTCCCGTAGAAAGCGGTCCATAAACAGGTCCACAGCCATAGCGCTGGCCACATTGCCTGCTCTGGCGCCTCCCATTCCATCACAGACCAGAGCGATCACCCGTCCGTCATCCATTGTCCGGGCAGAAAACGCATCTTGATTTTGTTGCCGAACCACACCCCGATGGGTAATCCCCCATACTTCCATGGAATGTAACCTCACTTCTTAGCGGTACACCACCGGCACCGCTTCGTCAATTTTCCTCTCTCATGGCCTTTCTCCGCAGTTGGCCGCAGGAGGCGTCGATATCTCCCCCCAGCTTGCGCCGGACGGTGACGGTAACCCCCTGGCTCTCCAGCCGCTTCTGGAAAGCCGCCACTCGCCTGCTTGGTTTCAGAGGACTCTCCTCCACGTCGTTGAGAGGAATTAGATTCACATGACCGGGTGTTCCCTTCAGCAGGCTGGCCAGCCGGTCGGCCTGTTGGTCAGAGTCGTTAACTCCGTCGATCATGGCGTACTCATAGGAGATCCGCCGTCCGGTGGTCTGGAAATACCGGCGACAGCAATCCATCAGCCTTTCCACCCCTATGCCCCGATTTACTGGCATGATTTTCGACCGCGTCTCGTCATCGGGCGCGTGGAGGGAAACGGATAGTGTTAATTGTAACCCACGCTGGGCCAATTTGTCAATTTTGTCTACCAAGCCGCAGGTGGACAGAGAGATATGCCGCATCCCAATGTTCAATCCGTCGGGATGGTTGACCAGGGTGAGGAACTTCATCACCGTGTCATAGTTATCCAATGGCTCCCCGATGCCCATCAGAACGATGTTGGAGATTGGCTCACCGCTGTCTATCTGGGTAAACAGGACCTGGTCCACCATCTCCGCCGGAGTCAAATCCCGGACCTTTCCAGCCAGGGTAGAGGCACAAAAGGCACACCCCATGCGGCAGCCCACCTGACAGGAGATACATACCGTATTTCCATGCTTGTACCGCATCAAAACTGTTTCAATACAGTTGCCATCGGCCAGCTCCCAGAGGTATTTGATCGTCCCATCCAGGGCGGAAACCTGCTTCCGGGCCACCTTGGGCTTGGACAGAAAGCACTGCTCCTCCAGCTTTTGACGAAGGGGCTTGGACAGGTCGCTCATCTCCCCAAAGGAGGTGGCCCCCCGGTAGAACCAACGAAAGACCTGCTTTCCCCGAAAGGCGGGCTCTCCCTGCTCTTGGAGCCAAGCGGTCAGCTCCTCCAGTGTCATGGATTTTAGGTCAATCAAAGGGAATCCTCCCCCTTCCGAAGCTTACAAATAAAGAATCCGTCGGTGTCGTGGCGATGTGGCCACAGGGTAATCATCCCCTCCGGGGCGGCTCCTACTGGGTCAGGCAGTACAAAGGGCTCCTTTTGGAAGGAGCTGTCCCTTGTTAAAAAGGTCCCAATGACCTCCTCGTTCTCCCGACGGAGAAGCGTGCAGGTAGAGTAGAGCAGCGTCCCGCCGGGCCGTACATACCGGGCCGCATTGGACAGGATGGCCAGCTGGATCTCTGGAAGTCCCTCCAAAGGCGCCGGGTCCTTGTAGCGGATATCCGGCTTTTTACGGATGACACCCAGCCCGGAGCAGGGGGCGTCTACCAGTACCAGGTCAAAGGCACGCTCCCACTCCGGGTGAAATACTTTGCCGTCGGCGGTCTGTGGAGTAATGATGTCCAGACCCAACCGGTCCGCGCCGGCCTGGATGAGTTTCTTTTTATGGGGATGAAGGTCGCAGGAAATGACCTGGCCACAATTTTCCATCGCAATCGCCGCAGCGAAGGACTTTCCTCCGGGGGCGGCACAGCAGTCCAGCACCCTCATGCCGGAGATGGGGCCTGCGGCGAGGACGGCCAGCCGGGACGCTGGGTCCTGCACATAGAACAGACCCTTTTGAAAGGCATCAAGCTCCTCCAGATTACCCGTCCGGGCCAAAAGCAGACAGTCGTTCAGCCATAGGTGGAGTCGTGCCTCCACCCCCGCCTCCTCCAGCTTATCCCGCAGCTCCTGGGCCGTAATCTTTGTTGTGTTCACCATAACGGACATAGGTGGCTGGCTATTATTTGCTGCAAGCAGCTTGGATGTTTCCCCTGTCCCGATGGCCAAGAGAAATTCCTTTACCATCCACTCCGGATGGGAATACAAAATAGACAGATAAGAGGTGGGGTCCCGCTGAGGTACCGTGGGCAGATCGTCCAGACTTCGGACCAACGCCCTCAAAATACCATTTACCATTCCCGCCGCCCTGGGGTTTTTACAGTGCCGTTTGGCCAGCTCCACCGAGCTGTTTACCGCCGCGCTCTGGGGAATCTTATCCAGAAAGAGAAGCTGGTATGCCCCCAAGCGCAGGGCCTGTACCACCTTTTCCTCCATCCTCTTCAGGGGAATATTGGAAAACCGGGACAGATAAAAGTCCAGCAGCATCTGATTTTGAAGCACGCCAAAGCACAGTTGGGTGGCAAGGGCCGCATCCCGTCTGTCCGCTCCGTGTTGAGCTAGTTGTTTCTTCAACACACCATCCGACCAGCCCCCTTGCTTGTGGCAGGCATACAGC
The DNA here is from genome assembly GCF_037892565.1 of Flintibacter sp. HCN-6482. NCBI lineage: Bacteria > Bacillati > Bacillota > Clostridia > Eubacteriales > Flintibacter > Flintibacter sp. HCN-6482. The sequence goes on along the minus strand of NZ_JBBKBK010000002.1, from coordinate 567,867 downwards.
GCCTGCAACGATACCTCGCGTGCGTCCATGCTTCTCACCGGCCTTTCTTCTTCTTTTCTTGAAAGAAAAAGGAGGGGAAAACTTGAGAAAAACTTCGTTTTCTCTCACTTTCTTACCATTTCTCTCAGCGTTAAAACAGAATGCCAATCAGGTCCTCCTATCATAGCAGCCGGGATGACTATAAAATACAGGCAAGTCTCCCTATAAATTGGCAAATGCCATGATAAATGACCGCTCCCATGGCGTTTCTCCTTTTTCAATCACAGGTGAATGGGATGGCCAGCCAAATAGGAGGCGGCGGACATACGCTTGCCGCCAGGAGCCTGCAGCTCTAGGATACGGAGGAGCCTTCCGTCCCCACAGGCCACATCGATACCTTCCTTCCCCGCGGCGACCACTGTACCAGGCTGTTTGTCCGTCCCCTGGTCCAGAAGGGTGGACTTGAACACTTTGACTGGCTCTGCAGAAAAGATGTCCGTGGATGTGGCTGGCCATGGCACCAGCCCTCTGATCTGGTTATGGATGTCCCGCCCACTCCTGCTCCAGTCGATGGGAGAGAGCTCTCGGGACAGCATAGGAGCCAGCGTAGCCTGGCTGTGGTCCTGAGGGATCCGCCGGGCGGTCCCGGCAGCCAGCTCCGCCACAGTTTGGACCAGCAACCGCCCACCCAGGTCAGCCAGCCGGTCGTGGACGTTCTCCACCGTTTCCTCCGGGTCGATATGGGTTGTCTCCTGGGCGATGATATCTCCGGCGTCCAGTTCCCCGGCCATATACATAATGGTCACACCTGTCTCCTTTTCCCCACGGATCACTGCCCAGTTGATGGGGGCAGCCCCCCGGTATTTGGGCAGCAGAGAGGAATGGACATTGATGCAGCCCATTGGAGGCAGAGCCAGGATATCGTCAGGTAGGATACGGCCATAGGCGGCCACCACCACCAGCTCCGGTGCCAGCTCCCTGAGCTGGGCTAATGCTGTGCCATCCCGAAGCTTGGTAGGCTGGTAGACCGGGATCCCATGAGCTGCGGCGCAGGACTTGACCGGTGTAGGCTGAAGCTTGTTCTGGTGCCGCCCAACCGGCTTGTCCGGCTGGCTGAACACCCCGCACACCTCATGTCCCGCGGAAATCAGCCCCTCTAGGGAGGGAACAGCAAAGTCTGGAGTGCCCATAAAGACGATCCTCATCCCCGCTCCTCCTGCTCCTCTTCCGACATCATCTGGTCCAAATCCTCGTTAGTATAGAGCTTGTCCGTCAGTTCCGTGTACAGATGGCCGTCCAGATGGCTCAACTCGTGACAGAAACAGCGGGCGGTGAGTTCCTGTCCCTCCACCTCAAACCAGTTTCCATCCCGGTCCTGGGCCTTTACTTTAACCCAAGCCGGCCGCTTCACATAGCCCCACAGTCCAGGGACAGACAGGCAGCCCTCCAGTCCGTCCTGTTCGCCCTTCTGGTCAACGATTTCAGGGTTGACCAGCTCCAGCATCTCTCCATCATCATTCACCACGATGACCGCACGGCGCAGGATGCCCACCTGAGGAGCGGCCAGCCCAAGGCCGTTGGCCTTTGCCAGCGTCTCCTTCAAGTCGTCCAGCAGCTCCCACAGCTTCTGGTCAAATTTGGTGACGGGATGGCACATCTTATTCAGGGCCGGATCGCCCTTGGTTAGGATCGTACGAATCGCCATGTTATTTTCTCCTTTTATTCTTCTGTCGGGGCCTCAAAGCCCAAGTCTAACTCTGATAGGGATCCCAATCTCCATACACGGACACCCCCCGGTTGTCCTTATCCTGATGGACGGACCGGATGAGATGAGCAATCAATCTACGGACTTCCCTGGTACAGGGGCCAGTCAAAGTCAGGCGATAACGGTAGCGGTTATTCACCTTCGCCACCGCAGCCGGAGCCGGACCCAGCACCTGCCAACCGCCCGGAGCGTATCGCTTCAGCTCCTGGTCAAGCGCCTGCCGCAGTCGGTCACAGCACCGCAGGACAGCCACCTCATCCACACTGGAGGCGGTGAGTACGATGATATCCTGAAAAGGCGGGTAGCCCCGCAGCCGACGCAGCAGGATCTCGGACTGGTAGAAACTGTCATAATCCTGGCTTGCGGCACATCGGATCACATCGTTTTCCGGGGTAAAGGTCTGGATGACCGCTCGTCCCTGTTTGTCCCCCCGCCCTGCGCGGCCTACGACCTGGGTCAGCAGAGAGAAGGTGCGTTCCCCAGCCCGGAAGTCGTCCACATACAGGGACAAATCGGGAGCGATGACCCCAACCAAAGTCACATTTTCAAAGTCCAGACCTTTGGCTACCATCTGGGTCCCCACTAAAATGGGAATCCGTTCCTTCTGAAAGCGGTCCAGCAGCTCCTCATGGGGGTGGGCCGCTGAAACTGTATCCGTATCCATCCGCAGAACCTGCGTGCCTGGAAACAACGCTTCCAACTCCTCCTGGACCCGCTGGGTCCCCACCCCGATAAAGTTCAGCAGTCCTCCGCAGGAGGGACACACCGGGGGCAGGGGCTGGGACCAGCCGCAGTGATGGCACATGAGCCTGCCGTTGGCCGAGTGATAGGTCAGCTTCACTGAGCACCGGGGGCACTCAGGCACCTGCCCGCACTCTCCGCAGGAGACCATTCGGCTGGCTCCCCGGCGGTTGAGGAACAAAATCGACTGCTCGCCCCGCGCCAGATTTTCTTCCAGCTCCCGCCGGAGCACGGAGCTGATGGCGGAGGCGTTGCCTTGACGCAGCTCCTGCTTCATATCGGCCAGGATAACCTGTGGAAGCGGGTGCTGGTTATAGCGGTTCTTCAGCTGGAACAGGTGGTATGTCCCCTCCTGCCCATGGTACATGCTCTCCACAGAAGGAGTAGCGGAGCCCAGCACCAGCAGAGCCCCGTGCTGGACACAGCGGTATTTCGCAATATCTCGGGCGTGGTACCGTGGAACATTTTCTGATTTATAGCTGGTCTCCTGCTCCTCATCCAGGATGATGACGCCGATGTTGTCCAGAGGGGCAAAGACAGCGGACCGGGTGCCAATGACCACGGTAGCTGTTCCTTCACGTACCCGCTTCCACTCGTCATACCGCTCCCCCGCCCGAAGTGAGCTGTGAAGGACGGCTATCTGATCCCCAAAGTGAGAAGTGAATATTCTTAGCAGCTGCGGTGTCAGAACGATCTCCGGCACCAGGACTAGCGCTGTTTTCCCCTGCTTTCTGGTTTCCTGGATCAGTCGGATATAGATCTGTGTCTTGCCGCTGCCTGTCACACCATAGAGCAGCGCGGCAGCCGGCTGACCGCTCCGGCGCAGCTGGTCAAGCCCCTCAAACGCCTCCTGCTGTTCCCGGTTGAGCACCAGGGGCTGGGCCGGCTCCACCTGGATGGCAGGCAGGCGTCGGAACACCTCCCGCTCCTCCAAGGTCAATATTCCACTTTTTTCTAGGGATTTTATGGTAGGCATAGAAGCCCCGGTGAAATAACACAACTCTTTGACCGAAGCCGCACCCAGTGTACACAGCAGTTCGGTTACGGAGTATCGAAGGGGAGCCGTCTTTCGCTTGGGCGTGACCATCGCCATAGCGTCCTCCGTGGGGACCGCCAACACCGCCAGCTTCTCCCGCTTATCCCCTACGCCCCGGCGTGTACTTGTTTCCAGCCGCGCCGCGCCTCTCTCCACCAAAAGATGGATCGCCGGATTGGGATCCTTGGGGCCGAAGGCCATACGGATCTGTTCCATATCTCCCCTTCCGCCCCAGTCATACAGCAGGTCCAAGAGCTGTACCGCCAGGGCCGCCCCCTCCGCCGTCTGATAGGCCGCTTCCTTGTCTCCCTGGACCACTACCTGATCCCGGAGTGAGAAATAGAGCCCTGCCGGCAGCATGGCTTTGACGCAGTCATACATCGTACAGAAACAGCGTTCCCGCATCCAAAGGGCCAGTTGGATCCCTTTATGGTCCAGCACCGGCGCATCATCTAACTTAGATTGGATGGCTTTTAGAGAGGGGCCACCCTCCCCCTCCTCACGGATGGAGAGGACAATGCCGTCCGTCCCCCGGTTTCCGCTTCCAAAAGGGACGAGCACCCGCATACCAGGCACCAGTTCCTTCTCCAACTCCTTGGGGATCCAGTAGTCATAGGGCTTATCAATAGCGTAGACGGCCCTGGAAACAGCGACTTTTGCGATTTTCCGTCCCACGGTCCGACCACCCCCTATCACAAGGAAAGCAAGCGCAAGGTTCCCCTTCGCCTGCTTTCTCTCCCTTTACTCCTGGTCCAATTTTCCTTCCGCCACCTCCCGGATGGCAATGCTGACCGGCTTGTCGTCCAGCGGCACACCAGCCGTCTCCGCCTCGCTGGCGATCTTGCGGGCCCGGCAGGCCACAACGTTTACCAGCTCATAGCGGCTGGGCACCTTCTTCAGTAAATCCTTCATAGCGGGATAGAGCATCATGATAAAAACCCCTTTTCAACCATAATCGTTAAAACTTTTTCGCTCAGATAAACTGGGAGAGCATACCGCTCCGGTTCTCCACCCGGCATTGGGCGGCGGTCAGGATGGACTCGATTTCATAAACCGCATTTGACACCTTGTCGTTGATCACCAGGTAGTCATAATTCGGTATCTCCCGAAATTCGATCCGAGCCTTTTCCAGACGCCCGGAGATAACCTCCTCACTGTCGGTATTCCGGCCGTGAAGACGTCGGGAAAGCTCCTCAAAGGAGGGCGGAATGATAAAGATGGACAGTGCGTCTGGGCACTGGTCCTTTACCTTGGCCGCTCCCTGAACCTCGATATCTAGCAGCACATCAATGCCGGCCGCCAGCTTCTCCCGTATTACCTTGAGTGAGGTCCCATAGTAGTTATTGACATACTCGGCATATTCCAGCAGCTCCTGGGCGGCGATCATCCGCTCAAACTCAGCCCGGTCTACAAAGTTATAATTGACCCCATCTTGCTCCCCCACACGGGGTTGACGGGTGGTGTAGGACACAGAGAAATAGATGTCAGGGCGCTGTCCCAATAGTTCAGCGATCACCGTGCTCTTGCCCACACCAGAGGGCCCGGAGAGGACGATCAGTTGCCCCTTTTCTTTCTTTATGGCCATGTGGCCCCCTCCTCTTCCTGTCTGTCCGCCTTTTCTCCTTCCAGCCGGCTGGCCACATCATCGGGCGAAAGAGCGGACAAAATCAGATGGTCATTGTCCATTACCAGCACGGAGCAGGTCTTACGCCCATAGGTGGCGTCAATGAGTACGCCCCGCTCTCGGGCCTCCTGGATCATGCGTTTGATCGGGGCTGATTCCGGCGCGATGACCGCCAGCAGCCGCTGGGCGGAAATCAGGCTGCCAAATCCGATATTGATCAGCTTCACAGCGCCGTTCCTCCTTATTCGATATTCTGGACCTGCTCCCGAATCTTTTCAATCTCCGCCTTGATATCGACCACCTGACGGGCGATGTCAATATCGCTGCATTTAGATCCGATGGTATTGGCCTCCCGGTTGAACTCCTGAATCAAGAAATCCAGCTTCCGTCCAATCGCTCCACCCTTGTCCAGCATCTCCCGGAGCTGTTCGATGTGGCTGCGCAGCCGCACAGTTTCTTCGTCCACGGCCACCTTGTCCGCAAAGATCGCGGCTTCTGTCAGGATGCGCGCCGGATCGAGCTGGGTGTTGGACAGCACCTCGTTCATCCTACTCTCCAGCCTGGTCCGATACTCGGAAACAGTCTGAGGGGAACGCGCCTCCACCACCCCCACCTTCTCCTCAATCAAGGCGGCACGGGCCAGAATGTCCTCCCTAAGCCGTCCCCCCTCTCGGGTGCGCATCTGGTCAAAATCAGCCAAGGCCCGGTCCAGGACCGCGCATATGTCTTTTGCCATCTGCTCTACATCCTCTTCCGCCTTTTGGGCCAACAGCACCTCAGGAAAACGCGAGAGTGTCTCAGGGGTAATATGATAGGAGCCCGCACCGCAAAACTCTGCCAGCTCTCTCAGAGCAGCGGCGTATTGGGCGGCCAGGGGCCTGTTTACCGACACCTGTATATCGTCGGCGCCCGTGCTGTCCATCGTGACAAATACGTCTACCTTTCCCCGCGAAATGGCGCTCTGCACCCGTGTCTTGATGGCATCCTCAGAAAACAGATACAGCCTTGGAATGCGGACATTACAGTCCAGATAGCGGTTATTGACGGAGCGCAGCTCCACTGTGATTGTGCAGCCGTTGACCGTCTCCTCCGCCCGGCCGTAACCGGTCATGCTCTTGACCAAATCAGGTCACTCTCCTTGATATGGATTATAGCTCAACGCCTGCCTCCCCGACTCAGACGATGTCCCAGCAAACCGATGAGCCTGGATAGGCCGATGTCGTAACAGATAAATACCAGGTTTCCCCCAGCAAAAAAGATAGCGATTCCCTCCTCCAGCCACTGGGGCGGGTCAGGGAGAAGCAATCCCTGAAATAAAAACCAGCACAGGATCAAAGCAACATTAAAGAAAATCAGCTTCAAGAGCCACTCTACCGCTCCACGGCGCAACCCCTCGATGCGGCTCTTTACCACCGGATAGAGGCCCAGAAACACCAGATAGAGCAGAGGTATCCCCTTATTTGGCAGCAGGACCAGTCCCAGCAAGGAACCTGCCGCCCAGCACATATAGCCAGCCGCGCGGCCAGCATACAATGTCGCAGTCACTGGAAACAGGCCAGCCACAGCTGTAAGACCCAGCCAGCCCGAAGGTACGATACAGGCCAGCCATAAAATGACCAGGCTCCCCGCCCCCAGCATACCGCCCAGAGCAATTCTGACGCTCTGTTCACGATCCCGACGTGACATTTAGCAGTGTCCTCCCCCACACAGACAGTTCAGACACAGCATTGAGGTACAACAGTCCATCCCGTCTACTGTATTGGTATAGCCATAGGGGCGATAACCCACATTGCCACGTTGCATGATAGACAGAGCCTGGCGGTATTCCATATTGTTGGGCTCCATCTGGACCGCCATGGAATAGTTCTGCATGGCCTCATCCAGCCATCCCTTGCGGTAGGCGATGCTGCCGGAGAGGAAATACCACTCCCCGTTTTTCTGGGGCACCTCCAATAAAAGGCGTTCCGCGGTCTGGAGATCACCGGCGTTAATCAGATTGCGGATCTGGGCAAAGGTGGGGTTTGCGGAGCCGCCATAAGACCTCTGCTGGCTATAACTCCCGGAGGACTGCTGATAGCCGCCACCACCGGCACGGCTCTTGGTGATGGCGTCATAGGCCTCGTTGATCTCCTTCATCTTCTCTTCCGCCAGATCTGCCAGAGGGTTGTTTTGATAGTTGTCGGGGTGGTATTTTCGTGCCAGCTCACGGTAAGCTTTCTTGATCTCCTCATCGCTGGCATTCTGGTCCACACCTAAGACGCTATACGGATCTCTCATCAGTTGTTACTCCAAATCTTTTGTTTTTTTATCTCTCGCCAGCTGCCATCAAAGACAGCCCGCTGCACCATAGGCAGCCCCAGGTACAGGATATTCTCTAAAATCGGGGTTCGGCAGCCAAACTCCCCTAATTGGAGAGCAGCGCCCATCAGCCCCAGGGAATGGTCTAAGGTACGCCTTAAGTTTTCATCATCCCCCTGGGGGCCAAATCGGGCTATCACCGGGTTATACCGCCCGGCTGCCCGGTCCTCCTCCATGTCGTCCCTCGCGTCCACCAAATAGATCCATCGCCCAAGCTGATAGAGCAGTTGGGATAACACCCGGTCCTGTTTTCCCTCTTTCGATGCCGCTCCCTGGAGCAGCCGGGCAAAGGTATCGGCCGACTGGTCCATCGAAGGACAACTCGCCTGCTCCAGCTGTTCCAATTCCACCAGGCTGTCCTGGACTTGCTGGTCAAAGGCAGGACAGCGAACCGCAGCCTTCCGGTAAGATGGACGCAGCAGAAGGGAAAGTCCTCTCGCGGGCATGGCTTTCCAAAAGCCCTCGTCCTTGATCGAATCCCGCAGCTTCCACCATGCCAGGATGACACTCTCATCCGCCGCCAACTCCAGCGCCTCGCTGTCAGGACACATGGGCTTTTTGACCAGAGGATTGGCGTGGCACCGCCCCTGACAGGGAGTAAAACGCTCCTCCGGCTCCCACAGCAGAAGAGCCAGAAAGGTGAAATCAAAGTTCAGGAACATAGGGGCCAGCAACCCATAGCGCCGGCGCAAGCAGCGGCACAAGCCGCAGTAGGTTGCCCGGTACAGGTCAAACTCCCTGCATTTCATCTCCGGGCGGCAGGGCCTTACATATCCAAACACTGCACGTTTCCGTCTTTAATGGAGCAGCTTCAAAACAGCAAATTCAGGGGCCTTGCTGCGGAGGATCGCCCGGTTAATCAGCCACGCGGGAACAAAGCCGAGTACCAGTCCCAGCAACGCGGTCCCCAGAGCGGCAATATCGCCCAGATGCAGAAGGGATTGGCCCAGCATATAACCCGCACCTAACCCAACGCAGGGCAGCAGGAACACCACCACGGAGGTGCTGATGTTGTGCCCAGACGTGGGTTCAACCTCCACCACATCGCCGGGCTTGGTCCCAATGGGATCGCTGGCCAACGCCAGGATCTCCTGCGTGGGTTTTTGGGTACAGCCAGCACAGGCTCCATCGCAGTGAAGTCCGCACTCCATCTGCCGCAGGAGGGAGACCTGGACCACTCCCTCACCTATCCGCTGTTTTACGATTGCGTTCTGAACCATGGTATTTTGCCTCCAAATTAGCTCCGACTCACATTGACTACAATGGAATAATCCCCGATGACCCCTACGCTCCCGCCGGCGTCCAGATAGACTCGGGCGGTGACCGGGATCAGCCCAGTGGTGGTCACCTCCGACACGTCCGCTACGATCCGGATCTGGCTGGCATCGATCTTTTCCAGATCCTCCGTTCTACCCCGGATAGTCACTGTACGGTTTTGCGTGACCGCCTCGGCCGTATATCCATCCGGCGGCTGGCTTACCGTAATGTTGCCCACCTCGAAGGTAGCAGTTGACAAGCCATCTACCTTAACAGTCACTTTAGCAGAGGTAATCCCACTGACATTCTCTAATCCAGGGTCCAGTGTGATGGGGAAGGTATACTCTTTCGTCCCCACGACCTTGGATAGATCGACACTGCCCAGAGATATCTCCTCCAGACCCTCTATATCTGTTTCAGGTCCGGTCACGGTAATGATATCCGGCTCGATCTCGATAACCGCGTCATCCGCTGTGGCTCCGCCGCCAGGAATCACATTGACCGTCAGACCCACATCCTTCTGCACCACCACAGGAACCACCACATAGGCGGAGTCCGCGCTGAGGGTGACATCCAGATCAGTCAGCGGATTCCCTTCCCGGTCCAGCAGGGTGAGAGGAAGATCTCCGGCAAAGCGCTCGTCCAAATTTTCATCCTCAAGGATGGCAACCACCTTGGCGACCTGGCTGACCTGCTCTACCGAGCCGCTGACGGTCACACTTTCCGGACTCACAGCCGCGGTGCCCATCTGATAGTTCTCCGCCACCTGCCCTTTCAGTTGAAACTCTACGTCAAAAGAGCTTGTATAGAGTTTATCCACTGTTACGATAATGGTCGCCGGGTCCTGCTCCTGCAAGGTCACATCAGACACATTGACATTGGCGGGATAGCTGGGCTTGTAGCTTAACTCATTCTCCCCCTCCACACAGCGGGAAACATCCAGAGGGATATAGAGATTTGAACGGTTCTTCAGCAGGTTGGCCGCCACGCTGGTGGGCGCCTCAATCCGTAAGTTCACAGTTTCAGTGGACAGACCAGCCACGGTCAGCCCCTGGCTGGTCAATACATTGGTCCCAGTCAGCTCTACCCGCACATTATGGATGGTATAAGGCTGAGTGGGGTCCACCTCCGCCCGCACATAAAACCAAAAAAGCACTGCCAGCAGGACGGACAGCAGGACATATACCCATTTGCTCTCTCTCAGTCGTCCCATCATGAGCGGTCACCCTCTTTCCTGTTTCCGCCAAAGAGCTGGCTCAACAGAGGGAACTGGCTGCTCTTCTCCTCCTCCTTGCTCTCGCTCAACAGCTCGTTCCGCAGCAGCCGCTCTAAGGTCTCCGGTGCCAGATGCCGCTTGAGCATGCCTCCCACGGCCGCGGAGATGGAGCCCGTTTCCTCCGACACGATAACTACCACCGCATCCGAATGCTCGCTCATCCCGATCCCTGCCCGGTGGCGCATCCCCAGGTCGCGGCTCAGGTTCACATTGCCGGACAGGGGCAGCATACAGCCAGCGCCCACGATACGGCCCTCCCGAACAATGACAGCACCGTCATGCAGAGGCGCTTTATTCCAAAAGATGTTCTTCAGCAGTTCGCTGGATACACCGCAGTCCAGAGCCGTCCCTGTCTTAATGACATCGTCCAGGAGATTCTTGCGCTCAAAGACCATCAGAGCCCCAACCTTATCTCTGGAAAGGTCGGCATATGCCTCGGTCGTCTGGGTAATAGCGGTTTCGATCTCCATAGGCGTGGCCCTGCTGCTGGAAAAATTCAGTCCCAGGCGGCTGCTCCCCATCCGCTCCAAAAAGCGGCGTATCTCGGGCTGGAAAAGGACAACTAGGACCAGAACGCCCCACTCTACTACCTTGTTCAGCATGAAACTGGTGGCCGTCAGTGGGAGCTCCGAGGAGATCCACATGGCTACCAGCAGGATCAGGATTCCTCGTAAGACCCGTCCGGAGCTGCTTTTCCGGAGCATCCAGAGCAGTTTGTATATGATCAGAGAGAGGATGGCAATATCCAGCAGATCAAAAAGACGTATGGTGCTGATAATCGGAAGCTCATTTTGGAGCAGACTCGTGATATCCTGAAACACATGTATCACCTCTCTCAACGGCTGTCTTCGCATACCCGGCCGCAATTTTCCTATTTTGTTATTATACGATATTCCCGCCCGGTTGGCAACACGAAAGGGGGCGTTCCCGGAGAAAAATTCATGAATTTTCTTTTAATTTTCTTTGTTACTTTTTTACCCGTTTTTCCGGCGAAAAAAACGCTTCAAAACGGAGCTCATTCGCCTGAGTCCCACTTCAAAGCGTTTTTTTCATGATTCAACGTCTGACCATATCTCCAATTGCCCGCAGAAAGCGGTCAATTTCCATCTCGGTGTTAAAGGCAGATACACTGGCACGGACGGTCCCTGTTTCCAGAGTCCCAGCGGTGCGGTGTGCCTCCGGGGCACAGTGCAGGCCGGCTCTGAGCGCAAATCCTCGGTCCCCCAGCGCCTCACCTACGTCCTCACAGTCCCTTCCCTTAATTCGAAAGGAGAGCACACCGGACTGCGCCTTGGGCATAGACGCCTGGAACACCTCCACACCCGGCAATCTGGACAGCCCGTTACCCATCCGCTGGATCAGCCGGCTCTCATGTCCCGCAATCCACCGTACGTCCCGGCGGCGCAAAAAACGCAGGCCCTCCAGCAGGCCGGCCACACCGGCAATGTTGTGGGTCCCCGCCTCTAGGCGGTCAGGCAGGAACTGGGGCATGGACTGCTTCAAGGATTCACTTCCTGTCCCGCCCTCTAGAATCGGAGTCGGGTCACGGTTGCAGAGCAGCAGGCCGGTGCCCTGTGGGCCGTAGAGCCCCTTATGGCCCGGCATCGCTACAAAGGCGGCGCCCAGTTCCTGGATATCCAGCGGCAGGACGCCTGCGGACTGTGAGGCGTCAACAATCAGAGGCACTTCCCGCTGCCGGCACAGCTCCGCGATCTCCTGGATTGGGAGGATAAAACCGAATACATTGGATACATGGGTACATATAGCCGCGTCCGCTCCCTGGTCCAGACACCGGCGGAAGGAGTCTATCATTCCCTGCCTGTCAAAGAGAGGCGATCGGGCCACCAAAATTTCCACCTCCGGAATCGCGTGGAGCGGCCGGGTGACCGCGTTGTGCTCATAGCCGGAGATCACCACTCTGTCCCCAGGATGGACCAGGGTTTTTATGGCGATATTAAGTCCATGGGTAGCGTTAAACGTAAAAACCACCTGATCGACGCTGGGCACATGAAAGAGGGCAGCCGCCTCCTCCCGACAGGCGAAGGCAGTATCGGCGGCAGCCATAGCCGGCCGATGTCCTCCCCGTCCAGGGCTGGCCAAGTGGTCAATGGCGTGTGCGGTGGCGCGAGCCACAGAGGGCGGCTTCTGCAGGGTGGTGGCCGCGCTGTCCAGATAGATCACAGCTCCACCTCCTGATAGCTGCCGTCCCCGGCGGTGATATAGATACGCTTTGGCTCAAGATTCGTCCGCTGGAGGACCCGAAGGGCGTCAGGCAGACTGCGTTGGGATATCTTGACCGAGTGGCTGCACCCCTCCCCCGCCACGCTCTTTGGCGAGCGGAGAATCCGCGCCGTGATGCCCGCCCGCTCCAGGGCGGCGGCTGTCCGCTGTGCGTAGGTCAGAGAGCGGCATACAATGAGATAATAGAGCATGACTTGGTTCCTTTCTCGGGACAGTCTGTCGGCCGCCCCTCGGAAATAGCTGGGAGGGGAGCCTGCGTTCCCCTCTCATCTCCATTGTATGCTCTTTTTCAGGCGGTGACACCGCAGACTTGCTTTCTCTTTACAATGGTCAAACAGCTCATATCTCCATTTTCGCCATACGCCAGGCGAAAATGGCCCCCCCTGATACTTGCCGGAGTCGAACTATTTGCAGCGTTCGTGCTTGCCGTTCAATCTTTCCAAATCAGCACTACTGCGTGCGCCGCCATCCCCTCACCGGAGCCAGTAAAGCCGAGGCCTTCTTCCGTGGTAGCCTTTAGATTGACCTGCTCCGGGGACACTCCCATAGCTCTGGCCAGCCGCTCCCGCATCTGCGGAATATGGGATGCCAGCTTAGGCCGTTGAGCCAGGATGGTGGCGTCGATATTCCCCACCTTCCAGCCCCGGTGGTCCAGCAGGGCGATTACTCTCTCCAGCAGTTTTATGCTGTCCGCCCCGGCGTAGGCGGAGTCTGTATCGGGAAAATGTGTGCCGATGTCCCCAAGTCCTGCCGCTCCCAGAAGCGCGTCCATCACCGCGTGGGTCAGTACGTCCGCGTCTGAGTGGCCCAGCAATCCCTTTTCCCAGGATATCTCTACCCCGCCCAGGATGAGCCTGCGCCCCTCTACCAGCCGGTGGACATCGTATCCGTGCCCGACCCGCATCTTCATAGCTCTCCCCTCACTCTCGCTTCCAGGATAGCCTCCCCCAATATTAGGTCAAAGGGGGTGGTGATCTTAATATTTTCCTTGCTTCCAGTGGTCAGGGACACCTTCATCCCCAGCCGCTCTACCGCCCCACATTCGTCTGTCAGGCTTTCCCCGTCAACCGCCGCCTTCTCCACCGCGGCCCGGATCAGCCCGGCTTCAAAGACTTGGGGCGTCTGAACCGTCCAAAGCTCTGAGCGGTCTACGGTTTCCTCTATCAGTCCCTCTCTAGCTCTCTTTACTGTATCTGTGACCGGTATAGCGGGGGCGGCTGCTCCCGTTTCCGCCGCCCGCTCCACCACCTCCTCCAGCACCTGCTGGGGGGCCAGTGGGCGGGCGCCGTCGTGGATTGCGATAAGGTCCGCATCCGGACGCACCTCCCTGAGCCCAGCCAGCACGGAGTCGGTCCTCTCTCTGCCCCCTACCACCACTTTGGACACTTTATCCAGTTGGAAGTCTTTGCAGATCCGGCTGACTTCAACCAGCAGGTCCTCTCTCGTGACCACCACGATCTCATCAAACCGGGGGCAGTCCTGAAAGGAATAGATCGTGTGCACCAAGACGGGCAGTTCCCCCAAAGGCGCCAATACCTTGTCTATCCCCTCCATCCTACGGGCGGAGCCCGCCGCCACAATCACAGCGGAACAGATTGGGGGATGAGCCTTCTTCTTCGCTAATTTTCGCAATACTTCCAGCATCTTAGGGACCTCCTACACAAAAAAGGAGCCGGTGGGCTCCTTTTCAGGTCAGCTTTTATCAATCACTATGTCTGGGCAGGACAAACTATGCCAGCGCTGTATCCAACTGCTCCTCCACTGTCTCGTAGCTTAGACTCTTGGAGAGCACGATCTCGGAGATCAGCATCTGCCGAGCCGAGTGAAGCATTTTCCGCTCCCCAGTGGACAGCCCCCTCGAGTGGTCCCTGGCCGTGAGCCCCTTGATGACCCAAGCGACCTGAAAGAGATCACCGCTTTTCAGGCGCTCCATATTCTCTCGGTAACGGCGGTTCCAATTTGAGGTCATCTCCGCCTGGATGGAAGGAATCGCCGCCATAACCTGATCGGCCTGATTCGCGTCCACTACTGGTCGGACGCCGATATCCTCGCTATGTTCTGTGGGGATCATAACCACCATGGACCGATTGGGGAGCTTCATCATGTAATAATCTCGCTCTACACCGTCAATTTTTCTCTGGACGATACTCTCTAAAACGCCTGCTCCGTACATTGGGTGGACGACTTTATCCCCAATCTGGTACAACTTTTACACCTCCATACCGATCATGACCCCGTCCTTGCCTCTATTTTCACACTAATTATAGCAATTTAAACGGCTTTACGCAAGCAAAACCCCTAATGATTTTAAAATTTTGTCATTTTTTACATCATATAGGAAACGGCCCTTGGTCAAAAAGACCAGGGCCGTTTTTAAATCAAAATTACTCCTCGGTTTCGGCAGGAGCTTCCTCGGCGCTATCTTCCTCCACAGCGGGCTCCAGCAGGGCACGGATGGAGAGGGAGATCTTCTTGTTCTCCATGTCCACATCGGTGATCTTCACGTCCACCTTATCGCCCTCAGCCAGTACGTCGCCGGGCTTCTCGATGCGGTGGTCTGCGATCTGGGAGATGTGGATCAGTCCGTCCACACCGGGAACTACCTCGGCAAAGGCACCGAAGGTCATCAGCTTGACGATGCGCACATTAGCGGTGTCCCCCACCTGGTAGGTAGAAGTAAATACGGTCCAGGGATCCTGGCTGTGGTCCTTCATGCCCAAGGAGATCTTCTTCTTCTCCTTGTCGGCGGAGATGACGTACACCTCTACGGTATCGCCCACCTTTACTACCTCAGAGGGGTGCTTAATGCGGCTCCAAGACAGCTCGGAGATGTGGACCATGCCGTCCACGCCGCCAATATCTACAAAGGCGCCGTAGGAAGTCAGGGACTTCACCGTGCCGGTATAGCGCTTGCCGTCCTCGATCTCGGCCCACACCTTCTCCGCGGCGGCAGCCCGCTCGGCGCGCTGCACCTTGCTGATGGAGCCCACTACACGGCGGCGGGCCCGGTTGACCTCTGTAATGACCAGACGGACCTTGTG
The DNA here is from genome assembly GCF_037892565.1 of Flintibacter sp. HCN-6482. Taxonomy (NCBI): domain Bacteria; kingdom Bacillati; phylum Bacillota; class Clostridia; order Eubacteriales; genus Flintibacter; species Flintibacter sp. HCN-6482. Next base: position 552,549 of record NZ_JBBKBK010000002.1, on the reverse strand, counting down.
CTTCAGCAGTTCAGCCATGGGAGTCTCCCGCGGCAGGCCCGTCTGGGAGGCGGGCACAAAGACGCGGATGCCCTTGACGGAAACAACCACACCGCCCTTGTTGTCCTCAGTCACAAAGCCCTCAACCACTGTCTCGTTCTCGCTGGCGGCCTCGATCTCCTCCCAGCCCTTGACCATATCCAGGCGCTTCTTGGACAGCTTGACCTGGCAGTCCCGGTCGCTGACCTGCATCACATAGGCTTCGATTTCGTCGCCTACCTTCACCAGGTCCTCAGGCTTGACGGTGGGGTCGTCGCTCAACTCAGCCAAGGGGATATAGCCGGGATACTTAAAGCCCAAGTCGACTTGGATCTCAGTGGGGGTAATAGAATCCACTATGCCCGTGACCTTATCTCCATTATTTATAGGCTTGATCGACTCCTCCAGCATCTCCGCAAAGGATTGCTCGATCTCCATGATTTCTTCGCTCATTTTGTCATAGACCTCCTTTATTATCCACGCGGGCGTGGACGCGCCCGCCGTGATGCCGACCATATCCGCCTGGGGCAGCCCGGTAAGATCCAGCTCCTCCGCGCTCTCAATCAGCTGAACGCGGGGACAAACCTCCCGGCAAAGCTCCGCAAGCCGCTTCGTATTGGAGCTTTGACTGTCGCCTATGACCACCATCATGCTGCATTTTTCAGCCAACTGACGGGCCTCTTCCTGGCGTTTGGACGTCGCTCCACATATTGTATCAAAAAATTCTGCGTTTGTACACTCTTTTTTTGCTTTTTTCACGCAGTCGTCCCAAATTTTCCTGGTAGATGTGGTTTGCGATACCAAAGTGATAGGCAGGTTTCGCCGGTCCGGAGCCTCTAACAGCCATTTTTCCAATGCCTCTGCCCCCGATACCACAACTGGTTCCCGACACCAGCCAGCGATAGCCGTCACTTCCGGATGGTCAGGAGTCCCTACGATTACGGGCCTTCTCCCTTGCTCCTCCGCCTGGCGCACGATCTCATGGATTCGGGTCACATTGGGGCAGGTGGCATCCAAGATCTGGGCGCCCCGACTCTCCAGCGTTTTGTAAACCGCGCGGCTCTCGCCGTGGGAGCGGATAATGACCGACGCGCCATCCGGCACCTCCTCCGGTGTTTTCACCGAACGAAGGCCCTGCTCCGCCAACCGGCCGATCACCGCCTGGTTATGGATAATGGAGCCCAGCATAACGCAGGGCGTGCCCTGTGCGGCAGCCTGCTCCGCAAGCTCCACGGCCCGCCGTACACCATAGCAGAAGCCAGCACTCCTGGCCAATTCCAGCTTCATCCGATCCCCTCCCCCAGGGCCTGCACCCGGTTCATCACTTCCTGGGCAATCGACTGGAGCTCCTCCGCCGTAGGTTTACGGCCCTCATACTTGGGATAATAGGGCTGTCCGATGACCACAGTATTCGGTCGGAACAGCCGCTTCTTCCGCTGTATGTACACCGGCAGCAGGGGGACACCGGCTCGGGTTGCGAAGAGGGCGGCACCCGTCTTGACCGACACGTTTTCCCCTTCGTGAACTCTGGTCCCTTCCGGGAACATCAGCAGCTTATCCCCGCCCTTTAAGAATTTCAAGGCTGTCTTCACTGCCTTCATATCATTGTTTCCCCGGTCCACCCCAAAGACGCCGGCCTTGGACAATATCCAGCCGACAAATGGGACACGCATGATCTGTATCTTGGCCATGGCCCGCATGGGACATTTATGTCCAAAAGCAAAGACGACATAAAAAGGGTCCCCCGCGGTGGTATGATTGGGACAGATGACTGCCGGGCCCTTCGGAATATTCTCCCGTCCAACCGCCCGGATTGGGCGGAAGAGGTTAAAGAAGGGCCAGATGACGGCGTATAAAAAGGAAAAGTATCTGTCTAGGCTTTTGCGCTGGAGCTCATTCTTTTCCTGGGGTTCTTTCACCGATTCTTCGCTCACAGATGAATCTTCTCCTTTATCAAGGAAAGCATGGCCGCCAAACTCTCCTCTAAATTCAGCCGGGTGGTGTCCAGAAGGACTGCGTCCTCCGCCTGGCGCAGCGGTGCAATCGGGCGATTCCGGTCCTGTTCATCCCGCTGGACAATATCTCGCAGGACAGTTTCAAAATCAGTCTTTTGCCCCCGCCCTTCCAGCTCCAAGAGACGGCGGCGGGCACGGGACTCCGGTGCCGCAGTGAGAAATATTTTCACATCTGCCTGAGGCAGCACGACGGTTCCGATATCCCGGCCGTCCATGACCACATTGTGCTCACGGGCTTGAGTGCGCTGAAATTCCAACAAGAAGTCCCGTACTGCCGGGATAGCGGATACCTTAGAAGCCAGTCCGGAGATCTGATGTTCCCGGATCGCTTTGGACACATCCTCGCCCTCCAGAAACATCCGCTGCTCCCCGTCTGGGCCATAGTCCATAGAAATATCCAGCCCATTCAGCAGGGGGATCACCTGGCTCTCTTCGGTCGGATCCGCACCCGCCCGGAGGACCTTCAGGGCCACCGTGCGGTAGATGGCCCCGGTATCTACATATAAAAAGCCCAGCTCCCTGGCCGTCTTTCGGGCCAGGGTGCTCTTACCGGCCCCGGCGGGGCCGTCGATAGCAATGCTGACACACTTCATACAACCGCTCCAAACACTTTTGTGGTTTCCATAGAACAAATTAAAAAAGTTCTTGAAATTTCTTTTAATTCGGGATACTATACCTAAATCACCGTAATTTTATTACAATATGGAGGCCCTATGATACAGGAGAGATTTGAGAACATTACCCTGGCATATCAAAGGAGCATCGGCCCATACGGCCAGCACAACAGGCATTTTATGGAGAACTTTAAGCAAACCTTAGACCGGGAGCAGCTATTGGACGACCAGTCTGTCATTTTTGGCATCGCCCTGGACGATCCCGCCCGTGTGGCGGCAGAAAAGCTCCGATATGATCTGGGTCTGGTCCTCCGCCGGGGACAGTCCACCAGTCTGGAAACAAGGACCTTGGAGGACGGCCTCTATGCCGTCTTTGAAGTGCCCCACACAGAGGCCGACATTCTCTCCTTCTGGAAAGACCTGCCTGTCCTGACCCAGGGCCTGCCGGCCGACTGGAGGCGCCCCATCATCGAGCGGTACGCCGCCCCGATGATCGCCCGGCACCTGTGCGAGATGTGCGTCCCCCTTATCCGGCCCCTATAAACTCCACTGCCCCTTCCCCCGCCGCCCGTCCGGTAGCCCATGCGATCTGGAGGTTGAAGCCGCCGGTATAGGCGTCCACATCCAGCAGCTCCCCGGCAAAAAACAGGCCAGGCACCTTTTTGGACTGCATGGTCTTTGGGTCTACTTCGCCCACCTTGATACCGCCGGAGGTGATGATGGCCTCCTCAATAGGCCGTGGTCCGGACACGGGTACTGTAAAATGTTTCAGCGCTTCTAACAGGCGGCGGCGCTCCTCACGGGTCACATTGTGGGCCTTTTTGTCCCCTGGGATGCCGGCACGCGCCAGCAGGACAGGGATCATCGCCTTTGGGACCAGGCTGCCTAATAAATTGCCCATATCTCTGTTGGCGTTTTCCCCCAGCTCCCGCAGCAGGCGGGCATCCAAAACGGACTCGTCCAGTGCTGGCTTTAAGTCGATGGAGCAGACATACTTAACTCTCTCAAAATCCCGCATATGAGCACTGGCTGACAGCACCAGCGGACCGGACAGGCCAAAGTGGGTGAACAAAAGCTCACCCTGCTCACGGTATACTATCTTACCCTTTTGTCCCCGGACCGTCAACTGAACATTTTTTAGAGTCAGTCCCTGCATCTGTCCGCAGCAGGGGTCTGGGGACACCAGCGGAACCAGCGAGGGACACGGCTCCACAATGGTGTGGCCCAATGCCTCCGCCATCCGATACCCGTCCCCAGTGGAGCCAGTGGCGGGATAGGAAACGCCTCCCGTAGCAAGGATGACCGCTTTACAGCCAAACCCAGTCCTGCCCTTATCTTTTCTCACTTCCACGGCGCGCACCGCGCCATCCTGAATACTGATTTCAGAAGCTCGCTCATGGATCACCGGAACCTTCAGCCGTTTTAACTCCTGGAATAAGGCGTCGATGATATCCGAAGCCCTATCCGACCGCGGGAATACCCGATTCCCACGCTCCACCTTCAGTTCCACGCCCAGTCCGGTAAAAAATTCCTCTACATTGGCGGGTGTGGTGCGGCTTATAGAGCTGTATAGAAAACGTCCATTCCTGGTCGTGGCGGCTAGTGCCTCCTCCGGCGTACAGTGATTGGTCACATTACACCGGCCCTTGCCAGTGATATACAGTTTCCGGCCCACTTTGGGGTTGCGCTCCAACAGGCAGACCTCTGCCCCCAGACGGGCGGCGGTGATGGCCGCCATCATACCCGCGGCCCCACCGCCCACCACAATCAGATCATAATGGGTACCGCTCACTCCTGCACCTTCTCATAGACGCCGTACTCCTCCCAGATTTTCTCCAGGTCCTCAAAGGTATTGGCCAGGTCGTCATTTTTCTTCCGGCTCACCGCCACCAGCAGGGCGTTAATCAGTGAGAGGGGCGCCACCAGAGAATCGACAAAGGAGGCCATATCACTACGCGCCTTCAGTGTGTAGGTGGAGATGGGCGACAGGGGGGATACCTCGCTGTCTGTAATGGCGATGGTAGTTGCCCCCCGGCTCCGTGCAAAGTTCATCGCCTGAACCGTGCGGCTGGAATACCGGGGAAAGCTGACGCCGATAACCACATCCCCCTCCCCCACTCGTAGGAGGCTCTCAAAGACCTCGCTGGCTGTAGTGGCGGATACCTTGACTACATTATCGAAAATCAAATTGAAATAGAAGGACATGAAGGTTGCCATGGCCGCGCAGGACCGGACACCGATGATGTAGAGCTTCCGGGCAGACACGATGGCGTCAACAGCCTTCTCAAAGCTGTCCCTGTCCAGCTCCTCCAGGGTAAGACGTATCTTCTCGATGTCAGATTGCAGAACCATAGACAGCAGATCCTGGTCGCCCAGCCGATCATTGGTCACCTCAATCCGCTGAACGGATGTCAGCCGGTTACGGATCATCTTTTGCAGCGACCGCTGCATATCCGGGTATCCATCATAGCCCAACTCAGCAGCAAACCGGACCACGGTAGACTCACTCACATTCACCTTCTTGCCCAGCTTGCTGGCTGTCATAAAGGCAGCCTTATCATAGGACTCCAGGATAAAGCTAGCGATCCGCTTCTGTCCCTTGGAAAAGGTATGCATATTCTCCTGTATCAGGGCCAAAATGTCACGATTCATATGGTTCTCATCTCCCGTTTATGTAGAAACCCCTCTGATACTATACGTCAGTCAAAGCGTACACGCCTTTCATGGATTATCATACCCGTTTTCCTGCAAAAATGCAAGCGCTTTTTGCAAGAAATTCATTTTTTCTTGCAAAAAGCGCCGAGCAGCTTGTTCAATTATCTGTAGTTTCTTCTCCCGTCAGCAGGAGCACCTCCTGCTCCGTCAGCCTACGCCATGTTCCGGGGGCCAGTGTCCTGTCCAGGTGCAGCGCCCCCTCCCGAATCCGCTTCAGCCGCAGCACATTGAGTCCTGCCTGGGCACACATCCGGCGCACCTGCCTGTTTTTTCCCTGGTGGATGACGACAGACATCTGCGACACCCCTCCGCTGGTCCGCCCCCGCCGAACTTGGGCGGGAGCCAGCTTCTCCCCGTCCAACACCATTGGGCCGGAAAGAATGGGCAGGGCTTTCTCTACATTTCCAGTCACCCAGACCAGATATTCTTTTTCAACCTCGTGGCTGGGATGGAGGAGCCTGTGGGTGATCTCCCCGTTATCGGTCAGAAGGAGCAGCCCTTCCGAATCCAGGTCTAGCCGACCGATGGGCCACACTCGCGCGCCGCAACCGGACACCAGATCCGCCACGGTCTTTCTCCCCTGCTCGTCAGAGAGGGTGGACACATAGCCGCGGGGCTTATTGAGCATCAGGTAGGTCCGTGCTCCCCCGGGGCGCAGCCTTTTGCCATCCACCAGCACCTGATCCCGGTCCAGGTCCGCTCGATCCCCCAGATGGGCTTTCTCTCCATTCACTGTGACCCGTCCAGAGGAAATCCACTCCTCCGCCGTTCTCCGGGAAGCCAGTCCGCAGGAGGATATCAGCTTTTGCAGTCGTTCTTCCATGGTCCGCCTTTCTCTTTCTCTATCTCTCCGAAAGCTGGGCCAACCGGTCCGACAGCCTGTCCCACAGCCCGCGGACCGATACGCTGTCCCGCGGGATATCGGCGCCGGCTACCAGGGGGATATCCGCCACTTCTTCCCCCTTCAAGCGGAACACCACCCTGCCCAAAGGGGCCCCCCTCTCCACCGGAGCGGTCAGAAGTTCCTGGTCCAGCAGAATATCATACTGGAGCTTCTCCCCCTCTGCCAAGGCCACAGAACAATCCTCGGCCGCTGATATGGGACACACTGGGATCAGACTGTCCGCCACCGGGAGCTGACAGACCTGTTCCCCCGCACGTGTCAGTTCCTTCGCACGATAGTGGGAGAAACCCCAGTCAAAGAGACGGGTGTGGTCCGCCCAGTCGTTGGGGTCACTGAGAGTGACGCAGATCAGCGCAGTCCCTTCCCTTCTGGCCGCTGACACCAATGTGCGCCCTGCCTTCTCGGTATATCCTGTCTTCAGTCCAATACAGCCCTCATACTGCCACAACAGCTTATTGTGGTTAGTAAATGTCCTGGTCCCTATGGTGATGGATTTGGTGGACACTATCTGCGCCAAGGTATCATTCTTCAGGCAGGCTTGGGCCAGCAGCGCCATATCATAGGCAGAGGAGTAATGCCCCTCCGCGTTGAGCCCATTGGGATTGGCAAAATGGGTATCTGCCATCCCCAGCTCCTGAGCCTTCTGATTCATCCGGTCCACAAACCGCTCCACCGTACCGCCGCAGTATCCGGCTACTGCCAAAGCGGCATCGTTTCCAGAGCGTAGGAGCATCCCGTAGAGCAGCGCCTCCAGACTTACCCGCTCCCCCGCCCGCAGGTAGATGGAGGAGCCCTCAGCCCCGGCCCACTCCCCGGAGATGGTCACTTCTTCTTCCAACACATGGCCTGATTCCAAGGCCACCAGGGCGGTCATCAGCTTGGTGATGCTGGCGATAAGACGCGGCTCATGGGCGTTCTGCTCATATAGCACCCGCCCGCTCTCTCCATCCATCAGGACTACCGAGGCGGCGGAGGTACCAGGCGCTCCGGAGGCCGCCGCGGCCGCGGCAGGTGCAACAGCCGCTGTCAGCACCGCCAGACACAAACTCATGATCCGTTTCATATCGGTCACCTTCTTCAAAAACATAGGTGACCATAGTATGGCAGTCTAACTTTTTTCGTTGCCCGGAAATTTTTGCGAATTTGGCTTTATTCGGCAAAATCCGCCCGCTCCGTCTCCTGTGCCTTTTTTTCCTGCTGCTTTTCAATAAAGTCCGTTACCTTGTCCACTACCTCGGGCACCGCTTCAATTACCCGGTCCACCGTAGTGGCGGGAGGAGGAGCCACAGGCAGCAGCTTCACGGAGCCTCCCCGGAGGATCAGAAAGGCCACCGGCTCCAGTTTAGCACTGGCTCCGCTGCCCCCACCGAAGGCCGGATCGCTGGCTGGCTGCTTTTTGGTAGAAAACTCGGTCCCGCCGCCCGCTATCCCAAAGGACAGCCTAGACACGGGGATCAGGGTAACTCCATCTGCTTGAATAGGGGTGCCAATGATTGTGTTGGCGTCCGCCATGGCCCTCACGTGCTCCATGGTGACGCTCATCAGTTCACTTAGATGGTCCTTTTTTTCCATACCCTCAGGCCGCCTTTCTCACATTCTGCTCTTTTTGTTCCCCACGCGCCGCCATGACAGCCCGCAGAGCTTTTATCCCAAAATACACCGCCAGCCGGCATATCTGCCCCAGCTTCAGGGACAAGGAGGCCCTTCCCCGCAGACTGACGGCAGGAGCCTCCAGATCCAGCCTGACCCTAGCCCGGCCATCTACTATATGGAACCCCTCTACCAGGGGATACCACAGGGCGCCCAGGGCCCCGTTTGCCCATCCATAGGCCATTGCCGCGTCCGCAGGGTCCTGACCGCCTATGGTCAATTCCAGATCCAGGATATCTATTTTCAGCTTCTTCTGAAACTGTCCCGCCGCCTCCAGTGCGATGGGGAGCAGCCTTTTGGCATACTCCAGCCCCCCGCCCTTCACGCGGACAGGTTTTTCTTCTGTCAGGTCCGTTCCCATCTTTTTTCCCCGGACAGGCTTTTCCTTCTTTTTCCGCTTCCAAGGGAGCACTCTGATTCGGACAATCCCTGTTCGCAGCCAGAGGAACAGCCCCTCCTGCTGATAGGACACGACACAGCCCACCCGGACCTGTCCCAGCAGGAGCAGGGCCAGCAGGACGGCGGCCACCGTGAACAGGAGCTTCATGGCCCGTCCTCCGCCGGCAGCCCGGCCCCCTGCTCCTCCTCCGCCCTAAGCCTGGCTACCGCCGCCTCCAGCTCCAGGGTCATCTGACTCCCCTCCTGGGAGGAGTCGGGGAGCTCAGGCAGCTCCTCCAGGCTGGACAACCCAAAGGAACGCAGGAAGTTCTTGGTGGTCCGAAACAGGAGCGGCCGTCCGGGGACAGCCAGGCGGCCCGCCTCCTCAATCAGCTCCCGCTCCAGCAGCAGCCCCACCGTATAGGAGCTGTCTACCCCCCTCACCTGATCTACATAAGCACGGGTCACCGGCTGATAATAGGCGATGATCGCCAGTACCTCCAGGGCGGGCTGCGACAGGCGGGCCGGCTTGCGGCTCTCCAGCGTCTTTCTGATATAGGGGGCGAACTCCGGCGCGGAGCACAGCTGATAGCTGGTATCCAGCTTGATCAGCCGTATTCCCCGCCGCTCATAGCTGTACTGGTCCATCAGCCGCTGGGCCACAGCGTCCAGGGTGGGCCTGTCTACCTCAAGCCCCAGGCACAGCCGCTCCACAGCCACCGGCTCTCCTGAGGCAAAGAGGACACCCTCCAGAGCGGATTCCAATTCCTTCAGTTCCACAGAGCTATCCTCCTCTTAGTAGCTGTCGGCGGTAAACTCCGCCGGCGTCTCCCCCTCCGCCTGGGTGCAGGTGACAGTACAGTCCGACTCGGTACCCGCCAACCTGACCCGGCGCGCTTTGCACAGTTCCAGCACTGCCAGGAAAGTAGCCACCACTTCGGAGCGGCTCCGGTTCCCCTTGAACAGGGCCCGAAAGCGGGTAACGCCGAACTGGAGCAACCGCCGGACGATCTCTCCCGCTTTGTCTGTCACGGGGTAGGGCTCCCGGCCCACGATGCCTTGGAAGGCGGAAACAGGAGGCGGGAGTTTGTTGTCTGTCCGGGACAATACAGCGGTCATAGCCTTCCAAATATCCTCCCTGTCATGGACATAGCGATAGGTCCTGTCCGGCTGGACCGGCTCCGGCACTTTGGTCAGATAGTCCCGCCCATAGTGGAACCTGGTATCCAGCACAGGGATGACTTCCTTGATTTTCAAAAAATTTTCATTTCTCTGATGGGCCTCTAGTGTAGCGATGAGCTGCTCCACCTCGCTGAGTGCCTCTTCATCGTGGATGGACAGGAGCATCCGAGTCTTGATATAGATCAGATGAGAGGCCATTGTGATAAACTCACTGGCCACCTCCAAGTCCAATTCCTTCCGCTTGTTCATCCATTCCAGATACTGGTCCAGGATCAGCGATATCTGAATGTCCTTGATCTCCATCTTATTCTTGCTCAAAAGATGGAGAATCAGGTCCAGCGGGCCCACGAAGTCCTCCATATTTTCTTCCTTGGCCTTCACCACCCCTTCCAGGTGGTAGATGGGTGCTTCCATGGGCTCACCTCTTTTGGGAAAATTGTGTCAGAATATTATACCAGCTATGGAGCCAAAACACAAGGCGTGAACAGCGGTTTCCCAATATAGAGAATAAAGTCTCTCCTGTACAAAGATCCCCGGTATGCCGCAGGGCATACCGGGGATCCTTCAGCTCACTCCGGCGCCGGACAGGATAGCCGACAGCAGTTCCTCCCTGCCGGTCCCCTTCTCAGCCGAAAAGGGGATAACGATGGTCTCCTCGTCCAGCTCCAGGGTTTCCCGGATCCTCTGGAGGTTGGGACCGATCTCGCTCTTTTTCAGCTTATCCAGTTTGTTGGCCACCACTACCATGGGCCGGCCTGTGTCACGGAACCATTGGGCCATGGTACAGTCATCGGCGGTGGGGTTATGCCGGGAGTCTACGATCATCACCCCCAGGGTCATCAGCTCCGGATGGGCGAAGTAGGACTCCATCAGCCGCGCCCACCGGTCTCGTTCACTCTTGGACACCTTGGCGTAGCCATATCCTGGCAGGTCCACCAGGTAGAAGCCCCCATCAATCAAAAAGTAATTAATGTGGATGGTCTTGCCCGGGGCGGCACCCACCCGTGCAAAATTCTTTCGGCCCAACAGCCGGTTGATGACCGAGGACTTACCCACATTAGAACGGCCGGCGAAGGCCACCTGAGGCAGCCCGTCGGTCCGGAAGTCCCTTGCGGAAGCGGCGGACAGGATAAATTCCGCCTTTTGCAGGTTGACAGGCATCCTATCCCCTCCTCACTGGCGCAGCCGGGGACCAGGGGCTCTCTTTGCAGTCCCCAGGACTGGAGCGGACGGCTCCCTCTGCTCCTCCGCGGAGGGCAGCGGGTGTGAGAGGGCTGCCGACAGCACCTGGTCTGCCCGCTCTACCAGGATAAACTGGAGAGCCTTCCGTACCGTCTGGTCGATCTCCTCTAAGTCCTTGCCGTTGTCCGCTGGCAGGATGATCGTTTTGATGCCGTTTCGGAAGGCGGCCATCGTTTTCTCCTTCAAACCTCCGATGGGCAGGACACGGCCGCGGAGGGTGACCTCTCCGGTCATGGCGATGCCACGGCGCACCGGGCAGCCAGTCAGGGCGGACACCATGGCGGTAGTGATGGCGATGCCGGCAGAGGGCCCGTCCTTGGGGACGGCTCCCTCCGGGAAGTGGACGTGGATATCCTTCTCCTTATAAAAATCGGCGGGGATCCCCAGCCGGTCTGACTGGCTGCGGATAAAGCTGAGTGCGGCGTAAGCGCTCTCCTTCATCACATCTCCCAGATTTCCGGTGAGCTCTACCTTTCCGGCCCCTGGGACCACATTCACCTCCACCTCCAGCAGCTCGCCGCCCACAGAGGTCCAGGCCAGGCCATTGACCACGCCTATCCGCTCTTCCAGGGCCTGCCGCTCGGGGTAGTAGCGTGGGACCCCCAGATACTCCTTGAGATCTTTTTCTGTAATGTGAATCGACTTTACGCCATCTGAAACCACTCTCATTGCGGTTTTGCGGCAGATGGCAGCCAGCATTCGCTCCAGCACCCGAACTCCCGATTCCCGGGTATAGGCTGAGATGATCTCCCGCAGGGCGCTGTCGGATACCTTCAGCTGGCTCTTTTCCAGGCCGTGGCGCTTCATCTCCTTCGGAAGCAGATGCTTTTTCCCAATCTGAACCTTCTCCTCGTCGGTGTAGCTGGACAGCTCGATGACCTCCATCCGATCCAGCAGAGGCCGGGGAATGGTATCCAGAGTATTCGCGGTGGTAATAAACAGGACTTGAGACAGGTCAAAGGGGACCTCCAGGAAGTTATCCCGGAAGGTGGCATTCTGTTCTCCGTCCAACACCTCCAGAAGCGCGGAGGAGGGGTCGCCCCGGTGGTCCCGGCCCAGCTTGTCGATCTCGTCCAACAGGATCAGCGGATTGCAGCTGCCCGCCTGCTGGATTGCGGTGATGATGCGGCCCGGCATGGCTCCCACATAGGTCTTGCGGTGCCCCCGAATCTCCGCCTCATCGCTGACGCCGCCCAGGGAGAGACGGGCCAGCTTCCGGTTCATAGCCTTTGCCATAGACATGGCGATGGAGGTCTTGCCCACTCCGGGCGGGCCCACCAGGCAGAGTACCTGTCCTTTCAACGCCGGGGCCAGCTGCTTGACTGCCACAAATTCCAGGATGCGCTCCTTCACCTTATCCAGGCCGTAGTGCTCCTGGTCCAGCACCCGGCGGACAGCCGGGACGCTGATCTTCTCCTTGGTGTATTTTCCCCAAGGCAGCTCCAAACATACGTCCAGATAGCTGCGCAGAACGGTGGCCTCCGAGGATCCGAAGGGCTGCTTGGTCAGCCGGTTCAACTCCTTGGTCAACTTCTCCCGCACCTCATCAGGCAGGGCGGCCTTGGCGATCTTCTGACGGTACTCCTCGAACTCGTCGGCCCCATCACCCTCTCCAAGCTCGTTCTGGATGGCCTTCATCTGCTCCCTGAGGTAGTAATCCCGCTGCTGGTCGGACATCTGCTCTCTGGCTTTGCTCTGTATCTCGTTGTCCAGAGCCAGTATCTCCACCTCCCGGTCCAGCAGCCGATGCAGCTTCTCCAGGCGGCGCAGGGGCCGCCGCTCCTCCAGGATGGTCTGCTTGTCGCTGTTTCGCATGGGGATGTTTTGGGCGATATAGTCAGAGATATAGCCTGGGTCCTGGCTGGCCAATACATGGATCAGCAGGTCTGGAGATACCTTAGGGGCCAGCTCCGTATACCGCTGAAAGAGCTCGTAGGTGGAGCGCATTAGGGCTTCGGTCCGGGCGCTTGTTCCAGTCCGCTCCTCCTCTGGCAGTTCCAGTATCTCCCCCTCCAGATAGGGCTCGGTCCGCAGGAGGCGGAGCAGCTTGCCTCTGGCCTGCCCCTCTACCATAACCCGGACATTGTCTCCTGGCATACGGAGGATCTGGCGTACATTGGAGATGGTTCCTACCACGTACAGGTCGCGCTGGTCCGGCACCTCCACGGAGATATCCTTTTGGGCCACCAGGAACACAGGGCTGCCGGTCGTCATAGCAGTTTCCAAGGATTTGATGGAGATATCCCTGGCCACATCAAAATGGATCAGCACGTTGGGGAAAATGGTCAGCCCCCGCAGAGCGATAACCGGCATAGTGCTGGTGTGGAGGATATCCTTCTGTGTGGTCGTCATGTGGTCACTTCCTCTCTGGTCGATACAGCGAAATGCCCCGGGGCCCGCCGATCCGGGGGCTCCGCGGGGCATTCAAGATTTCTCTTTTATCCGGCGTTGGTGCCGGGGACACCGCCGCGCTCGGCCTTAAGCGCCGCTTTTCCCAGACGGGGACGGCGGCAGCGTTCCGGGTCATAGGTCAATTCAGCCGGAGCACCATCCTGCACGGTAGCGGCGGTAATGGTTACCTTCACGATAGTGGGGTCAGAGGGCACATCGTACATAACCTTGGTCATGATCTCCTCCAGCACCGCACGGAGGCCGCGAGCACCGATGCCCCGCTTTACTGCCACGTCGGCCACCGCCTCCAGGGCCTCCCGGCTGAAGTCCAGCTCCACCTGGTCGTATTCCAATAGCTTCTGGTACTGCTTGACCAGGGCATTTTTGGGCTCCGTCAAAATCTGGACCATCTGGTCCCGGTCCAGAGACTGAAGGGTAGTGATGACAGGCAGGCGGCCTACCAACTCCGGGATGATTCCGAATTTCAGCAGGTCGTGGGGCTGGACCTCGGCCATCAACTGGCCCACGTTGCGCTCCTTCCTGCTCTGGATCTCCGCCCCAAAGCCAAGGGTTCGCTTATCCAGGCGGTTCTCAATGATCTTGTCGATGCCGTCAAAGGCGCCACCGCAGATAAAGAGAATGTTCTTGGTATCAATCTGGATAAACTCCTGGTGGGGATGTTTCCGTCCGCCCTGTGGGGGGACATTAGCCACGGTACCCTCCAGAATCTTCAGCAGGGCCTGCTGCACCCCTTCGCCGGACACGTCCCTGGTAATAGACGTATTCTCGCTTTTGCGGGCGATCTTATCCATCTCGTCGATGTAGATGATGCCCCGCTCCGCCAGCTCGATGTCGTAGTCGGCCGCCTGAACCAGACGCAGCAGGATGTTCTCCACATCGTCACCCACATAGCCCGCCTCAGTCAGTGTGGTGGCGTCAGCGATGGCAAATGGGACCTTCAGCACTCGAGCCAGTGTCTGGGCAAACAGAGTCTTCCCGCAGCCGGTGGGACCCATGAGCAGAATATTGCTCTTTTGAAGCTCCACATCCTCCGCCCCGCCGAAGTAGATGCGTTTATAATGGTTATACACGGCCACAGAGAGGGCCACTTTGGCCTTCTCCTGTCCAATAATATACTGGTCCAGAACAGCGTGTATTTCCTTTGGGGTGGGGATTACATCGGGGATATCGCTGTCTAAGGCATCCTGGATGGGGTCGTTGTCCTCGTCCAGAATCCCCATACACAGTTGGACACACTCGTTGCAGATATAGGCCCCAGGCCCGGCAATGATCCGGCGGACCTGGTCCTGATGCTTTCCGCAGAAGGAACAGCGGATGCTTTTTTCATCATTTCGCGCCATTGGTACACCTCATAAACTCTATGGTGGGAAATCGGGGCTGACCCTGAGCGTTCTCCAGGTCAGCGCTTATCGATGACCTTATCGATCAGGCCATACTCCATGGCCTCCTGAGCGGTCATAAAGTTGTCCCGCTCACAGTCCGCGGTGACCACTTCAATGGGTTTGCCGGTATTCTCCGCCAGAATGCGGTTCATCCGGCTCTTGACTACCTCCAGCCGCTTCAGGTGGATGGCCATATCGGTGATCTGCCCTTGGGTCCCGGCGGAGGGCTGGTGGATCATGATCTCAGCGTTAGGCAGAGCCAGCCGCTTACCCTTGGCTCCAGCAGCCAGCAGGAAGGCGCCCATAGAGGCTGCCAGCCCCACGCAGATGGTGGACACATCGCACTTGATATACTGCATGGTGTCATAGATGGCCATTCCGGCGGTAACAGAGCCACCGGGGCTGTTGATATAGAACTGGATATCCTTATCCGGGTCCTGGGCCTCCAGATACAGCAGTTGAGCCACCACCAGGGAGGCTGTGGTGTCATTGACCTCCTCTGACAGCATGATAATACGGTCGTTGAGCAGGCGGGAGAAGATGTCATAGGACCGCTCGCCGCGGTTGGTCTGCTCTACTACATAAGGAACTAAACTCATAATCACATACTCCTTCTTTTGGGACGGTGATACCAGAGTATACCCGTCCAGCCGGAAAATGATTCCTCCGGCCCACCAGAGAAAAAGGGACGATCTCAGGAGCGGGCGGTGTGCCGCCCTGCTCCATGGCCTCACCGGCGCCTTGTTACTCCACGTCTGCAAAAATATGGACACGCCCGGAGCGGTTCCCCACCCCGGACGTGACAGCATCACTCAGCCTTGGGCTCCTCGGTCTTCTTTTTGCGGGCGCGCTTAGGCTTCTCCTCGGCAGGGGCTTCCTCAGCAGCTGCCTCGGCGGCCTCCGTCTTCTTGGCAGCAGCCTTCTTCTTGGCCTTTCCAGACTTGGCCTCAGCAATGACCAGACTGCTGGCCTTCTTCAGCCGCAGGTCCTTTTTCAGGTCCTCGGCGGGAACCGCTGCCTTCACCTGCTCAACCTTCAGGCCGTACTGTTCAGCCAGACGGCTGAACTCAGCCTCTAGCTCCTCCTCAGTGACCTCCAGCTTCTCGGCGTCGGCCACGGCGGTAAGGGCCAGCTCAGTCTGCACCTGCTTCAGGGCGGCGGGACGTGCGGAGGTGCGCAGCATCTCCGGGCTCATCCCCATCATCTTCATATAATCGTCCATGGAGATGCCCTGACCCTGGAGGCGCATGGCGTAGTCGTCCATCAGGCGGTCCACCTGGACCTCCACCATGCCGTCCGGGATCTCGCACTCCATATCCTCCACCAGCTGATCCATCACGGCGTTCTCAAAGTCAGCCTGAGCCTGCTGCTGGCGGCGCTGGGTGACCTTCTCCTTCAGGTCGGCCCGGAATGCCTCCAGCGTTTCAAACTCGGACACATCCTTGGCAAACTCATCATCAACGGCAGGGGCCTGGGACTCCTTGACCTCGTTGACCTTCACATGGAATACCACAGCCTTACCGGCCAGATCCGCGTGGTAGTCCTCCGGGAAGGTGATATCCAGGTCCTTCTCCTCGCCGGCCTTCATGCCGATAATCTGCTCCTCAAAGCCGGGAACAAAGGCGCCGGAGCCCAGCCTCAGGTCGTAGTTCTCGCCCTTGCCTCCCTCAAAGGGGGTGCCGTTGTCAAAGCCCTCAAAGTCGATGACGGCAGTGTCGCCCTTCTTGGCCTTGCGCTTGACGCTGACCAGGCGGGTCGCCCGCTCGACAAAGGGCTTCATCTCCTCGTCGACGTCCTTCTCGGTAATCTTGGGCTCCTCCTTAGGGGCAGTGATGCCCTTGTAAGTACCCAGCTTGACCTCGGGTCGGACAGAAACCAGAGCCTTGAAGGTAAAGCCCTCCTTACCCACCTCAACGATCTCCATCTTTGGATAGCCTACATCGTCCAGCCCCTGTTCCTTGACAGCCTCCTCATAAGCGGAGGGGTAGACGTCGTTGATAGCATCCTCATAGAATACGCCAGCGCCGTACATCCCCTCGATGATCTTGCGGGGGGCCTTGCCCTTGCGGAAGCCGGGGACGGAGATAGAGCCGCGGCTCTTTAGATAGGCCTTCTGAACGGCGGCCTCGAACTGGGCGGCGTCGATCTGGATGGTCAGCTCGACGGTGCTTTTCTCTTTCTTCTCAACACTGGTGACCTTCATTTGTTTACTTCCTCCTGTGGGCGCATCTCCATCCCAAAGGGGGAAAGAACAGCGCCTTTTTACTTTCGCCACGATATTTTACCAGATATCTCTCTGTTTGACCAGAGGATTTTTAAGAATTTTCCATGAATTTTTCAATCTTCCACCAACTTTTCCGGTCGAAACCCCAAATAATCCGCCGAAACCAAGTGGTACTCAATGCCGCCATGCTTTCCAGAGGCCGCCAGACGGTGGCTTCCGCCGTGGAGGTGGCCATAGTAGCAGCGGGTAACGCCATACCGCTCCATCAGGTCGATGATCTCCTGGCAGCGATAACCCTGATAGAGAGGGGGGTAGTGGAGAAAGCAGAATTTTTCCTTCTCCCCCCCGGCCTTCAGGGACGCCTCCAGCCGAATCAGCTCCCGGTTGAAAATCTTGGTGCCGTGCCCCTCCCTGTCCTCCTCATAAAACCATCCCCTGGTCCCGCACAGGGCGATGTCCCCATAGAAATGGCAGTTATTGTGGAGCAGATGGAAGGTGGTAAATCCATTTTCCTGGAAGAACCGCTCCATTTTGGCGGCGGTATTCCACCAGTAGTCGTGATTGCCCTTCATCAGCAGTTTCTTCCCAGGCAGGGCGTTTAGAAAAGCGAAGTCCTCCCTCGCCTCCTCCAATCCCATGGCCCAGGATAGGTCGCCGCACAAGACCACCGTGTCCTCCGGGCGGATCTGTGAGAAGCCCTCTTTCAACTTATCCACATACCCCGTCCAGCCCCCGCCAAAAACATCCATAGGCTTTCCGCTGGAGAGGGATAAATGGGTATCTCCAATGGCATACAGGGCCATGGGCTCACACCAGCATGGACAGCACCGCGTCCACCATATTCTCTTTCTCCACCGTCCTCGTAAAGCGAATTTCCTTGTTACGCAGAGAGGACAACGGAGCGGGAGCGGGCAGTCCGGTCTTGGCGGACAACTGGTCCAGAGCGTCCAGCCCCTGTGCCACTTCCGTCACTCCCAGGGCTCCCAGCACATTGTCGCAGAACTTGAAGGGACTGGCGGTGGACACCACCACACAGGGGGTATCATCTCCGCTCTCCTTCCGATACTGGTCCAGGGCAGAGAAGGCCACGGCGGTGTGTGGATCGATGAGATAATCGTGCTGACGGTACACCTCACCAATGACACGCTGCGTTTCCCGGTCATCACAGCAGTAACCTTGAAAGAGCTTCTGCAGCCGCTCCAGAATGGGCTTGCGAACCTCATACCGGCCGCTGGTGTTCAACTGCTCCATATATTGCTTGACCTCCTGGGTGTCCTGGGTCAGAGCAAACAGGAGACGCTCCAGGTTACTGGAGATCAGGATGTCCATGGAGGGGGACATAGTATTGTGAAATGGACGCTTGCGGTCGTACACGCCGGTACGGATGAAGTCAGTCAGGACGTTGTTGCTGTTGGAGGCGCAAATCAGTTTGCCGATGGGCACTCCCATCTCTTTGGCATAGTAGGCGGCCAGGATATTGCCAAAATTGCCGGTTGGCACGCAGACATTGATGGTCTGGCCCGGAGCAATCTTCTCATCCCGCATCAGGTCGCAGTAGGCGGAGATGTAGTAGACGATCTGGGGCAGAACACGGCCCCAGTTGATGGAGTTGGCGGAGGAGAAGAAAAATCCCCGGTCCGCTAGAGTTCTGCGCAGTTCCCCATCGGAAAACAGCCGCTTGACGCCGCTCTGAGCGTCATCAAAGTTGCCTCGCACCGCGGTCACCCCCACGTTATTCCCCTCCTGGGTGACCATCTGGAGCTCCTGTACCTGGGACACGCCGTCCCTTGGATAGAACACCATGATGCGGGTATGGGGTACATCCTTAAAGCCCTCCAGGGCTCCCTTGCCTGTATCGCCGGAGGTGGCCACCAGGATGCAGACAGTCTTTTCCTCCTCCCTCTTGGTCAAAGAGGCAGTGAGCAGGTGGGGCAGCATCTGGAGCGCCATATCTTTGAAGGCACAGGTAGGGCCATGCCACAGCTCCAGGCAGTGGGTATTCCCATCCAGAGAGCGCACAGGGGCGACTGCAGGGGTGTCAAACTTCTCCGGACCATAGGCGGCCGCCGCGAAGTCGGTCAGCTCCTTAACGGAGAACTCCTCCAGAAATTGCTTCATGATGTAAACCGCCCGGTGCTGGTAGGACATGGACTTTAAGTCCTCCAGGGCTTTACCGGGCAGCTTGGGGATGTAGAAGGGGGTCATCAGGCCCCCGTCTGGAGCCAACCCCTGGATAATGGCCTGGGAGGCCATATAAGAGGTACTTACATCTCTTGTGCTGACATATTGCATCTTGATCATTCCCATCTTGATTCACAAAGTCAAAAACGGTATTACCTGCCATCCGACAGGACCACTGTGCTCTATTATGACAGTTTCCCGGTCCCAGGTCAAGTTCTGAGGAAAGAAAAACCGAGAGAAATGTGGATGGCCTAAAAGGCGTTTTCCACTCTAGAAATCTGGGGGCCGCACGTTTCCGTCCCCTGAGGGGCATAGATCTCCACCACATCAAAACGGGGCTGGAGCTGTGTGGGGTTTTCGGCTAGGTAGAGCTGGGCGGCCAGACGCAGCTTCTCCTGCTTCCGGCTATCCACAAAGGCACCGGCACGAGCAAAGCTGCCACTCTTGCGCAGCTTTACCTCCACAAAACACAGGAAGTTCCCCTCCCGCGCGATCAGGTCTATCTCCCCTTGGCGGCATCTCCAGCCAGCGGCCAGGATCCGGCAGCCACGTTCCCGCAGCCATTGAGCCGCCAAGGCCTCCCCCCATCGGCCCAGCAATCTGCTCTCCTGTCCGCTCATAGGCTTTTCAAAAATGTGCGGCGGTGGATCGGACTGGGGCCATACCGCCGCAGCAGCTCATAGTGCAGCTTGGTACCATAGCCCTTGTGCTGGTCAAATCTGTATTGGGGATACCGCTCCGCCATCTCCAGCATGAAGCGGTCCCGGCTCACCTTGGCCAGCACAGAGGCGGCGGCGACAGAGGCCGACAGGCTGTCCCCCTTCACGATACAGCGGTGGGGCACGGTGATGGAGGAGGTCCGCCCCCTGTCCCGGTTGCCGTCGATCAACGCAAAGTCAGGGTGGACAGGCAGTCCATCGATGGCAAGCTGCATAGCCCTCATTCGGGCGCTTAGGATATCCGTAGCGTCGATCTCGGCGGCATCCACCCAGGCGACCGCGCAGGCCAGAGCCTGCTCCTGAATAAAGGGAAACAGGGACTCCCGCTTCTTTGCCGTCAATTTTTTTGAGTCGTCTAGCCCAGGGACATCCAGACCCAAAGGCAGGATAACGGCGGCGGCGTACACCGGCCCGGCCAGCGGTCCGGCCCCCGCCTCATCGCAGCCACAAACCAGCCCGTATCCAGCCGCCAGCGCCTCTCTCTCATAGGTATAGCGGTCCATTCACATTTCCCTTTCCGGCGCTTCCAGTGTGAAGCGTCCCAGCTTGCCAGCCCTGTATTCATCCAGAAGGACACGAGCCATCCGCTCGGTATCCAGCCCCCCCCCGGAAATCCGCATCCCCCGCTTCTGTGCGCAGGTCTCCAGCAGTCGGTAGCCATAGGCCACGTCATTTTCCTCCCCATCCCGCGGGGGCAGAGCGGCCAGCTTATAGCCGGCCATCAGGGCGTCGGGATAGCGGTGAGCCAGCAGGGTCATCAGATGACAGCCCAGGGTCTCTACATCCATGATATCGTCCTTCACCGCTCCAGTAAAGGCCAGATGGAGCCCGGTCTGTTCGTCGTCAAATTTGGGCCATAGGATCCCCGGAGTATCCAGAAGGTCCAGGGACTGATCCACATTAACCCACTGCTTGCCTCGGGTGACTCCAGGCCGATCACCCGCCTTGGCTGACTTTTTTTTCGCTACCTTGTTGATAAAGGTAGACTTGCCCACGTTGGGTACTCCGACCACCATAGCCCGGACTGGGCGACCCACTTGGCCCTTCTCCCGCCACTTGGCGATCTGCTCCTTCAGCGCCCCTTGCACGACCGCAGAAAACTGGTTGACGCCCCGGCCGGACTTGGCGTCTGTTTCCAGTACGCTGTACCCCTCTCCTTTGAAGCAAGCGGTCCACAGCCCAGTCATGGACGGGTCAGCCTGGTCCGCCCGGTTCAGGACAATCAGCCTGGGCTTCCCGGCGCAGATGGCGTCAATGTCCGGGTTTCGGCTAGACACCGGGATGCGGGCGTCGGTTATCTCTACCACAATATCAACATACTTCAGGTCAGCCTCGATCTGCCGACGGGTCTTGGTCATGTGACCAGGATACCATTGAATATTCATATGGGACACCTCCCAAAATTTCAGAAATTTGAAAGAAAGACAACCAAAAATTTGTAAGATTTCCATGTTATTCTCTTCCTCGAAACATATTCTGGAGGAAGATAATATGAGCTTTTTTACTCTTAAACTCGTGGCCCTGCTGTCCATGCTGTTCGACCATGTAACCAGTGTCTGGCCAGTATCCTGGTTTGTCTGGGACCTCTTTTTTCCCCACGCCACAGAAACGCCCCATATCGCGCTGGCTATACAGTCCCTTACGGATTATATCGGCCGCATCGCAGCCCCAGTGTTTCTGTTTTTCATTGCCAATGGCTACCGATACACCCATAGCGTCAAGCAGTATGCTCTGCGGCTGTTGGTCTTTGCCTGTTTGTCCGAGTGGCCTTATTACCTCTTATTTGGGATGCATGGGAACATCATATTCACACTTTTTTGGGGCCTAATCACCCTGTGGCTCTTTGAGCATGGTAATCGACTGCATCCTTGGCTGGGATGGACCTTGGCGGCGGCCGTCATTCTGGTAGCGGAGGTCCTGGCGCTGGCGGAGGGAACGGGCCGGTACCTCATCTTGATCCTTGCCTTTTATCTGACTGACCACTGGAGCGTAAGTCGAAAATTCCTGCTGTTCCTCTTTCTTCTGCCCGTGACCCGTTACGCTCTGACTTGGGATCTCCTCTCCCAAGCCGCCGCCGGTACATTGACCTGGCGCTGGATACACCTATGGGCGGTCAACACCATCGGTCCTCTCCTTGGAGTAGCTCTCACCTTCCGCTACAATGGCAAAAAAGGCCTCACCTTTCCGGTGGGTAAATATCTGTGGTATTTCTTCTACCCCGCCCACCTGCTAATTTTAGCGCTGATGGCCGGATAGAAAAAAGGAGCGGCACAAACCGCTCCTTTTTTGTGGATCACAGGGCCTCTTTGATCTTCGCAGCCTTGCCCACGCGGTTGCGCAGGTAGTACAGCTTGGCGCGGCGGACCTTACCGTGGCGGACCACCTCAATCTTCTCGACAGAGGGGGCGTGGACAGGAAATACCTTCTCCACACCGACGCCATAAGAGATACGGCGGACGGTAAAGCTCTCCTCGATGCCGCCGTGCTTCTTGGCGATGACGGTACCCTCGAACACCTGGATACGCTCACGGTTGCCCTCCTTGACCTTCAGGTGGACACGGACAGTGTCGCCGATGGCCACGACGGGGGGTTCAGCCTTCTTGTACTTCTCGGTAAAAGCCTGCATTAGATCCATATTACATTTCCTCCTGTTATATAGGCGTTCATGCCGGCTTTTCTGGCGCACACACGATTAGAGCGCCGCCGCAGAGGACCACCCGTTTTCAGACTAAGGAATCATATCACAATTTTCAGTGGATTGCAAGGACTTTTTCCCCTTTTTTACAAATCAGGACAGCTGTTCCGGCCGGAAAAAGTATCCGACACCGTCCTCCTCCCGCACCACACCCAGAAGCCGCCCCTCCTGGTCATAGATGGAGCACTCCGTCTCTCCCTCTTTCTCCAGCACCGCCGGTATCAGCTCCGCCCCGTCAAAGTAATAGAGGTGGTCAAAGGTATCCGGCCGGTTGGATGCCGCGTTCCACTGGCGGTACATGGGATCGGTGGGCAGAGGTGTGACATTCCAGGAGCGCGAACCGTCCAGACTGGTCATCAGGCCCTGAAAGGCCCAGGCGCTCTCGGTGCAGCCATGGATGTGCTCATGATAATAATAGGTCTGGTTTGACAGATATGTAGGCTCTACCGCCAAGATGCCGACCCGGCCGTTGTCCTCCGGCTCCAGATCCTGTTGCAGGGCCTGGACGGTCATCTGGCCAATATACTGGTCTGTTTCCCAGGTCTGGCGATAATCGTGGATATCAGCGGCCCCAGCCCAGCAGAATATCAGCGCGGCCAGGGTAGCCAGCACCGCCGGCCCCTGCTTGCGGCCGGGGAGCCTGAACCAGAGGGCCATTACCGCGGTATCGCACACCAGAGCCAGCCCAGCAAAGGAGGTGACGGCTCCACGGAATGAGAACCAGGGATTTGCCAGCACAAAAAAGATACTGATGGGCGCCAGGAAGAGAAGTACCCCTGCCACAATCGCAAGCCAGGGGGACAGTGTTCCCCGCCCCGCCTCCTTCTTTGGAAAGAGGCGCCAGCACAGCACAGCTAACGCCGCCGTGAGGAACGCCCAGAACAGCAGCTGTCCGGAGAGGATCCACTGGAAAACGCGGGCCAGTCCCTGAAACAGCGTGGCCCCCATCCCTTCCACAAAGACAGACCGCATCTGGTCCAACACCTCTGGCAAAAAGGTATCCCACCAGTAAGGGGTGTTGACCGTGACCATTTCCGTCCGTCCGCTGTACACCCCATCGGAGGCCAGCAGCGCAGTCATCTCCAGGTAAAGCTTCATGGCGGGCAGGCCCCACAGGGACAGGAGCGCCCGCTTCCACCTCCTCCAGTCCCGGATCACCTCTAAAATAGCCATGCCTACGATAAGAGCTACGGAAAAAACACCGGATTGCTCGTAAAACCCATAGGGCAGTAACTGGAGGAAAAGGAAAGACAACGCCCAATACCAACGTCCCGTGTCCATCCACCGCAAAAAGGCCTCCGCCGCCAGTACCGCCATCAGCAGGCCGCACACCACCCGAGTGGACGCGGACATCCAATAGGTCCCCTCCACACCCAAGGGCAGAAGGGTCATTACCACCAGAAAAAGAGGACCAATAGAAAAGTACCGGCTCAACTGCCGTTTGAGCAGTACAGCGCTCACAGCCAGCGCAAGGGAGATCATCGCTACACCCAGGATCATATAGTCGTACATAGAGCCCCAGATAAAGTAGTCCGCCAGCCCCGCCAGCGGTCGTGAGGCCAGGAGCCCCATCGATGTCTGGAGCTCCCAGAAACTTTCAGACAGAGCGTAGTTGTGGTACTGGATGTAGTCGTCCAGCTGGGGCCAGTACTGGACGCCAAAAGCACAGGCCCTGGCCATCAGGAGAAGGAAGATCGCCAGCACTTCTTTCCCCATCTCATGGCGAGCGGACCGCATGTCAGACATTCCCATAGACCTCCCTGTGTCCGCTGGACAGCCGGACCTCCATGTGTGGGAACCGCTTCTCTAGGAACTGGACCAGTTGGGGACAGACCACCTGCTCCGTGGCGTAGTGGCCCGCGTCCATCAGATTGATCCCCAGAGCCTTCGCCTCTAAAAACACATCATATTTTACATCGGCGGTCACAAAAGTGTCGCACCCCGCAGCTAGGACTTCTGACAGCATGGACCCGCAGGAGCCTCCGCCCACCGCCACCTTATTCACCGGCACTCCACCATCCACATAGCGGACTGACGCGGCACCCAGTCGTTCCTTTACAAAAGCGGCGTACTGGCACGCATCCAGCCCCTCCTGATGGGCCCGGCCCACCCTGCCGATCCCGTAAGGCCGACCCTGACAGTCTGTTCCGTCCTGGTGGAGCATCGCTGTGTCCACCAACGCCAGCCTGTGGGCCAGCACGTCGTTGACTCCCCCCTGGGCCGCGTCCAAATTGGTGTGGGCGCAGATGGCGGCGATACCCAGCTCTGCCAGCCGAAGCAGGGTCCGTCCCAAAGGTGAGGCGTCCGTAATCGTTTTTACCGGATGGAAGATGACTGGATGGTGGGACACGACCAACTGTGCGCCCCATAGCCCGGACTCCTCCACCACTTGTTCCGTGATGTCCAGCGCTACAAGGACACGGCTCACTGGCCGCTCCCCCCTGCCCACCAAAAAGCCGGCGTTGTCAAAGTCCATCTGTGTTTCAAAGGGCGCCCAGCTGTCCAGGGCCCGGTAGACCTCCATCACATCTGCCACTCTTGCCACTCCCTTTTCATCTCCAGCAGTCCCGTCCGGACCCGCTCCAGTTCTACACGCCGGTGGGCCGCCCGGTCCTCCCTGGCCTGTCCCATCCCAGACAGGGCCCTCTCTACCCGCTTCAGCCACTGGTCCAGCCACTTCCCCCGCAAGGGATGGGGGCTGTTCCTCCCCACCCAGCGTTCAGCGTCAGTCATGGGACCCATCTCGCCCGCCCTGACTGCCATAGCTGTATAAAGTGTATCTCCTTCACAGGAAAGCTCCTCCGCCTCAATCCGGTAGCCGTGGGTCCCCAGCCACCCCCTCAGGTCCGCCATAGACGACATGGGCTGAAGGACCAATAGGGTCCCCATGTCCCGTGTCCAGGGAGCAGCGGCCAGGATGGCGGCAATCGTTTCTCCCCCCATCCCCGCGATGGCTACAGCGTCCGCCTCTCTCGGCGAGATTTCCGCCAGACCGTCACACAGGCAGAACTTGACTTTTCCCTCCAAGCCGAATTCCTCTACGGTAGCTCTGGCCCGATTCAAGGGACCGGGTCGCAGGTCAGCGGCGATGGCCCCTCTGATCTTTCCCTCCAGCAGAAGAACGGCGGGCAGGTAGGCGTGGTCTGTGCCCACGTCAACCAGAACGACATCTCTGGGGAGCAAATCAGCCACCATCCGCAGCCGCGGTGTCAATTGAAGCGTTCTGCTCATACTTCCTCCATCCGGATGGATAAGTAGATGGCCTGGGCAAAGTCTCGGACTCCAGACTCCTTTTCCTCATCCATGAAAGGCACAGATTTCCCCAGGTCCCGGCGGCAGAACATCCCCAGATACTCCGCCTTCCCGTGCTTGCACCAGCGGCGCAGGCCCTCCTCCCAGAGGTCGGCCCCCCGATCCGGCCGGTATCCGCAGGTAACGATGGAGGCCACCCGTTTGCCGTTCAGCAGGGCTGCCCCTTTCGTCCTACCATAGTTCTTATTGCCCGCGTAGATGGCCCGGTCCAACAGAGCCTTCATAGGCGCGGTGCAGAAAAAGGCATAGACAGGGGTCGCCAGCACGATCACGTCGCAGTCCTCCATCTCCTGAAATATCTGGGCAAAATCGTCCTTCTGAACACAGCCCAGACTGTCAGGTACATCCTGGCAGGCCATACAGCCCAGGCAGGGCCCTACCTTTTTATCATACAGGTGGATACACTGGGTCTGTATGCCCAGGAAACGGCACTCCTCCAGAAAGGGCGCCAACAAAGCAGCGGTGTTGCCCTGGGGCCTGGGGCTACCCATCAATATGGTAAATTTCATCTCTGTTCCCCCTGACCAGAAAAAAACGGGGACGGAATCGCTCCGCCCCCGCTTTTCAAACTTTACTCACCGGCGGCGATCATCTCGTTGACCTTCGCCAGCAGAGCATCACAGTCCACCCCGTGGACCATGCAGGCCTGCTCCACGGTCTCTCCACGGGAGGAGGGGCAGCCCAGACAGTGCATTCCAATGCCCAGGAACAGGGGAGCGGTCTGGGGGGCGATGGTCAAAATATCACCGATGATGGTGTCTTTTGTAATGGTCATAACAGGATTCCTCCATTTTCTGAGATAGGAGTATTATACCCCATCTTCTCCCCTTTTTCAATGGAAAATCGGAAAAAAGTCCTTTCCTTTGATGGTATGGCAGATACCCCTTCCTTGCCTGTCTATCCTATCTTTCCATACTGTTCGAGAATCCTGTTTAGCGCCGCTGTTTTCTCGCCAATCCTATTTTGTAAAATTACCAGTGTCTTCTCCCTTTCCATGACCCAATGGATATGGTAAAATAAAAATAAAATATCCGCGCCTCTCCATATGGAGGAGCGCGGGGCAAGGAGCGACACCATGTCCGATCCATTTATCCGTACCCGCCTACTCATCGGCGAGGAACCGCTCGACCGGCTGGCCGCCGCCCGGGTCGCCGTCTTTGGCGTGGGCGGCGTGGGCGGTTTCTGTGTAGAGGCGCTTGCACGGGCAGGCGTTGGAGCTTTACACCTATATGATGACGATACCGTGTCGGAGAGCAATCTCAACCGGCAGATCGCCGCCCTTCGGTCCACCATTGGTCAGCCAAAGGTGGAGGTCATGGCCCGGCGGGTACTGGACATCAACCCCGGCTGCCAGGTCAAGGCCGTCCCTATGTTCTATCTGCCTCAGAACGCCCATCAGGTAGACCTGTCCCAGTACGACTATGTGGCCGACTGTATCGATACTGTGGCCGCCAAGCTGGAACTGATTGCACGGTGTACGGCGCTAGGCATCCCCATCATCAGCGCCATGGGTTCGGGAAATAAACTGGACCCCACCGCCTTTGAAGTGACGGATATCTCCAAAACCCAGGGCTGTCCCCTGGCCCGCGTCATGCGTAAAGAGCTCCGTCGGCGGGGTATCCTCCATCTGAAGGTGGTCTACTCCAGAGAGGAGCCCCTCTCCCCCGCCCAGCTTATCGAGGCAGAGGCTCCCGCCGGTGAGGGTACCCGCCCCGGCTCCTCCGCTCGACGGGCCACCCCCGGCTCCATCTCCTTTGTTCCCGCCGCCGCTGGGCTGGTATTGGCCGGGGCGGTTATACGGGATCTTGGCGGCTTCTAAGCATAAAAACGGCGTGGGAAATATCCCCACGCCGCTTTTCGTTTCTGCTGTCAATCAGTCCTCGGCCAGCTCGATACGGATGTTCTGCGCTCCCTCGTACAGGGTCTTCCTCCCCAGTTCATAAAGCTGGTCCAGCCCTTCGGTAATCGTTAGAACATGGTTCCCCGCCAACTGTCCCACCTTGCTGGCAAAGGACACGCCGCCATAGGCCAGGATCATCTCCATCTCGCTGATGCCCCCTGGATAGATGAGCAATTCCCCCTTGCTGGGGTAGCTGGTGTGGTTCTCAAAGTCCAGCCCCTCCCACCGGGTGTCGCCCATGGGAATCCACATCCCCTCTCCACTCCAGCGGACATGGATCAGCCTGTCCTCGATGGGAAGCATCTTCTTAAAAATGGCACAGGTCCTGGGGGCCTTTTCTTCTTCCAACCGCGCGAAAAATTGATAGTCACCGCAGGTCAACATTACCTTGGTCATATCCGCCGCTCCTTTTCTGGCCTTTTCCCAAAAACGTCTGTCGAGCCCCTGTCCGGCCGTGCAACTTTACAGAGACACCTTGTGGAACACTTTTTTCCCCTTGCGGACCATTAAGCCGTCGAAGAGCTGCTGGGCGGTATAAGCCGTATTGACATCCGCCACCTTTTCGTCATTGACAGTGACGCCGCCCTGCTCCACCAGGCGGCGGGCCTCCTTCTTGGAGGGGGCCAGCTTACACCTGACCATCAGGTCTAAGATCCCGATAGAACCGTCGGTCAAGTCAGCCTCGGTTAGTGTGGTGGAGGGCACATTACTCATATCTCCCCCGCCTACGAACAGAGCCTTGGCGGCCTCCTGGGCCTTTTGGGCCTCCTCCTCTCCGTGGACCAGCTTGGTCAGCTCGAAGGCGAGGATCTCCTTGGCGGTATTCAGCTGGCTTCCCTCCCACTTGTCCATCTCATCGATCTGCTCTATGGGCAGGAAAGTGAGCATACGAAGGCACTTGAGCACATCCCCGTCGCCCACGTTGCGCCAGTACTGGTAGAACTCGTACGGGCTGGTCTTGTTGGGGTCCAGCCACACGGCGCCCTTGGCGGTCTTGCCCATCTTCTTGCCCTCAGAATTGAGCAGCAGAGTGATGGTCATGGCGTGGGCGTCCTTCCCCAGCTTGCGGCGGATCAACTCGGTGCCGCCCAGCATGTTGGACCACTGGTCGTCGCCGCCGAACTGCATATTACAGCCATAGTTCTGGAACAGGTAATAGAAGTCATAGGACTGCATAATCATGTAGTTAAATTCCAGGAAGCTCAGTCCCTTCTCCATCCGCTGCTCGTAGCACTTGGCCCGAAGCATATTGTTGACGGAGAAGCAGGCACCCACATCCCGCAGCAGGTCGATATAATTCAGCTTCAGCAGCCAGTCGGCGTTGTTCACCATCTGGGCTTTGCCCTCGCCGAACTCGATGAACCGCTCCATCTGCTTCTTGAAGCAGTCGCAGTTGTGCTGGATGGTCTCAGGGGTCATCATGTTCCGCATATCCGTGCGTCCGGAGGGATCCCCGATATATCCGGTACCGCCGCCGATGAGGGCAATCGGCCGGTTCCCTGCCATTTGGAGGCGCTTCATCAGGCACAGGGCCATGAAGTGGCCCACATGGAGGGAGTCCGCGGTGGGGTCAAAGCCGATATAAAAGACAGCCTTCCCCTCGTCGATCATTTTGGAGATCTCCTCCTCATTGGTCACCTGGGCGATGAGGCCTCTGGCCTTCAGTTCTTCATAACAGGTCATATCTATACTTCCTTTCCTTTCTTTTCTCCATGGCTGTTATCTTCATTTTGTTGGGATATTGGAATGCTGTGCTTTCGCGCCCAGCTTGAGCTTGAGTACATTATAGGCCACCACCCCGCCGATGACGATGGCCGCTCCCACCATGGCATAGGCTCCGATGGCCTCTTTATAAAAAATCGCCACCAAAATAGGGTTGAGCACCGGCTCGATGCCGGAGATCAGGCTGGCCGTCACCGGCGGGGTGGTCTTCAGGCCAATGCACAGGAGCACATAGGCGACCCCTACCTGGAAGGCCCCCAGAATGACCAGGCTGAAAACCGCTGTGGCAGTAAATTCCGTTTCATGCGCCAAAAAGGGAAGCCCTGTCACGGCGGACAGCACATCTCCCCAGAATACGGAGGAGATGGCGTCGCTGTCCGGCATATCGTTCATCAGAAACACTCCGGCGTAGCTCACGCCGGACAGCAGGGCCAGAACATTGCCCAGCCCTCCCCCCATCTCCAGGCTGTCCAGAAAGAAAAAGAGGATGCCACCCAGCACCACCGCACAGGCTGCCAGGTCCAGCTTTTGGGGCTTTTTCCGAAAAAAAAGGGCGGAGAACAAGATGACGAAAATGGGCACTGTGAATTGAAGCACAATGGCGTTGGCGGCGGTTGTCAGCTTGTTGGCCAGAGAAAACAGGGCGTTGGTCCCAAACACGGACAGGGCCCCCAGTGCCACCCATCGGTTCAGGCGCAGAGGGTGCTTGGTCCACAGCAGATAGGCCCCGATGACTACCAGGGCGATTGCGGTCCGTCCGCCATTGATAGACATTCCGTTCCAGGGGATGACCTTGATGCAAAGCCCGCCAATGCTGTAAAGGGCGGCTGAGATGGCTACGAACAGTGTTCCCCTTTGGCTGGCTGTCATGCGTAGTCTCCTCTCTGCTCTGATATGAGGAAAGCCCTCTGTCCAAATTGGACAGAGGGCATGAAAATGCGGTACCACCTCTGGTATGCTTTCACCTCGCGGCGGAAGCCTCTCGGAGTACATGACTCCAGCGCTGTAACGGGCGCTCTCCGGCCTGTCCCCTACTAGGCCGTTCTCGGCGGTTCAGGCGGCTGCTCCGAGGGGTATTCACAAAAGCTTCCTCTCCCCCGTTGCACCGATCCGGGGGCTCTCTGGGCAGGAATTGCCTCTGCTACTCTTCCTCATCTCCGCAGTGTGCCAAATGTATCACAGTTTTGTCCCTTTGTCAACACCGGGTTTTCTCAGCCTTCGGACAGAAGACCAGCTATCCCGCAGGAACTGTCCCCGTACAGCCCGCCCGATCCGGCGGCGGATCAGCCCAGCCTGGGCCACAGTGTCGCTCCGGCCGGCAGGGCTGTAAAGGGCTGTCTCTACCGCAGGAATCAGTCCATCCAGGGCCGCGGCCAACTCCAGGTCCTCCCCTGCGCTTCGGCGCAGACGGAGCAAGAATTCCCGTGGCGTTTCCCCAGTCCGCTTACGCCAGGGGCTGAGTCGGCAGCGGCGGACCAGGCCGTAAAACATCCCCACAGGGGTGTCCCGGTGACGTGTCAGGAACAGATGCAGACGAATCCGGGTTCTCCAGCTCTCTAGCAGCCGCTTCAGCCCACTCCACAGGGAGATACGGCGGCGCTGAGGCGCCTTTTCAGCCTTTGGCACCTTCCTCCCACCAATTTTCAGCCGTCCCATCAGCCTTAACAGCCACGCCAGGAAAAGGAGGAGCGCCACCGCCGCCAGCACCAGAAGGATGATGGTCAACACAGGGTTGGCTTCCGCCTGAACAAGCTCCTCCTCCGGCAACTGGATCTGTGCATAGGGCTCCTCCAAATCCCCGGCGGCCATCTCCGGCAGCAGAGAAGACAAAAACAGAAGCAGCCGCCACAGCAGAGCCAATACTCCCTTTGCCATGGTAACCAGCCCATTCCACAGCATCACGATCCCCTCTCCGGCCGGGGCTGCCGCCACTCCTACCAGCAAAACCATCAGTCCAAAAATGCCCACAAAGGCAATCCCCAAGAGAGCCCAGCCCTTGATTGTGATTGGGCCATACATCCGCCTGGCCGCTACGCCCAAGCAGGCGGCGGCAAAGCCGGCCGCTCCAGGCAGTACCCATAGGATACCGCTCCCCATGATCGAGGTGTAACCCATCAGGAGGACCAGCATTACGGCGCTTGTATCCAGACTCAGTATCATTTCGTGGAGTGTGGGTGCGTGGAGACTTCGGTATCCCCCCTTCATGGTTATCCAGAGACAGAATCCCGCGGCAAATACCAGCAGCAGCATCTCCTTCTGCTCTCCCAGCAGAAGAATAGACAGGAAAAAAAGGGCTCCCACCGCTGTATTCAGCAGCACCAGTCTCCTCATAGTCTGTGGCCTGCTCAAAAACAGCTTGTTCAACAGATAAACAGCAGGAGAGTAGACCAGCATCGACAGCGGATAGTATCCATTGGGTGTTCTGGTGGACAGGGTCATCAAATAGAAAAAGGTGCACAGGTTGGCCGCCAGAGTGAACTGGAGCACCAGCGATGAGAAGGTCCGCCGCTCATCCATGGACAGGTCCCTCCCTCAGGCTGGACAGACAGACCAGCTCAAATTCTCCAAACGGCTCCGGCTCCCGGTAGGTCAGCACCGAGGTACATTCCTCTCCCAGCCGGCGCAGCAGTCCCCGGTCCCCCAGGCATGCCGTATCATAGGCGATGTAATAGAAGCGGCCCACCTTCTGGGCGCTCTCGTAGATGGGGCCCTGGTCAAAGACCGGCTGCTGGAGGATAAACTCCCCCCCGTCCTCTTTGCGCACCCGCGCACAGGGCTCGTAGGCGGCCAGGGCGCAGAGCAGCTCCTCCACATGGCTGACAGCAAACAGATTGACCGCCCTGCCGCTGAGACCCCGGCAGAGGCTCAGGCCGCATTGAACCTGGTAGTCAGCCAGCAGGACGAATTCAGAGGCCAGGATACTCAAAGTTTCCTCCAACTCTTCCCAATGGGGGACGTTCCCTCCAAAGCTCTCCCCGTCCAGGAGGAAGTGGACATTTTTGGGCAAAATATCCTCATACACATTGACGGACAAAGGCAGCCCCCGTGCGGCCAGACGCCAGTTGATATGCTTCAGGGAGTCGGTGGTCATGTAGTTCCGGGTGGAGCGGATCACCGTCAGGTCCTCCACGACGCCCCTGGTCCCGGTATCCGCGTTCCACAAGTTGCGCAGGAACAGGTCCGGGACCACCCGGACCAGCCTTGGGTAGACAAAAAACTGCCGTGCGTCCTCTTTGGGAATGAGGCACTCTACCTGACTTAGTCCAAAACCGTCCCCCGTCCTCAGTCGCCACCCTTGTGTGGAATAGACGCCCCGGCGCTCCGCCGTCCACCTGGAGGAGAAGCGCAGCCGCTCATACCAGAGAAACATGGTCAGCCGCTTCTCTCCCACCAGTTGGGTGGAAGCCCCCTCTTCCTCCAGGGCGGTCATCTCCCAATCGTCGGGCTTGCGGCTGTTCTCCGGCTTTAGGCAGAGGTTTCTGGACAGAGGAAAAAATACCTCCAGCCATACCACAGGCAGAAACTTGTTGTTGCATACCTCGATATCAAAGGTCGTCTCTTCCCCAGGGAAC
This sequence comes from Flintibacter sp. HCN-6482, assembly GCF_037892565.1. Taxonomy (NCBI): domain Bacteria; kingdom Bacillati; phylum Bacillota; class Clostridia; order Eubacteriales; genus Flintibacter; species Flintibacter sp. HCN-6482. Next base: position 519,712 of record NZ_JBBKBK010000002.1, on the reverse strand, counting down.
AAGCCGCCGCTCCGATTGGTCACCTGGATGGACACCTTTCGTGCGGAGGCGAAAGCCCATATCCGGGAAACTGCCGCAAGAAGGAACAGGAACATGAGGACACTGGCCAGGGCACTCTGTCCAAAAAAGGCGGCCAGCACACACAGCAGAGCCGATGTCGCTATAACCGGGATAGACACCAGAAGGCTAGAGCGGCTGAATACCAGCTTATTTTTCATGGGCGACTGCTTCCAGCTCTGGCGCTCCCTGGAGCCGTTCCAGCACATCGTCCAAGATGGCGGACACAGATACGCCGGAGAATCGGGCCCCGCTGTCCAGGATCAGGCGGTGCTCCAGCACTGGGGCGGCCAGTGTCTTTACGTCGTCCGGCGTCACGAAATCCCGGCCCTCCATGGCGGCCCAGACCTTTGCCGCCCGGTAGAGCCCCCGGGTGGCCCTGGGGCTTGCCCCCATCTTCAGTTGGGGATGGCTTCGGGTGGCGGCGGCCAGCGCCACGATGTAATCGGCCACCGCGTCGGACAGGTGTACCTGGCTGATCTGCCGCTGGGCCTCCACCAGCTCCTGGGCATTGGTGACCGGCCGCACCTGGTCAAAGGGGATCTCGTCCCCCAAATTACGGAGCATCCGCCGTTCCTCCTTCGGAGTTGGGTAACCCATGCTGATGCGGATAAGGAAGCGGTCCATCTGGGCCGCAGGGAGCCGGAAGGTACTCTCCGACTCCACCGGGTTCTGAGTAGCCAGCACCAGGAAAGGGGCGGGCAGAGGGAACTGCTCGCCGTCGATGGAGATCTGCCGCTCCTCCATGGCTTCCAGCAGGGCGGACTGAGTGCGGGGAATGGCACGGTTGATCTCGTCCGCCAGCAGGAGATTGGTCATTACCGGCCCCTGGCGCAGCTCAAAATCCCCGGTTTTTTGATTGTATATCCGCATACCGATGATATCGCTGGGCAGCAGATCCGGGACAAACTGGATTCGTCCAGACTGACAGCCCAAGGCGATGGAGATGGTCTTAACCAGGGTGGTCTTTCCCACGCCGGGCAGATCATCCAGCAGGATATGTCCATTGGCCAGAATCGACATCACAATCAGTCTGATCCGGTCCGATTTTCCTACGATGATCTTTTCTGTTTCTTCCTGGATGTTCTGTGACAGCTTGCGGATATCCATAGCTCTGCTCCTTTTATATCAATACGCCTCTTCGGGGTGCTCCGGGCACCTGCCTCGCGCAGCAGGTCAATAGTATGTATTATAATGGTATTATTATATCGACTGCCTCCCGCAAAATCAAGGCCCAGCGGCCCCTCCGTCCATTCACCTTTGGATATGGAAAAGGAGAGCGGCCCGCCATTTTCAGCGGACTGCTCTCCCTATTCTGGTTCAGATGCGGGCTACCCCGGTGCGGCGGGCCGCCTCCGCTACCGCCTCTGCCACCGCCGGCACCACTCTGGGGTCAAAGGGTTTCGGGATGATATAGTCCTCCGAGAGTTCTTCCTCGGAAATCAGGCCGGCCAGGGCCTGGGCCGCAGCCATCTTCATCTCCTCATTGATATCTCTGGCCCGCACGTCAAAGGCACCCCGGAACACACCGGGGAAGGCCAGTACATTGTTGATCTGGTTTGGAAAATCGCTTCGTCCGGTAGACACCACACGGGCGCCTCCCGACCGTGCGTCATCCGGGAATATCTCCGGCGTAGGGTTGGCACAGGCAAAGACGATGGCGTCCCGCTCCATCGTCCGAACCATGTCCGGAGTTACAAGGCCGGGGGCAGATACGCCGATAAACACATCAGCGCCCACCAGCAGGTCCGCCAAATTCCCCCGTCGTCCCTCCAGATTGGTCACCTTGGCAATCTCCTGCTGGGCCCAGTTCAGCTGAGGGCAGCCCTGGTAGATGGCCCCGAATTTGTCGCACAGCGTGATATCCCGGTAGCCGGCCAGAAGGAGCAGCCTCGTAATGGAGATGGCCGCCGAGCCGGCGCCGGAAAAGACGACGCGCACCTCCTCCTTGTTCTTCCCCACTACCTTCAGGGCGTTGGTCAGTCCGGCCAAGGCGATGATGGCGGTGCCGTGCTGGTCGTCGTGAAAGACCGGGATATCACACTTCTCCTTCAGCTTCCGTTCGATCTCAAAGCATCGGGGCGCGGCAATGTCTTCCAGATTGATGCCCCCAAAGGAGCCGGAGATGTTATACACCGTCTGGACAAATTCATCTACGTCCTGAGTCTTGACACATAGGGGAAAGGCGTCTATCCCGCCAAAGGTCTTGAACAGGACACATTTGCCCTCCATGACGGGCATTCCGGCCTCCGGACCAATATCTCCTAACCCCAGAACCGCCGAACCATCGGTGATGACGGCGCACAGGTTGTGACGCCTGGTCAATTCATAGCTCCTGTCAATATTGTCACGGATGGCTAGGCACGGTTGAGCCACACCGGGCGTATAGGCCAGGGACAGAGACTCCTGGTCATTAGCGGGTACAGTAGCCACTACCTCTATTTTTCCCCCCCACTGCTGGTGGAGGCGGAGGCTCTCCTTCGCGTAGTCCATAGTGTTCTCTCTCCTTCTCTCATGCGGCTGGAATGTGGACAGCCGTCTCTGTTTTTATTATATATCAGCTATCAAAAAAGGCAACAGGGAACAGTCGATTTTTCCGTCTCCTTCTAACGCTTCCCATCCCTATAAAAATGCAATTCTACATTGACACGTCTTTCATATTCTGTTACAATGTTTTTTAACATTCTATTTCAGGATGTGTTGTAAGGGATATTTATAGAGAATGGGAGGATCATTATGGAACATCACAGAGGACAATGGGGCAGTAACATCGGGTTTTTGATGGCTACGGTAGGCGCTGCTGTCGGACTGGGCAACATCTGGGGGTTTCCCTATAAGATGGGTGCCAGCGGCGGCTTTCCCTTCCTGATCATCTACATCGCCCTTGCTGTCCTGGTAGGCTTTCCCATCATGCTAACCGAGCTGGCAATCGGCCGGAAGAGCGGCAAAAGCGTCCTGGTAAGTTATCAAAATGTAGCTGGAGGCATGGGCACCTTCTTGGGGTTCCTAGCCATCATCTCTCCCCTGCTGATCCTAAGCTTCTACACCGTTCTAGGCGCCTATTGTATCCAATATGTGTGCCTCAACTTTGCCGAGTTGATTGGGGTATTTTCCCTGTCCAGCATCTCCGGCGCACAGTCTTTTACCGATATGCTCAGTAACCAGCCCTTGGCCATCGGTTCTACTGTGTTCTTCATCGCTATCTGTTACCTCATCATCCGCGGCGGCATCAAAGATGGTATTGAAAAGTTCAACAAAATCGGTATGCCTGCCTTGGCGATTATGCTGCTCATCGTCATCATTCGGGCTGTAACACTTCCCGGAGCTTTCGAGGGATTGAAGTTCATGTTTTCCCCCAACTGGGAGCCCTTCTCCTCTGTTCAGGGCTTCCTGAAGGTACTTTCCACCGCTGGCGGCCAGATGTTCTTCTCCTTATCCCTAGCTATGGGTATCACCGTCACTTACGGTTCTTACCTGAGCAAAAAGGAGAGCCTTGTAAAAAACTCCCTTATTATTATCATCTCTGATACCTGTGTGGCCATTATGGCTGGTCTTGCGGTTCTCCCCGCCGCTTTCGCTCTGGGCGGTGAGGGTGCTGAACTGAGCGGTCCCAAACTGCTGTTCATCACCATGCAGGACGTCTTTAACTCTATGGGCGCCTTTGGCCCCATCTTTGGTATTCTCTTCTTCCTGTTTGTCACCCTGGCGGCTATCACCTCCGCCATCGCCCTAGTCGAGGTGCTGGTCACCTTCGTCATTGACCATCAGGTAGCCAAGGGTAGGTCGCCCAAGCGCAGCAGAATCGTAGCGATCGCCTGTCTCATCGTGCTAGCGGAGGCTGTTCTGGTAGCCGCCGATGGGCTTGGCTCCAATGGACTCTGGATTCCCTTCCAGGATACTGGTATGACCCTGGGCGGCACCTGGCTCGACTTCATGGACTTTATTTCTGAGGGCGTGGCCATGCCTCTGGGGGCCTTGGTCATGTCTATCTTGGTGGGCTGGGTCATTGGCCCCAAGGTCATCCGCAGCGAGGTCAGTTTAGAAGGAAATACCATGAAGGACGGTCTGTATTCCTTCTTCAGCATCTGTATCCGCTTTGTGGCCCCTGTGGCTATGGCCTTCATCCTGTATGGCCAGGTCACCACCTTTATTTCTCCCGCATGATTTCAGTCAAATAAAGATAGCGTCCTGTATCCAGATTGGGTACAGGACGCTTTTTTATCTGTGCAAGAAAATGAATAGAATCGAGAACACCAGGCCAAGTCCGGTCAGGATCAGGCCAAAGGCCAGCGAACGCATGACTCCATTCCCCCGCTGGGGCTGGTCGTCGTACAGGCCGAAGCTAGAGTCATCCACTACCTGTTCCAGGCTGGGCCGTGGTGTATATTCCTGCCCCGTAAGGGCGCTCACCAGCCGGCTTCGTCGGTCGATCAGCCATCGGCTCCATCTTAGGAACAAGGCAGGCAGTCCCCGGAACAAAAGCCGGAAGCCCACCCGGTCCACAAAGGCAGCCGCCAGCAGCAGTACCTGGGTGGAAAATTTCAGGAGCGGTCGGTACAGCCCGTACTCCAGATTGAGCCATCCTGGAATAGGGTCTCGGTAGTACCTTCTCCCGCTCTCTCCTTTGGGCATCAGCAGGGTGCGCACCACCAGGAGGTAGACCACCAGGCCGATGGTCAGTGAGATCGCCGCCCCCTTCAGATTGACCACAGAGAAGTAATCTACCGCGTGAGACGGCACCGCTCCCTGGAAAAAGGAGCGGCCAAAGGCAGCGATCCTATCCATAAAACGGCCGGGAAAGAGGCCCAGGAGGAGCATCACCCCCACATATGTCAGCAGAACAGCCGCGGAGGCCGGAGCGATATAGCCGCCGTGGCAGCGCCATTTTTTATCCAGTACCTCCTGGGGCAGCCGGTTTCTCTCCACAAAGATGCAGAGAAACAGCTTCAGCATATAGGCCAAGGTCAGCCCACCCGCAAAAAGAAACAGCCACTCCAGCGCCGTATAGGCCCAGGCCCGCTCTCCTGACAGATGGATATATTCCACGATGCTCTCGTGGAGCAGTGTTTTGCTCACATAGCCGTTGAGCAGGGGCAGCCCCGCCAGACTGAGCATGGGGATCCCCATGATAAGGGCCAACATGGGCTTATTTCGGCCAAAGCCCCGTATATCGTTCAGGTCAAAGGAATGGGTAGACAGATGGATGACGCCTGCAGCCGGGAAGAGCGCCAGCTTGATTAGCGAATGGTTGACGATATGGAGGACCGTCCCGTCCACCGCCAGGGCGTTATGGCTGCCCAGCAGACACTGCATCGCCAGCCCCACCAAAATAAAACCGATCTGGGAAACTGAGGAGCAGGCCAGTGTCCTTTTGAGGTCCACGGAGCAGAGGGCCAGCACAGCCCCCAAAACCATGGTGACGGCCCCGATGACTGCCAGCATGGCGCCCCAGCTTCCGTCATGGAGAAACAGGGTTGTGGACAGCACAGCTACCCCGTAAATCCCTGTCTTTGTGATAACACCGGACAGGACCGCCGAGGCGGGGGCAGGTGCAGCCGGATGGGCGGTGGGCAGCCAGATGTGAAGCGGAAACGCCCCCGCCTTGGCGCCAAAGCCCACTAGGGTCAGCAGGCCGCCCACCCAGAGCAGGGTACGGTCAGAAGCCTGTGCCGCCGCCTGTGCCAGCTGGTCAATTTGAAGGGTACCCAGTTGGAAGTGCAGGAGAAATAACCCTGACAAGGTAACCAGACCGCCGATGACAGCTACCGCTAAATAGGTGCCTCCGGCTCGCAGGGCCTCCTCCTCCTCTGTCTGGACCACCGACACATAAGAGGTAAAGGACATGACCTCAAAAAATAGGAAGGTAGTGTACAAGTCAGCAGATAAAAATACGCCCATGGCAGCCCCTAATGTGACCAGCCAAAACAGATAGTAGCGGTTCCGCCTTTTGATGTGGGCAAAATACTCGTCAGACAGGATGGTCGCCGCCAACCACCCCGTAGCAGTCAGCATGGCCATAAGCGAGTGGAACCCACCGGAAGCAAAGGAGATGCCGAGCCCGCAAAAGCCGTCCAACCGGACCGCGGTGTCCTCTCCCATGGCCATTGACAGCACCAGCAGAAGCTCCAGTGCGGCGGCAGACTGGACAAAGATATCCCTCGCCTTTTTCCAGACTCGACCCACCAGATAGCTGACCGGCCCGCACACAATAGGCATTGCGACCAGCAGCAGCAGAATCCGTCCCACAGGTTCCTCTCCCCCTCTCCAAAATAATGCATGCCCCTATCTATGCTCGGTCATAAGAACAGCAGCCGGCTGATGCCCAGATATACCTCCTGGGCCATCAGCCCAAGAATGACCGAGGCAAGAGCCAGTACGACCAAGGGAATGGTCATCCTCACGCCAGGGTCCCGCCGGGCCTGCCTTGGAATACGCACCGAGATAGCTCGGTGCTGTCTGGGGAAAAAGGCCAGCATGACGATCTGCATCAGGTACAGGGCGGTCAGGATCGCCGAGGCGATAAGAGCGGCGCCACCCAAATATCCCAGCGGGGTACCCAGAGCCACACTGGAAGTTGCCAGCAGCCATTTGCTTGTAAAGCCGGCCAGTGGAGGCACTCCCATCAGCCCCAGCGCTGTGACGGTAAAAGTGCTGAAAACCACCGGCATCAGCGGGCCACACCCTTCAATATCCGGGACGAAGTCCCGGTGCATCTTATAGTGGACCGCACCCACCCCAAAAAAGAGCGTAATCTTTAGAACCGCATGAAACACCATATGGGTCATGCCGGCTACCAAGCCAGCCGTAGACAGGGTCATCACGCCCAGCAGCACATAGGACAGGTTGCTGATGGTGGACCAGGCCAACCTCCGCTTCAAATGTTTGGTCTGGAGCGCCTTGGACGAGCCGAAGACGATGGTAAAGAGAATCGCCGCCAGCACCAGGTCCTGCGCCCATGTACCCCGCAGGATATCCGGGCCAAAGCCATACCAGGTCAGCCGGACTACTGCGAACACCCCCGCCTTGACCACAGCTACCGCATGGAGGAGGGCGGTCACCGGTGTGGGGGCCACCGAGGCCCGCAGGAGCCACTTGTGTCCTGGAAATACCGCCGCCTTCACCCCAAATCCAAAAAAGCCCAGCACATAGGCCACCAGCAGGGTGTCGAGGCTGGTCCCCTCTGAGATTAGAGTGCCTCCCAGGCGGAACATCCCGCTGCCGTATTGGAGGAGAAAGACCATGGCGATAAAGCCCAGGGCGGCACCGCTCATGGAATACACCAGATAGACTCGTCCGGCGTACCGCGCCTTGCCGTCCATACCGTGCATGACCAGGGGAAGGGTAACCAGGGTGAGCAGTTCATAAAAGAAATACATGGTCAGGATATTTGCCGAGAAGGCGACGCCCAACGTCACTCCAAAGGCAGCCAGATAGAAGGAAAAAAAACGGTCCTCTCCCCCCTCCCTGCTCATATATTCCAGGGCATACAGGCAAGCCAGCGGCCACAGCAGAGACACCATTGTGCCAAAGACACAGCCCAGTCCGTCCACCTGGAACGCAACAGACAGCCGCTCCCCCAGATGGACCAGGACCACGGCCTCTGCCCCCTTCATCTCCGAGATGGCAGTCAGGGACAGGACGGCGGTCATGCAGGATACGAACAACACATAGTGCTGCCGTCCCCGCCGGCCCCTTGGCTTCCAAATGGGCAGCATCCCGCCGCTCAGGATAGGAAACAACACTGCTAGCATGATCCACATAAGGAAACACCCCCTTTCCTCACAAGGTCTGAAGGCTCAACCAAAAAGCGGAGCCAGGATATCCTCCACCGCGGGAGAGAGAAGGCCGGGATACATCCCTAAAATCACCACGGACGCGGTGAGGAAGCAGAGGGTGATCCACATGAGCCAGGTATCCTGCTGTTTGACGATCTGGCTCCGGTCAAAGCCCTTGCCGGGGAAAAAGGCCGAGGTAATGATGGGAAGCAGATAGCAGGCGGTAAGCAGAGCGGAGAGCATCAGAACCCCGATGCCCACATAGGACACCGGCCCCAGCCCGGCCTCCAGCGCCCCACGGGCCAGCATCCACTTGGCCACGAAACCCCCTGTGGGCGGAATCCCGATCAGGGACAGAGAGGCCAGCGCAAAGCACCACATGGTGATGCCATACACCGTGCCCACACCGCGCATCTGAGAAACCTGGGTCAGGTGTGTCTTATAGATGATGGCGCCTGTGGCCATGAACAGGGCATTCTTTCCAATGGCGTGGAACACCACCTGGAAGATCGCGCCTTCCAATGCGGCAGGGGTCAGCAGCATCAAGCCGAAAATCACATAGGACACTTGGCTGACCGTTGAGTAGGCCAGCCTTTTTTTCAGTGTGTCCTCCCGCAGGGCCAGGGTGGAGCCCATGAGCACCGTGACCAGAGACAGGATCAGCACCGTTCTCTGCACCCAAGTTCCGCTGAGAAAATCCCATCCATATAGATAGTAAACCACCCGGATTATGGCAAAGACGCCCATCTTAGTGATAAGGCCGGACAGGACCGCGGAGGCGGGGGCAGGTGCTACCGGGTGGGCGATGGGCAGCCATGCGTGGAGCGGGAACATTCCCGCCTTACAGCCAAACCCCACTGCCATGACCAGGAATACGCACAGGAGCCACTGGCGGTCCCCAGTGGCTAAGGAGCTGTTCAACACGCCGCCTGGTGTAAACAGGTCTGTGGTACAGTAGCCCTGGAGCATGAAGAGTCCCAGCAGCCCAAGCCCTGCCCCGGCCACAGAAAAGGCCAAGTAGCGATAGGCGGCCTCAAATGCCTTCTTGGTGCCGATGTGCAGGACCAGAGGGACGGAACACAACGTCATCAGCTCATAAAACAGGTAGAGCGTGACTAAGTTGCCCGCAAAGCAAATGCCCATCAGAGCGCCCAGCGTCATGAGGTAAAATCCAAAAAACCGCTCCCGGTGGCCCTCATGATTCATATACTCATAGGCGAAAAAGGCCACTGCGAACCAGATGATACAGATCAAGGCGGCAAAAAACCGCCCCAGAGCGTCCCCCTGCAGGACGATGCGGAGCCCTGGGGCTAAATGCAGCATGGTATAGGGTGGTGTATCATAAATGGCCGCAGGCAAGACCAGAAGGATCTGAAGGATCAGGATGGTGGAAACGACGGTACGTCGCGCCCCAAGGGTATGGATGCGGGCCGCCATCAGGCCGCCGAATATGGGAAACAGCACAGGCAGCACCAGCCAGTTTCCATACAGCATTTCCATCCTGTCACCTTCTTTCTCTTCAAATGGTCAATCAAAACAGCGCGAGTCCTGTATGGATCAGAGCAAGGATCGGTCCTACCCCCACGCCCAGCACCAGGTTGAACGCCACGAAGCAGAGGGTAGCCCAGCGGTGGGCCGATGCCTCTTTTGCGGACAGGAAAGTACCTCTTTCCCCGTCCCTCCTGCCCCAGATGACCAAAATAGCAGGGATATAATACATGGCGTTGAGGACGGAGCTGACAGCCAGGCTGAACAGAGTCGGCATCGTCTGCCACTCTCCCGCCAGTGCCGCCACAGCCAGACTATATTTGGATGAGAAGCCGGCCAGCAGCGGTAGGCCGCACAGAGACAGGCCGCCCACGGTAAACCCGATGCCGGCCACTGGAGCCCGCCAGGCCATACCCCGCAGGTCACTCCAGTAATGTCCTCCCTCCCCGGCCCGTATCAGGGCCCCGGCACCCACAAATATCATGGGCTTTGTAAAGGCGTGGGTCAGCAGTTGGAAGCAGGCCGCGGCGGTCCCCGCCCGGCTGCCCAGCCCCAGGGCAAGAAAGATATAGGATATCTGGGCCGAGGAGGAGTAGGCGATCATTCTCTTTACCTCCTCCTGCCGCAAAGCAGCCACCGAAGCGAACAGCATACCAGCTACGCCCAAAAGGAAAAGCAGGTCATGGAGGTACATTTCGATCAGTACACTGCTGCCAAACACTCGCAGGATCAGCTTTATAATCAATACAATGTAACCCTTCAGCACCAGTCCAGACAAAATGGCGCTGGAGGCGGTCGTCGCACTGGCGTGCGCGTCGGGCAGCCAGGCGTGAAAGGGAAACTGAGCACTTTTAATCGCCAGCCCCAGAGTCATCAGCAGTGCCGAAGCTGTCAGTGGAATCGCATATCTGCCGGTTTGGGCCAACTGTGCTACCGCCCGCCCCAAGTCCTCCATCAGCAGATGTCCGGTGACGCTATACAGCATGGAAATGCCCAGCAGGATCAAGCCGGAACCCAGGCAGCTGAACACCAGATACCGGATGGCCGCCACCACAGAGCGGCCGCTCTCCTTCGCTACCACAGCGATACAGGCGGTGACCGCTGCGATCTCCACAAAGACATAGGCGGTGAAGAGGTCATTGGTATAAACCATGGCCAGCAGAGCCGCATAGAGAAGTTGCATCAACAGGCAATACTGCCCCTGGCGCTCCTCCCGAATGTCCCGGCGGATGTCCTCTGCGCCACCAGTAAGAGAGAGAAACATCACCAAGCTGAAGGCCAGGGCCAGCAATGCCTCCAGAGGACCAGCCCGCAGTTCGTTTCCCCAAGGGGCCGGAAAATGTCCCATCATAAAGGTGAAGCTGTCCCCACTCCACAGGTGGGCCAGCAGAGCCGCCGACAGGGCTGCCACCACGGCCTGGACCACCCGGATCATCCGAAGTGCCTGCTCTCCATTTTTCAGGAACGGAACTGACACCGCACTGAGCAGGGCTAGAAAAATGCTGAAGAAAGGAACGTTATATGTAAAGGGCAAAAGCTTCACCTCCATTCTGTCTCTGATTTATATCTCCCTAATTATGATGTTCTTCTTTGGAACGCATCAGAATGACATCCAGATTCAGGCTGTGATACCTCTTGTACAGCCGACAGGTCAGGGCCAGAAACAGTGCCGTCGTACTCACCGCCACCACGATACCAGTCAGCACCAACCCTCCCGGTACCGGATTGATCCGTACAGCCCGCTCCATCCCCTCCTCCAAAATGGGGGCGCTTCCTCCCTCCACATAGCCCATGGCCGCCAAGAAAAGGAATACTGAGGTATCCATAAGATTGAGTCCGATAATCTTTTTGATTAAATTGGGATGGAGAAATAGCGTGGTGATCCCTATGGCAAATAAGAGGATCGCCGCTATGTAAAACCGCTGCTGTAAAATCAATTCCGCCAAGGCTTACCCCTCCTTTTGTGAAAACAGGGTAAAAAAGGTGTACATCGTACAGGCCACGATGATGCCTACACAGATATTCAGGGGCAGGATGAATCCGGCGCTGAAAATGGCGCCCGGCGTCCCCTTGGGCACCTCCCCCCCCAAGTGATTGGCCCCGGTAAAGAAGGAATATCCTTTCATCAGGCCATAGGCTAACAGGCAGGTAACCGTCACCGCCGTGATGCGTCTGGGCGGGAGCAGGCGTTCCATCTCTTCACTCCCCAGGATCATGGAGCAGAGGATCAATCCGCACCCAAGCACAGTCCCTCCGGAAAAGCCTCCGCCGGGACTTAGGTGGCCATTGAGGACCACATAGATGCCAAACATCATCACCGCCGGCAGGATGAGCTGCCCCATCTGAGCCAGTACCGAATCACAAGGCGCAGTCTGGCCGTCCTCCTTCCCAGTCTTACGCAGCAGCAGGACCACACTCATAGCAGCCGCAAAGAGGACCGTAGACTCACCAAAAGTGTCAAATGCCCGGTAATCCAGTATCATTCCGGCTACGGCATTGACCGCGCCTGTTTCTTCCACGCCTTTTTCCAGATATCGCTGAGATACCTCGTTGATCGCCGGGGCTTCCGGGTCCCCAAACCGCGGCATGGAAAGAGCTACCAGCAACAGGGTAAGCATCAGCACCATGGTCACACATACGGACAGAATACGGTAGACACGCACCAACTTTTTCAGTGTGCCTGGCCGGTACCCCCTCTTTCGACCACCCGCTCTGACCGCTCTCTGTTCCACGACGGCATGATGGCCTGGTACCGCAGGCTGAGGAATCCCTTTTGCCGCTCGCTCCCGCATCCGCATCAGCCGGTAGGCACCGAAATCCATGGGCTCGTGGGAGTCAATATATTCTAGATACTCCACGAACTCTGCCCGCTCCGGGTCCTCGGCCTCCTCCGACCCCTGATCCGCTTCTTCCCCCTCTGCCCAGTGGAGAAACCGCTCAAAGCGGCTTTCTTCAGTATGGTCACTCCTCATCCTTGTCCACCCCTTTCAGGGCATTCACCCTTCTCAGGGCCAGGAAGAACAGCAGACTTGTGACACCCGCCCCCACAGCGGCCTCTGTAATGGCCAGGTCGGGGGATTCCAGCAGAAACCACAGGATGGCCATGACCGAGGAATAGGACATAAAGATGATGACCGAGGCCATAAGTCTCTTGGTCATCACTGCGGCCACGGCGCAGAACACCAAGAACAGCAGCAGAATGATCTCCAGTACGATCACAATTCCCGCTCCCCCTCTCCGGTCAGCTGATCTGGTTCGATATCCCGGCCGGTAATCAGTTCCATTCTGGCAATCAGGTGGGAAGAAATGGGATTGGTGGCCCAGAGGACCACCAGCGTTGCAGCCAGCTTAATCCCATGCCCGTTCCAGCCACACAGAAGGATCAGTCCCCCCAGGATTAGCAGCACACCCAGGGTGTCGGTCACCGCTCCCGCGTGGATACGCTCCAAGGCATCCCGGAAGCGGAACAGCCCCAGAATGGAGATGGCTATCACCAGGGTTCCCAGAAGAATCAGCCCCAGGGCAGCTATGGTACGGATAGTCATTTCTTTCCCTCCTTCCGGTTTCGGTGGCGTTCCACGGTAACGCGGCTTAAAACAGCCACCGCCAGCAGATTAAGTAGTCCGTAGAGGATAGCCACATCCACCAAGTATGCCTTTCCCAGCAGATAGGACAAAATACAGATCACAAAGATGACCAACGTGCATATCTCATTGAGGGCTATCACCCGGTCCGTATACCTGGGCCCGCGGATAGCCCGGATCAGGCATAGCAGAATACCCAGCGCCAGCAGGCACAGTACAGCAGTCAGAACTGCCCGCAGCATCGGCGTACACTCAGCCATGGCGCTCCTCCTCCAGCTTTTTCAGTTTCTCCGCAAAGGCAGATTCCTTTAGTCCTGCTCCAAACTCAGGGTCCAGGGCGTAGACACACAGCATATCCGGCCCCATGGACACCGTCACTGTCCCGGGCGTTAAGGTGATAGAATTCGCCAGGGCCAACTTGGCCAGGTTACCCTTTGTCCCAGGCTGAAACCAGATCAATTTTGCCGGAGCTTGTTTCTTCCCAGGGGTCAGGATACGGCCGATGACCTGGATGTTGGACAGCAAAATCTGGCCCATCAGCCACATCAGATAACAAAACACCTCAGGGAGTCTGCGCAGAACGCGCAGTTCTCCCTGAGGCGAAATATGGAGCACCCGATGGGCAAAACAAGTCAGCGCCGCAGAAACTGCCGCGCCAACCAATATGATCTCAACGGTCACCTTTCCGTTCAGCAGCAGCCAAAACAGGAACAGCAGCACAAATACCAAACGGTCTTCTCTCCCTCTCATCCCCAGTTCGTTTTCCAAAGAGCCAGCACCCACACTCTCCCTGCGGGCTGTCTTAAATAGTATAACAGATTTGTTTCAAAAACGGAAGAGAAAATATGTCTTGTCCCCATAAATTCCTTTTTTAATTCAAAAAGAAATCGGGCCGCCTATTTCAGCGGCCCGACTGGGCACCTGCGTCTTTTAGACCAGTTCGTGAACGATATCCCGCAGTGTTGTCACCTCTCCTACATTTCCTGGGAAAATAATATAGGACATACCGGGGAATCTGCTCTCCTCTCCAGTCTTCCAAACCGGAACTCCAGGGGCGGCCTGCCCCAGCACCAACGCCTTTTTGACGCCCAGTGCCTGGATACCCACATCGCTGGAGGTGATGCCCCCCTTGGCCACGATAAAGGACGGCCTTTCTCTCAAATCGGACACTACCCCAGTAAGGGCCCGCGAGATACGCACACTCAGCTCCAAATTGGCGTCGGCGCTCTCTTGACTGACCCGGAGGACCTGGCGGCTGGTATAGACTACAGCGGTCCGTCCTGCCCGTATCACCTGCTGGGCCCTGGCCGACACTCTCGCCCGCTCCTCCTCCAGACCACCCGGCTGGAGGGCGCTCTCCGCCTGGAAACAGATCTCCTCCAGGCCATCCACACCATCCAGAAGGCATTCCAGCTGCTGGCTCGTCTTTTTCACATGGGAGCCCACCACCACCAGTCCTCCATTCGGGTTATCCCCGTCACGCAGCTCCGCCCGGCCCAGGAGTGGACGATGTTCTACACCGCCCATTACCCGGACCAGTCCGGCGGCACAGCGGTAAAGGAACTGCTTTCCCTGATTCAAGGCCGCCATCAGAGCGGTGACAAAAACCTCTACGTCCAGGTCATCCGCAGCGTTGACCACCACCTTCTGAAACCCGGACACGCCCATCAGCTTCCTGGTGATACCCGGATAATCCAGGGCCCGGAGCTCCTCCAGGGAGATGGATACCATCTCCTCCGCCCGGTATCTGCCCCCGGTTCTCTCCTGGCACCAGTCTTTCAGGTCGGAGGAGGTGTAGGCAAAGGTGGTATCCTTGGCAAATTCCGTCATGCCGGCGGGCACCAGCTGTTCTCCCATCTTCACATAGTGGACATCTCCAATGGTGAGCCGGCCCCCTTCCTGGAAATAGGGCATGATGATCTCGCCGTCATAACAGGTCTCCAGCTCTCTCTCCAGGGTCTGCCGCAATGTCTCCGTTTCCAAGGGATAATGGCCCCGCAGCGTGGAGTCTCCCCGGCTGATTAGGACAAAGGGCTGCCCCGCCTCTCTGGCCGCCCAGGCCAGATTCTTCCCGATCTCCTGGTGGGCGCGCTCTGTTTCTTCCGCGGTAAAGCCCCTGGAGTTGGTCAGAACAAAGAACATGGGCTGTTCCGACCGCAGGCCCTGGAGCAGTGTTTCCCGCTCCCAGTCTGTATAGACATACAGGCCGTGAACCGTCTGGACGCCGGTGGGATCGTCGTCCAGCACCACCATCTTCCGCCGGCACCCTTCTAAGGCCCTCTTTAGCTCCTGATGGACCTGCTCCTTTGCGGGCAGAGGCCACTGCCGCGCCAGGTCCGCGGGCTCAACTGCGACTTTTCTCTCACTCATATCTATAATATCCTCCTATTTACCTGCTAAAACTTGTGGGAGTCCACTTCAAATCCCGCGCTCCTTTACAGGGCTTCTCGGAGGACATTCCGGTACTTTTCTCCCTCAGCAAGCAGTTGCTCCGCACTCTGGCGCAGCAGGTCTGTCACCGAAGATCCCCCGATCAGACGGGCCAGCTCCTCTCCTCTTCCCGCCCGGTCCAATCGTTCCACATGGGTATACGTCCGGCCATCCTGCTCACCCTTTTGGACAGAGAAATGGGTGTCTGCCATTGCCGCAATCTGGGGCAAGTGGGTGACGCACAGCACCTGCTTTCGTCTGGCTACCTGGGCCATCTTTTCCGCTACCTTTTGGGCCGCCCGCCCGGAAACTCCGGTGTCCACCTCGTCAAAGACCAGACTGCCCACTCCGTCATCCTCCGCCAACACGTTTTTCAGTGCCAGCATGATACGGGCCAGTTCACCACCAGAGGCCACCTTCTGAATCGGCTTCAGCGCCTCTCCCGCGTTGGCGGACATCAGGAACTGAACTTGGTCCAGCCCTGTGGGTCCCATCCCGTCCTCCTCCTGCTGCCCCAGAAATTGAGCCTGGAACTGCACTTTCGGCATATCCAGCTGGCGCAGCTCCTCCTGCACCCGCTGCTGCAGGGACAGGGCCGCCTCTTTTCTGGCATGGGACAGGCGCTCTCCCTTCTCCCTGGCCTGTGCCCGGACCTGGGACAGCTCCTTCTGGAGTCGTGCAATGGTGTCGTCCGCATCTTGGATCTGGTCCAGCTCCTGGCGGCTCCGCTCCAAATAGTCCAACATATCAGCCACTGTGGAGCCATATTTCTTTTTCAGCCGGTAAAGGATGTCCAGCCGACTCTCCAGTCGGTCCAGCTCCTCCGGAGAAAAGTCAAGCTCCCTGCCCTGGTCCCGCAGGCTCTCCAAGGCGTCCTCCGCCGCGGCCCGCAGGGTGGACACCTGGTCCGCCAACGCCCCAATCTGTGGGCTGAGACGGGCCACGCCCCGCAGCTCCCCCTCGGCGTCAGCAATTAGGGCACAGGCCCCTTGGCTATCCTCATCGCCCCCCAGCGCATATTCTGCCGCCTGGAGCGCATCCATCAGCTTGCCGGCACTGCGCATCAAGGTCTTTCGGGCGTCCAGCTCCTCATCCTCACCCGGCTTCAGCCCGGCCCGCTCCAGCTCCTGAATCTGATAGGTCAGCGTGTCCACCCTCCGGCTCCGCTCCGCCTCGTCCATCTCCAGCGAAGCGATCTGCCGCCTTTTCTCACTCATGGCCTGATAGCTACTCTGATAGTCTTTCAAAAGGTCCCCGGTCCTACCGAAGCAGTCCAAATAGTCCAGGTGGCTCTCCGGGTCCAGAAGCTGCTGCCCGTCGTGCTGCCCATGAATATTCAGCAGCTGCCGCCCCAGCTCCCGGAGCTGGGCTACGGTCAAAGGCCGTCCGTCTACCCGGCATACATTCCGGCCGTCCCCCTGGATCTCCCGTTGGAGCAGCAGTTCCTCCCCCTGTGGTGGAAAGCCGTTATCCTCCAGCCATCTGAGCTTGGGGAGCCCAGTAAAAACGGCTGTGACCAGCGCCGACCTGGCCCCGGTGCGGATGAGTTCGCGGCTGGTCCGCTCTCCCAGAACAGCGCCAATTGCGTCGATGACGATGGATTTTCCCGCGCCGGTCTCGCCGGTAAGCACATTGAAGCCGCCATCAAATCGGATATCCGCCGACTCAATGATAGCGATATTCTCAATATGGAGCAGAGAAAGCATGGTATACCCCCTTTCTGTCCACAGATCAAATTACTTCAGCAGCTTGTGAACCTCGCTGTTAAAGGACTGGGCGGCAGCGCTGTCGCGCATGATCAAAATGCCTGTGTCATCCCCTGCCAGACTGCCGACGATTCCAGGAATCTCCATATTGTCCAGAGCGGAACAGGCAGCTGAGGCCAGTCCCGGCATCGTCTTGACCACTACGATATTCTGGGCCACATCCACCGAGATGACCCCTTCTTTGAAAATATTGCGCAGCCTGGTGTCAGAAGTAACAGCGCCCTTCCGCTCGCTAGGGGCGTAGCGGTACGCACCTTTTCCGGTCAAAACCTTGACCAGCCGAAGTTCCTTGATGTCCCTGGAGATCGTGGCCTGGGTGGCCGAGATGCCTCGGGCCTTCAGCTCCTCCAGCATCTGCTCCTGTGTCTCTATATCCACCGACTGTACGATATTTAATATTTCAGCCTGACGCAAATTTTTCACTTTGTGAATCCTCCCAGCTTCTGGTTAATGACCTGATAAAAGCTCCGGCCAGCCAGTTGGACCAGCTTGGTGCAGTGGGTAGACCGCCGGACTTCCACTCTGTCGCTGCCTGATAGTCGGATTGCTTTGCCTCCATCCACTGACAGGTACAAATGCTTGCGGGTTCCCCGGGGCAGGGTAACGCTCACCGTCCGTTCCGGAGAGAGTACCATCGCACGGGCAGCCAGTTGGTGGGCACACACCGGAGTGATGATGATGCTTCGAGAGGTAGGTTCTACAATGGGGCCTCCGGCGGACATGGAGTAAGCCGTAGACCCCGTTGGGGTGGCCACGATGACGCCGTCCCCCATGATGCTGCTCACCTGGACCTGGTCGGCCCACACCTCCACCTCCGCCACCCGCGCCATGGAGCCCTTGAACACCACAGCGTCGTTCAGCGCCAAGTCCTGGCTGATAATTTTTCCCCCCCGCACTACCTGGACATCCAGCATCATCCGCTCCTCGATAGAAAAGTTTCCCTGGGCCAGCGGAGCCAACAGAGGGAGCTCGGACCGCTCCAGTTCCGCCATAAAGCCCACGCTGCCCATATTGACCCCCAGAATCGGCACATCGTGAAGCGTGGCGTCCCTGGCCGCATGGAGGATGGTACCGTCTCCTCCGAAGCAGATCAGAAGATCCGCACTGGGCAGCTCCCGCTCCAGAGAGGACAGTGTCAACTGGCGCGGCACATCGACCCGGTCCCCCTTCTTCGGGACGAAGGGCAGGCAGAGCGCCGTCTGGGCACCAGATCGTTCCAAAATGCGCTGTGCCTCCAGCGCGGCCTTCAGACCCCGGTCTCGGTATGGATTTGAGCTGAGGATAACTTTCATTCCCGCCCCTCCTTCCACACGTTGTGAGATCGCTGGACCAGCTCCCACAGGTCCCCCCCATAGGGCACGCCGGCTCCGGCACGCAGATGACCCAGGTACTCGATGTTTCCCTCCGGACCCTTTATCGGTGAGAAGGTAATATCCTTTACAGTAAAATCCGCATTTTCGGCGTGAATCAAAAACTGGCTCAATACCTCCAGATGGACCTCCGGGTCCCGAACCACGCCTTTCTTCCCAACCTTGTCCTTCCCTGCCTCAAACTGGGGCTTCACCAGGCAGACGCCCTCTCCGCCTGGAGCCATCAGGGGCCGTAGAGCGGGCAGGATCAGATTCAGGGAAATAAAAGACACATCGACTGAGAAAAAATCCAAAGGCTGAGGGATCTGCTCCACTGTCAGGTATCGGGCATTGGTGCGCTCCATGCAGACGACCTTTGGATGAGTCCTGAGCCGCCAGTCCAGCTGGTTATAGCCCACATCCACCGCGAATACCTTAGCCGCCCCGTTTTGGAGCATACAATCGGTAAATCCTCCTGTGGAAGCGCCGATATCGGCACAGACTGCCCCCTCCAGACAAATCGGCCAGCAGGCCATGGCCTTTTCCAGCTTCAGACCGCCCCGGCTCACATAGGGCATCGTCTTGCCCCGGACCTCGATGCGGGCACTCTCACCCACAGGCGCTCCAGCCTTGTCCACCTTCTGTCCATCTACATAGACCTGTCCGGCCATGATGACCGCCTGGGCCTTCTGACGGCTCTCCGCTAACCCCTGCTCTGTCATGGCTACATCCAGTCGCTTTTTATTTGACACAGCCCAGCACCTCCATGGCCCGTCGGGCGATTCCAGGCCCGTCCAAATTCAGGTCCCGCTTCAGCAGCCGGACTGCCCCGTGGGGCACAAATTCCTGTCCGCAGTCGATCCGATATATCCTGGCCGGGATCTGCTTCTCCTCCAGCGCCGCGGCCAAACGCTGTCCCACGCTGCCACTGGCCACGCAGTCCTCGGCTACCAGCAGGGCTCCAGTCTGACGGACGCAGTCGGCTACAAGCTCAGTCGGGAGAGGGGTAATCTGGTTCAGCTTGACCACCTGGGCCTCGATCCCCTCTTTGGACAGAAGGTCAGCCGCCTCCAGCAGATCGTTGATCTGGATGCCGTAGCCCGCCAGGGTAAGATCTCTCCCCTCCCTTAGCAGTACAGCAGGCCCGCTGCCTGAACTGCCCGTATACATCCCCTCGCCGCCACGTGGATAACGGACAGCTACCGGCCCCTTGATTTCCAGCACGGCCCGCTCCAGCATCTCCTCCAGCTCCTGGAAGCTGGAGGGCGCAAAGACTGTCATCCCCGGGACGCTATCCAGATAGGCCACATCAAAGACGCCATGGTGGGTCTCCCCGTCCTCTCCCACCAGTCCGGCCCGATCCACGCCCAGCACCACATGGAGGTGGTCAATGGCCACATCGTGGATCAGCATATCGTAGGACCGCTGGAGAAAGGTGGAGTACACTCCAAACACGGGTATCGCCCCCTCCTTGGCCATTCCGGCTGCCATGGAAACGGCGCAGCCTTCGGCGATCCCAACGTCAAAGAACCGGTCCGGGAAGGCCCTGGCAAATTCCTCCAGGCCGGTGCCCCCCATCATAGCGGCTGTCAGGCCGCATATCTCCGGGTGCTCCCGTCCCATTTGAGTGAGTTTTCTGCCGAACACAGCAGAGAAATTGTCGCCGCCCACCTTTTTCATCAGGCCGGTCATGGGATCAAAGGGCCCAACTCCATGGAAGGCGTCCGGATTCTCCTCAGCGGGCAGATACCCCTTTCCCTTGACGGTCCTCACATGGAGCAGGACCGGCTCATTCAGTTCCCTGGCATATTGAAGAATCCTGGTCAGCTTTGGCAGGTCATGCCCGTCTACCGGACCAAGATAGGTAAATCCCATATTCTCAAACATACTGCACGGCAGAAGGCTCTGCTTCAGCGCCTTCTTGACCCGGTGGGTAAATTGGTATATCCGCTGCCCCACCCAGGTCTTCCCCATGATGCGGCGGTAGTGTTTCTTAAAGGTCAGGTACTGGGGCTTTAACCGCTGTTGAGCCAGATGCTCCGCCACCCCGCCTACGTTGGCGGTAATGGACATCCCGTTGTCGTTGAGGATGACCAGAAGCTGCTGGCCGCACTCCCCGGCGTTGGACAGCCCCTCGTAGGCCAATCCGCCTGTCAGGGCCCCGTCACCGATCAGAGCCAGTACCTTATAGTCCTCCTTCATCGCTGTTCTGGCCCGAGCCATACCCAGCGCCACCGCCACCGAGTTGGAGGCATGGCCGGCGATAAAGGCGTCGTGGCCGCTCTCCCCCGGCTTTGGAAAGCCAGCAATGCCGCCGTACTGGCGCAGAGTGGACATCGCCTCCCTCCGGCCGGTAATCATCTTGTGGGGATAGCACTGGTGCCCCACGTCGAATACCAGCCGGTCCCGGGCGGTATCAAATACCCGATGGATGGCCACTGTCAGCTCCACCGCACCCAGGTTGGAGGCCAGATGCCCTCCTGTCTTGGATACCTCCTCCACCAATTCCTGGCGCAGTTGAGCACAGAGGGCCTCGCCCTCCCTGTCTGTCAGATCCGCCAACAGCGGTCTGCGCGGACCGTTTTGTTCTCTGTTCAATCCTATGCGACTCCTTCGCTCCCGCGTCCCGGATCTTGTAGACCGGGGCGGCGCTTATTTCCAAAGCAGGGTCAGAAGCCCCACCGAGATACCCAGCAGGGCACCCATCAACACCTGGAACGGCGTGTGCCCCAGTGCCTCCTTCAGCCGGCGGCCCTTCAGGTCAGGAGGGAGGTCCTCCAGGCTGCCGAGCAGCTGGTTGAGTGCCTTGGCCTGCTCGCCAGTGGACCAGCGCACATTGAAAGCGTCATACATCACCACTGCCGCCAGGCCAGCGGCCAGAGCGAACAATGGACTATGCCAGCCGTAGGCGATGCCCATAGACACCGCCAGCGCGCACACAAAGGCCGAATGGGAGCTTGGCATCCCACCGCTGCTAATAAGCGCGCTCAGGCTGGATTTACGCCGGATAGCCAGATCGGTCAACACCTTGATCATCTGGGCAGCGAACCAAGCTGTAATGGCCAGATCCAACATCAAATTCCCAGTGAGGAAGCCCTGATAATGCTCCATGCCTGTCCCCCCTGCTCTTAAATCGCCCTTAGTTGCTTCTCTGGGCCAGATGATCCGCCAACCAGCACAGACAGCCGATGCTGCCGCGCCATCCGCCCCGCTCCAAAGCCTCTTTCGCCAAGCGGGTATGCTCTACCACCTGCTCCCGGCAGCCCTCCACCCCCAGCAGTGTCACATAGGTGGTCTTGCCGTTGGCGCTGTCCGATCCCACCGGCTTACCCAGCTCCTCTGTGGTGGAGGTGGCATCCAGCACATCGTCCCGGATCTGGAAGGCCAGCCCCAGATGGGTGGCATACTCCCTGGCCGCGTCAATACAGCTGTCATCTACCTCTCTATGGCCGGAGCAGGCCAGAACCCCCATGACACAGGCGGCCCGCAGCAGGGCGCCGGTCTTTTTGTCATGGATGGCCGTCAAGTCCTCCAAACTGTGGGGCTGTCCATCCCCAATGGTATCCCAGTACTGGCCGCCGCACATCCCCTGCACGCCTGCCGCCTCGGCCAGCACACCGGCGGCCAGGGCAGGAGCTGCCGCTCCCTCACCTGACCAGGGCCCCTTCGCAAACAGCACAGTACGGAAGGCAGCCGCCTGAAGGGCATCCCCGGCCAAGGTGGCTACACACTCGCCAAATACCTTATGGCAGGTGGGCTTCCCCCGCCGCAGGTCATCGTTGTCCATACAGGGCAGGTCATCGTGGATGAGGGAATAGGTATGGAGCATCTCTACCCCGCAACCAAACTCCAATCCCTCCTCCAGCTCACCGCCGGCTGCCTGACAGAACAGCATGGTCAGGATAGGGCGGATCCGCTTTCCTCCGGCCATGAGGCTATATCGCATGGCCTTTTCCAACCCCTCCCCCTGGAAGCAGGAGGCAAGGTATTCTTCTGTTAGGGCATAGGCCCGGTCCATCTGCTGCTGGTAGTTCATTTTCCCTTACTCCTCCCGTGCGAAAGGCCGCTCCTGTGGCTGTCCGTCCTCACCCGCAATCAGCAGGCTCACCTTCTGCTCCGCCTTGTCCAACTGGGCAGTACACTCCCGCAGCAGTTTAGCTCCCTCTTCAAAGAGGGCCATCGCCTGCTCCAGCGGAGCCTCTCCCCGCTCAAGGAGGGCTACAATCTCCTCCAGCCGAGCCATAGAAGCCTCAAAATCCAATTTCTTATTTCCTGCCATCGGGCACACCTATCCTTTCTTCTACACGGCATTCCAAGCTGCCGTCCGACAGACGCAGGGAGAGCCTGTCACCCGGAGCGGCTCCTTGCGCCGAGGTCAGCACATGGCCATCCTCTCTTTGCGCGATGGCGTATCCACGCCCCAAAACCTTCAGAGGACTCATTGCGTCCAGAGAGGCCGCCAACCTGGCCGCACGCTCCCTCTGTCCGGAAACATTCCTCTCCAGTCCGTGAATCAGACGGCTGCTCTGGTAGTCCAGCAGCAGCCGCTTGTCCCGGAAATAGGAGGCGGGGTCGGTCATAGTCCTGCTCTGAGCCAGGCGGTCCAGCCGCTGCCGGTATCGGGCTAGGCGGTGGAGCAGTCCTCCCTCCAGCCGCTCTTTCCCTCCCATCAGGGTGGAATAGATCTCATTTTGATCGGGTACCGCCAATTCAGCGGCGTTGGAAGGGGTGGCGGCTCTCAAATCGGCCACGAAGTCGGCAATGGTCACATCCGGCTCATGTCCCACGGCAGAAATCACCGGGATCTCCGACTGATAGATAGTCCGGGCCACAATCTCCTCATTGAAGGCCCACAAGTCCTCCATAGAGCCGCCGCCTCGGCCCGTGATAATCAGGTCCGCCACCCGCTTCCAGTTGGCCCACTGGATGGCGGCGGCGATCTCCTCGGCCGCGCCCTCGCCCTGGACACGGACCGGCAGTACCTTCACCTGGGCCATAGGCCAGCGGGTACCCAGGATTCGGAGCATATCCCGGACCGCCGCCCCGGCTGGCGAAGTCACCAGCGCGATGACCTTTGGAAATTTGGGGATTGGCCTCTTATGCTCCTGGTCAAACAGCCCCTCCCGCAGCAGGCGCTCCTTTAACTGTTCAAAGGCCATGGCCAGGTCCCCCGCCCCATCAGGCGTCAGGCGGACACAATACATCTGGTACTGGCCGTCCCGAGGGAATACGGTGATACGGCCAGCGGCAACCACCTGCATCCCGTTCTCCGGCCGGAAGCGAAGAGACTGGGCGTCGCCGCGGAACATAACACAGCGCAGGGCGCCCTCACTGTCCTTCAGGGTGAAGTAGTGGTGTCCCGAAGGATACATCTTGTAGTTGGACAGTTCTCCCCGGACCAGAAGCGAGGACAGGAGCCGGTCCCGGTCCATAAGGTTTTTCAGATATCCGCCTACCTGGCTGGGGGTCAGGACGGTACGATCTCCCGTCATACCTGTCCCCCCTCTCTCCAAGCCCGCCAGGTAAGGATCGCTGTCCCCATAGCGTTGTCTGTGGCAAACTGGGGCTGGGCAAAGATGGCCTGGCAGAACTCTGTGAGCACATGGCGCAAATGGCGGTTGGAGGCCACACCGCCGGAGCACAGGACAGGCAGTCCGGGATACTGGTCCTGGGCTGCTACTGTGGCCCGGTGAACCACATCACACACAGTATTCAGCGCGAACCGGGCGATGTCGGCCGGTTTCTCCCCCCGCTCCAGCAGCTTTTTCACCTGATTTTCCATTCCGGACAGGGAGAAGTGGAGACCGTCCAGCTTCACCCGGTAGCCCGGACCGGCATCCGTTTGTCTGTATAATTCGTCCAGTGCCTTCCCTGCCGGGAAGTTCAGGCCCAGCAGCACACCAGTACGGTCGATCAGTTGTCCAGCAGAGATATCGGTGGTACCGCCGATGATCTCCCCTTTGACCGAGCAGCCCTGCGGCTCCACCCGCAGCAGCTCCGTAGTTCCGCCCGACAGGTGCCAAGCCAGAAAAGGGCCATCCAGCAGATCCAGCCGTCCGGCGGACCAGGCGGCGGCAGCCAGATGCCCCTGTTGATGGGAATGGGCAAAAAATGGGACGCCCAGAGTGTGGGCTAAACCCCTCCCCTGAGAACTCCCGGCCAGAAAGCATGGCATATAGGAGCCCTCCACCTCTCTAGGACGGGTGCTGGCTCCTACCGCGGCAATCCCCTCTAACAGGCCCTGCCGCTCCAACTGCTCAAACAGTCCGGGCAGCTCCCGCACATGTTGGAACAGGGCGTCACTCTGCCTCAGGCCAAGCTCCCCCGGTCTGACTTCCAGCAGCTTGCTCCTGTTGCAGCCGGTCTGACCGTCAAACACAGCCACTGAGGTGGTATAATTGCTGGTATCCAGCGCAAGGACCGCCATTTCAGTCCTCCGCCTTGTCGTCCGCTCTGGCCGCTTTTTCCGGCTTTGGCGGGGTGTCGGCAAACTCTGCCCGGACAAACGAGCCTAAGATCCCATTGATAAAGGCTACCACGTCCTGAGACTCATAGCTCTTGGCGATCTCCACCGCCTCATTAATGGCAGCGGCGTTGGGGATCTCCTCCATATACAGGACCTCATACATAGCGGTACGCATAATAGCTGCCGCCATACGGGGGATACGGGAAAAGGACCAGCCCACGGCATAGCGGCTGATGTAGTCGTCCAGCTCCGGACCATGGGCAAAGACCCCCCGGACCAGGTCCCGTATGTACTGGGCCTGCTTCTCATTGGGGAACTGGGAATACAGGGGCATATCCTCCGCCAGCTCCTGAAATCTCTCCTGGGTCAGTTGGGTGTCGAGGACCTCATCCGCACTCAAATTTCCAAATCCCAGAGAAAATATCATCTGTACCGCGATCTCGCGGGCGTTGCTTCTCGTCATCGTTTTGTATCCTCCCACAGGCCGTAATGTGGCCATAATAAGGTAGCTATATTATATACATGAATATACAAAAAAGGAAGCCCCAATTTTGTCTGTTCAGCATCTGCCTATGGTGCCCGCCATTTCCTTGGAACAAATAAAAAAGACGGCCCGCAGGCCGTCTTCTCAGTCATAAAATTTGTGGCCGCCTATCACGGCGATGCAGTTGCGGTTTCGAGAGGCCCAGCTACCCACGCTAGAATCAAAATACAGGGCTCCTCTGGTCTCCTCCACCACCCCGCCATCCAGCACCAGTTTGGCAGCGATGACACTGGATTCATTTGGGGTACGCTTGGCCAGGCTTCCGGATTGATAGGTAGAAAACTGGTTTTTCTGTGCCAGCACCCCTTCGATGGTGTTGGGATAGATAGGACTGGCCACTCGGTTGAGCACCACATTTCCCACAGCCATCTGGCCCTCCAGAGGCTGGTTGCCACTCTCGGCATAGATCAGGCGTGAGAGCCAGAACAGATCGTTCTGATCATAGTAGCTTTCGCCGGACTGGATCGCCCCACTGCCCCGTGTAACAGTCACGGTCCCGGTAGCACTGTCCCAGCCCACCTTGGCGTCAAAGGCCTCGGCCACCGCCCAGAGCGGGACCGTGAGCCGGCCCTCCACCACCTGTGCGGACTCTGGCAGATAGAGATAACGGCCATTGGCCACCATATACAGTTGACCGACCTTGGCGGTCACATTCAAATTGGCGGTAGTCACAGTGGCCACGCCGGTCCCGCTATCCCACTGGACCTGAGCCGTGTCATCTAGAGCCTTAGCCATACCAGCCAGAGACACATAGGTGATACCGTCCTTCTGCATCCGGGCCACGTCGCTAGGCGCTGGCACTCCGTCAATCAGGAGCTTACTATCTGTATTCTCGGCCAACTCGATCAGGCTGGCCCCGGCGGCCCCGTGGACCGCCTCATCACTTACCTTATCAGTTTCAAGCGTTACACCACTATTGGTGGGAACGCTCCCCTCCTCTGCCACGATGGTCACAGTCTGCTCTGGAACAGAGCTGGCACCCATCAGGAGGAGCAAGGCAAAGGCGCACAGCGTCACGGAAAACAGCTTGCGTATCATTGTCTTCACTCCTTTCGATACGGTTTTGTCATAATTATGACAACCAAAAGCAACCGCTTGTTACTTTTGTTACCATATTGTAACCAATTCAAAGGAGCGGCGCAAGGGCAAAATTGCCCAGACTTCCAGCTTCAATCTTGTGTATTTTGTCTGTATTGTTTAGTAATATCGCGGTTTTTTATCCTTTTTTACATTTTTATACCAGCTTCTGCTTTTTCGTGCAACTTCTTCATCTGGAAAAAGCTCGGGCCGCCCAGAGGGCGGTCCGAGACAGTTAGACTAGATATCAGGTTGAAGGCGCTGGCATCCTCTCTTATCACTGGTGTGGCAGACAGTACAAGTAATAAGGGAAGGAAACATCCCGTCCCTCACTTCAGCTCTGTCTTCTCCAGGTCCAGCTTGCTTAAAGCTCCCCTGTCCCCTACCAGCACTACATTAGGATGCAGTTGGAGCACCGAGGCCGGGACCTGAGGCACCACAGGCCCCTGGAAGGCAGCCCGCACAATATCCGCCTTGGCGGCTCCATTGACCACCAGCAGGATGCTCCTGGCGTTCATAATGGTGCCGATACCCATGGTGAGGGCCTGCCGGGGCACATCGGCTTCGCTGGCAAAAAATCGCTTATTCGCCTCGATTGTACTGGCGGCGAGGTCTACCAAGTGGGTCCCCACGGGATAGCAGTCCGCGGGCTCATTAAAGCCAATATGCCCATTATGGCCCAGGCCCAGCAGTTGAAGGTCAATCCCCCCCAGCGCCCGGATCATATGGTCATATCCGGCCCCCTCTTTCTCAGGGTCCCCGGCCAGCCCGTTGGGTACATGGGTATTCTCCGCCTTAATGTCCACATGGTCGAACAGGTTTTTCTGCATAAAATAGCGGTAGCTCTGGTCGTGCTCCGGGGCCAGGCCATAATACTCATCCAGGTTGGCCGTCTTTACCTCGGCAAAGGACAACTCCCCATCCTGATACCACCGTACCAGTTGCTCATAGGCACCGACCGGCGTGGACCCGGTGGCCAGACCCAGGACACAGTCCGGCTTTAGCTGGATCTGGGCGGCTATTATACTGGCCGCCTTGCGGCTCATAGACGAATAGTCGGCGCACTGATAAATCCTCATAAATAACTCCTCCATTTCAAATGGGCTGCTCCAAGCCCCATATATCATCTGTCCTCTTTAGGGCAGATAGGACCTTATCTCACAGCAGTTTTATCATACCATTACCATCGCTGTTTTTCAATCCATATCAATCGAAAAAACAGCGTTCTCACAGGTTAGCAGACCGGCTGATGTTCGGGCCGGAAATAAAAATTGTCCCCATTTAAAGCAAGGAGTAGCAAAGTGAGCGGGCGGATGACGTCTTTTTTACCCTAGGCATAATGCACATAACCACCAGCTTCGATGGTGGTTGTCACTATGCAGGCATAGCCCTCTGTTCCTCGCGGACGCGTGCAACGCGTTACGGTCTGCCATCTGTTACTTGCCGCCCGTAAACGGGCTGCTACATGGGATTCTCAGTTGCTCTCCCATCCCGTCCTCTTTTAGCTGACTCTTCACGTACTCTGCAATTCGGCTCTCATTTTTCCCTACTGTATCCACATAGTACCACCCTCTGCACCAAAATTCTCGGTTCCGGTACTTGTATTTCAACTCGCCGAATTGCTCATACAGCATTGTGCTGCTCTTCCCTTTCAGATACTCCATAAATGCGATACGCCAAACTTTACAAAGGGCGAACACAGACCGTGAAACGGGCTGCCGACAACAAACGGCGGTATGCTCCCGAGGGCAGCATACCGCCTGTTTTGTTGTCCGGAGTTTCCAAAGGGGCTTGCCCCTTGGCACACGACTCTTCTTGCAAAGTGTAGTGTGTTATACGCTCTGTCGGCGTTGCCGTGAAAATGCCGTTGCCGCCGGGGAGGGCAAAGGCGTTTGAAGCGGCAGGAAAACAGGGCTGTGATTACGTGGCGTGAAGCTGCAAGCGCAGGACTGGTTTTATCAGCAGACAGGGCGTAATATGGAAGCTCTCGTCCCTCGTCTACTATCTGTCAATTATATATCGTACATCCGGAAAAGCGACGTAAGATTTGTATTACACTAAATATCCTCTCTCTAATCCAAATTTAATGCCGCCTTCCCAGTCAGATGTCAAGTGGTTCCTTACAGTTTCAAATAGATGTTGGAGTTTTTAGTAAAGATGTATTCTGACCTTCGCATGTGTGAGTAGGCAAAGGAAATGGTTGGTTCAACTTAGATTTGCTGGCTACTACCACCAATCTTTTTCTTATTTGAGGAACTCCAAATGAAGTTGCTTCCAAAATGTCATAGTCAACATGATATCCGATCATTTCTAGCTCTGATACAATTATATCAATAACCTTGTCACCATTTTCGGTTTTTGCTTTAAGCAGATTTGGCACATTTTCTATTACAATACATTTCGGAGAAAATAATTTACCAAAACGTATCATTTCTGTAAAAAGAGAATCGCTGACCTACCGAATCGGTACTCTGTCAAAGTATTTGTTCCATTTGGACTATATGTTTCCTTTGGCCTTTCATTTTCTGTACCCGATCAAAAGTCTCCTGGTCAATGATCGCCTCATGAGCATCCTCTACCAGGTACATATCCAACTGCCCATTGTTTTTGACTTGCTTTCCGGTCAGGAAATCCGGCGTATAGCTTTTCTGCATTAGCACCTGCCCGATGTACTTCTCGTTACTCAACATCCGATCGATGGTGGAGGTGCTCCACTCCCTCTTCCCTGTCACGGTTTTGATCCCGTGTTCTTCCAGGTAGCGTTTGATCTTCCGTACACCGTTCCCCTGCACATAGAGATCAAATATCTTCCGTACGATCTCCGCCTCCTCCGGGACCACCCGCAATATACCGTCTGGTCCTTTTGTATAGCCAAGAAATTGAGAATGGTTCAGTATAGTTTTCCCGCTTTTCATCCGCTGACGCAAACCGAACTTGATATTGTCGCTTTTGTTCTGGCTCTCTGCTTGATTAAACGTGGTATACAGATCAACGACACTGTCCGGAGATGTCAGTGTATGGATCCCGCCCAGTTCAATATACACTCCAATACCCATTTGCTTCAATCTCCTGATCGTAGTCATGGTTTCTTTTGCATCTCTTCCGAAGCGGCTCAGAGATTTCACAAGGATCAAATTGATTTTTCCTTTTCTACAATCTCTCAGCATCTTTTGGTATCCGGGCCGATTCTTCGCGTGGAGCCCGGAGGCATTGTCCGCATACACAGCGACAAACCTCCAAAAGGGATTTCTCTTGATGTATCGTGTAAAGTACTCAATTTGCTTTTCCAAACTTTGCTGTTGTTCTTCGTAAGGGGTGCTGACCCGACAATAAGCAGCGACTCTTAATTGCTGACTCCAGATAGAACCGTTCTCTTTCTCCTGTGGAATCTCAATCACATAGCCAGACATAGCAAAACCTCCATGATACCACTGACCAGCAGTATATCACGGAGGTTTTACAATAGAAAAAGCTACATTTCAGTCTTACTCCCAAGACTAAAATGTAGCTTTTAACTTGGCGGAGTAGGAGGGATTCGAACCCTCGAGCCGTGTTAGCGGCTACACGATTTCCAGTCGTGCTCGTTATGACCACTTCGATACTACTCCATAGCTGAAAGGGAAATCTACTACATTCCCTGCTGTCGACAGTCACAACGACAGCGTATTGTATTATACCAGTTTTTTTCGTTCCGTCAACCCCTTTTCGAAAATTTTTCTCGTTTTTTCTCGGATAGAGCTCCAGATCAAAAAACGTCTCTATTCCAAGCCCCTGTGCCTCTTGACTATGGCTCTCTTTCCTTTTATATTTTTATTGGAATTCAGAATATCGATCCAGGAAGGAGCACATCATGAATCTGTGCGACATCGACCAGATCAAAGCCCTGCTGGCCCGGCACGGCTTCCGTTTTTCCAAATCCATGGGACAAAATTTTTTGATCCAGCCGTGGGTACCGCGGGATATCGCCTGTTCTTCTGGCGCCGGCTCCGGTAAAGGGGTGCTGGAAATCGGTCCAGGCATCGGCCCTCTCACCCGGGAGTTGTCCCTGCTGGCCGACCAGGTGGTTTCCGTGGAGTTGGACCGCTCCCTTCTCCCTATCCTGACAGAAACTCTGGGGGACAGGGACAATGTGGAGATTGTCTCCGGTGATATCCTGAAGCTGGACATTCCGTCCCTGGTCCGGGAGCGATTCCAGGGGCTGGAGCCCATCGCCTGTGCCAACCTGCCCTATAACATTACCACTCCTGCCATCACCGCCCTTCTGGATGCGGGCTGCTTCTCCTCGATCACTATCATGATTCAGCGGGAGGTGGCTCGGCGCATCTGTGCCACTCCGGGCAGTGGAGATTACGGCGCCTTTTCCGTCTATTGTCAGTATCACGCCGAGACGGAACTGCTTTTTGATGTCCCCCCGGACTGTTTCCTCCCCGCACCCAAGGTGACCTCCTCCGTCCTCCGTCTCACTCCCAAGGATCCGCCCGATGAGGTGGATGACCCGGACCACTTCTTCCGCGTGGTAAAGGCCGCCTTCTCCCAGCGGAGAAAAACCCTGCTAAATGGGTTAAGCGGCACCTTCCGTTCTAATTTTTCCAAAGAACAGCTATTAAGCGCCATCTTAAGCTGCGGCCTACCCGCTGATATCCGGGGAGAACGGCTGTCCATTCCCCAGTTCGCAGCCCTGTCAAAGGCCCTAAGGCAGCGGGATATCAGGCCTTAGCTCGGGCAAGGGCTCCTTTATTTTCCAAAAAGCAATAAGACCTATAACTAAATTGTCGTCACCAATAACATTGACTTTATTCCTTTCAGCGTGTATGATTATATCGATTTTAAGCTATTCCCTGCCGCCCTGTGCAGGAAGATCATTTCAGAAAAGAGGTCACAAACATGGCAACTATTGATCTGAGCAAATATGGCATCACCGGCACCACTGAGATCCTCCACAATCCCTCCTATGAAACCTTATTCGAGGAAGAGATGAAGCCCGGGCTGGAGGGCTATGACGTGGGCCAGTTGACTGAGCTGGACGCCGTTAACGTCATGACTGGCATCTACACTGGCCGCTCCCCCAAGGACAAGTTCATCGTCATGGACGATGTTTCCAGGGATACCGTGTGGTGGACCTCTGACGAGTTCAAGAACGACAACAAGCCCGCCTCCAAGGAGGCCTGGGACGAGTGCAAGCGTCTGGCCATCCAGCAGCTGTCCAACAAGAAGCTGTATGTCATGGACGTGTTCTGCGGTACCAACCACGACTCCCGCATGGCCATCCGCTTCATCATGGAGGTAGCCTGGCAGGCCCATTTTGTTAAAAACATGTTCATCGCCCCCACCGCTGAGGAGCTGGAGAACTTTGAGCCTGATTTTATCTCCTATAACGCCGCTAAGGCCAAGGTGGAGAACTATAAGGAGCTGGGCCTGAACTCTGAGACTGCCGCTATTTTCAACCTCACTGAGCGCGAGCAGGTCATCCTGAACACCTGGTACGGCGGCGAGATGAAGAAGGGCATGTTCTCCATGATGAACTATTACCTGCCCCTCAACGGCATGGCCTCCATGCACTGCTCCGCCAATACCGACATGAACGGCGAAAATACCGCCCTGTTCTTCGGCCTGTCCGGCACTGGCAAGACTACTCTGTCCACCGATCCCAAGCGCCTGCTCATCGGCGATGACGAGCACGGCTGGGACGACGAAGGTGTGTTCAACTTCGAGGGCGGCTGCTACGCCAAGGTCATCAATCTGGACAAGGACGCCGAGCCTGACATCTACAACGCCATCAAGCGCAACGCCCTGTTGGAGAACGTCACCGTTGACAAGGACGGCAAAATCGACTTTGCGGATAAGTCCGTCACCGAAAATACCCGCGTGTCCTACCCCATCGACCACATTGAGAAGATCGTGCGTCCCAAGTCCAAGGGCCCCGACGCCAAGAACGTCATCTTCCTGTCCGCCGACGCCTTCGGTGTGCTGCCCCCCGTGTCCATCCTGACCCCGGAGCAGACCCAGTATTACTTCCTGTCCGGCTTCACCTCCAAGCTGGCCGGCACAGAGCGGGGCATCACCGAACCCACTCCCACCTTCTCCGCCTGCTTCGGCCAGGCCTTCCTGGAGCTTCACCCCACCAAGTACGGTGAGGAGCTGGTGAAGAAAATGAAGAAGTCCGGCGCCAAGGCCTACCTGGTCAACACTGGCTGGAATGGCACTGGCAAGCGTATCTCCATCAAGGACACCCGCGGTATCATCGACGCCATTTTGGACGGCTCTATTCTGAAGGCCGATACCAAGACCATCCCCTATTTCAACTTCGAGGTGCCCACCTCCCTGCCTGGCGTGGACCCCGCTATTCTGGATCCTCGGGACACCTATTCCGATCCCAGCGAGTGGGAGACCAAGGCCAAGGATCTGGCTTCCCGCTTCGTGAAGAACTTCACCAAATACACCACCAACGAGGCCGGCAAGGCCCTGGTAGCCGCCGGCCCCAAGGCCGAGTAAGCACTCCGCGGACTAAAATCGCGCCCCTGTCAGGGGGCGCGATTTTCCTGCTCTAGAGAAGGGAGTCAACGATGAAGCACATTCAACCCTCTGAATCCCTTGCCAATGGTCTACTATTGGCCTTCGCCGGTGGAATGATGGACGCTTACACCTACTTGTGCCGGGGGCAGGTCTTTGCCAACGCAGAAACAGGCAATCTGGTACTGCTGGGCATTCAGCTAGCACAGCGTAATTGGGGACGCGCCCTCTACTATCTCTGGCCTATCATGTCCTTTGCCCTGGGCGTCCTGCTGACCGAGTGGCTCCGCTCTCACTTCACTCCCCTGCCCGGCCTTCCCCACTGGCGGCAGTTGGTGCTGGTTGTGGAGTGCGGCGGGCTGCTTCTGGTCTCCCTTTTGCCTGTGGGACCGCTGGATTGGCTGGCCAACGTGATTGTCTCCTTTGTCAGCGCCATGCAGATCGAGAGCTTCCGCAAATTTGAGGGCAACCCATTTTCCACCACCATGTGCACTGGAAACTTGCGCAGCGGCACAGAGAAGTTGTATCGCTGCCTGTTCCTTCGAGAGGAACGGGCAGGCCGTGGAGCCCAGGATTATTACTCTGTCATCCTCCTCTTTGTGTTGGGCGCTCTTGTGGGTGGCCTGTGCACCGACCTGTTGGCTGGACGCTCGATCCTGTTGGCCTGTCTCCCCCTGTCCCTTGCCTTTCTGCTGATGCTCCGCGAACCATAGTAATAATCAAAAGAGGTGTGGATATCTTTTGGTATCCACACCTCTTTTTGATTCAATACCCATAGCTCTTTCGCTTTGCCAGCAACAGGGTCACGGAGATGACCGCTCCTATGCCTTCCGCCGCCACAACAGCGCTCCAGATACCGTCGATACCGAAGATCAATGGCATCACCAATACCATACCTCCCCGTAGGAGGAAGGACCGCATAAAGGAGATAAACGCGGAGACCGCTCCGTTGCACAGGGCTGTGAAAAAGGCGGAGGCGTAGATATTCAGCCCGCAGAAAATATAACACAGCGCAAACAGACGGAATCCATGCACTGTCATCTTATACAGCTCCGCATCGAAGCCCACAAAGGCGGCGGCAAGGGGCGCGCTGGCCAGCTCAGACACTGCCACCATCGCAGCCGACGTGATTCCAATCATCATTAGATTCCTTCGGCAGATTCCCTTCAGCTCTACGGAATCTCCGGCGCCAAAGTGGTAACTCACGACGGGGGCACAGCCGATGGAGTATCCCAGAAAAACAGCAATAAATATGAAATCCACATACATCATCACGGAGTAAGCGGCCACTCCCATCTCCCCTACCAGGCGCATAAGCTGGATATTATAGAGAATCCCTACTACCGATGCAGATATATTGCTCATCAGCTCAGAGGATCCGTTAATGCAAGCATCCCACAGAGCTTTAGGATAGAGGGCGGTAGGGACCAGGCGGAGCTCCTTCTCTCCACCCCTCAGGAAACAGGCAACGGGGAGCAGCCCACCTACACAGTATCCCAGCACGGTGGCAAGCCCCGCTCCGGCTATCCCCATATCAAACAGCGCAATAAATACATAGTCCAACACGATGTTGGTCAGCCCGGAGGCTATTGAGAACATCAGGCCCACATGGGGTTTCTCCGCTACTACAAGAAAACTCTGAAAGCTAGTCTGGAGCATAAAGGGCACACTGCCCGCCAGCAGGATGCGGCCATAAATGACGCAGTCCCCGATCAAAAGGTCGCTGGCCCCGGCCAGCCGTGAGATTGGCTCCACCAATATCACGCACACAACTGAGAGGGCCGCCCCCAATATAGCCACACAGAGGATAAACATAGAAAAGTAGCGGTCGGCCAGCTCCTTTTTCTTCTCCCCAAGCGTCCTGGCCACAATGGCGCTGCCACCCGTTCCCAGCATGAAGCCAAAGGCCCCAATAATCATCGCCACTGGAAAGATGATATTAACCGCCGACAGGGCCAAATCCCCCACCAAATTGGCAACGAATAGACCGTCCACCACACTGTAAAGAGATGTGAATACCATCATCACTACGGAAGGGAATGTAAAGCGCAGCAACTTTCCATATGTGAAATGATCCGATAATTTGATCTTCATCTTTCCCATATCCCCTCTGGGCCTTCCCGTTTAAAAAGGGGGCGTGCGGCTTCCCACAGGGCGTCCAGGTAATGCCGCTCGGCTTGGATTCTGGACAGGCGCTCTCCAGCTCCCAAGTCCAGGAATGCCTTTTCCTCAAAGGCAACTACCTGGTCCACACTTTCCTGTGAAAACGCCTCTCCCTTTTCCGTTAAGCAGATCTCCTTGTTGCGCTTATCCTCTGACGAGCTTCTCAGCTTAAGCAAGCCCCGCTCCTCCAGACTTCTCACCCCGGAATGTATGGTCTGCTTGCTTAAAAACAGCGCACCCCCCAGATCAGTGGCAGACAGGGGCCGTCCCTCCTCACGCAATGTATAGAGGATCCAGAACGCGC
The DNA here is from genome assembly GCF_037892565.1 of Flintibacter sp. HCN-6482. Taxonomy (NCBI): domain Bacteria; kingdom Bacillati; phylum Bacillota; class Clostridia; order Eubacteriales; genus Flintibacter; species Flintibacter sp. HCN-6482. The sequence continues at coordinate 484,199 of NZ_JBBKBK010000002.1, read as the reverse complement.
TGTCCGACAGCCCGAAGTGTTTAGCCAAGGCGTGATAAAACTCGTTACATTCCTTATACATACGATTGAGCTCTCGATTGAATTGGCTAAACGTCAACTCTTTCATAGTTCCCTCCAAAGGTCCGAATTCAGACTTTTTTAGTATAGTCCGAATTCAGACTATTGTCAATCTCTTTTTTAGGATATTTTAAAAAAACGCTTGACTTGGAGTATACTCCAGTGTATACAGTAGGAGCGATCAAACTACACTGTGAGGTCTGCCAAATGAAACATGGTTTGTCTAATTCTGTAATCTTCGCACGCGGAGAGGAAAACACCGACTTTGCCCAGTATTTTGTTGGACGAAGCTATCTGAACATACTGTCTCTCCAAGGCGTAGTCATCGGCAACGTCACCTTTGAACCAGGCTGCCGCAATAACTGGCACATCCACCAAGCATCCCAGAGTGGTGGTCAGATCCTGCTATGTACCGGAGGCCGGGGCTGGTATCAGGAGTGGGGCCAGGAACCCAGAGAACTCCATGCTGGTGATGTGGTCCATATCCCCGCAGGCGTCAAGCACTGGCATGGCGCAGCCAAAAACAGTTGGTTCGTCCACTTGGCGGTAGAAGTTCCTGGACAGGATACCTACAATCAGTGGTTGGAGCCGGTGGATCAGAGCCAGTATGACCTGCTGCCCTGACAATCAGTTCTTCATGGCAATACAAGGAGGAGATCACCTATGCCGCTGTCTGAAACCGCCCAAAAAAATTATACTCGGATGTTTGGAGATTTTCCGCCTCCCCTGGCTGACTCCGACCCAGAATTTACCCGTCTGTTTCTGGATTTTGCGCTGGATGAGGTACCAAGCCAGACAAAGCTAGACGACCGGACCCACTTTTTGACTGTTCTGGCTGCCCTCATGGGGTGCCAGGGACTAGACTGTTTTCAGGCCATGGCCCCTGCCGCTCTTCGTTCCGGCCTCTCTCCAGTGGAACTGAAAGAACTAGTCTACCAGGGAACCGCCTATCTGGGTCTGGGGCGGGTGCTCCCTTTTTTGAAGGCCGTCAATGAGGCTCTCACCGCTGCCGGTGTCCCTCTGCCCCTGGAGGAGCAGGGCACCACTGATCCCGACAGCCGTCTGGAAGCAGGCAATCAGGCCCAAGTGGATATTTTTGGGACACATATGCGTGGCTTTCAAAATAGCGGGCCCCAGGAAAGCCGCCACATCAACCGCTGGCTGGCCGGCAACTGCTTTGGCGATTATTATACCCGCGGCGGGCTGGATTACCGGGACCGAGAGCTTATCACCTTCTGCTTTCTGGCCGCCCAAGGTGGCAGTGAACCTCAGCTCACTAGCCACGCCGCCGCTAATCTGCGGCTGGGAAATGATAAGCCCCTTCTAATCCGGGTGATCTCCCAATGTCTGCCCTATATTGGCTATCCTAGGAGTCTCAACGCCCTTACCTGCATTGATCAGGCAGCTACAAAATAAAAGAACAGGAGAACTACAACATGAAATACCGCATACTGGGCCGCACTGGCCTTCGGGTCAGTGAGATCGGCATGGGCTGCGAGGGGCTGGTAGACAAGCCCTATACAACCGTGAAGGAATTTATTGACCAGATGGAGGAGAGCGGCATCAACTGCATCGACCTCTACTCCCCTGACCCGGATATGAGGTCTAACCTGGGTCGCGCCCTCCGGGGGCGCCGCAACAAGTTTGTCCTTCAGGCCCACCTGTGCACCATCTGGAAGAACGGTCAATACAAGCGGACCAGGAACATCGACGAGGTGCGCGAGAGCTTTGAGGATCAGCTCCACCGCCTGGAAACGGACCATGTGGAGATCGGCATGGTCCACTATGTGGATTCTCTCTCTGACTGGGAGGCGGTCCAGTCTGGGCCGGTCATGGCCTATGCCCAGCAGCTGAAGGCGGCGGGCCGCATCGGCTGCATCGGTCTGTCCAGCCACAACCCCCAAGTAGCCCAGGCGGCAGTGGGCAGCGGTCTTATCGACGTGCTCATGTTCAGTGTCAATCCCTGCTACGATCTGCAGCCCGCCAGCGAGGATGTAGAGGAGTTGTGGGCGGAGAAAAACTATGAAAAAGACCTAGTCAACATGGACCCACAGCGCCAGGCCCTCTATGAGAGCTGCCAGAGGCAGGGAGTGGGCATCACCGTGATGAAGGCTTTTGGGGGCGGCGACCTGCTCAGTCAGTATTCCCCTGCCGGAAAGGCTCTTACCCCCTTTCAGTGCCTCCACTATGCCCTGACCCGCCCCGGTGTGGCCTCAGTCATGTCAGGGGCCCGAACTCTGGAGGAACTGCGTGTTTGTTTGGACTATGAGCAGGCCAGCGAAGAGGAAAAGGACTATGCCGCCGCCTTTGCCTCCCTGCCTAAGATCAGTTGGAAGGGACACTGTATGTACTGCGGTCACTGCGCTCCCTGCCCTAAGGGGATTGACGTGGCCTCCGTCACCAAGTTTTTCAATCTTGCCAAGGCGCAGGGCCAGATTCCGGAAACGGTGCGGGAGCATTATATGGGTCTCCCCAGCCACGCTGGGGCGTGCATCGCCTGCGGCGCCTGTGAGAATCGCTGTCCCTTTGGCGTCCCTATCATCCGAAATATGGCGGACGCTGCCGCTCTGTTTGGACTGTAAGGAGGACTGTTCCATGACCATTGCCGAAGTGAGCAGACAATATGATATCTCTGCCGATACCCTGCGGTACTACGAGCGTATCGGACTCATTCCTCCGGTCCCCCGGAACAAGGGCGGCATCCGTGACTATGACCAGGAGTCCTGCGGCTGGATCGAGCTGATGAAGTGTATGCGTTCGGCCGGGGTACAGATCGAGGCTCTTATCAAGTATGTGGACCTATTTCAGCAGGGAGACGCCACTCTGGATGCCCGAAAGGCTCTGCTGATGGACCAGCGGGATCGGCTGATGGCCCGCATGGCGGATATGCAGGCCTCGCTGGACCGGCTGAATGACAAAATCCAGCGTTATGAGCAGGGGCTGATGTCCCAGGAGCGCCTGCTCCAGCGACTCCATACGGAGCGCCAGATGTAAAACTGTCCATAAAAGGCGCCCGGCTTATTGACCGGGCGCCTTCCCCTGTATTTTATTAATCGCCCTCCGGCCTCCCACGGAATTCTTTTGTCCATTTCCTCTGGAATATGCTATAATGAGAGCAAAGCACGTTCTCTTCTGGAGATGGAAGCGGACCGGGAGGTAATTTCTATGCAGTACATACTATATTTTTTGATCGCCATCGGCGCTACCACAGTGGGCTCCCTCACGGGGATGGGAGGCGGAGTTATCATCAAGCCGCTGATGGATGTGATGCACCACTTCGATGTGGAGACCATCGGTGTCTTGTCCTCCATCACGGTCTTCTCCATGTCCGCTGTTTCCATTGGAAAGCAGATGCTGGCCAAGGCACAGATTCCCTTTCAAATTGCCATTCCCCTCTCTCTTGGTTCTGTGGTGGGCGGCTACATCGGACAGTGGATGTTGAGCGCCATCGTATCCGGCGTTCAGGCCCAGGGCTTGGTCACCGTAGTCCAGAACGGACTGCTGGCCGTCCTCATCCTGTGTGTCTACCTCTATATGAAGCATAAGGCGAATATCCGGGGGCTCCAGCTCTCCGGGGTCCCGGTATCCCTGGCGGCCGGCTGCTTTCTCGGCATCTGTTCCTCTTTTCTAGGGATCGGCGGCGGCCCGATCAACGTAGCCCTTATCATCTACCTATACTCTGTCAGCACGAAAATGGCCACTGTCTGCTCTCTGATGACCATTCTTTTTGCCCAGATCTCCAAGCTGGTCACGGTGGCCCTTTCTACCGGGTTTCTGGTATATGACCTGTCTGTCGCTCCGGTCATGGTGGTGGGCGCCATCGCCGGCGGCTTTCTCGGCGCCAGCTTGAGCAAGCGGTTCTCCGAGGCGGGAGTCGAGCGGGCCTTCAACTGCGTTCAGCTCCTGGTGCTGGCCATTGCCCTGTTCAATATCGCCCGCAACCTGATTGGGGGGTGAGCATGGGAAATCTCACTTTCTTAGTCAAGCCCGCCTCCAGCCTGTGCGGGATGCGATGCCGCTACTGCTTTTATGAGGACATTTCTGCCCTTCGGTCCGTCAAGAGCATGGGCGTTATGTCACTGGAAACCGCGCACCGGCTCCTGGAGTCTGGCATACAGGCGGCAGGTCCTCATGGCTCCCTCCAAATCACCTTCCAGGGCGGCGAACCCACGCTGGCTGGTCTGGACTTTTTCCAAAGTTTTATCGCTTTGGAGCGGGAGCTCTGCCCTTCTACAATCCAAATCAGCCACTCCATCCAGACCAACGGAATGGCGCTGGATGGAGACTGGGTCCGGTTTTTTCAGGAAAATCGGTTTCTGGTAGGCCTGTCTCTGGATGGAAGCCGGGAGATCCACGACCGCTTCCGGGTGGACGCCCAGGGCCGGGGAAGCTGGGACCGGGCGACCCGTTCCCTGGCCCTTTTGGACAAGGCCGGTGTGGAAACCAACCTTCTGTGCGTCATTACAGGTCCTCTGGCCCGCAGCGCCCAAAAGGTGTATCATTCTCTGAACAAGCTGGGCAGCCATGCCCTTCAGTTCATCCCCTGCCTGGACCCCCTGGAGGGGGAACGTGGGTGTATGCCCTGGTCTCTGACCCCCCAGCGGTACAGTCAGTTTCTTCGAGACCTGTTTGACTGCTGGTATCTGGATTTGCAGCGAGGCCACTATGTGAGCATCCGTCTCTTTGACGACTATCTCCGCATCCTGGCCGGGATGCCCCCCAGCACCTGTGCCTCCTCTGGTGCCTGCGGAAGCTACTTGGTCGTGGAGGGGGACGGCGGCCTCTATCCCTGCGACTTCTTTGTGCTGGACCAGTGGTATCTGGGCAATATCCACCAAATGTCTGTAGAAGAGGCCGTCCAGAGTCCGAGAGCCCTGGCCTTTCTGGATGAGGGCCGCCGCCGGCCCCGAGACTGCCTTGGCTGTCCCCACCTCTCCCTCTGCCGGGGCGGGTGTCCCCGGGATTGGACTGGACTTGGACTGGACAGAGCAAACTACTACTGCCCTGCCTTCCACGCCTTCCTGGACTACGCCCTCCCCCGGCTTCGGCAGGCCGCGGGAGCCATTCTATCTAAATAAACAAAAAAGCCCTGAGCGGTCCTGTCTGGACTGCTCAGGGCTTTTTTGTTTCAAAGTTCCCGAATGGAGGTGCCGATGTAGATTTTGGGTTTCATCACATAGGTATAATTTTTGTCGTCACAGTCCCGGCGCTCGATCATGGTCATCAGGCGGGTAGCCACCAGTTGGCCCACCTTCCTACCCTGATGGACAGAGCAGGTGATCCCCTCTGCTTCCCAGTCATTCCCAGAGTAGTCAAAGCAGACCAAGGAACAGTCCTCAGGAACCCGCCTTCCCTGCTCCTCCAACACCTGGCGCACCAGGCGGTAGATCATATAGTTGCAGCATACCACCGCAGTATACTTGGGCAGGCTCCGCAGAAAGCGGTCAATGGAGCGGGCAAAACGGGGATCGTGGGCCTCGTTAGACACGCACCACTTGATATAGTCGTCCTGGTAATCCACCCCCCGCTTGATCAGGGCGGCGGTGGTTCCCTGGAATTTCTCAATGCTCTGATAGTTGTCATAGACGAAAATACCCGCAATCTGCCGGTGTCCCGCCTGTACCAAAAGCCCAATCAGCCGGTCAGCGCACTCCATGTCGTTGACGATGACCCGGGGATAGTGCAGATTTTTATAATAGTTGTTATAGAAGATGACCGGGATGCGCCGGCGATAAATTTCCTGATAGCAGTCCAGATTTGGGTTGAGCAGACTGGCCTTTACACCGTCGATAATAAAGCCATCAAAATGCTGGTGCACCACTGTCTGTAAGCAACGCCGTTCCGTGGAAAACTTGTTGTCTGTAAAGAACACCCGCAGATCCACCCGGTCAGCGGGGAGCACGCTCTTTACCCCTTCCAGCAGACCGGAATTGGCGTTGGAATCCTGCCCCTGAAGGATCAGTCCAATCTTTTGGGCGGTGGATCCCACATCCAGTTCTCTTGACAGGGCGGCCTCCTTATTGATGTAAGTACCACTGCCCTTTACCCGGCGGATCAGTCCCTCCTGGTCCATACGGGCCAGGGCGGACCTGGCCGTCTCCCGGCTGATGTCCAGCCGGCGGCACAGGGCGTTCTCCGAGGGAAGCTTCAAATTGCCGGAAAACTTGTTTTCATCAATATAGGCCAGCAACCAGCGGTAGACCTGCTCCGACTTTTTATCGGCGCCTGCCAAGGAAATTCCCTCCTCAGTCAACAATGGCCGGCCGGGTCCCCTCCGCCCGCTCGATCCAGTCCGCCAGGCGGGCACGCATATCCTCCTTCACCTGGGCATAGGAGGGATCGGCTACCACGTTGTTCAACTGCCAGGGATCGACCTTCAGATCATAGAGGAAGTCGTCCGCGTAGAGGTCAGAGGCTGCCGCCTCGCCGCCGTTGACACCGGGGGCATAGACAGAGTAGAGATAATCGGCCGTACGGACGCAGCGGCCCACCCGGCTCTCCGAGATCTGGGCGAACACCTGGTTAGGTCTATTATCGTCCTTTTTCTCCACTACGTCAAGGAGGTTCTCTCCGATCATCTCATCGCCCACGTCTACACCAGCTAGGGCCAGAATGGTCTTGGGCAGGCTTTCGGTGGACACTAGCTCCTCCACCGCTACACCGCCCTTGAAGGGGCCGCCGGCGATGACCAGGGGCACATGGAGGGCGCCGTCATGGCAGGATCGCTTGTAGTCATCGTAGCCGTTGAGATGGCCGTCGGTGTTTCGGGTTTTGAAGTGGGAGCCGTGGTCGGAGGCAAAGATGATGACGGTATTATCGTACAGCCCCTCCTTTTTCAGCCGCTCCACCAGCCGTCCCAGGTTCTCGTCCAGGCTGGCGCACTGGCCCAGGTAGTCAGGGTACTCCTCCGCGGCGTTGCCTTTGAGCACCTCCAGATCGTGGGGCAGGACGAAGTTCCTGTACTTCTCCTTGGAGCCCTCGGGTCCCTCGTAGTGCTTGCGGTCATTCTGGTGGTGGGGCTCGATCTGGGAGATGGTCATAAAGAAGGGCTTTTTCCGGTCATAGGTGTCAAAGAACTCCAGCGCCATGTTGTTGATGCAGTCGGCCCGGTAGCCCTTGAAGTCGACGCGGTTGTTGTTCTCGTCGAATACATAGCCGTTATAGCCGTGGGAGGTAAACTCCAACACGTCGGCGGCCCTCCAGTATCCGGTATATCCACCCCGAAGCTCCTTGGGAATGGCAGTGATGGTGTGGTCAATCGTGGGGGGCTTCTCCAGCTCGCCGTCACTGGCCAGGTGCCACTTGCCGATGTAGGCGGTCTCATATCCCGCCTCCTCGATGTAGTTGGCCAGGGTCTTGACGCCAGCGGGCAGCATGATGTTGTTGCGGAAGCAGCCCGTCTCGGTGGGATATTTTCCGGTCTGGAACAGGGCGCGGCAGGGGCCGCACACCGGCTGGGGGGAAAAGGCGTTATCAAACTTCACGCCTTCCTGGGCCAGTTTGTCCAGATTGGGGGTGATGTCCAGAGGCTGGCCGAAACAGCCGCAGGTATCCCAGCGCTGCTGGTCGGTGAAGTAAAAGATAATATTATTGGGCATATCAATTGTCCTCCTTCTGGACGGCGGCCTTGGCAGCCTTGGCCTCTTTCAGCTTGCCGCGAATGATGGCGGCCAGCGCCACGACGATCAGCGCCAGGAATATCTTGCAGTAGATACTCTGGAAGAAAATGCTGGGGCTGCCGTCGGAGATAAGCAGGGCACGGCGGAAGTTGGTCTCGGTCATGCTGCCCAGCACCAGGCCCAGCAGGATGGGCACGGGAGGCAGGTCCAGCTTGCGCAGGACCCAGGCCAGCACGCCGAAGATGAGGGCCACGCCCACGTCAAAGTAGTTTTCGTTAACGGAGTAGGCGCCGGCAAAGCAGAAGATCACAATGATGGGGGTAAGAATCTCCTGGGGGATGGAGACCACTTTTGCAAACAGGGTGGTAAGGAACTTGCCCTGGAGCAGCATAAAGAGGTTGACCAGGATGAGTCCCAGCATGATGGCATACATGATATCGCCATCTGTAGTGAACAGAGAAAGGCCGGGGTTCAGGCCGTTGATCATCAAGGCGGAAAGCATGATGGCCACCGTGCCATCGCCTGGGATGCCCAGGGTGAGCAGGGGGATCAGAGTTGCGCCGGTAACGGCGTTGTTGGCCGATTCGGCGGCGGCGATGCCCTCCACGGAGCCGTGGCCGAACTCCTCTGGATGCCTGGACAGGTTCTTGGCAGTGTTGTAGCTGAACCAGGACGCCTCGGAGGCGCCGGTGCCGGGGATGATGCCTACCATCACCCCGATGATAGAGGACATGATCACCGGGCGGGCCATGCGTTTATACTCCTCCCTGGTGATCTTGCCGTCGTCCTTGATCTTGGTGGTGTCCAGATTTAGGCTGCCCAGCCGCTTTTCCGCCTTGGCCAGGATCTCCACCAGGGCGAACAGGCCGATCAGGCAGATGGCCAGATCCAGCCCGAGATACAGCCGGGAGATGCCGAAGGTGAAGCGGTCATAGCTGGTCATGGGGTCCGTGCCCACGCAGGAGATGAGCAGGCCCAAGCAGGCGGAAATCAGGCCCCGGATGATACTCTTGCCGGAGACACCCGCGATGATGGTCAGGCCAAAGACACAGACCATAAAATACTCCGCAGTGCCCAGCTGGGCAGCCACCTTGGCCACCTGGGGGCCCAGGAACAGCAGCATCAGGGCGGAGAACACGCCGCCAAAGGTAGAGGCGTACAGTGCAATCTTCAGGGCCGCCTTGGTCCGCCCCTGCTCAGACAGAGGATGGCCGTCCAGCATGGTGGCCGCGGCGTGTGGCGTACCCGGCGTATTGATCAGGATGGCGGATACGCTGCCACCATAACCGCCGGCGCAGTAGATGCCCAGCAGGAACATCATGCCCGGGATGGCGGTCATGGTATAGGTGACGGGCAGGAACAGGATGACGCACAGGATCACGCTCAGTCCGGGAATAGCGGCAAAGACCGATCCGACGAACACGCCGATATTGATCCACAGGATATTTTCCAGCGTGAAAAGAAGGCCGGTAGCGGGAACGATATATTGCATCATAAAACGTTCAGCCTCCTTCTAAAATTCCACATTCAGGACGAAACGGAAGCACGCCCAAATGACCACAGCCAAGGTGATGGTGATCACATAATAAGAGGGCTTTTTGCAGCGGAAATAGACCAAAAAGCCCAGACAGCAGAACACAGCGCCCACCACAAACAAGTCGGTGAAGCGGCACAGCAGATAGGTGATAACCAGAATGGTCAGGATAGCCAATGCTTTCAGCTCGGTCTGGAGGTTGATCACCTTCCAGTTGAGGGGCTGCTTGGTAAAGAGCTTATACAGCTCCTTGACGATCAGCATCCCGCAGCAAATCATCATCACGACCATCAGCAGGGTGGGGAAGGCGCGGCCATTCACTACGTCCTTGTCCGACACGATCACCTGCTGGGGCATAACGAACAGGATTGCCAGCGCAAAGAGAAAAAAGAGAATTCCCACCGTCAAGTCCACAGGGATGCGGATCTCTTTTTCACAGAGCTTTTCTCCCCATGCGTCCAGACGGGCATGGAATCGATTGATCCAGTTTTTCATCCGAATAAAAACCTCCTCAGTCTGCACACACATAAAACCGGGGAATGGGTGGGATATTTCCCCATCCCATTCCCCAGTTATTGTGGTTGGTCAGGATCAGCCGGCAACGATATCCTTGTACTCGTTGACGATGTTCTTTACATTCTCCACATGGGCGTCCACATCCTCCTGGGACATGGGGTCAACCTCCAGCAGCATGGTATCCTGCAGCCAGGCGGCAACTTCCTCATCGGCCAGGATCTTGCCATACAGCTCCTTCAGAGCAGCTACAGTGGCCTCGTCCGTACCAGCACGGGCCATGATGAAGCAGCGGTTGCGAAAGTAGGGATAGCCCTTCTCACCGACGCCCTCCACGCCCGCGAAGGGTCCATGCTCCAGAGCCTTCTCATCAAAGGCGCAGGGGATGGTCACGCCGCCCTGCTGATAGGTCTCCAGAATTTGGGACTGGTGGGAGACGGCAAACTGGGTCTCGCCCTTGGCCACAGCCTGAGCGGCCTCGGCGGCGGACTGATAGGGAGTCAGCTTCAGCTTGTCACCGGCGCCCATCTTTCCGAACAGGGCTGCGGCCAGGAATGCCTCAGAGCTGGTGGCGCCGTTGACAGCCACACTGATCTCATTGCCGGCGGCTACATAGGCCTCCAGGTCGGCGATGGTCTTGATATTCAAATCAGCGGAGGCGGAGAGCACAAAGATGGAGGAGTAGAGGTTTTCCACATAGGCAAAGTCCTCAGCGGTAAACTTCATTTTGGCAGGATCGATGATGGAGGTAATAGACAGCAGGCCCTCGCCCACAAATACCAGCTCGGGATCATTGGCCTTGGTGTCCATGACCCAGGTATTGACAGTGGCGGCATCGCCCTTAATTGCCTCGGCGACCAGAGTGATCGCGTCGGAATACTCAGTGGACTTAGAGGCGGCCTTCTGGCTCACCATAGCCGCTACACCGGAGGGGGCCCAGGGGCAGGTCACCTTCCAGCTGGACTTCTTGACAGTAGTGGAGGGGGTGCTGGTGCTTGTACTAGAATTGCTAGAGCTTCCGTCATTGGTTCCGGTGTTTTTTCCACTGTCGCCGCAGCCAGCCAGCAGACCAACGGCCATTGCAAGAGCAAGAGATAAGCTAAGTAAACGCTTTTTCATGATTCATTCTCCTTTTTCACAAATTTTCCAGAATTGGGGTGTGTGACCACCACACCTGTTGTCCTCAATATATCATGGTGGATTTTTTGAATCAACAGATTTAAAACAAATTTTTATAAAGTTGTATGGCAATAACCTCTTTTTAGAAATGCTGTATTCTTTTCATTAAAATTTTGTTTATTTTATACAATTTTTATGGTCCTTTTTTGACAGACTCACTCAGTGGCTGATAAGAAGTTTTATATTCAACAGATCTATTTCATATAAACTCTTTTGAATGAAAACCAAACAATTAATTGAAAGAAACCGCACTCTTTATAGTTTAAGAAAGCAAAATCTTAATCTAGTGTGTGGTTCGAATGCTAAATGCAAAAAAGATAACTTACTCAGATTGGCTCAACCTATTTCTGAGTATTTAATGCTCCAAAAGTACAAACCGCCCTTCCGGCGGAAACACAGAAAAACCTAAGAAGTAGTCCATACAATAGTTGAATAAAATTTTTAGATGCAATAAAAAAGACGCCGAAGCAAGACTTACTTACTTCGACGTAAAAAATAGTTAAAATTGATATTGCTGCTCAATAAAATAAGAGCGCCACAAATCGGCGGCCCTAAAGCACCTCAACAACCAAGAGTTCTATCTGAAGATGAGAAGCAACTATTTAGGTGCGCTTTGACTTTAAAAAAGTCGGAGCAAGCCATTATAGCTTGCTCCGACGTGGTACGGCTGAAGGGATTCGAACCCCCGACCTACTGGTTCGTAGCCAGTCACTCTATCCAACTGAGCTACAGCCGCATACCGCAAAGAGGATTTCCTCTTGACAGCTTGGTTATTATAGCACAGTCAGATTTAAAATGCAACCATTTTATTCAAATTTTTTGACTAATTTCTTTTTTTCTTTACACTCATAATTTTTTCTTCCAAATTACCTTGGCCTTCGGAATTATTTTTAAAATAAAGCGGCCCCACGGCGTTTGCCGTGGGGCCGCCCTGCTTATCAAACAGAGGATCAGCCACCGAATACCTTGATCATAAAGCCAGCAGCGCAAGCGGAGCCGATAACACCGGCCACGTTGGGGCCCATAGCGTGCATGAGCAGGAAGTTCGTGGGATTCTCCTTCTGGCCGACGACCTGGGAAACACGGGCGGCCATAGGCACCGCAGATACACCAGCTGAGCCAATCAAGGGGTTGACTTTACCGCCAGTCAGGACATACATCAAGTCTCCCAGCAACAGACCGCCAGCGGTAGACAGCAGGAAGGCAGTCAAGCCCAGAGCAACGATACCCAGAGTCTGGGGAGTCAGGAACTGATCAGCAGTGGCTTTAAAGCCCACAGACAGTCCCAGAGGAATGGTCACGATGTTGATCAGAGCATTCTGAGCAGTATCGGACAGGCGCTCGGTGACGCCGCACTCACGGAACAAGTTACCCAGCATCAGCATACCGATCAGAGGAGCTGTATCGGGGATCAACAGCACCACGAAGATGGTTACAGCGATGGGGAAGATAATCTTCTCCGTCTTGGAAACCACACGAAGCTGGCTCATCTTGACCTGACGCATCTTCTTGGTGGTCATCAGCTTCATCAGCGGAGGCTGGATCAGAGGTATCAGAGCCATGTAGGAATAAGCCGCAATGGCAATCGCCGGCAGCAGATTCACAGACAGCTTCGACGCCGTCAGAATGGCCGTCGGGCCATCAGCACCGCCGATCACGCCGATAGCGGCCGCGTCAGCGGGAGTAAAGCTGATCAGGCCGTTGGTAATGGGACCCAGAGCCAAAGCCATCAGGAAGGCCGCAAAGATACCCAACTGGGCGGCGGCGCCCAGCATCAGAGATACGGGGTTGGCCAGCAGAGGGCCAAAATCCGTCATAGCGCCAATACCCATAAAGATAATGGATGGGTATATGGCGTATTGGACGCCCTGATAGAGCACCCACATAAAGCCCACCGTTCCGCTGTGGGTGGCGGCATCATAGACGGGCTCGTTGAACAGCCCGGTGACCGGCAGGTTAGCCAGCAGCATACCAAAGGCGATGGGAACCAGCAACAAAGGCTCGAAGCCCTTGCCAATGCCCATATATAGCAGGACACAGGCAATAAACAGCATGAGCGCGGTTTTCCAATCCAGAGCGGCAAAGCCAGAACCCTGCATGATCTTAGTCAAAACTTCCGTAACAAAATTCATACTTTACCCCTCCTTTCAACCGATGGTGACCAACAGGTCATCGGTATTGACAGCGGTACCCACCACAGCGGAAACGGACTTGACGGTGCCGTCCGCAGGGGCGGAAACTTCGATTTCCATCTTCATGGCCTCCAGAACCACCAGGACATCGCCTGCCTTTACGGACTGGCCTACGGAGCACTCTACCTTAAAGATGTTGCCGGGCATAGGGCTCTTGACCGCTGTCTCACCAGCCGCCACCGCAACGGGGGCGGCTGCGGTCGGAACCGCGGCCGGAGCAGGCGTAGCGGCGGGAGCAGGGGCGGCAGCCACAGGGGCAGCCGCGGCAGGAGCCGCAGGGGCGGCGGCAATATTGGTGATGCGGAAGGAGTTGGGCGCCATCCCGGACTCCTCAGCAACCGCAGCCATCATAACCGCAACCAGCTCACCCTCATCCACAGCCGGTGCGGCAGGCGCAGCCGCCGGGGCGGGCGCGGGGGCGGCTTTCTTTTGCGGAGCGGGAGCGGCAGACTTTCCCTCGATGGCGTTCACGATCTTGGAAATAACCATGATAACCAGCATCAGGATGGCCAGCATCAGGAATACCACAAGCAGACCACAAACGGCGACCATTAGCGCCTCCGGGACTGAAAGCGGTTCAAATGGATTCAGGATTGCGATATCTGCATTAGGCATAGATCATAGTCCTCCCTTAACCCAGAGTGACCAGCAGATCGTCCGTATTGACAGCGGTGCCTACCACAGCAGAAACAGCCTTGACCGTACCATCCACAGGTGCGGAAACCTCAATTTCCATCTTCATGGCCTCCAGAACCACCAGGACATCGCCTGCCTTCACGGACTGGCCCACAGAGCACTCCACCTTAAAAATGTTGCCAGGCATGGGGCTCTTGACTGCCGTCTCACCGGCGGCCACGGTGGCGGCAGGAGCCGCAGCGGGAGCAGGCGTAGCGGCGGGAGCGGGAGCGGCGGCAGGAGCAGCCACAGGGGCGGCCACGGGAGCGGCAGCCACAGGGGCGGCGGCAGGAGCAACGGCCGCGGGAGCGGCGGCGCCAGTTTTCTCCACGGTCACGCTGTAAACCTTGCCGTTCACTGTAACGTTGTAGTTCATAGCTTGTTTTCCCCTTTACAATTTATTAATCGGCCGCTTAAATACTGACACGGGTATTTCTACTCCAGTATTCACGGCTTATGGTTCTCTCCCGCCTGTTTTAGAGGCGGGAGAGAACTTAAAATCGTGGATATTATACCAGTTTTATCCGTCTTATGTCAAGGTCCGGGTAAATGAGATAAAAATATCTATATAGAAACTTTACAGCACGTCGGCAAATGCCTGGATCGCGGTGCTGGCCTGGCCAAAGTCCCGCATCTGCTGGTCCACACCCAGCTTGATGTGGGGGATGCCCGCCCCATCCAGAGCTTTCTTCAGGTAGGGATACTCCATCTCCTCGGGGTCGCAGAACTGCTGCATGAACAGGACCAGACCCTGAGCGCCGGAGTCCTTGACCAGCTTGACCACAAACTCGCCACGGCGGTTCTGGTTAGAGTGCTCATCGTACAGCAGCACGTCGTAGTCCTGATCAGCGAACTGCTGGGCCAGCGCCATCATGGGGTCGCCGGTCTCAGCAGCGTCCACCAGACAGGGACGGCTCTCATGGGCCACATCGTCGGCGACAATGGCGATCTTATTGTCGTCAAAGATTTGCAACAGCTTGGGGTTGTCGCAGATGATGCCGGAGGTGACCACCTTCTTACCCTTCCAGTTGCAGGCGGGCAGCTTGGACAGCTCCGCGTTCAGCCGCTCCAGCAGATCGGTGTGCTCATCCTTCAGCATGAACCAAGAGGAGCGGAAGACTGCGGAACGGTTGACAGCGGAGATTACATCAGGGTGCTGGCCGGCCAGCTTGGCAAACTCCCTGCGGGCGGCCCGGCTGCGGTTATACACCTTGATAGCATTCCGCAACGCCTCGTCCGTAATAGGAGCGCCGGAGATCTTCTCTAACTCGTTCTTCACATGAGTGTACTGGTCCACGCAGAACTGCAGACCGAAAGCGGGCTTGCGGTGCTGAGGGTGGGCCAGGAAAATGCAGGGCAGCTTGCCCTCCATAGCCACCCGGAAGTTCTGGCTCATGGGGCGCAGGGTGTCACAAATGGTGGGGGTAATCAGGCCGTCCAGGTCGTCCAGTGTGCCATCCAGCAGCATCTCCAGCGCCAACTGGGCGATGGTGCAGTAGAAGGTGGCACAATACTCCTTGGCCTGGGCGATGGTCTTGCTGTTGCTGCCCCAGATGCCCATGGGCACCATCCCAGCGGCATAGACCAGCTCCTCAGGGGCGTAATAGGGCAGGACGCCGATGACCTTCTTACCCTGCTCCTTATAGGCCTTGATCCGACGATAGGGGTGGTCGGAGGCCTCCTTAAACTGATTCAGCAGTACCTCGATGCTCATTTCTCAGCAGCCTCCTTCGCAGCTTTGTTAGCCTCCATGGCCTCTACCAGGCCCTGGACACGGGTCTCATACTGGGCCTCGTTGAAGTTACGGGGATCGGCCTGGTCGCCGTCAAAGCCGGCGCAGGGCACACCCAGATCCTTAGTAAAGCGGCGCTGCATCTCGGCCATGTAACCGGACCAGGGCTTGCAGGAACGGTTATAGTGGACCAGCACGCCGTCCACCTTGTTGTCCCGGCAGATGCCCTCACGCCAATCCACGCCCTGCTCGATACACACAGAGTTGGGGGCCTTGCAGTAGGCGCGGACCATCTCGTCCATGTTATTGTACACGAAGCCGAAAGCGGGGGCGTACACAACGGCGGTGACGTTGACACCATGCTCCTTCAAGGGCTTGAACAGGGAGGGCAGCTTGGGCCAGCAGGGGATACCCTCGAACATGACGCGGTACTGCTCCGGGAAGGGCGTTGTAGACTTACCCTCCTTGATGGCCTCATCCAAATCGCGGGAGAGCTGCTCAAAAGCCTCGGCAGCCTCCACACGGCCGCGGGCGGTCACAACGTCGGCCATGTGGTTGAACAGGTCGAAGCCGGAGTAAGGAGCGGGCTTGTACTGCAGATAGTCGCACACCTTCAGCCAGGCCTTGGCGGTCCGATTGGCGTTGGCGCAGGCTTCGTCAAACTTCTTCTCGTCAAACTTTTTGCCGGTCAGCTTCTCCAGGTCATGAATAGCGTTGTCAAACTGGCCGCGGATATAGGCCACATAGGTATCGTCTACTTCTACCGTATTGTTATAGGGGATATCGATCATGATCAGTGGGATATCGCACATACGGGCAATATTCTCATACCACTTGGTCATGCAGTTGCAGATGTTGTTGCAGCACAGCACAAAGTCGGGCTGAGGCATGCGCATCTGGCGGTAAGGCTTGATGGCCTCCCGGCGGAAGTTCTTATAGGCGATCTCCTTCTCGGTGGTTTCAGGCAGAGCCTCGATCTCATAGATGTCATCCAGCACGGTGTAAGGCTGCATGGTTTTGGGATCCTTCTTGGGCTTGCCAGTCTCAGGGTCGATGACCACCTTGCCGTTCTCGTCCTTCAGGGGCTTTCCGCTGTTGGGGTTGATGACAAACTCCAGCGTTTCAGGGTCAAATTTGCGGCTGGCGCGCTTGCCGGCGGCATAGGCCAGGCTAATACGGGCGTAGCCGCAGATGTCGTTGTCAAAACCCAGGTCCTCGGCGGCCTGACACATGATCTCGCCGTCCCGGTTGGCGGCGATACCGGCGGCCTGGTTTTCAGGGTACATTACGTTCAGGTCAAAGGCGGCGGCCAGCTCACAGGGGAACTTGGAGCTGGACCAGCCCACCAGCTTGCCCTCTTTCTTGGCCACACGGGCGTCGGCGTAGACGTCCTCAACGACCTTACGCAGAGCCTTTACGCCAGGACTTACTTCTTTAGCCATTGTAAATTCCTCCTTACCGGAAAATCAATTTTGCAATCGGCCGCCGAGACAGCGGCCATACTGCGTTACTTCTCTTTGAATGCGCCAATTCCGGCAATCACCAGACCGATGACCGCTATCAAAACCGCAAACTCTCCCCTGCTCATCAGGTCTCCCACAATTGGGAGCCATATCTCCGACAGCAGTAAGACCAGCGCAAACAAAATCAGCGCGATTCCAAAGAAGATCTGTTTCATCCCTTCTGCTCCTTCAGATACTTCTGATAGGCAAACAGGGCGGCGCCCAGGGCGCCGTTATACTGGGTCAGAGGCGAGGTATGGATGGTGTGGCCCAGCTGCTCCTCCAGAGCACTGACGATGCCGATGTTCTGGGCCACGCCTCCGGTCATAACTACCTGGTCCCTAATGCCCACCCGGTGGGCCAAACCGGCCACCCGGTTGGCCACAGAGTGGTGGATGCCGTTGATGATATCCCGCTTATCCGTGTCCTGAGCCAGTTGGCTGATGACCTCACTCTCGGCGAAAACCGTGCAGGTGGAGCTGATGCCCACGTTTTTGGTGGACTGGGCGCCCAGAGTGCCCAAATCCTCCACCTTCACCTCCAGCACTCGGGCCATGACGTCCAAGAACCGGCCGGTGCCAGCGGCGCACTTGTCATTCATAACGAAGTTGGTCATCACGCCGTTCTCAATCTGGAGGACCTTTACATCCTGGCCGCCGATGTCGATAACCGTGCGGACCTCAGGGAAAAGGAAGGAGGCCCCTTTGGCGTGGCAGCTCAACTCGCTCATCTGTTGATTGGCAAACTCCTCCAGGGAGTTGCGGCCATAGCCGGTAGCCAGGATATAGCTCATCTCCTCCCGTGCCTTGCCCGCGTTCTCCAGCACCTGGGAGATAGCCCGCTGGGGCCCGCTGGTGCCGGCACCCACGGGAATCAGGGACTTGGCGACGATGTCTTTGCCATCGGCCAGCATAATGCATTTGGAAGCGGTGGAACCGATATCGATCCCAAGGGTATAGATACTCATACGGTCAATTTCTCCTTGTATTGCTTAGATCGGCCGGATCGCAGCGCGGCAAAAAGGCCGCTCCCCCATCGATCCCATCCACACCCGCATCCGGGGACCTGCCGGCTGGGCAGCTCCCCGGCCGGATGATAGCGCAGGTGTCAGATCACCGGTGGCCCTCGTCGTAGTCCTTGATGGTCCGGGGCAGCAGCATCTGGTGGAAGGGGCAAATGCTCTCAGGATTCTGATAGCAGGAGTCGGTGAAGGCCACGATGTAGTTGCGCATCATGGGCAGGTCCACCACCTCGTCCACCAGACCGGCCTGGGCGCAGAACAGGGGCTTGGACTTGACATCGTAGTCGTCGATCAAGGCGTTCATCTTGTCGATGGTGGGCTGCAGATCCTTGCCCGCCTTCTGGTCCTTGGCCAGACGGCCGGTGTACATGGCGTTGGCAGCGGTCTTGCCGTTCATGACGTTGATCTCGGTGGCGGCGGTGCCCAGGGAGAAGGCGTTGTT
The DNA here is from genome assembly GCF_037892565.1 of Flintibacter sp. HCN-6482. Taxonomy (NCBI): domain Bacteria; kingdom Bacillati; phylum Bacillota; class Clostridia; order Eubacteriales; genus Flintibacter; species Flintibacter sp. HCN-6482. The sequence goes on along the minus strand of NZ_JBBKBK010000002.1, from coordinate 465,733 downwards.
GTCGTTGCCCTGGGGCCCACCCAGGACATAGTGGGCGGCGGCGGTGCCGCGGCGCAGGGTAATCTCCATCATGGGCAGCTTGCTGCTCTGGATGGAGTAGATCAGGGACTGGCCCAGGCCCAGCAGCTCGGCCACCTCGGCGTCGTCACCCACGTCGATGCCGGTGGTATCCTGAATCCAGATCATAGGCAGGCGGTCACGGGCACACAGGGTGACAAACTCGTTCATCTTGATCAGCCCCTGGCGGTACAGCTTGCCGCCCGCGCCCATAGACTGGCCGTATTTGGCCACTTTATACTCAGGGTAGTTGGGGAACACGCCCTGCTGATTGGCCACCACGCCCACCAGCAGGCCGTCCACCTTGGCGATGCCGGTGATCATCTCGGGGCCGTAGCCCTTCTTGTACTCCATGAACTGGCTGCCGTCAAACAGGCGGCCGATGACAGAGTACATATCATAGGGACGGTTCTTGTTGTTCAGCACCAGGTCGTACAGCTCGATATCGGACATGGCGGGGGACTGGGGCGCGTCCACACGGAAGAACTCCAGGTCGAAGGTGGGCAGCATATCCACATACTTCTTGATACCGGCGATGACCCCCTCCTGATCGGCGTACACCTCGCGGAAGAAGCCGGTCTGACCGTAGTGGATGGAGACGGATCCGGGAGGATCGGCACGCAGGCCCTTGGTGGCCTCGATCTGGGCCAGAGCGGCCTCCATATCCACATGGGGCTTGGGATTCATGCCGCCTACGATACCGGCGCCGCCTACGGCCATATTGGCCTTCTCATGGGCGATCAACACGGTGGGAGAGATGGAGTGGTAGCCGCCGCCGGCGGGGTTGGTGCCGTGAATGCCTACGATAACGGGAATACCCATCTGGTTCAGCTCAGAGTTGCGGTAGAAGGGGGTGCCGCCGCCCCGGCGGTTGGGGTACACCTTCTCCTGCTTGTCCAGCTCCACACCAGCGCACTCCAGCAGATAGATCAGAGGGATGCGCAGCCGCTTGGCAGTATCAGAGCCACGGAGCAGGTTATCCGCCTGACCGGGAACCCAGGTACCGGCGTGCTTCTTGTTATCGGAAGCGATGATGCAGCACCACTTGCCGTTGACCCGGCCCAGGCCCTTTACGATGGAGGTAGAGCCGTTTTTGTTGTGCTCGGGGTTGTACAGGCTGTTCAGGGGGCACCAGGTGCCGGCGTCCACCAGCAGCGCGACACGCTGCATAGCGGTGAGCTGTCCCTTGGCGTTCATGTCCTCGTCCGCCTTGCCGGCAGACAGGGCGTCTACAATATGGGCGTGGATGTCGTCCTCGATGGCCCTCAGCTCGGCCACGTTCTCGGCGTTGACCTTAACAGGCTTGCCCACCACAGGCATGTTCTGGAAATAGCGGGGCATGGAATAGTTACCCAATGTAATTTCCTCCTTTTATATCGTATCATCTCTGATGCGCGCCGTGCCACCCAGGCGACCATAAATTGTATTGGGTCGCCGACGCCCCCGATCAACACTTGTGTCGGCGGCAGTACAGGCAGGGGAACACGGTCCGAAAGAAAGCATTTCTTCCCATCAGCAACTTATTTTTTTACTCCTTGGGAACTTTAATAAAGGCCTGACCGGGATCAATCTCCTCGCGGATGACCTTGATGATCTCGGGAGAGGGGCCCTCAAAGAGCTGGGCGCGGGACACATCCACCTCGAAGCCGGTGTTCTCCTGAACCATCTCAGGGGAGGAGAAGGGATAGTAGTAGGCCAGGTACATCCGCTTGGTCTCCTCATCGAACTTCATAATGCCCAGGTCGGTGACCACCATCTGGGGGCCGCGGTTGCCAGGCAGGCCGGCGCGCTCGCGGCCGCCGGGGCCATCCATCCAGCCGCAGGAGGTAATGTAGTCGATCTTCTCCATAAAGCGGCGCTTCTGGTGCTGCATCATAATGATGGTGTTGCAGTAGGTGGCGATGCCGTTGGCGCCGCCGGAGCCGGTAAACCGGGTCTGGGGCTTGATGTAGTCACCCTTGCCGTAGATACAGGTGGAGTTCACATTGCCATAGGGGTCGATCTGGGCGCCGCCGATAAAGGCGATGAGCCGGTCCTCGTCGTGGAGCCACTCGTTGGCCTCAAACCCGATGAAGCGCACGTTGGGCCACTGGACAGCGCAGTGAGCCATAAAGCGGTTGTCACCCACAGAGCGGGGGACCTCCACAGGGGAACAGTCCATCAGCCCGCTCTCCACGATGGGGTGGCAGGAGGGGCATACCACCCGCTTGGCAAGGGAGGCGCCGATCAGTGGAAGACCGGTGCCCACAATGACGATCTGGTTCTCTTTGATGTTCTTGGCGATGGCGTAAGCCTGCATCTCCTGCTTGGTATACTTGGTATAATCAGCCATGTCTATGTACCTCCCTGTTCTTAGTGTCTGGTGGAGTAGCCCAGATGGGGCTCGTTCTTCAACCGCATCAAACGGGAACCGCCCACCTTATCCAGCAACTCATCGTGGTCCTTGACGGAGTAAACCCACTTGTCTACATAGTCCTTAAAGGTCTCAGGGATGGCGATGCCGGCGGCGGCATCGTCAGCGGCCTTCTTGGCCTTGGCGGCAGCCTCGGCCAGCTTCTCATCCTCAGGCTTGGCGGCGGCGGCCTTCTCAGCCTTGGCGGCGGCCTTGGCCAGCTGGGCCTTGGCGTCCTCGGCATCCTGGTACTTAGATGCCTTGTCATACTCCTTCAAAGCATGGGAGTCGTTGTCATAGTAGTTATAGCACTGAGAGGGCCAGGCTCCATAAGGGGCGTGGACTACGGCGGAGACACATTCACCGAATATACGGGTCAGAGTGGGGTCGCGGCGGATATACTCGTCGCTGACCAGCTCCTCACAGGTGACAATGACCTTGCGGGCAGCCACGGCGATATCCACATCGTGGAACTCGTCGCCCTCGACGATACAGGTGCCGTCGGGGCTGGCCTTCTGCACGTGGATGATGGCGGTGTCCAGCTTGGGCACAGGGACGGCCACCACCTTCTCGCCAGGCTTGAAGGGATTTTCGATCTCGACGCACTTCAGGTCGTCTACCTTGTCCATGGTCTTGCGCTGCTCCTCGCTGATGCCCCAGTATTTCATCAGGCCGGAGCCCTGCATCAGACGGACAGGCAGGAAGGGCAGGCCCAGGGAGGCGGCGTGGAGCTGGAGCATCAGGACGTCCTGGGAATAGTCCTCATAGGTCAGTTCGCCCTTCTCGATGGCAGCACGGAAACGACGGGAGACATTGGTATAGCCGGAGTTGGCGGTGTAGCAGTTGATGTACGCTTTGACGCGGCCCTCGCCAATCATCATATCCCAATCACCGCCGGCGGGGCCGGCCCAGACAGTAAAGTCCTTCTGACCCTGGCGCAGGATCTCACTCACAGCGGCATAGGGCTTGCGGTTGGTGGTGAAGCCGCCGAAGCAGATACAATCTCCGTTCTCGACGAATTTCGCCACGGCGTCATGCAAGGAATACACTTTGTTCATGGTAAAACCCCCATTACAAAAGATTTTTTCATTCGCTTCTTTTTCTCAAATTTTCAAGGTACTGATATGCGCTCTATATCGGCTATTATTTTAACACAACTGACACAAGAGGTCTATCTTTAATTTATCAAAAAGTTTGCATATCTTCGCCTGCTGTGCTATAATGCTCCTGGCCCTCTCCCCCACGCCGGCCGGGGGGCCTTCCAGGGGCGCTTTGCCCTGAGAAATGAGCCATACAAACGGAGGTTTGCCGTATGACCAATGTGGAGTTTCATCTGCAGCTCAACCACAACGACACCTGGAACATGAGCCGGCTCCATTTTCATGACCACTTCGAACTCCTCCTCCCTCTGACCAGCCCCGGCAACATCTTTGTCAACGACCAGGTGTACCCCCTTCGCCGGGGCACCCTGTACCTCATTGGGGAGAACACCCTCCACCGGACCATGGCCACCGGGGCGCACGCCAGGTATGTCCTCCACATCAGCCGTAAATCCCTGATGCAACTGTCCACCGTTCAAACCGATTTCACCCAGCTCACCCACGACTCCTTCCGCCGGGCTAACCTGAACGGTATGCAGATGACCGAGATCATCGAGCTGTTCCAGGCCCTGGAGCGCAATAAAAACGACGGTTCCTTCGGCAGCGACATCCATCAAATGGTGGCCCTGCTCAATCTGCTGATTCGGGTAGCTCCTACCTTGAATGCCGCCACTGCCGGAGAGGCCATCCACAACAAGGACTTCCTCCGGGTGGCCCCCATTCTAGATTATATCCTGGACAACCTGTCCGAGCCCCTGTCCCTGGATCAGATCGCCAGCCAGTTTTTCATCAGCAAACACTATCTATGCCGCGTCTTCAAGGCGGCCACTGGCTTCTCCGTAATGGAATATATCATCTACAGCCGGGTACTGCGGGCCCGCCAGCTTCTCCAGGAGGGCACCAGCGTCCAGCAGGCCGGGGAGTTGTCCGGCTTCTCAGACAACTCTCATTTCATCCGCACCTTTGGCCATCTCACCGGGGTCACGCCCGGCCGGTATGCCAAGGAGTATCAGAGCAGCGATCAGATCCTGCTCCGTGAAAATCTGAAGCATAGATAGGGACAGGCCCCTTTTTTTCCCGATTTTCCCAGATGAGGCCCCCACTACGGGTCAACATCTGCAAATCAGCTTCTTCTCTTCCTTTTGTCTATTTTGACCGGATATATCAAAGGGCGCTGTGTGCCGCGGCACACAGCGCCCTTTCTTTTTCAATCCCTTGGCCTTCGATAGAACTTCCCGTGGACCCGTTCAGTCCGAATGACATTGACAAAGGCTTTGGGGTCGGCCTGACGTACCTTACGGACCAGGCCCTTGCTTTCTCCCACGCTGACCACCGTATAAATCATGACGCAGGGCTCCCCATTGTACAGGCCAACCCCCTCGATCAAAGTAGCGGTATGGTGGGTATCCTGTATCTGGGCACACACGCCCCCCACCGTTTCCCGTCCCGTGACGATAAACAGGGTGGCCCGGCCGCTGTCCGGGTCCAGCAGACGGATGGTCTGAGTGCTGGTAAACTGGAAAATGATGGAATACAGGGCCCGCTCCCATCCGAAAAGCAGTCCGGCCACCGTCAGCATCACCGCATTGCCCGCCAGAATATAGTTCCAGGCATCGATATTCTTCCGTTCGGACAGGGCGATAGCAATAAAATCAGTACCTCCGCTGGTGGCTCTGGCCCGCAGGCAGAGGCTGACCGCGAAACCGGTGATCAAGCCGCCGAACACACAGATCAGCAGCAGGTCCTCTGTAATGGGGATGGTAGGCACCAGGTCAGTGAAAATGCTGACCAGGACAATACACTGACAGGAATAGAGGGTAAACTTCTTTCCCACAAACCTGAAGCTAATAGCGGCGGGCACCGCATTGAGCAGCAGATATACTGGCGAGAAGGGGATGTCTACTCCCCAAAACTCCCAAGCCGCGCGCTGGGTCAGACGGGCAAGCCCCGTAAAGCCGCCGGGAAACAGGTCGCCGGCCTGGACAAAGCTTTTCATATTGACGGCGATGATAAGCGACGCCAGCGTCACCAGGACCAGGCGGAACAGGATATCTCTGACAGGGGACCGCACCGCTTTTTCCGACATAGCCGCTTCCTCCGTATTACTGGTCTATTTCACATCGGCCAATACGTCCAGGTTCTTCATAAAGTATTCCACGCCGGAATAGATGGTAGCCAGCACGATGACAGCCACACAGATATTGTTGACCCAGGGGGCGATGGGCAACAGCATCAGCACGATGCACACCATAGTGGAGGCGGTCTTTACCTTGCCGGACCAGCCGGCGGCGATGACTCTGCCTTTGTCAGCGGCCACCATACGCAGGCCAGACACCCCGAATTCCCGGATGATGACCACCAGCAGCGCCCAGCCGGGCATCTGGCCAATCTCTACAAACCAGAGCATGGCGGCGGTGACCAGACATTTGTCCGCCAGAGGGTCCATAAACTTTCCAAAGTCAGTGGTCTGGTTATAGTGGCGAGCGATATAGCCGTCCAGGGTATCGGTGAGGCTGGCAATCACAAAAATGGCCAAGGCCCAATAGTTCGCCCCAGGCACATCCAGATAGAGGACCAGCAGGAACAGCGGGATCATAACGACCCGCAGCAAAGTCAGCTTGTTGGCGGTATTCATCTTATCGTTTCTCCTCTTTTTCCGGAACATACTCTATCAATGTCCTCGAATTGGTCATCCAGGTAAGCGCAGAGGTATTCAATGACGCGGGATTCCACATAGACCTTTTTCCGTGTGTATAGTCTCCAGATCAGACACCTCAGCCGCTTTATCTTTTCTAATGACATATTTTTTCAGGCCCTTTTGTTTCAAGAGCTGGAACAGCTTATTATCGAGCAAGGACACCCAGATCACATATATGTTATCATAGCACATTATCAGCACTGGACAAAGCTGGATTCAACATAAAATCTCACTTTGATTCTGCGTCAGCCAAAATCACGCTTCATCCAGCGCCGCGTTTGTATCAGTCCTCAATTTCGCCGGTCAAATCTCCATCAGACACGCCGGTGATACGCACCTTGACAAATTCCCCCGCGGGCACCAGCCCGGCGGCGGTAAAATACACATGGCCGTCGATATCCACCGAGTCGGCATAGGTGCGCCCGGCGTAACAGCCGGCCTGACTGTCAAAGCCCTCGCACAGCACTTCCATCACTGTTCCCAGGCGTTCTTCGTTGTACGAGTCCATGATCCGGGACTGGAGGTCCACCACCAGCTCTACCCGGCGGGCGGCTACCTCTCCATCCACCTGGTCCTCCATGGCGGCGGCCAGAGTGCCTTCCTCGGGGGAGAACTGAAACACACCGGCCCGCTGGATCTTTTCCTCCCGCAGGAAAGCACACAGCTCCTCGAACTCCTCCTCCCCCTCTCCAGGCAGGCCGCAGATTAGGGAAGTACGGATGACCACGTCCGGCATCGCCGCCCGCAGCTTGGCGAAGAGGGCCCGTATCTCCGCCTTGGTGTTTCGGCGGCGCATGGCCTTCAAAATGTTGTCGTTGCAGTGCTGGATGGGGATGTCCAGATAGTGGAGTATCTTGGGTTCAGAGACGATGACCTGGATAAGCTCATCGGTGACGGCCTCAGGATAGAGGTAGTGGAGTCGGATCCAGTGGAAGTCCAGCCGGCACAGCTCCTTCAACAGCTGGGCCAAAGTGGCTTTCTCCTCCAGGTCCAAGCCATACCGGGTAATGTCCTGGGCAATGACGATGAGTTCCTTCACCCCGGAGGCGGCCAGCTTTTTGGCCTCAGCCACCAACGACGCTACGGTACGGCTGCGATAGCGACCACGGAGTTTCGGGATGATACAGAAGGCACAGCCATTGCTGCACCCCTCGGCGATCTTTAGATAGGCGGTGTAGGGGGGCGTGGTGACAATGCGCTCGCCGTCCTCATAAGTGCGGTGGATGTTGCCGAAGTGCTCCGCCTTCTCCCCCTCCATCAGTTCCTCTACGGCGGCCACCACGTCGCTGTAGCTGCCGGTGCCCAGCATCCCATCCACTTCGGGCAGCTCGGCACGGATATCGTCGGGGTACCGCTGACTCAGACAGCCCGCCACTAACAGCTTCTTCAGCTTACCCTGGTCCTTCAGTTGAGCCAGCTCCAGGATGTTGTCAATGGCCTCGCTCTTGGCAGACTCGATGAAGCCGCAGGTATTGAGGACGGCCACATCGGCCCCCTCTGGATCGCCGGTGACGATGTGGCCCGCCTGGCGGCACAGGGCCATCATCTGCTCGGTATTCACCAGATTCTTGGCGCAGCCCAGAGACACAAACGCTACTTTATAAGTCATAGGATCGCTCCGTTTATCATTTATTTCCCCCGCCAGGCAGGGTCATCTGTAATTCCCAGAAGATAATCTGTGGAGACATGAAAATAGCAGGAAAGAGCAACCAATTTATCAATGGTCGTTCCCCGCGCTCCGCTCTCTATCGTACTAATCGCTTTGTGTGAGAGCCCAATCGCTTCTCCCAGTTCCTTTTGATTCAGGCCCGCCCGTTTTCTCAATGCAAGCAAACGGCTGCCGAACACATTTGAATTTGTCATAAATGCTCCTTGACATTTACCTTTTAGTAGACTATAATCTACTCAAAGGTAAGAAAGGGTGTTTTATTTATGTACGATTATATCTCCGCGCTCTGCCTGGGCGAAAGCCTGCGGGATCCCCCGGTCAACCCCCTTGAGAACATACCGTCCAGCCTGAAGAAGCAGTTGGAGGGCATCGCTCCGGCTATGGGCGAGCAGTTCAACCAAGAGTTCCTGCGGCAGCTTCGGCTGGTCCTCACCCGAACGGAGCTAAAGAGCTACCGGGACGGCTTTCAGACCGGGGCCCAGCTGATGCTCTCCATGCTGGAGGACTGCTGCAGCTAGTCCAGCTCCACCTCCGCCCCGCAGCGCCCCAGGGCCTCGTTGATCTCGCTCCAGTGGTAGCCCCGGCGGGCCAGGGCGTCAGACAGCTTCTTCAGCTCCTGACGGTCAGGCGTCCTGCCCCCCAGCTTTTTGGTCAGGAAGGCGTCGATGGCCGTGGAGGAGTCCTGCGCCTGGTCGAGGGCATCCTCCCACAGCTCCCTTGGGACGCCCCGGCAATACAGCTCGTCCCGCAGCTTCCGCTCCCCGTATCCCTTAGCGGAGTAGTAGCGGACTACTTGGGCAGCGTAAGCCGCGTCGTCCAGGTAGCCCAGCTCCGCCATCCGTTCACAGATGGCGGCGGCCTCCTCCTGGGTGGCCTCCCACTGGGACAGCTTTCGCTCCAGTTCCTTTCGGGACTGGGGCTTTCTTGCCAGCAGGGACAGTGCCTTCTCCTTCAGGCCGCTCCGGTGGAGAGAGGCCATCAGTCCCTCGGCCTCCTCCTCGGTCAGCTCCTTCCCGGCGCAGAGGGCAAAATCAATGATTTCGTTCTCCCCCAGACGCAGGATGGAGCCGTCCTCCAGCACAGCCAGCCACCGGCCCTGGACCCGCTTGGAGGGCTTCAACTCCTGGATGACCACTTAGTCCTCTCCATCCTCGAAATCGTCCGCAGCCACATCCACCGCCCGCCCGGCGGCCCTGGCGGCAATCTGGGCCTGCTTGCTCATCAGCTTGAAGGCGTTGGCCCGTACCTGGGCCTCAATGTCCTCGGCCAGCTCCGGGTGGTCCTGGAGATACTGTTTCACCGCGTCCCGGCCTTGCCCCAGGCGCAGCTCACCCATGGCAAACCAGGAGCCGGACTTCTGGACGATATCCAGCTTGACCGCCAGGTCCACCAGCTCGCCCCACTTGGAGATGCCCTCGCCGTAGAGGATGTCAAACTCCGCCTCCCGGAAGGGAGGCGCGACTTTATTCTTCACGATCTTGGCTCTGGTGCGGTTGCCGATGATCTCAGAACCGTTCTTCAGAGCCTCCACCCGCCGCACGTCGATACGCACTGAGGAGTAGAATTTCAGCGCCCGACCGCCGGTAGTCACCTCGGGGTTGCCGTACATGACCCCCACCTTTTCTCGGAGCTGATTGATGAAAATAACGATACAGTTGGTTTTGGAAATGGAGCCGGCCAGCTTACGCAGGGCCTGGCTCATCAGTCGGGCCAGTAAGCCCACATGGCTGTCCCCCATGTCCCCCTCGATCTCCGCCCGGGGCGTCAGAGCGGCCACGGAGTCCACCACCACCACGTCGATGGCTCCGGAGCGGACCAGAGCCTCGCAGATCTCCAATCCCTGCTCGCCGGTGTCCGGCTGGGAGATGAGCATGGAGTCGATGTCCACCCCCAAGGCCCTGGCATAGCCGGGATCCAAGGCGTGCTCCGCGTCGATAAAGGCCACCTCTCCCCCCCGTTTCTGAGCCTCGGCCACAATGTGGAGGGCCAGAGTGGTCTTACCGGAGGACTCCGGCCCGTAGATCTCGATGATGCGGCCCTTTGGAACGCCGCCAATGCCTAGGGCGATATCCAGGGACAGGGAGCCAGTAGGGATGGAGTCCACCACCACATCGGCATTCTCTCCCAGGCGCATGATAGAGCCCTTGCCATAAGCCCGCTCGATCTGGGCCATAGCGGTCTCCAGTGCCTTTTTCTTGTCAGACGCGGGAGTTGCCGACTCCACCACGGGTTTTTTAGCAGCCATGTACATCTTTCCTTTCTCGCCGGCGGCTCTCAGCCGCCGGCCTCTGTCTGTCCCATATATTACCCTTTTATCTATCCGATAAACGGTACTTTTTGTGGGGGGCGGCCCCTTGTTCTAGCTCAACTGTTGATGGTCCCCTCCACCACCCGCCAGATCCCCTGGGTATCGGCTGTGGTCTTAATGTCCTCAAAGCCGTTTCGGGCCAGGATCTCCTCCACCTCGGGTGCCTGGCCGATCCCCACCTCGAAGAGCAGGGTGCCTCCCAACCGGAGGGCGGATTTCCATTTGGCGGAAATGAAGCGGTAAAAGTCTAGCCCGTCTTCGCCGCCGTCCAGAGCCATATGGGGCTCGTAGTCCCGGACAGAGTGTTCCAGACCCAGAATGTCCGCGGTAGGTATGTAGGGGGGGTTACAGACGATGGCGTCAAAATCCCAGAGTGCGGAGCTGGGCGGCTCCATCGCGTTGACGGATAAGCAGGTGACTCTGGAGTTCAGGTCGTTGCGGCGGACATTCTGCTTGCACAGCCGCAGGGCTCCCTCGGACAGCTCCGCCAGCACCACCCGGCAGTTGGGCGCATTGGCGGCCACCGCCAGCCCCACACAGCCGCTCCCGGCGCATAGGTCCAGCACTCTGGCCCCCTCGCCGGCCTCCCGTGCCTTCAAAATCCCCCGCTCGGCCAGCACCTCGGTGTCCATCCGGGGGATAAGGACATCCTGGGAGATATTGAGCGGCAGGCCATAGAACTCCCACTCGCCGATGATATAGGCCACCGGCTCCCCAGCCAGACGGCGCTGGACCAGCTCCTCTACCCGGCGCTCCAGCTCGGCGGACACATAGAGGGACATATCTCGGTACAGCTGCTCACGGCTCTTGTCCGAGGCGTAGCACAGGATTTCTCTGGCCTCCAGCTGGGCCCCCTCCACTCCGGCCTTTTTCAGCCGGGCCCTAGTATCCAGAAACAGATTGTTATAGGTGGTGGCCATACTATCACCTTCCCCGTTTATTTGTATACGGACATAGGCGCACAGGGCTCCCGTTAACGGCCGGAGACGGCCTATCAAAACGGAGCCCGCTTTCCTTTGGCGCTACCAGGCGTCCTCCCCCTGCTTCTCCGGCAGGACCAGCTCCAGGGCCCGGATGCCCACCTCAATCATGGAGTCATCCGGCTCGAAGGTAGTGAAGTTCTGAAGCCACAGGCCGGGGGCGGTAAGGAGCTTGGTCACAGGTCCGTCATGGCGGCCTGCCCAACGATTAAACTCATAGCTGATGCCCACGATAAGGGGCAGCATCGCCAGGTGGGCAAGAAAGCGTAAAATGGCATTCTCCACCGGCCAGATGGCAAAAACTACTGTGGACACTAAAATGGAGACCGCGATGACCATAAACAGGAAGCTGGTACCGCAGCGCGGGTGGTGCCGCGGCTGTTTTCTCACGTTCTCCACCGTAAGGGGCAGCCCAGCCTCATAGCAGAAGATAGTCTTGTGCTCCGCCCCGTGGTAGGAGAATACCCGTTTCATCTCCTTCATCCGGGAGCACAGGGCCAGATAGCCCACAAAAATTACGATCTTCAACAGACTCTCCGCCACGTTCCGAACCAGCATAGACGGGGTAAAAAACCGGACCGCTGTGCCCAGCAGGGTGGGCAGCAGAAAAAACAGGGCAATGGACATCCCGATGCCCAAAATCACGGCCAAGGTAGTGAAGAACGCGGTGGCCTTCTCGCTGCCCAGCCTGTCGTTGAGCCAATTTTCAAATCTGGAGGGCTCTTCTTCCTCCCCGTCCTCAGGGTAGAAATCCGCCGAAAACATCAGGGCAGTCACTCCGTTGTACATGGAGTCGCAGAAGGTGACCACGCCGCGGATCAGGGGCAGCCCCAGGATGGGATATCGGTCCCGGATCAGCTTAATATCTTTCTCCTGTATCTCCAGCTCTCCGTCCGGCCGGCGGACCACCACAGACTGCTTTTTGGGGCCCCGCATCATGATGCCCTCAATCAGAGCCTGTCCACCGCACATGGTCTTAAAACCCTTTTGGCAAGCCCCTTGTCTTTCTTGTTCTGTCTGAATCGACATTTGATTCTCCTTATGTTGGCACTGATAGAATAGGTATATCCAACTATGTCCGGGGAGCTCCCGGCAGTTTCGCCCCCTGTTCTCCAGAGGTCTCACCGTCCCATTCTGAATATTCTCCCCGATATTGTACCAGAGTTGAACGAAAATAGCAAGGTAAAATAGAACTTATGTTCTCATTTGTCCAATGGGAGCCGGATGACCACCAGGCACCCTCCCCCTTCGGCATTTCCAATGAACAGCTGTCCCTCATGCCGAACCACAATCTCCTCACACACCGCCAGACCGATACCGGAACCCCGTGCTTTAGAGCTGCCTTTATAGAATTTATTTTTAATAAATGGTAGCTCTCCCTCCGGGATACCGGGTCCATAGTCCCGGATGCGGATGACGGCTTCCTCCCCCTCCCGGGCGATAGACACATCAATGCGCTTTCCAGAACCTCCATGCTTGGCGGCGTTGTCCAGCAGATTACAGAACACTTGCCGCAGCCGGTGGGGGTCACCGGAGATCGGCAGCATTTCCTCCGGGCAGTCTGTGTACTCCAGTGCGATCCCCTCTCTACGGAAGAACTCGGTATAGGTATACACCGCGTCCTCCAGCTCTGCCTTCAGATCCAGGGGCTCCACCGACAGGGTAAAGCGGCCGTCAGAAATACGGGAGAACTCCAGCAGCTCCTCCACCATATTGGTCAGCCGCCTGGCTTCGGACAGGATGATCTCCATTCCTTTCTTCATATCCTCCGGGTCCCGCAGCTCGCCGCTCTGCATGGTTTCAGCCCAGCCGGTGATGGCGGTCAGGGGGGTACGCAGCTCATGGGACACCGAGGAGATGAACTCACTCTGGGTCTTTTCCGACTGGCGTATCTTCAGGGACATATCGTTGATGGTGTCGGTCAGCTCCCCGATCTCGTCGTCAAATTTCTTCTCGATCTGGACTCCATAGCTTCCGTCCGCAATGAGCCTGGCCGTTTCCGTGATGCTGGCCAGAGGCTCCACAATGGAGCGCACAAAATAGAGATTGGAGAAATAGACCATGGCAAAAATGGCCAGAGCGACCACCGTGATGAGGGACACTGTCAGGATGAACTGGCGGTCGATACCTGACATGGAGGTGACATAGCGGATCAGCCCCTCGGTATGGCCCTGATAGACCACTGGGCTGCAGGCGGCAGCGATGCGCTCCCCCGTACTCGGGTCCCGCCCAATCCACGGTGTCGTCTCCTGATCCTCCAGCGCCCCCTGGATATCCGGCGTATCCGGCGTAGTTCCGGCCGCCAAGTCATTTCCTGAATAAAGAACGGCCCCCGTCTCGTCCAGGAACTGGAGCTCCAGCAGCCCCTTTTCCTCGTATTCGCTGACTGTGCGCTGGGCCACGGTACTATACTCACTGCTGGTATAGTTGCGGAAGCTGTACGCCGTGGAACTGGCCCGGCTCATCAGATCGTCGGTAGTGCCTGTATAATAGTAACTCCGCAGGCTGGCAATGAAGGTGCCCAGGGCCAGAGCTAAAATCAACAGCACTACGCCGACGCTGTTCAGCAGCCAGCGCCGACGAATGCCTCTTATCTTACCCTTATCGTGAAGTTCCATCTTTTTTGCCACTGGAGCACCTCCTTTCCCGTTTTCTGTCCCCTTATGGAGCGGTGGCAACAGTTCTTTTTCAGCATCAGCTTCCTTACGAATAGCCGCAGCCCCAGACCGTATTGACAAACACCGGCTTTGGGGCGTTGCTTTCCCATAGAGCAGGTACCCAGAAGTAAATTCCGCCTTCGGAAATTCTCCAGCCCCCTGGGCCTAAGAATTTATGGCCGGCCCCGTCGAGCGGGGAGGACAACGCCCAAACGCCGTCAGGCTTAACTGCCCCACTTATAGCCGTAGCCCCAGACCGTATTGACAAACACCGGTTTTTGGGCGTTATCCTCAATCTTGATCCGCAGGCGGCGGATGTTCACGTCCACAATCTTCAGCTCCCCAAAGTAGTCTTTTCCCCACACAGTATCCAGGATCTCTTCACGGGACAGGGCCTTTCCTGGGTTCTCCATAAACAGCTTGACGATGGAATACTCCACCTGGGTCAGCTTTACCTTCTGCCCATCCTTTTCCAGTGTCCGGTTCCTAGTGTTGAGCAGAAAGGGGGGATCGCTAATCTCATCAGGGCTGGCCGCCGTCTCATCCCCGCCTGTACGGCGAAATAGGGCGTCCACACGCGCGGTAAGCTCCGCCGGGGAGAAGGGCTTGGTCACATAGTCATCCGCTCCGGTCATAAGCCCGGTTACCTTGTCCATCTCCTGGGTCCGGGCAGTAAGCATGATAATGCCGATTTTGTTGTCCATGGCCCGGATACGGCGGCAGACCTCAAACCCGTCAATGTCAGGCAGCATGATATCCAGCAGGGCCACCTTAATCCCTGGATTGGCCTTCAGTGCGGCCAACGCCTCCTCGCCGGTTCCGGCCTCTATCGTCTGGTAGCCCGCCCGCTTCAAGTTGATGACCACGAAGCTGCGAATATTCTCCTCGTCCTCCAGGACCAAAATTTTTCTCATCTCTGTTTTCCTCCGTCGTCTGTCACTGGCTATACCAGTCTGCCTGGATCGTCCTGAAATACTCCAGCAGGCTGGTCTCGTCCAAGCCGCAGTCCCAGTCGCTGTCATAGAAGGCAGCGGAATAAATCACATTCTCCTCCTCCCGGAGAACGAACCGGCCCTCTCGTGTGGATCGGGCCGCCCGGTTCAGCCCGGTCAGCCGGTAAATGCTTAGGAAGGGCACAGGCTCCTTATCCTCGCCCTGCCAAAGAGAGAAAATAACCTCACGCTGGCCGATGACCTGGTCATTGCGGGAAATGGTAATCTTGCCCTCCCACTCCTGTGGGATGACCAGATACCAAGAATCAGTCACATTGTGATAGGTGGTCATCACATGGTCCCGCTCCCCTGTTTCCTGATACTGATACCAGTCGATCAGCCAGAAATTGGTGGCGGCATTGTCTCCGTATACCGGCAGGCGGCTGGGAGAGGGCAGCTCTATCACATAGTCGCCGTTGATGTCAGTGGGGTCCACCTCAGTATAGCCCAGCATGACTTCCCGGCTTACCCCGGTCAGCGGATCCATTGTTAGATTGGTCAGCCGCCCATTCTGATAGGAGAGCACATCGATCACCCGCCGGCCGTCGGAAAGGGTGCTGGTCACATAGAGAGCCGGTGGATAGAACTCTCCTCCCAGGTAATTGGCTCGGATACGGGTCAGGGACACGATGCCGGCAGACAATGGCACGCTGCCCAAGCTGACCATGGCTCCATCTCTCCATCCGTAGACCTCCACATGGCTGCCCACGCCAGCGGAGTCAATACGGACCACTGCTACCTCGCTCCTGGTGTCCCGGTCAATATCCAGCAGACGGTAACCACTGGAGAAGGAGGAGCCCTCCGTAGCGGCACTGCACCGAGTCAGCAGCAGTTCAGTAGCCAGCAGCTCCGCCCGCTCGGCAGGAGCCGCGCCCCATACCGTGGGGCCGGCCTCCGCAGCCTCCGTTCCTCCGGACACTGGAAGCATCAGCTCGTCCAGAGTATAGACACCCAGCTGATATACGCCAGTGCTGATCTGCCAGTTGACCACCAGCTCCTTATATCCGCTGCCGTTCAGGTCCACATAGTCTATGGAATAGATGGCCGAGCCGTCCCCCTCTACCACAGCGGACACCCGGTATTCCTCTCCTATCTGGGTAAAGATAAATATTTTAATGGACTTCTCAATACTGGGGATACGCAGGAAGGTGATCGCGCTCTCCCGGGTCCCATCCCCGTCCAAATCCTGGAGCTGGATGGTGGCAGTATTGTCGCCTGCCAGGATGACTGCTGTTTCCGCACTGGCGTCAAACTCCATTTCCAGGGCGGTGCGCACCTCCTGAATGACTGCGTTCAGCTTCTCATAGCCGGCTGACTTCTCCGGCTGGCGGTAGAGGTCCTGGGGAGACTGGAACAGGCAGCCGGACAGCAGCAGCATCAGCGCCGCCGGAAAGAGTATCTTATACCATTTTCTCCTCATGCCCTCCACTCTCCTCTCATTTCAGCCTTCTGCCGCTTCCCATAAAAATCCTATTTATCATCATACCACAAACCCGGTAAAAAGGATATACTTTTTTATTGGTTTTCTAAGCTGGCAGCGGCGGATGTCCTTGGGAGCTCGCTCTCCGGTACGGCTTCCCTCTTATATGCAGCCGGTATGGATATAAAAGCAGACCGCCCGCGAGATGCGGGCGGTCTGTCAGTTTACCCTCAATTCGCCTGGGGCAAGGTGATACACGCTTTGAACAGGTCCCCATCCACCTTCAGCTGGAAAATGCCCCCCTGAAGCTCAGTCAGGCTTCGGGCGATGGACAGTCCCAAGCCGGAACCCTCGGTGGTGCGGGACTCATCCCCCCGGACAAACCGCTCCATCAGACGCTCCGGCGCCACGTTCAGCGCCTCTCGGGAGATATTCTTCACCGATAGGACCACCTGTCCGTGCCCCCGCTCCAGGTCCAGGTAGATTCGGGTACCCTCCATGGCATATTTGGCACAGTTGGACAGCAGATTATCGATGACCCGCCACAGATGACGCCCGTCAGCATAGACCCAGGTTTCCCCATCCTGAAGATTCCTTACCACGGTCAGATGGCGGGCGGCCAGCTTCTCCTCCCACTCCCCTAGGGCCTGGTCGATCAACTGGACCATACCGATCTTCTCCCGGCTGACGGACAGCACGCCGGTAGACGCCTTGGACGCCTCCACCAGATCCTCCGTCAGCTTCTTCAGCCGCTGGGATTTGCGGTCCAGCACCTCAATGTATTCCTGGGCCTTGGGGTCGGTCTGCTCCGTAGTTTTTAACAGGTTGACATAATTTATAATGGAGGTGAGCGGCGTCTTCAAGTCGTGGGACACGTTGGTAATCAGCTCCGCCTTAAATCGCTCGCTTTTCATCTTCTCATCCACAGCACTGGACAGGCCCACCGAGATGTTATTCAGGTCCTCGGCCTGGAGACGCAGGTCATGGAACATCCTGTTGGTGTCGATCTGATGCTCCAAGTCCCCTGCGGCGATAGCCCGGCTCCCTTTTCGCAGGCGGTGGAACCCGATGGCCCACCAGGCCAGAAAGAGGAACACCACACCGTTGAGGCCAAACCACAGCAGCCCCGCCAGGCCGTTGTAGCGGGCCGAGGTAAACAGCATGACATTGGCAAAGAAATAGATCAAAAAGCCCAGGAGCACCTTCCAGATGAAGGGCAGGTTGACAATCAGCTCGTGGACAGTGCGCACTGTCCACCCGACCACCCTGCACAGCAGGGTGGTCCGCGCCAACGCCCCGGCCTTAACTCGGACCACCAGGGTACGCAGTGCCAGACAGATGACCCCGACCAGCGCCGCTGTGAGCAGGGAGAGGGCCAAATATATGACCCAGAGCACCCACTGCTCCTCCTGGGAATAGAAATGGACTTGCACGATGAATTGGTACAGGTAGTCCCCAAAATAGAGGCCTCCGGCGGCTAGGGCGGTCCCCACAGTCAACAGGAAAAACCAATGGAACTCCAGGAATATCTTATCCTGCCAGGAGAGTATGATCTCCTCTTTTCCCTCCTTATGTCCCGCCGACCACAGCAGAAATAGCAGGCACAGCAGACTGGCCGCCATCAGGGACAGAGCGGCGGTACACCGGGGGCGGAAGCTCTCTAGGGCCTGGTCAAAGCTGGTGGATAGCTGGTAAAATTCGTCTGCCCGGCTCTCATCCACGTTCAGTGGGAGCCCGCACTCAATGACCATCTGTTCCACGGCGCTCTTGCCCTCAAGCTCCGCCTCACCCGGCACCTGCTCGCTCCCCTGTCCCGACACGCCGATTGAGAATACATAATCATTTTCACTGTTATAGAGGTCGTATTCTTCCTGTGTAAAATGCTCGCCCACCACAAAGGTGGAGTACCACACGGAGGACACCGTCGCAGAGAGAGTCTCCCCCTCCTTCAGATTGGTGGCCAGGACCTGGCCGCCGTCGGCGGTCTTGACCTGAAACCGAAACCAGGTGCTTTCAGCGTCCATCCGCTCCTCCAGCTCCTCCAAGCTCTCCTGGATAGACTGGACAGCCAGATAAGACAGGCTCTCCCCATTTCGTTCCAGCTGGATGGCATCCGCCACCCCGCCGGCCAGCTGGCCCTCTCGGTCTCGCAGCAAAACATAGTAGATACCCGTCTGCTGCCAGTTCTCGGCACCCACGCAGGACAGAGCGGTCAGTGCCCTGTATCCGAACCAGCTACTAGAAAAAGCAAGGGCCAGCATCAGAAAGGCAGCCGTCAGTTTAGCCCATGGGCTCTTCCGTACCGCTTCCATTCAGGCCCCTCCCTTCTCCATCTTGTAGCCCAGCCCCCACACCACCTTCAGCCAGCGGGGGTCCGCCGGGTCGATCTCGATCTTCTCCCTCAGATGGCGGATATGGACGGCTACCGTGTTCTCCGATCCGTAGGCCGGGTCGTTCCATACCTGCTCATAGATTTGGGCGGAGGAGAACACCTGGCCGGGGTGGGAGATCAGCAGCTTCAAAATGTTGTATTCAATGGGCGTCAGCGCCACGGGCTCTCCATCCACTGTGACCCGTTTGGCACTGTCATCCATGGACACCGGGCCAACGGTGATGAGGCCAGTGCTCTTTTCTGAACCTCCCAGGCTGGTATAGCGCCGCAGCTGACTCTTGACCCGGGCTATGACCTCCAGTGGGTTGAAGGGCTTTGTGATATAGTCGTCCGCCCCGATGTTTAACCCCAGTATCTTATCTGTGTCCTCGCTCTTGGCCGTCAGCAGAATAATGGGCACATTGTTCTCCTCCCGCAGCTTGGCTGTGGCTCGAATCCCGTCCAGCTCCGGCATCATGATGTCCATCAGGATCAGATGGATCTCCCTCTGCTCCACAGCCTTGAGCGCCTCTCTCCCATTATAGGCCTTGACCGTCTGATAGCCCTCACTGGTCAAATAGATATCCAGCGCCGACACAATGTCCCTGTCATCATCGCAGATCAGGATAGTATACATGGTCCCTCTCCTCCCGCTTTCCGTGCTTGTTGCTCTAAGGATAACATACAGAGTTTAAGTTGCAAGTGGGAAAATATTAAGAAGTGCTTAAATTGAGCAGAACAGGGGGCGGACCAGCAAAGCCAGTCCACCCCCTGCTGTTCTTTTTTAAGACGCCTTCTCCCTCGCTTCGTCCCCGGATCGTCTTCTTCCGCCGCGCCTCCGCCGCCGGCCGCCCAGCGCCTTGCAGGAATGGAGTTGACCCTTCATGGCCTCGGAGTATGCCTGGATGGTGGCATCCGTCAGAGGTGGGAGGGACAGCCTGCCCCGGAACAGCCCGTCCTCCCCAGGGCTCATCACAAACCGAACCAAGAACCTGCCGTGTTCGCGGCAGGGGAAGGTACCGAAATAGACTCCCTCCCGTCTGGAGCGCCACTGGATGACCCAACCTTTCTCTCCGCACAGCGGGCAGCTCATCAGACGGCTGGTCCGGCTATTCAGTCCGCTCCTGGCCGTTTGAAATGGCCCGATCTCGCGGCTGCTCCCCCCCGGTTCAGAGGTCCAGGTAAATTTTTTTACCCAAGCGGGCGACGACAGCTCGTCGATAGCCGCCGGGGAGATCCACTGGCTGACCACCGCCGTATAGACGCAGTCGTTCAGCGCGTTGTGAAATTCAAAGGGCGCTGGAACGCCGCAGTATTCCACCGCCCGGTACAGAGCAACGCTCTGGCCTGTGCCCACAGTGATGGAGAACGCGCGCTGGAGGTCCCACACCTTTTTTGACAGGTCGGCCTCCATCTTCCAGTACCGGCAGTTCTGGGCCAGCACCTCCATATCGCCGCTGCCCCAGGCGCCAAATTCCCGCTCTTCGCCGCACCAATCCAGGAAGGCTCCCATGGCCTCTGGAAAGGTGGTCTCCGAATCCAGGGACCGCCGCAGCTCCGGCAGATACCTGGCCATCTGTTTCATCTTCTTGTGGACGCGGGGCCGGATAAAGGCGCAAAAGGTATCTGTAATGGGGCCACCCAGCCGGTCTACCCGCACCGCGCCGATCTGGAGGACCTCGTCTAAAACGGTCTTGTCATATCCCTGGTTCCACTCCAGGTCCAAAATGATCATCCTGTCACCTGCCTGTATCTTCTGTATACGACCATACCACATCCTCCTGGAAACGTCAATGGATATCCATGGTTCACCCGTCCCGCGCCTTCGACAAGGCGGCGCGAAAAACCACCCCGGCGGCCAGCGCATAGAATGACCGGGGGTGGTTGTATTGGGTCAACTTTTCCGCGGCGGCAGCCAGGAGCTGCTGGCCATAGCCGTCATACTGGCCCTACTCCTGGCCCAGGACCAGGACAGCGGCCAGTTAGGCCGTATGTCCGCTTTTTTTACCGTGCTGGGAGATATCCTGGCCCTTTTCGCCCTCCAGCCCGACCTTGTAGAGCGGTATCAGGGGCTCTGCTCCCTGCCGGCCAAGGAGTCGGACTGCCCAGCGGACAGGAGGCAGCACCTCATCGGCTGAAAAAGTCCTGGATCTCCTCCAGCCGGTCCACAGCGTCCTGATAGCCGGCCGCCCACAGCAGCCGCAGCTTCTCCGTGTTCCGCTCTGTCCGTGAGACGCCCAGGGTGGAACGGGGCGCGATGACCAGAAGCCGGCCCTCCCGCTCCGCGCGGAAGAGCTCCTCCCGGTCCTGGTTATAGACCTGGGCCCGCTGTTCCATAGCCGCCACAAAATTGGGATATTCCCGGTACTTCTTCCGCACCAGGGGCAGCAGCTTATCTGGCCTGCGCCGGTATTCCCTGGGCCTGGTCAGCACCACCAGAACACGGTCGCAGCCCTGCTCCAGCGCCCTCCGCCATGGGATAGCGTCTCCAACACCGCCGTCCAGATAGGGCTGACCGTTGATATGATAGATGGGAAACATCAGGGGCATGGCGCAGGTAGCCTGGAGCACCAGGGACTCCCGGTCCTGCCGGGGGATCTCCAGATAGTCCGCCCCGCCGGTGTTCAGATTAGTGACCACCGCCTCCGCCTTTCCGGGATAGGCCTGAAAGGCGTCGTAGTCAAAGGGGACCAGCTCGTTTGGGATAGTCTGATAGGAAAACTCCAGACCGAAATAACTCTGATTCTTCTTATCCGCCAGATTACGCATCCCCATGTAGCGCCGGTCGGGGGCAAAGCGAGTGACCACCTCCAGATTTCTGCGGGGCTGCCGGGACAGATAGCTGACGCCGTAGGCCGCCCCTGCCGACACCCCGATGAAATAGTCTGTCATGATACCGCCCTCCAGCAGGCCGTCGCACACCCCGCTGGAAAAAATGGCACGGAGGGCCCCGCCCTCCAGGACCAGTCCTGTTTTCATAGGTTTTCCTTTCTTGACATACTAAGAGATAAGAGCATTATACCCCCTATCTCCCGTCCTTTGCAATCGAATTGACAAAAAACTCTGCCGGGGGTATGATTTTTAATATCAGGCAACTGGGACAGGCAGTGCCTATCCTTGGCTGCTTTGTATCATTTTGAATGGAGAAAGGTTGGTCATCATGGCCCGTATCTATACTGGAATCGAGCCGCTGGTGGGAGGAACACCTCTCCTGGCACTGACACGCTACGGAAAAGCCCACCACTTCACCGCCACTGTTCTGGCGAAATTGGAATACCTTAACCCAGCCGGCTCTGCTAAGGACCGGGTGGGGCTGTCCCTCATTCTGGACGCGGAGGAACGGGGTCTGCTCAAGCCAGGCGCCACCATTATCGAACCCACCTCTGGCAACACTGGCATTGGTCTAGCCTGTATCGCTGCCGCACGGGGATACAAGGTCATTTTAACCATGCCGGATACCATGAGCGCAGAGCGGCGGTCCATGCTGGCGGCCTATGGTGCCCAGCTCGTCCTCACTCCTGGCGCCCAAGGGATGCAGGGAGCGGTGGGAAAAGCTCAGGAGCTGGCCGCCTCGATCCCCGGCAGCTTTATCCCCGGCCAGTTTGAAAATCCAGCCAATCCCCGTGCCCACTACCAGACCACCGGGCCGGAGATCTGGCGTGACACAGATGGAAACGTGGATATTTTTGTAGCCACTGTTGGGACGGGTGGGACTTTGTCCGGTACTGGCCGGTATTTGAAGGAGCAAGATCCCAATATCAAGGTAGTAGCGGTGGAACCTGACGCCTCTCCCCTGCTGTCCGGGGGCCAAGCCGGCCCTCACGGCATACAGGGCATTGGGGCCAATTTTATTCCCCAGACCCTGGATCGTTCTGTCTACGACCAGGTTATCCGTGTAAGGGATCAGGACGCCTTCCAGGCTGGGCGGGAGCTTGTCCGGACCGAGGGAGTGCTGGCCGGCATCTCCTCCGGCGCCGCCCTGTGGGCGGCGGGAGAGCTGGCCCGACTGGAGGAGAACCGCGGGAAGACCATCGTGGTCCTCCTGCCCGACTCTGGGGACCGATATCTCTCCTCCCCCATGTTTGCAGACTGACCGGAGCTCCCCGCATCCGTTGCTGGATGCGGGGAGCTTTGTCTAAAAGGCAGGATCTTTTCTGGTAATTTCTGTGTTCGCATAATTTGGCTCCAATGGCAAAAGAATAGGGATACACCTAATTTTGAAGGAGGTATCCCATGAATCGCTTTCATCCGTTCCGCCGGGTCATGGCTCCCATCCTAGCCCTGGCTCTGGCCTTTACCCTGTCCCTTCCCGCCTCCGCTTTCTTCTGGAATAAAAAGGAGAGCGCCGCTGTCAACGACTTCTCCAAAAACGGGCTTATCGGCACCATCATCTCCTTCTCTCTGGAGGACTTCGCGGTCACCGGAGATAAGAAGACCCAGCTGACTGCCATCACCATCGAGAGCCTGCCTGACCCCGGCGCTGGCACACTAGTCATCGGCGGCCAGCCCCTCCAGGTAGGCACTGTGGTAGACTGTACCGCTCTGGACGGGCTCCGGTTCCAGAGCTCTCCTGTCCCCACCGTGACCACCACCACCTTTACCTTCACCCCCAGCCTCGCCCCCACGCAGGACTGCGGGCCCGTTACCGTCACCTTGTACCTTCTGGACCAGGAAAATCAGGCCCCAATCGCTCGGAATATGGAGCTATCCACCTATAAAAACGTGGCCATCACCGGATATTTCGACGCCGTGGACAGCGAGGGGGACGCCCTGTCCTTCCAGCTCACCTCCACCCCCGCCCGGGGCGCTGTGACTCTGGCAGAGGACGGCTCCAGCCAGTTCGTGTATACCCCCTATGAGAACAAGACAGGGAGCGATTCCTTCACTTATGTAGCCGTAGACCCCGCTGGCAACACCTCCGCGGAGGCCAAGATCACTGTCCACATCGAAAAGGCCGACACCAAGGTGACTTATGCCGACATGGAGGGGAATCCCGCCCATAAGGCTGCGATTCGCCTGGCCGAGGAGGGCATCTATGTGGGCCAGTATATGAACGGCCACTACTTCTTCGACCCCAAGCAGCCCGTCAGCCGGGCCCAGTTCTTGACCATGGCCATGGCCGTGTCTGGTCTGGAAGCCATGGAGGACGTAACACTCACCGGCTTCTCTGACGACAGCGCCATCCCCACCTGGGCCAAGGGCTCTGTTTCCGCGGCTCTGAAGGCCGGCACCATCCAGGGCTCCAAAGATGAGAGCGGCGCCCCCGTCTTTGGGGCGGATACCCCGATCACTCGTGCCGAGGCCACAGTGATGCTAAACAACCTGCTGGACGTGACTGATGTGCCCGTAGAGGTATTTTCTTCTGACAGCCAGGGTCACTGGGCCTCCCAGGCCGCGGCCAACCTAGCCTCCTCCGGCGTCATCCGAATGGAGAGCACCGGCGCCGCAGCTCTATCCAATCAGCTGACCCGGGCCGAGGCGGCCGAGATGCTGGACGGGGCCATGGATGTGCTGGCTGACCGGGAGGACGGCTGGCTGCCCTGGTGAAGCTAAGTCTCCATTCGCCCCCGCTTCGCCGTGATCCCCTGACTCAGACAAAGCAGCGCCGCTGGAAGCTTCCTTCCAGCGGCGCTGTTTCATTTTGTTCTCAATCCTCGTCAGCCGCGGCGTCATAGATAGGCCGGGAGCCGGTGCTCCCCGCCTGGGGCACAGCAGACGCTCCAGCGGCAGCCCGGAAGCTGGCCCGAGACTTCTTGATCTCATCATAGGCGGCAGCCACTGCCTCCTCCGTACGACGCAGCACATCTTCGCAGTACTCGTTGGCCGACCGCTTCAGATCCCGGCTTCGCTCCTCAGTCTCCCGCTTCAGATCGTTGGCCTTCTGCTTGGCCTGGAGGGTGATGACATCCTCCGCCAGCAGCTGGCGCGCCTTATCCTCCGCCGCCTTGCGGATGGAGTCGGCCTCGCGTTTTGCGGAGGCGACCAATTCAGCCCGGTTGGCCATCATCTTTCTGGCCTCAGACAGCTCTACCGGGAACTGGCTTCGGATATCGTCGATCAGATCCAGCGCCCGGTCCCGTTCGATCATACACTTATCACCGGAGAGAGGGACGTTCTTCGCCTCGTCAATCATCTCAAAGAGCATATCCAGCAATTCTTCTACTCCGCTTGCCATGCCATTACCCTTCCTTTCTTTCCATCTGCCCCATGCGCTGGTTCACATCGTTGACGATCTCTCTGGGGACGAAGTCCGCCAGATTGGCTCCGTAGCGGGCCATCTCCTTCACGATGGTAGAGCTGAGGTAAGTATATTTTTCACTGGAGGCCAAAAACATGGTCTCCAACTTGGGATTCAGCTTGCGGTTAATGACCGCCATCTGGACCTCCTGCTCAAAATCCGATACCGCCCGCAGGCCCTTGACCACCACATGAGCCCGACGGCGCTTGGCGTATTCCGCCAACAGCTCGTTGGAGAAATCCACCTCTACATTGGGGAAACGGGCGGTGGAGCGGCGCAGCAATTCCACCCGCTCCTCCGGGGTGAACATCCCCTGTTTTTTGGAATTGACCATGACGCACACGATCAGCTTGTCAAAGCAGGCGGCAGCCCGCTTGATGATATTCAGGTGCCCCAGAGTCACTGGATCAAAACTGCCGGGATAGATGGCAGTACTCATCGTCTATCACTCCCCGCCCGGCGGCAGACTGTCAGCCTGATCTTGCCGTAGCGATACTCTCTCCCCCGTTCATAGGGGGGCGGCAGGGCGGGCAGCTCCCGTTCCGCCGCACTTTCACAGATTATTATACCATGTTCCCGAAGAATGTCAAACTCTGTGATCCGCTCCACGCTCTTTTCCAGCAGCTCCGTGTGGTAAGGCGGGTCCAACAGGATCACATCAAATTTTTCCCCGCAGGAGGAAAGGAAGGACAGGGCGTCCCCTTGGACTACCCGAGACCGCTCACTCAGGCCGGTCAGCCTCAGGTTCTCCCGAATCAGGGCGGCGGCCTCCTTTCTCATGTCCACAAAGGTACAGTGGTCCGCACCCCTTGACAGGGCCTCGATGCCCAGCTGACCAGTTCCGCCAAAGAGATCCAGCACCCTTCTGCCCTCAATCTCGAACTGGATGATATTGAATAGGGACTCCTTGACCTTATCTGTGGTGGGGCGGGTATCCATCCCCTGAAGCTCCTTCAGTCTTCTGCCTCTAGCCGAGCCGGAGATTACACGCATGGTTTTTCTTCCTTTCCTTTGCCGTACTTGGACAATGTTTCAGGCTTCTGATCCATTTTCTTCCAGAGCCTGTCTAGTATCCACATCCTCAAGTTCCCGTGGGGTGTCCACCTGGATTCGCTGACACCGTTCCCCACAGGCCTCCAGGACAGCCCGTCCACCCCGGTCGCCGGTGAGATCCAATAATTGGGGTATCAGCTCCGCTGAAAAGAGGGTGGGATTGCCTACCCTATCTCCCCAGGCGGCGGTGGCGGCCAGCAGTCCGGGCCGGGCCGCATCCAGCAGTCGGGACACAGTCCCCGCCCCCAGCCAGGGCTGGTCCGCCACGGCAAACAGCAAAAAATCCTCTGGAGCGAATCCATCCAAAGCTTGGATAGCGCTCTTTATTGTAAAGGATAATCCCTTGTCACTTTCAGGGCTATCCACAACCCTGGCGCCTAACGCGGCGGCCATCTCCCGAATCTCCAGATAACTGGAGACCACGGTCAAGGTACAGTCTTCCCGTCTTTGGATCAAATCAGCCAGCATATCCAGGCCATATCTATAAAGTGATTTTCCTTTCCAGTTGTAGAGCAGCTTGTTGCTTCCAAACCGGCGGCCGCTGCCTGCGGCCAGATAGAGGATGTGTTTACTCATCCCGGCCAAGGAGCACCTTTTCCGGCGTGATGGGCAGGGAGTGGTGCCGCAGGCCGGTGGCCCGGTACACGGCATGGGCGATAGCTGGGGCCGGCGTATTGATGACGATCTCCCCAATTGACTTTGCGCCAAAGGGGCCAGTCTGCTCATAGCTGGATTCAAATTCCACCTGAAGCCTGCCCATATCCAGACGGGTTGGGATCTTATAGCGCATGAGGGAATCCTCCCGGATACGCCCCTCCCTGTTGTAGGTCACATCCTCAAACAGTGCCATGCCAATCCCCTGAACAATGCCCCCCTCGGTCTGGACTCTGGCCAGATTGGGGTTGATGGGCGTGCCGCAGTCCACCACGGCCGTATAGTTTAAAACCTTTACAGCTCCAGTTTCTTTGTCCACCTCCACCTCGGCCATGCCTACCATAAAGGGCGGCGGCGAGATGGGGGAGGAGTGGGAAACCGTGGTCTGGACCGCTGTTCCGTTTCCGCACATGGACTTGGTAGCGATATCAAAGAGGGATACCTGGGCGGATCCGTCCAACCGACGCACCGCCTTCCTGGCGTACTCCACTTCCTCTCTGGGGCAGTCCAGCAGCTCCGCCCCAATGGCGCAAAGCCGCTCTTTTAACTCGGCACAGGCTTTCTCCACAGCCTTTCCGGTGACATAGGTGGTGCTGGAGGCATAGGAGCCGGAATCATAGGGGGAGGCGTCGGAGTCAGCGCCAAAGACAGCTACTTCATCCACCTCGCACTCCATACACTCGGCGGCCATCTGGGCCAATATAGTATCGCACCCAGTCCCCATGTCCGCGGCGCCGATGGTCAGGTTAAAAAATCCCTCGTCACTCAGCTTGATAGTGGCGGAGCCCACGTCCACCCCAGAGATTCCGGACCCCTGCATGGCCATGGCTACGCCTGCCGCCCGAATCTTTCCGCCGCCCAAATCCCGGACGGGGTACTTCTCCTCCCAGTGGAACAGCTCCTTACAGCGGGTCATGCACCGGTCCAGGGCGCAGGCGTCCGCCCGCTCGTTATAATAGGCGGGCATGACCTGCCCCTGGCGGACCATATTCTTCTCCCGCAGGGCCACCGGGTCCACCCCAAGCCGGTCGGCCAGCTCGTTCACCGCCGACTCCACAGCAAAGATGCCCTGAGTGGCCCCATAACCCCGGTAGGCCCCGGCAGACTGGACATTGGTGTACACCACGTCATAAGCGAAGCGGAAGGCCTCCAGGCTGTTGGTATACAGGGGAATGGATTTGTGGCCGGACAGACCCACTGTGGTAGGGCCGTGCTCACCGTAGGCCCCGGTATTGGATAAGGTATACACATCCAGGGCCCGGATGGTCCCATCCAGGCTGGCTCCCAAGCGCACCTTGATCTCCATCTCGTGGCGGGGAGAGCCGGCAGTCTGGCACTCCTGCCGGGTATAGATCATCTTGGCCGGCCGGCCCGTCTTCCAGGTGACCAGAGCGGGGTATACCTCGGCCACCACCGTCTGCTTGGCCCCGAAGCCGCCGCCGATGCGGGGCTTCTCCACATGGATCTTGGACTTTGGGATATCCAGAGCGTTGGCCAGAATACGCCTGACATGGAATACGATTTGAGTGGAGCTGACGACATGGAGCCGGCCATAGGGGTCCATCTCCGTATAGGTGCGGAAGGTCTCCATCATGGCCTGCTGGCAGGCTTTGGTGTGATAGGTCCCCTCTACCACGATATCACACTGGGCGAGCACCTGGTCCACATCCCCGTCCTGGCAGCTCTCGCTGGCGCACAGGTTGCGGCGGTTGTCCGCCCCCACAGGGCACAGGGACCGCCAGTCCTCCTCAGGGTGGACCAGGATCATGTTGTCCTTGGCGGTGTGGTAGTCCAGTACAGGCTGGAGGACCTGGTAGCGAACCCGAATGCGCTTCAGCGCCCGGTCCACCGCCCCTTCGTCCTCCCCGGCCACGATGGCCACAGCGTCTCCCACAAAGCGCACTCGCCGGTCCAAAATGAGACGGTCGTAGGGGGAGGGCTCTGGATAGGTCTGTCCGGCCATCGTGAACCGCTTTTGGGGCACATCCTTATAGGTAAAGATGGCAGCCACGCCGGGAATGCTCTCGGCGTTTTCCGTGTCGATCTCCTCAATTAGAGCGTGGGCGTGGGGGCTACGCAGCACCTTGACCACCAGACAGTTCCGTGGCGTCACGTCGTCCACATAGGCGGGCTTGCCCAGGAGGAGGGCCATGGCGTCCTTTTTCCTGACCCCCTTGCCCACGATCTTAAGCTCCTGCTGGTCCATCACGCCTTCCCTCCCTTTCTGCTGTCCAGATAGGCCCGGATGCCCCGCAGTTGCCCCTCATAGCCGGAACAGCGGCACAGGTTGCCCGCCAAAAATGTCCGTATCTCCTGGTCCGTGGGGTCCGGATTCTCCCGGAGCAGGGCAATGGTATTGACAACAAAGCCGGGATTGCAGAAGCCGCACTGCTCGGCGCCCTGGTCGGCAATGTAGGTGACAAACGCCTCCGCCTCCCTCTGAAGGCCCTCCAGGGTCTGGACCGTCCGGCCATCCGCTCTGGCCGCCAGTACGCTGCAGGACAAAACCGGTCTGCCGTCCAGCAGCACTGTACAGGCGCCGCAGTTGCTGGTCTCGCATCCCCGCTTCACACTGTAGCAGCCCTGGTCCCGCAAAAAATCCAGCAGCAGCGTATCCGGCCGCACCGAAGCGCTGACAGCCCTTCCATTTAGATTCAGGTTGATCTCCATATGTCACTCCACCCCTTCCAGCTTCAGCAGTCCCCGGCGGACCAAAACCGGACAGAGCGCCCTTCGGCTCTCTTCGCTGCCCAGGGCGTTTCCCCCTAGCTTCACTCGCTGGGACAGTTCAAGGGCGAATGCCTGGGCGATTTCCCGGGTAATACCTCCGGCCAGCAGGCCTCTCTCATCGCTATAGGTCCGGGCCACCATAGGACGGGCGCCCACCGCCACCCGATATTCCTCCTCCCGGCGGACAATGGCGCAGGCGAGGAGAGGAAAATCAGTGGCGCTGTTTCGCTGGGACAGGTATACCGCCCCTGTCACACCTTTGGGGACAATGACTTTGGTAAGGATGTCCCTGGAAATATGACTCTCACAGAAGTCAGCCAGCGGCATCACTCCGGCGTGATACAACTCCACGCGGGCCCCCAGGGCCATCAGAATGGTCAAGACATCAGAAAAGCCGAAGCGTCCAAAGACGCTTCCTCCCACAGTGGCACAGTTACGGAACTGTACCCCCACGATATGCTCCACGCTGTTAGAGATGGCCCCCCCTGTCAGCTCGTTGAGCCCAGGGTGTTTCTCCAGCTCCCGCAGGGACACCATGGCCCCTATCTCAAAGGCGTCCTCCCTCTCCGTGATCTGGTCCAGCCCTAGGCCGCACAGATCAATGGCGACTCCCACCTTTCTGTCCTGCATCTTCAGCCAGAGCATTCCCCCCAGCACCACGTTATTGCGCTTCTGACACAGCTCATAGGCCTCCTTCAGACTTTGGGCCTTGACATACCGGTCGATGGTCAGCAAAGCGTTCCCCTCCATATCTTGATTGGCACAGATGTCCGTCATAATCCACGGGATGCCGCAGCGGCACAGCCAAATTGGCTCTTGCCTGGCGGCATCATCATTCAGCGGCTATTATACCATCCTTTTTCTCCTTTGACAAACAAAAAACGACGCCCTATTAAAGGGCGCCGCTTCCCGTTCAATCGGGCAGACAGTAAAACCTGCCCTCCGCCTCCCGGCGGACACGGATGGAGGGATACAGCCTTCTCAATGCCGCCTGGAGTTCCTCTTCCCTCCGTTCGGCCACTATAATATCGTCCACCAGCCTTCCTCCGTCCAGCAGGAGCAGCCGACGACAGCGGTCCAAGGCCAGAGCCGGGTCATGGAGGACCATCAGGGCGCACTTTTCCCCCTCCACCATCTGAGTGATCCGGTCAAAGAGCAGGGCGGTATTGTCAAAGTCCAGGGCAGTGTTGGGCTCGTCCAGCAGCAGAATTGGGGCGTCCTGGGCTGCCAATCGTGCCAACTGGACTAGCTGGCGTTGTCCCTCGCTGAGTTGGGCACAGTCCCGGTCCAACAGGTGATCCACTTCAAACCGGGCCGCCGCCGCCCGAACTCGTTCCCGCTCCTCTCTGTCTCCCCCGGAGAGGGGACCCGTCCAAGGGTAACGACCCATGGCGATAACCTCCCCCACCAACAGACCGGGAAGCAGCCGTGCCCTCTGGGGGAGCAGCGCCACCTTCCGGGCCTTCCGCCTCGGGTCCCATCCGGCACAGTCCTGTCCATCTAGGAGTATAGTCCCCTCCATCACCTTGGCCCCGCCAGTCAGGCCTCGGAGCAGCGTGGTTTTTCCACACCCATTTCTCCCTAGGACAGCGGCCAGCTCCCCCTTGCGGATAGAGAAAGAGATGTTCTGGACCACCGGCCTTTGATAGCCTGCGCTGAGGTCCCGTACCTCCAGCAGCTTATCCATCCCGGCCTCCTCTCTGCCCCACCAGCAGGGCCAGCAGTACCGGCACACCAAAACATACTGTCCAGATGCTCAAAGGCAGCTCTCCCCCACCAGCTAGGCTTCGGGCCAACAGATCGGCGGCCAGCAGGATATCTCCTCCCACCAAGGCGCACAGCGGCAGATAGGGTCCGCCCCGCCGGCCCAGGAGAAGGAAGGCGATGTGGGGGGCAATCAGCCCCACAAAGGCCACCACTCCGGCCACTGACACCACCGCCGCCACCATCAGCGTGGTCAGACCAAGCAGCAGGCTCCGCCACGGTCCAGGGGCAAGGCCCATGGTCCGGGCGCTCTCCTCCCCCATGGAGAGGATGAGCAACCGCTGCCGGAACAGAAAGATGAGAAGGGCCGGGATAAGGATGACAGCCGCCGCAGGCCACACCTTATCCGCCGTCATAGCGGCCAGGCTGCCCATGGTCCAAAACTCAATGGCGGCCAGCTCTCCCTCCGGGTCAGCCACAGTCTTCAGCACCATCAACCCGGCATCCGCCGCCGAGGAGATGATGACCCCCGCCAAGATATAGGTCCCCGTCCGCTCCAACCCGGCCCAGCGCACCAGGGCCAGAACCAGGACCAGCGAGGCCATTCCCATCAGGAAGGCGCCTCCCATGATCTGGGCGGAGGTTCCGGCCCCCAGCACAATAGCGCAGGCCGCTCCCAAGGAAGCCCCTGAGGCTACCCCTGTCAGGTCCGGGGAGGCCAGAGGATTGCCGAACAGCGTCTGATAGACTCCGCCAGCCAGACCCAGGGCCCCGCCGGCCAGCAGCCCCATCCACACCCGCGGCAGACGGAGTGTCCACAGCACCTGGGCCTGGGTGGTCCCCTTCCGTCCCCCAGCGAGGATGTCCCATATTTCATTGGAAGAAAGGGGGAAGCTGCCCACCTGTACCGAAACTAGGACCAGAGCCGCCATTAGGACGGCTGCTATCCCCAGGGCCTTCCCACTCCGACCAAACCGTTTCACAGGCCGCATCCCCCTCCTTTCGTTACTTGGTGATCAGGCTCCCATCCAGTTGAAAGCCGTAGAAGGTCTGATAGAAGTCCTGCGCGTCGGCCACAAAGTCCGCAAAGGGATAAACGTCCTCATGGAGGACGCTGGTCAGCCACATTGTGCCCAGAATGCCGGAGGGGATGGGAGAGTCCCACTCCTCAATGCCGCTGGGCATGGCGTAGACCGCGCCGCTCTGGACCGCTGGAAGGGAGGCCAACTGGGGATCCCCTAGAATATCCTCAGCCGTATACTCCGCTCCCGCTGGGATAATGACCACCTCCGGCGCCATGGCCAAGACGCTCTCATAGGATACTTCGGCCCAGTAGTCCCCCTCCAGGCCAGCGGCCACATTGGTCCCTCCGGCGCCCTCGATCAGAGAGCTCTGATACATAGCGTCCGGGGCGGCGGTAAGGTAGGAGGAGTTCCCCGCCAGATAGACCAGCGGCCTCTCCGTGCCCTCGGTGAGCTGGGCCATCCGGTCCAGCTGTTCCTCATAGTAGTTTGTCAGCTGGGCCGCCCGGTCCTCGACCCCGCAGGCCTGCCCCAGCAGCTCCAGCATAGTCACTAGTCCTTCATGGGTTTCAGGCTCCACGACCATCACCGGAAGGCCCAGCTCCTCCAGAGTATCCGCATAGTCCATCAGCTTCTTTGGCATGACCACCAGATCCGGAGCCAGAGCGGCCACCGCCTCTACATCCAGTTCTTTCATGGTGCCCACCTGGGGCTTCTCCAGCAAGGCAGAGGCCGCCATATGATAGATTGGACGGGTATCCGCCTTTTTTTCCAGACCTACCACCCGGTCGGCTACGCCCAGAGCAATCGCCGCGTAAGTGGTCACATAATAGCAGCTTACCACCGTCTGGGCCGGACCCTCCAGTTCTACCTGCCGCCCGGCCTGGTCCGTAAAGGCGACTATCCCCTCCTGCCCGCCGCTTTGGACCTCAGCGGAGCCAGCGGCCGCCCCCTGGCTCCCACTGGAAGCCGCGGGGCCGTTCTTCTGGCCACAGGCGGCCAAGGAAAGGGTCATCACAGCTGCAATGGCCAGTGCCAGCAGCCGCTTTTGAAAGTTTATCTTCATCTCTCTATCCCTCTTTATCTTTTGTCGATCTCTGGTCGGCAAATGCCGAGCGTTATTCTAACACAAGAATATCCCTTTGTCAAAAACACCCCTGCCCGTCGGGCAGGGGTGCTCTCAGCTACTGAAAATATTGTGCAAACGCCTTTTGGGCCGCCTGCTCTACTTGGGCGCACATGGCCTCATACCGCTCCAGCAGATCCCTGCCTTCCGGGGTAAGTACGGAGCCTCCTCCTTTGGGGCCGCCGGACTGGCGGTCCAGCAGGGTAAAGCCCCACTCCTTTTCCAGCTTACGCAGCAGGGTCCACGCTTTGGAGTAAGACATCCCCATGGCCTCCGCCGCCTGGTGAAGAGAACCGCCCTCCTCCACACCGCGGAGCAGCCGCATGGGGCCGGGGCCAAAGCTCTTGTCCTGCCGGTAGAGCCTCACGGTCAGATGATAGCGCAGATGCTCCATTTCTTACCCCCTTAAAATTCGATCCCAGGGCGAGCCTGTGTCCCGCGGTCAAAGGGGTGGCTGTGGCAGACCATCTCTGTTGAGTAGTGGGCCGCCTCCTTCATCCAATCCGCGGGCTCCCGGCCAGTAAGCACTACCTCACAATGCTCCGGCCGGCCCAATACAGCCTGACGGAGCATTTCCCGGTCTACCGCGCCAAGCTGCCAGGCCGCACAGGCCTCGTCCAGGATCAGCAGGTCACAGGGGACCTGGAGAGCCTGATGAAGCAGTCTGGTCTGCGCCTGCGCCAGTTCTTTTCGCTCCGCCTCCGACATCTGGAAGAAGAACCAATCTCCAGCCGCCCCAGAGTATATCCTGGCCCCCAACCGCTCTAAAGGGGAAAGTTCCCCGCTCATTCCCCCTTTTAAGAACTGGACTACGGTGACTCCCATACCTTTTCCAAGGGCCCGGAGGGCCAGCCCCATAGCCGCTGTCGTTTTTCCTTTTCCCGTTCCCCAGTAAAGGTGGACCATTCCCCGCTCCATGCTTGTCCCTCCCCATTTCCGCCTGCCTCCAAAAAGCCTTCTCCGCTCCGGAAAGGGCTAAAGCGCCGTTCGCGGCACAGGCATCTTGATATCAGATTGATTTAACTACATTTTCTGAGAAAAATCAAGCTTTGTGACCGGCCGGCTGGGAACAAGGCCATCCCTCTCCTGTCTGTATCTTGTTGGAGTCCATGTTTCCTTATGAATACCGGCCCCTCCCCCGGCGCTTTTTTCCCTCGTCCGCGTACTCATAGCTGGCCAGCTCATCTGTCCGGTCGAACATCAACTTTCCCCGCTCCCACAGGCGGTAGCGGACGGTGGCGCAGAGGCTCTCGTGGATGGTCCGCTCCATCTGTCCGGAAACAGGGGCCCGGAGGGGCTGTCCGCTCTCCCGGACCAGATCCACTGATAATTCCAAATCTCCCTGTCTTAGACGCGCCCCCTCTTTACCCCACTGGACTACTTTTACTCCCTGGTAGGTGGCCATCCGGTAAGATCTGCCTCCGAACCATATCTGACAGATACAGCCGGTAAACCCTCCCACCAGAATAGGGATGTGGGCAATAGAGAGCATGATGCTCCCCTTCTGGCGCTCTTGCCAGCAGCACTGCGTCCACAGGTAGGTCCTGGGGAACGACCTCCCCCTGTCCCCCTCGATATATCCCGTTCCATGGGAGAAATCCAAATACCGCCCGTTCAGGCAGAGCAGCCCCTCCAACGGGTGGGCCATACTCAGCACCGTGTGGACGCACTCCATGGCCGGCACCCGTCGAAAGGGGCCCATAATGTCTGACTCCAGCCTGGTAAACGGGCCGTAACGCAGCTCTCCTTTCAGGGAAAAATCCCCTTCCTCCAAATCCACATAGACTCCGTCCTGGGAAAACCAGTTTCCGCTGACTCGAACCTTAAACTGGTCCGCCCATGCCTGAAACGCCCGTTCTGGGAAAGAGAATATTCTAGTCTGGTCCGCAGTGATCACCTGGATGGTGGCAGAGCGTTCCCCGCCGCGCCGCTGGTGAATCGCCGGGATCAGGGCCAACTCCCCCTCCGGGCCCTGATGCTTTAGATACCAGCCCTCAAAATAGGCCCCACGCCGGCCCGGACCATGGTAGTATTCCATGCTCTCTCCACCTTTTACTCTGTTTAAGATCCATTCCCCCATAGTATATCCCCGCGGGAACAAAATATCAGCGGGACAGGAACCACGCCCCGTCCCGCCAAAGACCTATTCCATTTGAAAGTCCGCCAGATTCTCTTTGGTCACTTTCTGGTAGGAGAGCCAGACGTAGTGGTCCCCAGTCAGCTCCACAGTGTCCCCAGAGTCCTCCACACCGCTCAGTGCCAGTGTGAGGTCCAGCATCGCCCGTGCGATCCCCTCGGCGTCGTTGAGGACCGTGCCGTACAGCGTTCCCTCCGCTACGGCCTGAAGCGCCGGGGCGGTGGCGTCTACCCCCACCACCAGAGGCAGCTCCCAGTCCGTCTGTCCATAGGCGTCTATCGCGCCCAGCGCCATGTCGTCATTGTTGGCGATGACCGCCTCGATCTGGTCCCCAAATTCCTCCAGCCACTGGCCCATTTTTGTGGCGGCCGGCCCCCTCTTCCAGTTTCCGGTGTCGCTTCCCAGTTTCTCCAGCTCCACCCCAGCCTCTGACAACACCTGGATGGAATACTCGGTACGCAGCAGGGCGTCCTGGTGGCCCGGCTCTCCCTCCAGCATCACATACTGGAGGATACCGTCTCCGTTTTTATCCAGCCGCTCCCGGTCGGACAGCCATGCCTTCAGCACCAGTTGCCCCTGAAGGATGCCTCCCTCCTCCGCTCTGGCGCCCACATAGTAGAGCTGATCCCATCGCTCCATATCCTCCGCCACCGGCTGGCGGTTGAAGAAAATCAGGGGCACCCCGGCCTCCTCCGCCTTGTCAATGAGAACCGCCGCCGCGGTGCGGTCCACGATATTGACACACAGCACATCGCAGCCCCAGGTAATCAGCCGGTCCACCTGTTCCAGCTGGGTCGTCTGATTGCTCCTTCCATCAGCCACAGAGAGGTTGATCTTGATGTCCCTGGCCAGTTCCTCCTCCTGGGCGATCCGCTCCAGGTCCTGTACAATGGTGGAGATGAACGTGTCGTCTTGGGTATAGAGCGCCAGCCCCACCCGCAAGGTCTCTGTTTCCGCTCCCTTTTCTGGGCCGCAGCCAGACAGAGGCGCTATGGCTAGCAGGGCCAGCAGCAGGACGGCAACTCCTTTAAGATGTGACTGGGAAGAGTAATTTTTGGTTGTCCGGCTCATAGATGTCCTCCCCTCGGATCAGGAAAAAGGGCGGCGGCTTCATTTCGCTCCGCTCCCCCCTGGCCAGTTTGGCGGCTCCGTCCACCGCCAGATAGCCCGCGGCGTAGTCGCTCCAGGCGGCCACGGCGGACAGGGCGCCCTGATCCAGGGCCGCTACAACGGCGGCGGTCGCGCCTACGCCGTAGAGATCCGCCGAAAGCCCCTCCAGGCTTTTCACACTGGCGGCCGCTTCCGTGGCCGCCGGCTCAAACGTCATCATCTGGGCAGGGCTCAACTGCCTAAGCAGCTCGGGCAGCCGGCTCGCCAGGCTGTCTACAGAGACTGTCTCAACCTGTGTCTCCACCCCAGCCCCGGCCAAGAGATCTTTGGCCGCCGCCAGGCGCTGGGCCACAGCGGTACAGTGGGGAGCGGTGTCAAGCAAAAGCACCGTTCCACCCTTCCAATCCTCCAGTGCCGCCTGGGCCAGACTGGCCCCCATCTCAGCATTGGGGACTACCACGCTCAAATCAGCCCCCTCCAGTGGGGATTCCAATGTGACCACCGGAACGTCCCTGTCCAACTCCCCCAGGCTTTTCTCCAGCGCCGCCGGGTCCGCGGGGGCGACCACCAGAGCGTCCGCGCCCTGCTCGATCTCCCGCTGTAACAGCTCCCACTGCTCCCTGCCGTCGTTGGCGGTGGCCAGGGTCAAAAACCGCAGTTCAGCCCCCAGCTCCCCGGCCGCCTGCTCCATCCCCATACGGGTGTTGGTCCAGAGGGAGCTGTCCTGCTCCCGAATGATGACCGATAGCTCCAGCGGCTGTGGACGCCTGTGCAGTCCAGACATCTGAGGCAGCAGAAGGGTGAGGGCCACAGCGGCTCCCAGAGCTGTCAGGATGGCCAGCTGGATCAGCGCGCTTCTTCTCTTTTTCATGGCACGTCCTCCCGCTGGTACTGAGCCGCCCCGTCCTGATCCAGAGCGGGGAGGCGGATCCGCACAGTGGTCCCCTCGTCGGGTTCGCTGAATATGGTAAGCCCATATCTGTCTCCGAAGGTCAGCCTAATCCGCCGGTGGACATTCCGCACTCCAATCCCCGATCCGCTGGTGCGGATTTCGGGCCTGTCCTCATCCAGCAGAGAGGCGGCCACCTCTGGACGCATCCCCAGCCCGTTGTCCGCTACATCAATGACCAGGTCCTCCCCCTCCCGCCGGGCTGTGACGGTGATGAGGCCGTCGTCCTCCGCTGAGGCCATCCCGTGGTAGATGGCGTTCTCCAAGATAGGCTGTACAATAAGCTTCATGGTATATAGGCCATCGGTCCCAGGCAGGGCATTGATTTGCGTGGTAAATTTGTTTTTATAGCGTATTTGCTGGATATTCATATAGTGGCGGGCGTGCTCCAACTCGTCCGCCAGGGGGATGATGCTCTTTCCTCGGCTGAGAGAGATGCGGAACAGCCGGGCCAGGGAGGTGACCATTTGGATGGCCTCCTCATAGCGGCCCGCCTCGGTCATCCAAATGACGGAATCCAGAGTGTTATAGAGGAAGTGGGGATTGATCTGGGACTGGAGGACCTCCAGCTCACTTCGGCGCTTCTGCCCCTCCTGCTCGATGATGTCGTCCATCAGGTGCCGCATGGTGGACACCATGGACCGGATCGAGTGGCCCAGGCGCTGCACCTCATAGCAACCTCCCTCCTCGATCTCCACGTCCTCCCTGCCCGCCTCCAGCTCCTTGATGGACTGCTCCAGACGGCGGATAGGATCCGAGATATGGGCAGATATCCGGAAATTCAAAAAGGCCATGAGGAAGATAGAGAACAACAGCAGGGACAGCCCAAAAAGGAATATCTGCCGGGAGTCGGAGACAAACCCTCCCTCCACCGGCACGACTCCCACCAGCTTCCAGCCGGTATAGCCCACGGTCTTTACGGTCACCTGGCGGCGTTGGCCCTGGAACTCCTCGCTGTGGGTGCCATCCCGGTAGCGTGCCGCTGCCTGGTTGTTCTCCTCCTGCAGCCCGGAATAGATGAGCTGCTGCCGGGGATGGTAGATCAGCTCGCCGCTGCCGTCAATGAGATACAGGTAGCCCCCATTGGGCAGCTCCACGTTGCGGCACACCTGTTCAATGCCAGCAAAGCCCATATCCACCAGCAGGACACCCCCCTCTGTGGCTCCGTCCCGGGTCAGCTGGACATAGCGGCTGAGGGAAACCACCCACTGGTAGTGGTAGTCCGGGTCCTCGAAGAGATCCTGGACATGGGGTGTAGAGAAATGGAGGTTCTCCTTCTTCTGAAGCGCCGAGAGGAACCAGCCCGTCTGCGTCAGGTCCGCTGGCTGTTTCAGGGTGCTTAACGGAACGGCAGACACCAACCCTCCCCGCAGGTCAAAGAGGGCGATGGACACCAGGGAGTCCCGGTCGTCCTCATATAACAGCTCCATGGGTGCGGTCAGGCTGTCCCGCCCCAGGTCCGCGCTCTTGATAACCCGGTAGTACATGGTGTCGGACACCCGCATCATAGAGCGGAGATAGCTGTCCAGATTCAAATTGACCTGAGCCAGCACCCGCTGGCTGTTCTCCGCCACCAGTTCCCCGGTGGCGGAAGAAAAGCGCCAAAACAGGCTCAGGCCCATAAAGATCATCCCCACCACCGCCACCGTGGTAAAGGAGAGGGAGATAACCATTTGGATGCTCATTTTCTGGTATCGCTGGGCCCAGCGGCTGGTAAACCGCTTTAATATAGAGGTCACTCTCCCCCTCCTCTCTTTTCGTTGACCAGGTCCCCTTTCCTGGGAAAGGGGCAGCGGGCCATGGCCCGCTGTTATGCCCATCCGGCGGATGGCGTCAGCCCGTCTGTCCCGCCCTGAATTTGGAGGGGGACACACCGAACCGGCGCTTGAACACATAGCTGAAATAGTTGGGGTCAGTATAACCTGTTTGCTCCGCGATAAGGTAGGTCTTTTCCTCTGTTTCCCGCAGGAGCTGGGCGGCCCGCTCCATCCGCACCTCAGTCAGATAGGCGATGAAGCTCATCCCCACCTCCCGTTTGAAGAGGGTGGAAAAATAGGTAGGCGACAGGTGGAGATAGGAGCAAAGGGTTTCTACGCTCAAATCCCCATCCCCATAGTTCCGGGCAATAAAATCCTTGGCCCGCTCCACCGTCTTCCAGGTGGAGTCTGTCCGCTGCTGCCCCAGCAGTTCCCGCAGCTTCAGGCCGCCCTTTACCAGCCACCGCTCCAGTTCATCCAGCGAGGAAAAATCCGTGATGGAGATCGCCCCGGTAAAGCCGGACCCAAACACCCGCTCCAGCTCCACCCCGCCTCCTCTGGCTAGTTTGATCAGGCAGGTCATGGTCTCCAGGAAAAACAGGTGGCACTGGGGCAAAGAGAGCCCCGCCTCGCGGACCCGGTCCATCAGTGTACGAATGGTCCGCTCCACCTCTTCTTGGCTTCCCAGCTTGATCGCCGCTGTCAGTTGGCGCTGGTCCTCCTCCTCGAAGGCCAGCCGGACCGTGTGGTCCGGCTCCATATCGCCGATATAGATGACCTGTACGCTCCCCTTCAGCACACGGTAATCCAGGGCGGAACGGGCCCCCTCGGCCGAGGAATGGAGCTCCTCCGGCCCATCGCAGGGCAAGCCCACCCCCACGGTCAGCGACATCCCCAGATAGCTGTAAGCCAGGGCACACAGCCGCCCCAGCTCCTCAATCAGGGGATATATCCCCTGATCTCCCATATGGGCCAGCAGAGCCACTGTATCATTATACAGGATGGCCCGGATGGTACAGCCCTCCAAGGCAAAATGCTCCTCCAAAAACGCCCGGACAGACAGGAGGAGCAGTTCATCCCGCTCCGGCTTTCCCGCTTCGTTGAGGCAGTCCACCTGGACTAGCGCCGCCGCCCAAGTCCCCTGAGGCAGTTCAATCTCGTATCGGCCCGCCCGCTCCTGAATCAGATCAGCCCGTATCTGTCCATCCAGCAGCCGGGCGTAGAACATTTCACGCAGCACGGGCAGGCTCTCCTCATACCGGCGGCGGAGGGTCTCCATATCCCGCCGCTCCAGCCGCTGCCGGTCCAGCTGGTCCTTCAGCTTGTTCAGCACATCCATCAGCTCAGGGGCGTTGATGGGCTTCAGGATATATTCGGATACGTCCATACCGATGGCCTGGCGGGCGTATTCAAAATCGTCAAAACCGGAGAATACTACTAGTTTAGCCGCCGGAAGGGACTGTTTCAAGCGGCGGCACAGCTCCAAGCCATCCATAAATGGCATTTTGATATCAGTGAGGACCACGTCCGGCCTGAGCTGCTCGGCCAGCTCCAGGGCCTCCTGGCCGTTCTCTGCCTCGCCCACCAGGGCGAAGCCCAGACTGCTCCAGTCGATCTTGCGGCTGATGCCGGCGCGGATCTCCTCCTCGTCGTCGGCCAGCAGCACACGGTAGGGCTCCATAGTGACCCCTCCTTTGGAAAGAGTATAGCACAGGTCTGCCAAGCTATTCAAGGGCCTCCCTTCTTTCCCACAGAAGAAAGGCGCCCGTCCGCCGTGTGGTGGATGGGCGCCCAAAAGGCCAGAGGAACGTGCGGTAGAAATTACTTTTTCACCAGATATTTGCGCATATCCAGAGCGCAGGCAAAGAGGATGATCCCGCCCTTGATGGCATACTGCAGGTTCTGGTCCATGCCCACCAGAGGCAGGGCCACGAAAATCAGGCGCAGCATGATAACACCGATGACGATGCCGCTGATCTTACCGATGCCGCCTACAAAGGACACGCCGCCGATGACGCAGGCCGCGATGGCGTCCAGCTCGTAGTTGACGCCGGTGTTGGCGGTATTGGAGGCGATACGGGCGGACTCCACGAAGCCGGCCCAGCCGTACATGGCGCCAGCCAGGGCAAAGACGGCGATGGTGGTGGCAAACACGTTGACGCCGGACACACGGGCGGCCTCCTCATTGGCGCCCAGGGCAAACATGTTCTTTCCGAAGGTCGTCTTGTTCCAGATGAACCACATCAGAACGGTCAGCAGCACAGCGTAGATCACATAGTTGGGGATCTGAATGGATCCGAAGGTCAGCAGAGGGGGATTGCCCACCACGAAGTTGCGGTAGCCCTGATCCAGACCGGAGATGGCCATGCCGTTGTTGTTGCCCTGCTGAACATATAGCAGAAGGATAGTGTACAGGATCAGCTGGGTCGCCAGGGTGACGATGAAGGGGTGCAGCTTGAACTTAGCCACAAAGAAACCGTTAAAGGCGCCGATCAGAGCGCCGATGCCCACCACGATCAGGATGACCAGGGGGATGGGCAGGGTGCCGATATTGGGCCACATCTTGTTGGCGGCGTCGCTGGCCTGGAGCAGGGAGGCGGCCACACAGGCGGTGATGCCCACGGCCCGACCGGCGGACAGGTCGGTGCCGGTCAGCACGATGCAGCCGGCGATGCCCAGCGCCACAGGCAGATAGGCCGCGGTCAGGGACAGCAGGTTGACCAGAGAGCGGGGGGCCAGGAAAGAAGGCTGGGTGATCGCCACATAGGCGGCCACCGCCAGCATAATGATGATCAGGGCATTGTTCAGCAGGGCGTTGCCGACCTGCTTGGCGTCAATGCCTTTCGCCTTGGCGGCGAGCTGCTTGGATTCGTTACTCATGAATCGTTTCCTCCTCTTTACACATACTTCGCCGCCAGGGTGAGGATCTCCTCCTGGCTGGTGTTCTTCGCGTCTACCTCACCGGCTACCTGACCGCCGGACATGACGATGATGCGGTCGCATACGCCCAGCAGCTCAGGCATCTCGGAAGATACCATAATGACCCCCTTGCCTTCGTTGGCCAGGTCGATGATGAGTTGATAGATCTCGTATTTGGCTCCCACGTCGATGCCACGAGTGGGCTCGTCCAGCAGAAGAATCTCCGGCTTGGTCAGCAGCCAGCGGCCGATGATGACCTTTTGCTGATTGCCACCGGATAGAGAACGGATCTGGGTCCTCTGGCTGGGCGTTTTGATGTGCATGGCCTGGATGGCCCAGTCGGTGTCCTCTTTCATCTTCTTGTCGCTAAGATAGGCCAGACGGCCAAAGCCCACCAGGTAATTTTTGATATTGGAGATGACGGTGTTCTCCTTGATATCCCGAATGCC
Organism: Flintibacter sp. HCN-6482; assembly: GCF_037892565.1. NCBI lineage: Bacteria > Bacillati > Bacillota > Clostridia > Eubacteriales > Flintibacter > Flintibacter sp. HCN-6482. The sequence continues at coordinate 423,241 of NZ_JBBKBK010000002.1, read as the reverse complement.
GAAGATGCCGGTGGCCCGGCGCTCCTCGGTAAGGAGGGCAAAGCCGTTTTTGATGGATTCTCTGGGGGTCCGGTTCTGGATCTGCTTACCGTGGAGGGTAATAGTTCCCCCCTGTCGGGTCATGGCACCGAACAGATTTTCCAGCACCTCGGTCCGGCCGGAGCCGTCCAGACCGGCGATACCCAGCACCTCACCCTTTTTCAGTTGGAAAGTAGCGTCCTTCAGCCGGGTATATTTTCCCGCAATATGTTGGACGTCCAGGATCACCTCTCCCGGCTTGTTGGTCTTGGGCGGGAAGCGGTTGGTCAGCTCACGGCCCACCATCAGCCGGATGATCTCGTCCATGGTCAGCTCCTTGGCCGGCTTGGTAGCCACCCAGGTCCCGTCCCGCATAATGGTGACATCATCACTGATCCGCAGGATCTCCTCCATCTTGTGGCTGATATAGATGATGCCGCAGCCCCGGTCCCGCAGCATATTGATAATCCGGAACAGGTGCTCCACTTCAGTCTCTGTCAGGGAGGAGGTGGGCTCGTCAAAGACGATAATCTTGGAATTATAGGATACTGCCTTGGCGATCTCCACCATCTGGCGCTGGGAAACGGGCAGCGTGGACATCACAGCATTGGGGTCCACCTCTACCTCTAAGGTCTCAAAAATCTCCTTTGTGCGCTGGTCCATTATGCGCTCGCTGACCACAAATCCGGCTACTTTAGGATACCGGCCCAGCCACAGGTTGTCCTTCACCGTGCGGGTCAGGGCCTGGTTCAGCTCCTGGTGCACCATGGCCACACCATTCTCCAGGGCCTCTTTTGAGCTTCTGAAATTGATCTCCTTGCCGTCCAGCGTGATGGTACCCGCGTCTCTGTGATAGATGCCGAACAGGCACTTCATCAGGGTGGACTTGCCGGCTCCGTTCTCCCCCATCAAGGCATGGACTGTACCAGGACGGACAGTAAGGTTGACGCCGTCCAGCGCCTTGACGCCCGGGAATTCCTTGCAGATGCCGCGCATCTCCAGCAGTGCTGGCTGCTCCATATTGTTCCTCCTCTCTCTTGGTGAAGCTTCCGCTTCATACGCGCCCGGTACAGGCCGCGTCTCAAGCGGGAGCTTCACTTGGAGAGCGGGGCTGCCATCCGGCAGCCCCGCTCGCTTTGGGTCGTTTCTATTGGGGCCGATTCAGCTTTGCCACCAGTCCTTAGTCCTGGGTAGTAGCGTCATACATGGCGTAAGGCACTCGGATCTTAGCCACATCAGCGTCAATGGTGAAGGAATCGGTATTGGCCATCAGCTCAACGCCGTCCTGAACGTTCTTGACCAGGGTGACGATGGTGGAGGCCATGCCCACGGCGTCCTGCTTGATGGAACCGGTCATGTTGCCAGCCTTGATCAGAGCCTTGGCGGAGTCGGTGGCGTCAACGCCGAACACGGGGATGATGGTGGTGCCCTCGCCGTTGTTATAGCCCACGTTCTGCAGAGCGGCGATAGCGCCCTCGGCCATACCATCGTTGTTGCAGATGACCAGCTCGATCATGTTGTTGTTGCCCTCGTTATAGGAGCCCAGCAGAGACACCATGTAGTCGTTGGCAGCCTGAGCGGACCACTTGCCGGCCTGGTCAACCAGGTACTTGGTGGAAGCGGAGGCATCGTAGTAAGCCAGCTCGGGCTTGCCGCCGGCAGTCAGGATGGCGTTGGCGTCCTCAACGGCGAACTGGGTGCGGGCCTCAGCCTCAGCGTTGGCCTCCTGGCCCTTGAACATCACATAGGAGATGGTGCCGTCGCCGTTCAGGTCCACGGCGTCGTAGTTGGCCATCAGGTAGTTGCCGATCATCTCACCCTGCATATGGCCGGCGTCGGGGGCGTTGGTACCCACGAAGGCGCACTTCTCATAGCTGTTGATCACCTCATTGTCGGCGACCTCGCGGTTGAAGAAGATGACGGGGATGTCAGCGGAGCGGGCGGCCTCAACGATATCCTTGGCGGGATCGGAAGTGGAGGTCTCCACGATGTTGACGATCAGAAGATCGGAACCGGCGGTGATGGCGGTGTTGACCTGGTCAGTCTGGGTGGGCTGGGAGCCGGCGCCGTCCCAGTTGTTGGGCTCAATGCCCAGGGCCTTCAGCTGCTCGTCCATGGACGCGCGGACGCTGGAGATATAGATATCGGAGAAGTCATAGTAGAACACGTCTACCCGCATATCGCTGGCGGGAGTGGCAGTCCCCTGAGAGGTGCTGCCGGCGGCGCTGCCAGCAGAGCTGCCGGCGTTGCTGTTCGCACTGTTGTTGTCCTTGCTGCCACATCCGGCAAACAGGCCGATCATCATGACAGCGGCCAGAGCAAGTGCAAGCTTCTTTTTCATTGTTATTCCTCCTGTTTCGTTCAGTTGGCGTCTTACGTAGACTCGCTGAAAAAACCGACGTTTCTTTCAGCGTCCTTATTCTAATCGTTTCTCGCCGCAAAAACGATAGAAAAAACTACGAACTTCTATAAAAAAACTTGGTTTCGTGAGCAAACAAGAGAAAAATTTTCCGAAAAAAGACGAACCCAGCCCTTTTTCCCTTACAGTATACCCCTCATTTCTCCTGCCTTACACCACAAATTGAAGCAATAAAAAAAAGACGGCCTTGAGCAGGTCGTCCTTCGTGCAGGGGAATTAAAGCAGATCAGACTGATCAGGGTGCTCCTTGAACCACTTTGCCGCATAGCTACAGGTTGCCTTGGCACGCAGGCCCTCCATCCGGATCTGCCGCACGGCAGCATCCAGCAGTTGGCCGGCCACCCCCTGTCCCCGCAGGGACTGGTCTACAAAGGTGTGGTCAATGTCAGCCACCCCCTCTGAAACGGGGAATGTGACCTCTGCCACCAGCTTTCCCTGTTCATCCAAGGCAAAAATGCGCTCCCGCTCATGCTGAAACTCCATATCCATCACCTCTTAAAAGGTAGTATACCTTACTTTCAGATAGAAGGCAAGACAGGACCATCTTTCTTTTTTTGCTTTCAAAATAAAAAAATAAAAAAATTCTATTGACAATTTTCTATCCTCTGCTATAATAACATTCGTGCTTGCGACAGCAGGCGCAAATAGCGGGATTGTGTAAGGGTAGCACGACAGACTCTGACTCTGTTTGTGAGGGTTCGAATCCTTCTCCCGCTGCCACGTCGGAGCAAACGTTATGTCGTTTGCTCCGACTTTTCTATTTAAAATTCAGAGCGCACTCATTTTGTTCCTCCTCTTTTCCAAACCGAACCCGCTGTCACTGGGCTTCGATCTGGGTCCATCGCTTTACAGCGGTTTGGTCTTATGATGAGAAAACGCCTGTTTTACCGTCCTTTACAAGCTAGAACCCCTGAAAGTGCTAAAAAGCACTTTCAGGGGTTTTTTACTGATCAACGCTATTTTTTTCGCCTGTTGGTATTGAAACAAATCGGCTATCCAGTCATCTTATGTACAATTTTCCTCCCTTTATTATGCAGGTCGGGAATCCGAGCCCTTAAATCTCGATTTCGATTGTACATAAATTCTCTGCTACGTACCCCGTTCATAGTCAACTACCATACCACAAATCACATATCATATCGTTATCTTTACATACATATCAGCCACACCAATTTTTAAGGCGCTACAAAGGAGGCAGCGGCCGGAGTCAGACTTCTTCATTACGACACGGCGCTTTTATGAAACACACTCTACCTGGCAAGGTGAAGTATGCTGCAGAAAGTAGAGAAAATAGGTGATTGCCAGTAGATCGGCGCATCCCCCTGGAGATAGATTTCGCTGGATGAGCTCTGTATCCAGCACAGAGGCCGCCTGATCAGGGGGAATGTCACTGAGTAGTAAATCCCGTGTACGACGGACCACCCACTGCCATCCCTCCATTCCACCCCTTGCTATCAAGTTGGTATCGGTGACTGAAGTCATAAGAGCAAGCAGTACTGAGACACCAGCCTCATCCAGACTAGCGCCATCTGTCAGCGCCTGGTTGAGGGCGGGTAGGCCTATCTGCTCCACAGCGGGCAACCCTGCTGCCAACTCTCCCCGAATCCCCCGAATTCCATATTTTATATAGAGTCTATTCCCCGCAGTAGAAGCAGTGTCTGGCGAAATGGTATCCAGCTCAGCTAGAGCCGCCCGGCGTGTCATGGCGGCACACTCACGCAGAATTTCGGATATATTCCATTTAAAGGATGCCGGATTCCACAACCGGCCTACCGCTGCACACACGGTTCCAAGAGAAAAAATCGCACCTTTGTGGGTATTTACGCCACCTGTGACTTGAAGCATAGTGCGCTCCGCGCCCACGCCGTCGGGGCGCAGTTGGAGGAAGGTCTCCTCCGGAGGAAGAGACGCTGTCTCCTGTCCCACAGATACAGCGCGGCGAAAGTAAGGCAACAGGGCACAGGTGCTATCCAGAAAGGTAAATAGGTTCATATCACAGTGGCTTCCATTGTTCCGGCAATCCACCAGCCCAGGCTTCGGTGTGGTACACACCTCATAGAGGAGAGAGCGGCTGGCTAAATCCGCCAAGCTACATCGATCCTGTTCGGCAAAAAAGTTGCGGAGCAGGTTTGTTGTAACTTGCTGGATCTCTGCCACAGAATGGAGCCGTCTAGAGGCACAGTTCTTCCCTTTACATCCACAGACCAGGCATCCACGGGGCGGGAGCATCAGATCGGCGCGATTCCATTTTTCGTGTACTGGATCCAAGACGTCCATATCGAAGATGCGGCCTATTGGGTGTCGATCCTCCAGACCGACACACAGCCGCTTAATCTGCCGCCCATCACCACGGACAGCCCACAGGGCTTCACATCCGGTTGGACTATCGGTTTGATGGCGCTCTACTGTCTCCAGACCAGCGGCGGTTAGCGCCTCATCTAATCTCTTCAGTCCCTCTAGAAACGCCCGTCGGAGCAAAGCATTGTTTTTAATTGGTCCAGCAATATTTAGAGAAAAAGAAATCAGGGCAGTACCAAGTCGGCGCATCAATTCTCTCTGGGACTGAGCCCGTGCCTCACGTGCTATAAGGACTTCTTTAAGTGTTATTTCCCGATCTATGGTAACACACCTCCTCCTGCCATAAAATAAGTTCTGACTTTCTTTGACGTTTCTACCCCCACGGGAGGAAAATACCAACTGCTTCGTGGATAACCAGTACACAAGCCGTCACAGGAACCCTGCAGAGGCCACCCGCGACAGATTGGATAGTCAATGGTCCATTAAAAGGTATATTTTTTCACCAAAAACTCTCTTTGCAGATGTCTTACCGCTACAGAAAGATAGGCATTTTTCAGAGTGGACAAAACAAAAGAATAGGGTGTGGCAAACCGCTCGTCGATTCGGAAAGATTCCCGCTGTTGCAGTGCCAGGGATATCTGTTTACTTGGCATGATAACCGATGCGTAATCTACCTGTGAGAGCGCATCTAGCGTACTCAGATTTCGACTAATCTGGCAGATTTTCGGGACAATACCGGCGTTGGCTAGAATCTGGTCGCAAACCATACGGCTGCGCTGACCAGGCAGGGTAAGAATGATGGGCTCCTCTTTGAAAAAGTCCAAATCAATATATGGTTGCTCAAGTCCAGGCTTATGAAAAACAAATTCCTTATAGCGACTTCGCCGACTGGGAATGACAATCATATTGTCCTTACTGAATTCAAAGTAGTCCAACTCCCCCTGAAGAACCGGGAGATGTAGAATCCCAATATCAACCTCGTGGCGGACGAGCTTTTGCTCAATTTGGCTACTGGTGGCCTCGATGAGGGTAACGGAAATCCCAGGATACTTTGCCTGGAAATCAGGGAGGATGTAAGGGAGCACATAGGTAGCCTGAGTGCCGGTAAAGCCAAGCCGAATCTCTCCGTTTTCTGAGTTATCCACATCTCGGAGCCTTTGTTTCAACTGTGCCTGCTCCCTCAGAACCTTCTGGGCAAATTCAAAAAAACACTGTCCCTCACTAGTCAAAACAACGCCCGTGTTATTACGAACAAACAGCTCCGATCCAGTCTCTTTTTCCAGCTTCTGTATACACTGGCTCAGAGCAGGTTGAGCGACGAAAAGTTGGGAGGCGGCTCGGGTTATACTCCCCTTCTCGGCAATCAGGACAAAGTATTCCAGATCCTTAAAGGTCATACAGGTACCTCCCTGAAATAACATATGTTTATTCTTGATACCCAATTCCGTACTGCGCATCCACTCCCACATTCCTCCCTGACGTTTCTGCCCACACAGGCGAGAAACGATAGAAAAAAATTTGCGTTTTGGGACACAGGGGAACGCAGAATTTTATTTTGTAGAAAACTGAGACTATCCAGAAAAATATGGTCCCTATCTGGAGCAAACCCAGATAATGGTCCTGAGTATAATCATCCGACTACGGTTATCGTGTGCTACCAAAGCGGCGAAGAAGATAATCCCGCGTGCAGGTTGGCACTAGGCTGGACAACTCTGGGGTCACGCAACCATGTTCTCCAAGCAGTTTACGCACCCGAGAGGCGCTGATTGGCTCACCACCTGACATAATTCTGGGAAATTCGACAAAGGATATGCCGTAGCGTTGAAGAAGATGAGTCATGGTTTTATTGTACTGGCGTGTCACTGAATCCAGAGGTTCCTGCCCCGCAAAGCGAACCTGGATATCTAAGGCAGGGGCAATCCGCTCGCCAAAGATCGTAATATCTAGCTCGCTTTGCAGGTCAGATGCGCACTCTGTATCCTTGAGAAAATAGGCGGGAAATGTTTGGCTGGAGATCATGTACTGACCGCCGGGACAGACCAAGACATTAGGCAGATGCCGAACTCCCTCCTGGACCAGGGACAGGCGGTCCAGGAAAGGGAAAAACGAGCGGTCCTCCTCTACGACAAAGATATACAGCAGGTCACATCGGCTGGATGCCTGTTGAATCAGGTACTGGTGTCCTAGTGTAAACGGATTGCAGTTCATTACTGCCGCGCCGATACAATCTAGTCTTTTGACGGGACGTGGAATGCCTGCCAGATAGCTGTCGAGTCCGTTGCGGTCACTTTCCAGCAAGACGACACAGTCTGTTTGCCCCACGACGGTATAACCGCAACGGGAAAACATGGCGGCATTGTGAGGACGGGTGTAAACAAACAGATTGAAGTATCCCTTTTGAAACCGGTCCTGGGTCAGGCTAGAAAGTAGAAGGCCCAGCCCATTTTGTCCCTGTAGAGGTGCGTCAATCGCAAAGCACTTCAGCAGCGGTCCGCAAGCACATCCACAGCCGGAGAGCGTGTCCTCCTGGTATAGACCGAACGCACACTCCACATCGGGCTCTAGGCGTAGGCCATGTGCAGATAAAAACTGAGACAGAGATTCACGCTCCCAGCGGAGCGACAGGCAAATTTCCCGGATTTCGACTCCATCCATTCCCTTCTCACCCCATAGTGATAGTAATATTATTATAAGAGGAACATTACTGGAGCGCAAACATAAAAATTCAATGAGGCCCATCACATTTTCTTATTGCCCAAGCAGTTGCAGTATAAGCATTTTATTTGAGGTACATTTTCTTTTTGTATTTCTGCTCACAATTTCAATCGTGATATACTGTACCCATCCAGAGGAAAGAACCAAGATTTTCATATAAGTGGACAAAAAATCTGGGAGGGGATAGCTATGGAAATCAAAAAACCAGCAATGGCCGGGAGTATGGAGTCCAGTGACTGTATGGTCACAGTACGTCCTGGGGAGAGTGGAATAAAAATCGACCTTCAAAGTGATGTGGAAATGATGTTTGGGGCGTCAATTTTGGAGACGACGCGGCAGTCACTAGCTGAACTCGGTGTGGAGCGGGCGCAAATTTCCATTGTGGATCGGGGCGCACTGGACTGTGTGATTCGTGCTCGGGTTCAATGTGCGGCTCTGCGGGCTGCTGAACGCTCCTATGACTGGTCGAGGGAGGGTGCTTGTCTTGGCTGAACGACAGATTCATTTAAAACGCACAGGGCTTTATGCCAGCGGGTGCAGTCCAGTTAATATGATACAGGCGGTGTTCTACAATGAGGACATGTTAGTTTACGATCTGGAAGACTCAGTGCCGGCATCGGAAAAGGACGCCGCACGGCTCCTTATCTATCAAATGATGAAGTATCATCGTCCACGGAACAAGTATGTAGCTATCCGCATCAACGCGCTGTATTCTGAGTATTTCGAAGAGGATCTACAGGCGGTAGTACGAGCCAATCCAGACGCCATCCGCCTTCCAAAAATTGAATATGCCAAAGAGGTTCAGAGCATTTCTCAGCGGATAGCTCAGATTGAAGATCAGGTCGGGCTTGAAGTTGGGAAAATAGATCTGATCTGTAATATTGAGTCTTATATGGGGATAATCAATGCTCAGGAAATTGCCTCTGCTGATCCTAGAGTGGTGGCGCTTACCGTCTCCGCAGAGGATTTGACCGCCAGCATGAAGGCGCAGCGGACAAAAAAAGGACTGGAAGTTTTCTATGCTCGTAATGCAGTCCTGTTGGCTTGCCGGGCTGCGGGAATCGATGCCATTGACGTAGTATTCAGCGATATCAACGACGAAGAAGGGCTGCGAGAAGACACAGCGCTGGCGAAAAATTTGGGCTTTGACGGGAAAACGGTGGTTCATCCCAGACAGATTGACGTAGTCAACAGCTTTTTCACGCCGAGCCAAAAAGAAATCAACTATGCGCTACGGGTATTGGACGCGGTGGAACAAGGGAAACAGTTAGGCAAGGGGGCAGTTACTCTGGATGGGAGCATGATCGACAAACCGATTGAAATGCGGGCGCGAACCACTTTGGCCCAGGCCGAGGCCGCCGGTATTAAGCTGGACAGGATGGTGATTTAGGATGAAGAATGCGGTTGGCCGGGAATTACCAGAACAAATTGGCGAATATAAGGTCAGGCCCTATCAGGGAGCCTATGAAGGGATGCCTTCCGAAGTACCGATTCACACACTGCGCCGGGCAGGAAAGAGCTTTTCCCATACAGAAAAGTTGGTCTTTTCCCTGAAGGAGGCCATTGAACGGGTAGGACTAAAGGACGGCATGACCATTTCCTTCCATCACAGCTTCCGGGAAGGCGATAAAGTGATTGGGCAAGTTCTGACTGCCATCCGAGAGATGGGAATCAAGAATCTTACCTTTGCGCCCAGTGCGGTAGTTAATATCAAAGAACCTTCGGTAGTAGACTTTGTCCGCGATGGCACCATCCGCCGTATTGAGGCCAGCGGAATTCGGGGCGATTTGGGGGATGCGGTTCTGGAAGGCCTACTGGATCATCCCGTTATCTTGCGCACCCATGGCGCTAGACCCAGGGCCATAGAGGCGGGAGAATTAAACATTGATGTGGCATTCATTGGAGTATCTGCCGCTGACGAATACGGAAATGCCACGGGGCAGATCGGTCCCAATGCCTGTGGCGCCCTGGGCTACTCCTTTATCGATGAACGCAGCGCAGATAAAGTAGTAGTTATTACAGATTTTCTGGTGGATTATCCCTGTACTCCTGCCAGTATTTCTCAGCAGTTTGTGGATGTGGTGGTGAAGGTAGAGCAAGTGGGGGATCCGGAAAAAATTGGGAAGGGCGCCGCCAGAATGACCAAAAACCCTAGAGATCTGATCATCGCCCGCCGTGCCGCCGATGTCATGGCCGCCTCACGGCGCTTCCAGACAGGTTTTTCCTTCCAGACCGGAGCGGGAGCTATCTCCATCGCTTGCACTAACTATTTGGCCCAGCATATGGAGCAGAGGGGCGTTACTGCCAGCTTTGCGTTGGGAGGCATGACAGCCAGCATCATAGAGATGTATCATAAGAAGCTGGTCCGCGTGCTGGAGTGCAGCCAGAGCTTTGACGCCGTAGCGGCCCGGGCCATCGTGGAAGATGCAAATATTCTGGAGATCGATAACTCAGTTTATTCCAATGCGTTTACGAAAGGAGCAATGCTGGATAAGCTGACCTTCGGTGTACTGGCCGCGTTGGAGGTAGACATCGACTTCAATGTCAATATATTGACCGGATCGTCTGGAGAGATGCTGGGAGGGCTGGGAGGCGGCCCTGATGTGGCTGCGGGCGCAGATATCAGTATTGTTTGCCTTCCAGTTTTAAGAGGGCGGACCCCCTCTATTACAAAACGGGTATTTACCTGTTGTACTCCGGGTGAGACCGTCGCCGCAGTGGTGACAGAAGCTGGAATAGCGTTGAATCCCAAACATGTACATTATCAGGAGCTATGCGAAGATCTGGAGCGGGCAAACCTGAAGCTGGTTACAATTCAGGAGTTACAGCAGTTGGCAGAATCACTAACTGGTATACCAGCCCCGATTGAGACAACTGACCGAGTGGTGTGTATTGTGGAATACAGAGACGGGTCAGTTATTGATGTGATTTATCAAATTAAACGGTAGCGCCAAGGCAGATCCATCATAATACATATAAAAATTACTTATATCCACATCGTTTTTTGATATTTTTTCAAAATGTCAAAAACTGATATAATACCAACAGGGTGATTATAGGATCATTCCCATATCTTATTTGTTATAATAGGAGGACTGAATATGAAGCGTTTATCCATTTTGGCACTAGCACTTGCGATGATGTTCAATCTGATGGCCTGCAGCAGCAATACGTCCGGTCCTGAATCGAATTCCGGTTCCAACGGCGGAAGCTCCACTTCGGAGCCCTCCAGTAGTGGAAATGGAGAAGAGTGGAAGCCTTCCCGGACTATTGAGCTAGTTGCCTGCTATGCTGCTGGTGGCGGACATGACATTTTGTTGCGTACAATGCAGAAGATCATTGCAGATGAAAATCTCAGCAGTGCTAACTTTAATGTGGTAAACAAAGATGGTGGTTCCGGTGCTATCGGTATGGCCTATGTAGACGGGCACGCCGGGGATCCCCACTACCTCATGTGCACCACTTCTTCCTTTACCACAACTCCGCTGCAGACCGATCTTGGGTTTAACTATGAAGACTTCACCCCCATTGCGCTCCTGGGCCTGGATCCCTCGATTATTGTGGTGCGCACCGACTCCGGGATCACGAACCTGGACGAGTTGCTGGAGACGCCGGATGTCTCTCTCGGCGGCACCGGCGTGGGCACCATCGATTACATCATTACCAATAAACTCAACGAGGCAAAGGGTGTTGAAATCAACTACATCCCTTATAATGGTGACGGCGAGCAGGTAACCGCTCTGCTGGGCAATCAGGTAACCAGCATCTGCTGTAATTACAATACAGTTTCGGAGTATATCAACAATGGCGACTTTACCTGTATCGCCACCTTTACCCCGGAGCGGCTGGACGCCAATCCCGATATTGCCACCGCAAAAGAGCAGGGCTACGATATCGAGATGAGCCTGTACCGCGGTGTGTGCGCCGCTGCTGACATCACTGAGTCGGAAAAGCAGTTTTATTATGATTTAATGACCAAGGTGAATGAATCTGAAGCCTGGCACAATGATTATTTGGAAGCCAATGGTGTGGAGCCCTATTTTCTGCTGGGGGATGACTTCAAGGCTTATCTGGATGAGGTAAATGAGGAGTTTACCGTTGCGCTACAAGAGGCGGGTCTAATCTAATGTGAATAGCGGGTGGGACGACCGAAGCCGCCCCCCGCCATCACAAAAGGAAAGGGAGGTACTTCTGTTTTTATGATTACCATGTACCGGGTATTCCTTGTCTTTATGGGTGCAGTTTCTGCGTATATGATCCCAGAGGCAATGGGACTGCCCAAGGATTCCCAATATACTATCGGGCCCGGCTTCCTTCCTAGTATTATGCTGGGGGCGATCCTGGTGGGCTGCGTGTTACTGCTGATTATGGATTCCCGTCACAAGGATACAGCCTCCATTGATAAAAGTGCGTATGGACGGCTTGGCCTATATCTGATGTCTACTGCGCTGTTAATTCTGGCCATGGAATATATCGGCATAATTCTCAGCGTTATCGTCTATATTTTCTGTGTTATTTTCTTCATTGAGAGGAACGGCCTTACATCTGCGCTGAAAGTCTCCCTGGTCACTGGGCTTGGCATCTATCTAATCTTTCACACCTGGCTACAGGTTCCCATGACCATCTGTAATTTTTTCTGAGCTGAGGAGGAAAACACATGGAAATTCTACAAAATCTGGGGGCAGGCTTCTTAGTAAACCTGACACCCTATAATTTGGTGGTTATCTTTCTTGGCTCTATGGTAGGAACCATCGTGGGGGCACTTCCCGGCCTTGGCCCATCTGCCGGTCTGGCCCTTATGATTCCTCTCACGTTTACAATGGATGCTTCTGCCGGCTTGGCGCTGTTGATGGGTGTCTATATGGGGTGTATGTTTGGTGGACGTATTACCTCAATTCTAATTAATACGCCGGGCGACGCACCGGCCATTGTGACCTGCCTGGATGGATATCCCCTGATGCAGCAGGGAAGAGGCGGCTTCGCACTAGGCATCTCTGCAATTAGTTCGTTCCTGGGGGGCTTTTTCGGTATTGTCGTACTGGTATTTCTGGCACCTACCATTGCTTCTCTGGTCATCAATTTTGGCGCACCAGAATATTTTATGCTGCTTCTGCTAGGGCTATGTACTATCGCACTACTAGCAGGTGACTCTGTAATCAAGGCACTCTTTATGACCGCGATTGGATTTGTAATCGGTCTTGTAGGATGTGACTTTGTTTCTGGCTACACCCGGTTCTGCTACACCCCGGAACTGCTTGAAGGCATTGATTTCGTAGTTGTCATAATGGGAATGTACGGTATCGGTGAAGTGCTGCACAACATCGAGCACAAGGTTCATTTGAATTTAGGCAAGCCAAACTTTAAAATGAGCGAATATATCCCGACAGGAAAAGAGATCAGGGATGTCTCTATGCCCATGCTCCGCGGTTCCATTATCGGCACCGTAATTGGAATCCTTCCCGCCGCTGGCGGCACAATCGCAACCTTCTTAGCTTATGCTACCGAGAAAAAGCTGTCTAAAACACCGGAAAAATTCGGTCAGGGAATCCCGGCCGGCCTTGCCGCTCCAGAGGCCGCTAATAACGCCTCGGTGGGTGGCGCTCTAGTTCCTCTAGTCACTATGGGAATTCCAGGATCCGGCGGCACCGCAATTTTATTGGGTATTTTTATTATGTTTGGTATGCGCCCCGGCCCCCTGCTGATGGTTGAGTCGGGGGATATCGTGTGGGCCATGATCGCCGCTCTGACCATCGCCAATGTGTTCCTGCTAATCTCTAATCTGCTGATGATTCCCCTGTTCGTCAACGCCATTCGCCTGGTAGACAAAAATTTGTCCGTATTAGTACTTACCCTGTGCTGCGTAGGTGCGTACGCACTCAATTACAGCTTCTTCAACGTGTGGTTGATGCTTTTGTTTGGCCTCTTTGGCTATATGACGAAAAAATTCAAGCTACCTACCGGCCCCCTCATTCTCTCAGTTGTACTAGCATCCTCTTTAGAGAGCTATTTCCGGCAGTCTCTTATGCTTTCCAAGGGCAGCTATATGATTTTTGTGACCCGTCCAGTCAGCCTGGTTATCCTTCTCATCATCGTAGGTTTCTTTGTTTACGGTGTAGTGAGCAAGCAGGTCAAGAAAAGAAAGGGAGCAAAGGCTTAATCTTCTCATATCAGATACTGGGACAGTTGAGCGATGATAGTTTCATTGACAGATTCAACAGAATACTCAGCAGCATATGATCTTAACCCGGCCTCCCCGCATCTCCAAAATTAGGATTATCTTACAGATAGAATCTCGAAACGCAAAAACGTTACACTTAAACGGCGACAAGGAAAAATATAATTTCATTATATGGAAGCAAACAGGGCCAGCGATACATTCACTGGCCCTGTTTGCTTTGATGGTACCAAAGCAAATAGCAGATATATCCGTATGCCCTTCTCATACCTTCCCAGCTCTCAGGATCAGCTGGACGTTTGACTTGAGCTCTGCCGAATTGTCGGCAGCTGCCCTTTCGCATGGAGGTTTAAATACGTCGGAATGTTTTTTAGTCCTGCCCCAGCTCATCCAGGCGGTCCTGCAGCTCGTCCACCAGGTCCTCCAGCTCCTCATGGAGCTCTCCCCAGCGTTCGTGTTCCTCTGTACCCATATGCTCTGGTTCCTGTCCGTCTAACCGGTCTATCTGATCCCTCACCCGGTCCAGGCCTTCCTGGGCCTCTCTGCCACCGCGGAAGGTGATAATATCCGCCATATTTACCCCTTCTTTTTCACCCGCAGCTGCCAAAAGGCCACCGCGCTGGCTGCTGCCACGTTGAGAGAGTCTACCCCGTGTCCCATAGGGATGCATACCGTATCGTCACACCCGGCCACTGTGGCAGGAGCCAGGCCATCCCCCTCTGTTCCCAAGACCAGGGCCAGCTTGTCCTCCGCCATCAGGCGCGGGTCCTCAATGCTGATCGCCCTGCTGTCCAAAGCCAGGGCCGCTGTCCGGAAGCCCAGCTCTTTCAGTCGGTCCAGTCCGGGCCTGGGCCACTGGGAGGCGTCGCTCCCAATCCAGGTCCACGGAATTTGGAAGACAGTACCCATACTTACCCGGACCGCCCTGCGATGGAGCGGGTCGCAGCAGGTAGGGGTGACCAACACGCCGTCCAGGTCCAGCGCCGCCGCCGAACGGAAAATCGCCCCCACATTGGTCGCGTCCACGATCCCCTCCAGGACGGCGATTCGGCGGGCGCCGGCGCACACCTTCTCCACCCTGGGCAGTACCGGACGTCCCATGGCACACAGCATCCCCCTGGTGAGGTGATAGCCGGTCAGCGCCGTCAAAATCTGGTCGTCCGCGGTGTAGACCGGCGCCTCCCCGCACCGCTCTATAAGAGCCCGCCCCGCTCCCTCCAAATGTTTGTGTCCCATCAGCAGGGCGATGGGCTGACAGCCGCTGTCCAGAGCATGTCCGATCACTTTGGCGCTCTCCGCGATAAAGATCCCCTTTTCCGGCTCTCTCCGGCTACGAAGCTGCCCCTCTGTTAGTCGGGCAAAGAGATCCAGCTCTGGCGCCCTCCAGTCCGTTATCTCGATCACATGGGCCATCGTTCCGCTCCTCCAATGTTTAGGAAGGGAGGTCAGCCCCGCTTGTCCCGCCGGTTCTCCCCTCGTTTCTGTCATTTTACCACAGCCCGCCACAGGGTACAAGGGACACCTAGGACGCTGCCCGATACCAGTCCACCCCGCCGCCCGGCAGCGTATCTGTCCGAATTTGTAAAAAGTTTAGATTTTCCCCCTTCTTTTTTTACAAACAGGCACTATAATAAAATCATTATTATGGGAGGTGTCTGTATGAGCATCAAGCGACACCTATTTTTCTATAATACTATATCGGTGTTTACGGCTCTGGTGGTCATGTTGCTGGTCAGCGGGGTAACCACCCACTTTACCGCAGAAAACTACCGGCGGCAGAGTATGGCATCCATGGACGTGACTGCTACCATTGAGGTGCAGGAACTGCTCCAAGGGGAGGAAATCATACGAAAAGACTGGCCCGCCCTGGACCATCAGCTTCGGACACGGGGATATGCACTGACCGTCACCACACAGGAGGGGGATCCTGTATTCTCCTCTTTGGATCCGGCCCAGGACCGGCTATACCATGAGGTGGGCCAGGAAGCGAACTGGGTGGAGGCCACCCCTATCACTATCCAGAGTGCTGATATGGTCATGGTAGGCACAATCAGCGACAACTACTCGGTTGTATCAGTCTCCACCCCCGCCATGCCCATGTTTCTGGGCAGCAAGAGGCCCCCGGCTGAGATTGCCGTCCTTTCCATGGTCCTTAGCGGAATGGCTGCCATTGTCGTTATCGTGGCGCTCAATCTGCTGTTTACCCGCCGGCAGGTCAGAAGGCTGCTGGCACCGGTGGACGCCCTCGCCAGGGCTGCCCGTCGTGTGGAGGAGGGGGACTTCTCCCAGCCGGTGGACTATGGCGGACAGGATGAGTTCTCCTCGGTGTGTACCGCCTTTAACCAGATGCAGGAGCACCTGTTGGCCGAGCGGGAGAAGTCCGCGGCCTATGAGCGGGCCCGCACCGATCTGGTGTCTGGTATCTCCCACGACCTCCGCACCCCCCTCACCTCGGTCAAGGGATATATCAAGGGACTGCGGGACGGGGTGGCCCAAACTCCCGAGCGCCAGCTCCAGTATCTGGATATCGCCTACCGCAAGGCCTGTGATATGGACATACTGCTCCAACGGCTATTTGATTTCTCCCGCCTGGAGACAGGGAACCTCCCCCTCTTTCCCGAGCCCGCCGATCTGGGGGACTTTGTATCCCACTTTGTCCAGGAGGCTGGCCAGGAGGTGGAACAGGAGGGCGGCCGGGTGGAGCTCCACATGATCCCCTCCGCTCACCCGGTGTCTATGGACTCAGAGCAGATCTACCGGGTACTGAACAATCTGAAGGACAACGCCCTTCGGTACGCCGGGGCCAATCCGCTAATCCTCACCCTGACCGTATGGCGGCAGGGCGACATGGAATGCGTCCGCTTCGCTGACAATGGTCACGGGGTAGCGCAGGAGTGTCTGCCCCGCCTGTTTGAACGGTTTTGGCGGGAGGACCAGGCCCGGAGCAGCCAGAACGGCGAGGGCAGCGGCCTGGGGCTGTATATCGCCAAATGCATCATCGAGGCCCACGGAGGGACTATCCGGGTTAAAAACGACGGGGGGCTGGTCTTTGAGATCGCCCTGCCCCGAAGGGAGGACGACTGCCATGGCTAAACTTCTGCTGGCTGAGGACGACCAGGCTATCTCTATGCTGGAGCGGGACTATCTGGAGATGGAGGGCTATGAGATCACGGCGGTAGACAACGGACAGGCCGCCATCACAGAGGCACTGAAGGGGGAGTATGACCTGATCCTGTTGGATCTGATGCTTCCTGGCTGCAATGGGTACGACGTTTGCCGTCTCATTCGGGACAAAATAGACATTCCCATCCTGATGGTGACTGCCCGTACCGAGTCAGTAGACAAGGTCCGGGGGCTGGGTCTTGGGGCGGACGACTACATCGCCAAGCCTTTTGACCCGGCGGAGCTGGTGGCCCGTGTCAAATCCCATCTGGCCCGCTATGCCCGGCTTACCGGCGGCCAGGAGGAACAGGAGGCCCTCACGGTTGGGGATCTCCGCATCCTGCCCCAGAGCTGGAAGGTCTTTAAAGGGGAGCGGGAGGTCAAGATGCCCAACCGGGAGTTCGCTCTGCTGAAATTTCTGGCGGAGCACCCCAATGTGGTCTTCTCCAAGGAAAAGCTGTTTGAGGCCATCTGGGGCTGTGACTATCTGGGGGACAGCGCCACTGTCACCGTCCACATCGGCCGCATCCGGGACAAGGTGGAGGACGACCCAGCTCACCCCACACTCATCGAAACCGTATGGGGCGCAGGCTACCGCCTAAACCGGCAATAACTGATAAAACGCCGCTGAGAAGTCTATCGCTTCTCGGCGGCGTTTGAAATTGTTTGAGTCCTGTTTATCTTTTGTTGTGATTTTCTCCTCCCCCCGTTCAAATTTGTTAGATACACTGGACCTACCTTATGTTGGAAAGGACAGTGTCCCATGATGAAGTTACCGGTTTTATTGAAGCGAGAAGTCCCGTCACCGGAGGATACCCCTCCCAAGTCGGGCTCCAGTCCGTGGAAAAAGAGACTGCTGAGGAAAAGGGTACTGATCCCCGCAGTGGCCTGTGTGGTGGCCCTCTCTCTGGGGATACACTTTTTCGGGGGCGGCCAGACCGCCCTGGCCGCCGACTTGACCTATACCACCGCGGCGGTGGAGCGGCGGGATATCACCTCCGAGATCACCGGAAGTGGGTCTCTGGAGGCGGCCAACTCCTATTCCGTCACCTCCCTGGTGGATGGCACCATCCTCGCTGACTATTTTGAGGAGGGGGATCAAGTGAACGAGGACACTGTTCTCTACGATATCGACAGCTCTGACATGGCCAGCTCTCTGGAGCAGAGTGAGATCTCTCTGAGTCAGGCCCAGCGCAGCTACAACAATAAGTTGAAGGACCTGGCTGACCTGACCGTCATCGCTCCCAAAGCAGGACAGGTGGTGGATATCGCCGTGGAGGCAGGGGACGATGTGAGCGCGGGGCAGACCGTCGCCACCATCCGGGACTCAGACACTATGACTTTGAAGGTCCCTTTCCTGGCCGATGAGTCAGCCGGTTTCTATGTGGGCCAGAGCGCCCAGGTCACCCTGGACAGCACCTTTGAAGTGCTGAATGGCACAGTCACGGAGGTATCTGGCGTGGATCAGGTGCTGACAGGCAACGTCATTGTCCGGGATGTGACCATACAAGTCAGCAATCCTGGCGGTTTGTCCACCAGCCAGACAGGCTCTGCCACAGTGGACGGCTGCGCCAGCGCCAGCGGAGGCAGCTTCTCCTATCTGGCAGAGCGGTCAGTAACTGCCGAGGTCTCTGGCACTGTCGCCAGCATCCACGTCAGCGAGGGCGACCGTCTCTCCCAGGGGGGAGCTATCCTCACGCTGACCAGCGATAATCTGGAGGATGAGCTCCAAAGCGCCGCCGAGGCTTTGAGAAATGCGGAGCTTTCTCTGGAGAGCCGGTATGACCAGCTGGATAACTACACCATCACCTCCCCCATCTCCGGCACTGTCATCGACAAGAACTACAACGCGGGGGAAAACATCGAGACTGGTCAGACCCTGTGCTCCATCTACGACCTATCCTATCTTACCCTGACGCTTAATGTGGATGAGCTGGACATCTCCAATATCCAGGTGGGGCAGCAGGTGCTTATCACCGCCGAAGCGGTAGAGGGCCGGACCTATACAGGAGTAGTCACCAAGGTCAGTGTGGCAGGCACCTCCTCCAGCGGGACCACCACCTATCCGGTCACCATCCGCATTGACGAGACAGACGGTCTTCTCCCCGGCATGAATGTGGATGCCACCATCACACTGGACAGCGCCGGCGGCGTACTGGCCATTCCCAGCGCCGCCCTTAACCGGGGGAACACCGTTCTGGTCACCGCCGACTCCCCCAGCGCCGCCAATGGCACTCTGATGGAGGGCATCGGCGGGGACGGCGAACAGTATTATTCCGTCCCTGTGGAAGTAGGCGTCAGCGACGACAGCTACATTGAAATCATCTCCGGCCTGCAGGAGGGGGACACCGTGGCCTATATCCCAACCACCTCCTCGGGCAGCTTCGAGATGGGCAGCATGATGATGATACCTGGCGGAGGCATGGGCAGCGTTACCATCAGCGGCGGGCCCGGAGGCGGTATGGGCGGCGGGCCTGGAGGGTTCTGATATGAGCGCACTGATCACCTTTCAGAACGTCTGCAAGTATTACCATATGGGGGACGCCACGGTAAAGGCCGCCGACCACATCTCCTTTGAGATCTGCAAGGGGGAATTCGTGGCCATCGTAGGTTCCTCCGGTTCTGGCAAGTCCACATGTATGAATATCATCGGCTGCCTGGATGTACCCTCGGAGGGCACCTACCTCCTCCAGGGCCGGGATGTGGGCCAGATGAACAAAAATGAGCTGGCAGAGATTCGGAACGAGATGCTTGGCTTCATCTTCCAGCAGTACAATCTCCTGCCCAAGCTGAATCTGCTGGAAAATGTAGAGGTCCCGCTGATGTACGCCGGGGTGTCTAAGGGGGAGCGCCGGGAGCGGGCCCACCAAGCGCTGGCCCAGGTGGGGCTGGACGACAAGTGGCGCCATAAGCCTATGGAACTGTCCGGCGGCCAGCAGCAGCGGGTATCTATCGCCCGTGCTTTGGTCGGCCATCCCTCTGTCATTCTGGCCGATGAGCCCACCGGAGCGTTAGACTCCCGCACTGGGCGGGAAGTGCTGGCCATGCTCCAGGATCTCCATGAACAGGGTCACACCGTAGTGCTCATCACCCACGACAACTCCATCGCCGTCCAGGCCCAGCGAATCATCCGTCTGGAGGACGGACATGTGGTATATGACGGCCCCTCCGACGATCCGGAGGCGGTAGTCACCCCCCGGGCCGCCGGAGCAAGGAAAGGGGGACAGCCCCAATGAGAATCACCGAATCTCTCTCCCTAGCGCTGAAAAATATCGTGTCCAGTAAGACCCGGACCCTCCTCACCATGCTGGGCATCATCATCGGTGTGGCGGCGGTCATTGTCATCGTGGGCCTGGGAAACGGCCTGGAGGGCTATGTGGCCGACAGCTTTGCGGACATGGGGACCAACACCCTCACCGTATCTGTCCAGTCCCGCGGAGCCACCCGGACTATGGAGGTAGAGGATATGTACCAGATCGTGGATCAAAATCCCGACTATCTGGACCTGTGCTCCCCTACCGTGTCCATGATGGGGGTCAAGATCGGTACGGATCTCACCTCTACCTCCGCCACCGGGGTCAGTGAGGACTATTTCAGCATCAAGGGCTACACGCTCTCCCAGGGCCGGGGGTTACAGTACAGCGACATCGCTTCCCGCTCCAAGGTCTGCGTAGTCGGAGCTTATGTCAACCAAGCCTACTTCGGGGGCAGCGCCGTGGGCCAGACCCTGCGGGTCGGTGGACAGGCGCTGACCATCGTGGGAGTTCTGGACCAGCAGGCGGAAACCATGGAGGAGGGAGGAAGCGACGACTGCCTCTTCCTCCCCTACTCCACCGCCGCCCGTCTGGGGGGTGGACGGGTTTCCAGCTATGTCATCACCATGGTGGACGAGAATCTGATGGACGCCAGCCAGTCTGCCCTGGAATCGGCCCTGCGCAGCTTTTTCGGCAGTGATGACTATTACACAGTCGTTACCATGTCCGAGCTGCTGGACTCCATGACCAGTATGATCAATATTTTAGTGGGTGTGCTGGCTGGGATCGCCGCCATCTCCCTGGTGGTGGGAGGCATCGGCATTATGAATATTATGCTGGTATCCGTGACCGAGCGCACCCGTGAGATTGGCGTACGAAAATCTCTGGGGGCCAAGGAGCGGTATATTATGGAGCAGTTCGTCATCGAGGCGGCGGCCACCTCCGCTCTGGGAGGCGTCATCGGCATCGTTCTAGGCTATCTCCTGTCCGCGGGAGCCACGGTGGCGGTGGTCCGGCTGATGGGCGAGGCCCTCACCGTGTCCCCCACCCCCACGGCGGTATTGGCGGCCTTCGGCATCTCCGCTGGTATCGGCGTTTTGTTCGGTTACCTCCCGGCCAAGAAGGCCGCCCGCCTCAACCCCATTGACGCGCTGCACTACGACTAAACCAGGGTGGAGCGTGAAGAACAGTATGGAAACAGCTTGTATATGGAGTCTCTTCACTCTCCACTCTCATCAAAAGGAGTTTTTACGATGAAATTAACTCGCCTTCTCTCCACTCTGCTGGCCGCCTGCCTCTCCATGTCTCTGCTGTGCACAGGCTCCCTCGCGGTCAGCGACAGTGCGAAACTAGAGACCATCCAGGTGTTGGGCATCCTGTCCGGGGACGGCTCCGGCAATCTGAATCTGTCCAGTTCTGTCACCCGGGCCCAGTTCGTCACTATGATGGTGGCCGCCTCCAGCCATAAGGATGCGGTGGGAAGTTACGGCAGCTCCCTGTTTAAAGACCTGAAGGGGGACCACTGGGCCAGCCCCTATGTGAAAGTGGCGGTGGAGCAGGGTTGGATGTCCGGTTATGTGGACGGCACCTTCCGCCCGGACCAGGGCATCACCTTGGAGGAGGGCTGCACAGCCCTTCTGCGCCTGCTGGGCTATGATTCCAGCACACTAACCGGGGCCTACCCCACGGCTCAGTTGTCCAAGGCCAGTGCTCTGGGGCTGCTGGACGACGTAGGCGCTGTCCAAGGTCAGCAGCTCACCCGGCAGGACTGCGTAGACCTGTTCTACAATGCACTCACCGCCCAGAACAGCGCCGGGACGATCTACGGCACCACACTGGGCTATACTGTCACCAATGGACAGGTGGACTACTCGGCCCTGGTGACCGCAGATACCAAGGGCCCCTATGTGGCGGAGAGCGGTGCTCTCTCCCTCTCTTTTACCCCCTCGTCCGTATACTACAACGGGGCTCTCTCCTCTCTCTCCTCAGTCCAGCAGTATGACGTATACTACTATAACGCCAATATGAAAACTGTCTGGATCTACCACGACCGGGTAACCGGAACGCTCACCGGCGTCTCCCCCAGCAAGAGCGCCCCCACCTCCGCCACCGTGGCCGGGGTGAGCTACGACATCGGCACTTCCGAGGCCACTTATCAGCTCTCCAGCCAGGGCTCCTTCCAGGAGGGCGATCTGGTCACCCTCCTGTTGGGCATGAACGGCGAGATCATATCTGTGCTGGACGCCCAGGAGAGCGAAGCGACCTATTATGGCAGTGTGGTATCCAGTGTCAAGGGGGCCTCCAGCTCCTCCACCAGTAGCTCCTCCACCACCAGCGCCCAGGTGACCACCCAGGTAGCCTGTACCGACGGAGTCGTGCGCACCTTCTACCATAGTGGCTCCGCTTTAAATACAGGCCGTCTGGTCACGGTGTCAGTCACTCAATCCGGGACCAAGGTGACTTCTCTGTCCAACAAAAAGTTGGAGGGGAGCGTGAGCAAGGACGGCAGCAGCTTCGCTGGCCACGACTTCGCAGACGGAGTCCAGATCCTGGACACCGACGAAAATGGCGGCTACGCCCGTATCTACCCCTCCCGCCTGGCGGGCGCCAAACTGTCTGGTGACGACGTGCGCTACTACAGCCTGGACGCCAACGGAGATATCGACCGCCTGGTCCTCCATGAGGTCACTGGAGATACCTGGGAGTATGTCTATGTGAGCAGTGTAGTAAACAACTCCTCTGACATGAATATCTCCGCCTCCTACATCTATGTCCAGGATGGGCAGACCCAGACGCTGAACAGCAGTAAGCTTTACAGCGTCAAGAGCGGCGGCGCGGCCATGATCTATGAGGACGGCCAGGTGAGCTCCATGCGGCAGTTGTCCTCTGAAACGTTGGACAGCGTGTCCTCCCTGTCCGCCATGGCCGGCAATCAGGAATATGCCCTGGCAGAGGATGTTCAGGTCCTGCTTCGGGACGGCTCAAAATACTATCAGACATCCCTGTCCCAGATCAACGGCGAAGGTTACCGGCTCACCGGCTGGTACGACAACCTGGGCTGTCCCGCCGGAGAGCGCATCCGCATTATCGTGGCTACTCCCCGCTGACCTCCCTCTTCTTTATACGAAAATGGCCGGGCAGGATAAAATCTCCTGCCCGGCCGGTTCTTTTCTGTTCACGTCACCGCAGCATCAGGGCAACCAGTTGACGGAGCATCACAGCCGCCTCGGCTCTGGTGGCGGTGCCTCCAGGGGCCAGTGTCCCGTCCGGACGTCCGCTTAGGATGCCGCTGTCCACTGCCCAGGCCACCGCCTCCCGTGCCCAAGCGGACACGGAGCCGCTGTCCGTAAAACTGGTCAGCGTATCCCGCCCGCTGGTGACCATATCCAGTGTTTCAGCATAACGGAACAGCATCAGGGCGAGCTGTTCTCGGGTAACGGGGTCGTCCGGTCCGAAACGGCCGTCGCCATAACCGGAAATGATGTTCTCCCCAGCGGCCCAGGAGATGCCTTGGGCGTACCAGGCTCCCTCCGCCACATCGGCAAAGGGAAGGTCCGCTGTTTTTTTCTCTGGCTCCTCCAACTGGAAGAGGACCGTGGCCAGCATCCCCCGGCTCAAGGTCTGCCCAGGGGAGAACTGGTCCTCGCTCACGCCGGAGAACAGCCCACGGCCCGCCACGAAGTCCACCGCCGAGCTGTACCAAACTCCGTCCGCCACGTCGGAGAAGGCGCTCTCATAGTCCACCAGCTTCACAGTGGCCCCCTCCTCCAACAGGAAGACGGCCTTTCCATCGCTGATCAGGGACTTTTTCACCACTTCCTCCCTGCCGTCAGCGTGGACGATGACCACCAGCTTGTTTTCCTCCGCCTGATCAATGACCACCCTCTGGAGGCCCTCGCTGTCTTCGGGGAGGGTAACAGTGTAGGTGCCGTCAGACTTATTTTCCTCCACCTCAACGGAAGTCTGGCCCGATTCCCCCTTCCCGCCGGAAGCTCCGCCGCTTGAGGGGCGGTGGTAATCCGGGTCCACCTTGCTGGCGTCCTCGGTGTAAAACACCTGAATCTCATCCCCGCTGTGGAGGGAGCAGCTCCCCATGTACACGTCGGGAAATTCTCCGTTTACCAGATACATCCAGCCGGAGTCCTCGCCATGCTCCTTCTCCCGCAGGGAACCCCGAGGGCCGGAGATGGACACGATGTAGGTGCCGCGGCTTCGCTCCGCCGTGTAGCCGTACTCATCCAGCATCTCGGTGAACACATCGTAGACTGTGTAGGTCTCGCTCAGTCCACTCAGGGCAGTAGTTCCGATCCACTCCTCGCCATCCAAGCCGGACAGGGAGAAAGTGACGTTGTCGATGGTGTCCACCACTGCTGTGGTGCTGGTGGGGTCCGCGGTGCCCCGAACCAGCAGCTTCAGGCCGGGCAGGACGGCCTCATTTACCGCCGCTCTGGCGGCAAACGCGGCGACGGCCTGGGAGGTATCTGCGGTGACCTCCTGGTAATACAGGTCGGCCAGTTCAGCATACTTCGCATATTTCACGGTATCGCGCTGGTACAGCTCACCGTATTTGCCCAGCGTTTCGCTGGACAGATAGCTGGTGATGACGACGTTCTTAGGTTCTTCCTGCCGGGTAACCAACAGGTTCTCGTGGCTGATGACATTGGGGTTGCTGGATTTGAACAGCCGCCAGGCCTCCAGTTCCTCCCACCCCTCGATGGGGGTGGGGACGATGCCATAGCCCTTCATGTCCTTCATATCCCGGACCCAGACCAACTCGCCGTTCTCCTCATAGACCTCCTGGAAGGGGGACAGGTCGGTGGTAATGTTGTCGATGGCCTTGTTCTCTCCCCGTATGCCGTTGAAGTAGTTGGCCTTGACCTTCTCCATCAGCGCCAGCTCGTCATCGATCTCCTTCTGTGTCAGGGCGGGGACCTCGATGGTAAAGGACCGGGCGGCGGTGACGCTGGTTTCGTCGTCGTGGAGAGTGACCGTTATGATGACCTTCGCCGGCTCCTCCCCCACTCCGGGGCGGTACACCCAGAGCCGGGCGGCATTGTTCACACCCGGAGACTGGATGACCTCCTCGTGATCGCTGGACAGGGTGACAGGCATATACTTTCCGTCTACGCCGAAGTCCCGTGTGGTGGGCAGCTGGATATCGTTGATGGCTGTGTAGACGCCGCCCTCGTCCGGAGTCAGCCTCTCACCGGTCAGGGCGTCGGAGAGGCCCTTAGCCGCGAAGCCCTGGTCCAGCTTGGTTAGCAGCTCCTGTTCGATTTCGGCATACTGATCCCCGTCCATAGCTGGAACGGTCACTTCAAATGTATTGACAAGTTCAATGGGGGCTTCCTCGCCAATGACATCGTTGGTATACTGGAACGTAAATTTGGCCGTGAGGATAACGGTCTGATCTTCCTCCCCGCGGCGTACCACACCTACATAGGGGTTAAAGAGCGTGTCGGCAGTATTCTGGTTTTCTCTGCCGATGGAGATAGCTTCCTCGTTGTCAGACTCCCAGGATATCTGGGTCCAGTATTTCTTGTCCACCACCTTGGGCAGGGTGAGGTTTTCGGTGACAGCCAAGCCGTCTCCGCCTCCGATGGAGGAAAGGGTGACCTGGCTCATGATCTCCTCGCTCATAGCCGCCCTGACCTTGGCTGCATCCCAGTAAAGGATAACCGGCACATCGGAGAGCGTGGCGGCCGCCCCATCCTTCTCCAGCGTAAAGGCCACCTTGCAGCTTCCAAATTTGACGGCCGGAACCGTATTGGGGTCCTTATAAAAATAAGTGATGTCGCCGTTATCGCCAATACCTGCCCCTCCGTAGACTTCGGTGACAGACGCGACGGAGACGGTGATGTCATCAAAGCCCTTCTCCGCCAGATCGGCCAACACCATGCGGTTGAGGTTGGTGTCCGTGTCGTAGACCGGGCAGAGCCTGTAATCGTCGCTCAGGGCGGTAATGGCGTGCTGCAGTTCATTTTGTTTGTCCTCATCTGCGGCGGTGTCGGACCAAACTACAATTTTGTACAACGTATTGTAGAAAGCATCGTTGTATGTATATTTTGCAGACAGAGTTACAGTCACCGTCCCCTGAGTTGGGCGGATGACGGTACCGTCTGCCGCGATCACATCATTAAACCCGCCCCACTGGATCTGGGCAGTAATCCCGTTTTCTGTGACCACAGCGGGAAACTCCAGCTTGGTATCCTCTTTGATCTCGTCAGGCAGTCTATTTTCCTGATAGGCCACCGGGTACAGCTTGCCGTGGTCGGCAGTACGGACGGTTGCCTGGTGATCCTGGCAGCTGTGAATCACCCTGCCGCCGCAGGTGATCTCAACCCCGATTTTATATTTCTGGTCTTCTGCTCCAAAATCATCTTCCGAAATGGTATAGGTGGCTTCCGTGGCCCCGGCGATTGGATGAGAGGTGGGATATGCGGCCATAGGCTCATACTTGTACCACTGATATTTCATCTCCAGTCCGGGATACTGTTCCGGGGAATAGGTGCCGCCGCCCTCGATGTTAAGGGCAGCTTCTACCGTCTGCCCTACGGCCACCGCGCCGGGCTGACTTATATTTTGAATGGTGACAGTTGTAAAATGCGGGATCACCGTCAGGGTATAGTCATCTGTGTACTCCTCCCCATCGTAGGTCACCGTGGCTGTTACATTCACCACGCCGCCCTTGCCGGCGGTGACCACATAGCCTTTCACATCGCTGTCCTGGGTGGTTTCCACCCATGCGGCCGCCCCTTCATTGCTGGCGGAAAAGCTCCACTGGACCTCTGGGGTCTCGTCCCCCATATTCTGATAGTCTACATAGAGAATGGTATCATTTTTGTCGCCGCCGCCCGTCTGTACCCAAATTGTATCGCCGTTGGTAGAGCGGATGGAAATACTGGGCTCGGGGGGCTTGGGAGTATTCCCAGCCTGCCAGACGAG
Organism: Flintibacter sp. HCN-6482; assembly: GCF_037892565.1. Lineage (NCBI taxonomy): Bacteria > Bacillati > Bacillota > Clostridia > Eubacteriales > Flintibacter > Flintibacter sp. HCN-6482. The sequence continues at coordinate 396,255 of NZ_JBBKBK010000002.1, read as the reverse complement.
GATTACATTACCCTCTGCATCGGTGGTGAAGGCATCGCCCAGCAGAGAAGCGTCGATTGGAAGATCAGAGTTGTCAAAGCAGTTGAACAGTTCGCCGTTGAAGCCGCTGATGGCATCCGATGTGGTAAAGCAGTTGCGAATCGGGGTAGTTGAATATACCTGCCCGACGATACCCCCGGCCCTGTTGGAACCGGAGATCGTGCCGGTGCTATAGCAATTTTCAATGCTTGTCCCATTGGCGGAGCAATAGCCTAGAATGCCCGCCGCCGCGCCGCCTCTGATGTCTGCGGTGTTGGCACAGCCTGAGACGCACACAGATCCGCTGTTGACCCGCCCAATGATGCCGCCGGCCCCCGCATTTACTCCGGTCTTGGAAGACTGGACGCTGCCAGAAAAGGAGCATCGCTCGATGGTGACAGTGCCGTTGGTCTTGCCAACAATGCCACCAACATAACCACTCTTGGTTGCTGACACCGTTCCTTCAACCTTCAGATTTTTAATCGTCGCGCTGTTCACGGTGCCGAACAGTCCAACGCCGTTCGTGCTGCTGTCGTTGATGGACAGTCCGCTGATAGTGTGTCCAGCTCCGTCAAAGGTACCGGCGTAGGCGCTGGTGACATAGCCATTTTGCGGATTAAACGGTATCCATTCCTCATTTTCCAAATCAATGTCAGCCGTCAGCACAGCGGAGAGAGTTCGCTCCCCGCCATTGACCCGATCCCGGAACGCTTTTAGCTCCTCCGCAGAACTAATGTTTACAGAATCGTCCACAGCATTTTCTGCCGCCCACGCCGTCCCCGGCAGCAGGCCCAGCGCCATGACCAGGGTGAGTAGCAGGCTCAAGGCCCTTGTCCTTATTTTCCTCATCAAATCTCCTCCATTTCTCTCATTCAAAACTCAAATAATATAAAAAACGGCCGCGGCAGACCATAACAGGACTGCCGCGGCCGACTTTTCCCGCGGTGCATTTGGGCATACCAATGCCCTGTCATATAAACACCATAGGTCTTCCGGCTTGTGGGGTGTGGAGCACCGCTCCGCGCCTGTCGCTCCGCCTTCTCAGGATCGCTCCCAATGACCGGCTCACGCCATGAACGACAGCCTCCCCCGCATACGGCAACGGGTATTGCTCCGGGTTCTCACCGGATTCCCTCATCCCCGCCTCTGCCCAAAGCAGACACGAGGTCATGATGCTTTTTTTGTCATTATAAAATGATGTTCCGTCCTTGTCAATCCGAATTCCGTTCTGCCTCTTTGCCCAGACTATTATTTTACAAAAATCTCCGCAACGGGATGGTAAGTACCCGCAGGACCAGATAGAACGCCTTTTTCCCAAAGCTCAACTCCTTCGGCACATACTTTTCCCCATACTGATACTCTCCGTCCTCTCTCATTGTCTTACTGTACGTCTGATCGCGCTCGGCCTCTTCCCGAATCATCCGGTTCAATTTGGGAGAATCCACCACCAGCATCAGCTCCGTATCCTGATAGGTGCTTCTCATATCCATATTGTACGACCCGACTACGCTGAGTCTATCGTCAATTACCATAGCCTTTGTATGGCAGGAATGTTCCCCCATATACTCATAGACCTGTACGCCCGTATCCCAGATTTTCCGCCGTTGGTTCAGATAGTCGGTACATCCCCAGGGATTTGCGCCACTGGCTACATCGTTTGTAATAATCTGAATCTCTGTGCCCCCCGAGGTCAGCCGCTCCAGATCATGATACATCTCCCGCCCACAAATAATATAAGGGGTATAAACGATCACCTGTTTCCCCTGAGACATCAGCCGGTTGAGAGAATACCACATCCAGGGCTCCTTATTTTCCGCCTGGATCGGATTTGTCAAAAGGCTGATCCGCCCGGTTTCAAATGTACGCTCCCTCCAGTCCACGGGGACAAATAATTCTGGCTCTGCCGCCCTCATAGCCCGCTCCCGGCTGCGTAACGACTCCTCCTCTCGCTGCCGGTCTTCTTCTCCAAGGCGGCCCTGAAACAGTCTGCTGTCCGGAAGCGCCCAAACCGACTCAAAATAGTTCACCAGCTGATACAGCGAGTCCTCTGGATCCTGTCCAGACCGCATCACAAGAAGCTCCCGGTCGATGTTCGGCTTGACAGAGGGCTGCTCTCCCAAAAACAGATCCGTTGTATTTCTGCCGCCCAGAAGGTAGACCTTTCGATCTACGATCAAATATTTATCGTGGAGCCGCGCCTGCAGCTTCCAGGGCTGGAGCAAGTCAATCGGATTATAAATTTTCAGTTCCACGTTTTTGTGGCCGGCCAGCGCCTTGAATACCGGATCCTTCTTCACATCCAAAAAACCGCTGGCGCCGTCCACCAGCACACGGACCTGAACTCCTCTTTCCGCGGCACAGAAAAGGGCCGAGACCATGTCTGTCCCGCTGCTGTCCCCATTGAAATCGAAGGTCGAGAGGATGATCTCCTCCTTCGCGTTTCCAATCAGATTCATCCGGCAGAACAGTGCATCCTTATTGTTGTCAATATAGGCCGCCCGCTCCGGGCCGACGCCTGTCCCATAAAATCGGCGGTCTTCAAAAGCAGCTCGATACTCTGGTGAAACCTCCTTATGCTCTATGTACGGCACCACCACGGCCAGTATATACAGTAGAATCAGCAGAAACGGAAGCGCTTTTAGACAACAACGCAATACGGAGCTTTTCACCATACTAGTTCCTTTCTCCAAGCCACTTTAAGCTACTATCTTTCTCCTGGGATGTAGACAGTACTATATCAACAAACCATATATCCCGCAAGGGGAAAACCTCCGTTTTTACAGAAATGTCATACTTTTTGTCGAAGACGCTCTGTTATTCCGGGAATCCTTGTTAGGCATCCGCCGTCAAAAACTAATAATGTCAGGCTGACCATCAGGAAAGTGCCAAGGGACTCCGTTACCGTAGTAACCATAATTTGAGAGGCCGTTTTTTTCGTCTGTTTCCAGATGATCTCTGTACCCATCATCGAGACAAAGATAAAACACTCTTTGATACCTTACCACTGCGTATCCATGGTACCTCTTATCAATAAGCAGAGAGTGTGCGGGGCAATCAAAATTCCAGTAAGCAGCCAGCACCAAAATAAAAGGTAGTCTTTCCTTTATTCAGCATTTTTGTTGAATAACATGGCAACTAGAAATTGTCAATCTATGTCTCCATCTGTTATACGGTCCATTTGGACTCTGTCTGGCCGTACAGAGCCGCACTTACGCTCCATGATTTGAATGCGCCTTCTTCCATCCATTTTTATCCATTTTTATCCATTTTATTCATAAATAAAGCTTTATTATATACCTCTTTTTTGTCTAATTAAACTTCCAATTATGATACATTTTCGCCGTTTTTCTAAAAAATATTCTTCATTTTTCACACTTTAAATCCGTTTAAAAGAGGTATATCATCTTTATATTCTTTCTTAGAGGTGAATATTTATGAACTTCTCAAGCTTTGATTTCACGACCCTGCGGGATATACCAATATCCCACCCCTATTATGACACCCCGCGAATCTCCATCTCCGCAAAAGGGAGCGTTTCTATGAACGGAGCTCTGAAAAAAGCAGTAGGAGAACAGAGAGCGTTTCGGGCGAAACTTAGCCCTGATGGCTGTCTGTTTGCGCTTTATCCCAACGAATCGCCTAATATCCGTTTTTCTCCTAAAGGTGGGCACATCATGCAGCCAGCTCTCGTTGAGCATCTGGAGCAGCTCGGTCTATCACTACCTGTTTTGTATACGTTAGAGTGGAACACCGAGCAGCAAGCCTGGGTTGGCTGCTGTGATGAGTTACCTCAACCCCCATCCATTTCTAAACTAAGTCCCCCTCCAAGAGCCTCTAAAACTAGGAGGAAAGTATGAAACGTAAAAAAAAGAGTTTTTCTCTCCGTGGATATCGATTCATCGACGGTTTCATCTGGGAGATCTTCGATTTCTTCCATCTCCCTCATCAAAACAAAGATTTGTATCAGTGCGCTTGGGTCGCCTTTCTCTCCGCCTACCAGGAACGACCTCTTTCCTTTTCCCGTACCAATTCCCCTGGATGGATGCGGGCCTATCATATCATCTGGGACGCGCTTGCAAAAGAACAAAAGTGTACCAATATTTGGCGCTATAAATATACCTCTGCAGACCAACCGGCACGGTATGATATCCCTACTCCCCTCATTGAATTGCAGCATTCCCGCCATGGCGACTTCCAAAACAGTGTCTGTTTCCATGACTATTTGGCACACCTAGGTCCTGATACCCGCCTTATGGCCTATGGCCTGATTCATGGGGATACCATAGAGGAAATCCAATCCTATCTCCGCTGGGACTATGACCACACTCATTTTATTTACAATGATCTTCGGGAAAAGATGGAGGAGTATTTGCGTATATGAGTATCAAGGAGACACCTATATCGTCAGATTCAAGGGCAGCTTCAAAGCATAGGACTTATATCACTATATTAGAGACCTATGTGGCTATTTTAGGGACAATTCTCGGTCTTGTATTTACCTGGAGCCAACTTCGCCTTTCTCAAAATGAAGACGATCGATCTCGCCGTGCAGAACCACTTTCTTACACTTTAGAAGCTGTCAACACACATTATCAATATGATATTCAACAAGAGGGAGTCGCCATGTCCATTCCCGCACCCTCCCTCCGCCTTCATGTTACCCATGGCAGCTTGAGTTCTATTACTGCTATTTCTTTTGATGGATCAGCCTTCCATGAGTTGTCTGACCTTCCTATTTTAGATAGATGGGAGGGCTGTACAGTAGATGTTACTATGCCGGCAGAATCTCTGATTGTCAACGGAAATTTAGTATATGACTACTTTTTTCTTTTCCTCCAACCTACAGAGGGAGAAAATCAACTGGATTTGATTTGCAATACTATTTCTTTGGACACTCAAGAGGTACAAACCAGTATATTCCACCCTATCGCTCTAGCCCAGCTTTCATACCTTGCTGATAGTCCACAGAAAGAGCTGCTCCTGGTATATAATGCACTCCTAAACGACTTTAAAGGTTTAGGGCTATTATAATCTTTTTCCATTTTTCATTTGACATCCTAAGGGGCGACAGACCTACTCTGTCGCCCCCCTATCTATATATAAACCGGTTCCCATTTAACCGCGTATCATTGCTCTGTCTTTTGCTCCCTGCTTGGGGCATCCGCCTGCTGAAACACACCAAATAAGATCATATCCAGCAGCTCCTCTGTGGCTTCCAGCATAGCATGGATATCCTCCAAAGTGCGGCCTCGCAGCAGCATATCACTGAAGGTATAGACGATACTCTCCAGATAACGATTTACCTGCTCCTCCTTCAGTTCTGGGCGCCGCCTCATCCCAGACACGACTACTCTCAAAAAACGCCGATTCATCTCCTCCAGCGGTCTATGTAGAATCTGTATTTGTTCTCTAAGCTGTTCCGGTGGACGAAGCATGGCGTTTTCAAAAACGCGCTTGTGCTTGGGCTCCAGTTGAAAAAAGTATTCCCGGATCATAAAATATTTTTTTATCGCGTCAAAATTTTTCTGCCCGGCCAATTTCTCAGCCTCTCGTTCTACATAGGCTCTCAGCGATAAAAATGTATCCTGGACACAGAGCAGAAACAATTCGTCTTTGTTTGCGTAGTAGTGATACATCATCCCCTTGGATATCCCATGTCCAGAGCAAATGCTTTCCATGGTCACCTGACCATAGTCATGGCTCCCAAATTCTTCTCGTGCCGCACGGAGTATTTCCCGCCTACTCCGTTCTTGCCTTTCCTTTTGAGTCATGCTCCAGCTCCCCCTTCCACTGGAGACACCGTTTTCTTCGCTCTGCCCAACTCACCTGCCCACTCAAAGCCTTTTTTGGCCATAAACACCGCGATCAGTTCATTGATAACCGCCGCGGCCGCAATAGTCCCCTGCACAATAGCCGCGCAATCTGGTGCCGGTCCTGCCAACACAGACACTGCGATACCAGTAAACACCAGTGACACTCCAGAGTGCGGCAACAGTGTAAAGCCCAGGTATTTTCTCACCGGTTTGGGGGCATGGGTGACCGAAGCGCCAAAATAGGCGCCGAGATACTTTCCGATGGCACGGGCCACAATATAGACCGCTGTATAAATTCCGGCGCCGAAAATCAAATGGTAGTCCAGAGGTGCGCCCAAACTCAGAATGACCACTATCATGGCAACCCCGATGATAGGATCCATCACCTTCATGATCCCTTTCAGCTTTTCCTCCGAGACCATATTGGCGAAAACAGTGGAAAAAGACATTCCAATCAGCATAAAGTTAATCACCGGGGCTGGCAGCAGGCTGTTTAAGGCAGCCCCTATCCCCACAGAGACCAGGAGCATCAGGATTACGACAGACAACGTGCTGTTCTGAGTGTGGGTCATTCTCAACAGCTCTCCAGTGATAAACCCGGTAATCATTCCAAGCAGCACTGGGAGGAACACTAAAAAGAGTACCACGGGCACTGGAATCCCCTGGGTGGAAATATGGGCAGACACAAAAGCGATGACTAGAAAGAAAACTAAGGCACCCACCAGATCATCTAGAGCTGCCATAGGAATCAGTGTCCTAGTCACAGGTCCATCCGCCTTCATGTCCCGCACAACAGATAAAGAGGGGGCTGGAGCTGTAGCTAATGCGATCCCGCCGAACACAAACGCCAAATACAGCGGGATATCCACCACCAAAAAAATAACTCCAAATACCAAACTGACCACCAGGAAAGTACCAAGAGATTCAGTCACTGTAGTAATAACAATCTGAGAGCCAGCTTTTCTCATCTTTTTCCAGATGAGCTCTGTGCCGATCATCAGGCCAAAGGTACACTCAAAAACACTCTTTAACATCTCAAACCACCGCGCATCCAGGATACCGTTTCCCAGTAAACCCAGAGCGTAAGGTCCAAGTAACATCCCAGCAATTAACCAGCCCAAAATAGAAGGCAGTTTTCCCTTTGCGATCAGATTTCCAGCTAAAAACGCAATCAATATCGAAACAAGCAGCCTCAATACATCCAGCAGAAGTTCCATTGGCGGTATCCCCTTTTGTTCTTGAGATTTATAGACGGCATCGTCCGCAAGTTTGGATTATAGCATTTATAGACGATATCGTCCATAAAATTTTTGTAAACTTTTGTAACGGGTGAAACTCCATATCTAAGACTTTTTGAAATTTACTGTTTTGACCATCTTATCTATCAATGTGCGTACGCTCTGATTTTTCTCAGGAAAGTTGGAGCAAGCTATATACAGCTTGCCCCGATGCGTAAAGGACGGTTAAACTCGATATCTCCATGTACCCAATAAAAGCGCCACGAAGCGGCGATACCAAATCACGCCCCAGCGCAGCGGTTGTAATTTGGAGAGGGGGAGCAACAAAATAAGTGTGCTCCCACGTGCAAAGGATGGGCAAAATCGATATTTAGGACAGAAACGAAAAACAACCGTCCATAGGGCAGCACCAAATCGGAGTCCAGCGACAGCGGGTCTGGTTCGGAAGCGAGGAGCAGCAGAATGCGCGCGGTGAACTTTGGAATAAAATGAAAAAGCCGCCCGCAGGGCGGCCCCAAACCGGAGCCCAACGAAGCGGGTCCGGTTTGGAAAGGAGGAGCAACAAAATGAGTGCGCTCTGACTTTTATAAAAAGTCGGAGCAAACGATATGACGTTTGCTCCGACGTGGTGCGGGCACGGGGACTCGAACCCCGACGGATCGCTCCATGAGAACCTAAATCTCACATGTCTACCAATTCCATCATGCCCGCATATAAGAAACTGATACTAGACAATGATACACAACACTCGATAAAATGTCAATGGGTATGCAAGTCAAAATCGATATCCCCTATGGCAAACTTCACATTTTTAAATTAAAAAATGAACGAAATCTGAACGCTTGCTCCCTTGACTTTTTCGAAAGTTAAGCCTATGATTTGTCTGCAAAACAGGTAACGGCCTTACGGCGGTAAAGACGGTCCGTCGGATATGATAGTTGTGGCCCGCCTCTTTGCACAGGAGGTATTTTATGGACTCTTATACAATTTTCAAAGATATCGCCATCATTCTGGTGGCTGGCAAATTTTGCGGCCTGTGCGCGCGAAGGCTGAAAGTCCCCAGTGTGGTAGGCGAGATCGTAGCTGGTCTTTTGGTTGGGCCCTGTGTCTTTGGTCTGGTCCAGCCCTCCGATTTCTTGACCCAAATGGCCGAGATTGGCGTTGTGCTCCTCATGTTCTCGGCCGGTCTGGAGTCTGACACCCAAGAACTTCTGCGCAGCGGCCCCAAGGCCCTTGCTATCGCCACTTCCGGCGTTCTGCTCCCCCTAGTTGCGGGTACGGGCCTTTTCCTGCTGTTTTATGGCGGGGACAACTCAGAGAGAAATCTGTTCTATGAAGCGCTGTTCATTGGCTGTATCCTGACCGCAACCTCTGTATCTATTACCGTGCAGGCTCTGCGGGAGCTTGGCCATCTAAAAGAGCAGGTCGGCACCACTATCCTGTCAGCCGCTATCATTGACGATGTACTCGGCATTATCGTCTTGACCCTCATCAGCGGCCTGAAAGATCCCGATTCCTCTTTGTTCATGGTAGCCTGGGGAACTTTGATGTTCTTCCTTTTCTCTGCCGTGGTAGGTTATCTAATCTATCAGTTCTTTGATCGAATGGATGCTCGTCACCCACAGACCAGGCGGTTACCCATCCTTGCTCTGTCCTTCTGCTTGGCAATGTCCTATATTGCCGAGGAGTATTTTGGAATTGCCGATATCACCGGCGCCTATGTAGCCGGATTGGTGTTATCCAATCTGCAAGACGCCCCCTATATCGAGCGCAAGATGGACATTAACTCGTATATCATTTTTGGCCCCCTGTTCTTTGCTTCCATCGGCTTAAGTACCGATGTGGGCGAGATGAATCCTAAGCTCCTTCTGTTTACCCTCGCCTTCCTTGTGGTCGGTCTGCTGTCTAAAGTGGTCGGCTGCGGCGGAATGGCCCGTCTATGCCACTTCTCCGGCAGAGACTCCCTCAAGATCGGTGTCGGTATGATGAACCGGGGCGAAGTGGCCTTGATTGTGGCCCAAAAGGGGCTACTGCTGGGCCTTCTCAATTCCATGTTCTTCACCAGTGTTATCATCTTGATTTTGGTGTCTGCTATCATCACCCCCATCTTTTTGAAGATCCTATATAGCCGGGACTCTCGACTAGAACCGACACCTCCGACAGCATAAACGCTCAAAAACGCCGCCTCGTTTTTCCCAGGCGGCGTTTTTATGTCAGAAATCAGGATACCCCACCAGGGGCTTCCAGCCGAAAAATTCCCGCAGCTGGCGGCCATCATATAGATAAGCGCCAGCGCTGTCCGACCAGGTCAAACAGTCTCCGGTCCACACCGGCCCGCTGGAGCTGCTGGATATCTGTGGGCACTCAAAGTGGAATCTAGGCTGGCTCCCATTCACAGCCGAGGACCATATCCCGTGGTGGAAGGGCTCTCTTTCAGAACCAGACCTTAAAGCTGCCTCCCGAGGGCAGCACAGCCTCAGACTAAACCACAGACGCCCCCCGCTAATCCCCAGCAGGTCCATCTCTTCCCACACCTCCTTCTCCCGCTCAAAGGGAGCCAGGATATCCGGGGCGCTTCCCCACCGCAGGATATCTCTGTAACCTCGAAGTATCGTGGTGCATCTGCCGGTTTTTATATCCAGTGCCTTCACCCCACTTGACTTGGTATATACCACGCTTGTTTCATCCAGCCAATGGTAATGAAAGATGGAGCATTTCGTATCCCGAACCTCTCCGGTATCCAGATCATATAGGTGCAGCACCTTGTTTCCGGAGCGGTATTTATAGTAAGACAGGTACCGACCCTCCGGACTGATCCCCAGTCCCATAGGGGCCCCTTTGGCCTGTTGAAAGCGAACCAGCTTCTCCCCCTGCCGCTCCCCCAATCTCCAACGCCAAAAGCTATTCCCGTCGCTAAAATACAGCGTATTCCCCGGTCCCATAATCGAATCCGCGGTAAAGCAGTCCTCTTTTGTAACCTTGATGGGAACTGTGAGTAGCTGTCCTTCCTGCTGGTCATAAAGCCAAAGGCCGTGGGCCTCCTCAGGCACATATCTCAGCCCTTCGGCAGTGGCTCGGGAATTCCCTATGGCCGCATAGCGCTCTCCGCCCACTAAGTGGGCATACACGCCGGGCGCCAGTGGTCCCGGCAGGGGCACATGCGTGATTTTCTCTCCGTCCAAAATCTGAAAGTCGCTTCCCATTAGGCGGTAAAAGCGCATGATACCGCTCTCCTTCTATCCCGTCTCCGCATCCGTCTTTGTCCTGCGGCTCTGGTCAGGTCCTACGATGGGCTTATATTCCGGCTCCGGATTCATCGCTTCCTTCGTTCCTACGCAGCGGTTGATAGGCGTCCCCATTTGATAGAATTTTTCTTCATAATCCGTCATTACCCCGTTGATACCCTGTCCGTGGAGATCACGAGTAACTTCAGATAGTATGAATCCAGCCTTTGGAAATTGGAAAAGGGACCACTCAAACAGATCCCGGTTGTCGCTCTTGAAGTGGATCTGCCCCCCCTCTCTAAGGATCCCACGATACAGAACCAGGAATTGCTCGTGGGTCAATCTGCGGCGGGCGTGTTTCAACCCTGGCCATGGATCGCAAAAATTGATATACAGCAGATCCACCTCTCCCGGCGCAAAATAATCCCGGAGCTTGGCTGCGTCACCATCAATAAAAAGAATATTATCCAGTCCCTTTTCCATGCTTCGCTCCATAGCAATGACCATGGCGTCAGGCACCCGCTCTAAAGCGATATATAAGACATCTGGGTTCCGTTGAGCGGTCTCCGCAGAAAACCGCCCCTTTCCACATCCGATCTCTAGCCTAATTTCCTTGGCGTCCGGCTTTAACTGTCTCCAATGTCCCCGGTAGGAGGACGGTTCGCGAATCAAAAAACGGGCACACCGCTCCATTCGGGGAATTAGATTGGGCTTTTTTCTCATTCTCATAGGGATGTCACCTCTCAGGTTTGTTACAAAAATATCTTATCATATTGATAGGAATACTTGCAATCTTTTTCAAAATATACTATACTATATTTTGTTAGCTGATTGTCAGTCTGTGAGCAAACAATATGCCGGTTTGTTGGTATATATCAAATGTAAAATGAAACATCGAATATCTGGATATAGTGAAGGTAGTATTGCGCTTGATTTGAGTGGATAGATGACCTATCCATTCCTTTGAAAGCGAGATTTCGGAAGTCCTTAGGACAGTAGCTTGCGGCGGAAATCCCTCAGTTGAAAAACTCCCGCAAAATCGGGTTTGACCACAGAGTTGCCCACAGACATGAAAAACTTACTTTTTCTTTCTCCGCATGGTACCATACAGAAAAATGAAATATCCGGGTGTAGCGCAGCTGGTAGCGCGCTTGCTTTGGGAGCAAGATGCCGGGAGTTCGAGTCTCCCCACTCGGACCAAAAACCGCCTCAAAATATCAGTTTTGAGGCGGTTTTCATAACTTTTTGAGCAATAATTTGGTTAGCGTTCTGCACAAATATGGCCTCAAATGTGGTCAACTCACTTTTGCGGATTTGTTTTGAATTTTCTCCGTAAATGGATTTTTGAGCCACTATTCACCATGATTTATTCAGAAAAGAGGAAAAGGCAAACTACACAATTTTTGAAATATGGGGTCGTGACCACCCATTCGCAATCAGTTCACGCTGCCGCAGCCTTATCTTTGAATCTTGTATCGCAAAATCTGATAGGTCTGGCCGCTCATTGTGGTCTTGTTCCTCCCAACTGGGCCGTGTATAATGGCAGTGGAAAGCAGTGAAAGAAACAAGTATGGAGCAGTGCTATGCGGATCCTCATGCTGGGCAACAGCTTTACATTCACCAACCATATGCCACAGATGCTTGCCGGTCTGACTGGGGCGGAGGTGGTCCACCATACCCGGGGCGGGGCAAGGCTGTCGGAACAGCTGAACCCCAGCACCAGGCTGGGCAGTCAGACCCAGAAGGCGCTCCAGAATGAAAAGTGGGACTATGTGGTGCTTCAGGAGATGAGCCACGGCCCCATCACTGCCCCCAAGAGCTTCTTCTCCAGCGTGGAGCGGCTCTGCCGGCAGATCCGGGCAAACGGGGCGGTCCCAATTTTGTTTGCTACCTGGGCCTATCAGAAGGGCGGGGCCAAGCTGGCGGCCAAGGGCTGGGACTACGACGAGATGGCCCAAAAGCTGTCCGAGGCCTACTACCAGGCGGCACGGGACAATAACGCTTTGATTGCCGATGTGGGCCGGTGGTTTTATGCGTTATCTGATACCCAGGACCTCTACGCCGCCGACGGAGCCCACCCCACTGAACTGGGTTCTCACATTGCGGCGGAGATCATCGCGGCTGTGATCCGGCAGCACGAAAAGGAGGCGCGGAAGTATGCCAAACACCACAAAGCAGGCTCTGGAGGAATCCCTGAAACATATGCTGCTGAAAAAGCCCCTGGATAAGATCACCATCCGGGACATTACCGAGGACTGCGGCATCAGCCGCATGGCCTTCTACTACCACTTCAAGGACATCTATGACCTGGTGGAGTGGGCCTGCATCGAGGACGCGTCCAAGGCCCTCCAGGGAAAAAAGACCTATGAGACCTGGCAGGAGGGGCTTTTGCAGATCTTTGAGGCGGTGCTGGAAAACAAGCCGTTCATCCTCAATGCTTACCGCTGTATCAGCCGGGAACAGATGGAGCGGTTTCTCTACCAGCTGACCTACGGCCTGATCCGGGGCGTGGTGGAGGAGCAGAGCCAGGGGGTGGCCGTCTCTGAGGAGGACAAGTCCTTTATCGCGGAATTTTACAAGTACAGCTTTGTGGGGGTCATGCTGGACTGGATCCGCCAGGGGATGACGGCCGATCCCCAGGCGCTGGCGGGAAAGATCAGCGCCGCCATGCACGGCAGCATCGCCAACGCCATTCGCAACTTTACACGCCAAGAATGAGCGCCGCTTTACAATCCGGGCCCGATGATCAGTTTTTGATCATTGGGCCTGGATTGTAAATGGAATGGAATGCCCGGTTGGAGTAAGATCAGACCATCAAACAGATCCCACCGCGCTGCGGCGGGATTGGAAAGGCGGATCTAACATGGATAAGAAATTTGGCAAGCTGACCGCGGCAGCGGCCGCGGCCGGAGCGGGTGCGGCGGTGATTCTGGCGAAAAAGGCGTCCGACGGCAAAAAAATAGCGGAGAAATCCGAACCCCGCACCTCCGACCCGGCATCCTACCGGAATACGGAGCTGGGCCGGCATCAGAAAAACCGCAAGGGTATCTATTACACCAACGGCAACTATGAGGCCTTCGCCCGGCCAGAGAAACCGGAGGGGGTGGAGAATAAAAACGCCTACATCGTGGGCAGCGGCCTGGCGGCTCTGGCGGCGGCCTGCTTCCTGGTGCGGGACGGGCAGATGTCCGGGGACCACATCCACATCCTGGAGGCCATGGACGTGGCCGGCGGAGCCTGCGACGGCATCTTTGATCCCTGCCGGGGCTATGTGATGCGGGGCGGCCGGGAAATGGAGGACCACTTTGAGTGCCTGTGGGACCTGTTCCGCTCCATCCCCTCCCTGGAGAAGCCGGGGGCCTCGGTGCTGGACGAGTTTTACTGGCTCAACAAGCACGACCCCAACTACTCCCTGTGCCGGGCCACGGTGGGCCGGGGCCGGGACGCCCACACTGACGGAAAATTCAATATCAGCCAGAAGGGGTGCATGGAGATCATGAAGCTCTTCATGACCCCGGATGAGGACCTGTACGACAAGACCATCGAGGACGTCTTTGACGATGAGGTGTTCTCCTCCACCTTCTGGCTGTACTGGCGGACCATGTTCGCCTTTGAGAACTGGCACAGCGCCCTGGAGATGAAGCTCTACTTCCAGCGCTTCATCCACCACATCGCGGGGCTCCCCGACTTCAGCGCCCTGAAATTTACTCGGTACAACCAATACGAGTCCCTGATCCTGCCCATGCAGAAGTACCTGGAGAAAGCCGGGGTGGACTTCCGGTTCGGCACCGAGGTCACAAACGTGATCTTCGACATCCAAGATGGCAGAAAGACGGCCACCGCCATCGAGTGCCGGGTCAACGGCGCGGAGCAGGGCATCGTCCTCACGGAGAACGACCTGGTGTTTGTCACCAACGGCTCCTGCACGGAGGGGACCATCTACGGCGACCAGGACCATGCCCCCAACGGGGATGCGGAGGTACGCACCAGTGGGTGCTGGAACCTGTGGAAGAACATTGCCAAGCAGGACCCCGCCTTTGGCCGTCCGGAGAAGTTCTGCTCCGACATCTCCAAGACCAACTGGGAGTCGGCCACCATCACCACTCTGGACGATAAGATCCTCCCCTACATCACCAACATCTGCAAGCGGGATCCCCGCACCGGAAAGGTGGTCACCGGCGGCATTGTCAGCTGTCAGGACTCCAAGTGGCTGCTGAGCTGGACCATCAACCGCCAGGGGCAGTTCAAGGAGCAGGAGCCGGAGCGAGTGTGCGTCTGGGTGTACGGCCTCTTTACTGATGTGCCCGGAGACTTCGTGAAGAAGCCCATGAAGGACTGCACCGGAAAGGAGATCACCCAGGAGTGGCTCTACCACATCGGCGTGCCGGTGGAACAGATCCCAGACCTGGCCGCCCACAGTGCCGTCTGTGTGCCCACCATGATGCCCTACATCACCGCTTTCTTCATGCCCCGGACCAGGGGAGACCGGCCCGATGTGATCCCCGACGGCTGTGTGAACTTCGCCTTCCTGGGCCAGTTCGCCGACACCCCGCGGGACACCGTATTCACCACCGAGTACTCCGTGCGCACCGCTATGGAGGCCGTCTACGGCCTGCTGGGGGTGGACCGTGGGGTGCCCGAGGTGTGGGGCAGCGTGTACGACATCCGGGAGCTGCTGCACAGCACCGTCTGCCTGATGGACGGCAGGTCCCCCCTGGAGGTTTCGCTGCCCGGTCCTCTGGAGCTGCTGAAAAAGCCTCTGCTGAAAGCAATCCGGGGTACTGTCATCGAGAAAGTCTTGCGGGATCAGGACGTGCTCCGGGACGGCATGTGACCGTTGCTTTTTGCCCTTCTGCGTCCTGAAAACCGAGGAGACGACCGTTACCCAGAATACTTTCATCCCTAACCGGGGACTCCTTCTCAAAGATTATCGCCCGTCATGAGATTGAAAACATTGATATAATGACAAATGAAAGAGGATCGTATCGAGTTATGATACGATCCTCCTCTATTCAGATTTCCCGCCCCAGCATCCCCCTGATCATCTCATACCACTTGGCCGCCGTATGCCGGGTCACCCCGGCGCCTCTGGCGATGGCCCGGTAGCTGTTCACATCGGGGTGGAACTTCATGTACGTCCAGATCTTCTTCTGGGTTTTCGTGAGCTTACCCGGCGGAGTGATGCCCCGCATTTTGTCCCACAGGGCCTGCCGCTCTGTGTTCATCTGCTGGATCAGCACCTTCAGCTTCGCCTCACATTCCTCCCGAGTGTGAGCGTAGACGCATTTGGAGTGCTTTGTGCCGTCCGGCCAGGTGGGGGAGTAGCGGCCCTCAAACAGATGATCATTGATCTGGGTAATACACCCAGTGCCGGGCTTCCGGGTCTTTCTCAGCACTGGCTGGAAGTTCGCAGCCAAGTCCTGCTCTATCTGAGCAGATTCCTCCCGCACCTCGTTGCCCAGTCCCCGGTCGATCTTGGCCGCCGCCTCGGTCTGCATATCCCCGGTGACGTGGGTGTAGATGTCCAGGGTAGTGGCCGCCGACACATGGCCCAGCATGGCGGAGAGGGTCTTCACATCCATGCCGTTTTCCAGGGACAAGGTGGCAAAGGTGTGGCGTAAATCGTGGAATCTGATCCTCTTACACCCGGCCCGCTCCAGAATGATCTGGAGCCGCCGGCGCACCGCTCCCGGCGTCATGGGCATATCCTCTTTGACCGGCGAGGGGAACATCCACCGGGAGTCCACCGTCTCCCGATACGCCCGCAGCACCTCCACCACGCCGGGCGGCAGGACCAGCCTGCGGGTGGAGGCACGGGTTTTGGGGACGCTCACCTGGAGCTGGCCTCGCACCTCGTAGACCTGCTTGTTCACGGTCAGGGCCCCGGTCTTGAAGTCCAGGTCGTCCCACTGGAGGGCCAGTAGTTCGCCCCGCCGCAGACCGGTGCATAAGTCCAGAAGGAACAACTCGTAGTAGCCCTCCGCCTGGGCCTGGATGAGGAACCGCTGGAGCTCCTCCCGGCCCAGCACCTGCATCTCCCGGCCACGCTTGGGCGGCAGCTTGCAGCCCACCGCCGGGTTGGTGCGGATCAGCTCCTCCTGCACTGCCTTGTCCAGCGCGGACCGGCAGGCGGCGTGGAGGCCGCGGACCATGGAGTCGGACAGCCCCTTGCCGAACTGCTCCGTGCGGATGAGCCGTCCAGCCGTTTTCATCCGGGCATAGAACTGCTGGAGGTCTTTCTGTGCCAGCTGGTTCAGGGGGATCTTTCCCAGTTCCGGGATGATGTGCTGATAGATCTTCGCCTCGTAGTTGGCCTGGGTGGTGGGGCGGATCTGGGGCTTCACATAGTTCTGATACCAAAAGTCCAGCCATTCCCCGAAGGGCATCTCCGGCCGGACCTTCTCCGTCCTGGGGCCAGTCATCGTCTCCCGGAGCTGCTTCAGCTTCTCCTGGCACTCCCGCTTTGTCTTGGCCAGGACGTTCTTTGTCCTGGGCAGCCCCTTCTCGTCGTAGCCGATGACCACCCGGCCCTCCCAGCGACCGTCCTTCCGCTGGCGGACAGAGCCCTCTCCCTTTTTCCGGCGCTTACCCATGGCAGGCACCTCCTTCCGGCGTGTCTCTCTGCCACAGTTTCAGGTCTTTCCCCAGGAGATCTTCCAGAAAGCCGCCCACGATGTGGCTGGCCTCCTGCTGCATGTCCGGCGTCACATGGGTGTAGGTGTCCAGGGTGAAGCTGGCGTTGGTGTGGCCCAGGATGCCGGACAATGTCTTGGCGTCCACCCCGCTGGTGAGGGCGTGGGTGGCAAAAGTGTGCCTTAAATCGTGGAATCGGATCGCAGGAAGCCCTGCCTCTTTTAAGATCCGTTTCATCCAGTAGTAGGCGGCGCTGGGGCGCACCGGCTTCTCCGGAGCCAGCGGTTCCGGGAAGATCCACTGGCTGACGGCGTGTTTTTTCCGCTCCTTCAGCCGCTGGACGGTGCTGGGCGGCAGGCGGATGGTCCGCCGGCCTTGACTGGTCTTTGTCTCACCGATCTCCAGCTCCCCGGCCTTGGGGACATTCACTGACCGGAGGATCTTCAGTGTCCCGGCCTTCTCGTCGAAGTCCTGCCACATGAGCCCGCAGATCTCGCCCCGGCGCAGGCCGGTAGTCAGCTCCGTGTAGAAGAAGTCCCGCCAGATCTCGTTGCGGTCCACCGCCGTCAGAAATGTCTCCATCTGCTCCCTCGTGAGGACTTGTTTCGGCTTATAGCTGGCCTTGGGCACCATGGCCCCGTCGGTGGGGTTCCGGGCAACCACATGGGCGGCCTCCGCGTCCTTCAGGCACCGGTGGAGCATGGTGTGGATGCGAAGCACCATGGTGTCCGACAGCTCATGGCCGTGTTCCGGGTGCTCGCGGACACGGCCCTCGTGTTTCAGTTTTCGATACAGCTTCTGGATGTCCATGCGGGTCACCCGGGACACGATTTTATCCCCCAGATAGGGCTTGATGTAGCATCGGATGAACTGCTCGTAACTGCGGAGGGTGTTGGGCCGCAGGGTGGCCGCGCCGTAGTCCTCCATCCACCGGTCCAGCCATTCGCCCAAGGCCATGCGGCTGTCCTCGGTGAGCTCCACGTCCTGAAAGGCCTCCAGGTCCCGGTGGAGCTTGTCCAGCAGCTCCTTCTGCGTTTTCGCCAGGACATACCGGAAGATGGACTCGCCGTTTTGCTTGTGGCCCACCACGATGCGGCCCTCCCAGCGGCCGTCCTCCCGCTTTCGTACCATGCCGTCGCCGGACGGCCTGCGTTTTGCCATAGGCTATTCCTCCTTATTGGGGTCGAGCAGACTGCCGTCGTCCTCGTCCAGGGCCTCCAGGATCATGCGTACTCCTAAACGGAAGCCCAGGATGAAGTTCTCCAGGGCCATGGTGCTGCCGATCTCATTTTCCGCGTTGATGAGCCGGAGCAGCAATGTTTTTTCCTTGTCCTCCAACAGGGCGGTGAGTTTCTCCTCGCACTCCGCTGACTGCTCCATGGCCTTTTTCAGGGCAGTTCCCGATTTGACGATCTGATCGTTGGGGGTGATGTTTCCAAAGTATAGATTTTCCAGTGTGTCTCTCATGTGTGCCGCCTCCTTTGTCAGCAACACACAATACCCGAACTTCCTTCCAATAGCTACCCCCAACTGCAACTATTTTCAGAAAGTTATCATCTGTGGGAGGCTTTTATCTTTGCATTGCGGTCCAGATTTTGATATGCCTGCCATAGAAAAACCGCCTGCATCTCTGCAGACGGTTCCGGTGACAAATCGTTTCTCCCTATGGAGAAGATTGTCTCTATTCGTTTGTTTCGTCGTCCTGCACATCTCCAAAGAGGATGCGAAGATAATCCCGGCGGCCGTAGAGCACACGATCCACATAGACATCGTTGTCAAGAACTCGGTAAAAAGTGAGGTAACTGCCGGTCACCAGGAAACGATAGTCACTCTCGACATCGGCAATCAAGGACAGGGACGGGCCAATCAGACTGTGCTCCCGCAATCTGCGGATGTCCTTTGTGATGTTCCGTACCGTGGAGATCGCTGCGCTGGGATTTTCCAAATTCTTTGCGATATAGGACTTGATCCCGGTCAAATCAGCCTGCGCCTCGTCGGATAAATGCAGGTTATTCATCTGCGATTCCGAGATGTTTCTCTACGGCCTCCAGCGTCAACCAGCCCTTTTCCTCCCCGGACTTGCGGCCCTTGGCCAACTCGTTCATCAGCCGGAGGGTGGCCTGTGTCCGCTCATAGTCCTGCATGTCCACGATGGCGTAGCGGCCCCGGCCATTCTTCGTCAGAAAAACCGGAGCGCCAACTGCCACGTCACGCAGAACCTCCGTGTAATTACGCAGATCGGAGATGGGTTTGATGTTCGGCATGGTGTTCAGCCCCTTTCTTGCCCTTAGTATACCTCGATCTGCTGTAAAATTCAACAGCATTTTTTACTGCGGATTAATTGGCAATTGCTACCACCCCATGGTCATGCCGCCCATGTCCTGCCGGGGAACCTCCTCATGGTCATCTGGCTTGTGGCCCATGGCGATCTTCTTTTCCCGGATTTTCCGCCGCAGCTTTCGGTCCACCTGTTGCCCCACCGGGGCGGCGGGGGGCACCGAGTTTTCCCGGAAAATCTGGCCCAGGTGGTGGAGCAGTTTGGTGGCTGACAGGAACACATTGGGTTTCCGGGTCTGGTCGAAGTGATTCAGGAAGAACTGTGCGTACTCGTTTCCCTGTTCTGCCGATTCATAGAAATACGCCCAGGCCTGTTCCCGGTCCTGTTTGACGTCTTGGCCGGCGAGGTACAGTTTCCCCAGAGTGTACTGGGCGTACTGGTTGCCCTGCTGGGCGGACTCGGTGAGATAGGCCATCGCTTTGGGCACATCCTTCGGGACAGATTCTCCCTCCAGATATAGCTTTCCCAGGCGGTAGGCGGCCCGGGAGTTCCCCTGGGCCGCCGCTTTTCCATACCAGGATACCGCCTCATCCATTCTCTTTTGGCTTTGCAGGAGCTTCCCCAGCGCGTATTGGGCGAAGTTATATCCCGCCTCCGCCGCCCGCTGGAACCACAGTTCCGCCTGCTGGTCGTCGGGAAGGACGCCCCGCCCGTCCCGCCAGCACTTGCCCAACTGATAGGCGGCCAGGGGGAAACCTCTCTGCCAGAGCTGTTCCAGCACCCGCACCTGTTCCGCTTTTTCCTCCTCTGGATTTTCGTACTCCTCCAGTACCTCTTTGGCACTCTGGTAGATTTCGGTCATCCGCCAGCTGGAGTCCCAGGCGAGGTACACCGCATCCTGGTCCTCATCCACCTCGTCCCTCATGCGGGTGTCCTCGAAGGTAACCGTGCCCAACCGGAGCCGCTCCGCCTCCCGGATGACCATGTTCTTGATAGCTTTGAACTCCTTCTGTTGGGAGAGGGGGAGGTGTTCTCTGGACACGTCCTTGTAGTAACGCTCCAGTTCATCCCGGAACTGATTCCACTGTTCATAGCACCCCGCCACCTCCGGGACCTTGGCCAGTTCGTCCACGATGGCGTCCACCTGCGCCTTCACCGACTTTTTCAGGTAGCCGTAGACCTTTTTGCCCTTGTGGTCCTCCAGCATTCCGGCCAGCGTCTCCATCTGCTCTGCAATGGTCGGGCTGTGGCACAGACCTGTTTCCATCTCCCGGATGAGCCGTCCCATGGTCTCCGCTGCCTGGTTCCGAACCTGTTGATAGGACAGATCTTTCTGCTGATAGAGGGACAATAGCTCGTCCTGGAAGATATCGTTGGACAGCTGGGAGCGCATCTGCTCGATGCCTTTCTCAGTCAGATAGCCCTGCTTGGGATTGGCAGACCAGGCCATCATATGGATATGGGGGTGGTGTTTTTCATCGTGAAAGGCGGCACACCATCGGAAGCTGCCTGGCGGTATTTTCATCGCTGTCGCCAATTCTGTTTGATGAGCCAGCAATAACCTGCGCCAGCTCTCGCTGTTTTCATAGCCCAGCCGGTGGGCATCCTCCCGTTTCAGGGAGTAGACGAAGGTCCACACCGGCCCGGTGTGCCCGTTGATCTCCTCCATGGTCTGTTCCAGATCGGTGGGACCGTCAGCAGAGAACAGGCCGTGGGAGCGGGGACGCTGGGCCATGTATTCCAGGTATCCGCCGCCGTCGTGGGAGGGGGACGGAGCCTCAATCAGCTCCACTCCCTCCCGGGTGGCGATGTACTCGGCGTAGTGTCCGCCGCCATTTCCCGGCTTGATGTAGCCTGACTTCTGGATCAACCCAGGCATCACTCAGCCTCCTGTTGATAGCGGACAGTGTCCTCGAAACTGATTTCACCGTTGGTTTCCTTCACCTCTTTGACGCACCGGACCCGGGCTTTTCGCAGCTGATCCGGGTCAATCTCTATGTCGGCAGCCAGAATATTCCCCATGAGATTTTGGTCCACCGACAACTTGAACAGCAGGTGTCCCATCCGTTTACCGAATGCATTCAGCTTGCCTTCCAACACATCGGCGAGGACCCGGGGCAGGTAAGCATCGGCAGATTCCGTGTCCAGGTAACCGGAGTAGAAACGGATGGCCTTTTCGATAAATTCGTTTCTTTTCGCACAGTTGTCCTTCTGGTAGTGTGACTCTACCTGATCCCACACATCGTCATCCATCCAAATGGTGTGTTTGTGTCTATTTTCTTTCATTTTCAAATACCTCCCAAATCCGTGATAGCGTCAGCGAATATCCCGCAACGGCGGGGGTATTCGCCTGTTTTCCTGAAAACAGCGTCAATCGCAGGTTTGGCGACCCAAAAAAGCGTCAGCCTCCATCCCTGGAAACCGCCCGCACTGCGGGCGGAAGTGACTGCCCAGGCGCAACAAAAGCGCCAGGGCTTTCTCCTGCTCCTCGTCGTCGCAAGCTCCATATCCCTCGTTTTCGACCCGCAGGGGCGAAAACTCGCTCATTCCGCTGCTCCGCCTCTCCCCAGCGAACCCGCTCCGCTGGGTTTCGCCGGGGGCCCCATTTTGCCCTCTCCAGAAGCCCCCGAAATCGGGCCAAATCCGCCCTTAAAGCCCCCAGTGGGGCAGGGACTCTGCCCTGCCCCCAAAGAGGGCACATGGTGGCTTACAGGCCGTTACACGGGGAGAGTTGCTTGCTGCAGGGAACGGCATACTGCGGCAGAAAAATCCGGCAGTATTCCTCCGGCCCGGACACCAGATGCCGGCGCATCATCTCGCCGCACTGAAACATCTGGAACACCGCATTTCGATAGCAGGCCGTTATCTCCTCACGGCACTCCCTCGCAAAGATCCTTTGTTCATCTGTCAGGGTTCCACGGCTCTCATCGCAGAGGAACAGAGCCACCCCATCTTCGTCGATAGGCTCCTCGTGCGTACGGTTCCACCGGTTGACAATGTACCGCCGCATGTCTACGGTGCGCCGTGCTGACAGAGACGGTTCCTGCTCGATCATGCAGTCGATTATCTGCATCAGCATCCGGATGCACACTCCTTCCTCTTCAGCGACGCCATGCGCTGCTCCGCTCTCTGTCGTTCCAGCGCCAGATCAGCTGCGTGGAGCTGCCGCGCATAGAACTGTTCGATGGACATCTGGATGGGCAGGATGTAGTAACGCAGACAGCCGTTAAGGGTGCGGCCGTCCCGGGTGGTGACGGTGGTGCGCTCCGTCCGGATCAGACCCCGGTCCTCCAGCTCGGTCACATACTTGCGCACCGTGTTGACGCTCATCCCCACCGCCTCTCCGATGGTCCGGTAGCTGGCCACACACTGGTAGGTCCTCCGATCCTCCCGATGGAGGAGAAACCCGTAGACTGCAATTGCCCCGGCAGACAGTCCCAGGGAGAAGATCTCGTTGGGGAGGGGGAAGTAGTTCTTGATGGGGTCCCGCTCGGGCCAGTGCTGTTTTCTCATTTCACACCTCCCGACTGTCCCTCCGCCCACCGGATGAACTGTTCTTTCGGAACTACCATACGGCTCCCCACACGCAGTGTGGGGAAACCGGGATCGTTGAGCAGCTCGTAGGCGGTGGAGATGGACACGCCCAGCACCTGCGCCACCATCTTGGCGTTGAGGAACAGGGGCAGGTCGTCGTAGGATTTGTAGACAGACAGTTTCAATGTTTTAGTACCTCCGGTGTTTCAAATTCAGAGAAAAAATTTCTTGCGTTTCGGAGGTCTCTCTGTTAAACTGAGACACAGATCAGGCTGTGTTTTCCGAAACGCGGCAGGCCGCTGAACTGTTGCAGCAGTTCGGCGGCCTTTTTTACAGGAACTGTCTTTTTAGATCTGTCTGGCCATGCACCATACCCGTTCCTGCCCTGCGGCCTTGTTTGACCAACACAGCGTTTTCTTCCCCTTGGCACGCTCAGCTGTCAGAGCCCTGCGACAACGTCCTGGCGCTGCTTCCCCGGAGAGTATCGTCTCTGGTGATGGGTATTCGGTTTTCAAGGTGCCGTTCCAAATGTTTGGGATCAGTTTCCCGTTGACAATCGGATTTTCCGGTGTTAGACTATGGTAAGATTATTTTGACAGTTCCTTTTCGACTGTATCGTAACATGATTTTCAATCGCTGTCAAGACTATCTTAAAAATAATTTATGATTGTCTATTCTGGAGGATACCGACATGTGGTATGCCAAGATGTACTTTTCAGAGAAAAAAGAGGTTTTCCAATTCGATAGCTACGGGGTCCAGGGCGTTCCCTCGACCAACAAGGAACTCCCGTTCCTGGAGAGCCTGCTGTCTTTTCTGGAAATGGACTGTGACGAATTGACTCCGTCGCTCCGTAGGATCGCAGAGAGCTGGGCGCGTCTGTTTCAAGATGGAGACCGGGAGGCTGGCACGGCCGCCATGGTGGAGCTGGGCCAGCTGAAGAGCCAGCACATCTATCTGGAACTTCTGTATGTGCGCTGGTATGACCGCTTCTCCCGGATAGGTGCGGACATCCCGGTCAGCGAACAGGAGGACCGGCAGATGCTGGAGGAACTGCGGAGGCTTCCGGAGCAGCTTCCGCTGTATCAGCAGCAGGTACAGCGCTTCTTTGATCTCGTTCTGGATGTGGATCAGGCGGGGCGTGACCCGCAGAAGCAGGCATCGGCCCACTATCTCTACGATGCCCCCAAGGACCCGGAGCTGTTCGCCTTCCGGCCCATCCCTCTCAGCTTTGAGCCGGTGGAGCCGGGCCGGTGCTCGCCGGTCTTATATCCCCTTCACATTTCGGACATGATCGACTACTCCCTGCGCAGCTGCGTGGAGCGCGGCATTACCGTCCGGCGGTGCAAGAACTGCGGCCGCTGGTTCCCCCAGACCGGCCGGGTCAGCGCGGAGTACTGTGAGCGCCCGGTGCCCTCCGGTCAGCAGACCTGCCGGGAGGCCGGAGCCTTCCAGCAGTGGACCAAGAAACAGTCCGACGATCCGGTGTTCAAGGCCTACCGCAAGGAGTACAAGAAGCGCTTTGCCTGGATCAAGGCCGGCCGTATCACCGACGAGCAGTTCTATGCCTGGAGCGAACAGGCCCGGGAGATGAAAAAGAAATGTGACCGGGAGGTCATCACCCTGGACGAATTCAAGGACTGGCTGGGGAAGCCGTGAGGACGAATCGGCAGAAAATGAACAACGGGACGCGCCCAAAGGCGCGTCCCGCGTATTCTTTGTATCGGCGATGCAGTTTTTGCAGGCCTCACATGTGCTTAGGCTCCCTATTTCCGAGTCTACGACTCCGTCTCATAGGGCCAGGTATTAATGCCGCCGAATTCGTAGATGTTGGTGTAGCCCAGTTCTGCCAAAGCAGAGGATGCCGTCTTGCTGCGGTTCCCGCTGCGGCAGTACACCAGAACTGTGGAATCCATTTCGGGGATCACTTCGGCGGCGGTATCCTCGTCGATGGTTCCCACCGGCAACAGGACGGCGCCGGGGATGTGGCCGCTGTCGTACTCATCCTGCTCCCGCACATCCAGGATGATGACTTCCTGGGCGTCCATCATCTCTTTGGCCTCCTCCTGGGTGATCTGCTGGTAGCCATCCGCAGAGTTTCCGCCGCACCCGGTCAACAGCAGAAGAGATAACAGTATAGGCAGGATTCGTTTCATTTGAGTTCCTCCAGAAGTTCGGCTGCAAAGGTTTTGTGCCCCTGCTCCGTAAAGTGGACGCCGTCGTAGGCCAAGGGGATGTCCCACTTTCCGGCGTCGGCAGAGCGGATGCCCAGATGCTCTGCCAGGGTCTGACAGAGTTGAGCAAAGGTGCGGGAATCATCGATGAGCTGCTGGCTGGGCACCCACGTGCCCAGCTGTACTGGTGGTGGGGCAATCAGCAGGATTTTACTTCGATCCAAGGAAAGGCTGGACAGAAAACGCTCCATCCTATCAGCGGCCTGCTTCGGACTTCGTCCCTGGAGCAGGTCGTTGGTCCCAAGCATGACGATCAGCAAATCGGTATCAGCAGGGAAGGCGAGGGCCGCAGATGGAATCTCTCGGCCATTCTGACCCATGTTGCAGACACTCCAGCCGGTTTCCACAGCCAGGATGTCAACCCATCGGCTGTCCGGATCATAGCGGCCACCCAGATAGGAGCGGGGATCGTAGCCGTAGGTGTTAGAATCACCGAAACAGACGACATTCATACATCGTCTCTCCTTTCTCTGCATGTAAGAGGTTTTAATCAGTCTGGATGCGTTTTATCTAATATCTCCAGTTTACTTGACTGCTTTTAGCTTACGTAAAATTTCTTTATCTGCCGAACAATGACAATTCATGAACTTCTCCCGATTTTAAAGGGCATAACTATTTCGACTATTTATATCAATTTTTTCACGATTTGAGGACATCAATACCCGGCACCCTTTGGTGTAAATAATCTATACCTACATTTAGGATTTCCTACAAGTACAACTTCCTTTTATCGTTGTTTGCATCTTCCTGAAAATACACAAACAACAGACTTCCACCCTCTTTACACAACTTCCAAAATGGCTTATAATGTGACATGTTATGACTGCTCCACGACGGGGCTACAGATCCTGTTTTCTGCTGTTCACTGTCCAATCATCTATTATGTTAGAGAGGGTGCCATTCTTGAGTTTCGCTTCTTTTGTATTTCCTGCCGTCAAGGGTATCCAGGCGAAAAGAGAATACTTTACCTCGATGGTTCCATTAGAGGTGATTCCTAAAATCTTTCAATTTGCTGGCGAAGAATTACCACCAGAAATTCGGGCACAGCGTATCCTAAATCGCGCCAGGATTCCAGAAATTCGAGATTATATTTTAGAGAATCCAGATGATTATGTGTTTTCTTCGATAACAGTTTCCGTTGATGGTGGTATGGAGTTTATTCCATTAAATGAGAATGAGCCCTTCCTCGGTCACATTACAATTTCTATGAGCGCAAAGTTCCTCATAAATGATGGTCAGCATCGCCAGGCCGCTATCGCTGAAGCAATAAAAAGGAATCCTGAACTAAAAAATGAGCATATCTCGGTTGTCTTCTATCGGGATGAAGGGCTTGCTCATTCTCAGCAAATGTTTTCAGACCTTAACCGCTATGCAATTCGCCCTACGAAATCAATTAACATCCTTTTTAACTCGCGAGAAGAATCATCCATTATTGCAAAGCGAGTTATTGATACGGTTAGTGTCTTTCAGGATATGGCCGAAAAAGAACACACCTCTATTTCTAATCGTTCTAAAGCACTGTTCACCTTGAGTGCAATCTGTAGTGGTACAGAAGCTTTATTGAAAGATCTTGACTTAGACTTGGAGGAGAAATGTAACCTGGCAATTCATTTTTGGGAACAGGTATCTCAGCATATTCCTTTTTGGAAAGCCGTGAAGGATGGTCAAATCAAGTCTTCTGATGTGCGCAAAAATACAATTTGTACATTGAGTATCACTCTCAATGCCATTGGATCTGGAGGAAATCAAATTATTCAAAGATATCCAGATACATGGGAGGCTCATCTTCGCCACTTAACGCATGTTGATTGGAATAAAACCAACCCTGTATGGGAAAATCTGGTCTTTGTTCATGGAAAAGTTGCTACAAACCGTACATCCCAAAAAGCCATGGCTACATATATAGAAAATATTATGACAGAAGAAATTGGTGGATAGAATGGCTAATTTAACCAAAGATGATATTCGTATTGTACTTAATACAATACAGGAAGTATATTTAGCAGATAAGATACCCTGGATTTGTGGATACAGTGGCGGTAAAGATTCCACCGCTGTTGTACAGCTCGTTTGGACCGCTCTCTCTCAGCTTCCAAAGGATAAATTACACAAACACGTTCATGTTATTAGCACCGACACACTGGTCGAATCCCCAGTTGTTGCGCTGTGGGCCACACGATCTATTGCACGCATGAAGGAAGCTGCAAACAACCCTGAACACAAGTTGCCTATTATTCCCCATAGGCTTGTTCCAGAGGTCACCAACACATTCTGGGTAAATCTTATAGGGAGAGGTTATCCATATCCTCGCCGTGATTTTCGTTGGTGCACTGACCGCATGAAAATCGATCCTTCTAACCGTTTTATTAAAAAGATTTTGGATGCAGAGAGTGAAGCAATCCTGGTCCTTGGAACGCGCAAAGCCGAGAGTGCTACCCGAAAAGCTGTCATGGAAGGTTATGAGAAGAAGCGTTATCGTGATCATCTTAGTCCCAATGGGTCGTTTCCTAACTCCTATGTTTTTACCCCTATTGAAGACTGGAGTAACGACAATGTCTGGCAATATCTTGTACAATACCCCAACCCCTGGGGGCACTCAAACAAAGATTTGTTAGCGATGTATAGTGGCGCCTCGGCGGATGGCGAGTGTCCATTGGTACTGGATACATCTACGCCCAGTTGCGGTAACAGTCGCTTTGGTTGTTGGGTATGTACTATGGTTTCTGAGGATAAATCTATGGCGGCTATGATCCAGAATGACGAAGAGAAAGCGTGGATGCTTCCCATGCTTGAATTTAGAAACGAAATCGCCGGCACTTGGGAAGTTGATAGAAAGCGTAGAGATTTTCGCCGTATGGATGGACGCCTAACATGGCACAATGAGCGACTGGTACACGGCCCATATACACAAGAAACTCGCAAGTACTTTTTAACTCGACTGTTAGAGGTTGAGAAGCTTGTTCATGAGATTGGACCAGAGGAAATCAAGGATGTGCCGCTGATCACCATGGATGAACTTAGGTTTATTCGTCAAATCTGGATGGATGAAAAGCACGAGTTTGAAGACTTGTTGCCTGAGATCTATGAATCTGTTACAGGAAAACGCTATGAAGATGGGACAATCAGCAAAAACAAGTATTTTGGGCCAGCTGAAGCAAGTATTCTTCAAGAGACTTGCCAGTCAGTATGCCCAAATGAGACTTTGATATATGAAATGCAAAGATCTCTGTTAGATATTGAAGCTAAAGCAGCAGCCATCTCTAACAAGAGGAATGTAATTCAAAATTTTGAGAAGGAAATTAAAAAAGCATTTTATCGTGATGAGGATGATGCCGCTCTTATTGCAGAAGAACGCGCAAAAAAAATCACAGGAATGCAGGAAACTTTTGACGATGGAAACTGGACTGAGTGAGGTGCCAGGAATATGTATTTTACAAAAATTGAGTTACATAACTTTGGCATCTACAAGGGCCACCACGAAATGTGTCTTTCCGACCAAATCGGCAATCGTAATGTTACTCTCATAGGGGGGTTGAATGGTCGAGGAAAAACGACCTTTCTTGATGCTATTTTACTTGCGTTATACGGAAAACAGGCATTAAAGTATATCCAAGAAAACGCACGTTCCTATGAACGACTACTCATAGAACACATTAATAAACATGCGACAGATGAGCTTACTTATGTCGCCGTATCACTCTGCCTGGACGATGGAACTGCCTTACGCGTTTGCCGTAATTGGAAATTAAAAGGCAAGAAAGTTGATGAATCTATTAGTGTCGAGAAGAATGGCACCATAGATAAGTACCTTGGTGAAAGTTGGAGTTACTATATTGAAGAGATCCTACCTTTTGGGATAGCGAGATTTTTCTTCTTTGATAATGAAAAGATTACACAACTGGCCGATGACGCTTCATTTGAGCAGATTAAAACTTCAATTAAATCTGCAATTGGTGTTTCTACCATTGAAAAAGCGATTACTCATATTGATGAAGTAATTCGCCGGAAGAAAGATGCTTTGCAGGCTTTCGAAAAAAGCGAAGTTAACCAGGGTTACCAAGAGGTAGAAGCGCAGCTCAAGGAACTCAATGCAAAAATCGAAGCAGCTCGTCGAGAGGCTGAAGTCTTAAAAGCAAATTGCGAAAGCATTGCAATTGCTATAGACACTAAGGAAAAAAAGTTCTGGGCTTCTGGCGGTGACTTAACACTCAGTCGAGATGCAATTAAACAAGAAAAAGAAAAGATTAAGGCATATGTACAAGAAGTTCGTGACGAAATCATGCTTCGCGTGTCTGATCCAGCTACCCCACTCTTTATGTGTCGCAAATTGGTAACACAAGCTTATGATGAAGAGATTGATGAGCAAAAAAAAGCGGCACTGAAACTTTCTGATCCAATCGTCGAAAGTATTCAAAAAAATATTTTGGATCGATTTAATCAGAGTGATTTTGATGACAGAACGCTCAGAATTATCACAGATATTGTAAAGCAAGAGATTAGAAAATTTACTTCAGTAGGCGAGGACATGGAACACATTAACATGTCTCATACGACTATGCTTCTCTTTGATAAATTGATTGTCGAAATATTTCATTCCCTTGATCAAAAAATAAAAACTTTAATCAGCCATGTGGATGCGCAAGAAAATGAGCTCATGAGCTTAGATGCACACCTTGGTGAATCAGATGAAAAGACTATGGCTATGAAACTCTACGAAACACTTAAAGAATATGAGCGAAAAAAGGCCTTAGCTGATGACCAATATAAAAAGCAACAGAGCTTAATCGAAAACTTGGAGCATCAAAAAGAAATTCTTCATTCTAAGCGTTTGCAGTTAATCAAAGCTATCGCAGAAAAAGAGAATACAAATGATGATAATTCCCGCATTATCAAATATTCTGTGATGTCTATTGAAGTTCTCAATGAGTTTAAGGTTCGTTTACAGCGCGAAAAAATAGACAAACTTTCTGCAACTGCTACAGAATGTTTCCAGACTCTGGTTGAAAAAGATTCACTTGTGAGCAAAATCCATATCGATACGGACAGCTTAGATGTAACTATACTTGATCCCGATGGACATGTAGTGTTAAAGAACCAGCTCTCTGCAGGAGAGCAGCAGATGTTTGCCATTTCTATTGTGTGGGCACTGGCCCGAACATCTGGATATAAGGCTCCAGTGGTCATCGATACACCTATGGCCCGCTTAGACTCTTCTCACCGAGCAAATTTTGTTAACAATTATCTACCATCTGCAAGTTCCCAGGTTATGGTTCTTTCCACAGATGAAGAAATTTATGGTAGGTATCTTGATATGATCCGAGAAAATGTTGTAAATTATTTTACTCTACATTATCGGGAAGATGAACAATGCACCTCTATCATCAATGGTTATTTTGAGGGGATGTGATAGTATGATTATAAAACATTTTAAACTGTCACAGCCAGAGAAAGACCGGCTCATTCGGATTAAAGCAAAAACTGGTGTTCAAAACTGGAATATTCTTTGCCGATGGGCATTGTGCTGGTCACTGGCGGAGCCCACGATTCCAGGCAGCATTGATCCGCAGTCTGACAGCAATGTTGAAATGGATTGGACTACTTTTGCCGGCGAATATGCAGAAATCTATGAAGCAATTATCCGGCAGCGTTGTTTGAATGATGGCTTGGGAGATGATCCAAACACGTTGATTAGATACTTCCGACTTCATCTTTATCGAGGTATCAACCATTACAGCACCAGGGACGCTTTGAAAAACTGTTCAGATCTGCTCGAATCTGCTCTCCCGAAGGAGGAAGCATAATGGCTGTTTATCTTGACTACAACGCTTCTGCTCCGATAGATGAAAGAGTTTTGGAGAGAATGATTGAAGTGTATCGCTCTCATTATGGCAACGCAGATAGTAGAACTCATATTTTTGGTACTGACGCTAAAGAAATTGTTTCCTCTGCAAGAAAATCCATTGCGGAGATCCTGTCTGTGGACAGTACGGACGTTTTCTTTACCAGCGGTTCCACCGAGAGTAATAACATGGCGATTCTCGGATTGCTCGACTATGCTCTTGAAAGTGGCCGCAATCACTTCATTACCACATCCATCGAGCACAAGTCTGTTTTGGAAGCCATGAAACACCTGCAAGAAAAAGGATGTGTCGTGGATTTTGTTTCGCCCGATGCGTCTGGTCGAATCAAACCAGAGCAGATTCTCAGCCTCGTCACGGACAAGACTCTGCTTGTTTCCATGATGCAGGTCAACAGCGAAACCGGCGTGATACAGCCTATTGAAGAGGTCGGTGCAGCATTGGCAGGAACTAAGACATATTTTCATGTTGATGCCACACAAGGTTTTGGTAAGTTGAATGACAGCTTGCGAAATGCCAAATACAATATGCTCAGCATCACTGCCCATAAGATCGGCGGTCCCCAGGGAATTGGTGCGTTTATCATGCGGCGTGACCGTACATATAGACGGCCTCCCATCAAACAGCTTATGTATGGCGGTCAGCAGGAACGCGGATACCGTCCGGGAACCACACCGGTGGCCTTGGTTGCGGGCTTCGCTCTCGCAGCGCAGCTAAGCGACAAGGAATCTGACGCCCACATGGAAAGCTGTAGAGCAATCAAACAAAGATTCCTGGAGGCTGTGCAGGGTCTGAACTACACTTTGAATGGAGACCAGGAATACTGCATACCGTCCACTGTGAACATCAGTTTCCACGGTGTTGATGCAGAGGGTATCTTTCTTGCGGTGAAAGAGGATTATGCGTTCTCTAATGGTTCAGCCTGTAACTCCGGCAGCCACGCTCCAAGTTATGTATTGGCAGCCATGGGGCTGGATGAAGAACGAGTGAGTGAGGCTATCCGTCTTTCTTGGAACCATGATACAAAAGTTGACTTCTCAGCCCTTACGAACTATGTGAAGTCTATGACTGATTATGACTGAAAACAATGTAAAATAAGAATCAAGCGCAATAGGAAAAATGGCCTCTCCAAAAGCTGTTCCGGCTTTTGGGGAGGCCACTCTTTGTACGTGGTTTTTCAAAGGGTTATTTTGCGATAGTCCCTTATCTTTTGATAAGGTGTTCAAGCAGTACCGAAAAAGTCCGTGTCAATTTCATAAGTGCCAAATGTTTGCACACATCGAACACCTATACCGCTACGTAACATTAAATCAGTAAGTAGTGCACCATCAATTAGTACAATTTGCTTTCCTACCTGCTCTAAGACTTCTTTTCTCGCGTCTTTAGTAAAGCTGGAAGTTGTAATAAACACTCCCTTGGTAACTTTTTTCATCGCTCCGGAAAAAGCCTGTATTTCTTTGCATCCAACATTATGACTTGACGCATAACGTTTGGCTTGGATATAAATTTTGTCCAAGCCAAGTTTATCTTCATTGATGATTCCATCAATTCCACCATCGTGAGATTTGCCTACAACTTGCCCTGCATCTGTTCCATAACCATATCCTAAAGCAAGAAGGAGCTTAACTACAAGGTGCTCAAAAAAGCTTGGATCATTATTAAGAATCATATCAAGAAGTTGACTTTTTATGCTGTCTTTATGTTCATTGTAATACTTTTGTATTTTCTCCTCTGGTAATAGGTCTGATGCAGAGGATACGGGAGGCTTTTTGGGAATATCATCACCTGAAGCAGTGAATGTTGATTCTATGAGTGAGTAAACGGCTGTTCCGCGTTTGCCAGAAACAATGTAGAAATGTTTAACCGGATGTGCTGACGGAAAGTCGAGTCCTCGACAATGCCTGCGGAGGCTATGTCCAACAATTGAGTTTGGATCTGCCGTATTAAAGGTATATAATTTTCCGGAAAGTATTTGATTTGTTATTTCTTTACAGGTCAATCCATCTTTTTCCTTACTAAGTACAGCTTTAATCGCTTCAAGAATAGTCATTGTCACCCTCCTTTCTAAAACCTAATTTTCAGTTTGCCTGTGAGATTCTTTTCCTTGAGCCATGCCATGATATTGGGGGTCAAATCCAAAACCGTAGCTCGCTGAGAAGAGACCTTCTTTAAGAAGTCTTCGATTTCGGGGTTCAAAGAGAATTGATTAGTAATTTGCTTTGCTTCCGCCACATCGGAAACCAGGCTATTTACCGCTTTAACGGATGGATTTCCAGCAACTGTTTGAGTGATGCTGTCTGTCAAGTCCTTTGCCCGTTTGGGGTCATTTGATAGACCACCAATCATAGACAAATAGCCTTTGGGTCCATCTGAATACTTCTGAGCTGCATCCCGCCATACAATTTTAATTTGCGTTGCAAACGCATCTCCCTTGGATTTCAGTAGCTTAACGGTTTCCAAGGTTAACTGCATTTCGGAAACGCCGTTTCCACAATCGTCGATGCAAGCCAGTAATTCGCTGCGAGTAGGCTCATCCATAAGCGGAGTGCTAACAATTCCTTTTTCTTTCATGGCCTCAGCGCAATCAATGGTGTCTTTAATACTCTCGGTTGCCTGGGCAAGCTGTGCCAACGCCTTCGCATACGTTTCGGCGTGCTGCTTGCTTTCGATTGTTGCTCGGCGTTTTTTGATCGCGGAGGTGCAATTTTTGATCGTTTCAGTTAACAGCATTTTCGTACACCTCCATATTCTCAAGTTGAGTATAAAGTGCTTCCATAGAGGACAGGGCAGCTTCAGACAATGCCTCCGTACCAGAAAAACCGCCAGTAGCGGCTATATCTTTTTTGGCCTTGGCCCCTTCTTGGTCAGCCTTTTGAGCAATCGTCTGAATATCTCGAAGGAAAGCATACAACACATGCAGTGAGTTGCCAGAGTATGTTGTCAGCTGCTTTATTGCTGGCACAGAGGCCGCAGCGTTAATCAGCTTGATATGCTTCATCACAGTTTTGGCTATTTCAATGGGAGGCTTTTCATACTTGACCCTCAGCTCTGTACTTCCTATGATTCCATTCGCAGAAAACACAGAAAACAGCTCTTGAATAGCAGCCAGAGAATCCATAAGGTTCTCCTGGGTGGGTTCACCAATATACTCTTTGAGTTTACCTACCACCTTTGCAGCTTCCTGAGTATCCGCAACCATAGTTTTTTTAATGCTGGGATAGAGCGCTTTCAACAGCGTAGCAGGATTATAGAGAAGATGCTTCTGTGGGATGCTACCAGGCAATGTTGCTTCAATATCCCAATCGGCAACCATAAGCTTTTCAGTGGCCAGTACCAGCTCGTCTGTTCTATAACAGGATTTCGCGTTGGGATCGACTGAAAAATGGATTGCGCCCATTGTGGTTGCCGAAGCTTGTTTTAAGAAGGTCAAGGCACTATCAAAGTCAGCTTTACGGTTAAGGACGAACTGAATCATGTCGTTCCACTCACGGGTGTCTCTCTTGATGCTATCGTCCTTCTTGAAATCTTTGAACAAAGATTTGATTGTTGAATAGGGAGAACTGGTATCAACCTTTTGACCCAAGATACACGCTTTAAGATATTGGATTGCAAGGCACCACTCCAATACCGGGAGAGGATCTTCCCCCTGCTTAGTAGCGGTAACTTTTTCGATGATTTTAGCTTTTCTGCGTTCCAACCAAGTAATCAACCTCTGCTGGTAATAAGCTGCGCCCGCGAAATCCCAACCTTTTGCGTAGTTCAGTTCATTCAAGGCCATCAGAGCATCGCGGCTTTCGGAACTTCTGTCCATGTAAACGATGGCTCTATCAATATTTGTGGGAGAACTTTGATCGTCAATATAGTAGCAACCCAGGTCAGAAAGGCGCTCTTCTGCAATATAGGCCGGGATACCAATATCCTGCCAGTTGATTGCACCACATTGTTTGGAATCTCCACGAACAAGAGTACGAAGCCAACCACGATAGTCGGGATCATATTTCAATATTTCACCCTTGGTAAACCAGGCCGTGATATCATCCTTAAACTTACGATAATTCTTTGTGGCACCATCGACAGGAGGCTTGGCCTTGGGAGGCTCTGAAGTAGTAGTTTGATGAACAGGAGTGCCCTCACTGTGTTTTACTGGTTCGGATGCAGTCGCCGGAGATACAGTTTTCCCCGTGGATTTGTCCACGATTTCGCCTATGCCAGTAAAGGTAGTCAATCCTATATCTGCAAGGAAAGCTTGATTAAGGCCACCAAAACGCAGTATCCCATCGGTTTCTTTCACGCCGGATGCAGAGCCGTCACCCCAAATAGCAAACAACGCTTTCAGACGGTTCTTATCGTCAGAACCCATACTTTCCAAACGGTCAATTGAAGAACTGTGTGGGTCATTGGACATCTGAGCGTTACTGGGGTTAAGCGGGAAATACCAACCATCCCCGTACTGCTTGCCATCAAAATATTCTTTTAACTGAGCGCGAATAACATTCTTCAAGAACATTCTCGGGCTTTTCGTCGCAAGAGATTCATACAGAGTCAGTAGTGCATGCCGGTTAAAGGGATATAGTGTTACCTCCTTATTGCCGATGGTTGTGGTATCCCATTCACAAGGAGGTGTGAAATCACTGATTGGCAATTCACTCAAATCTGCGCCAGAGTCAATCCAATTATGGAGTGCTGCAGGGTCACAGTAAATTGCGTTCAAATACCGGCCAGCCATCTGAATAATAAATTCGTCCGTGCCATAGGAGCGTTCTGTAACTTCAATTTGATGTGTTACACGGTCTTTGAAATTGCCGCGAAACGCATAATAATAGTCGTTGGTGATACCGATTATCGAAGTAACACGACACAGATCGACGTAGTCGCCGCCATGCTCATAAGAAAGCGCCGTAATGAGTTCCTGATCGATTCCGGTAAAGCCGGTGAAGTCTTCAATAAAAATAGTAAGATTTTTGCCTTGTGTTTTCAAATCTCGTCTTAGTTGCGCAAAAATTGTCTCTGCATTTTCACTTGAAATATCTGCGCAACGCTGAATGACCTCTCTCGTAAATCCATTGAGATAGTTAATGAGTTTTGTAATCTCAAATTCATCGCCTTTCAAGGAGGCCGCAAAGAGAGATGCTTGGGGATCTCCCTGTTTCATTACAGCACGGATGATTTTAGATACATTGAAATCATCTTCTGTAAAAATGGTTGTGTCTTGAAGAATCTGATTGCTCGGAGCAGTGATAACATTATAACATCTGGATATTGCGCCGCCTTCACGCAGCAGATGTTCACTTACACGGCTGTCAGCAAGATAACTGGCAATGTCACGGCATTTGACAGCTTTGTATGTTTCACCCGACACATCGTTTCGTACAGCAGCAATATAAGCATACAAAATCTCTGTTTTGAAAGAGCCTTCATCTTTGGAATCGGAAGAGACCACAAATTTACGCAGCTTCTCTGCAACATCTGGATCTTTAATTGCATTCTGTTCCAATAACTGAGAGAAGGCACCGCGAACAGAGTTATTCAAACGACGCAGGAAAACCAGCTGCTCAGTTGCTGGATTATATACAGTGGAGGGACTCCTTTCAAACTTGCCTTTCAGATAGCGGATGAGATGAGATTTACCGGTGCCATGATTGCCTCGAACAATGATCATGCGATGTTCATTGTCAGGATTATAAATCAGTTGCTCGAAAACCTCATCTTCGCTCATCAACTTTGTTGGGGCAGGCATTTTCCCCTCTTCGTAATAACCACCACGGAAAAGTTCAAGAGACGAGAATGGCATGTGAGTAGACATGAAATAGGCATCTTCAGTGGCCATATCATCTGTTTTAATCGCATACCGTTCCATTACAGAACGATATTGTTCCCATTTCATGAGTTAATCGCCTCCTTCACCGAAATGTGTGTGAATCCGTTGATGGGATCACCGTCTACATAGTAGAGCATAACAGGAGTGGAGTCAGACCATGTTTCAAGTTTAATAAGCCCAATTTCGTGCAGTGTGCGGAGGCCAGCAGAGAGAGCCAACGGGAGCTTGCTACCAACCTCGACTTCTGGTAATTTTGTGCTCAACCAGAGCATAAAATCCTGGGCAAGAATGGTCTCATTATATGTGAACTTCTCGGTGTATGTAGTCGCCAATATATCTTCTAAACGGAGCTTCATATTGGGGATTATCATTGTTCCGCTCAAATAGCCAAGCCCTAAAAAAGTAGCCCAAAAGCGCCATCCAAGGACAGCGTTTTCATTCAGGGCAGCAAGCTCTTTCACCTCAGAAGCACAGGTCTTGGCTATACCTTCCCAGGATTTCAATGCAAAAATTCGTTCATTCTGAGCAATCAGCCACTTAGTGAACATATGAAATGTGGTGTTTTTTGCGGAGAAGACCCGAGCACCCACATATCGCCGAAAAGCTTTAGGTGAGGCGATTACACCGGGATCAACTGCTAAAACCAAATTTTCTGCTTCAGCTTTGATAAGGGAAAGTTCTTCGAGGGCCACATTGATCGACTTGTTGATCTGGTCGATTTCCTTTTCGTCATTGATCCCCAATGTCATGCATTGCCGAACCTCATCGCGACTCATGCTTTTATGGGAAACCAATCGGCAGACAGAGAGAACTCGCTCCGGCGTCGGCTCCATTCGCATGCCGTCTGGATTGACTTTGAACATACGAATAACCTCCTTTAGAATTTTTGAATGGGAATAGGATAACCGTCGCTATACTCTCTTATCGTCTTACCACCATTGTCAACGATAGTATTCTCGTTGCAGTAGAGGATCTTACGATAGCCAAAGGCATCCAGTTTTCCAAGGTTCTTGTACAGAGTAAAGTTTGTGGCAGTGTCACCGTCAAAAATACAGACAACACCTTTGGCGAAGAGATAGGGGCAATGGACAACCGCATAATAGAACTCTTCGTAATTTAAGAGAATGCCATTGTAGACAATCTCATTAGCCAGACGGCTTGGAACAATAAATGCACCGATATTGTTTTGATAAGCCTTTTCTGCAATCACAACAACTTCTTCGGTGCTGTAAGGTCCTGTTGATGGTCTGCTGATAATCATTTCATTAAAGGACCCCATATTTCTCCCCAAGCGTGGAGCAGGAGGTGCAGCTGGAAGCTTGATCTCAGGATCAGTTCGCAGCTTGTAAGTATCATCACTTGTGATGCGGCCTTCCGGATCTGCTGGACAGCCGTTGCATACTTCCCGTGAAAGCGGGAAAAGGTGTCTGAAAACACGTCCCCAACACAATGCTTTAGGAGAGGATACAAGCTCACTCATGATTCTATAACCAACCATTTGTGCTTCATATTCTCTGGCACGGGGTTCTGTCAGTGCAGCTGCGAGGCTGTCATCATCGCTGAGAATATCAGGTTGTAGCAACTTAACCGTAACCGTGTAATATTTTTTGGGCGGAATCGATTTCTTGTCGAACACATAGTTTGCATCCAGAAGGTCAATAAACCCAGTCCGATACAGGAACAGGAGCAGATTGACATTCCATGCAACATTCCGGTTTCCTGCATACTCGGCCTCCTCGTCTGTCATCGTGGGCGGAGTAGCAGAGGTATTCAGAACACACTCGTCAGAATCAACCATTGCTGCCGGGTTAGAAAGCAGTG
This sequence comes from Flintibacter sp. HCN-6482, assembly GCF_037892565.1. NCBI lineage: Bacteria > Bacillati > Bacillota > Clostridia > Eubacteriales > Flintibacter > Flintibacter sp. HCN-6482. The sequence goes on along the minus strand of NZ_JBBKBK010000002.1, from coordinate 357,788 downwards.
CGTTCCAACGAATAACAGCTCGTTCAACCGTGAGAACTCTTTTGCTGACCAGTCCCAATGCCCTACGCACATCACCATCGCTGTCATATCTGCTTTGGTAAGGGATAAACAGACTGAGCGATGGAAGTCTATCACGACCGCCACGCCCTACCTCCTGATAAAATCTGCTTAAATTTTCAGGACAGCAAGCGTGAATAATTGTTCTGACATCAGGTTTATCAACACCAATACCAAAGGCAGAGGTGGCAATCACAACATCAAAGTCGTGATTTTTCCAGCCGGATAATATAGTGTTTCGGTCTATTTCCTTGGTTTCTCCGGTGAAAACGGGGATATTTTTGTATCCAAATTCACGAAGCTTTTTTTGCAGTTCCTTAGCTTCTCTTGGTTCAAGCACATAGACAACCATCGGCTTTGGAAGCAATTTGATGGCTTCGATAGTCTTATCAACTTGTTCTTTTCGAGACTTTGCAGAGTGGAAATAGAATCGTGGCTCCTGGCGAAGTGCATCGCAACGAACCTGAGCATTTTTTCCGTTTGAACCAAACAGTGCAAACAAGGTATCAACTACATCATCAGACAGCGTAGCCGAAAGCAGAAAAGTACGAATAAACTCTTCTGATTCATACTTCCACTTCTTCAAAAGTATAGAGAAAATCTGAAAGTCAGGTCTAAAAAATACGCCCCAATCTGGAACGACATGGGCTTCATCAACCACAATATTGGCTAAATAGTGGTCTTTTGCGGCATTGTCCAGTATGCGGTGAAGCTCCGAGTTTTTGAGGATTGCTTCAGGCGAAGTAAAAAGAATACGGGCTTTTCTGCCTTTCAGGGATTGGATAATTTTAGCCCTTTCAAGCTCGGACTGCTCACCCCGATAACAATAAATCTCCGTTCCATTTGTCAAGTTTTGCTGCGCTACATAGTACTGGTCTAAGGACAACGCTACAGTGGGCACAATTACAACAGTCAATCCATCAGAAGAGCTTGCCAACAGTTGCGTGACCAAGCTCTTACCGCCGCCGGTAGGAAGGGAAATAAGAAGCGTATGCCCATTGGGTAAATTCAAAGCGGTATGAACGGCTACCTTTTGCTCAAAGCTTTTATAGGCGCTAAAGCCAGTATGTGTTGCCAGTATCGCGTCACCAGAAGATTCAGTTTCAAACTCAATACCATCGTCATGGCGAAGAGCATACACATCTTTGATATATTGATGGGGTTCGAGCCATTCAGGAATATGGTGTAAGCAAGACACTTGCAAGTCGTTTTCACACACAAGATCGAACTCTGCACCGTACTCTTTTACAACCGCATAAAGTTTTTCAGTAAGCTTAACGCGACCAAGAACTAAGATAAGGTCACGAATATTTAGGCATATATCCTTTGCTGAGGCTTCTTCTCGTTTGAACTGAACGACACGTCGGATAAATCCAATTACATAGCGTGACCTTGCTGCCTCCTGCATTTTCAAAGAATCAGATGTATCGACAAGATTTTTCTCTAATTCCGCAATGGCACTTTGGGACTTCATGGCCCCCACTATGTATTGCTGTAATACTTCTTTACTATCCATTACTTCTCACCCTCAAGAAACAGACTGCATCCAGCTCTGGCTTCGCATTTTTGAGTGCTCGAAGCGTCACATCGAATAAATGTGCCCTTTCATCAACACCAGACATATCCCGTTCAAAGTAGATGCATTCTGCTCTATATCCATTCAAAACACGCTGCATTTCTTTCTCAGCCGCTTCGAAATCAGAGCGTTTTTCAAGCCTGACGCAGGCCCGCTTGTAGGCTGCCGCAGAGGCTTTGTCAACTAAAGGCTCCCATAAGCTTGGAGGGTTTCGACTAATAAAGCGCTCCAAGGGAGAAATTGACATTTTTCCGCTGCCACGCCGCCCAAGGTGACTGGCATTATTGGGTTGCAGTTTAAGCAAAGTATTGAGGACTTGCTTTTCAGGGACTTCTTTGCTCCTTGTCGTTAATGGTACGGTAACAAGGATCTGCTTGAGCGGAAGATACATCCTATATTGTGCCAGTGTCTGTAGCGTCATTCCATTTTCAAGCAACTCATCAAGTTCCGGCACGATATTATAAATAAATACGAGTCCATCATAATTGTATGTAGAAATTGTTTCAATGCCAGTGCATCTACCTCTGTTACAGCCCACTGCGTTTGAAATGATAGAATCGTAAACAGGATCGCCCGGCGCAAAGAACAGAATATCTTCTCGAGTGGCTGCGGTTTGACGATCAAAAGAACCAAGAATTTTTCCTTCTCTTCGCATAATGGACGTACTGCTGTATTTATGCCAATCAGGTGGAATAAACAGGGACTGTCTTGCCGCATTTACGCTGAAAGTGCTTTCTCTAAACTCAATCAAGCCGGAACTGGTGGGCCTCTCCGGGGAGAGGCCGGCCTGTTTGCCCCACCCCATCATAGCTGTGGCAAATAGGTTGTCATCTTCTGATGCGTAGATGCCCAAAACATTATCAATCCCTTGGGACAATGGACGGTATAAGGTGGCTCCGAGGTCGAAATCCTGCTCGTCCTCAACGCTTTCCCGCATTTCCTCTGCTTGGTCCAGAATATCATCAAATGCATTTGTAAGGCCGGTATAGTAGTCATCAAGCAGAGCTTCAACAATCAGTTGGTTCAGTTCCCCCGTGATGATTTCAAGTCCACTCAGAGACTGTTCAAACAGTTTCATGCCGTCTTTCCAAATATGAAAGAGTTGCTCCTCAACAGAAGTATCTGCATAAAGTACAACAGACACAACATCCTTGTTGGGGTCGCGTCCAAGCCTGTCTAAGCGACCGATACGCTGTTCGAGTGCGTTGGCATTCCACGGCAAATCAAGATGAATAATCTGAGCCGCATTCTGAAAGTTTCGGCCTTCACCACCGGTTTCGTCACAGATAATTACACGACATGCAGGATCGTTCTGGAAAGCATATACGCTATCTTCTAGTTCGTCACGCCCCATGTGCTGTCCAAAAGCCACCGCATAAATTCCCGTAGCGGTATATCTTTCGTTGAACAGTTTTAAGAACTGAACAAGCGTAGCGTTATGTGCAGTGAATACTACCATTTTGCAATTCTCATCGTCCAAGATATCTGTCTCCTGGTCAATGTAATTCATTGCAGTCATTAAGCGCCCTTTGATTAAATCAGGATCTTCATCAAGCGCGACATTTACTAAGCTGTGCTCGTTTTCCGCTTGACGTCTCCAAGCAGCTGCGCTGTCCAACAATATTCCATCATCAATTTGGAGCTTATGGAGGGCATCTTCAAAGGCCCACGGGCTACTGAACAACGCAGAAAGAAGAGGAATAGCAGTTTGGGTCACATATTCTTCATCTTCGCCGTTATCAGCAAGATAGGCGAGAGTGTTCTGAATTGCCCCAATCTCATTATAGTTTTCGTTAAGAGACAGCGGTGAGTACGGGATAGCACACAAGGTCCGTCGAGCCATTTTTTCAGAAATTAACTGCCGACGATTGCGGATTACTCTTCGCTCAATTCTGTAATTCTCGCAAATATACGCCAAAGCTTGCTTGACCTTGGAAAGTCCCTGGTCTTCCGCATTAAGATCAATTTCCTTAACCATCTTCTCCAAGGCTATATCCTCAAGTGTTTCTACAATACTATTTAGATCGTCTAAGACGATTTCTGTGTACTCGTCATAGCGTTCCAAATATCCCAAAAGAAGATTGGCGGACTTCTGGATACGTTTTTGCCGCTTTACCATCCAGGAAAAGCGTTCAGCAGACATGGTCTCATATTGCTCTGGATTGAGTAGCGCAAGCAGACGGCGATATTCCTCGTTTCTGTCCTGAATGGGGGTTGCAGACAAAAGCAGAATGTGTGTTACTTTCCTGCTGAGATTCTGCACTTGACTGTACCAAGTATCGTTGGCAAGAAGTCTATGCGTTTCGTCTACAATAGCAAAATCCCAGGGCATAGAAAGAATCGCCAAAGATTTGCCGATATCCTCCATAGGGAGCAGACAAATTGGAGCGCGAGGAGAGGCAATAGCAGAATCAAAGCCATATTTGTAATGTAGCTCATTTTTCCACTGGCTGGACAAAGCACCGGGCACAATAATGAGTACCTGGAGATCTTTCTTTTCGCTGGCCAATATGCTGAGAATAGAGCACGCTTCGACAGTCTTACCCAAGCCAACTTCATCAGCCAGCATATAGCGGACAGGCGTAGTTTCAAAGCAACGAGCCACGGTGCTTATCTGGTGCGGGAGCAGAAAAGCACGGCAACCAGCAAGCACACGGAAACCATAGGTAGCGTTGTTCACAAGGTGAAGGTTCTTGCTTACTTTGAGATGATTGATAAACCATGTAGGGTGCTGGAACTCATAGGCTCGGAGCTGTTTGTTGGGTGCAAAGTTCATCTGCGAATAATCAAACTTGAGCTCTGTTTCGCACTCTTTGATGTGCTTTCCATTCGGTAGTTTAATCCAATACCAATAGGGTTCGTCCTCGGAATAGGGTTCAGAGGCACGAGACACGATTGTTCCTCGTCCCCAACGCCCCTCAACAACACCGCCCGGACAGGCTTCACAACGAGTTACCGCCTGGGCGAAGAACACATTGTGCTGAAACAGATCCTCATAGTATTGTCTACTGCCCAACAGATCGTGCATTTCGACCTTAATTGTATCGGCAATTTCATTGTACTCAACAAGCTGAGCAAGGACATAAAAGCGAGGATAATCCCTGTCACCTTCTTCAACAATGATGGGACAGCGATAGTAACATCCTACTAACATACGTAGCGCTCCTTTCTCAGCTTAAACAAGAAACCAAAGCTACGTTAGTAGTTTCTTGCTGCGTTATAGGGTTTCAAGTTCTCGTTTGATATGTTCTTGTTCTTTCAAAAATCTTGCGGTAAAAGGAACGCCTTTCTTGACTTTCAAACCGGCAAAACTGCTCTCAGTCTGAGCCATAAAATCAGCGAGCGTTTTAATCCCGTTGTTCTGTAAGACAGAAATCTGGCTTGCCTCCAAGTGAAGAACCTTAGCACTGATTTTTTGCGCAAGGTATTCTTCCTGGGCTTTTGCCCGTCTTTCAGTTTCTGCAGTTTCACTTATTTCCTTTGCGGGAGCATCTATTGCCTCAGGACATTCAACTAAATCCGTGACCGCTACTGTTTTCGCGCTTGCAACCGACTGGGTCATATCATCAAACGAGGATTCGGGAGGGGTAAGGAAGTCCTTGGACGTCCATACCTCAAGCCCCTCTCCAGATGCCTTGTTAGAAAGGCTCCTGTCATCGGTAATAAAGATGACAGGAATATCGGTATAGTACTTATAACGAAGGGCCACAGTCAAAATCATATTGTCGTTATGCTCCTTCTCGCCGATATCCGCACGATAGACATTGGGAACTAAATCGATCAATCCCTCGGCGTAAGTAAGCGGGAAATGCCTCTTGTAGTTAAAAATTGCCGTTATAGCCCGCTGAGCCTTGATTTTCCGCTCGTCCGCGCCGAAACGGGTCTTATGATGTTCAAGCTCATTGTTTACATCCTTGGGAACTACAACAAGTTCACCATCATTTACGCCGTCGAGTAGATTCGGACAATTCATAATCGAGCATGTGTCAAACACAATAATCGAAGAATACTTGTGCAGCTCTGCAAGTTCAACCTCTGTGAATTCAAGTGCTCTCTGTTTTTCCAGCAGTGCGTCCTGGGTTTTGACAGTATGAGAGAGGCTACGGTTCTGCTCCTCAGCTGTTGCAAGGCGATCCTCGGTTTCTGTAAGCTTGTCCCGAAGTTCTTGACTTCTACGTTCCTCCTCTGCTAAACGAGTTTCAATGCGGGTGGTATCCTCACAGCGGTTTCTTCTCAAAGTAAGTTCACTTTTAAGACTCTGGATTTCCTGACGGTTACCTTCTACCATTTCTTGAATAGCCTTTAGCGTTTGCTCAAAAGCCCCCCATTTGTTCAGCACGGCTCTGCCCCCGGGTGTAGCATTCTCAACAACAGAACCGGGAATGGCAGATGGGGGCGATTCGACCACCGCATTTACAACATCGTTATGGGTAACATCAGCGGTCGGTATCTCATGCACAACTGGTCTCACACTGGAAGAGGTAGGAGTTTCGTTTATATTCGCTGCCAGAGACTCAGAAGTGGAGGGCCGTGGAGCTCTGGTAGTAGTATTTACATGAGCCGAACGACTGCTCCGGGGCTCACTTCTGGAGCTGGACATGCTGATTTGGCTACCCAAGAAAGATTCCATACAATTTCCTCTGTGAACACAATAGGTGCACCAATCAGAGGGAATAGCAGTTTTGTTTTTTCCTAAAGATTGGTTGAGATAATCCTTGGCTTCTCCACGAAGAATATCGATTTGCATTTGGTTCTCTGGTTTCGGCAACTTGCGGAGTGAATAAATCTTTTGCCAGCCATCTCTTCTTGTAAGTGCTTCGAATTCATGATAAGGATTTTTTATTTCGACTTCAGAAACATCAACGGCAAATAGCGCAGTCCCAAAAAGCTTTCGCGTCTGCATATGGGCAGGATCATAGGGCTTTACAGTTGTTCCATGATCTTCTGTAATTATTTCATGGACAAGGTAATTTTTAGCTCTTAACTTAAGGTCGAAAATCTCAGTTGATTTCCAAAACTTAAAGTAGGGTTCAAGTTTTTGGGCTTCTTGTTCCAGAATTTTGGGTAAATACTTTATTGCGTCAGAGCGATTTTGCTTTCCAACTCTCTTCCATACCGCTTCAATCAACAGGTTCTCGAAAAACTTTTGGTACAGGAAGTTTCCTTGTATAACAGGAGCATCTTCCATTACATAGTCCAGAAAGAACCGATAGGGACACAAAAACATGTCCATCATTTGATAGCGGTCATATTTAATGCTCTTGGTAACTTCTTGTCCGACAGATATAGAGAACGGTACAGTTTTATTGATGCTCTCTATCAGTTCAGCCTTGGGTATCAATCCCAAAATGGCCAACAGAGCATACGGCTCTGTGGTTTCATCGCCATACTGCTTCACATAGCTAAGCCGAACATCACAGCGGTTGTAACACAGACCGTAGAACAAAGCATATCTAAGGAAATTGCTACGTTCACCCAGGGCGGTATAGTACACCTGGAATTGCAAATCAATTGGTGAATAGGTAGCATGAATAAACTCATCCGTGAGAGGCCACGGGAGTTGATCGTTGACGGTCATATTCATGTCGCGGTCTGATACACAAGCAAAATGGTAGACCTTATGTTGCTCTTTCTCAAATTGACGTTTGCTTTGCAGAATATCGCCATCGATCTGCTCAAAATTCTTTACAATCCAGTCTACACCTTGATTTTCGTCATTCTTCTGTTTCAAATAGTAATATAGCCCTTCTTGCAAATCTCTGAATGTACCGGAGAAAGTAGAGTTCTCCGGCTTGATTTTATCGAGGCGTAGCTGTAGATCCTTAATCAAGGCTCGCTCCTGCTCATTGGCCAGGGCTAACTCACGCTGTTTGAGGAACTCTTCGAGGTTGTGGAAATGCTTGCCGAAATTAATGAAATCCTCACGGGAATTGTCCAAGGCAAACAGATAGGTTGCAATTTCGTTAATCTCTTCGATCGCTCGGATGAGCGCAAGTAAGTCTTCCTTCGTGACCTTGTACTTGTTGTAAACGGACAAATTTTTGAGTTCGGAGAGCACATCCGTCCCCGGAGTTGCAGCCAGTTTATCATAGTTTTTAGCATAGCCCTCAACGACCTCGCGTTGGAATTCCTCGTATGTTGTCACATTCTCAAAGAGAATCGCGACATTGTAGAATGTCCGAAGTAGCACTTCTCCGGGGGCCACACTTAGGATGTTGGAGGATAAACATTCTTTGATGGCGTTGATATCGAAGATAATGTGTCTGTTCTCATAATCCCACAGACGGTAAATTGCAGAGAAGAACTGTCCGATGGGATAGGAAAGGAAGTGCCGATCATTGGCATATTCAGGATAGTAGATTTTGAGCAAGGTATGTACATCTCTGTTTGCTGTATATACTTGCTCATCTAAATGTCGGAGAACAGCAGCCTTATTCCATACATCATTGCCTCTCTCCATGACGCTGCGAGAGTCAGAATAGCTCTGGATAGCTGCATCAAAGTGGTTGGAGACAAAATGTGCATACTCAGTAATGTTCGCGAATTCCATAAGCTGAACACTCTTGTACAGCTTATACCATTTTCTAAGTAATGGACTACCTATTGCACTTCTACCTTCGCAAATCTCACCCAAAGCGCAGGCCAGAGCGTTGCTGGGATTTTGCATCGTAGGTGACTCGTATTCACGAATGGCAGTGTCGTGGTGAATGGGAACTTCGAAACACCCGTAGATTTCATTCCAGGAGGAATAAATCGTTGGATATTTCTTTTGATAATTGAACAAAAAGATGATGGTCATGCCCATCTTTTCCATAGCAAGCAAAAGACGGAGCTGCACCGGCGTGAACTGATGCACACCATGCACCACTATGCTATTAAAGGGCTGTTCTTTCGTAACGCCCACGGCTCTTTCGCAGCGTTTTACTTCCTGCGGTGTTCCGGTACACTCTTCAACTTCCTTTTTTGCGAGAGCAACAACGATTTCTTTAAGCTTTTCACGGGAAGGGGTTTGAGGAAACCGGAAAAGAGAACTCTGCTGTGCTTGTTTTAGCATATAGACAAAGAGCCTTTGCTCCGTGTTGCCCTTACTTCCATCAATGGCAGCTGCACTAATATCCAATTCTATAAAAAGGCGGACAGCTTCAAGGAAGTGGTTCTGATTGTGCTCCAAGGACATGTGAAAAGGTTTGCTAATCTTCCGTTTCTCTAACAGCTGCCTGAATACTGCAGAGAAAGCGCTGTACTGCTGAATCCGAAGGCTGATATTATCTGTCCATTGCATATAGACATCTTCATGTTCGACCAGATCATCTAACGGACAAATCAAGCCCTCAATTTTATCTCCGAGAACATCCTTAAGTCCATTTACAAGGGTTCGCGCACTGCAGAAGTGAGGCAAGGCAGAAATCTCATTCCAGAAATCCGCTTTATCTAACTTATAGGGATCTTCGTATGTGTAGATTTTAAACGGCATTTCTTACACCTCCGGTTCTATGAGATTTTGCCAGGATAGATTCTGTTTCCCTTGGATTTCAATCCATGAAAACGAGCGAATTGATCTTGTCATAGCAACATAGAGGATTCGAGTTTCCTCACGGGCTTTTTCAGACTTTTCGATAATTTCGTCGTAGAAGTCGTTTTGAATTGTCTCACCGGAATTACCTACGTTCATACTATATCCTATTCGATACCGGCCCTGAGACTTTGCAGTACTAATGTGAAGCTGCGTCTTCTTGATGAAGTCAATCGAGGCAGAGCAAAAAGGCATGATTACATGACCATACTCAAGGCCCTTCGATTTATGTACCGTGATGCACTGAATGGCAGAATCATCCTCATTGCTTGCTGGCGTCCGGCTGTCAACGGAGACTTGGGAGACGATACTATTATAAAGATGTTCCTGTAGCGTGTTGATAGTAAGCCTGTCCACATTGCAAGCGTTAATAAGCTGCTCAAACAGCAAGTCCACATTCAGCTGATAGTAGTGCTGTTTCCAAGGATCATCACTAAAGTGTTTCCAGGGTTCCAGGGTGCTGTACACCTTGCGGATGGCTTGCAGGATAGGTCGTGTTCTTAAACTTGCTACAATAGTTTCCCAAGTGTTATGTTTTTTATCAACGGTGTTTACAAGCATCCGATTCATAAAATTGATAAGGTAATTGACCTGTTCTTTCTCGTCTGCCTTCGCTCTCCACTTTCCGTTACGGATCTTCATACGGATTTCATAAAGATTGGACTTGGGAATGTCCAAATTAAAGAAATTTGAGGTCACGAGGTTGTAGAGATAGTCAGCTTCATCAAAATGAACCAGGGCATTGACCAAAGTGAGCATGTCCATAGCAGGCTGGGACATATACAAGTCACCGCCTGTATTGGTATGTACGCTGATTCCAAGGCGGGCACAGTCAGTACGAATCATATCAGCTTGCCAGTTTTCGCGAACCAGAATGGCAATGCTCTTTTCCTTTGCGGAGAGTTTCATGCCGTGGCTCTCTTCATATTGGATACGCTTCTGGATTCTTTTGATTTCGTCGACAAGAACAGGAATACGCATTTCCTCATTTGCAGCCGGAAGACGCCGGTAGAAACGACTCTTGGAGGACAAGTATCTTCCGTTGTAGTCTCTTGTGGCGATGAGTTTATCTTTGTCCAGATCGTAGGTAAGCAGTTCTTCGTCCATTTTCCCCCATGTGGTGAAGGAGCGATCAAAGATATCCAGCAAATGCTTGTCAGTGCGGTAGTTCCGTCGCAAAGAAAACTCCAACCATTTCTCAGGGTTTTTGTCAATGCCCAACTGGTCAAAGGCTTTTTCCTTTGCTCCACGGAAGCGATAAATGCACTGCTTAATATCACCTACAAGAAACAGATTGTAGTCGAGTACCTGGGCAATCCGCAGCAAAGATTCAATCTGAGAGTCATCCGTGTCCTGAAACTCGTCAACAAACATAAATTGCTGGGCATCCTTGTCCGTTTTCAGTTCTCTGATTCTGTTCTCACTGGCTGGATCATTGATGAAACGGTTAAGAATAGACATCATGGAGCTGAGATGGATTTTGTTATTTTCCAGAAGCTCCTTCAGATATTCTCGTTCAACGGATGGAATTACGCTGGCCAGTAGCTCGTGCAATTCACCGTGAGACTCATTATTCAAAAGAGTTCCAAAATCTTGAGGTTCAATAGCTTCGATATTGACACTCTTATTATGTAGTTTTCCGATGAAGTCAAGGATGCTATCACGGATAGCATAAACAGGCATACCAAGCTTATCTGTATAGTCCTTGCCGTATTCGATTCTTTTTTGATGGATATACGCATCAAGTAAATCCGAAATCTTTTTGCGGCGGTAAAATTCGCTGGAGGTTATACCCAAGTCAATTCCGTAGCCAAAAGAGGTACCCATTTGAGCAATCAAATTTTTCGCATAGGAATGAATTGTGCTAATCTGCATGTGGTCGATTCTGGAGATCATCTCTAAGTAATCCGGGTTGGAGGTTACGAGGTAGCAATTTCTAAAGTATATCTTGAGCTTTTCCTCCATTTGATTCGCAGCCTCATTTGTGAATGTAATCATCACAATACGGTCAGCCATTTTCCAAAGAGGGACATTTTGGGTATAGCAAATAAAGCCAATGCGGGAAATCATTGTATAGGTTTTGCCAGTACCCGCACCAGCACGAATTACAATGTTCTTTTTCGGCGAAGCGTGCTCAACTTCATACTGCTCAAAATTAAACTGGCTCTGTTCGCTAAGTTTTTTGAGAATAAGCTCTTGAGCACGGCTATATTTGCCGTTCTGGATTACAAAGGAGGTGGTATCCTTATCAAAAGGTGCACTCAATACGCTCATGGAACAATGGAAGCCCATGAACATGTCATTAACAGAATTGGCTGGAGGAGTATGGCTTTTCTGCTGTTCAAATGCAATTTCAATATTGTCACGATTCCGTACTAAGCCTCTTTGTGTGAGTACCGTATCAAGAGCATTGAGTACAAATATCATTTGTTCTTTCTTGGAGAAAACACAATATAGCTTGCAGCCATGCATATACTGAGTTGTGATGTCGTTAATGATATTGCCGTTCAACTCATCAGTCTCTGCGAAATAATAAAAACGGGAATAGTCATGTTGATGGTAAAAATGTACCAGCTCTTTTTCAATTTCAGATTCGTCATCTTCATCCAAGTTAATATCAGTTTCGTACAGATTTCGAACCTCCAACATGGTTTTAGAATCAAACGGATCCCTTTTCCAGTGGAGGGTTTCTGATAAGGCCCGGTCTATTTTTTTGCAGAAGGAAGTTGTATCCTCCAGATCTTCTTTTAATATAGTAAATGACTCATCTAAAACAACATCCAGCCTTTTTTCGTGATAAAAATTTTTTGAGACTTGAGGAAGGCAGACCATTTGAAATACCAATGGAATCTTGCCTAAATTCTGACGTATGTGTCGCTCAAGTGTAAAACGATATCCACGCGCCTGTTTTTGGGGCGTAGCTGGCACGTTTCCCTCATTGGTTCTGATTATAATGGTATCGCTATGCTCGATCCGAAGAATGTTTTCTTCACGCCACCCCTTTAATTCCACAACTAAAATACCTTTTCCTGGCATGAGAATGCAGACGTCAAATTCACGGCCATATATTTGACGGTTCCAGTAAATGATGTAATCATCGTCTAAAAACTCTTGGGCCTTGGTTATAAACAAGTTTTCTCCGAAATTGGTAGACCGTACACTTCCAATCAATTTTGCCATGGAGCAAGCCTCGCTTCCCTATACAAGCGGCATATATTTACACCTGCCCGTATAATATTCTCTCATAATAAAAGTCCATTTTTCAGGACTATTCTTTGTCGGGCACGATTTCCAAAATATCACCGATCTGACAATTCAAGGCTATACATATTTTTAGAAGAATCTCTGTGGTTACATGGCCGTTCCTGCCCATTTTAGTAACAGAGGCTGGGCTAATTCCTGCTTTTGCACACAAATCTTTCTTCTTCATGTCCTTATCAATAAGTAGCTTCCAAAGCTTTTTATAGCTGACTGCCATAGAAGATTCCTCCATACTGATAAACAAAAAAGCTCTGCCAAGCGGCAGAGCTTTTTTCCGTTGCAGCCATACCGCCAAGGTCTATTTCCAACACCTGACAGCGTTGTGTATAATAATAGCATATTCAACAGAGATACGCAAGAAAATCATGCATTCGCACGATTCTTAGTTTCCTTACGAGAGGATTCCATGCGACTTCAATGGATCACATCTGTTGTATTCGCGGTTCCTTTGCTGTACAATGAGGAAAACGAGTTCAATTCCAGCAGATAGCAATTGTTGGAATGGAAAGCAGATGAACCAATATGCGAAACTTTGCAATAGACGGCAAGAGTATATCTGTTTTCTCAGCCGTTCAAACAGAGGCCCCAATTATCTACCTAAACACCTTCGCCAATGAAGGACAAAGAGTGTTCGAGGTTGCGCAGGTGGTTGGCTGCCCACCCTTTTCCCTGGTGGCCATCAGTAGTCTGGACTGGAACCGGGATATGGCCCCTTGGGACAGTCCGGCGGTGTTCAAGAACGGGGAGCCCTTCACCGGCGGGGCGGATGACTACCTGCGGCTGCTGGTGGAGGAGATCATGCTGGAGGTGGAGAAGGGGCTGGCCGGGCCTCCGGCATGGCGGGGGATTGCTGGATACTCTTTGGCTGGCCTGTTCGCCCTGTACGCCGTCTACCAGACGGATGGGTTTTCACGGGTGGGGTGTATGTCCGGCTCCTTGTGGTTTCCTGGTTTTAAGGAATACGTCTTTTCCCACGAACCGAAGCGCCGGCCGGAGTGCATTTACTTCTCTCTGGGTGACAAGGAGGCCAAGACCCGCAATCCAGTCCTGAAAACAGTTCAGGAAAATACAGAGGGAATCCGGGCTTTTTACCAAAGTAAAGGTATTGACACAGAGTTCCAGCTGAATTTCGGAAACCACTTTGTCCGGGGGATCGAACGGACCATTGCGGTCATTCAGTGGTTGTTGAGCAGATAGGGAATGGTCTTTGCCCTTATTCTTTGAATAGGCGTGTGAGAAACTGATATGCCTATCGCACAGAAAATACTTGTTTAGCACCCTCGGCAGAGGTACAATAGATCAAACAGCAGAAAGGATTAAAATAAATGGGTTATCACCGTTTTTCTTCTTGGCAGATAGGCTGCCTGTAAGAGAGCATGTTTCCTTGACGACTCTTGCAGGCGGCCCGAACTGTCAAGGAGTGAGCACAATTGAACAGAAACCGCAGTTACTATCGCAAACAGCGCATGCGCGCGATCCATCGCAAGGAAACGATTCTCCGCCAGCTTGGAGGAGAAGAGAATGTCCTTGCGTGGGAACACGGCGCCGCTGGACGGCTGTCCAAGGGGAAGATCCACTGTTCCTGCTGGATGTGCCGCAGGAAGTCGTATGACGACCCCCAGATTCGGGATAAGCGGGCGGCCATGGATGCCGCCCAGCAGCTGCTGGAAATCGAGTAACTTCTCTCACGAAAAAACGCTTCCCGGACGGGACCGGCAGACACTGCCGCCCCTGGTCAGGAAGCGTTTTTGACCCCATATTTGACCACAGTCAGGACCGGAACACATGGAAACAGCGGATTTAAGAGCGTCAAAAAATATTCGATACCGAGCGGAAAGTGCTGGAAAGCACTACAAATCACCACAAAAAATTTGGTTCAAGCGTTTGGGAGCAAGATGCCGGGAGTTCGAGTCTCCCCACTCGGACCAATTCCCCTTGGAGCAGACGCTCCAAGGAGAGTTTTTCTTTATTTTGCGGAGCAAATTTGGAAATTCACTTTTCTCCTATTGCCCGTTGGTAAATTTCGTCCAGCTTAATTTGCATTTCTGTATATATTGCATTTTTCTCATCTATTTCCTGAATGATATACTTTATATTTACTTTTGTAGTCATCATTATAAGCACGATAAACTTAACAAACGAAACAGAGGTGAGAACTGTAAATAATGTCATTATTTCAGCATAATGAGGGATTTCATACGGGACAAACACGCACAATACTGTTGCTACAAATGATTCAGTTAAACCTACTCCAATTAAAAAGAACAGTTGCCCTTCTACCTTATTTTTTAGTAATTCATCGTTTATTTTTGATGCAGATGTCGCATAAATCGACCATATTGTAAATATATTCCTATAATAACCGATGCAACACCTTCTATTCCAGAACACCAAGATTCAGAAAAATAATCCGCCAAGATTTGAGTTACTTCAGTAATGCGCCAAGATAGGTTTATCCACAGAATCCCTGACATAATAATTAACGCTTCCAATTTGCAATTTTTCCATACGAAAGAGATTATGAGATTGAGCTTAGACAACAGGCCTTTCCTCCCAAATCTTATTAATTTCATAGTCCTCCCCAATTTCTATTGAATTCGAAAAGTAATCTTGCACCTGCTGATAATACTTTGTTCGCTCGTTTCTGAGTATCTCGTCCATATTATTTAGAATATATCCAGTTCCTAACTGTGTTACCTTGATTGGAAAAACCCCTTTTAAAATAGTAGTGCTGTCTTTCAATTTTGCTATATCGATTTTCTCATCAGGCCCATTGCGATAATTAACAGTTATCTCGTTGCTACAATTTGCATCCAAGTTGATAGATTCCAAAAGTTCAATAAGTACTCCTATGTTGAGAGTTGCTTTTTTCTTTTTGCCTAAGCCAAGTGTTAGCGTAAAAGTGTTTGATTCCCTCGTCGTTTTAGAAAGCTCCATCAGCGCTTTAAGATGTTCATGGACACCTTTTTCTTCGTGAACTTGACCGGAAAGAAAATCATTTAATGGCCGACCTATATTTAAAGCAATTGTTACACTTCGCACTTCCTGTGCATTACAAATCTTCCTCAAGTGCTATATTACGCATTATAGGGCGGAGGCGAACTTTATATTCTACATCCGGTGGAAGATAAGAATTAAAATAATCCTCAATATCGTTGTCATTAGGCCCCGCAAGATTAGATGATAGTAGTGCGACGCGGTACCGCTTGTGATATGCAATCGAATTGACATCGAACATATCCTGCGGAATGTCAATCAATTTTTCAGTCGTTGGATCGCTTCCGAAAGGTTTGTTTTTCTCTTTGAGTTTTCCAATGGGAACAACCAGATAATCCTTGTCCATGTGATTCCACTTGTACGCATGAACGCGCATAATTTTCCCATTAATTCGGCGAATGACATTTTCAGGGGAATCTTCCACAACTTCTTGAATTTTTTAAAAAGGGAACGATGGCACGAGATGTTACTTGTCCTCCGCCGCTGCTCTCAAATGCGATTGTGTAAGCCTTCATAAAATTCCCCATTGCTGACTCCTCCATTGTGTCAATTTATAATATTTAATATATCATGTCTGTTTCCCCATGACCAGCCATGCGAGACTCCCTTTTCATACTTAAGGCGGTTCCAATCGTTTTTTGTTTCATGTTCCGCAAGTTCTGATTCGTGGGTTGCGGCAAAATGGAGCTGAGTGCTCTGAATATGAGGCGTCAATCCGGACATCTGAAAACGCAAACATCCCCGCCTTTTATCGTTTCCATGCGGTACTTGTAAAAGGAACGGGAGTGTTTTTGACCACAGTTTTAGGTCCGACAGAGCCGTGTATAATAGCAGCTGAAAGAAATCAAAACCAGTAAGGTCACAATCTGGGCACGGGTGCAGCTCATGTCCGGGCTGAACGTGGTGGTGGAGGTGCCGCTGGTAATGCCCTGCTCCACAGCCCACTTCACCTCGTCGGCGTAGTAGGCGCTGGCGGGCACGTCCGCAAAGGCGGGGGCTTCCGGTTCAGTCTCGATCAGCTTGAAGCTGACCTCCACCTCTACACGGGTGCCGGGCATCTTGAAGGTGTACTTGCCGTTCCCCTTGTCGGTCAGGTCAAGCTCCCTGCCCTTGCTGTCGGTCACGGTCAGCTCGTCCAGCTCATAGCCCTTGTCGGGATCGACGGTGATGGTGACGGTGTTGCCCTGCTCGGCGTAGCGGTGGCTGGTCTTGACCTCGCCGCCCTTCACGTTCTTGGGCAGGGTGACGCTGTAAGTGGGGTCGTCGTCATCGGAAGAACCGCCGCCGGAGGTATAGGTGGTTACAGTGACCGTACAGGCGGCGCTTACATTTCCGGCGGTTACAGTAATCGTTGCAGAGCCGTTGGATACAGCGGTGACCAGACCGCTCTCATTCACAGTGGCGACGGCTTCGTTATCGGAGGACCATGTGACGGAATCGGTGGTATTGTCCGGTGTTACGTTTGCGATCAGTTGGACGGTGTTCGGCGTGGTATTGCTGTACGGGGTCACGCTGGTCTGATTCAGAGAAATGCTTTCGGCAGGGAGGTCGTTTTGCGTTACATCGCCGTCCTGGTCCACACTGCCGCCGTTGGGCAGCTCGGTGGTGCCGTTGGAATCGGTGACGGAGCTGCCAGTGCCCAGCATGATGTTGCCATCGTTGTCCATATAGCTACCGCCAGTTTCGCCCCCGTCGTTCTTGCCCACGGTGATGGTGGTATCGCCCTTCTGCACCTTGGAGCCACCGGCCAGAGAGATAGCCTAATCATTGTTCTCTGTTGAAGAAACCTGGCTCTCAGCTCCTTCTGCAAAAATCAGTTTTCCTCCGTTTTCTACTGATATGGCAGGTTCACCAACAGCGGTAATCGTATTCTCTCCCTCTTTACCACTCATTACACCAACAGTTCCACCAGGGAGAGTAAGTGTAGCTCCACTCTCTACTTCAAAAACAGGAGACGTTCCAGAACTTTCAAACTCGCCACCTTTTATAGCGACCGATGCACCGTCTTTAACACGAACTGCCGGAGCTTCACTCGAACTGTGCTTTAGTACAGTAGCCAGTTCCGAAGAGTTGACTCTTTGATATGTCGGCATACCTGTTTCCGTATTACCAGCTGAACTTGGCCCCGCCTCAAAGATAAATTCTCCGCTCTGTACCTCAACAAGAGGTTCACTAGACGTGTCATCTTCACTCCGCTCGATTTGGAAGCATCCCGAATGAACGGTTCCATCCTCTACTATAATGGCAGGCTGTCCTTCGGGTGCAATGAGAACGTCTGGAACCGCATTTATTTCTTTAGGTGTGCCGTAACGATTTTCCAGAATCAGAGTTCCTACCTCTGATACTACAATAGGTTCTGACAAGTGAATCTCAATTGCCTGAGTGTCGGTATATCCCATTTCTACACTGGGACTCTGATTCCGGAACATCAGAGTTCCGTTCTCAATTTTGATTTCACCGTTAAAGTTCAGCGTTGTTACGCCTTCCCAAAAGTAGTTGCCAATTCTGGTGTCACGTTTTACAATAAATTTATCTGTAAAGATAAGTGCATCCTCTCGTGCTTTGGTAATCTGAAGCCACATAGGGCTTTCCTCTGTAAACGCCAATGTCTGTTTTTCCGGCTCTGCATACCACATAGACATTCCATCTTTTAATGGGCCAGACTGAACCAAGTGAGATGACGGATTAGCATACCAACCGTATAAAGTATCAAGAGAATCTGTCGCTGTAACTGGTATAACCGCACCCGGATTCAAATCTTTTTGAATAGTTGCCGTCTTACCAGAATAATAGGTCACTGGTGCCAGTGTAATCAAACGTGCTACATCGTCAGTCGAGGCCGCAGCAGCTTGCAAAGGCACAGCTCCTAATATTATGGTAGATGCAAGAAGTGTAGATAAAATGCGTTTCTTCATTCTGTTTTTCCCCTCTCTATCTATGTAAAAATCATTTATGCCTGCCCCCACAGGCCGGGAAAACGTGAGATTACTTGACTGTCCCGGCAACACCCCCCAGTTCTTTTGACAGGCTCCCGCCCGTCTTTTCTGTGGAAAGAACGTCCGCAACAACATTCTTTCCGTTCTGTCGTTTTGGGCAGAAAAAAAGACCACAACAGAACGGAAACTATGTGGTCAAGACAAGGCCCATGCGCTCCATCTGCCGGGCGTGGACGGCCCCGCTCTCCATGGTGTAGACGCGGGTGGTGTTTACGCTGGAGTGGCCCAGAATGTCCGCCAGCCGGGACAGGTCCTTTTCCAGCGTGTAATAGGTCCGGGCGAACAGGTGGCGCAGGTTGTGGGGGAACACCTTGCCCGGCTCCACTCCGGCGCTGTCGCACAGGCGCTTCATGTCCCGCCAGATGTTGCTCCGGTCCAGGGGATTTCCCGTCCGGGTGGTGAATACAGGATTTTTGACGTCCGCCGGTTGGGCGGTCTTTTTTTGTGCCTGGAGGTATGTTCGCAGCAGGCGGCGCAGCTTGTCCGGGAGAAAGACGGTGCGCCGCTTGCCCTTGTTGGCGATCTCCGCCCGGCCCGTCTGAACGGCCTCCACGGTGACGAATTTCAGCTCGCTCACCCGGATGCCGGTGGCGCAGATGGTTTGCAGGACCAGAGCGAGGCGCCGGTTCCCGTCCAGCTCCGCCGCCCGGACCAGCCGGACGTACTCGCTCCGGGTCAGCTCCCGGCCCTCGTCGCAGAACGGGGACTTTTGAATGTTCAGCAGCTTCACGGCGCACTCCCGCCAGCCCATGAAGCGCAGAAAGCCGTTGACGGCGGCGATCATGCTGTTGACTGTAGCCGGGGCGTGGGCGGCGGTCAGTTCCTCCTTCCAGCCGATCAGGGCGGCCTTGGTGACGGGCCGCCCCGCCAGATGGCGGCCCAGGGCCTCCAGGTCCCGGACGTACTTTTCAATGGTGCTGTCCGCCCGTTCCTCCTCCCGCAGATGAAGGACATAGCGGCGGAGCAGGTTGGCGGTGAATTTGTGGCATTTTGGTTCCATAGCGGTATCTCCTTTGGTGTCCAGATATCGCTATTGTACAGGATCAGGGGGACATGATACGAACCGGAAGGTAAAAGCTTTTTCCTGTTAAGATTAATGTAAATTTTGGTTGATTATTTCCTCGTAATTCGGTATGATGAAAATAAACGATTCCAGCATATCATTTCCTTTGAACGAATCCTCCAGCCGTACAAGCATTGACATGATCAGAGTGTACACTGTATGTATAGAATCTGGAGTAATACATCTGGAACCTTTGGAAAATGCGTATGAATCATCCAATAACGGCCTCGTTTCTATATAAAAAACTGATTTTCTCCCAAGAAGAAACCACATCCGCCGGTGGATGTGGTGTTTCCCTCGCGGCCTTTTCACGCCCCGCGTCAGCCTGTCCAAGTGACAGAGCGTCGCGGGGCGTTTTTCTATCATCTGAAAGGAGTCGAAAAATATGAGCCTGAAATATACCTGCCCCGGCTGTGGGACCCCTTTGGGCTATGACGGATTGTGCTGGAAATGCAAGTGTGAGCAGGAGCGAAAAACTGCATTGGCCTGGACACCGGAACAGATTGCCGAGAAGCAGAGAAACCTGATCCAGAACATCCATCGGCTTGCTGATATGGAGGACCCCGAATGTACCGACTTCTGGCAGCTTCTGGGCTATCGGGATGCCATCACCCCGGAAATCCAGCGGGCGGCGCTGGCCGCAGGGGTGTTCTGGCCCTGTGAGATCTATTATCACGCTCCCGCTGATGTGGGGGAGGGCCTGATCCACGCGCTGCTGTCCACAGAGGATTCCAGTGAAGCGTCCAACCTGATGTGCTGCCTTGCTTTCCAGGGTGATGGCCGGGCACTGGAAACGCTGTTGGAACTGGAGAATCATCCCCGCTCCTGGCGCAAGAAGCTCTATGTAGACCCGTCCATTTACGCCCAGTGCGGCGGCTGGACCTTTAATAAAAAGGGACAACGGACCCAACTCAACTTCGATACCTGCTTTTCCTTCGTCAAGGGAGCCCCCGGCGAAGTGTCCCCCGTCCGCATCGGGCGGGCACGGGAGGACACCTGTCCCCACTGCGGCGGGCGGATGGCGGACATGCTGGTGCTGGACGGCCAGGACGAGCGGCTGAAGTTTCTGGGGCTGGACGGCATTCTGACCGCCACCTGCTGTCCCAACTGCGTGGGCTTTCTGAAAGGCCCCGCTTTCAACCGCTATACTTTGGACGGCGGCGTAGAGGTCTTTCCCTCCGAGCTCTTTGACGGGGCGGAGAAGACGGATTGCTATGTCCGGCCGGAGGACTACAGGTCCCTTACCGAAAATCCCTTCGTGCTGGGCGGTGCGCCTGTGCCCCTGTTCTATGGCGCCGCCTGTGACGATGTGAACACCGTCGGCGGCTTTGCCAACTGGGTGCAGGACTGGGAATACACCGCCTGCCCCCACTGCGGAAAGCCCATGAAATATCTGGCCCAGATCCAGTGGGATACTTTGATGGACGGCACAGAGGGCACACTCTACATCGAGTTCTGCCCCGACTGCCAGATCGTATCCATGCAGCACCAGCAGACCTGATAGGAGGAAATCGCTATGAATTTGCCAAAGTTCAACAGTGCGGACGGGCGCTGTTACTGGATGAAGCCCGAGGTACAGGAGGAACTGCAGCCGCTCTTTGACCAGTGCATCCAGGATGCCATTGACGGGAGAATCACGCGGCTTGATTCCCTCTGGCCGCCGGTAGTGGTTAGCAGTCAAGGTGCGCCCTTTGAGGTGTGGCAACTGCTTAGGGCGTGGACCGAAATACAGCGGGCCGAGACCCTGGATGCGGAAAAGGCCATCGCCTTCAGCGAAAACCTGCGCCGCCAGAGCCGGTGGGGTGAAATTGACCACCATCTACTTGATATGCTGAAACGGGAGCTGCAAGAGAAGTATTTTGTTGCAACAGGCAATGAAGATGATCACTTCTGGGATCGGGAGTATTCCCTGAAACCAGGCATTCGTGCAGAGGAGGTCCCGGAGACGCTGCTGCGTTTTGCCTGCTATGTGGCGGTGAGCTATAAGGTATATGGTATGGACTTTCAGTATCTGGACACCAATTACCTCTTTGGATTGGTGGAGAAAGTCCGTCCGGATATGGTGAAAAAGCTCCGGGAACATGGGACCGGCAGGCTGCCGCGCTCTCTGCAAAAGCGGAAAACAGAGCACTTCACCGCATCGGCCAACGATGCCTTTGCCGTAATCCGTATTACTGCCAGGGACAGTACAGAGGAATGCTATGCCGAAGTGCTGAACTACCTGTGTGAGCTTCTGGAGCAGGAGGATTTTCCCCGCAGCTATGCGGTGGAGTTCAAAGGACCGGAAAAGAGTTATCTTCCCATCACAGGACTGCCCAAAAAGGGAGTAAACCAGTTCTTTGCCTGTGCCGTACAGTACCCCGGCCTCCATCCCCTGATGGAACGGTACGCCCGGCTTGCCATGCGGCAGTATGAGCAGTACACCAATCTCAGTGATGAGCAGTGCGCTCTCCCGGGAAGTTTTGCCGTGTTTGCCCTGGGAATGCTGGGGCAAGAGTGGCGGCAGCTTATCTGGGATTATCTCGACCTTTGTGATGATGAGCACTCCCACTTACAGGAAAAATTCCTCAGAGAGTATGTAAAACAGTTCGGATTTACCGCCGATACCGTCCCTGTATTTGTCCGTGGGGTGCTGTCCATGCAGAACATGAAGTATTCCAAGGACTATGCCGCATGGATGGCAAACTCAGAGAGCCTGGACGCTCTGCTGGAGGCAAAAATCCACCTGTCTGAGATCGTTCCAAGCGGTTTCTCCTCCGACGAGGACGACGATGACGAGGATGAAGAACCCACCGAGGAAACAGAAGCCAGCCCGGAGGAAGTGCTGCAATACGCATGGGAAACGGTCTGCTATGTGATCTGGGGCAAAGCCAGCGCCAAGGGTGGTCAGAAAGTGGTGGAATCAGCTTCAGAGGAACTGAAAGAACTATACCGACAGATTTTTATTCCGATAATGGAGAACCTGGAAGAAAGTGGTGGCCTGCTATGAGCTTGCCAAAGCGTGACGGCGTGCATGGCCGCTACTACCTGATCCATAAACCGGATACGAACCCCGAGGTGCTGGAACACGCCGATCAGTGCATCCAGGATGTGTTGGATGGAACTGCAAAAGAAAACCATTCCGGCTATCCGGTGGTCGTTCGGACCCAAAGCGGAACACCCTTTCTTCCCAGCCAGCTGCTGGAGCGGTATCTGTCCAAACTGCCTTTGCAGGGATTCCCCTATGAGGAAGCTGTTATCTTCTGCGATGCCCTGCGGCGGCTGGTTGGCTGGGAAGAGATCCGCTATACATTGGAGAAGTATATAGAACAGCAGGTGCAGGAGCGGTTCTTCCTTGTGGGAGAGCGGGACGATGGGTTTACAGTCTTTCCGCCCTGTACGGTGTGGCCGGAGTTGCGGCCGGAGGATGTGGACGAAGGGCTGCTGCGCTTTGCCTGCTATGTGGCGGTCTGCTGCACGATGTATGGGCAGAGCTTTGAATCTCTTAAAACCGAACACATCCTCGGTCTGGTTTCCCAGCTCCGTCCCAACATGGTAAAGGAACTGAAAACCAATGGCAGCGGCAAGCTGCCGAAGGACATCCAGCGGCGTAAGACGGAGCATTTCATCGCATCGGCCAATGATGCCTTCGCCACCATCCGCATTACCGCCAGGGACTCCACCGAGGAGTGCTATGCTGAAATCCTGGACTACCTATGTGCGGTGCTGGAGCAGGAGGAATTTCCCCGCAGTTACTCGGTGGAGTTCAGAGGAAAGGAGAAAATCTATCTGCCCATTCCCGGCCTGCCCAAGAAGGGAGTCAATCAGCTCTTTGCCTGCGCTGTGCAGCACCCCAATCTGCATCCGGCTATGGAGCGATACGCTCGTCTGGCTATGCGGGAGTTTGAGTGGTACAACAACCTCCCCGATGAAGCCTGCGCCATGCCCGGTACCTTCGCCGTGTTTGCTCTGGGGCTAGAGGGAGAACAGTGGGCACCGCTGGTGACGGAGTATCTGGATCTCTGTGACGATGAGCACTCCTCCCTGCAAGAGAAATTCCTTCATGCCTTGATCCGGAAGTTTGGTTTTCAACCATGGACGCTGGGGGTATTGGTGCGGGGCGCTTTATCTATGCAGTGGCTGGAGCCTGCCAGGGAATTCCGCAGCCTGATCGCCAATGCGGAAAGCCTGGATGCGCTGCTGGCAGTCAAGCGCCGCTTTTCCGCTTATCTCCTGCCGGAGGAAAACGAAGACCCGAAATTCCAGGCCATCGCTTGGCAGAGCCTGCTCTGGGCCATCTGGGGCCCGGCCTCCGAAAACGGCGGCAGCAAGGTCATCAAGTCGGCGCCGAAGGAACTGAAAGAGAAATACCAGCAAGTATTTTCGTAAGGAGGGTTCTATCATGTGCGAGCACTGCCGAAACATTCAAACATGGAGAAAATTTGACGCCCCAAAGGACTACCTGGCCTGCATTGCTTATATTCAGCAGTTGGTGGGACAAGGCCAATTTGAACTGATGACAGAGGAGTCCACCTATCCGCTGGAGAAGGTAAAGACTGAGGATGGATGGGCAGACGAAATTATGGCTCACATGATCCGGTGCAAGCACTGTGGCCAGATCTTCACCTGTGTAGTCAACACCTGGCGGGGCAGCGGACACTTCAAAAAAGGCAAAGGATGACACAGAAAAGGCGGTGAAACGATGAATCAGACAGAAGAAACAAAACTGCTGGAGTATATTGAGCAGTGGAATGATGCGGACGAGTTCTCCCGATGTATTGAGGCTATCGAAGCCATCCCGGAGCAGGAGCGAGGTTATTTGCTGACCGTTAAACTGAGCCGGGCTTACAGCAATCTGGCGGTCCTGGGAAATCATGGAGTGCATGGGACCGACGGTGAAGTGGACGGGGATCTCATCCGACACGCCATTGATTTGCTGGAATCCGTCCGCACCCAGGGAGAGGACGATCCCTACTGGAACGCCCGGATGGGCTATTCCTGCCTGATGGCATACCGCTCCGCAGCCACCGCCTATACATACGCAAAACGCTGGCTTGCCATGGCCCCGGAGGACCCGGACACCCAAAAGCTGGTCCGGGACTGCGAGAAATATTTAGAAGAAGAAAAAGCCTTGGAGATGGATTGGAAAGAGCGGGAGGAGATCATCCGAAAGGAAACTCCTGATGATGGAAAGAGGGTTATATGTAAATGAACAGCGAGCAGATCACAGCATTTTTGCAGGAGCATTGGTACATTGCCTCGGTGCTCATCGGGGCCGTGATTTTAATTGGGGCGATCCGCAACTGGAATTGGCTCTGCGACCCCACCGGCACACGGGATGCCCACCGCCACAGCAGAGGATACCGGCGGGTGGTGTTCTTCCTGCTGGGCGTCCTCCTGATCGTAGTGAGCATCTGGGGATTTGTGCTGAAATTGAAGTAGGAGGAGAAAGACTGTGATGACTGAAAAATATCCTACCTGGCTCATCGGACATGTGAAAGGATGGGCGGAGAATCGTCTGCCCACCGTGACGCTCTGTTCTACCACCGGCAGTGAACTGCTGGAGGTTTGGTATTACGGAGATCTGCTCACGGTGAAGGGAGAGCCTCAATCCTATATTGTAGATGGGGACGAGGCCCCCGGACTGGTGGCGGCCCGCGATCCGGAGAGCAGCGAGGAGTTTGTCATCTTCGACGGCGGGCGGCATGGCTACGACAATATGTTCTGCGATGAACACGATCCATCTGAATTGGAACACCGCCCCCTCAAGCGGTATGAGATCCCCGCCTCCAAGCTGGTGCTGGAGCTGGGGTACAGCGTGGACTACGAGGATGAAAAAGAGGACTTCGAACCTGATGAGGCGGATACCGTGGAACTGATCAACGGCGGGCGTATGCCCTGGGAGCAGGTCAAGCGGGACGGCATCGACTATATCGCCCTTTACTATGTGAACGAGGACGGGAAACAAGTCCAGATTCTGGACGCAGAGCTGGCGTGAGTACAGCTATTCTATCCTTTGATAATCCGAGGAGGCGCCCCATGAACCAAGAAGAACAAATCCGCCTCTACCGGCTGATGGAAAAGCTCAACTGGTTCTTCTATCAGGAGATGCACTATTTGAACCGGGATATTGCGGAACAGACCGCGCGGGAGTGTTACCCGGAGATTCGGGAGTTTACATATGATATTTTATGGAACGACCTGCCCAAAGAGGCGCAGGAACAACTTGAGGAGGATTAACTCCAATCACTTTACACTGACCCAGGAGGTGGAACCGCAATGTCCATAACCGCCTATAAAGTTGAAGCCGTCGGACATGACCGAACCGGCGAAGACTATGGCTATGTGAATATCATGTACCGCTATGGCAACAAGCAGTCCTGTCCTCGGCCAGATCAATGTGAAAAGATAGAAGTTATGTGGGCGGATGAGAGCGTCTACGGGCCGCCCGCCCCCGGCAGCAAGGTGGGAGATTTTATCCAGACATGGCTGATGGGCTCCTGGGACTGCGGGGTATTTACCCACCGGGAGATCGCCCAGCGGCTCATGGATACCTTCACCGGTCTGAAGCTCAAGGAGCTGGCGTGGTTTGAGAACCCCAGAGAAAAGACGCTGAAAAATGGCAAACCGCGTGCGCGCCGGGCCAAGTGGCTGCCGGAGCGGGAGGTCGATCTGGTGTATCTCTACTCCGATCACTATCTTGACGCAAGAAATTCAGTTCCCGCTGAGACCGACTTCTTCACCGTCACAAGGATGGATTCCTGGGGCGTGAGCACCTGGTTCATGTGTACCCCAGAGGCCGCCGGGAAACTGATCGCCATGGATTACGACAATCTGGCCGTCAAGGAAACCACCATTGTGGGATAGGAGAAAATGAATGATGACTTTGGAACAACTGCCCCCCAAGGGCGTAAAGCGAGAACAGGCCATTTTGGAGCTGGGCAAGGAGGAAGCAAACGGCGAACTGCTTTTCCAGCTTGTGAATACAGAAAAGGGCAAATGCAAAACGGCTGCTCAAAAGGCTTTGGCGCAGCTGGAGTATGCCCCTGCTGCCCCCCTGTGGGCCAAACTGGTCAAGGGCAAATGGATGGGCAGCAATATCATGTCGGATACCTGTTCCGACTGTGTATCGGAGCAGATTGCCCCAGTTATTCTAAAGACTCTCTCCCAACTGCTGGACGAGGGGGACACAAAGCCCCTGGAAATCGAACAACTGAACTTCTGTTTCCATCTGATGTTGGGGAAAGCCTCGCCAAAAATGCTGGAGGTCTACCGCTTTCTGGCGGAAAACATCCAGCGGATCGCCCAGCTGAAACGCGCGCCAGTTTATCCGGATGATGATTGTACCTCCTGGTGGATCACAGACGGGCTTCGCATTTGGGATGCCACACCGAAGGAAAAAGAGAAAATTCCCGCTGTGGTGCTGACCGCCTCCCTGATCCGCAACCCGGATGAGCGACTGCAAGCATTGGCTGATGAGCTGAATGAACGCTACGGCGGCAGCTGGCTGATGCCGGTCTTTATGAAGGCGATCATCACCCAGCCCAAGGAGCAGGTGTATGAGACCTATTCGCCCCTTCTGGATACGCCGCAAAAAGGCTATTTGTTCCATGCGCTGGGAATGCTCCATTACCGCTGTTATCCGGAAGGCTGGACCTATGAACGCCTGGGCCCGGATGGAATGATCGCTCTGATTTTCTGGGGGGATTATAGCTATGGAACCTATGACACAAGGTTTATGATTGAACGCTATGTGGATCTGGATGAGCGGTGGCTCTTTGATCTGGCCAAGGACCCGGAGGGCCACAAACCTACGGTGACATGGCAGACCTACAACCGGGGCGGTGTGCTATATGGAAGCTACGACGAAATGTTCATCAGCCTGCTGCCCCGCAAGGTGGAAAACCCGGAACTGAAGCGCATTCTGTGGGAATACTTCCGTATTCGCAGCGAAAAAGTGAAAGTGGAAGAAAGTATTACTGTTTACAAAGACGCCGCTGAGCGGTTTGGCGATTAAGCAGGAATGGAGCGACTGGCATGATCGGAACAGATGAAAACCGGGCGGTGCTCCATGTGGAGGTCGTCTTCTGGAGCGGCAAACGAAAAATACCCCCCAGCCTGGTCAGTGGAAAGTATAGTCCCCATTTTGTTGTCACAGGAACCACTGAATATCTGGGTGTGTGCTTCCTGGATGGAACGGAGCGTTGTGCATTTGATGAAACGGCTTTGGGGAATGCTCAGCCCCTCTACCCGGACACTGTGGACTACGGCCCGCTGGAAAACAATGCGGAATTTTTGATCTATGAGGGAGCAAAAGTCGTTGGTAAGGGCCGGGTGCTGGGCCGGACGATACCATATAAAGTGAAGCCACAACGAAAGTAGGTGCCTTATGTACCAAATTGCATATATTGGCCACTGGGAGACCCTCCCGGAAACGGCTGCCGCCATCTGTGACCATGACAC
Organism: Flintibacter sp. HCN-6482; assembly: GCF_037892565.1. NCBI lineage: Bacteria > Bacillati > Bacillota > Clostridia > Eubacteriales > Flintibacter > Flintibacter sp. HCN-6482. The sequence goes on along the minus strand of NZ_JBBKBK010000002.1, from coordinate 329,823 downwards.
TTCCAAACTGGAGGCGTTGCTTCAAGGCGGTCTGAATTTAGATGTTCCCATCCAGCTCAGCGAATACATCAAGCTGATGCCATTGGAGATTGCGGTTTTTCGGAATGATGTGCCCATGATCCACTTCCTGCTGGAGCATGGAGCTGATCCCGGTCTGGCAGAGGAACAGCCCCTGCTGCTTACCGCCGCCCGCTGTTGTGGGCCGGAGGTGGTGGCGCTCTTTGCTGGACAGGCCGCAAAACTCAGCCCGAAGCAGAAAGAGCGGGCCTTCCAGGAAGTGCGCTGGGGCAAGCATCCGGAGAATATCCAGGTGCTGGAGCAAGCCGGGATCACAGTGGACAAGTTTGGCGGCGAGGCGTTCCGGGCGGCGGTGTCTGATGGGCAGGCCGAGCTTGCAAAACTGCTGCTGGAAAAAGGGGCGGACATCAATTACCACAAGCCGGACATGGTGTTCCCTTACGCCTCCACCCCTGTCACCGAGGCCGCCCGCTCAAACAATTTCCTCATGGTGCGCTGGCTGGTGGAACAGGGGACCGACATCACCATTGCTGACAAATACGGCGACCGGCCTTACACCGTGGCGGTGCAGAACAAAAATCAGGAGCTGGCTGACTACCTGAAGGCCCTGGAACCGGAGGACTGGCACAACGAGCAGGAAAAGGTCCGGCAGCTCATGCCCTATAAGCTGCCCGCCAAGCTGGTGGAATATCTGAAAACCGGCCCCTTGCGGCTGGAATTCCCGGAGCAGGAGTGGGTGAAGTGGGCGGAGCTCTACTCCTTCATGGATGTGCAGGAGATGACCTGGAAACGGAAGAAGCTGCTCTCCCTGATGGTGCAGATGGACAACTACAGCGACTATCTGCTGCTGTGGAGCCCCAGGGACAAAAAGCTGTGGTATCTGGACATCGAGCATGAGGAATTCCACCCTCTGGCCAAATGGGATGACTTCATCGCAGATCCCGGACGGTATCTGAACGGGATGATTGAGGGTGAGTTTGAGGAGTAAATCCATGACATCAATAGACTTTCTGAACAAGGTACATAAAAACCTGGACTCGCAGGAATACAGCCTCTCTTATTCTCCGGCCAAGTCCAAGAATTATATGCTGTACTGCAACGGCAGCTTTATCGGCGGCCTGTTCGATGAGGAGCTGTGCTTCGTCTACGCCGACAGTGTGAGCGAGCTGCTTGGGTGGCCGGGCCCCGTCTACCGCGGCTACTCCAGCACCGCCCAGCACAGGATGCTGGTGATTCCGGAGGAGCACTGGGAGAAGGCGCTGAAACTGCTCTATGCCGAAAAATTTGACTGGAACCGTTTGGTGTACGACATCACCTACACCAGCATTGGCGCGGCTGTGGTGGAGGACTTCTACGACGAGAATGTGGTATTCCTGCGCTTCTGCTTTGAAAAGGAATTGCTGAAAAAGAACCCTCTGGACCGGCAGGGCCGTATCCTTCGGATGGTCTATCTCAATCAGGATTTGACAGAAGCGGGCAAATATCTGTTCCCCAGACTGATGCAGAAGTTTCTTGTTTTTACAGACCGCAGCGGGAAAACCAGCCTGGAAACCATGCTGAAACGGTGGTACACCGCGCTGGAAAAGGAATACCGCAATCAGACGGCGGGATAAGGAGGGCAATAACATGATGACAGAAGAAAACAGAACCTATATTACTCAACTCAAGGTCACGGATGTTCCGTGGCACCGGCTCACCACCGCCTATGGCCGGGGGACGGAGTTTCCCGCACATCTGACGGTACTGGAGCAGATGTGTGACTTGGCGTCCGTCAAAGAGTCCCTCTATGAGCTCACCACCAACATGGAGCACCAGAGTACCCTTTGGCATACCACCCCTTTCGGCATGGTGTTTCTGAGCCGGATTCTGGGGAAGGCCCTTGCGGAGAGCGGCCGGAACCCCGCAGCCCATTTTCTGGCCGGGGAACTACTGGACTTCTTTGCCTGCATCCTCCAGTGCTTCCACGATGGAGATGAGCTGGAGCACGCCTCTCCCCTACCCTGCTTCTCCGATTTGTTAAAGGAAGAATACCTGTGGTCGGAGGAATACGACGAGGAAGAAGATGAGATGCGCTACGAGGAGGACGAGGTGTTCCCCGATGACCTGTTTTACAGCTTCTATTACTACTCATGGCAGGCAGTGCTGGCCTACCAGGGCGCACTGGAGCAGGAGATTCCTCCGGAGTTTACCCCCAAGATCGCGGCAGTTCTGGAAGGGCTGTAAGGGAGGCTGCACCCATGTTTGAAGAATTTTATGAGATGTACGAGCCCGAGGAGCAGGAAGTGGTGGCTTTGATCCGCAACTGCATCGGGGGCGGATACAACAATAGGGGCAACTTTTGGCAAATGACCGTCGTGACACTGGGCGTGGTGTTCTGTGACACCGGAAAGGTCAGCACCAAAGAGGAGCGGCTGGAGTGGCCGGTCACCGATGAGGAACGAAACAGCGGCAAGGGCTGGGGACGCTTTCAAAGCGAGCAGATCTGCCGCCTGAAGATCCGCCGGATGAAAGAAGACTGGGCAAAGGATCTGGTGGTGCGGCCCTGGTGTATCTCCCAGGTAGTCAAGGCCCATGAGGACTGCCCGGAGCTTCAAGCCGTTCTGGACGAGTACCACAAGCCGGTGGTGATTCAGGACCAGGTGCTGGGAGAACTGACACTGGACAAGGACCATGATGCCTTTGAGGGGGAGATTCAGTGGCGCGGAAAGGCTGTGCTTCTTTCTCTGGAGGTCAATGCTGAAAGCAAGCCCTCCTGGACCCGCGCCCGCAGTGCCGCCAAGAAGCTGCTGGCCGACTGTGAAACCTGGGACAAGGCCATGCGGGAGCTTGCGGCCAAGAACCTGACTGGGCTGGCCAACGACTGGCTCTCCCAGGATGAGGATAACCCCCGCGATCCGGAAACAGACCCCATCACGGAGGAAGAACTTGCCCGGCGGATCAGCATGACCAGCCTGTCCGTCACCTCCGGCGGCAGCTTCACCGCCTGGTTTGACTGCGACGAACTATTTACCGACCATGCGGTGACAGTCTACGGCTCCCTGAAAAAGGGCGTCAAAGCTGCCAACATCGAGGGGTAAGGAGGCGCAGAGATGAAACTGTATGAGTATTGGCTTGGGTTGTATCCCCTTGATTGGGAATTTTGCTTTATGCCAGTGCAAACCTATAAAAGCTTCATCGCAGAGCAGTATCATAAAAACCCCGCTTTTTACAACATATCAGCGGGTTCTATTGAGGCGGTATTGGCACACATTGACGCCATTTTATCTGCGGCTATGGAGGACTGGAATAAAACCACGAACCATGCTGTCCTGCGTTGTCCTCCAATGATTTTTCCTCTCCCAAAGGGACAGGAGAGCAATGTAGCGGAATTTGCTGTCATTCTCAAGATGGATAATGATGGAGATACAGTGGTCTATTCACCAATTCCATTGCCCCATCTGGAAAACCAATAAGGAGGTACAGAGATGAAACTGAACTGTAAACGCATTGATTTACCATATACGCCCGGCGAGGAAATCTTCAACTTTCCCGAAGAATCGGGACTGCCCTTTCTCTTCGATGTGGAGGAAGAACTGACTGCTGATCCTGCTGCTATGGATGCGGTGGGAGAAATGCTGGATGAGGCGGAGAAATTGGCGGAAAAGGCCAAAGCCGCCATCAAAGCGGCGCTGGCGGACGAGGACAGCCGCTACCATAGCATTGTGACATTTTTCATGGAGTTCCACCGGGACGAGGTAGGCCCGGATATTGCGGCGGAACTTTTTCCGGGAACCGACCCATCCAAGCTGTCCTTTGCCGAGATGGTGGACTTTTTGAAGCTCAAGCGGTTTGGCAGCCTGGTGGATAGCGAGATGAATCAACAAGTTTTCATTATGGATCTGTCCTTCAACCCGGAGATCACCGACGAGCTGATGGTGGTCTACTTTGATTTGAACAAGGAGATTTTTTGTATTACTCATGAGAGCTGAGGAAAGAGCGTTACCTATGGAAAAAGCGGCTGCTGTTAACACCTGCTTAGGTGTTTTGAAGGGACGGGACTGCATCTATCTGGATCAGGTGAAACAAGATGATCTGAACAATCTGACCTTTATGGGGGACATCAATGGCCATCTAATCTCCCAGCACAGTGACGAAAAAGACTGGTTTCCCTACACACTCACCTTCCGGCGGGTGCTGACCTATTTTGCCTGTGAATTGGACACCTATGAAAGTCTGGCTGGGACGGGGCGTCTGGATGGCAGCTCTTTTGATTTAATTGAGGATAGCACCTGGCTGAAGTCTTTGCCGGTGCGGGAGGACTTTGACAAAGGCATCTATCGGCACTACCGGCTGTTTACATACGATGATGTTTACAACATCATTGCGGTTTCCTATGAGTTTGCGGCAGAGTTGTAAATGTCTGAAATATGGATAATCATTGAAAGAATCAAGCCAGGAAGGGGGCGCGGCAATGAAACAGAATAGCAAACGGCGCAAATATCTGCCCACACTTCTGGTTCAGCAGATCCGCCTGCAATGGTATAAAGACTGCCGGGGCGGAAACGCGGCCGCACAGCGGAACCAGTATCCCAAAGCCATGCGGCTGCCGAAAGACTTCTTCTCTTACTATTCCTTTGGCCTGCCTACACACTTTGTATCGATCTTACAGAGGCCCGATGGATTTCAGATCGATAGGGACTGTCGCAGGCTGATGGAATGGAAGCCGAATGGCACAATGCGGCTTCACCCTTTCGAACTGATTCAGCAGGAGTCCGGAATCCAGGTGCGTTACCGCTATGATTGGCATATTGGTGCGATACCAGAGCGATATACCTACGATAAGGCCGGGCAAAAACAGCCCCTCAATGAACTGGCACTGGATTTGGCTCCCGGTGAGTATGGAAGCGCTGTCTGCAATGGGCGGTTCCGGGACTGGGATACAGGAATCTGGTATTATGTACTGGATATTTTGAATGTGATGCCGCTTACAGAACCCACTGACTCATTGACCAGTTTTACGGACAGAGAGCCTAATAAGATATATACCCAGATCGACCGACTGTGGTGACGAAAGACAGGAGGATAACCGCATGATTTCCACAAAAGATTTATCTGGCCTACCCAATGTGGAGCGCCTGAAAAACTTCTGCAAAGGGCTGGCGGCTCTGGACATCATCATGGTGGAGGAGGAATGGAGCTTCATCCGCCACTATACCTACAACCCCGCATGGCGAAAAGGCAAAGAGGCATTCTTTGCCACTGATGGCAGTGACCAAAGCATGATCGTCATGTTTGCGCCGGAAGGCTGTGTAATCAACGGTGTGGACTCTGAACTCTACGACTGGGAGGAAAAACTTCCCCGTATCGAAGACCTGACAGATGGGATGCCCCCTGCTTTGCAAAAACTCATGGGCAGCCGTGAAGTCAAAAAGATGAAAAGCACCTTCTGCGTCTGGACGGAAGATGGCACCACCTGGCACTGCAATCCCATGAACGGCGAGGACGCATCCAACGATCTGCTCTCCACGATTGATGGCAATCCACAGACCTATGTGGAGTACGGGAAGTGGTTTTACCCAGCAGACCTACCTTTGGAAGCTGTGCGCCAGCTTGCGGACGGGGTACCAGTGACAAAAGAACTGGTCGCTGCGTTGAACCCTAAGCGCAATGAATGGGAAGAAATCAAGGCGGGCCTGGGCAAGATTGGGTATCCAAATGAACTTTGATTCACAGCAGACAGGAGATGAATTGAATGATCAAAGAACGCATCCCCATCTCCGGCGATCTCAAAAGCAAGGTTAAGCAGCTGATGGAGTACGCCGGATGGCAGGAAGGCCGCAGTGTGGATATTTCCATTGCGGAGCAGTATTACGCCGCTCATGGCATCCCGATGATGAAGACCACCCAGCGATTTTACCGTAAGTATTTCGGCCTGTGCTGTGAGTGGTACCTGGCGCAGAAAAAGCTGAACTGGGCGGCTGACTTTCAATTCGCTCTGTTCCCTTACCTGGTCAATGGGATCAAAAATCATTTGGAAGAAGCCTTTTTTCGGGATATGTCCGGCTGTGAGCTGGCGGAGATCGAGCAGGCAGCTGGTCAGAAGTGCCAGCCCATCGGTCACATCGGCTATTACTACCCGGCAGAGGTTTGGATCTCGGAGTACGGGAAACTGTATGCAAAATATGAGTATCAGGACGAGATCGAGTGCTTTCCCGATGTGTTTGCCCTGATTGAACGGGAACTGCGGCAGTGCAAATTTGATTCCGCCGCTATGAAAACCGTTGGGGCACTGGACGGAAAACTATGAAACAGGACTTTATTATTTGGCGCAATCAAATATTGCAGAATCTGCGGGACATTTCACCGCTAACATTTGGGATGTCACAGGATGAGGTCATGGAGGTATTCGGCAAGCCAGATGCCGTTTCCACTATGAGAAGCGACGGGAAACCTTTGATCTTCAAATATTGTGACATTGAACTACATTTCGATAGAAAGGCCCCTCATGGGCTCCACTTGATTTACAGCGACGATGAGATTGAGTTGAGCATCACAGCCGAGCACGGAGAAATGCTGCAACCAATCACCAACACAGAGCCGGTGGACAACGAATTTTTCCTTCGGGATGGAGCCGTCTATTTCTCCGGCCTATATGAAAACGGTCTGCTCAAAGGTGTTGCGCCCAAAGGCTTCTGCTGCTGGCGTTACTGGGGCAAATCCTCTACGGCCTGCTTTCTCGGCGGGATTCGCCTGCGTGGAGCAGACCCGGCATCGTTTCGGGTGTTAAACTATGCCTACGCGATGGATAAAACAGCCGTCTACACCACCAGCGGGAGAATCCCAGATGCAGAGCTGGCAGCCTTCCAGGTATTAGACAACGGCCAGAACGATTCGGGTGCGCCCCAGGGATATGCAAAAGACGGTCATCAGGTCTACTTCCACAACGGGGACGGCAAGGTGAAGATCATCAAGGGCGCGGAAGTTTCCTCTTTTCGCTCCTTGGGCGATACCTATTTTGCCAGAGATGAGAAGCGGATCTATGCCTACGGCAAGCAGCTTTCCAAAGCAGAGCTGACTTCTTGGAAACTGCTTGGGCACTGGTATTCCCGGGATGCTAAGCGGGTGTATTACCTCAACCGGGAGATCAAGGGGGCGAATCGGGACAGTTTTGTGGTATGTACCCCGCTGGACGCGCCTCCGCTTGCCGATCATCTGGCCCGCGATAAAGACCACTTTTACCAGAACGATGAGATAATGGAAGAAACACAGTGGCGGGAAAGGCTGCACGAGATAACCTAAAAACCGTAAACGGAGGGAAAACGGCTATGGACTATTTGAAAACACTGCATGAAAATCCTGATTTGGCAGAGGAATTTGATTCGCTGTTTGACTTCTTCCTGCTGGATGAGTTGTCCCCGCGGGATGACGCAGAAGGCCGATGCACCTTTTCCCTGCCCGGCATGGCGTTTGCCAGGGATGGCTCCGGCGGAGAATACCACCTGTTGGAAGATGGCTCCATCGGCTATTACAGCAGCGAAGGCGAGGCAGGCCGTCTGGCTGAGAGCATGGATGACCTTTTTTCCCTGCTTGTGAGCTGTATTTGCTGGCACGACTGCTGTGACACAAAGCTGTATGTGGATTCCAAAACATTGGAGGAGTATGGGCAGAGGCAGCGCAACTGTAACTTGGAAGATATGGATGTGGACAGCTTACGGCGGGTGTCTGATGCCCTCGGCATCCCTACTGGTGAGCCGCTGGCTCCGGTTCTGGAGCGGTTCCGCAACGCAACCCAGCGTGAGCCTCTGTATCAGTGTATATTTCACGAGGACGACGGAAGCCTGACCGAATCATACGGTCTGATGTTTGAATGAGAAAGGAACAATCCCTATGAAAGCATTTGACCCCAATTACAAACTGCTGGACGAGATGTATCAGAACGATTACTATCCTGCTTTTCTGGTAGACAAGGTAAAGGACGAGCTTCAGAAGGTCATCGACCTGCTGGAGAGCGGTGAAACCGACACCGAAACGGTGCAGGAAACGCTGGACGAGGCGGTCTGCGGCATCAACGATCTCCAGGAGGAGTTTGACGAGCACGACAGCGAGATCGAAACGGTGGCACGGGAGTGTATCGCGGCAACTGTGGCCTACATTCTGGCGTGGTTCAACATCCCCATTGACACTGAGGAGGCCATCCGGGAACGGGACTGGTGATCCCTATGGCAGAAAAAGAACTGGCCGTTTGTGATGAGTGCGGCAGTCTGTTTTTCAAAGGCTCATCAAAGATGATGGGGCTGTGCCCGGAATGTGCCCATATTCTATATGGCTACCCGAATTGTGACCATCATTTCCAGAATGGCCGGTGTGTGAACTGCTGCTGGGACGGCTCAAAGAGTGTGTACATCAAGAAACAGAATCAACAGGAGGAAACTGATATGCCTACAACTGAATGGCTGAACAAATACGAATCCATCAAGGATAAACTGACCTGTAAAGATGACTTGGAGGCCCACTTCACAGAGAAAGTGATTGGGAACATGGGCGTGGATGTACTGGACATCGGCGCAGTCCATTTCACCACCGGGCAGATCTTCGCCTGTGATCCGCTGGTGGAGCTGGAGGACACTCTGCCGTTCCTTCAAACGATCCCCGCCGGAACTTATCCGGTGAAAATCTGCGTGGTGCCCAGCGAACAATACGGCGACCGCTACGCCTGCGTCAAGGTGGAGGTCAGCCAGGAAAAGCCTGTCCGCTATGAGCTGGGCATGACGGGCAACGAGGAGTTGGACGCGGCGCTGGGAGATGACGACTACTTCGGTTTCGGCGTGGATGCCGGGATGGGGTGTATCGCGGACATCCAGACCCAGGCGGCCTTCAAGACATACTGGGCCAAGCGGCTGGAGGAGGACCCGGACATCGACCCCTACAACGACCTGTTCTGCGACTTACTGGAGGAAAACGCCCAAGCCCACCCCAAATATCAGGGAGACTGCGGCGACTGGCTCAACTGGACAGTACCGGACACGGACTGCAATCTGCCCATCTTCTCCTCCGGCTGGGGTGACGGTTACTATCCCGTCTACTTCGGCTATGACGCCAAGGGAGACGTCTGCGCCGTGTATGTGCGCTTCATCGACATTGAAGCCTGTTATAGAGAGCAGGAATAAGGAGGCACGCTATGGAATGGCCAAAACGGGCACGGACAGCGGACTGGGAAAACGGTGTCCTGACCTTGGATGGAGAGAAGCAGTTTGAGATCCCGGAGCTGACCGCCGAGATCATGGGGCGGCTGGCCGGTTATACCCTGGTGGGCTTCCACACAAAGGGATTCCCGGTGACGGATGAACTGCTTGCCCCCTTTGCCGGGCATAAAAGCATGGTCAATTTCGGCGTGGAGAAGGGCGCGCTTACCGACGCTTGTTTCCCCGTCTTTTCCGCCATGCCCAAGCTGCGCTATCTGCTGCTGGACGGAAATGCCGCCATCCACGGCGGCGGCCTGTCCGCCCTGCAAAGCTGTAAGCTGGACCTTCTCACCCTCAACCACACCGGGCTGGACGACGTTGGACTGCTCCAGGCGTCCTCCATCCCCAAGCTCTCCCACATCCAGATCGACCATACCGCTGTGACATACGAGGGCCTGCTGGCCATCGCCGGCAACAACTACATCCATCCGGTGGCCCATAAGCAATTCACCAAAGAGCAGATGGAACACTTCTCCCAGCTCCAGCGGGAAAAGGCCAAAAAGCCCGCCCAGCTGGATGAGCAGGCAGCGTCGGAATGCCGCAGTGTGTTGTCCGCTTTCTTTGCCGAAATGACAGAATGGGAGCAGTATATGGAGCAGGTTGGGTTTGAAGATCCCGAGGCTGTGCCCCGCCTGCTGGCGATCTGGGAGAAGTATGTGAGCGAAAAGCCCCGTCCGGGCTATCTGCCTCTGGATCTCTCATACAGTGCCCAGGGCACCTACAAGGGCGAGCAGTTCCTGGATGCAGAGCAGATCACCAAGAACAAGCTCTATATCTATACCAGAGAGAAAAACACCGGCTTTGACCGCCGCTTTCTCATGAAGCGTGTGGGCGGGGGCTGGATGATCGACGCGGTGCAGGAGCGGCTGGACGGCTGGCAGCGCACAGGATTGTGAGGCATCACATGGCTTGGGAATATGAAACCTTTGGCCCGGACGGTCAATGCAAATTGTTCGGTGTGAACATCTTTGACTACGACTGGCAAACCACCGGAAAGCGGGTAAAAGTCCAAGACCCTATCTATCACCAGGACCACACTTTCGAGGTCTGGCAGGTGGAGCTCGGCGGGCAGATCCACCGCTTTGCCGCCGGAGAGTTCTCCAACTGCGTATGGGGATTTTATTTAGAGAAAGACGGATGAGAGGAGCGTGAACCCATGAAAGCCAGCGCTGGAGAGGTCTATACCGTTTACAACCAATATCTGAAACGCTACACCGCCTGCCAGGTGGCCTATATTGCGCCGCCGGACTCGGTGAGCAAGGAACCCTGGGCGGTGGTCCTCTCTCTGGACTGGGTGGGGGACGCGCCTCTGACCGCAGAGGAACTGCCCCATCTCCGTCCGCTCTACAAGGACTTCATGTACTGGTCCCGTGACCTTCACTTGCTGCGGGTGCCGGTGGAGGTCCCGCCCCAATATAAGTTAGTGGGCACACTTCCGCCCTTCACCGACCAGCCCTGCCGCTCCTACGGCGGCTGGAATGACGGCTATGATGTGTGCCTCCAGATTCGGTGGCAGGCCATCCCGGAAAAGCGGCGGCGGGCCTTCAAGGAGGCCATGGAAAGCGACGAGCAAACGGAGATCGGCGGTATCCCGCTGAAGACCAGCAGCCATCAGGTGATGGACCAGTACGCGCCATTCGATTCGGCGCTGGAACTAAAGGCGCTGCCCTGCCTCTCCGACCTCGTCTGCCAGCGGTGGCACCCGGATCTGCTGGAGTTTTTGCGGGAAAACCCATTCCTTGATGAACTGACTTTGCTGAACCACGGTCAGAGGACGCTTGATCTGCGGGGCACCAGCATCAGAAAGCTGATGCTGGACATGAACGGGCTGGAGGAACTGTGGCTGGGTGAGGATACAGAGCAGCTCCTGTTCCAGAACAAGGGGCCGGACGCCTGTGCCATCCATGCCCCCGAAGATGGCGGCGGTTTGACCCTCCAATTTATCGGGGAATACCGCCCGCACACGGAACTGCCGAACCTTTGGGGGCTGCATGGCATCCAGCTGAAGGACTTTGATCTCACCGGACTGGATGCTGTCCATCCCCATCTGAAGGAGCTGCGGCTCTGGGGCGCTCCGGGAAATCTGAGAAACTTCTCCGCCGTGGGAGGGTTCCGGGAACTGACGAACCTCTCCACCTTTGACCTGTTCGGCTTCGGGGCGGACGACATCCCCACCCCGGAGCAGATGCCGGAGCTTCGCTGGTTCTGGATGACCAGCCTGCCGGAGACAGCAGCAAAAGCGGCAAAGCAGCTCTGGAAAAGCAAGCCGGGAATGGATCTGCGCCTCACCAAACCCCGGAAACCGGAGTGGCTGGCGCAAAATCTGGACAATCCCTTCCGAGGCTGGGACGGCGCGGAGCATATCCCTGCCGCCGCCGCGAAAAAAGCAGCCAATCAATACCGCAAGACCCGCTCCCAGCTGATGAAGCTGGCCGCTGAACCGGGCGAGGGCGCCCAGGCCCCGGCGCTGGATGCGGTGGCAGCCTACACCCAGACCTTCAACAAGATGGGCTTTATCGAAACCGAGGAACGGGATGAAATTTACATGGCCCTGCGGGGTATCCTGGATGCCCTGCCGGGCGATACGCTCCAGAAAGAAGCCCTGATTGAGAAGTTTGAGGAACTAAGAGATTTTTGAGGAGAACAAGTAGCATGATAGAGTTCAGCAAGGATCATAGCTCGGCATGGATGGAAATGATGTCGGCCTATCAGGTTTTTCGGGCAAAGCTGTTTGATTGGGCCCACGAACCAGATCAGATAAAACAAAAGGATTTGCTGCTGGAGCTGGACTCTTGGCAAAATCGGGATCTTCACAGAAGGATGCTGGTAGTAGATCTTCTGCACAGCACAGATATGTGGGACGAAAAAGCCCTCCTCTTAGTTCTGAAAGAACTGACAGCGATTGCCCTACTGGAACAGGATGAGATTGCCGCTTATGCTCGAATGGCATTGTCTAAACTCAAAGACCAGTCGGAGCGGCTTACCATTGCCGATGAGGTGCTTCGTCTTGCAGCGGTCGAGGAAGAAAAGGCGGAACCTGATCCCGTTGTATTCCACAACGGCTGCCTGCTGCTGTATGAGTTGCACTGTGAAGTAGCGTTCTCGCAGTATGAAGATCGGTATGCGAATCTGATTGAGCAGGCATACGGTTTAGATGAAAAAGACTTGGCGGGCATGAAAAAAACGCTGTCCGCCGAGCCTTGAATTGAAAGGAATGTGTGGGCGCATGAGCCGAATCGTCGATGAACCCTATTTTACATACAATGCCTACAACGCCCTGACCTCCGGCATCCAGGTGAAATGCCCCAAGTGCCACGGTGCGGGTGTTGTAACGGCGGATGATGGCAACGCCTATTTCCTCTGCCTGAGCTGCGGTCATCAGGAAATCCGTGACCGGACGATCTACCGCTATGATGTCCATAACCAGTGCAAAAACTGCGGCAGGTACTACCGGGTGGATATTGAAGATACTGCAAAACAGCACTTTTCCGTTCTCCATGTGGCCTGTCCCTATTGTGGGACAACCATGTCGGGAGAAGTTCATAAAACAGCGGAGGCTTTCTCCTACATTGCTGATATTCAGAACGGACGAGAGCCTTATTTTGGCCTGGAGCTGTGGTTTTTGACCTCATTCCAGGGTAAGCCGGTCTGGGCCCTCAACCGGGAGCACCTTGCCTATCTGATCGACTATCTCAGCGCCGGCCTGCGGGAAAAGCCGTTTGGAAGTCCGAAAAAGACCCAGGCCGACCATCTCCCCACCTTCATGAAAACCGCAAAGAACCGGGAGCGGATCGTGAAGCTGCTGAAGAAAATGCAGGAGGAATGAGGATGGAACAGAAAGTAATTTACAACGGCCAAATTCTTACTCTGACTCACTTTTGGGCAACGGGAGAGCCCTGCCTGTGGATCACTGACCCGCAGCAGATCGGAATGCCCAAAATGGAGTTTGTGGGTGGATACCCAAATGAATACTGCATTTTTCTGAAAAATCTGACTGAAACGGAACTGGCACAGATCACATCCCTTGACGGCGTTCCACTGGATGTGAGAGAAGAACTGCGGCAGATCTAATGGGAAAGGACAAATCCTATGGCACTACAAGATAAGAAAATCATGCCTCCCCCCTGGCTGGCCCACCGGGAGATCGAGCGATACTCCATTGGCTGGCGCATGGGTTATGGGGAGGATTACATATACCGATTTGGCGATTGGCTGGACACTCTCTCGCCGGAGGAGCGGGCGGAATACCGCGCCCTCTTCCCCGAACCGATGACCTGGAAGGGCTGGTGGGATAACGAGGACAGCAGCGAGGTGCTGGAGCATGGCGGCTTCTTTGTGGAGGTGTGGCAGCCGGAGGGCCAGCCCAAGTACACCCGGCAGTGGCTCCAGCAGGAGTTTGCCGCCGGGAGAACGCAAGAGCTGTGCCTGTTCTGGGGCCATCAGCCTGCTGAGGACGGCCAGCTGACAAAAAGCTGCCTCAGCCAGTGGTGGATGGAGGACTTCTGGTCTGTTGCCGACACCTACCTCTGTATGGAGCAGTATATGATGGCAGGCAAAGCCGGGCTATTTGGGGATAGTGAAATCCGGGAGCAGATTTTGAAATGCAGCGACCAAAAGCAGATCAAAGCCCTGGGCCGCAAGGTGCGGGGCTTTGACCAGAAGGTATGGGACAGGTTCAAATACGCCATTGTGCTGCTTGGCAACTGGTACAAATTCAGCCAGAACCGCGAACTGCGGGAGTTTCTCCTCTCCACCGGGGACAGTGTGCTGGTGGAGGCCAGCCCCTACGATGCCATCTGGGGCATCCGGCTCTCGGCCAGCTCCCCGGAGGTCCAGGACCCCATGAAGTGGCGTGGACAGAACCTGCTGGGCTTTGCGCTGATGGAGGTACGGGACGAACTGCGCCGGGTGACGCAGAATGAAATGCTTTGCGATTGGAGTACAGTATGGGAACAATGAAACTCTATGAACTGGTCAACCACTACCACATCGGCACAGACCTGACCTGTGCCGAGGCGATGTTTCTGGCTTGCAATGAATATTACCATCTGAATTTATCCGAGGAAACCCGGAAGATGTTCTCCGTCATGGGCCTTGGGATGCAGACTGAGCAGTCCTGCTGCGGCGCTTTTACCGTGGCGGTGGGGATCATCGGTCTGACGACCGCCAAAGAGGGCCAGACGGATGTGGACAACATGGAAGGCTACCAGATGATCGCTGAATTGACGGAGTTTATGCTGGGCTTCTACGGAACGCTCCACTGTATCGAGCTGCAAAAGCTGGAGATCGTGGGATACGAAAATCCCTGCCACGCCATTGTGGAGGCGCTGGCCAAAAAGCTGGAGGAGCTGCTGGCGGGCCGCAGGATCTTCCGCCCGACAAACGGGGGGCAGATCGGTTCCTGATATGCCGGAAAAGGAGAACACCATGAAAGACCTTTGCCAATACGGAAACAGGCAGGATAATGAATGGGAAATCCTGCCCTGGATACCTGATCCGCGCCCGCCATTCAAAATTTGGGTGAAACCAGAGCAAATCGCGCCATTCTTTCTCATTCCCCACCACCCCTATGCAATCTCCCTTCTGCTGAAGATCAGCGACGGATTCCGGGCAGAGGAATTCTGCCGGCTGGGACTGACCGGCAGCAGCGGGGACTGGGAGCGGCTTGTCCGGGGCGTAATCCGGGAGTTTGAGGAAAACAACAGCGGCAAGGACCTGTTTCACTTCGACTCCGACAAGGATGTGTTCTGCGTGTATTCCCAATACATCGACGATTTGATGCTGCTGTCCAAGATGATCCGAGCGGCCTGTGACGATGAAAAAACGATGGGGGCTTATCTGGGCAAAGGAGAGGTGGAACATGAGAAATAAGGAACAGGAGCTCGCATGGCAAAAAGTAATAGAAGCCTGTATGGAGGATGTGAAAAAACACTTTGCTGATATAGAGCAAAGTGTCGAGTTCGGCGCATACATACAGCCGGAAAACTACTTCGTGTCCTACATCTTTGCCACCGACGTACAATTAGAAGCGGCACAGCAGAGCGGACTGACGGAACAGGTCAATTCCTATCACAGAGAGCAGCTGACAAAGCGCCATTACCCCATTGAGGGAATCAAGGACTGCACCTTTGCCTCTCAGGAGGAATGTGACCGGGAATTTGGCGGGAATTGGTATTACTATTTCAAATGATAGGATGAGGGCATCAAGATGATTGAATACATCAAGCTCTTTTGGGAGGGCGCACCGGGGGAAGAACCGCCGGTTATCCTCTATGAAGTGGATACAGAAAATGAGCGGCTGGCCCTCCGTTCCATTGACATCTTTGCGGATGGCAGCACCCGCAACATCCCTGACCTTTACGACGGTGCTATCGAGATCACGCCGATTCCCACCGTGGAGGAATTGAACACCCATGTCTGGGGCGAGGAGTTCCACGCCTGCGTCATAGAGAAAGCGGAATTTGAGGCTATCTGGCAGAATCACACCTACAATGAAGAATTAAAGGGGACAGGAGAAATTGGATGAAACAGACCGATATTTATACCGAGGCTCTAATCTGTCTGCGGTCGATTTTACAGACGGACCACCCGGAATTCAAAAACTGGATCGACTGGCTGGAGCGGGATATTGAGGACTGGACCCAGCGGCGGGAGGTCGCCCACCATCTTCAGGCATACGGCGGCATGGGTTCCTTCAACGACCTGCCCAGTATGCGTGGAAATCATGACTATATTTTCGACTTTCTCAAGTCCGTGTGCTATGCCTTCGGCCATCTTTATGGCAAACGGGAAGGCATTTCTCCAGAAGCGTTGATGAAAGAATGTGTCCATGATGCCGAACAAGCATCTTATCACCCCCGTAAAGAGCTGAACCAAGCCATTGCCCAGCACTTGATGCAGGGCGATTTGCAAGAGAATCTGAATCGGATGTAGGAGGACAAACGATGGTTCAAGCGTGGCGCAAGGTGAATTTTGGCACTGGAACAGTTACCTTTTTGGATGACACACAAAAAGAAGATATGCTGCAAGTGGAATATCCAAACGGATTTTTGTTGGATATGGGCTGGTATCAGGACAGATACATCATTTCCATCATTCATAATTTTGATTGGACGCATCCAGTCAAGCGGTATGAAGCGGCAGATAGGGATCAACTTCCTGCGCTGTTGACAGAGGCGGCTCACAGTGTAGAACGGGCATCTCAAAATGACAAAGTGGAGAAATGGCGCAAAGAATCGTGAGGTAAGCGTATGGCAAAAGACATCAGGGAGTGCCTGCTGGAGCAGGCAAGAAAATTTCATCAGTGGCAGGAAATCACTTATCCCGGAAAAACCGCCGAGGAGATTGGCGGTGCGTGGGAAGTCGATTATCCATACTGGAATGACACTTACAGCGCCTTTTGCCATGTGTTGACCCAAACGGATGCAGAAACGGCAGACAGCGTCCTGCTGGATGAGATGGTCTATCTGATCGCCAGGGCCAACGAAGCGGAGGGGTTTATACAGGAGACCACTTTCCATCCCAAATGGTTCGAGTGCCTCTGCCGCAGGGCCGCAGCCTCCAATGAGAGTGAGGCCAAGTGGCAGTTTGCCGCCTATCTGCCGGAATGCTCATGTAGTCAGAAAGTCAGGGATATAATTATGGATTTCGCAAAGGACCCCAATGAATATGTGAGCCGTCGGGCACTTTTGGCGATGCCCGCTCTGCGTCCCGATTGTGTGGAACAATTTGCTCCGCTGTTTTGGGAGCGCAACTGTTACTCTCCTGAACTTCAGGAATACCAGCGGATCGCTGTTCTGATTTCGCTGGACGCCATCCATTCCGACCTGCTTCCACAATACTTGGAGCGGGCCAAGCAGGATGGTCGGAGCTATCTGCTGGAACACGCAAAACGAATCGAAGGAGGACTTGCCATGAACGAAAAACTGTCCCGTCCCCAATTCAATCAAATGGAAACCACCGAGAAGCAGGCACTGATGGAACGCCTGGCTGCTCGTTATACTATGACCTTTCTCGGTCTACATACTTTTGACCGCTGGGGCCAGAGCTGCACCACCGGTATCTTCGAGAAAGATGGCCGGGAGTTCGTCTTTGTCCCAGGCGATACCATCACCCTGGGCTGGGAGCAGTTTGCCGTGGGGCTGAATCAGGAGAGCCGGGAGGAGTTGGAGTACCTGTTTCAGGAGTGGGAGATGGAACCGCAGAACCCGGAGGAGATGGTCCGGGAAAGCATGGCTCCCGTTCGGCAGGCGGCCATTGGCCCCATGCTGGTGGGCCGGGAGCTGGAGGAACTCTGCTGGGAGCCGGTCAAGATGGACGATCCCAGGCTGACTGCCCACCCTGACTGGCTGGAGAAGTTCCGTGATTTTGCCTGGAGCGACCTTGACAGTCTTACCTTGCACCAGTCGGCTCGCATAGAACGGACAGAAGATGGATTTCAGACCTGGATCTATAGCCGCACAGACTACGATGCGCTTCTTGCCGGGCTGGAACAGCAGGGGCTTTCGCTGCCCACGGCGGACGAGTGGGCCTACCTGTGTGGCGGCGGGTGCCGCACCCTGTTCCCCTGGGGGGATGGAATGGACTACTCCATGCACCTGCACCACTTTGAAAGCCCAGAGGATGAGGACAAACCCTTCGATATGGAGGAACCCAACTTCTTCGGCCTGTCCATCGCCTACGATCCCTATATGCGGGAAGTGGTGCAGGCTGATAGACTTACCACCTGCGGCGGTGATGGCGGGCGCAGCATCTGCGGCGGACTGGGAATCTTTCTCGGTTTCCTGCCCTGTTCTCCCCACTGTAAGCCGGAAGTGCAGGAGGACAAGGAACTGAACGGAGATTATGACTTTTATCGGCCCATTATCCGGGTGGAGTTTGATGGATAGACCGGAGTGATACGAATGGAAAAAGAGAATCTTGTTTGCCCCTCCTGTGGTCAGTTGGCGGCACAGATGAAGGAGGACGGCAGCATCTCCCACCGCCAATATGACCAGCTTCTCCAGAAACTCATGGAACTGGAGCGGCAAGGTGACATGGAACTGTTCGCCGGTGACTGCCCACTGGAGGATACCGGCGCGGTGCTGGACGCTGAACAGCACTATACCGCCTGCCACTATATGCAGTGCCGCAGCTGCGGAGCCCTCTACTTTGTGGGAGCCTGCATCCGGGGTGCGCCGGTCTTTCGGCAGGTGGCAGACATCAGAAAGGAAAAACTGGACACCCGGCTGTGGGGCCGATGTGGAACCTACTACTTACAGAAAAAAGACTGAAGGAGGCGTGACAGATGTATATCAAAAAATACTGGGGCAACTTTATGGGAGGCTCGGATGACAGCCTGAACCTTGTGGCATTTTTAGAGGACCAGAAAAAGGAGGAGATCCCCCTCAGCGAGATTTTTGCCAAGATTGGGCTGGACAAGCAGACCTGGGACTTCCGCCAGACTGTGGAGTATCTGGAATTCACCCACTCCAATGGCGTGGAGATGGACTTTCATTTCGCCATTGATGTGGTCACCGATCTGGCCGCCGTCCTGCTGGAGTGCAGCATCAGCGGCGGCGTAGACCTCCACGACCTGGATTCGTACCACACCCCCCATCGCCGCATCCGCGTCACCGCCACGCCGGAGGAGCACGACGCCATGAACAAGGCCCTGGCGGATTTTGCGCAGAACCCGCTGGAATATGACCTCAGTGAGATGATGGACGACGAGGAGATCCAGGAGATGGCTCGGGATGTGGAGGCCCTGCGGAAGGAGCTGTATGAGTCCGCCGGCCGCAACCGCAGCTACCATGTGAAAGCGGAGGATGTGAAACATCTGCTTCCCGACTGGGAGGGTGCCGATGGCTGCATCGCCACCAACCGTATCACGGTGGAGGGCTGCAAGGTTGGCTACTGCTACCGTGAGGAGCCGGACGGCGACTGGGACAGCGGCTGGCGCTTCACCGCTGGTGACGAGAGCGAGGCGTACATGGACGACCCCAACAATGCCGGGATCTACAAGCTGAATACGATCTGCAACGACGATCCCGACATCATCCCTCTGCTGAACACCCCCGCTCCCTGCGCCTTTGAGCGGGATGAGCATGGTGTGTTCCAGCAGATCAAAGACTGGAAACCGGAACAGGACGAGGAGGAGCCTGATATGGACATTTTGAAGCAGTGCCAGAAGTGGAATGAAAACGACGAATATCAGAAGATCATTGACGCGCTGGAGGCCATCCCCGCCCAGGAGCGCACCCCTGAGGAGGACAGCGAGCTGGCCCGGGCTTATAACAATTTGGCAGACCCATATAAGCCAGGTGGCAAGGATATGCTCAAGAAGGCCATCGCCCTGCTAAAGCCCCACGCGGAATATTTCGAGGGCGACCACTGCTGGAACTTCCGCATGGGTTACTCTTACTTTTATCTGGATCAGGAGGGCCGGGCTCTGCGATATTTTGAAAAGGCATTGGAAGCCCGCCCCGGTGATGAGGACACCAAAGAGTTTATTGACTGGTGCAAGAAGGGCATTTCCCTGCCCCAGTTCTCGGAGTGCTTCCGGGAGCGGACAGAGGACTGGTGGGAAACCTTTGCCGAGATGGAAGCAGAATTGCGCCAGATGATGGATGAGGACAAAGACCACACCCGAGGTGCGGAGATCATGGCCCAAATGGAGGAAACCCTGAATTTGGTTTTTGACGAGATTTCCTTCGAGATGGGCTTCAACGGCGAAAAGCATGAGCTGATCCTCACCCCGGAGGGTGACAAGGTCAAGCTGTTTGAGCTGGTCTATTTCCAGAAGCACGCCCCCAAGGAGGTACTGGAGCACTGGAATATCCTTGTGGGCCGTCAGCCCCTCCAGAACATCGGCCTTCGCACCGAGGATGGCTGGGAGATTTCCGGAGAGGATGTGCAGATCTGGCTGGAGGAGCAGGGGGAGAACAGCTTCGCCATCTCCGTCTACTGTGAAAAGCTGCTGCCCATGCTCCGTGAGGCGGAAGGCCGGGCCTGGTGGATGCTCACTACCCTCACCGATCAGGTGCTGGGCGAGATCCCCCACATGAGATACATAGACAGCTTTGATGTGCTGGAGGAACCCAAGGCAGAGCCGTCCTTCCTCCTGTCCCAGCTGCCCGACAAACTGCGGGAGCAGGGCCTGGAGCTCTCCACTGATCCGGAAGCCTATCTGGAGAGCTATCTTGGCTACGAAATGAAACCCAAACAGGACCCGGACGCTGACTGGCGGCTGGATGTAATGGCCGGTTCCACCTGCTGTGTGCCGCTCATCAACGGCTATCTGAATGCCGACAATGATTTCATGGACGATCTCCATGCCGACGGCGCAGTAGCGGGCTTCTTCTGCTATCCTCTGGATACCCTGCGGGAGGAGGAAGGAACGGAGAAGATCTTCGACTTCCGGGACAAGCTGGAGGAAGTGCTCACCGCCGGGGACGGCCCGGAGGTGCTCACCCTCACTGGCGGAGCCACCGGCCTCTACTGCGGCTATGTGGACTTCATCGCCTGGGACATCCCAGAGGCACTGAACATGGCGAAAGCGTTCTTTGAGGACAGCGACATCCCCTGGGCCAGCTTCCACACCTTCCGCCGTGAAGCGGGCACAGTGAACCTGAAAACACCGCCCCAGGAGGAACCGGACGATGAGGAGCAGGCCCCCGAGCTGGACGAAACGCTGACAGGCATGGACTATATCCCTTACACTCCGCAGAACGAAGAAGCATTCTTCCAGCAACTGGAGCAGTGGAACGACGAGGACGAGTACACCCGCTGCATCCAGGCATTGAACGCCATCCCGGAGGACTGGCGGAACTACCGCACCGCCTACGCCCTGGCACGGGCGCTGGAGAACTATGCCATCATCGGGGACCACGACGAGGGCACCCCCAACTACAAGGGGGACAAGGCCCTGCTGCGGGCCATTGAGGCACTGGAGTCCGTCCGGGAGGAGGGCCGGGACAAGGCGGAGTGGAATATGCGGATGGCCTACGGCTATCAGTATCTCCACGGGCAGGAGGAAAAGGCCATCCCCTACGCCCGGCGGTGGGCGGAGCTGGACCCGGAGGACGAAAATGCCCCGGCGGTGATTCGGGAGTGCAGGGCGGAGATCCGGAAACGCCAGCGCAGCCGGAACAAGAAGGCCAAATTCGTACCTGGCAACACCCCGTTCGAGGGCTTCGACCTCACCAACTTCTGGGATGATAATTGGTATGCGCTGAAGGAGTATGTCAGTGAGCCCCCCTCTGACGAGCTGATCGCCAGCGTGGAGGAGGAGCTGGGCTACAAGCTTCCCGCCGCCTATATCTGGTTGATGAAGCGGCACAACGGCGGGATCCCGGTGAACACCTGCTATCCCTGCGATGAGCCCACCTGCTGGGCGGAGGACCATGTGGCCATCACCGGCATTTTTGGAATTGGGCGGGAAAAGAGCTGCTCCCTCTGCGGGGAATTGGGCAGCCAGTTTATGATCGACGAGTGGGAGTATCCCGCCATCGGCGTGGCCATCTGCGACTGTCCCAGCGCCGGGCACGATATGATATTCCTGGACTACCGGGCCTGCGGCCCCCAGGGAGAGCCTGCGGTGGTCCATGTGGATCAGGAAAACGACTACAAGATTACCCATCTGGCAGACAGCTTTGAGGAATTTATCCGGGGCCTGGAACATGAATCCCTGTATGATCCGGATAAAGAAGATACAGACGATCTCGACGAGGAAGATGACGCTGACGGGGAGGAAAACAGCCACACAGGCGTCTTCACCGGCTTTGTCCTCCTGTCCAAGGCAGAATGGGATAAAGAGCAGTTCATCCGGGACATGAAGGAAAAGTGGGACATCACCGTGGATGAATACGACACCAGCGAGGAAAAGGACGATGACGCCCTGGTGTTTGAAGTAGGCGATATGCTGGCCGCCGTCAGCCTGGCCTCCTCTCCTATCCCCGGTGGTGAGGCTGAGGTAAATGCGGAAAACAACTATATGTGGGAGGATGCAGTCCAAGTGGCCAAGGAACACCGTGGCCACATCATGGTAGCGGTTCTGGGCAAGGAGGAGAAAGTTCTGGAGAAGGGCAAGCTGTTCACCAAGATGGTGTCCGCCTGCTGCCGCCAGAAATATGCCACCGGCATCTACACCAGCGGCGTGGTATTTGAGCCCCGGTTCTATGAGGGTTTTGCCGATATGCTCAAAGAGGACGAACTGCCCATCTTCAACTGGGTCTGGTTCGGTCTGTACCAGAGCGAGGGCGGCTTGAACGGCTACACCTACGGCATGGATGTGTTCGGCAAGGAGGAGATGGAGGTGCTGAACGCCGACGCCGAGCCGGAGGATCTGCGGGACTTTTTGGCCAGCCTTGCCTCCTATGTGCTGGCGTGTGATGTGACGCTACAAGACGGCGAGACCATCGGTTTTGCGGCAGATGATAAGCACACCATCACCCGCAGCCCCGGAGTCTCTCTGCCGGAGGAGCAGATGACCCTGAAAATCAGCTGGGAGCCGCTGGATGACGGCCCGGATGATGACGGTGGGGACGGTCCGGAGGGTGAAGGACCTCAGGATGAGGAGCCCGGCCAGCCCGAGACAGGTTCCCTCCTTTCAGCGGAGGATATCGAAGTTTTGGAGTCCTTTGATGACGGTGCATCGGGCTATTTCGGGAAAATGATTCAGTGGCTGGATAACTTTATTGAACAAGGCATTCAGGAAGGAAGATTTACAGAAAAACAGGCCCGTCAGGATCTTCAAATCGCCCTGTGGTACTCCTTCGCTTACAACAATCTGGACTCCTACCGCTGCTACTGCAAGGCAGCGGAGTGGATGAAGGACTCGGAACAGAACGCCAAAGGCTGCGCTGCTTGGTACTACCGCTACTCTGTGGCCCTCATGTACTGCGGGAAACTGAATGAGGCCATGGAATATGCCGAAAAAGGCGCTCGGGAGGAACCAGACTACCCCTGGGTGTGGCTTCAGGTGGGCAAGCTGCGGGCCCACTTTGGAGATAAAGCCGGGGCTTTGGAGGCGGTGGAGCGGGGCCTTGCCATAGAGCCCGGAGACCACGAATTTACCGTCTTACGGGAAGAGATCGAAACCGGTGCCACCCTGGAACAGATGGAGTATCACTGGATCAACCCGGATCTGGATCGGAAACTCCAGATGGGGTTGGATGAGGACGCTGATGACAAGCAGCGCTCCATTTCCTGCATCACGGTCAGTCAGAAGGGGCTGGAGGACTTCTGGAAGATATTCGGCCCTAAGCCGGAGGAATACGAACCAAATAATCCCTTCACCCATTTCCCTTACAGGAATATGGATTTGGTATTCCAGATGAACGAGGGCGGCATGTCCAAACTGAGCCCAGAATGGCTGTGGAAACTAAAAGGTTGGCTGGATAGCGGGGACTGGCTGGAGCGAAAACACCCGGACGGCAGGGTTGCCCGCCTGGACACAGTATTGGTTGGGCTGGACTGCCGCATCGGTCTTCTTTACAAGTTGACGGATCAGGAGGAATACTTCCAAATTTTTATCAATCCAGATGGCACGGAGCAGACAGACACCCTCTGGTCCTCGGAAGGAGGCAGCCAGCCCGAGGTCTACACCGAGGAGGAGATGGAGGCCGTCGAGGGGCACATCCAGCAGTATTTCGGCAAGTTCGAGAATGTGTTCCACGAGCTGGTTTCCCCCGACATCCATGTGGACATCTGCGTGGTGCCGCCCACAGAGGAGCGGGATTACTACACCCTGGTGACGATGGGCATGGGCGCCCACCGGATGAATGTGCCGGAGGAGCTGGCGGAGTACAAGCTGGAGCGGGCGGAGCTAGCCATCGCACTGCCTGCGGACTGGAAACTGGATCAGGAGTCCATGAAAGACGAAAAGTGGTACTGGCCCATCCGTCTGTTAAAATCCCTGGCCCGTCTGCCCATCAACTGTGACAGTTGGTTGGGGCATGGTCATACGGTGGAGAACCGGGAACCATTTGCAGACAACACCAAGCTGTGTACTGCTACCCTGATCGGTCCCCAGGGTACGGAGGATGGCTGCGAGGTCTGCACCCTCCCAGGCGGCGAGGAAATCAACTTCTATCAGGTCATCCCGCTTTATGCGGATGAATTGGACTATAAACTGGAACATGATGCAGACGCTCTGCTGAACAAGATGAGGGGGATCAGTTTTGTGGTAAACCCCACCCGCCAGGATGCTGTCACTCGTGGTACCCTTTCCAATAATGATTTTGACGGTGAGATGGACGACGCTTCCTATCACCTTGAGAGCATTGAGGAGAAGGAACTGCCCATTGACCCCATCAATGCTTATAACCACATGGCTATCTACTTGCGCTGGTGCATGGAGCACGACCTGATGGGCGAGGACTTTCTGAAAGAATACGGCGAAGTGGCCAAACAGGTCAAAGCCGACCCTGCTAGCGTGGATCTGCGGGCGTTTATCCGGGATGAGCTGGACGGCTGTCTGTTCTCTGTGCTATTCAATCAGCAAGGCCGCGCCTTTGCGGGCTATTACTACGGAGAGGACGACAGCCCCTACTATCCCGCCGATGTTGACGACAATGCCCACCGCTTCTTCGGCCCGGAGCGGTATCACTCCGATGAGTTCCGGGATGAAGCCTACCTGTTCATCCCCTTTGATGAGGACTACTACCAGGCCATGGCAAAGGCGATTGAGGAACGCTTCACCAACTGGCAAGGACAGGACTTCGACGAGGACACACTGGAACCCTCCGAACTGGCTGAGGCGTTGATGGAGTATCTGGACTGTGAATGCACCTATTTCCCCTCCATGAAGGACGATGACCCCATTATGGCCGCTTACGGTTATGCCAAACGGGAAAGTGTCAAAGAAGGCTTTGTGCCGGTGCTCATCAAGGCGGATGACGAAACGCTGTTGGAGTGTCTGGTAATGAACGCCGACCCGGAGCATGATGCGGATTGCTATGAATTTGACCTCAAAACCGTGGAGGAGTACCGTAAAAAGATGCTCTCCGCCCCCATCAAGGACAGCAAGGCAGTTCTGGAGGAACTGGTCGGCCAGCGTAAAGCGGAGGCCGAGGATGACGATATGGACTGGGATGAGGAAGTCCTGGGCGAGATGGAGGGCGGCTATGACAATGACCGCTTCTCCTGCTATTGGGATTCGGACAGCCACATGACCTATCCTCTCATTCTGGCCAAGATCCCGGTGAAGAACCCCTGGGAAATCTTCGCCTACCTGCCCTTTGGAAACTGGAATGAGTGTCCTGACACCCCGGACCTGATGGCAGTGGCGAAATACTGGTTCGAGCAGCATGGTGCCATCCCAGCCGCCATGAGCCACGATGAACTGGAGTTCCTGCTCCCGGCCCCTGTTTCCCAGGAACAGGCTATGGAAGTTGCCGCAGAGCAGTACGGCTTCTGCCCGGACATCGTGGACCAGGAGCAGGATGACCCCACTGTGGGCAATCTGGCGGATGTCCTGCGGCAGTCCACCGTCTGGTACTTCTGGTGGGATTGATGGGCTGTATCGGAATGACAGAATAGCAACGATAGGAGGAACGTTATGAAAAACTTGCAGATACTGATAACGTGCTGTTTCCTGGTACTGCTGACTGCCTGCGGGCGGGAGGGCGGCGGCACGGCCCAAACCCCTGTTGCTTCAGAGGAGATCACAGAGAGTATCACGCAAATGCCGGATGAACAGGAGAGTGAAGCCATGCCGGAAAATATGGAATTGGGGATCACAGTGAACGACGTCTATTATCCGATTCCGGTTTCTTTGAAGCAGTTAACCGAGGATGGGTGGAAAATCAGCGGGCAGACACCCTATTTCCTGGAGCCGTTTGTGGGTGAAGAGTATTACGAAACGCGGGCAGATTGGTCCCTGACAGAGGATGGGCAGGGGATTTTGCCGGGTGGGTCCATCATCCGGCTCCTGGAAAAAGACGGGGTGTTGTTAGAGGTGACCATTACAAACCAGGTGTCCACAGGGTCGGATACGCCACCTCAAAAAATCGAAGATGGTGTGGTAGATTCTATGGTGGTTTTTTATGATGAGAAACACACCAGCATCAAATTGGATAATCAGGAACTGAACCATGTAACCCAGGATTATTTGATTGAGAGGTATCCTTCCAGTGATGGTTGGACTCATCTTCCCAACACATACAGCGATCATCCAGAGTTTGGGATTTCCACAGAATATACCATCGAAAATGATCTGAACCAGTACAACAACAGTATCACGATCTATTTCGATTTGGAGAACAGACCGTTCAAAGTAAGTGTATGGAACGAGACCCCTCTGGACCAGGTGGAGCTGCCCCCACAAACATGACGGGCGGACTCATGTTTCCAGAGAGTGGTCTACGGTTTGGTGCTTCTGGTGGGATTGATGGGAGGTACGCCCGATGACAGAATATCAGAAAACCTACATCGAACTAAAAAAGCAGTTTTCCGCAACCGACGGCGGTCCGGACAGTGTCCGCGCTCTCTATGCCTTTAAGGAGGAACTGGAGCAGAGTGAGGACCGGCAGGCCAAGGAAGTGTTGGTAGATGTGTATGATCTGCTGGACTTCAAGAAGGATGCCTATGAACTGCTCTGCCAAATCGGCAAGCGCTCCGATAAAAAGACCCTCAAGCGGCTGGGCGTCTTGAAGGACTATGCGGAGAGCTGGGGCAACCACTATGCCATCCCCAAGCCCAAAACACCGGAGGAAAAGCAGAAGGAGAAGGAGCGGCGGGCCCAGCTGGGCCTGCCCACCTTCCGGTATCATCCGGACCCTCTGGAAACCGGCGCTTTTGAGGAGTCCGCAGATGGCGTTGTCTGCGACTGCTGCGGCAAGACGACCCGCATTTTCTATACCAATCCGTTCTTTTCTGTGGAGGAAGTTGCGTATCTGTGTCCGGCGTGTATCGCCAGTGGCGAGGCGGCCCGGAAATATGACGGCAGCTTTCAGGACGATTACTCTGTGGATGATGGTGTAGACGATCCGGAGAAGCTGGACGAGCTGATCCACCGCACCCCCGGCTACTCCGGCTGGCAGCAGGAATATTGGCGCGCCCACTGCGGTGACTACTGCGCCTATCTGGGCCATGTGGGAGCCAGAGAGCTGCGGGCACTGGGTGTGCTGGAGGGGGTGCTGGACGACACCATGTGGGACGAGGAACAGAAGGAACTGATTCAGGAATCCGTAAACGGCGGGCATCTGCAATGCTATCTGTTCCAGTGCCTCCACTGCGGAAAGCACCTGGTCTGGATGGATTTTGATTGAGAAGTTTTCAAAAGGTGGGATACAAGCGATGACAACCAAAACACTGACTATTCAATGGAATGAGGAACAACTGCCCATCCTTCCGTTAGAGCCGGAAGCCCACCTCTCCTTTGCCACCCATGATGACGGAAATGAGTTGGAGCTAACAGGAAACCGGGCTGGGCTGCTCCTATTGGCGAAAGCCGCTCTTGGTATGGCGGAAACCATTCGTGAGGATGGATTCCACATCCATCTGGATGACCTGTATAGCATCAACGCCGAGGGAAAAAGCATCCTGATTCGAAAGGAGGAACGGTCAAAACCATGATGGAAAAAACCTTCCTCAACCCCGCTACAAATAAGCAGTGGCGGATTGAAATTGACGGCCATACCATCCGAACCTGCCCCAATGGCGGGAAGGTCAAGGAGATCCTGTGTGACTCCGCCTTCCAGGTCAAGAGCAAGGCGGCCAGCGCCATGATGGGCCAGATGCGGAAAGGATTCGTCTATCAGAATCCGGACGCCGCTGTTGGGCAGGTGCGGTGCCATCGGTTTGTCGGAAAGGACAGCAACGGCTTCATGCCTCTGGCCGCCGCCCTCACGCGGGATGACTTCTTCCTGACGCGGGTGGTAGGCGATTTTGAGGACGAGCTCCTCTATCACTTCGATGGCAATGGGGAGATCCTCGAAACGATTTCTCTGGGCGGCAAGCGGATGACCTATGAACAGGTTCTCTGCCCCAATGATACTCTGCTGCTGAACAACAGCTATCTTTTGGAGCAGTTCTCCCTCCGCACCCATGCGGTCACCCCCTTTGCCAGCAAGAAAAACAGCATGAAGGCCATGCTGGACCAGAGCGGCGACCTGGCTCTGTGGTACACAGGCGAGGAAATCGTGGTCTTTGACTTTGGCAGCAACACAGAGGTGTGGCGGGAAACGGTAAAATGCAAGAAGTCGAAGAATCCGAATTTTGCCTATTACTGCTTCGGAATGCTCTCGCCCCGTCAAAGCAAAGCGGCCTACCGTGTCACCGAGGGTGAGTATGTGCTGGTCGATTTGAAGTCCGGCCAAAAAGTAGTGATCCCCAATGAGGGCTGGCATCCCTTCTTCTCCCCGGATGACCAGTGCTTCTCGGTGGGCGGCAGGTTCTATCTGACCCAGACCGGAGAGGAGATGACCAATCCTTTCCCGTTTTCTGTCCGGCAAGGGCTGAGTTTTTCAGATACCTGCACGGTGCGGACAAGTGGCAGCCTGATGGCCGTTCAGCAGGAGCGTGGCAGTTCCCCCATAGAGGTGTGGGATACCGGCAGCGGCCAGCTGCTGGCCACCATTGACGACCCCTTTGTGGTGCGGCAGGTGAGTTTTTCCTTTACCAAGAGCGGACTTGTCCTGCACACCGATTATGGGGCCATGAGCATCTATTCCTGCCCCCTCTGAAACGGAGGGATGAACTATATTTATTTTTACGATGAGAAAATGGAGGGGCACAATGAACTTTAACGAAGCAATGCAAATGCTTGGAACCAAGTTGCAAGGAAAGTACGGGCATTTAGGCTTCAAGTATAAAAAATCCGACAAAACACTTACGAGGCACAGTAAAAATTTCACCTATATGATTGCGTTTTCCTCATTTGGCGGGAACACAAAGGATAGCATAAGCATAGAGGTTTGCTATATAATCAACACCCGTCCATACGACCCTTATGGTTACGCCAAACCAGACGCCAACACACAACCACTGTTTTACAGTTTAAGAGACAATGAAATATATCTTGATATAGGAAATGAAGAAAAAATTAACAATGCCTTTGAGATTGTTTGTCAGTGGATGGATAAATTACTGATTCCAAAAATGAATGAGCTTTGTGCTACCGAGTAATGTGGAAGTTAAGGTTGGGAAAGAGCGTGGACACCTATGGACAAAGAATCATTGACAGTAAAACTCCTGGACTTGGCTGAGGGACGGGAAACACCTGAAACCTGGCAGAACTGGTGGGACGAACATGAGACGGAGTTGGAAGCCCTGCTGAGTCGGGGTGAATTTCTGAAGCTGAAGCCCTGCCGGCATGGTTTTCAGTGGGTCCCGGTGTTTGGCAGCCAAAAGGGAGCCATCGCCATTCTGGAAAAGAGCGGCACAGCATTTGAGGCCAGCGATCTCTACCAGGATCGGTATCTGGCGGAGCTGGACGCTTTCTGCAAGGAGCAGGAGCGAGTGCAGCGGGAAAAGCAAAAGGAATTCAAGACCAACAACCCGGAGTTGTTTGGCCGATACCCCAAGTTCTCCAAGGCGCTGGCAAAGGTGCTGGACTCCTCTGATGAGATCCAGCCTGCCGCCACGGAGGTGCAGATTGGGAATCAAGAAAGCGTGCTGGACTTCACGCTCCCGTCCCAGGTGCGGGAGTTCTTCCTGCTGACCGCAGGCATCCAGGTGTCCGCAGGCGTGACCATTGATTTGTCCGGCCTGTTTGATCTGACCATTCATAGAGAGCGGTATTGCGTGCTGGGCGAGTTCTGGAAAGAAGCGGACGGCGACCAGCTCCTGCTCCGCCCCGGAGAGGAAACCATCTGGTACTACGCCCATGAGCAGGACAAGGTAAAGCGCCTCTGCAATGATATGACAGAACTGCTGGAGAAGAAACTGGCGAGGTATTTCAATGAGCAATAAAAACAGCGCGGTGATTGAGGGCCGAACTGTAAATCAGCGAAGGAAGAATGAAAATGACATTAGAAGAAATGTTCTGTGATCTTTATGATAAATATAGTAAGGATTTTAACTGGTATATGATCCCCTTCACACAGGCGGACGGGGCATTTGTTGCTGAACTAAACAAAGAAATAGGACAAGACCACTTCTTATACGGCAAAAAAATCTGGGCGGTTGCGAAGTGCGAATCCAATGATGATGTGTTATATGTTCTCAGAAACGGAATAGGAAGAGACATTTACTATCTGTTTCATTTGACTTATTCGGCACAAAATGCGGACGGATTTCCCCGGTATGAGGAGTTTGCAGATATATTTGCAGTAAAAGAATTTATAGAACGATCATATATCGAGGATTATATGTAATCTTCAAATTTCAATTTATTGGGAATCTACCTTACCCGCAGCGGCAGCAGAAAGGAGGCGGTCACTATGTCAACTTGGAGCGGAATGCGGAACAAACTGGAAAGTGACTATCTGTGTCCGGCGCTCCGGGGCCACATCCAGTATTTTGCCACCAGTTACAGCAAAAGTGCTGACCATGAGGGCCGGGCAGCCATTCGTGTGGACGGCGTGGAAGTGCTGCGGAGCAACTACTACACCTATTTTGAGAATGTGTGGACGAAATTTCATCACCTGCGGTCCACAACGCTGAAGGATCACGACTCCGCAAAAGAGGCCATCTACCAGGCTCATGCCTTTGCGCTGGAGCAGGGTACCTTTGACCAAAAGGTGTTCTATGAGGCGTTTGGTATCTTTGACAACCAGAGCATTGAGAAAAGCCTTGTCAGCGAGAATCCTCTTGTCCGCATCTTTGCCCTTCTGGACCGCAGGCTGGGAAAGCGCCGCCTGCTGGCTTTGGAGGAATCCATGGAGCAGGAACTGGACTGGGTACGGGCCTTCTATGTGATCCGGATGCAGGCAGAAGGGCTGATGGAAAAAGAATAACATTTAGGAGGAACTGCCATGTCACAGATTGCATCCTTTTATCTTCTCAAAGGCGGCCAGCGGCAGGAATTACCCAACGGTAACTGCTCCGGCTCGGTCTATATGGCCATCTGGGACTGGTGTGAGCGCGAGCTTGATCTGGATGTCCGTTTTCCTGCTCCCCAGACGGAGGACACCCTGGACTGCGCTCTGCTGGAGGGAGAGCTGGCGTCTAAACTGCTGGCAGTTCTGCGGGAGCAGGACCTCCCGGAGCTGACCGCTGAAATTGCCCCAGACTGGGATCTGCCCACCGAGGCGGTGCAAAGCGGACTTGAAACGCTGCGCTCCCATCTGGAACTGGTGCGGGGCAATACAGCCCTGCTGTATGAAATGTTATAAGACGGAGGGATACCATGCTGGCAAAGCGGTTTGAACACATTTTACATGATCTGGGCATGGCTGGGCTGGAACACCCTTTGTTCTACCATGCGCCGGTGGGCATTCGGCTTGAGATTGGCGGAGATGAACCAGTCTATCTGGAATGCACCTATTTGGACGAGAACACCGAGAAACTAACTCCAAATCCCGCCTATGTTCAAGGCGCACTGGAGCGGGCGATTATGATCTACCGTAACCTTCCAGCGCCGCCAGGTATTCTGCGAATTGACGGGTATCCCGAGGAAAAACCTGTCGAGTCCCTGCTGACGGCCATCCAGCAGAGGGCCGCACTTCCTGCCCCGCATGAGCAGATCACAGCGACCATGATGGACGAGGACGGGGATACATATGCTCAAGTACAGTTTTACTGGGATCTCAGCAAAATCAGCTTTCAACCGGAGCGGCTTCTCCAGGAGATCATTCTGGGGGACATCGGCGGCTGGAACGGCTTTGTGTCCAGCGTCTATCTGACCGGGCCGGGGCCATTCCTCTACCACCTGTACGATGACCGTGGGTTGGATATACTGGGCGGCTCACGGGAACTGCTACTGCCGCTCTATCATCAATTCCATGACTGGATCTTGGAATACAATCTGGAGAAGATTGACCGACTGTTCGCTCCGGCAAAAGAATGACCGTACAGACAAAAAAGGAGGCATCACGATGGGACTTGATATCTACGCCGGAACATTGACCCGGTACTATTCTCACAACTGGAAAACCGTTGTCCAGCAGTGGGCGGAGGAAAACGGATACGCCTTTAACCGGATCACGCCGGATGGAGAACCCGCTGACAACGAGGAGGATCTGTCCCCGGCCGAGGTCCAGGCGGCGGTGGAGAACTGGCGGGATCAGATCTTGAGCGCCATTTCTCAGCCGGACCAGCCCCCCTACACCCCCTGGCCGGAGGATAATGAGAAGCCCTATTACACGGACAAGCCGGATTGGGATGCCTTCGGCGCTATGCTGCTGGTGGCCGCCTGTCGTACATACGAGGAACCGGTGCCATCTACTGTGGAGAAAGACTGGGACTTCATGGGGAACCCTATTATCGCCCGTCTTTCGGCAGATAAAGAACGGGTTTGGTCATTGTTTCGCGGTGCTACATGGTGGATTCCTTTGTCGGCCAGCTTCCTGTTCCAAGGACCGCTTCCTACCAACGATACAGCTACAATTGGTACGGTAGGAGGGCTTCGAAAAGAGCTGGAGAAGCTGAACCAGCTGGCGTGGCAGGCCGATGAGGATACCATCCTTGATTGGGCGGATACGGAGGGATACCCGGTAGACGGAACCATAGACGCAGATGGGCAGTACAGCAAGGCGGACATCCCGGAACACACCCAGTATGACACCCAATCCCTGGCCAAGTTCGCCTTCTCCATGTTCTGGCGGGCCATGCGATTTGCCGAGGAACAGCAGGTTCCCATTTTACTGGATTTTTAGGGAGGTTTTTATGGGATACGACGTGAGTTTTCACCCGATTTCGCCGGAAGAAATGCGGGAATGGTATTTTACTCCCCTTACTTGGATACAGCAGGGACAGGAGGAAAAGGTACTGGCCCTTGCCGCACGGCATGGAATGGAGGATTTCTATGCGGAAAAGTATCTGGATACCCTGCGGGTCGGGGCGGGGACAGAGCCGGATGAATTGTTTGATAAGAGCCACGGCTTTTATATTGCGGTAATCCAGGGCTTTTTCCGGGATTACTATTACACCAGAGGCAGTGCCTTTTCTTTCTTGGTGGAGCAAAAGCCGGAATATGCCCGGTACTTCACCCCATGGACACAGGTGGTACCAACCTTCTTTCCCAATCCAGCAAAAAATCGGATCATCGAAAACTACTGCTCCGGTGTATACCTGTCTCCGGATCAAGCCGCACAGCTTCTCCGGGATATGAAGCAGGGGCCGAAGGTTCTGGAAGATATGGAGAGGCTTTGGAGCGATGGGCAGCTTGCGGTGCTGAAAAAGGCCCTCACCGCCGCCGTGGAGCTGGGTGCTGGCCTGCTGGAAGCCACTGAGGTAGTGGAGCCCAATCCCATCCGCCCCAATGAGAGTACAAGCTATTCCAACCTGTACCACTGCGACCGGGATGGGGTATATCTCTACATAGACATGGCTCTGAAACAGATTAGCCAAACAATGGAGAGGAGTAAAGACCATAGTTGAAAACAGAAAATTGATAAGAAGGAGAAGCGATGGATGAATGGAATCATCCTTTTGGTGGGCGTTTTATTGTTCGCGATACTGATAATGTTGCTTCTTACAAAGCAATGGGGTGGTCTGATCCTCTTTTTCCTTGCCCTGTATTTGATTTTCAAATAGTGGATGAACTTTGCCTGGAGGTGGGTACTATGGAACAAAGACGCCCTGCGGACATCTTTGCGGAGGCCCTGGACTACCTGTGGAATGGGCTGGGCTTGGAGGAAAAGGGCTGGAAGCGGCTGAAAAAGGGCGACTTCAAAAAGAGAACAAAAAACGGCCTGACCTATCAGATCTGGTTTGATAGGAGCCGATACAACTACCTGGACTATGAGATCGGTCATGGAAATGTGGAGGTAGGCTTCACCTGCATCATTAAGCTGGGGGATGACCGCCTCTATTCTTTTAAAATAGAATCCACAACAGGCGGTTCGTTCTTCCGGATGCTGACAGAGGATCTGCGGCTGGACACCGGGCTGCTGGACACCTTCCTGCCCCTGATCAAAGCCCACTACCTCGATTTTATCGACCGCTTTGAGGCGGACCCGGCAGAGGCGCTCCAGCCGGTCTGCGCCCCCTTTACCCAGCCGGAGGATTACATCTGGCGCATTCATGTGGATGAGCAGATGGTGGAACGGTACGGAACGGCGGAGCAGCTGGCGGAGTACCGCCGTCAGGCGGAACTGCGCGGAACGCCGGAGCACAAGGCAAAGAACTGGATGGGCTCGATGTTGTTCCACCTCTCCCACTCCGATGATGTGGATCACGCCTGGGCCTCAAGCCGCACCAGAGCGGAGCTGGACCAGGTGGTGGACCCCTTTGTACAGGCCAAGCGGCAGACAGGACAGTGGTCGCAGGAGGATGAGGCGGGCTATCAGCTCTACCGGCAGGAGACAGACCCGGAGAAACGCACCTTTCGGGTCTGGTATCTCATCGCCAACCCCCGGGGCCTGCCGAAAGAGTTTGTCCAGAAAGAACTGGAGTTCCGGTGGAAGCTGTTCCCTCAAAAGAAGGAGGAGACCAAATGAGCAATAAAGTGTTCCAGCAGAACCTGGATGACAAAAAAGGCCCCCAACCCGGCGGCCCTTATCTCATTCAGATGCTGTTCAAAGAGCCGGCGGATATGCCGGACAAGGATGAAATGACCGCTGTGATGGAAAAGCACATCGGCGCTGTAGAGTGTTTCTGCCGCGACAAAAAGATGGCCGGCTATGCCGCCCTGGATCATATTGCGGAATTTCAGGACGGTAAGTGCCCGGTACAGTTGATGGTGATGAAATGCGACAAGTTCAAGGGCAAAGGCTTTGACGCCTTCCTGATGAGCCAGATGTGGGACTGCCAGGAGGACCGAGAGCGGATCTTCCGGGAGTGTCAGTATCAGGTCGTGGCCACCGATATGCTGGCAGCGGCGCTTCCGGCGCTGGAACGGGCCAACCTGGACGCCAACTTTTTGGAGGCTCTGGCAGAGCTGTATCCCACCTGCGAGGCGTTCTATTTCCAGAACTGTGGCAAGCTGTTTCTGGCGGAAGATGTGCGTTCCCACCAGATTGAGGGGCCAGACCGTTTCATCCGTTTCGGGGTCAATGTCCGCTTTTTCAACATCGAGGGCACCGAGGATATGCTCATCGATACGGTGGGCATGAGCACTTTGTTCCTGCCGGATCTCCAGTACCACTTCCACGGCATGGACCCCAACTGGGTGGTCAATCATGCCTACAATGTAGCGTCATATATTCTGGGGAACGATAATCCTATTAGCAACGGGGAAACCGTAGACGGCGTAGTAGACGGGAGAGTGAGCCGGGAGATTCAGTGGAAGTGCCAGTATGAGGATGCCCTGATCCAGCCGCCCAGAGGGGTACTGGATATCAACATGGGGGAATATGCCTCAGGGGGAGGACGCTGATCTGAGGGGATCTTTGTGTGTGCCAGCGCGCAAAATGGCGCACACAAAACCGCCTGATTATCCCTCTTATAAATTGCCCATTATCTCGGAAACAGACAGCGAAAAACGGTCCGTTAGGGTTTTCCTTCCCTAACGGGCCGTCCTGTTTTATTAGCTCGGTACAGGCTTTCATATTCATGTGCGGTCGGATTCGCAGCGGGGCTGTTTCACTCCTTCCCCGGCCCCAGCCTCTCAGCAAGCTCTGACCAAAAATGGACAGGGCCATGTTGCTTGCATAGAAATTGTAATTCCGGAGTATGAAAAAATAATTTTATGAAGATATTGAATCCGCGCAGAGTCTGGGCAAAACTTGGAATCGATGTTAGTCTTTTTTGTCGTATTGGGGCCTCGCTCATTTATTTTCCGCAACAAGACAATGGTCTTCAGTATCATCGGCAAGGTCCGCAAAAAGCTTCCTGGCGATAGAAAAGGCCGTCCGGTCAAAGATCACCAGATAGACCGTCACGTCGTGGTCCAGCACAAAGTGCCCGATGATGTCCACAGCCACCTTCAGCGCCTGCTCCTTGGGGTAGCCGTACACTCCAGCGGAGATAAGCGGGAAGGCCACCGTCTGGCAGCCATGAGCCAAGGCCAATTCCAGGGAAGAACGGTAGGCAGATTCAAGCAGTTCCCGCTCCCCGTGGCGGCCGCCCCGCCAAATTGGTCCCACCGTGTGGATCACATATTTTGCAGGCAGCCGGTATCCATTCGTGATTTTTGCCTCTCCCGTCTTACAGCCGCCCAAGGCGCGGCACTCGGCCAGCAGTTGAGGTCCGGCGGCACGGTGGATGGCGCCGTCCACACCTCCGCCCCCCAGCAGGCTCTGGTTCGCGGCATTGACGATGGCATCCACCTTCAGCGTCGTAATATCATTTTGCACAATGCGCAGGGGCATAGAGGCGCCTCCTTCATTTCTATCAAAATCAAATTTCTGCCCATCCTTCTATTTGACCACAGTATAGCATCCTTCCTATGTTTTGTCGATAGAGGGCCTGGAGTTTGTCTGCCCCTATTATCCCTGGGACGCCTTTGTAAATGTCATGGGGGTCCACCTAAAGTCTGTCATTTTATGGGTTGTTCAAATTGATATGGAAGATAGGCTTCTTCATACGAAATTCATAAACCTGTACTATACTAGTATAGAGGTGATCTCACATGAAAAAAATCTTGGTCGTAGAGGACGAGCCAGACATCCAAGAGCTCCTGGGCGCTTATCTCAGAGACACTGGATATGACGTAGAGATCGTGGGAGATGGGGTTGCGGCTCTGGACCGCTTTCAAAAGGGGACCTTTGATTTGATCCTTCTGGACTTGATGCTGCCAAAAATCGACGGCTTCGGCGTATGTGAATTGATCCGGCGAGAGTCTGATGTGCCCATCCTGATGCTCACCGCCCTGGATGGTGAGGAGGAGCAGTTACGGGGCTTTGGTCTGGATGTGGACGACTATGTGACCAAGCCCTTCTCCATGCCCATCCTTCTGGAGAAGATTCGGGTAATCCTCCGCCGTTTTGACGTTGTGGAGAGTGACAGCCGGCTGCACTACCGGGAGCTGGTGATAGACCCAGACGCCCGCGAGGCCCTTCTGAACGGCCGACCGCTGGAGCTGACCGCACGGGAATTTGAGCTGCTACACACCTTTGCCGCCGCCCCCGGAAGAGTGTTTACCCGGGAAATGTTGCTGGCCAAGCTGTGGGGTTATGACTTTTACGGAGATGAACGGGTGGTGGACAGCCACATCAAAAACCTACGCCACAAGCTGGGGGCCGGCTACATCGAAACGGTAAGGGGGGTGGGCTATCGTGCTGGGAAAACGGCTCGCTGAAAGCCTGACTGTCCGTGTTTTCCTCATTACTGTCCTAATTCTATTCGGTGCGGGGGCAGTGACCTTCGGTCTGATTGCCTGGGCCACCCCCAGCACCTATACCGCTGTTGTCAACGATGACCTGACACGGCAGGTGAAGGCCCTCGCAGTCAAGCTGGAGCAGTCCTCATATAGGGACTGTGGGCCTCTGTTGGACGATTTCATCCGTGCGTCCGGAGCCCAGGCTATGCTGGTCGGTCCGGACGGAGCGCTCGCCGACACTGGTGCCCAGTTGGCCGTCCAACCGCTGTATGAGGACAGCACCATGGTAATCACGGCATCCGGCAACTTGGGAGAGGCAGACGCCGCCATCGCCCGGGCAGAGGGTACCTCTGTGGCCGGTGATATGGTTTCCGTCACCATGTCCGAACAGGACACCATTGTCACCGAAGTACGGTTTTCCGATGGAGAGGATCCCTATTCTCTCTATGTCACCCCGCGGATGGAGGCGGAAAATCTGGCGGTGCGGGCGCTGGTCCAGATGGCCCCGTGGCTGTTGCTGGTGCTGCTGGTCTTTTCCCTTCTGTGCGCCTTTGGATACTCTCGCTATATCACCCGACCTATCGTCCGACTCAGCGGCATCGCCCAAAAAATGGCCGGGCTGGACTTCCACTGGGAGTGCGGAGAGCGGCGCCGGGACGAAATCGGGCAGCTGGGACGCAGCCTGGACCAGATGTCCCATCGGCTGTCCGCCTCCCTGGCTGAACTGGAGGCAGCCAACCAGACCCTGCGCGGAGAGATCGAACGGGAGCGAGAGCGCCAGCGGCAGCGGACGGCCTTCTTTTCCGCCGCCTCCCACGAGCTGAAGACCCCGGTCACCATTCTGAAGGGACAGTTGACCGGGATGCTGGAGGGGGTGGACGTGTACCGGGACCGGGACAAATATCTGCTCCGCTCCCTCCAGGTCACTGGACGGATGGAGAGCCTGATTCAGGAGATGCTGAACATTTCCCGTGTGGAACAGGGGATAGTAACCGTGGAGAGGGAAGCCGTGGGCCTGGCAGCCCTGTTGGAGAAACAACTTTCCCAAGATGCTGGGCTGCTGGAACAGCGGGGGCAGCGGCTCTCCGCCTGTCTGACCACCGAAATCACGGTAGAGGGGGACCCCTCTCTGCTGGGTAAGGCGGTGGGCAATCTTCTCTCCAACGCCGCCCTCTACTCCCCCGAGGGGGCCGAGATTCGGGTGTGGTGTGGCCTCCTGGATGGCTGCCCCGCCCTGACGGTGGAAAATACCGGGGCCCATATTGGGGAGGAGGCTCTCCCCCACCTGTTCGAGGCCTTTTACCGGGCGGAAGCCTCCCGGAACCGGAGCACCGGCGGCAGCGGCCTGGGGCTCTATCTGGTGAAAATGATCCTGGAGCGGCACGGAGCCACCTGCACCATTGAAAACACCCCAGAGGGAGTACGGGCGTCTGTCCGCTTTTTAGAAGAGGTATCATGAGAAAACCATTCCCTTCTCCCCCACTTTGGCCCCCGAATCATAACCACTGGCTGTGCCGGTGATTTCGATTGTAAAAAACACCGCTAGAAAAATCCACACATTGGAACGCTGATAGACACAATATGCGGCCTTTTCCCAGCGCGAGAATTGAGCCGCACGTTAATCGTCCCTCTGTTCAGCGAAGACAGCGGGAGAAAGCAGGCCGCAAAATCAGGAAACCACCATTCGTCAGGCCTCATCTCCCCAATCTACCGTTGGCGGAAGCATATCACGCTTTGTATACCAAATCCATATTCCCTCTGAATCTCCACACAAAACACACACCCGCTCCAAACCGTCTCCATACGGCGCTGGTATCCTAGCCGCATCCCAAGCAGAAAGGAACCTGACACATATGGAGATCAACATTCAAACCGTCGGCATGACCTATCCCAACGGAAAGCAGGCTCTTAAGGGCCTCTCTCTGGATTTGCGCTCCCCCAGCCTGGTGGGTCTGCTGGGCCCCAACGGGGCGGGCAAATCGACCCTGATGAAGCTGCTGGTGGCTGCCCTGCTCCCCACCACCGGCTCCATTCTGGTGGATGGACAGCCTCTGACCAGGGTGGAGCGGCAACTGAAGGCCCGACTGGGCTATCTGCCCCAGGACTTCGGACTGTTCGACGAACTCACTGTGGAACAGTTTCTGGACTACATGGCAGCCCTCAAGGGATTGCGGGGCCCCAGAGCCGTCATACGGCAGGTAATCCGCTCCGTCAATCTGGAGGAAAAGGCAAGGGCCAAAATCCGCACCCTGTCCGGCGGGCAGCGCCAGCGGGTGGGCATCGCCCAAGCTCTTTTGGGGGATCCGGAGCTGCTGATTCTGGACGAGCCCACAGTGGGCCTGGATCCAGAAGAGCGTATTCATTTCCGCAATCTCTTTTCCCAGACCGCCCAAAACCGGCTGGTGCTGCTGTCCACCCACATCATCGAGGACATACAGTCCGTGTGTGGGCAGCTTGTGGTCATTGACCAGGGCCAGGTCCTGTTTTCTGGCACCCCAGAGGCGTTGATCCAGACCGCCACCGGTCATGTGGGTATCTTTTGGGAGAAGGACGCTGCCCAGGAGAATGGACTTCACATCACCGCCCGAGTAAATACCGGCCAGGGAGTCCGCTGCCGGGCGGTGGCTGACGTGCTCCCTCCCTTCGCCCAGCCGTCGGACCCCACCCTGGAGGACGCCTACCTCTATCTCATTTCCCAGGAGGCGGTCCAATGAAGCCCCCGCGTCTGTTTTCTCTGGAGCTTGGGCGGCTACTGAAAAGCCGTCTGACCTGGCTGGTCCTGCTGTTGACCGTCCTCTCTCCTGCCGCCGGGTTGGTGCTCTACCGGCCTGCCGCCGCCAGCACCATGCTGTCCACCTATCTGGCCAACCCAGCTCTGGCCGGCGGCGTTGTGGGCGGCGTCCTGTTCGGCCTTCTGGCAGTGTACGAGCTGGACCGGACGGAGCGCGGCCGGTTCAGCCTGCTGGTGGACGGGGCGGTCTCTCCCCTGATGATGGCCCTGGTGCGCCTGCCCGCTCTAATGGCAACAGCGGCACTGGGACTGAGCCTTACTGTTGTAGTGTGGTTCCCGGTGAGCCGGCAACTCATCGGCTCTGTCTTTGATGGAGCCGACTACCTGTTGGCCTACGGGCTGCTCATGGGGCTGGCCCTTTGGCTGTCCATTTTGGCGGCAGCATCCGCCTATCAGTTCACCCGGCGGGTGGACCTATCCCTGGTTCTCTTTACCTCCTTTTCCGCTTTAAGTCTTACGGTGTGGGCCGGGGACTGGCAGTTGTGCTGGCTCAACCCCTGTGTGTGGGCCCTGTCCGATGACTTTTCTAACCTTCGTATCTTCCGGTCCGTGGCTTATATGCGCCTGACCTGGCTGGCAGCCCTGGCTGGGATATGGGCTGTTTCCTACCTGTGCGTCCGGCGGTATGAAAAGGGGCTCCTGGGTTCTCTGGCCCAGAATGCCCGGCGGGCCTACCGCCCCGCTGTGGCCCTGCTGCTCCTGATCGGCTCTGGCGCCGCCTATGCCGCCCAGCCCTTCGTAGACCACAGCAACCCGGACCTGATGGCCATGACCTTTTACGAAATTCCCTACGCCGAGGGGGTGGTGTGCACCGGCCGCTCCGCTCAGGTGTTTCCAGATACCGCCTCTGGAACAGTTTTCGGTCGGGCCAGCTATCAGTTTGAAAATACCTCCCAACAGGAACGAACAGCGTCCTTTGGCGTGACCCCTGGCTACACAATCTCTAATGTGCGGGCCAACGGTGTGGAGGCTCCTTTCTCTGTAAGCGACTACCAGGAATATAACGAAGCCCTGCTGGAGGTAACTCTCCCCGCTGATGAGCAGGTGGAGTTAATCATGGAGTACAGCGGCTTTCCCCAAGAGAGCAACGTCATGTCCACGATGCAGGGCAGCGCGGAGATCAGCGGGGAATACCTGTGTCTGGAAAACGCAGCCCTGTCTCCCCGGCTGATGAATGTGCTGCCAGGCGAGGCGGGTTATCCCACCACCATGGAGCTCACCCTGCCCTCCTCCATGACGGTCATCCCCTTCGGCTCCAGTGAGGCGGAAGTGGTGGCCCAGCACGACGACGGCACCGCCACCTGGCGCTATCAGTTCAGCAGCACCGGCGGAATCGTCTATGCTGGGGACTATATCCGGGAGGACATTCAGGCCGGGGGTATGACCATCCAGTTCTATTACGGCCGTAAGCACCAGGCTGTGATGGCGGAGGCTGGCGCGGCAGATGCGGTAAAGGCGGTGGTGGACTACTGCACAGAGCATTACGGTCCCCTATCTTTTGGCGCCGGGAAAACCCTGAAGCTTGTCCAGAGCCGAGTGTCTGGCGGCGGCTATGCCGCAGACGGGGCCAGCCTGCTGGATGAGGCGGACTTCACCTCCGCCAATCTCAGCGACGGAGGCAAGGGCGCCGCCCCCGGTGAGGTAATGATACACGAATTGGTCCACCAGTGGTGGGGCCTGGGCAATATGTTTGATTTGGCGGCCCCTGCCTCTCCCTGGTCTGCCGAGGGCTTGACCGTGTACACCACCTACCGTATCGTAAAGGAGCTCTACGGCGAAGATTACGCCCAAACACACTATGTAGACCAGTGGAAGCGGGAGGTGGAGGACTACTACCTAGATTTCTATGTCCGCAATCCAGAGTTCTTGGCCAAGTTGCCCCAGGAGGAGCAATTAGCGATCAGCAACAGTCTGTCCTTCATACGTCAGTACCACGAGATGCCCTTGAAGATCTTAAAGGCGGAGAAACTGGTCGGCGGGGAAGAGGCCATGGACCAGGTTCTGTGCGGCCTGTTTACCCGAGAGCTGGACCCCATGTATCCCTATCTCACCTATCAGGAGTTTTTGGATGCCTGCGGGCTGACGGAGGAGGCGTTGAATCTTGGCTAAGATTTTCGGATATGAGTGCAGGCGGCTGCTGTGGAACAAGTTTTTCCTGGGCCTGTTGGCAGTCCTGCTGTTTTACGGGTGGCAGGTCCTGGATCGGGTGACCATCCTGGGGGTGTCCCACACTGCCCCCTTCTCCCCATGGAGCTTTGGGGACTACCTGTGCCGGCTGCTCCCCCTGATGTGGATCGGGGCCCTGTTTTTTCTGACCTTCTTTACTTCGGGAAAGGCCCGGCGGGCGGCGGTGCTCACCGATGCCGCCCCGGCGGAGCCCTATCGATACGCCCTGGCCCGGTGCGCCGCCGCTCTGGTGGGGACGGGGCTGCTGGCCTTGGCCTGCCTGGGCGAAGCGGCGGTGTTTTACGGTCGATACTTCGGCTGGTACCGCTGGGGGGAACTGGTCCTCCCAGCCCTGGCTACCCT
Organism: Flintibacter sp. HCN-6482; assembly: GCF_037892565.1. NCBI lineage: Bacteria > Bacillati > Bacillota > Clostridia > Eubacteriales > Flintibacter > Flintibacter sp. HCN-6482. The sequence continues at coordinate 286,976 of NZ_JBBKBK010000002.1, read as the reverse complement.
GGCCCCTCCTTTGGTGTTTGCCCTGGGAAGTGGCTGGCAGTTAGGGAGAGTACGGCCCTGGCTGATCTTCCCGTGGATGCTCCTTCCCATTCTTCTGACGGCGCTGCCCCTACCTGAATCCCTTGGACTGTTAAATGGCAGTATCTTTGTAAGCCGTCCTCTGGCCCTGGGCGTGCTAGATCCGGCCTTTTCCTTGCCCGTGGGCGCCATTGTGACCCAATGTGTTCTTCTCCTTGCAGGCGTGTTATTCCTGATCATCCGTCCTTCCAAGAGAAAAATACGCTGAACCTGTCCGGTACAGGCAGGATCTTATAAGGGGAGCGATTTCATCTCTCTAATCTAAAAATCTCCCATTTCAATGATTGAAATGGGAGATTTTCCTCTCTGTTTAAATATCTGATTCTTTTCCTTCCAATCTTAGGAGGTGACATCCCTCGATTTACTGTCCGCTGCTGGCACCATCTACTGGGATAGCTTCCGTTCAAAGCGGTCCTTCCTGGTATCCGAGGGTATTGCGGTGGGATATCGGCCGCTGAAACAGGCGTCACAGCAGTTCCCTCCCCCGATAAGTTCCCCCAGCTTGGACAGTGGAAGATACCCCAGCGAATCCGCCCCTATCATGTCTGATATTTCCTCTGGCGTGTGGCTGCAGGCAATCAGATTTTCCTTCGAGTCGATATCTGTGCCATAGTAGCAGGGATTCAAAAAGGGTGGCGCCGAAACACGCACATGGATCTCACAGGCTCCCGCCTCTCGTAGAAGGCTGACAATACGGCCGCTGGTAGTACCCCGGACAATGGAGTCGTCAATGAGGACTACTCGCTTTCCCCGGACAGTCTCTCCGATGGCACTGAGCTTGATCTTCACCTTGTCCAGACGCTGCTCCTGTCCCGGCGAGATAAAGGTGCGCCCAATATACTTGTTTTTGAGCAGTCCAATTCCGTATGGGATACCGGAGGCCTGGCTGAATCCAAGGGCGGCGTCCAGCCCTGAGTCCGGCACCCCTACCACCACGTCCGCCTGAGCCGGGTGCTCCTGTGCCAGGATCCTTCCGGCCCGGAGTCGGGCGGCGTGGACGGATACCCCATCGATGACCGAGTCCGGACGGGCAAAATAGATGTACTCAAAAATACAAGGCCGCCTCGCGGCTTTTCCACAGTGCTCCCTCCGGGCGACCATTCCTTCCGGACTGAATACCAGGATCTCTCCTGGCTCTACATCACGGACGAACCGCGCTCCTACGGCAGTCAGAGCACAGCTCTCCGAGGCTGCCACATAGCCCCCGCCAGGCAGTTCCCCATAACACAGGGGACGGAACCCATAGGGATCTCGGGCGCAGATCAGCTTCCTGGGAGACATGAGTACCAGAGAGTAAGCCCCCTCCAGCTCATCCATGGCCTTGCTCAGAGCTTCCTCAATGGAGGGGCAGGTCAGCCGCTTTCTTGTAATGGTATAGGCAATAATCTCTGTATCGCTGGTGGTATGAAAGATGGCTCCCTTCAGCTCCAGTTGCCCCCGCAGTTGGGCGGCGTTGCTGAGGTTTCCGTTGTGAGCGATGGCCATGTGCCCCTTCACATGGTTGACCTCAATGGGTTGGCAGTTGCCGCGATTTGCGGCCCCGGTAGTGCCGTACCTCACATGGCCCACCGCCATGGCTCCCTTGGGAAATCGGGCCAGCTCCTCCTGAGAAAAGGCCTGGCTCAACAGCCCCAGATCCTTTCTTGAGAAGAATACACCGTCGTCGTTGACCACGATGCCGCAGCTCTCCTGTCCCCGGTGCTGGAGGGCATACAGTCCGTAATAGGCCAGACTAGCCGCCTGGATCGGGGCTTGGCTGATGACGCCGAATACACCGCACTCCTCATGGATGCTCATTTCTATTCCTCCCGCTCTGAAGCTGGCGCCGGCCCGCGCGCTTCCTTATTCCCTGTTTTTCTCCTTCGCCGCGAATATAAATTCCCGAAACAGCGGATGTGCCCGGTTGGGCCGGGCGCAAACACGGGCTCCCCCCGTGTTTGTCCCGGTGTTTCAATGCCCTCCGGCTCTCCGCTGCCGCGGAAACCGCCGGAGCTGGCAAAAAGCCGGCCCGCGCACGCTCTTACGCTCCGCTTTTCTCCTTCGCCGCGAATATAAATTCCCGAAACAGCGGATGTGCCCGGTTGGGCCGGCTTTTCAGCTCCGGGTGGAATTGGACGCCTACAAACCAGGGATGGGAGGGCAGCTCTACTATCTCCACCAGCCGACCGTCCGGCGACAAACCAGACAGGCGCAGCCCAGCTTGGGTCAACCGCTGGCGATATTCGTTGTTGAACTCATAGCGGTGCCGGTGCCGCTCCGAGATGTCCGACGTTCTGTAAGCTTGGAACGCCGCTGTGTCTTCCCGGTCAATGCGGCACGGGAAGGCGCCCAGGCGCATGGTGCCTCCCTTGTCGGTCACGCCCCGCTGGCCCTCCATCAGGTCGATGACGGGATAAGGTGTGTCCGGGTCCAGCTCGCTGGAGTGAGCCCCCTTCATACCGCACACATGGCGGGCAAACTCCACCACCGCCATCTGCATTCCCAGACAGATGCCCAGAAACGGTATTTTATGCTCCCTGGCATAGCGGATGGCGGAGATCTTGCCCTCGATCCCCCGGCTGCCAAAGCCGCCGGGTACCAGGACGCCGTCCACTCCGGCAAGGAGCATCTCCACGTTGCCCTCTGTGACCGCTTCGCTGTCTACCCAGCGGATGTGTACCTTTACCCCGTTCTCGATCCCTCCGTGGGTCAGCGCCTCCACCACAGAGAGGTAGGCGTCATGGAGGGCCACATACTTACCCACCAGTGCGACCTCCACTTCTCCTTTTGGGTGCTTGGCCCGCTGAACCATAGTATCCCACTCGGTCAGGTCCGGAGCGTGGCACTCCAGCCCCAGATGCTTCACCACCACCTGAGCCAGTCCCGCCTTCTCCAGCATCAGCGGGACCTCGTAGAGCAGGCCGGCGGTCAGATTTGGGATGGCGTTTTCCACCGGGATATTGCAGAACAAGGATATCTTTTCCAGGATCTCCTGGGGCACCGCCTCATCACTACGGCACAGGATAACATCGGGCTGGATGCCCAGCGAGAGCAGCTCCTTGGCCGAGTGCTGGGTGGGCTTTGATTTCAGCTCCCCGGTCCCTGGGATGGATACGATGAGGGATACATGGAGAAACATGACGTTTTTTCTCCCCCGCTCGGCGGCCACCTGGCGGATGGCCTCCAGGAACGGCTGGGATTCGATATCGCCTACCGTACCACCGATCTCTACAATGGCTACATCGGTTTCAGGCCCCTCCAAGGTATAAATACACCGCTTGATCTCGTCGGTAATATGGGGGATGATTTGGACCGTTCCACCCAAATAGTCCCCTTTCCGCTCCCGATTCAGTACGTTCCAGTATATCCGGCCCGCTGATACCGAGGAGTTTACCGTCAGATTCTCATCGATGAAACGCTCATAGTGGCCTAGGTCCAGGTCAGTTTCCGCCCCATCATCGGTGACAAAGACCTCCCCGTGCTGATAGGGGGACATGGTCCCTGGGTCCACGTTGAGATATGGGTCCAGCTTCTGGACTTTTACCTTCAGCCCCCTCTGCTTCAGGAGCCGGCCCAAGGACGCCGCTGTGATCCCCTTGCCCAGGCCGGACACCACGCCTCCAGTCACAAAGATATAGTTTGTCATAGCCCCTTCTCTCCCTTCACTGGCCGCAGCCTGTTCTCACAGCTCGATCCGGGCAGTCTCCCGCTCCAGATCCGCAAACAGCGGACGGATGCTCTGGACAAAGTCCTCCACCTGCTGGGCACACCGGCCGGTATACAGCTCCGGGTTCAGCAGCCGCTCCATATCCCCTCGTGACAGGCCGAAGGACGGCTCCCCGGCCAGCCGGTCCAACAGGTCGCAGTCCCCCCCATCTTTCATCCGGGCGGTGGCTGCCATGGAGCAGCGGCGGATGATTTCATGGAGCTCCTGCCGGTCTCCCCCCCGCTTTACCGCCTCCATCATCAGATTTTCCGTGGCGATGAAGGGCAGGTACTCCTTTACCGTTTTCTCAATCACTCTTTCATTGACATGGAGCCCGTTTGTTACATTCTGGGCCAGACGCAGGATAGCGTCAGCGCACAAGAAGCCCTCGGGCAGGGCAATGCGCCGGTTGGCTGAGTCGTCCAGCGTCCGCTCCAGCCACTGGGTCGAGGCAGTCATAGGGGCATTCATAGCGTCGGCCATCAGATAGCGGGCCAGGGAGCAGATTCGCTCACAGCGCATAGGGTTGCGCTTATAAGCCATGGCGGAGGACCCAATCTGGTCCTTTTCAAAGGGCTCCTCCACCTGCCTGTCGTGCTGGAGCAGGCGGATATCATTGGCCATACGGTAACAGCTCTGGGCGATAGAGGAGAGGCAATTCAAAATGCGGCTGTCCAGCTTTCTGGGGTAGGTCTGGCCGCACACCGGGAAGCACTCCTCAAATCCGAAGTCAGAGGAAATCTTCCGGTTCATTTGACTGATCTTCTCCTGGTCCCCGTCAAACAGGTCCAGGAAGCTGGCTTCAGTGCCGGTAGTCCCACGGCAGCCCAGGAACTTGACGTTCTTCAGGGTGAAGTCCAGTTCGGACAGGTCGGACTCCAAGTCCTGGAGCCAGAGCGCCGCCCGCTTACCTACCGTGACCAGCTGGGCGGGCTGATAGTGAGTGTAGCCCAGGGTAGGCAGGGCCCGATATTGCTGGGCAAAGTCGGCCAGATTGGCCATCACCTGAAGCAGCTGCTGGCGGAGATAGCGCAGCCCATCCCGGTAAAGGATCAGATCGGCGTTGTCTGTGACATAGCAGCTGGTGGCCCCCAGATGGATGATGCCGGCGGCAGAGGGGGCCGCCTGTCCAAAGGCGTAGACATGGGCCATCACGTCGTGGCGCACCTCTTTCTCCCGCCGCCTGACACAGTCATAGTCGATCTCGGAGATGTGGGCCTCCAACTCCTCTACCTGCCCCTGGGTAATGGGCAGGCCCAGTTCCATCTCCGCCCGTGCCAGGGAAACCCACAGCCGCCGCCAGGTCTGATAGCGGGTATCGGCGGAAAAAAGCTGGAGCATATAGGGGGAGGCGTAACGGGTAGACAGCGGGGATTCATATCGGTCAGTCATTTGTCGTCCTCCTTATACTCTGATGACGCTGTCCCGCTCCGGCCCCACCGAGATATAGGCGATAGGACAGCCGATGGCCCGCTCCACATGGCCCACATACTCCTGGGCCTGGCGGGGCAGATCCTCCCACCTACGGGCCGAGGAGATGTCCTGCTTCCAGCCCGGCAGATACTCGATCTCCGGCAGGGCTTTGCCCAGGGCCGTGGGGAAGGGAAAGCTCTCTGTAGGCTGGCCGTCCAGCCGGTAGCGGACGCACACAGGGATTCGGTCCAGATAGCTGAGTACATCCAGTTTGGTCAGCGCGATCTCTGTGGCCCCCTGGATTTCCACCCCGTACCGGGTGGCCACCAGGTCGATGGGGCCTACCCGCCGCGGCCGGCCGGTCTTGGCGCCGTATTCCGCTCCCGCCTTCCTCAGTTTCTCCGCCTCCGGACCGAACATCTCACAGACAAAGGGCCCCTCCCCTACACAGGTGGAGTATGCCTTTACCACACCTACCACCCGGTCAATTTTGGCGGAGGGCAGGCCGGAACCGATAGGGGCGTAGGCCGCCGTGGTGTTAGATGAGGTGGTGTAGGGGTAGATGCCGAAGTCCAGGTCCCGAAGGGAACCCAGCTGGGCTTCGAAGAGGATGCTCTTTCCCCGGCTCTGGGCCTGCTTCAAATAGGCCCCGCTGTCACAGAGATAGGGCTTGATTTTTTCGCAGCTGTTGGCCAGCCACTCCTCCACCCTCTCCATGGTGAAGGGCTCTGCCCCATACACCTTAGTCAAGGTTAGGTTCTTCCACTCCAGAAGCTGGGCCAGATGGTCCCGTAATTCCTCCGGATAGAACAGCTCTCCGGCCATAATGGTCTTTTTCTGGTACTTATCGGAGTAGAAGGGGGCAATCCCCTGCTTGGTTGAGCCATACTTGTGGTCCTTCAGCCGCTTCTCCTCCAGCTCGTCCAGCTCCCGGTGCCAGGGCAGCAGAAGCGAGGCCCGGTCGCTGATCTTCAGATTCTCCGGGCTGATCTCCACTCCTCTGGACATCACATCCTCTATCTCTGTCCACAGGTTCTCCGGGTCCAGAGCCACCCCGTTCCCCAGGACATTGACGACCCCCGGGCGGAAAATACCCGAGGGAAGAAGATGGAGGGCAAATTTTCCATACTGGTTGATGACGGTGTGTCCGGCGTTGCCGCCCCCCTGGTAGCGGACCACAAGGTCATAGTCCTGGGTGAGCAGATCCACCATCCTTCCCTTGCCCTCGTCCCCCCAGTTGATGCCCACGATGGCGCAGTTTGACATATCTTTCCCTCCGTTTACAGTTGTTGGTTGAGCCGGTCCATGACCTGGCGGTAGGCCGCCTCCACGCCGCCCAGATCCCGGCGGAAGCGGTCCTTGTCCAGTTTGTCCCCAGTCTGACTGTCCCACAGGCGGCAGGTGTCGGGGCTGATCTCATCGGCCAGGATTATGGTGCCGTCTGGCAGCCGGCCAAACTCCAGCTTGAAGTCCACCAGTGTGACGCCGCACTGCTTCCAGATCTCCCGGAGCAGCCTGTTGACCTCCAGGGCATAGCGCCGGATGACCGCTACCTCCTCCGGGGAAGCCAGCCCCAGGGCGAGCACATGGTCGTCGTTGAGCAGAGGGTCCCCCAGCTCATCATTCTTATAGGAAAACTCCAGGGTCGGCCGGTAAAAGACCGCTCCTTCGGCCACCCCGTACCGCTTGGAAAAGGAGCCAGCGGCAATGTTGCGCACGATGACCTCCAGGGGGACGATGGCCACCCTCTTTACCAGGGTATCCCGGTCGTTGAGCTCCCGGACCAGGTGGGTGGGGATTCCCTCCCGCTCCAGCCGGGCCATCAGCAGATCGCTCATCCGGTTGTTGATGACACCCTTACCGACGATGGTACCCTTTTTCAGCCCATTGAAGGCGGTGGCGTCATCCTTATAGGATACAATCAGCAGCTCCGGGTCATCTGTGGCGTACACCTTTTTCGCCTTGCCCTCGTAGAGCAGCTCCCGCTTTTGAGGCATTTCACTCATTTGTTTTCCCTCCCATAGACGCTACAAATCGGTCAAACAGATACTCCATATCCCTGGGGCCGGGGTTGGCCTCTGGATGGAACTGTGTGGAAAAGCAGTTGGGGCGGCGGTAGCGCAGTCCCTCGCAGGTTCCGTCGTTGGCATTGATGTGGGACACCTGGGCCACCACCGGGTCCACGGTATCGGCCAGTACCATATAGCCGTGGTTTTGACTGGTGATAAACACCCGGCCCCTCTCTACATCCCGGACCGGGTGGTTCCCGCCCCGGTGGCCATAGTCCATCTTTCCCGTCCTGGCCCCGGTGGCCAGTGCCAGCATCTGGTGGCCCAGACAGATGCCATACAGGGGCAGGCCGCTGTCATAGAGCTTTTTTATCTCCCGGATCATGTCTGTGTTCTCCGCCGGGTCCCCAGGGCCGTTGGACAACAGCACCCCATCATAGCCGCCGGAGAGGACCGTCTCGGCCGGGGTGGAGGCGGGCAGCGCCGTGACGCTGCATCCCCGGCGGCGGAGACAGTCTATCATATTCTGCTTGACTCCGTAGTCCATCATGGCCACATGGTACCGCTCCTCCCCTATGGCGGGAAATTCCTCCGGGGCGGAGCGGGTAACCTTCTGGATCGTATCCCGGACCTTATAGGCGTGCAGCCGCTCCAATACCTGCCCCACATCAAACTGCTGGGCACAGGTCAGCATGGCGTTCATGCTCCCCTGGCTGCGGAGCAACTTGGTCAGGGCACGGGTATCCACCCCCTCGATGCCGGGGATATCATGCTCCTTCATATAATCCCCCAGGTCCATCTCTCGGCGGAAGTTGCTCCCCCTGGGGGACAGATGGCGAACCACCAGCATCTCCACCCAAGGGCGGCTGGACTCGTTGTCCTCGCTGTTCACCCCGTAGTTGCCGATGAGGGGATAGGACATGACCACGCCCTGTCCGGCATAGGAGGGATCGGTCAGGATCTCCTGGTAGCCAGTCATGGAGGTGTTGAACACCAGCTCGCACACCCGCGCCTCTGTGCTCCCGATGCTGGTACCGGAGAGGACGCTTCCGTTTTCCAAGATCAAAGTCGCTTTCAAACTGCTCACTCGCTTCCTATGTGATGGTCTTAAACTCCGCTCTGGCCGTAGTTGGCCAGCACACGGGCGGAGGGGTCATCCACGTCGCAGCCCTCCCACTCCCGGTTGGGCATCCAGAAATCCAGGACCATCCCGCTCTGCCCCGGATAGTATTTCTCAAATATCTCACGATAGAGCAATGACTCCTTGGTAAAGGGGCGGGCATGGACATACTTCTGCCTCAGCTTCTGGAAATCGTCATCGGTGTAACACTGTTCCGCGTATTCCTTCAGGTCGTCCACCAGTGAGTGGCCCACAGCGTCGGAGAAGGCCGCCTTCTCCCGCCACAGGATATCCTGGGGCAGCCAGCCGCCCTCCTCGAAGGCGTGGCGGAGCAGATACTTGCCCTTTCCATATCGGTTCCGCTTCCGCTCCGGGTCCACCGACATGACATAACGCACGAACTCCAGGTCTCCGAAGGGGACTCGTGCCTCCAGGGAGTTGACCGAGATACACCGGTCTGCCCGGAGCACATCGTACATATGCAGCTCTCGGACCCGTTTTTCCGACTCCTCCTGAAACGCTTGGGCAGAAGGGGCGTAGTCTGTATACTTATAGCCGAACAGCTCGTCGGATATCTCGCCAGTGAGCAGCACCCGAATATCGGTCTGCTCGTGAATGGCCTTACAGACCAAGTACATTCCCACGCTGGCCCGAATGGTGGTAATGTCGTACGTGCCCAGCAGGTGAATCACCCGCTCCAGGTTGGAGATCACATCCTCCCGTGTGATGATCACCTCCGTGTGGCGGCTGCCGATGTATTCCGCCACCTCCCTGGCGTATTTCAAATCGATGGCGTCGCCGCTCATGCCGATGGCAAAGGTCCGAATCGGGGTCTTGCTCCGCCGGGCGGCGATGGCGCACACCAAGGAGGAGTCAAGCCCTCCGGACAGCAGGAAGCCCACCTTGGCGTCGGCCACCAGCCGCTTTTCCACCCCGGCGATCAGCTTTTCCCGGATGTTCCGGCATACCGTTTCCAGGTCATCCCGGCAGATCCGCTCCACCTGGGTCATATCCCGGTAACAGATAAATCTGCCGTCCTTATAGTAATGTCCAGGGGGGAAGGGCAGTATTTCTCCCGCCGCCAGGCCCAGCAGGTTCTGGGGCTCGCTGGCAAAGAGGATAACTCCTTGGCTGTCATATCCGTAATAGAGGGGGCGGATGCCGATGGGATCACGGGCGGCGATGTACTCCTGTCTCTCACCGTCATAGAGGATGCAGGCGAATTCCGCATCCAGCATCCGGAACATCTCCACCCCGTATTCCCGGTACAGAGGGAGCAGCAGCTCACAGTCAGAGTCGCTGGCAAAGGTATATTTTTCTTCCAGTCGCTTTTTTAGCTTTTCAAAGCCGTATATCTCGCCGTTGCACACCACGAAGCTGCCGTCCAGCGCAAAGGGCTGCATCCCGGCAGAAGTCAGGCCCATAATGGACAGCCGGTGGAATCCCAGCAGGCCCTTTCCTGTGTCAACGATCCGGCTGTCATCCGGCCCCCGACTGACCGTGCGCTGAAAGCCGGCCTGAAATGCCTCCAGGTCGAGCACTGGGCCGCAATATCCCATAATGGAACACATAAACGCTCCTCCAATCTCTATTGGGCCCCGGTCCGAATGGAGGCCGGGGCCAGAAGGGATCTGGTCGTTACCGCACGCCAAACAGCAGGTCGCCGTAAGTGGGAAACGGCCAATACTTTTTGGGGGTCAGGGACTCCGCCTCGTCGCAGGCCAGGCGCAGCTGCCCCATTTTACACAGGATCACATCCCGGACAGCGGCGGCCTCCTGGGCGATATCCCCGGCGGAGGACACCTCCAGCACCGCCTGCTCCAGCTCCGCGGTTTTGGCCGCCATCTGATCCGTGAGAGCAGACAGCTTTTTTACCAGCTCGGACTCATACCCGCAGGGGCAGCCAGGGACCAGTTCCCGCTTGGCGGCCGCCCCTCTGGCGGTGTCCAGCGCAAAGGACTCCACGGCTGGCAGGATCTCCGTTCTGGCCATATCCACCATGGTGTTGGCCTCGATCAGAATGGTTTTGCAGTAGTTCTCCATCATGACCTCATACCGGGAGGTAAGTTCCTCCAAGGTCAGCACGCCGTGGGAGGTGAGGAGCCTGACATTCTTCTCATCCAGCAGATGGGGGACGCAGTCCGGGGTGGTGCGGTAGTTGAGCAGGCCCCGCTTCTCTGTGGCCTCAGTGATCCAGGCATCATCGTAGCCGTTTCCGTTGAAGATGATGCGCTTGTGCTCCCGGATAGTCTGCCGGAGCAGCTCCTGCAGGGCGGCGGGGAAGTTCTCGGCCCCCTCCAGGCGGTCGGCATAGAGCTTGAGGCTCTCAGCCACAGCGGTGTTGATCATGATGTTGGCGCAGGCGATGGAGTCGGAGGAGCCCACCATGCGGAACTCAAACTTGTTGCCAGTGAAGGCGAAGGGGGAGGTGCGGTTCCGGTCTGTGGTATCCTTGCTGAATTTGGGCAGGATATCCACCCCAAGCTTCATCTTGGTCCGGGCAGCTCCCTGATAGGGGGTCTCATGGTCAATGGCCTCCAGCACACCGTTCAGCTCATCTCCCAGGAAGATGGATACCACAGCGGGAGGCGCCTCGTTGGCTCCTAGGCGGTGGTCGTTGCCGGCCGTGGCCACCGAGATGCGCAGCAGGTCCTGATAGTCGTCCACCGCCTTGATGACGGCGCACAGAAACAGCAGGAACTGGGCGTTCTCATAGGGCGTATCACCGGGAGAGAGCAGGTTGACGCCAGCGTCGGTGGAGATAGACCAGTTGTTGTGCTTACCCGATCCGTTCACTCCTACAAAGGGCTTCTCATGGAGCAGACAGACCAGCCCGTGCCGGGCGGCCACCTTCTGCATGATCTCCATGGTCAGTTGGTTGTGGTCAGTGGCAATGTTGGTGGTGGTATAGATAGGGGCCAGCTCGTGCTGGGCCGGGGCCACCTCGTTATGCTGGGTCTTGGCCAGGACACCCAGCTTCCACAGCTCCTCATTCAGGTCCTCCATAAAGGCGGCCACCCTGGGTTTAATCACGCCGAAATAGTGGTCATCCATCTCCTGTCCCTTGGGGGGCTTGGCGCCGAACAGAGTTCGGCCGGTAAACCGCAGATCCCGGCGCCGCTCATACATTTTGGCATCCACCAGGAAATACTCCTGTTCTGGACCCACCGCGGTGGACACCCGTTTCACCGTGTCATTTCCAAACAGCCGCAGGATGCGGAGGGCTTGTCGGTTCAGGGCCTCCATGGAGCGCAGCAAGGGGGTCTTTTTGTCCAGCGCCTCGCCGCTGTAAGAGCAAAAGGCCGTGGGGATGCACAGCGTTTTCCCCTTGATAAAGGCATAGGAGGTGGGGTCCCAGGCGGTGTAGCCTCTTGCTTCAAAGGTAGCCCGCAGCCCCCCGGAGGGAAACGAGGAGGCGTCCGGCTCCCCTCGGATCAGCTCCCTGCCTGAGAATTCCATGATAACCCCTCCATCTGGAGAGGGGGTGATAAAGCTGTCGTGCTTCTCGGCGGTGATGCCGGTGAGTGGCTGGAACCAGTGGGTAAAGTGGGTGGCCCCCTGGGCTACGGCCCAGTCCTTCATGGCGGCTGCCACAGCGTTGGCCACACCCAAATTCAATTTAGCCCCCTCGTCGATGGTCTTCTTTAAAGACTGGTATACCTCAGCGGATAAATTTGCCTTCATCACCCTGTCGTCGAACACCATGCTTCCAAAATACTCCGGAACAGCTGCCATTGTCTTTCACCCTTTCTACTTCTAAAAAAATGCAAAAAAGGCGAAGGCGCCTCTAAGGAAAATCCTTAAAGACGCCTTTGCCTTTATGTGCCGCATTATAGCCCCGTGGCAGCCGTTTGTCAATGAGATTTTGGACTGTTTAGTACATTCTGTAACAGTTTCCAAAAACATTTCGCCCTATTTTTCCTGTTTCTGTCTGGACCGCCAAAATTTTTTCCCATAGGAGACAACACTGGAAAATCCATTTTTACCGGTGCTATAATAGCAGCGGATCCCGTTCCACCAGGCTGCCAGCCGGCTTTGCGGCCTTCGCATATGCCCGGCGACGCAAAAATATCCATGAAAGTTGGTGTGACCGTGAAATATTCCAAGCGCGAGGTCATGCAGTATGTTCAGGAGGAGGAGATCAAGTTCATCCGCCTCGCCTTTTGTGACGTATTCGGCCGGCAGAAAAACATCTCCATCGTGGCCACCGAGCTGCCCCGGGCCTTTGAGTACGGCATCGCCATTGACGCCTCCGCCATCGCCGGCTTTGGGGACGTAGCCCATTCCGACCTGCTCCTCCGGCCTGACCCAGAGACGCTGATGCTCCTCCCCTGGCGCCCGGAGCATGGGCGGGTGGTGCGGATGTTCTGCTCCATTGTCTATCCCGACGGCCAGCCCTTCCCCTGTGATTGCCGGGCCCTGCTCAAGCAGGCTGTGGCCCGCGCTGAGGAGAGGGGGCTTCAGTTTCTCTTTGGCGCGGAGCAGGAATTCTACCTGTTCCGGCGGGATGAAAACGGTGAGCCCACCAAGATCCCCCACGACAGGGCCAACTATATGGATACGGCCCCAGAGGACAAGGGGGAAAACATCCGCCGTGAGATCTGCCTCACTCTGGAGCAAATGGGCATCTGGCCTGAGTGTGCCCACCACGAGGAGGGGCCCGGCCAGAACGAGATCGACTTCCGCTACTCCGACCCTCTCACTGCCGCCGACAATGCCATGACTTTACAGGCCATCGTGAAAATCATTGCCGAGCGGAATGGGCTGTGCGCGGACTTCAGCCCCAAGCCCCTGGAGGGGAAACCGGGCAACGGCTTCCACATCAATATGTCAGTGAAGTCAACGGATGGACTGGACCACCTGCCCGAGATGGTAGCCGGTGTGCTGGACAAGGTGGGGGAGATGACCGCCTTTTTGAACCCTACCCGAGAGTCCTATTCCCGTCTGGGCGGCTATAAGGCCCCAGATTATATCTCCTGGTCCAAGGGGAACCGTTCCCAGCTGATCCGGATCCCAGCGGCGGCTGGTGAGTACCGTCGAGCGGAGCTGCGCTCTCCCGATCCTATGGCCAACCCATACCTGGCCTTCGCACTGATGATCTATGCCGGCCTGTACGGCATTGAGCGGCATCTGGAGATGCCTCATCCCGCCGAGGTGGACCTCTACCAAGCGGACGCAGAGACGCTGGTAAAATTCCGTCGGTTGCCTCAGAACCTCCAGTCCGCCTGCGCCACCGCCGCAGACAGCCCCTTTATCCAGACCTATATCCCGGAAGCCATCCTGGCGGAATACCGCAAGCGGGCCTGAAGCCCGTCTGCATAACAGGGAAAGGAGTGGGAAGCCATGAGCCTGAAGGAGCAGGTATACAGCGTTCTTTTTGTATCATCGGCGGAGCGGTTCAACATCGGCTTTTCCGCCGTCCTTCAGGAAACTCCCTGTGAGCCGGTGGTCACAGTGTCTAGCGTAAGCGCCGCCGAGCAGACCCTAACCCAGCGGTCCTTTGATTTTATCTTCATCAACTCTCCCCTTCCGGATGACTCCGGCGTTCGGTTCGCCGTTGACAGTTGCCGTCTGAGGGGGACTGTCATCCTTTTACTTGTCCCCAGCGACCTCCATGACGAGGTCTATGACCGAGTGGCAGAGCACGGAGTATTCACCTTGCCCAAGCCCTTTTCCCGGACCATGCTCCTCCGGGCGGTCAGCTGGATGGTCAGCACCCGGGAGCGGCTCCGGAGGCTGGAAAAGCGCGTCCTGCCTCTGGAAGAGAAGATGGAGGAGATCCGCCTGGTCAACCGGGCCAAATGGTTACTCATCAGTGAATTGAAGATGACCGAGCCGGATGCCCACCACTATATCGAGCATCAGGCGATGGACCGCTGTGTGTCCAAAAGATCCGTTGCGGAGGATATTATCCGTCTTTATACATAGCGGTCCCAAAAGGCCGGAGGGCGCTCCTCTTACCCCACCTGTGGCCCGCGTTCAAATCTCCTCTTGACATGGAGTGTACTCCAACCTTTATAATAGGACAAGTGAAAGTAGTCTTTGAGAATCATATTGTTCAGGAGGGAACCGATCATGGCAGAGTCCAAGGTCTATTTTACCGATTTTCGCACGATCGCCTTTGGCGATAGCCTGCCTATCAAACTGAAGAAACTCATCCGCAAGGCCGGCATCGGCCAAATCGACATGGATGGCAAGTTTGTGGCCATTAAGATGCACTTCGGAGAGCTGGGCAACATCAGCTATCTCCGCCCCAATTACGCCAAGGCGGTAGCCGACGTAGTAAAGGAGCTGGGCGGCAAGCCCTTCCTTACCGACTGCAACACTATGTACCCCGGCAGCCGTAAAAACGCTCTGGAGCACCTGGAGTGCGCTTGGGAAAATGGTTTCACGCCCCTCTCTGTGGGCTGCCCTGTTATTATCGGCGATGGACTGAAGGGGACTGACGATGTGGCTGTCCCCGTGGTGGGCGGTGAGTATGTGAAGGAGGCGAAGATCGGCCGTGCTGTGATGGACGCCGACGTTTTCATCAGCCTGACCCACTTCAAGGGACATGAGATGACCGGCTTCGGCGGGGCCATTAAGAACATCGGCATGGGCTGCGGCTCCCGGGCCGGTAAAACCGAGCAGCACAGCAGTGGAAAGCCCAGCATCTCCCCTGATCGGTGCCGGGGCTGCCTGCGCTGCCAGCGGGAGTGCGCCAACGGCGGACTGGTCTTTGACCAGCAGACACGGAAGATGCATGTGGACCACGACCACTGTGTAGGCTGCGGGCGCTGTCTGGGAGCCTGTAACTTTGACGCTATCTCCTTTGACAACGACAACGCCAACGAAGTCCTCAACTGCCGCATGGCGGAGTACACCAAAGCCGTGGTGGACGGCCGTCCCTCCTTCCACATCTCTTTGGTGGTGGATGTTTCTCCCAACTGCGACTGCCATTGTGAGAATGACGCCCCCATCCTGCCCGACCTGGGGATGTTTGCCTCCTTTGATCCCCTGGCGCTGGACCAGGCCTGCGTAGACGCCTGTCTGGCTGCTACCCCCATGCCCAACAGCCAGTTGTCCGACCATCTGGCCGACCCCGGCTTCCACGACCACCACGATCACTTCACCAACTCCTCCCCTGAGTCCGAGTGGCGCACCTGCCTGGAACACGCCGAGAAGATCGGTCTGGGGAGCCGGAAATACGAATTGATTCGCGTCTAATCCCGCGCACATGAATCATCCTCCCGCCTTACCAGCGGGAGGATGGTTTTTTCTGTTCCGCTGACTGGTTGATTTCCCATGCCCCCGGTGATACAATGATATTTGACCGTCGTCTTTCAATCCATCCGGCCGCGTTGACCTGAGGAAGGAGTTTTTATGGAACAGACCAAGCTGTGCGCCGTAACTGTGGGCGAGACTGCGCGCGCCTACCCCTATGGGACCACTTATCAAACCATTGCCGCTGACTTTCAGGAGAAATATGAAAACGATATTCTGCTGGTCAGCCGAAACGGGAAGCTCTGTGAGCTGAATAAAACATTGGACCGGGACTGCACCCTGGACATAATCACAGCAAAGGACAAGCCCGGCATCCAAACCTACGAGCGAAGCGCGGTCTTTCTGATGCTCAAGGCCTTTTATGATGTGGCAGGCAGCGAAAACGTGGAGCGAATTTCTGTGGAATACTCTATTGGCCCAGGGCTGTTTATTCGGGCCAAGGGCAGCTTTGTCCTCAACCAGTCCCTCTTGGATCAGGTCGGCGAGCGGATGCGGCTGCTTGTAAATCAGGCAATCCCCATTCAAAAACACTCTATCAGCACGGACGACGCTGTGGAGCTGTTTCAGAAAAATCGGATGTACGACAAGTCCCGTTTGTTTGAATTCCGGATCAATTCCCATGTCAATATCTATTCTCTAGACGGCTTTTCAGACTATTTTTATGGATACATGGTCCCGGACACCAGCTATCTCAAATGGTTTGATCTTCAACTGTTCCAGGAAGGCTTTGTCCTTCTTCTGCCCAGCCAGAAAAACCCCCATGCGCTGGCGGAATTCCACCCCTCTGTCAAGGTCTTTCAGGCCCTTTATGATGCCACGCTTAGGTCCGAGAAGCTGGGCATTTCCAACGTGGCGGAGATGAATGAGACGATTGCCAGCGGCGGCGCCACCCAGATGATCCTGACCCAGGAGGCCATGATGGAGAAGCAGATTGGCGACATCGCCGAAGAGATCTCCCGACGGAAAGACGTCCGGTTTATCATGATCGCCGGCCCCTCCTCCTCTGGTAAGACTACCTTCTCTCACCGCCTGTCCACACAGCTGCTGGCCTGTGGGATGCGCCCCCACCCCATCGCTACAGACAACTATTTTAAAAACCGCGCAGATACTCCCCGCGACGAGAATGGGCAGTATGATTTTGAAAGTCTGGGGGCCATGGATGTCGAACTGTTTAATCAGGATATGACCAGGCTTCTGCGGGGGGAGAGCGTTGAGATTCCTCAATTCAACTTCAAAAAGGGGGCGCGGGAATATAATGGTGACTACCTCACCCTCGGCCCCCAGGATATTCTCGTCATCGAGGGCATCCACTGCCTGAATGACCAGTTTTCCTATTCGCTCCCCACGGCAAGCAAGTATAAAATCTATATTAGCTGTCTGACTACACTGAATATCGATGACCACAACCGCATCCCTACCACGGACGCCCGCCTCCTCCGCCGGATCGAGCGGGACGCCAGGACTCGGGGGTACAGCGCAAGAGCCACGATCCAGATGTGGCCGTCTGTCAGACGGGGCGAGGAGCGTTATATCTTCCCCTATCAGGACAGCGCGGATGTGATCTTTAATTCTGCCCTGATCTATGAAACGGCTCTGCTGAAGCCATATATCGAGTCTTTGCTCTTTGCCGTGCCCAAAGACTGTGGCGAGTACACAGAAGCCAAACGTCTTTTGAAGTTCCTGAACTACTTTTTACCTATTCCCTCCGACGATGTTCCGAAGACCTCCCTGATGCGGGAGTTTATCGGCGGCGGCTGTTACAAGGTCTGAAGACAGGCCCTGCCGCCTGTGTTTTTACTTTAAATATAAAGCCTGTGACTTTTGTCACAGGCTTTTTCTATTAAAAAAGAAAGTTAGAAAGTAGTATATAATTTGATATTTTTTATCGCCTTGCCATCCACCACCAGCGCCGGGGTCGTCATAACCCCATAGGCGGCGATTTGCGTGAAGTCCGTTACATGGTCGATAGTAGTGTCCATTCCCAGCTCCGCCAGGGCAGATCCCAAGAGGTGAGGAGGGACAAACTCTCAGAAATAGAGAAAACAGGGTGCCCCTCTGATTTCAACCGTCAGACGGGCACCCTGTTTTTTCAACCATAAACCATTGGTACCAAATCGTTGCCACAGAAGGCCTTAATCCCTCAAAACCCAGTCATATCGGGCTTTTTGGGCCTCTGAAATCATTCCCACTCGGCAAATTCAGGTATATGGGATTGTATTTAGGGTAGTTTTATGGGCGAAATATTCGCGAATATGTTAATGTTTTGCCTGCTTATTTGGGGCAGTTCATTTTCTTAGTATCAAAATAGTATCACAAAAATTGAGGAATTGCAAGGGTTTCAGGCCCTAAACGGCCATAATCAAAACTTACCTCAATTTGATGTAAGTTTCTGTCGAAATCGGTCTAGAATTGAGACCGATTTCGACCACCGCCCGGGAGCGCAATCGCTCCCAGATAATAGGGGATTGATTTCCGCTCTTGCGGAAATCAATCCCACCATGGGACGCAATTCGACAACCGACCCCCACCCAAAATCAAAAGAGGCGGGCAAGCACCTTTGGGGCTTGCCCGCCTTGATGACCGCAGAGCAAGACCGGGCGGGGCGGTCAATGGCGGCGCACTTGTGCGCCGTTCATCTTGACCATTGACGGCCCCGGCTGGGGTTGCTATAAATCATCCTCTTACCTTCTGAATGAGGGCTTTGGCTTCGTCTTTTTTCAAAACCTTTCCATAAGATACCACCTTCCCATCTACCACAAGAGCGGGGGTCGTCATTACGCCATAGGCGGCGATCTGCGTGAAATCCGTTACATGGTCGATCGCGGTGTCCATCCCCAACTCGGCCAGCGCCTCACGGGCGGCCTCCTCCAAAGCGTTGCACTTGGCGCACCCGGAACCAAGCACCTTAACGCCACCGGAAGCCTTGACCGCCTCTGCATGGGCCATCGTTTCTGGGGTGCAGTTGCCGCCACAGCAGCAGGACGCGGGTTCTTCTTTCTTCTTGCTGAACAGTCTCATGTTTCATTACCTCCTAAAAATTAAATCAAAATGAATTGGAACACATTGAACAGATAGCCGACGATGACGATACCAATGGTGCAGATGGCGATAAACAACGCCAGCAGTTTTGGCTTGACGGCTTTGCGGAGCATGATAAGGGACGGCAGAGACAAGGTAGTAACAGCCATCATAAAGGATAAGACGGTGCCGAGTTGTGCCCCCTTAGAAAGCAATGCCTCCGCAACAGGAATTGTGCCGAAAATATCCGCATACATCGGAATACCAACGATAGTAGCCAGGATCACACCAAAGGGATTACTGCTGCCAAGCACCATTTCGATCCAACTTTCCGGTATCCAGTTGTGGATCACAGCGCCAATCCCGACACCGATTAAAATATAGGGAAACACTTTCTTGAATGTGCCAAGCATTTGTTCCTTTGCGTAGGTGAGCCGTTCCCGGATCGCCAGGTCTGGAGACTCAATGTCAACGCTGCCAGCCGAAAGTACAAAACTTTCAACATACTTTTCCATACGCAGCTTTTCGATCATGCTACCGCCGATCACCGCAATCACGAGCCCAAGGATCACATAGACAACAGCCACTTTTGCCCCGAAAATGCTCATGAGCAGGACAAGACTTCCTAAATCAACCATTGGAGACGAAATCAGAAAAGAAAATGTCACGCCCAAAGGAAGCCCCGCGCTTGTGAAACCAATAAACAGCGGAATAGATGAGCATGAACAAAAAGGCGTTACAGTTCCCAGCAGAGCGGAAATGATATTTGCCCAAATCCCACGGAAACGCCCTAAAATGCGTTTGCTCCGTTCTGGAGGGAAATAACTTTGGATATAGGAAATCGTAAAAATCAGCACACAGAGCAGCACCGTGATTTTCAAAACATCATAGATGAAAAACTGAATACTGCCGCCTATGCGTCCATTTACATCTAAGCCCAGCGCCGACAGCCCAACGCCAAGAAGTTCATTCAGCCATTTCATGCCAAGCACCTGGTCTTGAATGAAATCCCACACGCCCATACAAAAGCCTCACTTTCCATAGATAGAAAATATATCAAAAAATTTTGATGTATCGTGCCGATAGAAACGCCATCTAAGTAGATGGCGTTTCTATCCACAACGAGGACAGGTACCCTCATGCTCCATGTCTGGAGTTGTCAACTTCTTCAGCAATTCCACCGCATAGTTCCTGCCAGCAGGACTCAGGCGGTAGTGCATCCATTTACCCTCCTGGCGACTGACAACAATGCCAGAATCGCAGAGGATTTTCATGTGGTAGGAAAGGCCGGACTGCGTTAAATCCAATGGCTCTTGCAGGACGCAAGCACACTTTTCACCGCTCCTTAACTGTTCCAGGATTGCAAGCCGCTTAGGGTCACAGAGGGCCTTGAATACCTTTGCCTGCTCTTGATACGCTGTCCCCATGTTTTCACCTCACATCAAATTATTTTGATATGATTAGTATATGCGGCAATTATGCGTTTGTCAACAGTTCAATCAAAATTTTTTGAAGTCAACGCCCGCCACGCTCAAGAGAACGCCGGGGCCGCTTGCGGCCTTTCTCCGCCTGTTCCCTCTGCTTATCGGCCTCCACCGCCGCCGCTACCTGCTCCGGGCCAAAAACCCGTTTGACCCGTGTATAGTCGGCGGAGATCTGCCGCAGTTTCTTGTTCTCAATCTTCACCTCCATCAAGCGGTCAGACAGATGGGCGTTTCCCTCCCGCACCCGGTCATAGTCCCCTTGCAGACGGTCAAACTTCCCTTTCAATTCGATGTAGGCCCGGTACAAAGAGCGCAGCACTTGAACGATTTTCGCTAGCAGGGGTTTTGCCTTTTTCTCCCGGTAGGACTTGCCGCTCTCCAGCGTCCCGGCCTCCGGCAGAATTTCCTCCGGGTCAGCGGAGAAATCTGCCGCCAACCGCTCCATGTTTTTTACCGCCGGGGCCAGTTCTTTCAGCCGCCGCTCCTGGCTCTCCACCTGGCTCTCTTTCTCCGCCTTGACTGTCTCCAGGGCGGCGATTTCCTTTGTCCTCTGCTCTTTCTTGTAGTCCAGCACAGACAGGTGCTTGTCGTGGGTGCCCTTGTCCTCCCACTCTATCCCGTGGCGCTCCATCACAGCGGCAAGCTGTTCCTTTTCAGAGCGTACCCACTGGCTCCACTCCGTGTCGCCCCTGGTGCCGCCCTTGAAGCCCTGGGCCGCTAACGCCTGTTTCAGCGATACTCTGGTATCAAGCCCCCGCTTGCTCCCCGTGGTGTAGGGAACAAAGTCAATGTGCAGATGGGGCGTGGCCTCGTCCATGTGGAGGTGAGCCGAGAATACCCTGAGATTGGGATTGCGCTCCTGAAACGCTTTCATGTATTCGCCCAGCACCGTTAAGGCAAGCCGCCCCTCATCGCTGTCGGCGCTCATATCGTCCTTGTTGCCTACTTGTAGGATAATTTCATGGAACGGCTTTTCCTGCTTGCCGGATCGGATTTTCTCATAGTAGTTTTCAATCTTGCGGTCTGCCCTGGTCTGCTTAGCGTTGTATCGCTCCAAAGCCTCGTCAAAAAGTTCATGGTACACCGCCTTGATATTCTCATGGCAGTATATTACATTCAGGTGGGAACGCTCTGGATCGGTATTCTTGGCGTGAAACTTCCTGCTGTTATGATTGACCGAGCCACGCCCCACCATGACGCTGATCGTCCTTTTCAAATTGATCCCTCCTTCCTTTTCCGCCGCGCCAGCGGCGGGCCTTTGTTACTTTCTGCGAAAGTAACGCAAAAGCACTTTTGACAGCCTAACGGCCATCAAAAGCGCATTTGCGCCCTACGGGGTGGTGTGGGGGCGTTGCCCCCGCCGTCTGCGGACGGCTCCCCCAGCAGGGCCGCCCTTTGAAAAGGGCACCCTGCACCCCGCCTAAACTTTTTCACTCGCCGTGGGGCAGGGAGGAAAGGCCAGCGGCTTTCCTCCCACCCGGTGAGTGTTGTCCGTGGGCCGAAAGTCAAGGGGTACGGGTTGTATTGCCTTGCGGCAATCTCCACCCGCAGGTATGCCCCCTTGACTTTCGCCCCCGCTCCTCGTGACGGTTGTGACGATGGTGACGATGTTTCAGGCACCGCCCCGTTCTCTATTTCATCGTCACAACCGTCACCATCGTCACACTTCCTCTACCCATACCAGCCTGATACGGCTCCCGGTGCGGATATGGGTGTTTGTATAGCCGATATGGAAGTCAAGGAGCAACTTCCCGGCCCGGACATTCAGCCGCTTTGTCAACGCATTGGGCTGAATATCCAGTCCCAGGACAGCGGCAAGGTCGGTGGCTGTCCCGTTCCATTCGGGCCGCTCCGCCGTCACCAGAGCGGCCACGGCCTCTAAAACTGGGTCGGGCGGCTCCTTGTGCAGTTCCGTCTCCCGCCGCTCCAACTCCCACACAAGCCGCTCCTCGTCTTTTTTCAGATATAGCCTTTGGTCTTGCAGGTCACGCCCGGAAATATCCAGCGTGGCGGCGCTGTCTGTCCTCCGCTCCTTTTGGAGCAGAATGGCCCCGTCTGCCGCCCCCATCAGGCCATTGGTGCCGGAGATTTTGTCAAACCTGTCATCGGCCTGTTGTTTCCGTGTATGGTGTACCAGCAGGACGCAGACCCCGCTTGCGTCAGCAAACCGTTTCAGTTTGGTTATCACCTCATAGTCGCTGGCATAACTGTACCTTTCGTCCCCGGTCTCCCGGATTTTTTGCAGGGTGTCGATGATGATAAGCCGGGTGTCCGGGTGTTCTTGGACAAAGCCCTCCAACTGCTTTTCCAAACCGCCGCCCAGCGTGTGGGCACTGATGGAGAGGAACAGCCCCCCGGCGCTGTCTGCCCCGAACATTCGGTATAGGCGCTCCTGCAAGCGGGGGTAATCGTCCTCCAGGGCCAGATAGAGGACGGCACCCCGGCGGACTTCGTACCCCCACAAGGGGAGGCCCATACTCACATGATAGGCAAGTTGGGCCATGAGGAAGGACTTGCCGACTTTGGGAGCGCCCACAAAGAGGTACACCCCCGGATAGAGCAAGCCCTCCACCACGGGGGGCTTGCTGGGAAACACATGGTCATAAAGTTCGTTCATGGAGAGAGAGGGCAGATAGGCCGGGTCATTGACCCGGTCTATCTGCCGCAGGATTTCCCTAAAATCCCGCTCTTGGGGCTTGTGTTCGGTCTGTTCCTCTGCTATACTTTGGTCAGGTTTTTGTGAGAGCGGCTGTCCCCCGTCTGCGCCAACAGGCGGATATGGGGCAGTCGTTTTCTCTTTTCCTCTATCCATCTATCAATCCCCCCTCATGCCGTCCATGATGGCGGCGATCTGTTGAATGGTGTCCAGCAGTTCGCCGTCCACACCACCCCCGGCCTCTATCCGTTGCAGTTCCGTCAGTACAGCGGCACACTCGTTCCGCAATGCCTTGTAGACCCGTGGATTGCCTTGCACTATCACCTCCCGGCACAAGAGTCGCCGGGTGATATAGTCCTGTTTCGTCAGCCCCGACAGACACACATAGGTGTCCAGTAAATCGGCCTCCTCCGGCGATAGTCTGAACGCTACCTGACGATTTCTCCAGCGATTGTGGTTATCAAGATTTTTCGCTGACATGATTTAGGCCCCCTTTCTCTCCATGTCCAGCCTGTCCGCCATCTCCGCCTGCCGGGTGGGGAACAGGTGGGCGTAGCGGTAGGTAATATCAATGCTCTCATGCCCCACCCGGTCAGCGATTGCCAGGGCCGTAAAACCCATGTCAATCAGCAGGGAAATGTGACTGTGCCGCAGGTCGTGTATTCTGATCCGCTTGACCCCGGCCTCTTTCGCTCCCCTGTCCATCTCCCGGTGGAGGTAGGATTTCGTCACCGTGAAAATGCGGTCTGTCGGCTCCACGGCGTACAGGCTTTTGATATAGTCCTGCATTTCGTCACAGAGGAAAGAAGGCATTTGAATGACCCGGTTACTCTTTGGCGTCTTGGGGTCGGTGATAACATCCCGGCCCTTGATACGCTGGTAGGACTTTGAGATGGTAACAGCCTGCTTTTCAAAATCGAAGTCCGCCGGGGTGAGGGCCAGCAGTTCCCCCTCCCGTACGCCGCACCAGTAGAGCATTTCAAAGGCGTAGTAGGACAGCGGCTTGTCCATCATGGCCTCGGCAAATTTCAGGTACTCCGCCTTTGTCCAGAACAGCATTTCCCGGCCCTTGGCCTTGCCCATGTTGCCCACCTGGGCGGCTGGATTGACTTTCAGATTGTAGTGCCGCACCGCATGATTGAACACGGCGCTCAACTGATTATGGAGCGTTTTCAGGTACACCGGGGAATAGGGTTTGCCCTTTTCATCCCGGTGGTTGAGCATTTCATTCTGCCACGCCATGACCTCTTTCGAGTGTATGTCACACATCTTCCGTTTGCCGAAGTAGGGCACCAACTTCTTGTAGAGGATATGTTCTTTCGTGCCCCAGGTGTTTTCCTTGATACGGCCCTTCATGTCCGCCACATAGACGGCCACAAAGTTCTCAAAGGTCATTTCCAGATCGGCGGTCTGCTGTTGCAGGAATGTCCGCTCCCACTCCAACGCCTCCCGCTTGGTGGGAAAGCCCCGTTTCATCTTCTTGACCTTTTTGCCTGTCCAGTCCTCGTAGTAAAAGGACGCATACCATGTACCCTTTGCCTTGTCTTTGTATGCTGGCATTGTCGTTCCCTCCTTACTGCCTGTCCCGCAGTCCGTAGAATTTTTCCTCGAAGTAGCGCCTGCTCACCCGTCCGGGGATGGTGATAAAACCTTTCTCTTTCAGTTCCTCGTTCATCTCGCGCACCAGTTTGTAGGCGTAGGGCTTGGAGATACCCAGTTCGCTGGCTACCTCCTCCGCTTTTACAAACAGTTCCTTGCTCATGTTCTGCACCTCCTTATTTATATTTCGCAAATATGTTAATGACTACACCCTCATTATACATTAACATCAGAGTTAATGTCAAGAATTTAATTCGCATTTTTGTTAAACTTTATCTTGCGTATTTCGCTTTTTTGCGCTATACTATTTTCAAAGGCGGTGTTACATAATGACAGTTGGAGATAAAATAAAGAAAATCCGCACTTTTCGAGGCATGACGCAAAAGGAATTAGGGATCGCCATCGGCTTTGAGGAAAAGGGAGCGGACAACCGTATCGCACAGTACGAGACGAATTACCGTGTGCCCAAGCGGGAGTTGCTGGATAAGATAGCGGAGGCGCTGCGGGTAGACCGCCAGAACTTCTATACCATTCGACCCGGCTGTGCTGAGGACTTCATGCGCACATTCTTCTGGCTCGACGAGGACAGCCCCGGCTCTATCTGCCTGTTTCCGCTTGTCCGTGTCCCCGGTAAAATCAAAGAAGAAACCGTTGTCCAGTATAACGACAGTTACGACTGGCCCGCACAACCTCCCGTGGGCATTTACTTCAACTATGGGCTTGTAGATGAGTTCATGCACGAATGGCTCTTGCGTCAACAGGAGTTACACGCCGGGGAAATCACAAGGGACGAATACTTTGAATGGAAACTGAACTGGCCCCGTACCTGTGACGATGGCAAGGAAAGCCAGTATTACGTCACCTGGCGGAAAAATAAATAAGACAAGCAAAAAACCGCCCTGCTGAATTTGTCGTTCAGCAGGGCGGTTTTGCTTGTCCTTTTGGGATTATTCTCTTGGGAGTACCGGGCAGACACGAATAGTATCAATCCAGTATCAAGAGCCTTGCGGACGGGCAAAAAAGCCTGTATTCATGCGGGTTTGCGCCGTTTTGACGGTCATTCCCACTCTATGGTGCCAGTAGGCTTTGGTGTCAGGTCAAACAGCACTCGATTGACTCCCTTTACCTCGCTGGTAATGCGGGCTGTGATATGCTGGAGCAAGTCGAAGGGCACATTCTCCACTGTGGCGGTCATGGCGTCCACGGTATTGACAGCCCGGATAATGACGCACCACTCGTCGGCCCGCTTGTTCTCCCGGACGCCCACGCTCTTCAGGTCGGGAATGGCGGTAAAGTACTGCCATACCTTCCCCTCCAAGCCGTTTTTGGCGAACTCCTCCCGAAGAATGGCATCCGACTCCCGGACAGCCTCCAGGCGATCTCGAGTAATCGCGCCCAGGCAGCGCACTCCCAGGCCAGGACCGGGGAAGGGCTGGCGGTACACCATGGAATCGGGTAGGCCCAGAGCCTTACCACAGGCCCGCACCTCATCCTTGAACAGCATCTTTAGCGGCTCTACCAGCGCAAAGTTCAGATCCTCCGGCAGACCGCCCACGTTGTGGTGGCTCTTGACCGCCTTGACGGTTTTGGTTCCGCTCTCGATGATATCAGGGTAGATGGTCCCCTGACCCAGGAATTGGATACCCTCCAATTTTCGGGCCTCCTCCTCAAAGACGCGGATGAACTCCGCTCCAATGATCTTACGCTTCTGTTCCGGATCAGCTACCCCGGCCAGCTTGTCCAGGAAGCGGTCCACCGCGTCCACGTAGACCAGATTGGCGCCCAGTTCCTCACGGAAGACCTTGACCACCTGTTCGGGCTCCCCCTTACGCAGCAGGCCGTGGTTCACATGCACACAGGTGAGCTGTTTGCCGATGGCCTTAATGAGCAGAGCGGCCACCACAGAGGAGTCCACTCCTCCGGACAGGGCCAGCAGCACCTTTTTACCGCCCACCTGCTGGCGGATGAGCTCCACCTGGTCGGCAATAAAGTTCTCCATATTCCAGTTGGCTTCTGCCCCACAGATGGTAAAAATAAAGTTGGACAGAGCCTGCTTGCGTTCCTCTGCATTCTCCGGCCAAGGGGCATCTCCCTTGTGGTCTACCAGCAACGCAGGGATATCGCAGTTGTAGATGTCCTGGGACACGTCAATCTCCACACCATCCACCACCCGGTTGGGGCCCCCGTTCAGGATGATACCCTTGACATTGGGCAGGGCTCTCAGCTCGGCCAGCGTGATGTCGTGGGGGTGTATCTCACTGTACACGCCAAGGGCACGGATTTCACGGGCCAGTCTAGGATTTTCCTCACTGCCCAGATCCAGAATGACGATCATATCCTGTTTCATTGGCAAATGCCTCCTTATTTTTCTCTCTCAAATATCCTATCATGCCGCGTCCCTTCCCGCAAGAGTAAATCGTAAAAAGGTCCCTCGCCTCTTGCAAAAGAGTACAAAGTAGGGTATACTGCCCTTGGCATTCCAGCGTTCTTCTTGATATGAAGAACGCCCAAAAAATTGCGCTGCATCCGCAATATGGCGGAGCGGCAGCAGGAGGAACTGAATATGGAAAAGGCAAAAACCAATCTCACGTACCTGATCGAATTGGCCCTGCTCGTCGGGATCCTGCTGATGATGAACATTACAGGACTGGCGATGATCCCTCTACCTGGACAGTACGCGTCGATCATGACTGTACCAGTGGCTGTGGGCGCGATGATGCTTGGGCCTTTAGCTGGGGGAGTTCTGGGCGGTGTGATGGGCTGTATCAGCTTCTATACCGCCATCAAAACTGGGTTCAGCACCCTGTTCCTTGCGGGCTACACCGGCGGTATAGTGGTAGTTCTCAGCTTCATCAATACTATCATTCCTCGCATCCTGATGGGTATCTGCGTGGGCTGGATATACCGGGCCGCCAGCAGACTGGACCGGGGAAAGACGATCTCCTATTACATCGGCGGCATTGCGGCTCCGCTGCTGAACACCCTTTTCTACATGACGGTGCTGGTCCTGATCTTTTTGAACGCCCCCACCCTCCAAGCGCTTCTGGGCGAGGAGCTGATGGCTAAGTTCCAGGATAACATCCTGCTATTTGTGGCCGCCTACGTGGGGGTCCAGGCCCTGATCGAAGCCGCGCTGGGCTGCGTCATCAGTGGCTCTGTCTGTAAGGCTCTGCGCGTCGTGCTGAAACAGTGAAGGGGGAGAGGTCATGCAAGAGATCGGGATTATGGATGTGGGCGGCTTTCAGGTCGGTCACGCCCAAGATTTGGAGGGAGCCACTGGATGCACTGTCATCCTCTGCGACCGGATGAGCCCCGCCGGACTGGATGTCCGGGGCGGCGGCCCGGCCTCCCGCGAGTCCCAAATATTGAATCCTGTGGCTGCCGCCGAGGGGATCAACGCGGTACTGCTGTCCGGTGGCAGCGCCTTTGGTCTGGATGCCGCCGGCGGAGTCCAGCGGTATCTGGAGGAGCGAGGCATCGGCTTTGACACAGGGGTGGCCAAAGTCCCCCTGGTAAGTCAGTCTTGCCTGTTTGACCTGGGTGTTGGCAGCAAGGAGGTGCGGCCCACTGCGGACATGGCCTATCAGGCCTGTGAGAACGCCAGCCGGTCCGCCCCCGCCCTTGGGAATGTGGGCGCCGGCACCGGCTGCTCCATTGGAAAGTACCGTGGAATGGACAGGGCGATGAAATCAGGTTTCGGCACCTTTGCCCTTCAGGCCGGCCCTGTTAAGGTGGGCGCCCTGGTGGCGGTGAATGCGCTGGGTGATGTGTATAGCCCCGACGGAAAAGTGGTCGCCGGGCTGCTTGATAAGAAGAAATCAGGGCTGTCCTGCACCTTGGATGAGCTGTTTTCCGATGCTTCTCCAACCGGGAATCTGTTTACTGGCAATACTACGTTAGGCATTATCGTCACCAACGCACAATTTTCCAAAACCCCTCTGACCAAGATTGCTGGTATGGCCCACAACGGCTATGCCAGGGCCATTCGCCCGGTTCACACCACCGCTGACGGAGACAGCATCTATGCTCTCTCCGTGGGCTCTGTTCCGGGTGACGTCAATCTGGTGGGTGCCCTGGCCGCTCAGGCCATGGAGATGGCGATCCTTCGAGCTGTCCAGACGGCGAAATCCGCCTATGGACTGATTGGTTTGTCTGACCTTTCCCACTGACCATGGGGCCTCCCTTCTGTATTTCCACCAGGGAAATGGCTCTTTTAGGAGAGGATTACCGCTATTCCCAGAGATATAAGTTTTTTGAGAGTAAGTAAGCACGGCTGAAGTCTGTCGAGTGGAAAGCGCAGCAGGAACAGGACAAAGCGAAAAAGGACTAACGTACAAGGCGGGGACATCTATAACGATGTCCCCGCCCTGATTATGTCAGTTATCAATCAAAATATATTATCATCATCAAAATCTTCTATAATTTTTTCAAACGCGACAATGTAAGATATATTAAGCAACAAGTAAAAGCACTCCCCCGTCTGCGGAAAAGCTTGCGCCATGGTTGACTGAGTCGTCACAGGCCATGAAACTTTTACCAGCCCTTCACGGTTTGACAAAGCGGCTTTGACAGCTTATATTTATGATGTCGAGCGGAATCCGCCATTTTACTGTGTACAGAAAAAACGAGGGTTTGATATGATAAGCCGGAAAGTAGCAGAACAGCTTGTGGCAAAGTTGCGTGAGGGCACCAATCTGTTTGTGGATGTCATAGACCAAAAGGGCGTGATTCAGGCCAGTCTAAACCACAAATGCGTGGGTTCCTTTCATAAAATAGCCTACGATCTGATCAAGGGCAATCGGGATTTTGTCAACGTGGAAAAAAGTCTGGATACCCTTGGAATACCACAGGGTGTCATTTTTGTCGTAAAAGAAAACGGTGCGCGGGTGGGTGCCGTGGGTGTTTCCGGTCCCCCCGACAGCATACACTCCGTCGCTGAAGTAGTAAAGCTCACGCTGGAGACAATGCTGGCGTACGAGTCCCAGTACGAAAGCTTTCAAAAGTACAACAACAGCCGGGACATTTTTTGCCAGGCGCTCATGTATGGTGAACACATCTCCAAGGAGGTGCTGATCTCCCGGGCAGAGAAGCTGGGCATACAGGCCGACTGTCTGCGGATTTCTATTTTTATTGTTACGGAGCCCAAAAGTGATTTTACCCAACTCGTCCAGCGCAGTGCATCCAACCCCCTGGCCAGTGAGCAGGATATCGTGGCCATCAGCCGTAGCAACCGAATTGCGGTCTTTAAACACTTGGAGCGTGACAAGGGCCTTTTGGCTAATTACCGCTATATGGTGGAGGAATACTTAAAGTGGTGGCGCAGGGAGCTGATGGATATGGGGGTCCGGGTGCAGTTCAACATTGGGACCATTCAGGACAAGCTGATCCGTTACCGGGAGGCCTACCAGCACGCGGTATGGCTGGTGACATCCGCAAAGTGTCGGGAGGAGCTGAATTGGTTTTATGATTTCACGGACCAATATCTGCGCAGCCTTGTCCCCAACGAGGTACACCGCAGCGTATTCCAGACCTACGCAGAGCTGATCGACGCCAATACGCTGGAGTATTTCCCCGATCTGATCGGCACTCTGGAGTCGTGTAATTATAACTTTATTCAAGCTAGTCAGAAGCTGTTTATCCACAAAAACACAACCGCCTTCCGGTTGGATAAAATTAAAACATCTCTCAATATAAATCCTGTAAAAAATCCAAAAGATCGTGATTTTGTTAACAATCTTCTCTACTATCTCCAACAGTGCCAGTAATACCGCATTGTTTAATTGCCCAAATTTATTCTTTTAAAACTGGTTATAATAGAAAGAATACCCAAAACCTTGTGCTACTGGCACAAGGTTTTGGGTATTCTTTTGAGCTACCGGACATAGGAGTGCCCGACTGTTCCATGCTATGATTAATTAAGATACGCAGAAGTTCAATTCTGGAAGATGCATCACAAGGAAAAAGAAAAGGAGTAAAAAAGATGAAAAGAATGACCGCACTTGTATTGGCACTGTCCCTGGCACTGTCTTTGACGGCCTGCAGCCCCAAGGAGCCCTCAGGCTCCGACTCAAAATCCGAGCAGCCCGGCTCAGCTTCCAGCGCCTCTACCTCCAACCCCGGTACTGCCAGCGAGTTTGACCAGGACGTGGAAATCAATATCGCCCTGCATACGGCTGACGGAATTCACGACGAGGCTGTCAAGCTGTTCAAGACCAAGATTGAAGAGGCCAGCGGCAGCGCAATTACCGTCAATGTCTTTGAGAACGGCACCTTGGGCACCGAAGCGGAAAATGTGACCCAGCTGAGCACCGGTGAAATTGAATGCGCCATTTTGTCCACCCTGTACTCTGGCAATATCCTTGCCGAGTGGGATGCCACCGCCATTCCCTTCCTGTTCAAAAGCATGGAGGATGTAGAGGCGTACTGGTATAAATACTGGGATGAGATGCAGGAGCTGTCCATCTCCACCTCCAACATCCGCATGATTGATCTGCTGACACGAGGCAGCCGCTGTCTGTCCGCCGACTATGAGATTTCCGAGCCCTCCCAGCTAAATGGCTTCAAGCTGCGTCTGCCCGAGACCACCTCCTGGCTCACAGTATGGAAATCCCTGGGCGCTAACTGCACCGCGATCAACTGGAACGAGACCTACACCGCCCTGCAAAACGGCGTTGTGGACGGCCAGGAGAATCCAGCGGCTACCGCTTACACCGCCAACATCCAGGAAGTCAACTCCTATATGATGAAGACAAACCATGTATACCAGTATTTCTATTGGTGCTTCAACGAAGACTTCTGGCAGAGCCTGCCTCAGAGCTACCGGGACCTTATCCAGTCAACGGCCGATGAGTGCTCTGATTACTGTGCTGAAATTGCGGAGGAAAAAACCGCCTACTATGAGCAGGAGCTGGCCGCCGGCGGGATGACAATCGTGGACGTGGACTTTGACGCTTGGCAGCAGGCCGCCATCCCCGGCATCCAGCTTGCGGCCGAGCCGCTGAATGACACCGCCAAGGATTACGTCTACTCCCTGCTGGAAGGCTGATTGCGATAATTGGGGGTCCCTGTCTGCCGATGTCTCTCACGGTATGCGGGCAGGGGCCCTCTTCCGGACATGAATGAGGATAAAATTATGTTAGACAAGCTATCCAAACAGTTGATTAAGCCCATTAGACTGGGCGTCTTTTTAGTTATGCTGATCATGGTGGCTCTGGTGGTAACCCAGATCTTCTGTCGGTTTGTTATCAACATCAGTGTGCCCTGGACCGAGGAGATGGCCCGGCTTTGCTTTGTGTGGATTATTTTTTTGGGTTCTGCCATCGTGGAGTGTGAGGGCGGCCAAGTATCCACCACCATTTTTATCCAGCGGATGAGAAATACTCCCCGGTTTATACTGCTCACAGTCATCCATGCAGTCGAAATTCTGTTTAACCTGTGCCTGTTCGTCGGCTGCATTCAGTCCTGGAACACAGTGAAAATGATGACCTTTTCCACTGTGCCCATCTGGAATTACCAGCTTTTGTACATTCCTCTCATCCTTGCGGCCCCCGTAATGATCTTTTATCTTGTCGTCCAGAACATTGAGTTCTATCATACGATGTTTCCCAAGAAAGGAGTTGCCGGCTGAGCTATGGCGTTAAAACTTTTTGTCTTTGTCGTGCTGTTGATCCTGCTGTTCTGCCTGGGGTTCGGCGTGCCCTACGCCATCGGTACGGTATGCATGGTCGTGCTGGTAATGAACAACGGCTTCGCCGACTTCCCCTTCCACACCTTGGCTCAAAAGGTGGTCAATTCGGGAAACAGCTTTGTGCTCATGGCGATCCCCTTTTTCCTGCTGGCTGGAAAGCTCATGAACACCGGCGGGATCACCAACCGCATCTTTCGCTTCTGCAACACCGTCATCGGCTGGATTCCCGGCGGGCTGGGCCATGCCAATGTACTGGCCAGCGTGGTATTCGCTGGCATGAGCGGCTCCGCCGTGGCGGACGCAGCCGGGCTTGGCAGCATTGAGATCAAGGCCATGGAGGACGCCGGGTTTGACAAAGGCTTTTCCGCCGCTGTTACCGCCGCCTCCTCTACCATCGGACCCATCATCCCGCCCAGCATTCCCCTTATCGTTTACGCCTGCGTGGCCAGCAACGTGTCTGTATCCAATCTGCTGATTGCTGGAATTGTACCGGGTATTTTGATGGCCATCGGACTGAGCATAGCCATCTACATCATCTCCGTACGGCGACACTATCCAAAGATGCCTTTCCCCACGTTGCGTCAGATCTGGGATGATTTTCGCAAGGCGGTGCTCTCTCTGTTAACTCCAGTCATCCTGATCGGCGGGATGCTCTCCGGCGTGTTTACCGCCACCGAGGCCGCCGTTGTATCTGCTGTCTACGCCTTCATTCTGACGGTGTTCATCTACCGGGAGGTGAAGCTTTCCCAGCTATGGGGCATCATCATAGAGACGGCCCGGGAGTCAGCCGGTATCCTGTTTATCGTCTGTATCTCAAATATGTACGGCTATCTGCTTACCCGGGCCCAGATCCCCGCTCTGCTGGTCAAAGCGGTGTCCGGCTTTACCACCAGCCCCGTAGTAGTCTTGTTGATCTTAAACGTGATTTTTCTTATCATTGGCTGCTTCATGGATGCAAACGCGGCCATTTTGATCCTGACCCCGGCCATCTGGCCTCTGATTACGGCAGTCGGCATCGATCCCACCCACCTGGGCCTCGTGATGGTGCTGAACTTAATGATCGGCCTTCTGACGCCTCCTGTTGGCATGTGCCTGTTCACTGTATCCCGGGTTGCCAACCTGCCGCTGGAGCAGATGATTAAATCGGTGCTGCCCTTCTATATCCCGCTGCTGGCCTGCCTGCTGCTCGTGACCCTGTTCCCGTCCTTGGTGTTGTTCGTACCTGGACTGCTGGCGTAATCATCCCAAACGGCCCGTTCTGACGCCCATACCCGCATCAGCGGTCCGGTATTGATAAAGGAGCGTTTATTATGAGTGAACAAGTATTGTATCAAGAAGAACATCTGGCCCGTCTCTCCCTGGTCCAATGGGGCAAAGAGCTCTATGATCAGGGCCTGGTCAAAGGGAGCGGGGGGAATCTGTCCATCCGGCTTTCAGACGGTACAGTGCTGCTTACCCCCACCGGATTTTTCTTGGGCCATATGACGCCGGAGTGTATCAGCCGGTGTGACATGCAGGGCAACCTGCTCAGCGGCAACAAGCCTACCAAGGAAGTCCCGCTCCATTTGGCAGTCTACCGAACCCGGCCTAATGTGCACGCCGTGTGCCACACTCACTCCGTCTACGCAGTGGCCTATGCCAGCACCGTGGAGCCGGGCACCGTAATGCCTATCTGCACCCCCAGTGTGGCAGCCAAAGTGGGCCTGGTGGAGGTCAAGGGCTATGCCCACCCTGGCTCAGAGCAGCTGGGCCGCTTTGTGGAGGAGGGGCTCCAGCGCTCCAACGCCGTCCTGCTAGCCAACCATGGCGTGGTTGCGGTTGGAAAGGATATGGAGGCGGCTGTGTCTATGGCCAATGAGGTAGAGAACAACGCCATTCTGCTCGCCCTAGGCGCAGGCAGGCTGCATATCCTCTCGGAGGAGAACGTAGCGCATCTGCTGAAGAAAATCACCCTATAATTGAAACACGTTTATTTAAAAGGAGGCAGCGGCATGGAGCCGAACTTTATGAAGGCCCTGGTTTTTCAAGGTCCTAAGCAATTTGAGGTGAAGGAGGTCCCCATCCCCCAATGCGGGGAAGACGAGATGCTTGTCAGAGTCCGCTTTGCCGGCGTATGCGGCACGGACAACCGCATCTATCAGGGGACCAAGGTAATCGCCGCGCCGCGAATCACCGGACACGAGTTTTCCGGAACCATCGAGCGGCTGGGCAGCCATGTGAAGGGCTATCAGCTGGGGCAGCGTGTCAGCGTATACCCCATGCTCTACTGCGGCCACTGCTACTGCTGCCGGGAGGGCAGAACAAATATCTGCGCCAACCGCACCACCATCGGCTATGAGATTGACGGCGGCTTTGCGCAGTATGTCAAAATTCCCAAGCGGGCCATTGAGTGCGGAAACGTGGTGCCCATCCCGGACAACGTCTCGGACGAAATCGCCGCCATCTCGGAGCCCATCGCCGCCGCCTATCACGGGATGCAGCAGGCCGGTCTGCGGGACGGGGAGACCTTTGTCATCATCGGCGCGGGCCCCATAGGCCTGTTCCACACCCAGTTGTCCAGGAGCGTGGACCTGGCCCGCCGGATCGTCATTGAACCCATTCCGGAAAAGCGCAAAATGGCGCTGGAGATGGGGGCGGACCTTGTCATCGACCCAGCCGCCCAGGACGCCAAGGCGGTCATCCTTGAACAGACCGGCGGGCAGGGCGCCGACGCCGTCATCGTGGACGTAGGCGTGACCAGCGCCCTGGAGCAGTCCCTGGATTACGTCAAGAAGGGGGGCCGGGTGGTCATCTTTGCCGGCATGCCCGTGGGCAGCAAGATCACCATCGATCCCAACACCATCCACTACAAGGAGATCATACTCACCGGGTCTTCCTCCTCCTCCGCCGTCAATCAGGCCGAGGTGTTCCGGCTGCTGTCCTCCGGCAAGGTGAGCACCGAGGGGATGATCTCCGGCTGCTTCCCCCTGGAGGAGTGGCGCACCGCATTTGAAATGAAGGCCAACTACGTCGGCGTAAAAACCATAATGGACCCCTGGGCCTAAGCCAGGGGAAAAGGAGAGCATAATCTGTGAAAGCATTCGTTTCTGCACAGCTGACCCAGGAGGGGCTGGATCAGCTCGCCCAGTACGCCCAGATCAAGCTGGGGGGCTGGGGGCATACCGGAAAAAAGCTGACGCCGGAGGAGCTGGTGAAGGCCGCCTCCGACTGCGAGATCATGGTCATTTGCTATGAAGAGATCAACGATTACGTCCTGGATCATCTGCCCAATCTGAAGCTGATCGCCTGCTCCCGCGGGGGCGTGGAGAACATCGACCGGCAGGCCGTCCGGCGCCACAGCGTCTGGGTCACCAGCGCTCCGGGCCGGAACGCCAACGCGGTGGCGGAGCTGGCGGTTGGCCTGATGATCTCCGCTTTGCGTCATATCCCCAAGACCCATCACTACATTATGTCCCAGCAGTGGGACAGGGTCCCCTGGGACATCGCCGGCAACACGTCCTTCAAGACCTTCGACGGATACGAGCTGTGCGGCAAAACCGTAGGTCTGGTGGGCTACGGGGCCATCGCCCGCCGGGTGGCTAAGCTTTTGTCCGGCTTTGACGTGAAGCTCATTGCCTATGACCCCTTCCTCACCCAGTGGCCCGAGGGCGTGACCAGTGTGGGCTGGGAGGAGCTGTTCTCCACCGCCGACGTGGTCAGCCTGCACTGTAAGCTGTCCGATACCACGCGGGGGATGGTAAACCGGGCCGCCCTGCAGCACATGAAGCCCACCGGTATTCTCATCAACACAGCCCGGGGCGCCCTGGTGGACGAGGACGCCTTGTATGAGGCCCTCGCCGGCGGCAAAATTGCCTGCGCCGCCCTGGATGCCCAGGTCCATGAGCCTATGCTCCACGACTCTAAGTTCCTGACCCTGGACAACATCATCCTGACCCCCCACATCGGCGGGGCCTCCCGGGATATCATTGCCCAGCAGACCCGAATCGTGATGGAGGACGTAACGGCCTACTTTGAAACGGGGAAACCGATCCATGTCATCCAGTGAGCCGACCTTCCTGGGCATCGACGTGGGGACCAGCAGCGTCAAGGCCGGCTTCGTCTCTTCCGACGGCCGGGGTCTGCTGCAGACCTCGGCCGAGTACCCCACCTTCTACGGCCCGGACGGACAGGCAGAGCAGGATGCCTTCGACTGGTGGAACGCGGCCACCCGGGCGGTGCAGGCGCTGGTCAAGCAGGCGCCCCATCTCGCCCGGGCGGTGCAGGCCGTCTCCGTGAGCTGTCAGGCCCCCACCCTGTTTGGGGTGGACCGCCACGGGCATCCGGTGGGGCGCGGCCTGATCTGGATGGACCGTCGGGCGCAGCCGGTGTGCCGCGGGGTGCTGCAGGAGCACGCGGAATATATCCATCAATACTCCTGCAACCGGATCGATCCCTACTATATGCTCTCCAAACTGGCGTGGCAGAAGCGGTATCACCCTCAGGACTACGCCCGGACGGACAGCTACCTTCCGATCAACGGCTGGCTCGTCTATCAGCTGACGGGCAGCCGGCTGGTGGATGTGACCAACGCCAACCTGACGCAGCTTATGAACGTCTACACCCTCAACTGGGACCGGGGCATCTTTAACCGGCTGGACCTCGATCTGGATAAGATGCCGCCGGTGGTCGCCTGCGGCACGGCGGCGGGCGTCATACGTCCCGAGATCGCCCGGCTGTGGGGGCTTCCGCCCCGGACCATAGTGGCCGCCGGCTGTGTGGACGGGTCGGCCGCCCCGCTTGGGTTGGGCCTGTCAGCCGATGGGGACGTCTTTGAGATGTCCGGCACCTCCTCGGGCATCGGGGTGATTCTCTCCAACCCCCGGTTTTGTCCCAACCTGTCGCTTATGAAGCACGTTCGGGAGGACAAGTGGTTTTTAAAGGGGAGCACCTCCTGCTCGGGAGGCTCCCTGAAGTGGTACCGGGATCAGGTGGACCGGCTGGCGGACCCGGAGTGCTTTCAAACCTACAGCCGTCTGGCTCAGGAATCCCCACCGGGCGCGGGCGGCGTGCTGTTTCTGCCTTATCTCAACGGGGAGCGGGCCCCTTTGTGGGACAGCCGCCTGCGGGGCGTGTGTCTGGGCTTTTCCAGCGCCACCGGGAAGAAGGACCTGCTGCGCGCCATCCTGGAGGGGACCGCCTACGCCCTGCGCACCATTTTGGAGGAATTTCCTTTGAATCAACAGCAGTCCGACGTTATTCTGGGAACCGGCGGAGGTTACAACAGCGCGCTCTGGTCTCAAATCAAGGCGGACGTGCTGGGACGGACCATCTGTGCCAGAAAAACCACCTTCGACGCGGCCGTGCTGGGCTCCGCTTATGTGGCCATGGAGGCCGCCGGGGTCCCGGCGCCCAAGCCGCCCAGGGACACGGAGGAGGTTCTTTACCACCCGGACCCGGCGCTGGGTTCCGTTTACGGGCGGCACTACCGGCGATTCCAAAAGGCGTATCAGGCCACCCGTGTACTGTTTCATGAGGAGGACGAACCATGATACTTTTAGCGGGCGTTGACGTGGGCTCCACCGGGCTGAAGGTTGCCCTCTATGTTCCTGATGGCCGCCGAGTGGGCTACGCCTATCGTGAATATGCCATCGACTATGGACCAAACGGGCAGGCCACTCTGAACCCTATGATTTGGTGGCAGAGTCTACAAAGCTGTTTTAAGGAGCTGTCCGCCCAGTTTGAGTTGAAACAGGTTGCCTGTCTGGGTATCAGCAGCGCCAATGCCATGGTTCTCACTGATGAACACTTTTCCGCCGTATTTCCGGCCATTATGCAGCTTGACAAGCGCGGGGCGGAGATGGTCGCCCAGGTAGGGCGGGAACTGGGTGACGACTGGCTGTTCTCCAGAACGGGCAACCGAAACGCCCCTGGCTATCAGTGGGGGCCAACGCTGAAATGGCTCCAGACGTACGAGGGTGAACGCCTAGCACAGGCCAAGCGCCTGTGTAATCCCACCAGTTACCTAGCGGCGCGTCTTACCGGAAAATATACCATGGACATAACTCGTGCGGCCACCACGCTATTGTATTGTCCAGAGACCGGGGTCTGGGATGGTGAGCTCTGGCGGTACTTCGGCCTGCTTGAAGTAGAGCAGCCTGCCCTGCTTCCCCCCCACGCTCTGCTGGGGCATACCCTCGATGGCTGCGGCCTGCCCCAGGGTATCCCTGTGGCAACAGGCGGAATCGACACTATTTGCGCCATGCTAGGACTCTCTGGCGGGACTCCGGGCGATGTCCTCATCATGGGAAGCGTGGGGCGGTTCGCCGCCGCAGTGTCCCAATGGGACTGCCGCTTTTTAAACACGCTCTCCTGGGACGGACGCCAAAAAATAAGCATGACTCCGGTCAACAATGCGGGCACCGCTTTGAAATGGGTCCGCAGCCTCCTTCTTTCCGGCAGGGACATCCAGGACGTCAGCTACGACCAGCTCAACCGCTTGGCGGAACAGGTACCTCCCGGCAGCGAGGGGCTGCGTTTTTTCCCGTTCCTCAACGGAGCTAGCTGCCCCCACTGGAGTGAGGCTGTGCGGGGCACCTTTCTGGGGCTGGAGGCCTACCACACGCCGGGCCACCTGATCCGGGCCGTGATGGAGGGGGTCGCCCTGTCCCTGGGAGAAAATCAGGCTTTACTCGCTCAATGCGGCGGTCTGTGTGAAGACCCTGTGTATCTGGGCGGCGGCGGGGCAAAAAGTCTCGTTTGGAGTCAAATTCTCTGTGACGTGCTGGGGCGGGAGCTGCTACTTCCAGAGCAGGTGGAAACAGAGACTATCGGCAGCGCCCTCCTGGGAGGCATGGCCTGTGGCCTTCTCCGCCGGGAAGATGCCGCTCAATGGAATCAGGTGCGTAGCCGCTTGACCCCTGACTCCTCCCGCAAGGTGGAATACGCCGGCCTCCAGGCCCGTTTTTCTGCCGATTATGCGCTTTTGGAACGGCTCTACAAAGGCGGCGGCTGATCCGTCCCTTCCTTGCGCAGCCGGTATCCGCCCGGGACACATCGATGCCGGGGCATTTTTCTGTAGAGTCTCTCATAAAATACCCCACAGCCGAGGCTGTGGGGTATTTTGTGTCTCTCTGTGCCCTGCGCGTACGTCGCATCCTCTATGCGGCGGTGGGCGGAAAACCGCCTGTACAGGTCCAGGACAGCGTTGTCCATGATATAGGGCGTACCAAAATCGGCCGACGTTCCTGTTACCCAAGGCCAAGGCCAACTTCTCCGTCAGGGAAAAGGGCCGGTCCGCCCCCGCCATCAAAATGTCCAGGCTGTCCAGCTGGCACACCCCCGGCATCGCTCCCCCTGCTCCCGGGGGACGGGGGTCCCTAGCTGGCGGACCAGTTCCTGCTAAGTGCGGAAATGATGGAGGATATCCGTGCCCACAAGCACCCCGTCCAGGCTAAACAAAATTACTTAGATTATCAGTATACGCTCTTTCGAATCGAGCCTCTGCTAAAAAATTTCGCAACGCCCGGAGGCACGGATCAGATAAAGTCCATATGCTCCGTCGCTACGGGCTTGGCAGTCTCGTCGCCCTAGCCGGCAGGTATCCTGGGTATCCCCAGAGGGGGACGCCCACCACCCGATTGAAGGTGGCGGAGAAGTGGGTGATGTTCCGGCAACTCACCAGCTCGGCCACCTCGTACACTTTGACGTACACGTCACGCAGCAACTACTTGACCATGAGGATACAGCAACGTGTCAGGTAACTTAAAACGGTGTAGTCCCTCTTCTTTTTAAACGTGTGGCTCAGATACCTCAGGGGAACGAACTCGTCCGGGGAGATACAAAAGCGCAGGATGCCCACCAGGTCCGTGGACGTGAGGGCACCTGGTTGGTTTTGCTGATTCACTTCATAGTGTCCAGAGTGCTACACAAGAAGTAGGAGTTGAGCTAGGCCTGGAGCATCCGAATCTAGGCCTGGTTCAGCTCCTGTTGATTTTCGATCATCGCCTGTTGGTCTCCTTCAGGGTGACCGCCATACTGTTGAAGTGCCAGGCCAGCTCCCCCCAGTTCGTCGTCCCAAACCCGACAGACGTACACAGCCCGATTGTCCTGCACCACCTTCCCAATGTGCTGGCGCTCCCGCTCGATAGGCCAAACATCCGTCTGCTGAGCCGCAGACTCATGAGCACGGAGATGACCATGCGGCACCGGCGCCAGCCCAACGGTCAGCCCGGGCCGTGAGCAGTACACTCCCCGCCAGTAAGGAGTGGCTAGTAAATAAGTTTTTTAAGATTGGTCAGCAGCGTTTGTGAATATGCGACACGTTCCTAACTGAAAAGGTTAGGCGTTAAGCTGAAATCTAATAAAGAATAGGAAGGAGCTTTACAGATAAATCAGTTTCATAGAACTGATATTCCGACAAGTGGAATGACGGGGTAACGCCCGGAAACGCCTATTCTAAGACCACGTCGGGCATGGCGCAAGCGCAAAGACACATTAGTAGAGAAGTAGGCGGAAGTCCACCCTAACGGTCCACATCGAGGAAAGTGTCTCAGCGGTGGGGGTACGGATGATACGCTGGAGGTCTATAAAATCCCGATGGTGAAAATGCACGGTGGAATGCACTCAGGAAGCCATGAATGTACGGGTCAAGA
Organism: Flintibacter sp. HCN-6482; assembly: GCF_037892565.1. Taxonomy (NCBI): domain Bacteria; kingdom Bacillati; phylum Bacillota; class Clostridia; order Eubacteriales; genus Flintibacter; species Flintibacter sp. HCN-6482. The sequence goes on along the minus strand of NZ_JBBKBK010000002.1, from coordinate 246,334 downwards.
TGAACGAGTTGCAGAAATGCGGCTGCCTCTGTAATGGAAAAAGACAATTTTACTCATAACGAAAGGAAATCAACCGCGAATTGCGCCAGAGCAGAAACTCCATATGGCAACGTCTCAGAAGGAAATATATTTTCAGCCACATGCAGTCCGAGTGATGTATTAGGCTTGCTCTCTATAGCTGTTCCAAGCAGAAATTGTGCCCCATGATTGTTACAGGCATTCAACAGACAGGAAAAGTCGTCGGAGCCCATTGATGGTTTTAAATTTTTATTTATTTTTTTTGCTCCCAACACACGCTTTACGGATGACTCCAACTGTTCGCAAATCTTGGGTTCATTGATTAAAGGTGGCATCCCTTTCTCTATAGCTACTGTACACTGTCCACCCATTGCCACACAAAAGTCTCGACTTAGTTGACAGATACGATTTAGATGAGCGTGACGGACAGAATCATCAAAGGTCCGAAGCGTGCCACACAATGTGACCGTATTTGGAATGATATTTGGAGCTGTTCCTCCACTAATCGTACCAAAAGTTAGAACTGAGGGATCTGTTGCACAATTATTACGGCTAATCACAGTCTGCAGTTGCATTAACAGTCCTGCGCTCATCACAATAGGATCCACACAATCCTCTGGATGTGCTCCATGTCCCCCTGTCCCACTCACTGTTATTGTAATAGTATCACAGCTTGCATTACAGATACCTGGTAAAATCCCTATCGTTCCAAGAGGAAGCGCTGGTGCGCAGTGAAAGCCAATAATACCATCCGGAATTGGGGAAAAGATTCCTTTTTTCAACATGCTCTGTGCGCCATCGCAAGTTTCTTCAGCACATTGAAAAATAAGAAGGACTTCGCCATGCAATTGGTGCCGCTGTTGCGCAAGGTACTGCGCGCAGCCTAACAGCGCCGTAGTATGGATATCATGACCGCAGGCATGACTAATTCCAGTAGCTTGGGAGGAAAATGACAATCCTGTAGCTTCTTGAATTGGCAGCGCATCGATATCCTCCCGTATAGCCAACAACTTTCCGGGATGGTCCCCGCTTATTTTTGCTGCCACACCTGTCGACAGGCCCAGGTCTAAAATCGGAATATCATAAGATCTCAACATTTCACAAATAAAAGATGTGGTTTGTTGTTCCTGATGCCCCAATTCTGGATGCCGGTGCAAGTACTCTCTTACCGAACATAACTCTGGATAAGCAGCAACCGCCCAATCCATGACTCCAGTGCAGGTATTACTCATAATCAGCCTCCACCATCATACGAATGATTACTCGGTCAGTTTCCTTCATGCCAACTCGGCCAAGACGACTGATATTGTCAATGGTATTTTCTACTCCTTTAGCAACTAGCCCTTCACCGTTATAAAATTGCTGTCCCTGTTGGTACATTTCAAAGCCTAAAATGCCCGCCTCTACTGCCGTTGCAATTTTTGCCGCACAGGAAGCTTTTGCTCCATCGCATACCATTCCAGACGCAATAGCCAACGCATTAACGATTGTATGCACTATACAATCATAGGTACCTCCATGCAGATAGGCAATTCCCGCTCCCGCTCCCGCCCCTGCGCTGACAGCACCGCAGTATGCCGACAAGCGGCCAATCCCAGCCTTTTCATGCAATGTAACTAAATTAGCTAACAGGAGAGCACGATAAAGCTTCTCCTTACCCACACCCAAGTTCTCCGCATATTCAATAACAGGCAGTGAAACAGCAAGCCCTTGGTTCCCACTGCCCGAATTGATTACAACGGGCAGCTCGCATCCATTCATTCTGGCATCTGAGCCAGCAGCCGCCCTGGCTTTTGCCCGAGTTCGTACATCATTTCCATGAGCTTTCAGCAATACTTTTCCAATATTGGCACCATAGTTTCTCTGCAATCCCTCTTGGGAGATATTGGTATTCATTTGAATTTGCCGTTCCAACACTTCCTGTACATCGTTTAGATCACAAATCTCTACAAATTTATATATATCTTTGATGTTTAATACTGTTAGATTAGATTCATGTGCTTCTTCAGAAACAATAGGTGCAGAAAACAGAACTGTTCCGTTTTTCTCTTTCAGCACAATGTTTGTGTGAGTCTGTGCAATACGAACTTTTGCCCATTCCTTTTTATAAAAGGCAGTTACAATAATATCCAGTACCAGATCGGAAGCAGCTGGTGAAACGGTAATCTTAGTGTTGTCAAGATATCCCGTTTTTTTCAAAATGTTTTCCTCGCCAATATTAGAGATAACCTCCAACCCTGCGTTTTCGTCGCCTGCTAGTGCACCAATAGCCGCAGCTGTTTCGATTCCTTTCAGGCCTCCAGTATTGGGGACCACTACACTTTTCACATTTTTTATAATATTGCCGCTGGCCTCTACATGAATTCTATCCGGTACATGCCCCAATACCGAGCGTGCAACGGCTGAACAGTACGCAATGGCAATTGGCTCCGTGCATCCTAGAGAGGGAACCAATTCACGGGTTAGTATCTCTACATATTCTTGATAAATTGCATCTTGCCTATCCACATCAACCCCTCCTTCAATTTGATTCTTTCGATATCATACATAAGAAAATAAGAGCATCCGTGCAGAGGAATCAGAAAAAACTTATCTCCGCACGGATGCTCGTCATGGTCTCCCGATTCTAATCATCTTCACGCTGGTTGTATGTTAATTGCATTGGGGGGCGAGTCCTAGCTCTTGGAATAGCGGTTGGTAAAAGAAACAGTCCATAGCTTCTTTCAGCCCATTTTTTCCATAAATATCCCACATAGGCTCCTTAGAAGAATCTGCTTCCAGCGGGTAATTTCTGGAAAAGAAATCAATTGTGAGCGGTTGGCCTTGCTCTTTTGCAGACTGTTTCAACCGTTCCGCTGCATCTTTTTCCATATTTTGTAAGCCCTCACGTATGGCATCCATAGCCTGCTCTCCCAGTTGTGCAAGTGCTGTAGTGGCAATATGAGAATAGAGTTTAATGAATAGCGTACCAAATCCGGCCTTTCCATATGCCTGCTTCAGTTCACTCGTAGGTCCGGTATAACAGGGATCATACTCCTCAAAGCAAACAGGCTTTAAGTCTTCCGGGAGATTCTCTGGGCGCAGAATGACATTGAATGCACAATACTCATCTTCGGGTTGAGTCTGTGTTTTGGCGAGGTTTACCTTTGAATAGCCATATGCATAATGACTATAACTAGCATTATGAAACTCTTCACAATAAATCCTTCCAAGTTCAAGTACGCCATATCGCTTCCAAATATCAGCCATAGGGCAAAACAGCGTATGAGATACCCTCTCCTGTGCATTCAGAGTCTGCAGTTCCCGACGAAAGCGGGGATCAGGCGGCAAATCGGGTCCTACTGCAAACAAACTGTGCATATTGATTTTCACGTTGGCTTTCAGATGCCTTTCCCGCAAGCTTTCTGCCCGATCGCGACCAAATTTTCGCGTTCCTTCTCTCAGTGCTCGCTCTCCCTCCACGCCAAACTGTGCCAACAGCGGACCAGCTAAAAAAGAGTACAGCAATGTGTAACTATCGGCTAAGTTCATGATTTCCATTTCTTCTCGCGTATACATAGACCTGCCCTCATTTCTACAGCGCAAAAGTCGCTTGGATTTGTTCTACTACATTAATCCAAAAAATTTCCTTTTCTGCGTCTTCTAAAAAAGAAGTTGCACTGGTAAAAGTTTTTTGGTTGTAGGGCATTGGAAGAAACGCATTCATAAATACCGTGTCAAGCGCCCACCCCGCACGGTTCGCCTGGTCTGGAACGGCACATATTATGTCTTTTGCAAATGCCCTAAGTCCGCGGGCTAAAGCGGCAACCCCATCCACTCCCTGATTCTTTACATTTTGATAAAAGGCATCATAAAGATGAAGGAGGTTGCGTCCGGTGCTCCACGCCGGCGATGCCTCTGTCCCATTTTCGAATGCTTCCTGTTGCTGGGGCGTCATGTTAGCTGTTCGGTAATAAAATGCCAGCACACAACGATTATCTCTAGGACAAGTCAAAGAATTGGATACATTGGCCTGTCCTTTCCCTGATGTGTAGCCCTGAATAAGCGCATGGGCATATTCTTCGCAATACAATGACCCGGCAAACGTCTCATCCAGCGCTGACCACTGTTTTGCCAGGGGACAACTGTATACCTCTTGTAACTGTGCTTGTTTTGTATCTCGGAGAGTCACCCGGTAAAATCTAGGGTCCGCTCCGCAGCAGGGCTCTTCAGCAAACAGGTTTTTCAGGTTAATAGATATGCCAGCCTCTACCTGATGCCGCCGGATCCGCTCTCCCTTTTCCTGAGCATACTGCACAACAGACTGCCGCACAAGACGTTCTCCCTTTACCCCTCCCCAATGTATCAGTGACGAGGACAGGTAGGCATACAACTTTCCAAAGCAGTTAAACTGAAATTGTGCTTTGATTTCCTCTTGCGTATTCATGTTCAAACTCCTTTTGTGTCCACAATTACTCACTCTTGATAACATCTATACAAATCGGTTTTCCGCTAAATCCAGCATTATTTTCCCCTATCTTTTTTCTTCTCGTCAAAAAAGATCCAAATCATCCAAACCATAAAGAAAATAAGCGCAAAAATGTGCAAATAAATCAAAATTTCCATACAATTTTCTCCTTTCCACTCTTACCCATCACAGGCTCTTCACTGTCGCCTTAGGATCAAGAAGAGTAATCAGGGAAAACACTATAAAGTTAGCCAGTGTCCCAACCGCGGCTCCCGGCAAACCCAAGAAGGTAATCCCTGTTACCTCAAATACCACCGCTGTCACAGAACCAACGACCATAGCACAATTTGCGGCCAAGGCAGACTTTTTACAGTTATTAAAGAACAAGGCATACAGCATGGGAATGAAACATCCACCAACATAGGCCGCAGAAGCCAAGTTCCAGATACTCATAATACTCTGCATCCAAATGGCAACAACCAAACCGCCTAATCCCAATACCAGTGTGGTGCGCTTGGTAATCTTCAGCATTTTCTGATCATCGCACTCCGGGTTAATCACATTTTTATAAATATCGTTGGAATAATTGGTTGCAGCAACCAACAAATAGGAGTCTGATGTAGACAGAATGGCGGCCAATAATGCCGCAAAAACCAGTCCCCGTAGGACAGGGGGCAGTTCATACAGAAGCAGGCTGGAAAATGCTGCATCCGGCTTAATGTTAGGAATCAAAATATAGGCGCAGGTACCCAGCAGTAGGATTACCATATAAAAGGTATGCAAAGGAATCAGGGAAAGCAAAGTGCCTTTTTTGGCCGTTTTTGCGTCCTTACAGGCAAAAAATCTCTGATATCGGTTTCCATCAATTAGCGTGGTTAAAGATGTCGTAAAAATCAAACGTATAATGGCGGTGATATCATTGGGAACAGTTAGGTGACTTTGGGGAACAGCAGCGACAATCCCTTCCCAGCCCCCTACATTCTCAAAGCAGAGCCATGCAGCAAACGCAACGCCGAATCCCATAATAATGAATTGGACATAATCCGTTACCGCTACGCCCCAAAAGCCACTAAAATAAGTAAAGAGGAGAATGACGACTGTGCTGATGATAGCTCCGTAAACAAAAGGAATTCCAGTGACAACATTGATTACAGTACCAAAGGTCACAGTCTGCATGGCAGGACCAGTTCCCATCAGATACAGGAAACTGCACAATCCACCATATGCCTGTGCCGGTTTTCCGTACATCCGACCTAATACATCTGGCGCAGTAAATCCACCAAAGTTGCGAAGCTTCGTTGCCAAAAATAATCCTGTCACAATTGTGGCAATGTAAATCGCAATCATGGAGGGAAGGATAGTCAAACCTGACTCATATACATTTCCCACCCAACCATTAAGCACACCTCCGCCAATAGCAGTTGCCAAATAGGTTCCCATAAAGATGGAAATACCTAGCTTGCGGTCTGCTACCATGTAGTCTGCAGATGACTTAGTTTTCTCTTTACATTTAAGGCCCACTAATACGACGCTAACCAAATAAACCAGGATTACAATATAATCAATTCCACTCATCTGTTCCTCTCACTCCTTCTTGTAATAATCGCATTGAATCTAAAGGTGCGGCCACATCCTTTTATGTGAATATTATATAATCTCTCCGCCTTTTACAGGTAGTATGAAAAAGCGACAACTGTTTAATAAAAAAGGAGAAGCTCAAGGCAGCTTCTCCTTTTTTAAACTAAGGAATATAATTTATGTCTCAGACCCGGGAAAGTATTCCTTCAAACCACGAACAAATTCTTTAGCGATGTCTGACAAAATATAGTCTTGGTGCTTCATCCAGCCAATTTCTGAGCGAATATTACAGTTTTCTAAACGGAGCGTTCTACGATTAGTGGCTGTTTCTGGTGAGGATTGATAAATATTATCACTATAAATAGAGTTTAAATAGTAGCCATGTGTTGTATTCAGGTGTTCAAAAATAGCTGATCGGGATGTTGTAGCAATCCGCTGCCGCGCACGTGGAATTCCCAATTTTCGGAAGATATCAGAGTATGGTCCGGATGCCTGTCCTGAATAAAGAATAACAGGATACCCTGCTAAAGCATCAGGAGAAACACTGCTTTGTTCTTGATGAAACAAAGGATTCGAACGCCCCACAGTAATACCAACTTCTAAGCTGGCCAGAGAATAGAATTGTATCTTTTGGGCTTTAAACTTCTGTTCTTCAGCAGGCAAATAGCAGCTCCAAGTACGATATACTCCTATCTCCGCAATCCTATCTGCCACCAAAGTAGGAACATCAGGTTCATACTCTTCATACTGCTGGATACATACACATTCATTTTTATACTTTTCCAGCAGCTTCCCACATAGAGCAGACACAAAAGGGAAACCCATACTTGCTACAGAAAAGCAAACTTCATTACGCTTGTTTTCTTCAAAAAACATATCCAATTGATCTAACTGAATTTGCAGGGGTTTTAGATATGCTACAACGCGATGTCCAAAGGGTGTTAACTTAACACCTTTAGGCGTTCTAATAAATATTTCATTTCCTAATTCCCTCTCCAAATTTTGAATTGCATTTGACAAAGCTGAGTGTGGGATAAACAAATTTTGTGCTGCTTTATTAATTGAAGATGTTTTTGCAATCTCTAATATATATTTCAGTTGTGCAATAGTCATTTTCTCCGCACTCCTCACATGAACATTCGTTAATATATACTTCACTTTTCTACAGCACATAAAGTTTAAATTAAATTTACATGATTATAGGCAGCTTGTCCATACTAAATAGTAGATTATCTTCAGGTGGATGTAATGTTCAACATAGGAAGGTCTGTAAGGAATTGATAGGGATTTTATGGAACTGTTCCTGCTTGGATACATCTCTCTGAAGCGATTTGTAATACGAAGAACGATTTAATTTCAGAATTCCGCATAGTTCCGCAATTGGATATTTCTTTTCGTGATGGATCACCTGAATAACAAGATATTCTCTTTCCTACCAGACTCGGCTCAACCTCTCTTCCTCCCCTTTCCAGCTCCTTCTTTTCCCGCTCTGCGATTTCTTGATAGCTCTTTCCTTCCGCCAGACAAGCTCTAACAATTTCGACCCATTCGTCCAACATTGTATCCCGTTTGGCCATTTGAATCCCTCCGGCTTTTAAGAGGTCTTTGAATTCTCTATGGTCATTATAGCATTTGATCTATCCGCAGGGAACAGAGGGGCTTACAATTTTGTATTTCAAGCATAGATCCGTATAACTAATGTCCCCGTTCAGATATTCCTTTACTGCCTGTAGTTTTACCTGTACTGGATATTTTTTGTTCTTTTACATAGGATATAGCCCCTCTCCCCTGTACATCTCATACAGTCGCATTTAATTAATTTGAGAGACAATACACTTTCGATACACAGTAGCTATCGCTTTCTCCTCGCATAATATTTTCAACTACTCAAATTTTCTTTTCTACTGGCAGTTTCCCCTTATGCGGCCCCCTTTCGCTCTACTTTTTTACTTGTCTACTTTATTGGGCGTATATCACCGTGAGATTTATTTTTAATGTACCAGGGCCCCGCCGTATGGTGGGGCCCTGACTGTTCGACCCTGTTTCTGCTACGGCACCATTGTGCGAGGTTAGGTGGATGCGTACCTCTCACAGAAGGAAACGCCCTCACCGCTGGAGTGGTTTGGCACAGCGGTGTGTGGGGAGGTTTTTCTCCTTTTTGGGAGTGGGCAATAACTTGTGAATTTTTAGCCGGATGTTGGGGCCTCTACTTCAATCCGGGCGCATATCCGTAACTCCCACCTGTACGTTTGGATTGATTGATGGATTGAACGCAGAGAGAGGGTTTCGTTTTGGAGCTCTCGCCGCTTTTGGCGGTAGAGTCCTTTCCGCTGGCCGGAAGGTCTCTCTCTATTTCCCCCTGTATCGCCCCGGTCAGTGTGTGCAACCCCTCCCAGATGCCCACTTTGTACTTCATCAGCAGCTTGGCCTGCACCACGTAGCGGTCAAATTTAATAACCTCCGCCATATTATACCGCCGTTTCTTGGGTGGGGCCGTATGCTTTCGCAGTTTACCCAGCAGATACAGGCAACGGAACTGCTGGCGCAGATTGAAAGTAGGCTCGCCACTATAGCGTGGCTGGGGCGGGCCTTTGGTGTCCACCTCATTCTTGCCACCCAGCGCCCAGATGCCAACATCATCCCAGGACAAATCAAGAATAACCTGGACTTCCGTGTGTGCGGCAGAGCGGACAATGTACTCTCTCAGATCATTCTGGACAACACCAGCGCCGCCGATCAGATCCCCAAGGACGCAAGGGGCCGTTTCATCACCGGGAACGGCACTGTATTCCAGGGCTATTTGTTTGACGAGGGTCAGCTTTAAGACTGGGGGGCGGCTCCTGTGGCAAGGAAAAAGAAGTTCAACCACTACGGTACCGGGATACCCTATCACGAGGTGGAAGCCCTGGCCCGTGTCCTGCTCCCGGAGATACAGGCGTTTTTCGAGAGCGAGGAAGGACAGCGGGAGTTTGCCGAGTAGAAAGCACAACAGGGGAAGGACAAAAAGAAACAGAACTAATACATAAGGCGGGAACATCTGAAATGATGTTCCCGCCTTTTCTCAACGCCTCGACAAACTGGAATTTGTCAAAGAGGATTGTTCCAGTATTCCACGATATTTCCGTTCACATCATAAAAAGTAATGGTACCAGCATTTATAGGCAAGACAATCGCAAAAGGTTTATTGCTATCAATATAAATCCCCTGAATGGAGTTACCATCATCTATTTGTAGTTGTGTTACCTGCTGCTGATTCATAGAAATAAATGCTCGTTCTTTATATTCCTCTACTGTGAACTCTACAATTTCCCTTTCAACTCCTGAAAGGCTCCCACCGCCACGAAAGAAATATCCAAAGGAGAGCCCTGGACGATTAACATAGACAGAAAAAGTGTGGTCACTCATATCCTGGGGATAAGAAATATACGCAGCCATTGTGCCGGAAACATTTCCCTCGACTGTCCAATCATCCTTAATCTTCTGCGACGAACGAATATCCGCTTCTAAATTGGTTGAAGCCACCCCAATATCATTGTTGACATAGAGAAATCCAACAAACAAAATGCAAACGAGAACAACCCCCAGCGTTATCTTTAGAAAAACTTTTTTCATATAATAACCCACCCCTGCAACTTCCGATTTGTTCTATAAAAATATGATAACAGCAGGGAAAATAAAAAGCAAGGGCAGGACTGTTTCTCCTGCCCTTGCTTGTCATATTACATTGTCGAAAGAAATGATAAATCCGAACACATTACCCGCCTGGATAATGTAGTTCGGATCATCATTGTTTGGTCCGAGTGCCGAGATTCGAACTCGGGGCCTCTTGAACCCCATTCAAGCGCGATACCAAACTTCGCCACACCCGGAAAGAGCTGCCAGAATTTTCATCAGTCAGACAGCTTGTATATATTAGCATACCGGAGAAAAAAAAGCAAGCCCCTTTTTCAACTTTTTTCATTTTATTTTTTGGGCAGGGAGCTCACCCCCTGCCCTGATAGCGGCTGCTGTCCTGCTGTTTTCTCTCTTTGACCACAAACATCTCGTACAGGCGGCCCAGCAATTCCCAGGTCTGCCGGTCCATGATCCCGCTCTCCTCTAGCCCCGCCGCCCTCTGGAGCCAGCGGGTATTGGCCACCGAAGCAGGCCCATGAAGCCCGTCTGCCTGATCTGCCGTAATCCCATCGAAATATCGGGCCAGTATTCGGAGCATCGCCTGTGGAATAATTAGGAACTCCTGCTCATTTCCTGGATAGACCCGGGCTTCCTGTCCGGGGAACAGGCGCACCGGCCGGGGCTCTGCCAGCTTCCGCTCGAGAAGGATCCACCGCTCCCGGATGTCGTTCCAAGTTTCCTCGTCCACCATGCCGGTCACTGGAGGATGGAGCTCCCGTTGAAAGAGCATCACCGCCTCCAGAGTCCGTTCGCCAAACACACCATCCGCCACAATCTCAGGCAGGAAGGGATATTGCAGCGACAGCCTCCGCAGCATATACTGCAGACTTCTGACCGGCTGTGCCAGCAATTCCCGCTCCAGTTCATCTCGTGTCATACCAACACCTCTCCTCTCCGGTCCGTCTGGCCAAACCGCACAGTTTCCCCTGGAAATTGCCCGACCCGTGGGGTGTCGGCATAGCTGCTGGCATCCGAGCCTACATTGATAACCGAGACCGGCATAATCTCAGTGGCTGTTCTGGGGAAACGGACCATATCCCGGCGCATGAACTGGTCCGCCAGAGCAAAGTGGCCATAGATGGAGTTCCAAGTGACCTCCCCAACCACCCCATCAATCGTAAGCCCAACCAGGCCCTGGTATTGCCGGACAGCCTGGGTTGTGTTGTGTCCAAAGTCCCCGTCTACCTCGATGGGCAGCAACGCCTCGTCGAACTGCGCCATCACGGCCAGCATATATTGCAGGACTCGGACCTCAGGACCAGTATCCCCCTCCCGCAGAGTCCCAGGGAACTGGAACTCGATCCCATAAAAGGTCTGGCCCTCGCTGATAAGTTCAGCCAGTTTGGTGACACCTACATAGAGAGAGACCATTTTATACCAGGTTGCCTTTCCCACGATTCCGTCCGCGGTTAAATTGAATATCCGCTGGAATTTTCTGACGGCCTCCTCTGTCTTCTCATTAAAAGCGCCGGTAACCGGCCTAATTTTGGGAATCGCGGGATAATTTTGCGAGATGCGGTTAATCATGGTCTGAATCGCTACGACCTCCTCCCCCGCTGACCCCAACCGCAGGGGGTAGCCGGGATAGGAGCGAGTCATATCCTGGATCGGCGCTTCCACCACCAGCTCGATATCGTCGCCGTAGTAGCGGTAGAGGATCTCCATAGAGTTTGCTCCCTGCTTCGCCATGTCCTGGCTGCCCCATTGGGACAGTCCGTCGCAGGTGCTGGTGGTCCCATTGCAAAATTTGGCGGCCAAAGGCTCTACAAACCCCCGACGGCGGATATAGTCGTTAAAGATCTCATCCACTACCCGGCTGATGCTGTCAAAGAAGTTGCGCCCCCGGATGAATTTCTGGTCGTACTGGGTGGTGGAGGTAATATCAAACTCATAGCCCCGGCTGCGGTAGTACTCCGTGTACACCCGGTTGAGAGCAAAGGAGATGATTGCCAACACATTGGCCCGGATGGCCGACAGCTCCCAGGTAGGGTATATCTCGCTGGAGGCCACATTTTTCACATAGTCCGGGAAGCTGACCGTGATGTTTTCCGCCCACTGACTGGGCAGCCCCAGATGGACCGTAATGTTGGTTGGGATATAAGGAGTGATGATGACCGGCATTGTTCCACCTCACAGGCTCTGGGCGGTGATCTCCCGCTGGTCCCTTACCTGGAGGCTGGACTGGCCCTCGGCCAGCGGGATCAGCTCCATGTCCTGGGTCGTTTCCACCCCTGGGAATATCTGGACTCCATCTACCTGGAGCATAGCGTATCCGGGATGCTCCGCCCACACGCTGCATATGGCAAATGGAACGGGGCCATCTGTATGCGGGGCGGTACTCTCTCCCAGCAGCGGAGTCGATATCTGGAGCGGAAGAATGGCTCCGCTGCTGTCCGTGACCTGGAGGGAGAGCAGCTCCCGCCTGCCCCCCTTCCCCTCATGGGTGACCACCACGGTGGCTCCGCTAATTGGAATCTGTGCCCGCGAGGTATAAACCCTGATAATCAATGTACCAATATCGTCCATATGCGCCCTCCTGTCCGCGGGTTCTGCCCGCTTCTGTTTTCCCCATACTATGTCGGCGTACAGGTCGTTGTGCTTCGGGGTGGTAAAAAAAGCCGCCTGTTATAAAAACAGGCGGCTTTTAGCTTTTGATCTTAGCTCCAGCTCTCATCCAGTTCGGACCGCTTGGCGCGGCCCATCAGGTCCGTGATGACCGCGTGGACATCTCGGCCCTGGTAGAGCACCTCATAGGCGGCTTGGGCAATCGGCATCTCCACTCCGGCCTTTTCCGCCAGGGCCTGGGCATTAGCAGCAGCGTAGTAGCCCTCCACCACGGCGCCCACCTCCTGCATGGCCTCATGAATCTCTTTGCCCTGGCCCAACAGGATACCGCACCGGCGGTTTCTGGAGTGCATGGAGGTACAGGTGACGATGAGATCGCCTACGCCAGCCAGGCCGGTAAACGTCTCCTTTCTGCCCCCCAGGGCCACGCCCAGCCGGGCCATCTCGGCCAGTCCCCTTGTCATAAGCAGGGCCTTGGTGTTGTCCCCATAGCCCATCCCGTCACAGCAGCCAGCGCACAGGGCGATGACGTTCTTCAGGGCGGCGCAGATCTCGGTGCCCACCTTATCGTCGCTGGTATAGACACGGAAGCGGGGGTTCATGAACAGGTCCTGGACCTTTTGGGCTATAGACAGCTCGTCCGCCGCCGCCACCACGCCGGTAGGGATACGGCGCCCCACCTCCTCCGCGTGGGAGGGCCCAGACAGCACCACCACAGGGCATTTGCCCTGAAGCTCCTCCTCGATGACCTGACTCAGACGGAGCGAGGTATCCTTTTCAATTCCCTTGGACACCGATACAACAATGGTCCCTGGGTCCACCAGCTCCCGCAGCTGGGCTGCGGTGGCTCGAACAGCGAAGGAGGGCGTTGCCAGCACCACCAGACCACATCCCTTGACCGAGGATAGGTCGGTGGTCAGTTTCAGTTCCTCCGGCAGAGGCACTCCCTTGAGCATGGGGTTCTCATGGGTGTCCCGCATCCGGTTAGACTCCTCCTGGTGATAAGACCAGAGAGTGACATCGTTTCCGTTTTCCAGTAACAGCAGGGCCAGGGCAGTCCCCCAGGCGCCGCTGCCTACTACGGTGATCTTCATCAGAGTTTACCTCCCAATGTAATATTGTAGGGGCCAGTGTCCACGACGGCCCTCCAGTTCACGGTCTCATTTCGTAGGGGCACAGCACGATGCGCCCCCGGGCGGGCAGCTCCATGGGGCCGCCCCCGCGGTCATATCATTTCTTTTTACGCAGAGAAAACTTATTTTCCGTTCCGGAGAGCAGCCGCTTGATATTGGCCCGGTGCATATAGACCACCAGCCCGCCGAGCAGCAGCCCCAACAGGGTGATGACCCAGTCTTGGTAAACAAACCAAGTGGCCACAGGGAAGGAGGCCCCAGCCCACACCGAACCCAGGGACACATATCGAGTGAGGACGGCCAGGATGAGAAAGCCGCCCCACACGACCAGAGCGATCCGCCAGTCGATCATGATGGCGATGGTTCCTCCGGACAGGATGCCCTTACCCCCCTTGAAGTGGAACATACAGGGAAACATATGGCCCAACAGGCAGAACAGGCCCGCCCAATACTTGAACAGGACTACATAATAGGCGACCGTAGCACCATCCAAAGGGAAGTCCGGCATGATGCGCGGGTCATATCCGCCGCCAATTTTAACCGCGATCAGAATGGCCACCACTGCCTTTAGCACATCGGTGAGAATAACCACAAAGGTCAATGGGCCGCCGAAGGTACGGTAGAAATTGGTCAGCCCCGCGTTGCCGCTTCCGTGGTTTCGCACGTCGTCCCGCAGGATATATTTGGATACGATCACCGCCCCATTGAAGCAGCCGCAGAAATAAGAGATGACTGCCACGATCCAAAAATCCATCCGGGTGAGGAAAAATAAAATCGCGGAACCCATTATCACTCCTCCTTATCGCTGCGCTGCCGCACGGTCAGCCGGACAGGGGTGCCCTCCAGGCCGAAGGTGGAGCGGATCTGATTTTCCAGATATCGCTGATAGGAGAAGTGGAACAGCCGGGCGTCGTTGCAGAAGCAGACGAAGTGGGGCGGACGGATGCCCACCTGTGTCATATAATAGATCTTCAACCTCCGCCCCTTGTCTGTGGGAGGCTGGACCCGGGCGGTGGCGTCGGCCAGGACCGAGTTGAGCATTCCAGTGGTGATGCGCATTGCGGACTGGTCGTTGACATAGTTAATAAGCTCAAAGAGCCGGTCCACCCGCTGGCCGGTCAATGCGGAAATAAAGACAATAGGGGCGTAGGTCATATAAGACAGGTCCCGCATGACCTCCTGACGCATCTTGTCCATGGTCTTGCCGTCCTTCTCGATGGCGTCCCACTTGTTGACCACAATAATGCACGCCTTACCCGCCTCGTGGGCCAATCCGGCCACCTTGGTATCCTGCTCAGTGACTCCCTCCTGGGCGTCGATCATGATCAGGCACACATCGCTGCGCTCGATGGCCATGGTGGAGCGCAGGACGGAGAACTTCTCGATCCGGTCATCCACCCTGGACTTCTTCCGCATCCCGGCGGTGTCGATAAAGAGATATTTTCCGTGCTGGTTCTCAAACGCGCTGTCCACAGCATCCCGGGTGGTGCCTGCCACGTTGGATACAATGACCCGCTCCTCTCCCAAAATGCGGTTGACCAGAGAGGATTTTCCCACGTTGGGCTTTCCGATAACTGCCACCTTGATGACGTCGTCGTCCTCCTCCTCGTCCTCCTCCTCGGGGAAGAACTGGAAGCAGGCGTCCAGCAGATCGCCGGTGCCGTGGCCATGGAGGGCGGACACGGCAATGGGATCGCCCAGCCCAAGGTTATAAAATTCATAGATATCCGGGTTCTCCCGCCCGGTCTGGTCTGCCTTATTGACTGCCAAGATCACCGGCTTGCCCGATCGGAGGAGCATATTGGCCACCTCCTGATCGGAGGCGGTCATTCCGGTCTTGATGTCGCACACAAAGACAATGACCGTGGCGGTGGAGATGGCGATCTCCGCCTGCTCCCGCATGAAGGCCAGGATCTGGTCGTCGGTGCCCGGCTCGATGCCGCCGGTATCCACAATATCAAAGGTGCGATTTCTCCACTCACACTGGGCGTACAGCCGGTCCCGGGTGACGCCGGGGGTGTCCTCCACGATAGACAGCCGCTGGCCGCACAACTTGTTAAAGAGCATGGACTTACCGACATTTGGTCTGCCTACAATAGCAACAAGAGGTTTCATGTAATCATCCTTTCATATGCCCCTATCAAAGCCCAGCAAATCGGGTTTGATGTGGGGAGGAGGCGCAAGAGAATGCAGCAAAAAATGCCCAGACGTCGTTATGGGAGAAGCGGCCTTCGCGGCGGCGAGGGGCGACCTGAAATATGCCGGTCTTTCCACATTCGGCTCCCCGCTACACTCTTTGATTGTATTGATAGTATTCTGTTTCTTCCTGGCTCTGGCGTTGGGCCATAGGGGTAATCTCCAGTCCGCAGATTGCGTCGCACAGCTCATAGCCGTCCTGCTCCACTGCCGTAACAGGAACACCAAGTTCCCGCTCCACATCGTCCACCGACACGTCGTCCAGAAAGACCCGCTCCCCGGAGCGGAGCATATTGGCCGGGATCAGCAGGCGCTCTCCCAGCTCCCGCCCCTTGAGCTGATGGATCAGATCGCCTCCGGTGACCAGTCCGGCCACCGTGATGGTCTCTCCAAAGAAGTGGTTGACGATGGGATAGACCCTGCCCTCTATTTTACCACATTTCTCCCTGGCCTGGGAAATCAATCTCTCCAAATATGGGGCGGCGGACACCCCGGTGGCGATGGAAAACGGGGTGGCGCCCGCCATCTCCTCCGGCTCCATCAGGTCCAGCGCCCGGCCAAACTCCCGGGAGAGCAGGGTGAGCATCCCCACCCCGTTGTCCAGCTGGGTAAACTCCTCAAAATACTCCTCCAGCGGGAGCTCCCGGCCGGCCAGGAGATAAAACTCATCCGAGCACCACGCCAGCCTGGTCCCCGCCCTCTCCAGATGGCGGGCGGCAAAGCCCTCCACCTGGTCGATGACCGCTCCGGCGGTCTCTGTGTTGTAAATGGTCAGGGGATACAGCCCCTCCCGGTATTTCGTCACGCCTACGGGGACCACCGAGATGCTGTTCACCGCCGGATACATCCCCGCCAGGTCATGCAATGTCTTATCCAGAGCGGGGCCGTCGTTGATGCCGGGGCAGGATACGATCTGGCAGTTCATGGTGATGTGGTTTTGGGCAAACCGCTCCATGATGTCGATGCTCTCCCCCGCCCGCCGGTTCTTCAGCATCTCCGCCCGGAGCGCCCGGTCTGTGGTGTGGACGGACACGTTGATGGGGGAGATCCGCAGGTCGATAATCCGCTGTACCTCCCGAGGGGACAGGTTCGTTAAGGTGAGGTAATTGCCCATCAGGAAGGACAGCCGGGCATCGTCGTCCTTAAAATAGAGAGAGGGTCGCATCCCAGGGGGCATCTGGTCCACAAAGCAGAAGATACAGTTGTTGGCACAGGAGCGGGCCCGGTCCATCAGATAGGTCTCAAATTCCAGCCCCAGGTCCTCCCCCTCCCCCTTGCGGATCCGCAGGGTGCGGGTGGAGCCGTCTCGCTCCCGGAGGGTCACTTCCAGCCTGGGATCATAGCTGTAAAATTTATAGTCCAGCACGTCCACGATCATGTGGCCGTTGATGTGGGTCAGCGTTTCGCCCACCCGGATACCCGCCCGGTGGGCCGGACTTCTAGGGTCTACTGACTTCACAGCCGTCATGCTCATGGATGCTCACCTTCCTTATGGGGTCTATCGTAGGGCGTTCGAATCATTTTACAATAGGTTGCCCGGTATTGCAAGATTTTCAGCTCTTTCTCCGCCGCCTGCGCCCGGAAAATTCCTTGGACAGATAGAGCCAGCCCATTAGCTCCTCATCCAGCTCGCCAAGATCGGCCACCGAGGTGTGGTGGGTCCAGCGGTTGGGGTAGGGCTCTGTCGAGTAGGGAATGCGGGGGCTTTCCACCTGAAATTCCAGAAAAAAAGACAGCCCCACATAGATCCGCCCGTCCGGCCTTTTCCACCGGGGCAGCCATAGGGCGGCGAAAGAGCCTGGGCCTTTCCAGGTAATCTGGCTCTTCTGTACCACCACTTCAAAGTCACCCAGCCTATCCCGGACAGCCCTCTCAATCTCCAAATAGAGGGGCAGCAGCTCAGGCTGTTTCATAAAAAACAGGTCCACCGAGAGGTCGTTCACCGCTCCATCCTCCGTTCTCTCAATTTGGGCACCTTTTACTTCCATCCTATCCCAATCCCTCCCCTCTGTCAACGAAAATTCACCCCTTTGTTTTTTTCCTATAATATGGTATGCTTACATCTGCGCAGGACCTTCCCTGTCAAAAAGAGAGAGGCGTGATCGAACATCCATGAAACATGAGAAGAAACGAGATTCCTGGGGCTCTAAGTGGGGCTTCATTCTGGCCTGTATCGGCTCCGCGGTCGGCATGGGCAACATCTGGCTCTTTCCGGCTCGGGTGTCAAAATACGGCGGAGCCACCTTCCTGATCCCCTATCTGATCTTTGTGGTTATCATCGGCTCCACCGGCGTCATCGGGGAGATGGCCTTCGGCCGGGCCACCCGGTCCGGTCCTGTCCACGCCTTTGGCGAGGCCACCAAGCTGCGCTTCGGCACCGATAAGCCTGGCAAGCTGCTGGGCCTTATCCCGGTCCTGGGATCCCTGGCCCTGGCCATCGGTTACTCTGTGGTCACCGGCTGGATCTTCAAGTACACCGCCCAGTCCATCACCGGCGCTCTGTCCGCCCTGGACGGAGTAGACGCCTTCAGCGCCAATTTTGGCGCCACCGCCTCTGGAAACCTGGGCTGGCAGATCGCCGGCATGGCGGTCACCATCGCCATCATGGCCTTCGGCGTGGGCCGGGGCATCGAGAAGGCCAATAAAGTCATGACGCCCCTGTTCTTTCTACTGTTTATCGGTCTGGCCGTCTACCTGGTCACTCTGCCCGGCTCCTCCGCCGGCTATCAGTACATCTTCGTCCTCCGCCCTGAAGGGCTCCTGGACCCCTGGGTATGGGTCTATGCCCTGGGCCAGGCATTTTTCTCCTTGTCCATTGCCGGCAATGGAACACTGATCTACGGCTCCTACTTGAGCCCTGACTCCGACATCCCCTCTGACGCCAAGATGGTGGCCCTCTTTGACACCTGTGCCGCCCTGTTGGCCGCTCTGGTCATCATTCCCGCAATGGCGGTGGCGGGCCAGCAGCTCAACGAGAGCGGTCCGGGCCTAATGTTCATCTACCTCCCCAATGTGATCCGCGGAATCCCCGGCGGGCCAGTCATCCTGGTGGTATTCTTTGTCGCGGTGGTTTTCGCTGCTCTGACCTCTCTGGTCAATCTGTTTGAGGCCCCCACCGCCACCCTCCAGGAGCTGTTCCACCTGCCAAGGCCCGCTGCCGTCGGCATCATCGGGGCCATCGGCATTGGAGTGGGCCTGCTCATCGCCCCTATCGTCTCCCAGTGGATGGACGTGTGCTCCATCTATATCTGCCCCATCGGCGCCCTGCTGGCCGCGGTCATGTTCTTCTGGATATGCGGCAAGGACTATGTACTCAAGCAGGTAAACCTGGCCCGCCACAAGCCTCTTGGGTCCTGGTTCTATCCAATGGCAAAATATCTGTTCTGCGGCGTTACCCTGCTGGTTCTGGTTTTGGGGGCTGTCTTCGGCAGTATTGGTTGAACGCTCTCCCCACTCACAAATACAGAGAGCCGGAACACAGGCTTGTGTCCCGGCTCTCTGACCAAATGGGGAAAACAAATGTGGAGGCCGCTTCTTTAACGAGCAGCAGTCTTACTCCTGTCCCAGGAATATGCCTTTACAGACTTCTTATGGGCGGCAGACCGGACTATCCTAGATACCAGCTTCACGGACAGAGCCAGAACAGACGCTACTAAAATAACGATAGCGGCAATCACCAGTCGAAGCAACATATAATCAGCTATCATAACGACTCACCTCTGTACTTTATTATCCGAATCCTGCCCTTTCGGATGAGCCTATCCTATTCCATTTCATAAAAAAATGGGATTAAGCAAAATGCCGCCGCATTAAATCCGCATTAAACTTTCCTGCCGCCCACCTGAAATCATATTCTCAAACGAAACATCTTTCCAATTTGCCTATCCAACCCCAGTGTGCTATGATACAAAAAATATAGAGAGAGGACATGACCATGGAAAAGCTCTACGAACAAGACCCATTTCTGACCCGATTCTCCGCCCATGTAGAGTCCTGCATACAGGGCAAGCGAGGCTATGACGTAATACTGGACCAGACCGCTTTCTACCCCGAGGGGGGCGGTCAGCCCTATGACCTGGGCGTCCTTGGGCCGGTCCAGGTATTGGAGGTCCACGAGCGTGAGGGCCGGGTAGTCCACACCTGTGACGGCCCTTTGGAGCCCGGCGCTCAGGTGGAGGGGCAGATTGACTGGGAACGCCGCTTCGATTTGATGCAGCACCACTCCGGCGAGCATATCGTGTCCGGCATCGCCCACGCTAAGTGGGGGTGCGACAATGTTGGTTTTCATATGGGGAGCGACTTCATTACCATCGATTTAAACGTACTGCTGGACGGAGACCAGCTCCAGGAGCTGGAGGAGGCGGCCAACCGCTATATCTGGGAAGACCACCCCATCTCCATCACCTTCCCTTCTCCGGAACAGCTGGCAACACTGGAATACCGGAGCAAAAAGGCGCTGACTGGCCGGGTAAGAATCGTTTCTTTCCCCGGCGCTGATACCTGCGCCTGCTGCGGCACCCATGTGGCCTCCTCCGGCCAGGTGGGCTTTGTGAAGCTCCTGTCCGTTCAGAAGTTTCGTGAGGGGGTACGCATCGAACTGGTGTGCGGCAGTCGGGCCTTGCGTTATGTAAACAGCATTTTAGCGCAGAACCACCAGGTGTCTACCCTTCTGTCTGCCAAGGCCTTTGAAACTGGGGCAGCGGTCCAGCGGCTGACCGAGGAGAACGCCGCTCTGAAGTCCCGGCTTCTATCCATGGAGGAGGATCGCTTTGCTTCCCTGGCCCGTCAGCTCACTGGGGCAGGAGATGTGCTTCTCTTTGAGGAGGGCCTGACCCCTGATAGTCTGCGCCGCCTGTGCGACGCCGTCCTCCAGACTTGTGGCGGGCGGTGTGCCTGCTTCTCCGGCGTGGATGGTCAGGGCTACAAGTACGCCGTTGGCCAACTGGAGGGCGACCTGCGTACCTTTGCCAAGGAGATGAACCAAAGCCTCAACGGCCGTGGTGGCGGCAAGCCCGGCTTTGTCCAGGGCTCGGTCCAGGCGGACCATGGGGCTATCCAGGCATTCTTTTCCGCCGCTGGATAAGGAGTTTCTATGGAATATACAGTATATCAGCTTCTCTGGTTCTTTCTGGCCTACTCCTTTTTGGGGTGGCTGGGTGAAACCGCTCTGGCGGCCGCCAAAGGGCGGCGGCTTATCAATCGGGGGTTTTTGAATGTCCCCTTCTCCCCGGTTTACGGCCTGGCGGCTGTGTTGTTCGCCATCTTTCTGCCCGAACTGAAAAATACGCCCTTTTTTCTCTTTCTCTTTGGCCTGATTATTGCCACCGGCCTTGAACTGTTCACCGGCATCCTACTGGAACATCTCTCCGGCCAGAAGTGGTGGGACTACTCCAGATACCGCTTTCAATTCGAGGGTCACATCTGTTTGGGATACTCCCTTCTCTGGGGCGGGATGGCCCTTTTGTGCCTCTATTTTGGCAACCCCCTGCTGGTCAGGCTGGCCGGACTGATTCCCCGCTCTGTCGGTCAGCTCATCCTGCTGGTCCTGTTCTGTCTGCTGGCCGGCGACCTGCTTACCTCTCTGGCCGCCCTGCTCCAGCTCAATACCAGTCTGAAGGAGCCCAGTGAGCTCTCCCTCCGGCTCCGTCGTCTCACCGACCATCTGGATAACGCCGTCACCCGGTATATCCAGCGCCGTATGGCCAGGGCCTACGGCCTACGGCGGGAGCGGCTGGAGGAACAGGCCCGCCGCAGAGCCGCTAAAAAAGGAACGTCCGGAGTCTTTGCCCAGGGCTGCTGCTTTTACAAGCTGTTGTGGCTGTTTTTGATCGGCGCCTTTCTGGGCGACATGATTGAAACCATCTTCTGCCGTATCACGGCCGGGGTGTGGATGAGCCGAAGCAGCGTGGTCTACGGCCCCTTCTCCATTGTCTGGGGGCTGGGGGCCGTCCTGCTCACCGCTGTTCTGTACAAGTACCGGCACAAGAGCGACAGCTACGTCTTTCTTGTTGGAACCGTGGTGGGCGGCGTCTATGAGTATCTCTGCTCCGTTTTTACCGAGTTGGTCTTCGGCACGGTGTTTTGGGATTACAGCCACCTGCCCTTCAATCTGGGCGGACGCATCAATCTGTTATACTGTTTTTTCTGGGGCATCGCCGCTGTCGTGTGGCTCAAGTCCATCTACCCCCGGCTCTCCCAGTGGATCGAGCGGCTCCCTCTCCGGATCGGCCGGGTCCTCTCCTGGGTCCTCATCCTCTTTATGGTGGTCAACATCGCCGTGTCCTGTCTGGCCATGGGACGGTACACCCAGCGCCAGACTATGGACGCTCCGCCCGACACCGCGCTGGGACAGCTTCTGGACCGCCGTTTCCCAGACAGCCGCATGGAGCGCATCTATCCCAATGCTATTTTGGTGGACTGAGGTCCTCTAAACTCCTTGCGCCCCAATGGATTCCGGAGAATGTAAACCGCCGGTTAGCAGGATTCAAACCGCGAGGGGGTGGTCTTTTTCTCCCCTTTTTGCTAGGGTGAATGCAAAGGAGGCCGATGACCATGACGACCGGACAACGTATCGCCGCCAAGCGCCGGGAGCTGGATCTGTCCCAGGAGGGGCTGGGCGAGGCTCTCGGCGTATCCCGACAGTCTATTTATAAATGGGAATCTGATTCCAGTCTGCCCGATGTGGACAAACTAGTGGCTCTCAGCCGCCTGTTCCATGTATCCGTCGGCTGGCTGCTCGGTGTGGAGGAGGACCAGGAGGAGCGCATCTCCGACGATCTCTCCCCTGCCCAGTTGAAACTGGTAGAGGAGATCCTGTCCCGCTATCAGCAGTCCAGCCAGTTCACCGCGGAACAGCAGGAGCGGGTGTCGGAATTGGTGGAGCAGAAGGTTCGGGAAAGCCGCTCCCCCCGCCATAGGCGCTTGCGTTACGGCGCCGCCTGTCTGGCCCTGCTGCTTGTCCTTCTGGCCGGGCGCTCCCTATTCGCCCGGTTGAAGGAGCTGGACCGCCAATACACCGACCTGGCCAATTCCGTGGGCAATATTACCTACTCGGTCAATAGTCAAATCGGCTCCATTACCAGCAGGGTGGAGGAGATCCTAAAATCCCAGAACAGTCTGGTGGCCGACTACGCTACCAATATCCAGTCGGCCGACCTGGCGTCCAATACTGTCACCTTTTCGGTCCGTGTGGTTCCCAAGACCTATACTGAGGGGCTGGAGATCCTTCTCCATGCTGATACCGGGGATGGGTTGGTAGACGTTCCCGCCGTTCCTGGACCAGGGCAGGAGTTCTCCGGCCAGATCACCTGCCCTCTGACAGACAGCATCACCTTATCCGCGGTCCTGGTGGACCAGGGAACACGCCAGACTCAACTACTGGGTAACTATTCCTCTCTCTACGGCAGCAGTCTACCAGCGGTAGATATCTCTCTTTTGGAGAGTGCCCTGTTAAATATTCCCCGTGGAGAGGACGGCCTGTTCCATGTGAGAGAGAATTATGGCTTCCTCACAGGGCTGTCCGCCTCCGTCTCTGCGGTCAACGAGGATATTGGTCAATCCCAGGTCAAGCAGGTCCAGCTCGGACTGTTCCGAAACCGAGCACTGCTCTTTTGGCTGGAGCCATGTAGCCGTCCAGACAATCATCACGGCTTTGAGAAGGCGGAGCAGTGGTTCCACCTTCCCTCCGTGGAGCTGGATCTCCAGGAGGGGGATGAGCTGGTCTTCGCCGCCCTGGTCACCGACCAGTACGGCCGGCAGATAGTCACCCCCTCTCTCCCCGCTTCCCGAGTAGAGGGGGATGAGATCACCTGGTTCAGCACCAGCTTTGACTTCCCCAGCGAGCCGGACGGCTGGGGGCTTGCGGGATAAAAAGACAGCGGACTGGTCACAGTCCGCTGTCTTTTCCTATTCCTCTGTCTCCACCCGCCGGACCGCCAGATAGTAGTGCTCCTCCTCCGGATTCAGCTCCACGGTCCGTATCCCGCTCTCCGGCTCAAATCCAAAGTTTTGCCGAACGATCTCGATCTGCTCCCGGTCCTCCAGAACGGCGCTCTGGCCGGTAAAGGTGAGGGCGGAGCCCAGCCTGGTCACCAGGTCATAGCCGTATACGCCCTCGTTTTCGGTGTGGGCACAGTAGAAATCGAAGCTGGCATTCTTGACCAGTTGGGCAGTCACTTCCACTGTCCCGCCAGCGGGGATAGTCACTTCCCCCTCCAGATAACATACACGGTCTGCCACTTCAAAGTCCACCTCTTCCAGCCAGCCGGTTTCATACCGCTCCGCCGGGTCCTCTGACAGCAGGCCGTAGCTCATCAGATAGCCGCACAGCAGGCCGTAGTACATCTCAAAGTCCACCGTAGCCTGGGCGGGGTGGCGCAGGCCCCACAGGTCCTTGCTCCACCGCTCCATATCCGTCTCATAGAGCAGGGCGGCCGCATCCCGAAGGGCGGTATCCAGATCGCTCTCATACCGCTGGATATCCACCCCGGCCTCTATCTTTTTGTCCGTGTCCCAGCCCCCGGTGTTATAGCCCTGGGTGGTCATATTGGCCACGTCGTCCCCCAGGACAATTAAATAATAGGGTCGGTCGTGATCCCGTTCCCATTCCTGAGGAATGGAGAAGCTCTGGCCCATGATCCCCGCCTCCCGATCATAGAAGCCGCCATGGAAGCCGTAGGAGAGAACAGTAGTCCTGTCATAGTCCAGCTCGAACTCCACCCGGAGGGTAGGGTTTGGAAGGTCGGCCTTCTCGTCCTGCTCCGGCCCCCAGGGATCGGTGAATCGATAGACCGTCACCGGCACGCCTGTCAGGTCTGGGTAATCCCCCAGGGCTCCCTCCAGATAGGAGCCGTCGGACAGAAGATCCCGGTACGCCTCCCAGGAGTCCAGCCCCCGCAGGTTCAGCCGCTCCCCATCTGTCTGTCCCTCGGTGTCCTGAAAGCCGCCGGAGTATCCGCCGGGGTGAAGGACAGTTTCCAGTTCTTCGCCGTCCGCAGACAGGGTTGGCATCCGCTTCGTCAAGTCCCTCAGGGAGCTGACAAAGGGGTAGAGCACCTGGACCCTCTGCTCCTGGTCGGAGTGATTGGTCAGTACATAGCGGTCGCGGATCAGAAGGTCCGTGGACCGGCTGGAGTAACCCCTATCGGGGAAGCTCTCCCGGAGATCACTTAGGATCTTATCGTAGCTCTCCTCCCCCCAGGCCGCTTCTTCGGCGGCCATCTCCTCATTAGAGATCCACCGGGGTACCCAGGGTTGAAAGTCCAGAGTGATCTCCCGCTGGGCGGTGACAGCCCCGTTTTCCTCCGCCAAGGTCAGGGGAAACACCGGGCCTGCATAGGACATGAAATTGGTCACCCCGTCCGCTCCGCTCCCGCCCAGGCCGTTGTTGGATGAGCTCCCCCCCATCCGGGGCAGATACCACACTGCCGCCCCCGCCACCAGGCACAGACAGGCGGCCAGGGCGGTCCACCGCCTCCAACGGGGGGCGGGCCGCTTTCCGGCCGGTCTCCGGGCCGCCTCATCTACCTTCTGGTCTGAAATGTCGCTCAGAGATTGAAAGATCCTCTCACTCTTGTCACTCACAGCACTACCCCCTCTCGCTCCAGATACCGCTTCAGACCCGTCCGCAGGCGGAGCAGCCGCTGGCTCACCCGGTTTGGGGACCAGCCCAGCTGACCGGACAGCTCATCCAGCCGCTGTCCGTACCAGTATCGGCGGACAAACAGAACTCGGTCCTCTCTCGGCAGACCGTCCAGCCAGCGGTCAATGGTCCGGGAGAGCTCCCGCGCCTCTGTCTCCTCCTCGGCGCTGGGGACGGCTGGCACACAGTCCTCCAGCTCCAGTACCAGCGCCTCCAGCCCTTCTCCCCGCTTCTGGCTCTTTTGGGCCCGCCAGCGGTCGATGGACAAATTGCGGACCAATCGGACCAGATAGGCCCGCAGGGAGGCAGGCCGCTGGGGCGGCATGGTATTCCAGGCCCGGTGCCAGGTGTCGTTGACACACTCCTCCGCGTCCTCCCGGCTGGCCAGGATATTGTGGGACAGAGAGCGGCACAGCGTGCCGTATTTTTCGTCGGTGGCCGCAATGGCCCCCTCGTCCCGGGCCCAATACAGCTGGATGATGTCTGTGTCCTCCACGGCCGCACCTCCTTCCAAAATCCTATTCATCCTTCTAGACGTAAAAAAACGCGCGATATGACATCGGATTGATTTTTTATTTTATCATGGGCCGGTGAAAAAAGCTACGAGGGGCGGACCTCGGGTGCCGGTCCTCTGGCTGTATTTTTTTGTTTACTTTCACATGGTAGCCTGTTAAAATATAGAAGTATGGAGATATCCCCCACCCTTGGAATCATCGGGAGAAAGGAGCCTGTTATGTCAAAATTTTTGGATAAAGAGGCCAGCGATACCCTGTATCGCGCCATTTTGACCCTGAAGGACGAGGACGAGTGCCGCCGCTTTCTCCAGGACCTGTGTACCGTGTCCGAGCTGAAGGCCATGGAGCAGCGGATGGAAGTGGCCATGCTGCTGGATGAGGGCCTGATTTACAGCGACATTCTGGAAAAGACTGGGGCCTCCAGCGCCACCATCAGCCGGGTGAACCGGTGCCTCCACTACGGGGCAGAGGGCTATCAGCGGGTCATCCCCCGCCTGAAGGAGCGGCGGTGATGAACAGCTACCGCTTTCTGGCCGGCTGCTATGACCAGCTGACCTATGATGTCCGCTATCCCGCCTGGGCCGACTATATCGAAAAGCACTTCCGCCGCCAGCCCCTGCCAGGCAGGACGGTGCTGGACCTGGCCTGCGGCACGGGCTCCCTCACCCGGGAGCTGGCCTTGCGGGGCTATGAGATGATTGGAGTGGACCAGTCGCCGGAGATGCTGGCCGAGGCGGCGGAGAAAAACCGGGGCGCCGCCCCCATTGAGCCCATCTTCCTGTGCCAGCCCATGGAGAGGCTGGACCTGTACGGCACCATCGACGCCTGTGTGTGTTGCCTGGACAGCGTCAACTATGTTACCGACCCGAAAAAGCTCCAGCGGGCCTTTGAGCGGGTCCACCTGTTTCTCATGCCTGGGGGTCTGTTTCTCTTTGACGTAAACACGGTGGAAAAGCTGGAGGGGCTGGATGGTCAGGTCTTTTTGGATGAAACCGAGGACGCCTACTGCGTCTGGCGGGCGGAGTACTCCCGGCGCGGCCGCATCTGTTCCTATTTCATGGATATTTTCCAGTTGGACGAAAGGACCGGCCAGTGGGAGCGGGGGGAGGAGCTCCACCGGGAGCGGGCCTACACCACGGAGGAGCTGACGGCCATGCTCCGGCAGGCGGGTTTTTCCCAGATCAGGATATTCGGAGAATTGAAAATGCGTCCCCCCGTGGACGGGGAACAGCGCGTTTTTTTCACTGCGAGAAAGGACAAGTAATATCTATGCGCGACGAAATCGTAAGAGCAATAACCGGCGACGGCCTGGTCAAAGCTGTCGCTGTCACTGGACGGGACGTGGTGGAGCGGGCTCGAAACATCCACAAGCTGCTGCCCATGTCCACCGCCGCCCTGGGGCGGGCTCTGCTGGGGGCCTCTATGATGGGCGACATGCTCAAGGAGGAGCAGGGCTCCCTCACCCTTCAAATCAAAGGGGGCGGCCCCCTGGGCACCATTTTGGCGGTGTCCGACTATGAGGGCAACGTCCGGGGCTATGTCCAGCACCCCCAGGTGGACCTGATGGAGAAGTACCGGGGCAAGCTGGACGTGGGGGCCGCGGTGGGAACCGACGGCACCCTTACCGTCATCAAGGACATCGGACTGAAGGAGCCCTATGTGGGGTCTATCGGTCTGTTTTCCGGTGAGATCGCTGACGACTTGGCCATGTACTTTGTGGAGAGCGAGCAGATCCCAACCGCCTGTGCCCTGGGTGTACTGGTAGGGCTGGACCAGTCTGTCACCGCTGCCGGCGGCTATCTCATCCAGCTTCTGCCTGGCGCCGACGAGGAGATGATATCCAAGATAGAGGCCGGGGTCCATGCCATGGGCTCGGTCAGCCACGCTCTAGCCGATGGACTGGACGGCGAGGGATTGCTGAAAGCGGTACTGAAGGACTTTGAGCTGGAGATCCTGGAGAAGCATCCGGTGGAGTACCGGTGCTACTGCTCCCGAGACCGGGTGACCCGCGCCCTCATCAGCATGGGGCGGCAAGAGCTGTCCGGACTGATCGCCGAGCAGGGCCAGGCGGAGCTGTCCTGCCAGTTTTGCGACAAAGTGTACCGCTACTCCAGGGAGGAACTGGAGGACATTTTGGCCAATATGTGAGCATCAGGGCTGGCCCAGGTGGGTCAGCCCTGATCTTCTCTTTTGGTAAACAGCTTGCGCGGCTCCAGGACTCTGTTTTAATTTTAGAAGATGCCGGAAGGATATCCTTCCGGCATCTCTCTTTTCAGCAGGGCAGTTGGCGGTGCCGGGGCATCGGGCCCTGGCACCAGGGCCTCCACACCACCGTGGCCGCCGATGCCTCGTTGTCCTCGGGCCTCAACTCCAGGGACAGAGCAGTTACCGCCGCCCGGTTGACAAGGACGCCCTGGGCACAGGCATCCACCTGCCCGGCCAGCAGCAAGGACCGGGATTGCCCGGAGGGGATATCCCCCAGCTCGTAGCTGCCAATCCAGGGCTGCCAGGTGCCGCCGCCGTCGGGTGACACCATCACCCCATTCAACTCCGCCGGCAGTTGGTCTGTCACTACCGCTTGCAGCGCCGTTTCTGGCCCCAGGTTGGTCACCTGAAGCACATAGACCAGCGTCTGACAAGGCTGGACGTAACCTGGCGCCCACTTGCTCAACTGTAGATCCGTGCCGCCCGCGATGGGTACCACGCTGGTGGATGAGTTATTTGTGGGATCTGGATCCGGCGTAGTGCTGGACACGACGGCCGTGTTGGTGACACTGGTTCGGGCCTCCACCGCCAATCCACCCTGGATCAGGAAGGACCGCGCCCCACCCTCCGGCAGTTCTCCAATAGGATAGCTCCCGCTCCAGGGGCCCCAGGTGGCTCCGCCATCCAGGGAGAACTCTACATTGGACAGCTCCGGCGGAGTGATATCCGCCAATATTACCCCTTGGGCAGTGCTCGGCCCCCGGTTGGTCACCAAGATAGTATAGGTCAAGCTCTGACCGGGCTGGACCGGGTCCACGGGCCCCGTCTTGACCACCGCCAGGTCAGCCGTCTGGAGCACCGGAGTCACATCAGTGGAACTGTTGTTGCTGGGGTCCGGGTCCGGGGTAGTAGAGGCCACCACCGCTGTGTTGACCAGGGTATCTCCCGCAGTTGTGCTTACAGTGCCCCGCAGCAGGACCGAGCGGCTCTGTCCGGCGGGCAGGATGCCCAACCCATAGGGGCTGGACCAGGGTGCCCAGGTGGCCCCGTTATCCAACGAGAACTCCTGTCCCAGCAGGGCGGCCGGAACCGAGTCGGTCA
This sequence comes from Flintibacter sp. HCN-6482, assembly GCF_037892565.1. NCBI lineage: Bacteria > Bacillati > Bacillota > Clostridia > Eubacteriales > Flintibacter > Flintibacter sp. HCN-6482. The sequence continues at coordinate 217,261 of NZ_JBBKBK010000002.1, read as the reverse complement.
GAATCACATTCTGTCCGTCCGAGGGGCCGCTGTTTCCCACCGTGATGGTGTACTGGAACTGCTGGCCGGGCACCGCGGGAGAGGTCCCGCCCTCCTTTACCACACTCAGATTGGCGGACTGCTCCACCTCCACCGGTGCGGTATCCGTGTTGTTGTCCGGATTTGGGTCCGGTGTAGTGCTGGATACTACCGCGGTGTTGGACAGGGGGCCAGCCTGGGCCGAGGGGGACACTGTCCCTCGGATAAGGACTGTCCTGTTGTCCCCCGGCAGCAGGGTACGCAGCGGATAGGGGCTGGACCAGGGTGCCCAAGTGATCCCTCCGTCCACGGAGAGCTCGGGCCCCAGAAGGGCACCCGGCGTCTGGTCCGCCAGTTCCACGTTCTGGGCAGCGGAGGGGCCCGCATTGGTCACTATCATGGTATAGACCAGGGGCTCCCCCGCCCGCACCGCCACCGGCAGCCCCGTCTTGACCACCGCCAGGTCAGCGGAAACGTCTACCGGGATCCGTACCGTGTCACTGTTGTTGCCGGGGTCCGGGTCCGGGGTGCTGCTGGACACGGTCGCGGTGTTTTCCACCAGGCCCTCCGCGTCCATGCTCACCGTCCCCCGGATGAGCACCTGTATCTGCCGCCCATTGGCGATGGTCCCCAGGGCATAGCTTCCCGTCCACGGCTGCCAGCTGGCCCCGTTGTCCAGAGAGAACTCCTGCCCCAGCAGAAGGGCGGGCAGCATATCGGTGATCTGGCCATCCACCGCCGGGTCCGGGCCCAGATTTTGGACCAGGATAGAATAAGTCAGCAACTGACCATGGATAGCCGGATTCGGGGAAGCGATCTTAGTTACTGCCAAGTCGGCGGCAGTGTTTACTGGGGTCAGCTCCGTGGCTGTGTTGTTGGTGGGATCTGGGTCTGGAGTGTCGCTGGTAATGGTCACGGTGTTCTGGATGGTCTCAGCGGCATCCGCTCTCACCGTCCCCCGGAGGACAACGGTCCGTGCGCCGCCCGCCGGCAGGGTGCCCAGGGACAGAGACCCGGTCCAGGATTGGAAGGTCACACCATCCAGAGAATACTCCCCGTTGGACAGCTGGTCAGGTAGGGGGTCGGTAAGGCGGACGTTCTGTCCGTCCGCCGGCCCCAGATTGGAAACTTCCACGGTATAGGTCAGTACCCCGCCCGCAGATACCGGACTGGGCGCCCCGGTCTTGGTAACCGCCAGGTCGGCGGCCAGGTCAACGGGTGTAATATCCGTGGAGGTATTGTTACTGGGGTCCGGGTCCGGGGTGGGACTGGTCACGGCAGCCGTGTTGACAATGGTCTGGCCGGCCGCAGGGCTGACTACGCCCCGCAGCAGCACCACTCTGGCCACCCCTGGTATCAAAGTCCCCAGGGGGAGAGTTGGGCTCCACGGCTGCCAAGTGGCTCCGTTGTCCAGCGACCACTCCAGGCCGTCCAGGCCATCGGGCTGCTGATCCTCTAAGGTGACATCTACCGCGCTGGAGGGGCCGGCGTTGCCCACCGCGAAAGTATAGGTCACCAGGTCCCCCGGACGGGCTGGTTTGGGCGCGCCCAGCTTCAGCAGAGACAGGTCCGCCTCCTTCCCCACCGGCACCTCCACGGTGTCTGTGTTATTGGACAGGTCCGGGTCAAAGGTAGGAGAACTGACTACGGCGGTATTGACGATGCTCCCCGTGGCCGCTGGGTCCACGGTCCCACGGATCAACACTGTGACGCTGTCCCCTGACGGGATGTCACCCAGAGGGGTCGAGCCGGCCCAGGGCTGCCAGGTGCTTCCCCCATCCAGGGAGAACTGGGGGGACAGCATCTCTGGGGGAACTGTGTCAGTGAGTTGGGCATCCTGTGCCGGGTCGGGGCCATTGTTATAGTTTTTGATGCTGTACGTCAGCGGTCCCCCCGCAGTAGCGGGATTGGGGTCCGCCGTCTTGGTCATCTGCAAGTCCGCTGTGGGCTCCACCACCGCCCGGGGGCAGATGGCCCCGTCGTTAAAGGAGGCAAAAAAGGTGGTGGAGAAGGGCACTCCTACGGCAGTGTTGCCACTGTGGGTATAGCGGTATACCGTTCCGTCGTTGTTGGCGATGGCGTAGACAGTCCCGGTGCTGTCTATGACCACCGCGCCGAAAGACGCATTTGGATTGGGGGCGGTGGTGGACAGGGCCGTGACCTGGCCAGTGGTGGGGACGATTCGAGTGAGCACCCCGTTGCGCTGCACACCGTACAGGTTTCCGTCCGCCGGGTCGTAGGCCCAGTCACTGATGTTGACCGCGGAGGACAGGGGCGTGCCATAGTTTGCCGTCTGCTCCACATAGCCCGCTCTGGGGTCTACCAGCTTCAAATAGGTGGCCGAACCGGGACGCAGATCCACTGTGTAGTAGCGGGCCGCGTCATTGATATACAGGTAAAAGAATCCGGCCGCGTCAAAGGTCCCGGTGTTGTAGCCGGCAGCCGGCAGTCCGTTAGGGCGAGTCAGTGGGGTCAGGGTCCCGTCCCCATCTACACGCACCAGGTTGTTGGTCGTCTGATCATAGCCATAGAGATAGTTGTCCAGGGGACTGTACCCAATGGCGTTTACATCGTGGGCTGGGTCTACCGCCCCGCGCAGCACCGACTGCCCCGTGACCAGATCGATGTCGTACCAGTTGGTGGGCCGCCCTACAAACTGAATCATCCGGCTGGAGCAGGGCAGCGGCGCGCTCAGGGCGTCGTGTCCGAAGTTCTGTCCGGAGAGCTCCGCATTGGATTCCACTTGAGCGGCAGTCACGGTAACATCCGCTTTACGCGGAGTATTGGAGTGGAGATAGCCCGCCGGCTGTGGAAAAGCTGAGGGCGGACATGAGGTGGGTTGGACCACCGGCTCATATATCGTATAACTGCCGGCGGCCGCCACAGAGAAGGAATAGCGGCCAAAGGCGTCGGTCTGCACAGTAGTACAGCTGCCTACGGCCCTGTATAATGTCATGGAAACGCCGGGGATCCCCGGTTCGCCCCCGTCAAACTGACCATTTCGGTCCAGGTCGTCATAGACGACCCCGGTGATGGTGGCTGGCATTTGAAATACATCTCCCTGTTAAAATTGGCGGCTGAAAATTGGCCTACGCCGCCACTCCATATTATGCCATGCCGCCTTCTTAGGGCACTTGGACCGGGTATTCGAAGGCTCCCGCCTCAGAAACGGCTTCAAAAGGAGCGATCTTTTTTCCTGCCAGCAATAGCCCAGGCTCTATTTTCTCCTGAGCAATACACGATGGATGAAATGCCCTCTCACATGGAAACATCTTTTCATGTAAGAGAGCGTTTTGTCGTTCCAGGGCACAAGGTTCCTGTCCCTTTGGTAAGTTTGGTATCAATTTGCAACATAAGCCCTGCAAAAGAGGATACGAGCCGACCCTGAACGGTTACACTAAGAGGAAACATGGAAAGGAGCGGGACATGAAAAACAGGAGTATCAGCGGAGAGCATCTGATCCGGTTTCGGAAGCGGCTGGAAGATGAGGAGCGAAGCGCGGCGACGGTAGAGAAATACCTGCGGGATGTGGCGCAGTTCGCGTCCTTTCTGGCGGGCGGCGTAGTAACCAAGGCCTCCGTTGCCCGGTGGAAGGAGCGCTTGCTAGAGGAGGGCCAGTCTCCCTCTACGGTGAACGGCAAGCTGACGGCGCTGGACCGCTTTCTGGCCTTTGCCGGCTGGGCGGACTGCCGGGTGCGTCACCTGAAGCTGCAGCGGCGGCTGTTCCGGGACTCGGACCGGGAGCTGACACGGGAGGAGTACGGCCGTCTTGTAGCGGCGGCGGGCGCGGCCGGAAAGGAGCGGCTGGAGCTGCTGCTGGAGAGCGTCTGTGCCACCGGGGTCCGGGTGTCCGAGGTAAGATATCTCACTGTGGAGGCCGCCCAGCGGGGCAGAGCAGAGATATCTCTCAAGGGCAAGATCCGTGCCATTCTCATCCCTGGCAAGCTGTGCCGCAAGCTGCTGAAATACGCCAGGAAACAAAAAATCGCCTCCGGTGAGATATTCCTCACCAGAGGCGGAAAGAGCTTATCCAGGAAACAGATCTGGGCGGAGATGAAGGGGCTCTGCCAGAAAGCTGGGGTAGCCTCCTCCAAGGTCTTTCCCCATAATCTGCGCCACCTATTCGCCCGAACCTTCTACCGGGCATGCCGGGACGTGGCCAAGCTGGCCGATGTGTTGGGCCACTCCTCCATTGAAACGACCCGTATCTACCTCATCTCTACTGGCGCCGAGCACGCCCGCGCCTTGGAGCGGTTGAGGCTGGTGTCCTAGCCTTATAGACAGAATCAGCCTTCTGTCCCAAAAAATTGAGAGGAAAAGGCTGATACATCCATTACATAACAATAATCATATCAGGGGAAGGCCGAAAAAGCAAGTGTTTTTGCCTTCCAAGGCATGAAAATCAGGACCGACGAATCCATTTTTTCGCCGGCCTGTGTTTCCATGCCCATGATTTGACAAAAAGTCGCTCTCCAGAGCGGCTTTTTTATTTTTTCCGCCCCATGAAGCGGCTATTGAGGACAAAAGGGCCGCTCTCCCCGACCTTATCCAGAACAGAAGGCTGATTTTGTCATCCTTCCAAGTGTTAATGGACAAGGCAGCATTTTTAACACCTTATCCTATTATGACAGAAGGCTGATTCTGTCCCGAAGGTCAAGAAGCCCTTGTAGGCTGGGCCTTTTTGTCCCGCGCGGAAAGGGGATGAGGATATTCGGAAAACGATGCATCAGTTGTGTCGGCAAACGGGCCGTGAGGAACTATTGGAGCAGTGGCACCCCACGAAAAACTTGCCGCTGACACCGGACACGGTAAGTGGCGGGAGCAGCCGCCGGGTGTGGTGGCGGTGCAGAAAGGGGCATGAGTGGCAGAGCGCTGTGTACGCCCGGGTGAGCGCGGGGGCCGGGTGCCCCTATTGCTCTGGGAAGCTGGCCGTCCCCGGCCAGACCGACCTGGCATCCCGCTTTCCGGAGGTGGCTTTCCAATGGCACCCCACGAAAAACGCCCCTCTCACCCCGGACCAGGTGCTCCCCGGCAGCCACAGGCTGGTCTGGTGGCTATGCAAAAAAGGGCACGAGTGGCAGGCCGTGGTCAAGTCCCGGACAGCCGGCAGCGGCTGTCCGGTGTGCAGCAACCGGGTAACTGCCCCTGGGGAGAACGATCTGGCTGTCACCCACCCGGAGCTGGCCGCCCAATGGCACCCCACGAGGAACGGGTCGCTGACGCCCCAGGAAGTGACGGCTGGGAGCCGCCGAAGGGTATGGTGGAAATGCTGTCGGGGGCATGAGTGGCAAGCCAGAGTCCTGTCTCGATCCTTTGGGGGCACAGGCTGCCCCTACTGCGCGGGCAAGCGGGTAATCCCTGGGGAGAACGACCTGGCCAGCCTCTACCCGGAGGTAGCCGCCCAGTGGCACCCAATGCGGAACGGCGCTCTGGCCCCAACTCAGGTGTCGCCGTACAGCAACCGGAAGGTGTGGTGGCGGTGTGAAAAGGGCCACGACTACCAGGCGGTGGCGGCGGCCCGGACCATGGGTGGAAGCGGCTGCCCCTACTGTGCAGGGCGGAAGGCGCTGGCGGGCTTCAACGACTTGGCTACTCTGGCGCCGGAGGTGGCGGCCCAGTGGTACTGGACGCTCAACGGCAGCCTAACGCCGGAGCAGGTGACGGCCGGGAGCCGGCGGAAGGTATGGTGGGAGTGCCCCTATGGCCACGTGTGGAAGGCGGCCATCTACTCCCGGACGGGAGAGCAGCACAGCGGCTGTCCCGTCTGCGCGGGCAAAGCCCGAAGCCGGCGGGCCCCCGCCCCAGCCGCCTGGGCGGCCAATCAGTCAAACAGCGGTATAGGCCGCATTTGAACCTATGAAACACCCTAAAACGCAAGGAGGAAATGAGTACATGAAGAAACGATTGACAGCGATCCTGCTCACTCTGGCGCTGGTCCTCTCCCTGGGTCCAGTGTCAGTCTGGGCGGCAGGCGGGAGCGGGCTCTCGCCGGATGACCCGATGGCGGTGCCGGAGGAGGGCATGGTCATCAAGGGCGGGACCTACTACGGTATTTCCTACGAATGGTTTAAAGGCATCAACCCTAACAAAGACACCATGTATTTTTCTATTCCATTGCCTGAAAAAGTTACCACTGTCATTGCTGATGGGTTCCGGGATTCATGGAGTTCAGAGAAAGAAAACAATGGCGCCGCCACCTATTATAGCGGCAGTCGGAAAACTGACTGGGCGCACTACAACGTAGTCACCATTGACTTCTCCGAAGCCGCCAATTTGACCACCATCAAAAGTCAGGCGGCGATGGGTGCGCCCCTCACCGGCGTGCTGGATCTATCCAAGACACAGGTACAGACGATAGAAAAGAGCGCCTTCAGCGGCTGCACGGGTCTGACCGGCGTGATCCTGCCCGATACCCTTGAGGTCCTGGGGGCGGCTGACGGCAGCAGCGGCAGTGTTTTCAATGGGTGTTCAGGGCTGGAGTTTGTCCGCACAGCGAACAGCGAGGAGAGTACGGTCTTTGAACTGCCGGACAGCCTGAAAGCCATCGGAAAGCAGACTTTCAAAGATGCCTTTTCCGCCGGAATGGATGTGAAGGTCGTTATCCCAGAATCTGTGGAGACCATCGGCAGCGAGGCATTCTACAGCGGACGCATCTCCCAGATTGTGGTAAAACGGCAGGGAGACGGCTGGGACTCGAACTACACCGGTTATAGCAGCAAAGCGTTCCATACCGGAAACAGCAGCCTGCTGATCATCTTTAATGACGACAAGAGCTATCAGGATTACAAACTCAACTGCAGTCCCACGAGCACTTCCAGAAATGCCATGACCCATCCCCTGACGATTCGATTTGGCGACACAGGTATTCAGCAGGAAAAGCTGAACTATCAGTCTATTCAGTATACCCGGATTGAGGGTACTGACTTTTGGGAGAAGGATACAGCATATACACTCCCCACTCTGGAAAATACGCCGGATGAAAAGCCTGGCTACGATGTACAATGGATGCTGGGCAGCAGCGCATTGACAAACACGGGGAAAGTGGATACCAATCAGACAAACCCGCAGGCCAAGGTGTCCTATTCCCTGCAAAACCCCACAGTCCAGTTTTCGGTGGACGGCGTCGCTCAGGCAAACGGGAACCTGACCGTAGAGCTAGATGACCAGGAACACACCGCCGGGGTACTGGTGTCCCATCCGCTGCTTCTGGAAAAACAGGGCAGCACGGAAGATGAATATGTCTACTTCCAATACTGCTGGTGGGACGAGTACGACCAGACCCCAAATGGCCCGCGCAGCATTGCGGAGCCAGATATCTTCTCTAACAGCGAGGGAAGCGGCATCCTGAATCGTGTAAAGACAGAACGTTCAGAAATTCCCATTGAGAGTAAAGACCATGAGAGAATCAGCCCCAACCAGTACATGGTAGAGATTTACGGCTATATCGTCAGGAATGGTGGAGAGCCAGAACTCTTCTATAAATCACATTATAATTTTATCGACTTCGGAAGCGACAACGATTACGAGGCGACAGTAACCAATTCTTACGTTTTCCAGGTGACGGTCATAGAGCCCAAGACCATCACGATTGAATCCCAGGACATTACGGCCTATACCGGCGGCGACTCCATCAATGACGACTCCTTCCCCACGGCCCGCTACAAGGTGACGGGTACGGAAAACGTCACCTTGGGTGAAATCGTTGTCACTGACAAAGCGGGCGAAGCGGGCGTAGAGTATGCCCTGTCTGACATTGAGGAGGGAGAAATCGTCCTTCTGCCCTGGCTGGAGGAGGGCTTTGTCCCAAAGGCAGAGGCAAACGCTCTGTCAGACGACGGCTTCGATACCGCAGATGATGACCGTGAGGCCGGCCTGTACGACATCGTCGCCACCAACCTGAACGAACTTACTGTGGAAACTAAGGACGGGGACCCGGTAGATATCGACTTCTACCCCGGCACCCTGACCGTGCGCAACGTATCCGATCCGGACAAAGTTCTGGACAACACCGTAGACATTGCCCAGCCCGTGGTCCACAGCGAGGACGACGTGGATACCGACGACGGAATCGCTGTGGCCGTGATTCCCGATGGCGCGCATTTCTATACCAACGGCCAGGAGGACCTGGGCGTGCTGGGCACGGATACAACCGATCCCGACGCCAACCCACAGATTGCCCTGCTCTTTGACGATATTCTCGAACGGGACGCTGCGGCCCAGGCCGACACGCAAGCGTTGTTGGCAGAGCGCGCGGCTGAAACGGGCCATGCCCTCACAGAAAATCAGTATGAGTTCAAGTATCTGGACCTCATCAACGAGCACGACGGCAACGCCTGGGTAAGCACAGACCAGGATATCACCATCTTCTGGCCCTACCCCGAAGCGGTCAAGAGCAGTTACAACGACTACACCTTTAGCGTCCTGCACTTCGAGGGTCTGCACCGGGAGTACCAGATCGATACAGCGGAGGACATGGAAAATCTGATCGATGCCTCCAACGTGGTTTCTATTTCCGCCGCCAAGACAGACAAGGGCGTGAAATTCACCCTGAGCGGGGACGCTGCTAACGGCAGCTTCTCCCCCTTCGCCCTAGCCTGGACGAAGGAGAGCGGCGGCAGCTCCGGTGGAGGCGGCGGCACCACCCGTTACACCATCACGGCCAGTGCGGAGGATGGCGGCTCCATCAGCCCCAGCGGTTCCGTCCGTGTTGCCCGCGGCAGCGACAAGACCTTCACCATCCGGGCGGACAGCGGGTATGAGATCGCCGACGTGCTGGTGGACGGAGAAAGCGTGGGGGCCGTTCGCTCCTACACCTTTGAGAACGTCCGGGAGAAGCACACCATTCAGGCCCAGTTCCGGGCTGTCAAGCCGGTGGCTGACCCTGACCACACCGGCGTATCCAACTGGCTCAATGCGGAGGACCACATGGCCTATCTGACCGGCTACCCTGACGGCACCTTTGGCCCCAACCGGAGCATGACACGGGCGGAGGTGGCCCAGATGTTCTACGCCCTGCTTCTGGACCAGGATGTGAAACTTACCGTATCCTTCTCCGACGTGCCCACCGAGGCGTGGTACGCCAAGGCGGTGAACACCCTGGCTTCCCTGGGTATGGTGGACGGCGTAGGCGGCGGCCGGTTTGACCCAGACCGGGCCATTACCCGCGCGGAGTTCACTACCATCGCCATGGGCTTCGCTCACAGAGTGAGCGAAGGAGAAGCCGGCTTCTCCGATGTGTCCGAGAGCGACTGGTTCTATCCCTATGTGATGAGCGCCTCCCAATATGGATGGATCGGCGGGTACAGCGACGGCACCTTCCGCCCCAACAACACCATCACCAGGGCGGAAGTGACCACCATCGTAAACAATATGCTGGCTCGGGCGGCAGACAAGGACTATGTGGACGCCCACGCCGACAGCCTCCGTCAGTTCCCCGACGTGGCCGAGGGCTATTGGGGTTACTACCAGATCATGGAGGCTGTCAACAGCCACAACTATACCAAGTCCGACGGCATGGAGGATTGGACTAGGTTGAAGTAACAGCGCCCATCTATCCCCTGCCCGCCTTCTAATTAAGGAGCACAAAGGAGGGAGCCGTTCCAACTGGAACGGCTCCCTCCTAAATTTAGATAAAATTTCACTATCGCTGACTTTTGCCACAATTACTCCCACTCGGCAAATTCAAGTATATGGGAGTGTATTTCAGGTGATTTCACAGGCAAAATATTCGCAAATATGTTAATGTTTTGCCTATTTATTTGGGGCAGTTCACTCTTAGTATCAAAATAGTATCATAAAAACCGAGAAATTGCAAGGGTTTCAGGCCATAAACGGCCGCAATTAAAACTTCCCTCAATTTGGACGTGTTGACAAGGATTGAAAAAGCTCTGCCTCTCCAAAGATAGATCAAGAGCTTTCCCCATAGACTGCTTTCTTCAGCACAGAAAGGAGACAGTATTATGAATCCATACCGCGCGGTTCTTTTTGACTTCGACGGAACTTTGATGGACACTTCTCCCGGTGTCATAACTTGTTTACTCCAAACGCTGGTAGAACTGGGGATTCACGAGGAGCACAAAGAAGTTCTACAAATTTTTTGGGAACCTCCTGCAGGAGAGTTTTTCATAGATGCATATGGATTTTCTGAATCCCAAGCTCAGAAGGCAAGCCTGCCATTTCGCCAAAAATTTCAAAAAGGCAGTCATCTAGATGCGATTCCCTACGAAGGAATCAAAGAGTTCATTTTTGCTCTCCGCAACTTTGGCTGCCGGACCGCTGTTGCAACCAATAAGCAGCAAAAACTAGCTCAAAGTATGATTCAGCATTTTCATTTTGCTCCATGTTTTGATGCTGTTTGTGGAGCAAGTGAACATAAACGTCTGCAAAAATGGGACATCGTTCAACAGGCATTGGATTAGCTACATGTGTCAAATCTCAAGGAAGCGGTTTTAATCGGTGACAGTAAATACGATGCAGACGGGGCTTTGCGGTCTGGAGTTAATTTTATTGGCGTGGGTTACGGCTTTGGCTTTTAGAATCCTTCCGACCTAGAGCCATATCCAAACGTAGGCTTTGCCCCAACGTTTGAGGACTTAATCAAGCTATTTTAAAATGAAATATTTGTTTGTTTTTTCTACCCAAGCTTGCTTTTTCCTGAGCAAATCATATAATAAAAATTACTGATACTGGCGATTCTGCCAAATTTAGAGAAGTTCTCGTGCAATAACATAACAGATTTGTAAAAATTAAAGATTGCCTTGCAATCAACGATTCTGCTTCTACTAGGGTACTATCTGAGTACATTGAGGTCAGTATGGTTACCATTCGCAAGGATCTTGCCGAATTGGAACAAGCCGTGTTATAAAACGAACACATGGGGGTGCAATTTTGGCGCAGACCCCCAAAAAGCTTTCCACAGTTCCTACTGAGATCCAAATTCCCGCCCCCATCGACACGCTCACGGATCAGGCCAAAGAATATGTCCGCCCCAAGGATTTCATCTTCTTGGGATCAGGGCGTACCTGTCTGTCTTTGGCCGAAAAAATTAAGACTATCAGTGGAATCTCAGTGATTGCCAATAACGTTTCAGCGCTTACCATTTTAAAACCCTATGTACAGAACATTATTCTGCTGGGCGGTGAGATCATTATGACACCGGATAGTCTATTTGCCACAAGTGATGCTAACTTGCCTGCGACAACGAGTGGGATGTTTGTCAATAAGGCTTTTTCCAGTGGTGTTGGAATTAATCTAGAGGCCGGGTTAACCGTAAATAATATGTTCAGCATATACGTCTGTCGTGTCATTCCTCAGTTAACAGAGGAGTGGTACGTTATGATGGATTCCAGCAAATTTGGTACGCGTGCATTTTACCAAGCAGCAGAATTAGGTAAAATCTCCCACTTAGTTACAGACATGGGGGACGAAACAATACTCCGTAAATACAAAGAAAAAGGAGTGGATGTAATCCACCCATAAAATAATTCAAAAAGCATAACCTGTTTTCCAAGTATGGAAATATTTAATTTTAAAACCGCCCCTTATGCCAGACACGTAGTCTAGCATAAGGGGCGGTTTAGCTATGCTCGATACAAAAACAATATTTAGTAATTATATTATTCTTTTAAAGGAACAGGGGCTGGTACAAGTGAGACAGGAGAGGTTACATGTAATCCTAACAATTTGGCCATGTTGGTGTACACATCGCAGTCACTTGTTGTATAAATATGAATTGAACCATCACCATCTTTGCGCAAACCATTGACCTGCAGTAAATACTCTTTTACCTGCATAGCTTGTGCTACTGCCGGATTAATCAGATACTTAAGGTTAGGATAAATATCTTGGATAATATCTTTTACTAATGGAAAATGTGTACACCCCAAAATTAACGAGTCAATATCCGGTTGTTGCGCTATGGTATCATCAAGGACATTCTGAATTTCATGTTCAATTTTATTTAAATCGAAATCTCCGTCCTCAATCAGTCTCGCAAGCCATTTGCTACCCCTAGGAATTACTTGGATATCTGGACAAGCCGTGTGAATATATTGTTCATAACAACCTGATTGTGCAGTAAAGACAGTGGAGAAAAGAATTATTTTCTTTGGATGAAGTTTAATTACTGTATCACTGCCCGCACGAACAATACTTATAATTTTAAAGGGAAATTCGTCTTGATACTCATCAATCAGTGTAGATATGGTGTTGCAACCAACCGCCACAACTTTAACATTTTTTTCTTGAAAAAAAGCTAAACATTGATGAATAAGATCTAGAATTACTCGTTTGCTTCGATTGCCATACGGTTGATTTTTTCCATCTCCGTAAAACATTATATTTTCATTTGGAAGAATTTTTTGAAGTTCCTTTACAACCGTGTAGCCCCCAAATCCAGCATCTAAAACGCCAATGGGCGCATCGGCACACAACATAAAATACCTCGTATAATAAGATTTGCAGATGTTTTTTAAGTGTATCTGCTTAGTACACTCCGTGTAATCAGCAGGCTTAGAGATACCCGTGATACAATAGCTGTAGGACAGCAGGGACAAGTTCTCCAATACCTCGTTGGATTGAAAAGGTACTTCAAGAGGAGCCGGTTCCCCTAGTCCGGAAGTTAACTGCAAACTCATTGGCTATTTGCCGGAGGTAAGGCCGCCCTTTCAGCAGTAAGGGATATCGCATTGGACTCCTTTGATTCCAGATAAGGCATAGTCGCCTCGTTTAGCACATGAAATACACAATTCCTTAGGCGCGGGCCTTCAATGTATATTTCTGCCAAGCGTAAATCGCAGCAATTAGTGTCACTCCTACTACATCTGTCACCAGACCCGGATGAACCAGCATTGCTCCACCAACAATTAGAGCAATTCTCAAATACAAGGGTGTTGTAGTGACAAAATACCCGGTTAGACCCGCACCAATCCCAATCATTCCAATAATTGAAGTGGCGGTAATCTGGATGACTCCCAACGGCGTGGTATCAATTAAGATCAGTTGAGGATTATACACAAACATATACGGAACGAGGAATGCTGCGATTGCTAGTTTTGTAGCGTTAACACCGGTCCAGAAGGGATCGCTTTTCGCAATTGCAGACCCGGCATACGCCGCCAAAGCGACGGGAGGCGTAATGTCCGCCACAATACCGAAATAAAAAGCAAACATGTGGGCCGCCAAAACGGGAACTCCTAGTTGGACAACGATAGGTGCTGCAATGACAGAAGTAATTAAATAGTTTGCCGTAGTGGGTACACCCATACCCAACACAATGGAAGTGACCATCGTAACAATCAACGTAGGGAGCATGTGTCCATCGGTTAGTGCAATCAAACTATCTCCAAACTTTAGGCCCAGTCCAGTCAGCGTGACCACACCTACAATAATACCAGCAGTAGAACATGCACAGGCAACAGACACGATGTTACGCGCGCCTATAATCAAGGCTTCAAAGATATCTTTTAAAGGAACATGAGTCTTTTTGCGGAGGAAGGGACAAATAATTGCAGTGATTATACCGCCTAACGCCGCCCGTGTTGTGGTGAAACCCATTAGCAAAAAGGCTATAATCGACACCAAGGGCAAAATAAGATGTCCCTTTTCCAACATCAGCTTCCCCGCCTTGGGGAGTTGTTCGCGGGGTAGTCCTTTTAACCCAAGTTTTTTTGCTTCCAGATGAACCATAATCCAGATTCCTAAAAAGTAAAGAAACGCAGGGATTACGGCAGCTTTAGCCACCTCAAGATAACTGACACCAATCGTCTCAGCAATCAGGAAGGCAGCAGCTCCCATAATAGGAGGCATTAGCTGTCCGCCAGTCGAGGCGGCCGCCTCAACAGCACCAGCAAATTCCGGCTTGTAGCCTAATGATTTCATTAACGGTATCGTGAAGGAGCCAGTAGAAACCGTATTAGAAACAGAGGAGCCAGAGACTGTACCCTGTAGGGCACTAGTCAGCACAGCGACTTTCGCCGGTCCACCTGCTGCCCAGCCTGCTAGTGCATTTGCAATATCAATAAAGAAGGCACCGATTCCCGTTTTTTCCAAAAATGCTCCAAAGAGTATAAACAAAAAGACAAAAGTAGAACAAACCCCTAAAGGCATTCCCATAATGCCTTCCGTTGTATAGAACATATGAGTAACAATTCGAGAAATTGAATAGCCGCGGTGACGAAGGAAGCCGGGCATCATAGGACCAAAATAAGCATAAAGGAGAAATACTGTTGCAATGATTACAATAGGAAGCCCAACTACACGGCGGCAAGCCTCCATAACTAAAATCACGGCAATTGCGCCTACAATAACATCCAACTGTGTATAGGCTCCTGAGCGACGAACGAGTTCGTTATAGTTTAAGATATAGTAGAGCGCTACGCCGATATATACAAACCCAAGAACCAAATCAATGTAGTTCATTTTATGGCGATTTCCTTTTGCCGTAGCAGGATAAAGCCAGTAAGAAAGAGGAATTACAAATGAGAGATGTGTCATTCGAACAAGCTGTGGGGGAATCGTACCAGTAATAGAACTATAAAGTTGAAAAATTGTAAGGCACAGCAGAATAGCGGTAATCATTTTATTGCCAAAACCAGTAAATTCCCGAGTATTTGACTCGCGTTCGAGCTTAGTTACGTCAATATTTTCTGTAACTGGTTTAGATTTTTTCAGCCAAGCCAAATCCAACACCCCTTTTCACACTAACAGGTAGGCAGGCAATGGTTGACCTGCCTACCTGTTAACAACTCAAACTATTGAACAGAATAAGTAGAACGTGATATTACAGCTCAGAGGACACCAACTTCTTTATAATACTTGACAGCACCTGGATGCAGGTGTTCCACATCGATTCCTTCCAAAGCGGAATCTAATGTAAGCATTTTAGCGTTGGCATGTGCCTCACCGAATTCGTCAAGGTTCTCGAAAACAGCTTTGGTAACTTGGTAAACAAACTCTTCAGACAAATTGGTACTGGCAATGAACGTAGCCTTTACTGCAATACTGTCAGCACCTTCTTCTAAATTGTAGTACTCTCCATCAATATGGGCTTTGGCAAAGTAAGGATAATTTGTAACAATCTGCTCCATTTTTTCCGAATCGATACTGACAAGGCGAACATCAGTAGTAATGCCAACTTCAGTCAGTGCAGTATTCGGCACACCAGTCAACATAAAAAAAGCATCTATGCTACCATCCTGGAAAGCAGTAGCAGATTCTTTGTACGAAAGGAAATTGGGCTTAATATCATCATAGGTCATGCCATATTCTCCAAGAATAATGGGCATATTCGATTCGGTTCCCGAACCGACATCGCCAACAGATACCCGCTTTCCTTTTAGATCCGAGATTGAATTGATATCACTATCAGCTCGCACAACAAGGTGTAGAATCTCTGGATAGATACTACAGATAGCACCAAACCCGTCGGTAACTTTATCAAACTGAACAGTCCCACTCATTGCGTAAGAAATATTATCAGTTTGTGCCAATGCGAAATCAATTTCACCATTGCTGATTAACCGTACGTTTTCTAGTGCACCACCCGTTGCATTTGCAGTAATATTCGTTCCAAGTGCCCGGTTAAGCACCTGGCAAAGGGCACCTCCCAAGGGATAATAGGTTCCCGAGGTACCTCCCGTACCCATGATGTAATCGCCACCCAGTTCCAAAGTTCCATCTTCCTGGGAGGAAGTCGCTCCAGAGCTATCGGCAGAACCGTTGGCCCCATTCTGTCTCGTTTGTCCACATGATATCAGCGAGAAGGTAAGTGTGATTGCTAAAGCTAAAGAAAGAACTTTTTTCATTGTTATGCCTCCAATCATCTGTATTACCTGTGCCTAGGCTTTTGCCGTCTTTACAATATCATAAATAGATTAATATATAAAACGAATAATATGGCTTTATATTATTCAAACTTTTGCTTTTATTTCTTTATGTTTTGAAATTTTATGGTATAATAGTTTTACAATTTTAACAGGTGATATGAGAAAGGAAGTTCAATGTGGACTATAGAGATATTGAAATTTTTTTAGAGATATCCAGAACCCACAATATAACAAAAGCAGCAGAGAACCTCTTTTTATCCCAAACCAGCGTTAGTCACCGTCTCAAAAGATTGGAAGCAGAATTGGGAGCTCCGTTGATCACTCGGCAACGGGGCATGAGATCTCTTGAGTTTACTCCCCGTGGAGAAGCATTCATACCACTGGCAAAGCGTTGGATGGATCTGTACAAAGAAGTAGAAATTTGTATAAATGGACCGGAAATGACTCTCTCCATTGGTGCCATCCATAGTGTAAACCCAGGATTTCTTTATCCACTAATCCAAAGGATGATTCAAGAAAAACATGGATTAACGATTTATCTTTCGCAGATGTCCAGCATTGACCTTTATAAAGCAATAGAAAATCAACAGATTGATATTGGCTTTGTAGGTTTTCGGTACCACCGTCCTCACGTCCATGTACGTCCTATTTTGCGTCAAACATTATGTGTCGTTTCTCAAAGCCCAAATTTTTGTCCTAATACGGTAATATCGCCCCAAGAACTTGATCCGCAACTTGAAATATATTCTTACTGGGGACCTGAATATCAAGCTTGGCATGACCGTCGGTGGAGCCCCGCTTTTCGCCCTTGCGTAGTAACGGACAGCATGTCCAACGTCTCTCTTTTATTATCAGGAGGGGATTATTGGTCCATTCTGCCTTCAAATCTTGCCTTCGATTTAGTCCAGACATCCAACCTTAAAATGTATCAGCTTTCGGATCCCCCTCCTGAACGAGTTTGCTACATGATTACACATCAATTTCCCAAAGCCGGACATAAGCAAGCCATTAATATCTTCAATCAAATTTTAGCGCAGACAGAAAATGAGCACCATGAACTGCCACTGCAGATATAAATTTGTTTTAAAACCTTATCGTATGATTATAATCTACTTTTATTTACCGCCCGCCTCGGTCAAGCGAGCGCCGGGGCCGCTTGCGGCCTTTCTCAGTCTGTTCTCTCTGCTTGTCGGCCTCCACCGCCGCCGCTATCTGCTCCGGGCCAAAAACCCGCTTGACCCGTGTATAGTCAGCGGAGGTCTGCCGCAGTTTCTTGTTCTCTATCTTCATCTCCATCAATCGGTCAGACAGGCGGGCGTTGCCCTCCCGCAACCCGGTCATAGTCCCCTTGCAGAGGCGGTCAAATTTCCCCCGTAGTTCCATACAGGCTCGATATAGGGAACGCAGCACCTTTACGATTTTCGCCAGCACGGGCTTTGCCTTTTTCTCCCGGTAGGACTTACCGCTCTCCAGCATCCCGGCCTCCGGTAGAATTTCCTCCGGGTCGGCGGAGAAGTCCGCCGCAAGCCGCTCCATGTTCTTTACCGCCGGGGCCAGTTCTTTCAGCCGTCGCTCCTGGCTCTCCACCTGGCTTTCTTTCTCCGCCCTGACCGTCTCCAGGGCGGAAATCTCCCTTGTCCGCTGCTCTTTCTTGTAGTCCAGCACAGACAGGTGCTTGCCATGGGTGCCCTTGTCCTCCCACTCTATCCCGTGGCGTTCCATCACGGCGGAGAGTTGTTCTTTCTCCGAGCGCACCCACTGGCTCCATTCTGTGTCCCCTCTGGTGCCGCCCTTGAAACCCTGTGCCGCTAACGCCTGTTTCAGCGATACCCTTGAGTCCAGCCCGCGCTTGCTCCCGGTAGTGAACGGCACAAAGTCGATGTGTAGATGGGGCGGGCTCCGATCCTGAGGTGGGCCGAGAATACACGGAGGTTTTGGTTGTGCTCTTGAAAGGCTTTCATATACTCGTCTAGCACCGCCGCCGCAAGTCGCCCCTCGTCACTATCGGCGCTCATATCGTCCTTATTGCCCACTTGCAGGATAATTTCATGGAACGGCTTTTCCTGCTTGCCGGATTGGATTTTCTCATAGTAGTTTTCAATCTTGCGGTCTGCCCTGGTCTGCTTGGCGTTATATCGCTCCAAAGCCTCGTCAAAAAGTTCATGGTACACCGCCTTGATATTCTCTCGGCAATATGTTACATTCAGGCGGGAACGCTCTGGATTGGTATTCTTAGCGTGAAACTTCTTGCTGTTATGATTGACCGAGCCTCGCCCCACCATGACGATGATTGTCCTTTTCAAATCAATCCCTCCTTCCTTTTCCGCCACGCCAGCGGCGGGCCTTTGTTACTTTCTGCGAAAGTAACATCAAAAGCGCATTTGCGCCCTACGGGGTGGTGTGGGGGCTTTGCCCTCGCCGTCTGCGGACGGCTCCCCCAGCAGGGCCGCCCTTTGAAAAGGGCACCCTGCACCCCGCCTAAACTTTGTCACTCGCCGTTGGGCAGGGGGGAAAGGCCAGCGGCCTTTCCCCCCCACCCGGCAAGTGTTTCCGTGGGCCGAAAGTCAAGGGGTTCGGGTTGTATTGCCTTGCGGCAATCTCCACCCGCAGGTATGCCCCCTTGACTTTTGGCCCCGCTCCCCGTGACAGCCGTCACGGTCGTCACGCCTGGGGAGGGACGAGGGAGAGAGTGATTGTCCTCCCGGCGTGGGTGCGGGCGCTCTCGTAGCGGATATGGTACTCATAGAGCAATCTCCTGGCCCGGACATTCAGCCGCATGGTGAGGGCGTTTGCTTTCATATCCAGCCCCAGGGCGGCGGCGAGGTCTGTCGCCGTTCCCGTCCACTCTGGCCGCTCATCTGTCACCAAAGCGGCCACAGCCTCCAAAACCTCGTCGGACGGCTCCTTGTGCAGTTCTGTTTCCGCCCGCTCCAACTGCCACATAAGCCTCTCCTCGTCCCGTGTGAGATAGAGGCGCTGGTCTCGCCCGGAAATGTCCAAGGTGGCGGCGTTGCCCGTCCTCCGTTCCTTTTGGAGCAGAAAGGCCCCATCCGCCGCCCCCAACAGGCCGTTGGTGCCGGAAATCATATCGAACCTATCGTCGGTCTGTTGCTTGCGGGTATGATGCACCAGCAGGAGGCAGACCCCGCTTTCGTTCGCAAACTGTTTCAGCCCGGTTATCACTTCATAATCATTGGCATAACTGTATTTCTCGCCCCCGTCCTCCCGGATTTTTTGCAGGGTGTCGATAATAATAAGGCGGGTGTCGGGATAGTCCTTGACAAAGCCCCTTAACTGTTTATAGAGGCCGCTTGCCAACTGTTGAGCGATGGTAGCAAAGCGGAGGTGTTTGGTGCTGTCCGCTCCAAATATTTGGTAAGCCCGCCCCTGTAAGCGGTCATAATCGTCCTCCAAAGCCAGATAGAGGACTGTCCCCTGTCGGACGGAATACCCCCACAGGGGTAGGGTAGCCAAGCTGGAGCATGAGGAAGGACTTGCCAACTTTGGGAGCGCCCACAAAGAGGTACACTCCGGGATAGAGCAAGCCCTCTATCACAGGCGGCCTGCCGGGGAACACCTGCTCATAGAGTTCGCTCATGGAGATGGTGGGCAGATAAGCCGGGTTGTTAGCCCGGCTTATCTGCCGTATAAGTTCCTCCAAATCTCTGTCCTGGGGGCTGTGTTTGTCGAAATCCTCTGCTATACTTTGAGTGGTTACTTGTGAGAGCGACTGTCCCCCGTCTGGGCCAACAGGCGGATATGGGACGGTCGTTTTCTCTTGTAATCTATCCATCAATCAATCCTCCCTCATGCCATCCATGATGTCGGCGATTAGTTCAATAGTCTCCATCAGTTCACCGTCCACAGCGGCCCCGGCCTCTATACGCTGCAGTTCGGCCAGTACAGCGGCCAACTCGTTCCGTAGGGCTTTGTAGATCCTTGGATTGCCCTGCACCACCACATCACGGCACAACAGCCGCCGGGTGATGTAGTCCTGTTTGGAAAGCCCGGAGAGGCGCACAGCGGTTTCAATCTGTTCGTCCTCCTCCGGGGACACCCGGAACGCCACGGTCTTATTTCTCCATCGGTTGTGGTTGTCAAGGTTTTTCGCAGACATGATTTAAGCCCCCTTTCGCTCCATGCCCAGCTTGTCCGCCATTTCCACCTGCCGGGTGGGGAACAGGTGGGCGTAGCGGTATGTGATGTCGATACTCTCATGCCCCACCCGGTCAGCGATTGCCAGGGCCGTAAAGCCCATATCAATCAAGAGGGAGATGTGGGAGTGTCGGAGGTCATGTATTCTGATCCGCTTGACCCCTGCCTCTTTCGCTCCCCTGTCCATCTCCCGGTGGAGGTAGGATTTTCTTACCGTGAAAATGCGGTCTGTCGGCTCCACGGCATACAGACTTTTGATGTAGTCCTGCATTTCGTCACAGAGGAAAGCGGGCATTTGAATGACCCGGTTGCTCTTGGGCGTCTTGGGGTCTGTGATAACATCCTGGCCCTTGATACGCTGGTATGACTTGGAGATTGTGACCGTCTGTTTTTCAAAGTCGAAGTCGGCGGGAGTGAGGGCCAGTAGCTCACCCTCCCGCACTCCGCACCAGTAGAGCATTTCAAAGGCGTAGTAGGATAGCGGCTTATCCATCATGGCCTCCGCAAACTTTAGGTACTCCGCTTTTGTCCAGAACAGCATTTCCCGGTCCTTGGCCTTGCCCATGTTCCCCGCTTGGGCGGCGGGATTGACTTTCAGATTGTAGTGCCTTACGGCATGGTTGAAAATGGCGCTTAACTGATTGTGGAGCGTTTTTAAGTACACGGGAGAATAGGGCTTGCCCTTTTCGTCCCGGTAGTTGAGCATTTCATTCTGCCACGCTATGACTTTCTTGGAGTGAATGTCGCACATCTTCCGCTTGCCGAAGTACGGCACCGACTTCTTATAGAGGATATGTTCTTTCGTCCCCCAGGTGTTTTCCTTGATGCGGCCTTTCATATCCGCCACATAGACCGCCACGAAGTTTTCAAAGGTCATTTCCAGATCGACGGTCTGCTGTTGCAGGAATGTCCGCTCCCACTCCAGCGCCTCCCGCTTGGTGGGAAAGCCCCGTTTCATCTTCTTGACCTTTTTTCCCGTCCAGTCCTCGTAGTAAAAGGACGCATACCATGTACCCTTTGCCTTGTCTTTGTATGCTGGCATTGTGTTCCCTCCTTACTGCCCGTCCCGCAGTCCATAGAATTTTTCCTCGAAGTAGCGCCTGCTCACCCGTCCGGGGATGGTAATAAAACCTTTCTCTTTCAGTTCCTCGTTCATCTCCCGCACCAGTTTGTAGGCGTAGGGCTTGGAGATACCCAGTTCCCTGGCTACTTCCTCCGCTTTTACAAACAGTTCCTTGCTCATGTTCTGCACCTCCTTATTTTCGTTTCGCAAATATGTTAATGCTTGCATTTTCATTATACATTAACAGTAGAGTTAATGTCAATAATTGAATTCGCATTTTTGTTAAAGTTTATCTTGCATATTTCGCTTTTTTGCGCTATACTATTTTCAAAGGCGGTGGGATATTATGACAGTCGGAGACAAGATAAAGAAAATCCGCACCTTTCGAGGCATGACGCAAAAGGAATTAGGGCTTGCTATCGGCTTTGAGGAAAAGGGAGCGGACAACCGTATCGCACAGTACGAAACGAATTACCGTGTCCCCAAGCGGGAGTTGCTGGACAAGATAGCGGAGGCGCTGCGGGTAGACCGCCAGAATTTCTACACCATCGCCCCCGGCTCTGCCGAAGATTTCATGCGGACATTCTTCTGGCTGGACGAGGACAGCCCCGGCTCTATCTGCCTGTTTCCGCTTGTCCGTGTCCCCGGCAAAATCAAAGAGGAAACCGTTGTCCAGTATAACGACAGTTACGACTGGCCCGCACAACCTCCCGTTGGTATTTACTTCAACTATGGGCTTGTAGACGAGTTCATGCACGAATGGCTCTTGCGTCAGCAGGAGTTACACGCCGGGGAAATCACAAGGGACGAATACTTTGAATGGAAACTGAACTGGCCCCGTACCTGTGATGGCGGCAGGGAAAGCCAATACTATATCCCGTGGCGGAAAAATAAATAAGACAAGCAAAAAACCGCCCTGCTGAATTTGTCGTTCAGCAGGGCGGTTTTGCTTGTCCTTTTGGGATTATTCTCTTGGGAGTACCGGGCAGACACGAATAGTATCAATCCAGTATCAAGAGCCTCTTGGACGGGCAAAAAAGCCTGTATTCATGCGGGTTTGAGCCGTTTCAAGCGTCATTCCCACTCGATGGTGGCGGGGGGCTTGGACGTGATGTCGTAACAGATGCGATTGATACCCTTGACCTCATTGACAATTCGGGTGGAGATCTTGTCCAGCACGTCGTAAGGGATTCTGGCCCAGTCGGCGGTCATAAAGTCACTGGTGGTCACGGCGCGGAGCGCCAGGGTGTAGTCGTAGGTCCGGCCGTCTCCCATGACTCCCACAGAGCGGGTATTGGTAAGGACGGCGAAATACTGGTTCAAGTTCTTGTCCTCACCGGCTTTGGCAATCTCGTCCCGGAAGATGAAGTCCGCCTCCCGGAGCATATCGGCTTTCTCTTTGGTAATATCTCCGATGATGCGGATGGCCAGGCCGGGGCCGGGGAAGGGCTGCCGGGACACCAGATATTCCGGCAGACCCAGCTCACGCCCAAGCTGGCGGACCTCGTCCTTAAACAGCAGGCGCAGCGGCTCAATGATCTCCCGAAAGTCCACATAGTCAGGCAGCCCACCCACATTGTGGTGGCTTTTGATGACGGCGGCGTCCCCCGCTCCCGACTCGATGACATCGGGGTAGATAGTACCCTGGGCCAGGAAGTCCACGGCCCCCACCTTTTTGGCCTCCTCCTCAAAAACCCGGATAAACTCCTCGCCGATGATCTTCCGCTTACGCTCCGGCTCGTCCACTCCGGCCAGCTTCAGCAGGAAACGGCTTTCGGCGTCCACCCGGACGAAGTTGATATCCCACTTGGAGAAAGCGGCCTCCACCTCGTCGCCTTCATTCAGGCGCATCAGTCCGTGGTCCACAAAGACACAGGTGAGCTGCTTTCCCACCGCCTCAGCCAGCAGGGCGGCCACCACCGAGGAGTCCACCCCTCCGGACAGGGCCAGCAAAACCTTTCCCTGCCCCACCTTTTCCCGGACGGCGGAGATAGCCGTGTTTTTATAATCCTCCATAGTCCAGTCGCCCTTGGCTCCGCACACCTCGTAGAGGAAATTGCGGATCATCGCCACGCCATTTTCGCTGTGATTCACCTCCGGATGGAACTGAACGCCGTAGAATCCCCGCGTTTCATCGGCGATAGCCACGTTGGGGCAGGCGTCGCTGTGGGCTACCAAGGCGAAGCCCTCTGGCACTTTGGCCATATAATCCCCATGGCTCATCCAGGAAATGCCCTGGGCCGGCAGTCCGTGGAACAGCTTGCAGGCCGTATCGTAGTAGGTCTGGGTCTTGCCGTATTCCCGGGCGGAGTCGTCCTGGGCCTCGATGACCTGTCCACCCAGAGCGTGGGCCATCAGCTGACAGCCATAGCAGATGCCCAGGATGGGCACGCCCCAGGTAAAAATGTCCGGATCCACATGGGGGGAATCATCCAGGTACACAGAGTTGGGACCGCCGGTGAAAATGATGCCGATGGGGTCCATGGCCTTCAGCTCGGCCAAGGGGGTCGTGTACGGCTTTACCTCGCAATACACATTGCATTCACGGACCCGGCGGGCGATGAGTTGGTTATACTGTCCGCCGAAGTCCAGAACGATGACAGTCTGATGGGACATGGAAACATCCTTCCTTGCTTCATAAAATGGAATAATTTACAAAGATTTAACCGTCCCCGCCTTGCTTTTTACCTCCAGCGGCGCTATGATAAACGCAGAACACAAGGAAAGGAGGTCATGCCATGAATGATTTTTACTGGAACAGCCGCTCTGATCTGGAGGATCTGATCTATGAGGACCAGCAGACCGTCGCCAGTGAGCGGTAACACGAACAGATCTGTGCAAGAAGCCACACCGAAGGGTGTGGGTTTTTTGTTTTATGGGATGTATCTCCCGCCCTCTACGCGGAACTGGGCATATGACTCATAATAGTCCTGTTCTTGAAGGGGGCCGTCGGAACTCCTGTGCCAATAGCCGAAGGTGATCCGGTACTGTCCGTCGGGCAGTTTTCCATAGGGCGACAGAAATACCTGTCCCTGAACAGTATCCCCCGGCTCCGCTTCCAGTCCCACCCCGGCAGTGTCGTATTCCTTATGGGGGACCCAGTACCACTGTCCGTCCAGCAGGGCAGTCAGCCCGGCATCGAACAAGAGCTTCCCCTCCCGGTCCACCGAGGCCCCCGACTCCAGCCGCGCATCGCTGAAATTGGAAAAGGTCAGATACAGCTGATACCCGGTGGTTTCCAGGGTCAGTTCCGCGCCAGAATAGGCTTCCATCGTCTCTGCCGGGGTCAGCTCCTCCGCCCGCAGGGACACGGGCCGGGAGGTAAACCAGGCAAAGGCCGCCAGCCCTCCCAGAAGGATAGCCAGCACCCCACAGAAGGATCCCCATTTTTTGACCGCGTTTTTCATCCTTTACGCCTCCCAAATCCTTTCTATTGTATAAGACGGAAATCATAGGGCGGAGTTGCGGACAGATGAAAAAGATTTTGAAAAAGATGAGCGGGGGAGGGAATTTCCCTCCCCCGCGGGGAGCTTAGATCTTGGTGATGTCTATGGGTGTCAGGTCCTCACTGCGGCTCTGCTGCCGGACGGTGAGAAGGGCCCGGGCGGTGTCGATGGCGGTAACACAGCCCACCCCATGCTCCACGGCGGAGCGGCGGATCCGGAATCCGTCAGAGTCGTGCTTCCGGCCCCGCGTCGGGGTGTTGATGACAAGGTCCACAGTCCCGGAGGCAATCATATCCAGGATATTGGGGTGGGCCTGGGATACCCGGTTCACCCGCTTGCACTCAATACCAGCCTCGTTCAGTGCGTCACAGGTCCCAGAGGTGGCATAGAGCTCCACTCCCATGTCCTCAAAGCCCCGGGCAATGGAGATCACCTCGCTCTTGTCCTCATCCTTGACCGTAAGGATGACCCGGCCGCCCTTCTTGGGAGCCCGCATTCCGGAGCCCTTAAACGCTTTGAGCAGCGCCTGGGGGAAGGTCTCGGCCAGTCCCAGCACCTCACCGGTGGACTTCATTTCAGGGCCGAGGCCGGTATCCACGTCGGTGAGCTTTTCAAAGGAAAAGACGGGGGCCTTCACGGCGAAGTAGCTGGCCTCCTTATAGACGCCCGTGCCATAGCCCAGGTCCTTCAGCTTCTGGCCCAGCATGACCTTTGTGGCCAGGTCGATGATAGGCACGCCGGTGACCTTAGAGATATAGGGGATGGTGCGGGAGGAGCGGGGGTTGACCTCAATGACGTAGATGTCGTCGTTATAGAGGATATACTGGGCGTTGATCAGGCCAATGACACCCAGGTGCTGGGCCATGTTCCGGGTGTGCTGGAGGATGAGATCCCGGTGCTTCTGCTCCAGATGAAGGGGGGGATACACGGCGATGGAGTCGCCCGAGTGGACGCCGGCCCGCTCCACGTGTTCCATAATACCGGGAATAAGGATATCCTCCCCGTCGAAAACGCCGTCCACCTCCAGCTCCCGGCCCATCAGGTACTTGTCGATGAGGATGGGGTGCTCCTGAACGGTCATATTAATGATGCGCATGAATTCCTCGATGTTGCGGTCAGAGTAAGCGATCTCCATCCCCTGTCCACCCAGCACATAGGAGGGCCGGACCAGGACAGGATAGCCCAGTTCATGGGCGGCGGCCAAAGCCTCCTCGGTGGTATAGACGGTGCGGCCCTTGGCTCTGGGAATGTTGCACTTCTGCAAGATCTCGTCGAACCGCTCCCGGTCCTCGGCCGCGTCCACGCCGTCGGCGGGGGTGCCCAGGATACGCACTCCCATTTCAGTCAGGGCCTTAGCCAGCTTGATAGCGGTCTGCCCGCCGAACTGAACCACAGCTCCCCAGGGCTTCTCCTGCTCCACAATGTTCTGCACGTCCTCAGCGGTCAGGGGCTCAAAGTAGAGCTTGTCCGCCACGTCGAAGTCGGTGGATACGGTCTCCGGGTTGTTGTTGATAATGATGGTTTCATAGCCCAGGCGCTTGAAGGCCCAAACAGAGTGGACAGAGCAGTAGTCGAACTCGATGCCCTGGCCGATGCGGATGGGGCCGGAGCCCAGCACCAGCACCTTCCTGCGGTCCCCCCCGTTGTCCACGGCCTCGTTCTCCCCGTCATAGGAGGAGTAGTAGTAGGGGGTGGCGGCGTCGAACTCGGCGGCGCAGGTGTCCACCTTCTTAAAGGCCGGAATAATGCCGTACTTCTCCCGCAGGGCCTTGACCTCCGCCTGCTTCATGCCGCAGAGGGTGCCGATATAGCTGTCGGCAAAGCACATCTCCTTGGCCCGCTTCAGCAGGTCGGCGTCAGGAACGCCCTTGCAGGCCTTCAGCTCCTCCTCCATGTCGATGATGCGCTTGAAGCCGTCCAAGAACCAGACATCCATCTTGGTGATGTGATTGATCTTCTGGGGAGAGAAGCCCCGGCGCAGGGCCTCGGCCACCACGAATAGGCGTTCGTCCGTGACCTGGACCAGCATATCCTCGATCTCGTCGGTATACAGTCCTTCCAGCTTGTCCAGCTTCAGGGCACGAACATTCAGCTCCAGGGAGCGGATGGCCTTCATCAGAGCGCCCTCGAAGGAGTTGGCGATAGACATGACCTCGCCCGTGGCCTTCATCTGGGTACCCAGAGTGCGGCTGGCGGTGGTAAACTTGTCAAAGGGCAGGCGGGGAATCTTCAGCACACAGTAGTCAATGGTGGGCTCAAAGCAGGCCATGGTGGTGCCGGTCACCGCGTTGGGGATCTCATCCAGGGTATAGCCCAGAGCCACCTTGGCGGCCACCTTGGCGATGGGGTAGCCTGTGGCCTTAGAGGCCAGGGCGGAGGAACGGGACACACGGGGGTTGACCTCGATGACCGCGTACTCATAGCTGTCCGGATTCAGGGCAAACTGAACATTACATCCCCCCTCGATCTCCAGGGCGGTGATGATGTCCAAGGCGGCGGAGCGGAGCATTTGGAACTCCCGGTTGGCCAGGGTCTGGGTAGGGGCCACCACGATGGAGTCGCCGGTGTGAACTCCCACGGGGTCGATGTTCTCCATGGAGCAGATGGTGATGACGTTGCCGGCGGAGTCCCGCATGACCTCGAACTCGATTTCCTTCCAGCCGGAGATGCACCGCTCGATGAGCACCTCGTTCACCCGGGACAGGGCGATGCCGCGCTCAGAGATCTCCCGCAGGGATGCCTCGTCATAGGCGATGCCGCCGCCGGTTCCGCCCAGGGTATAGGCGGGACGGACGATGACGGGATAGCCGATCTCATTGGTGAAGTCCACCGCATCCTGAACGGTGTTGACCACTTTGGACACCACGCAGGGCTGCCCGATGGACTCCATGCAGTCCTTAAAACCCTGGCGGTCCTCCGCCTTGTGGATAGAGGCAGGGCTGGTACCCAGCAGGCGCACCCCATATTTCGCCAGAGTCCCGTTCTCATGGAGAGCCATAGCCATATTCAGGCCGGTCTGGCCGCCCATGTTAGGCAGCAGGGCATCAGGGCGCTCCTTCTCGATGACCTGGGTGATAGAGGGGATATTCATTGGCTCGATATACACATGGTCGGCGATATCCTTGTCCGTCATGATGGTGGCGGGATTAGAGTTGACCAGCACCACCTCCAGCCCCTCTTCCTTCAGGGCCCGGCAGGCCTGGGTCCCGGCGTAGTCGAACTCGGCGGCCTGACCGATGACGATGGGGCCGGAGCCCAGCACCAGTACCTTCTTTATGTCCGTATATTTCGGCATTACTTGGCACCTCCCATGGATCCAACAAAGCGGTCAAACAGATACTCCACAGCCTTGGGGCCGGTATTGCCCTCGGGGTGGAACTGGGTGGAGAAGCAGTTGGGGCGGGCATATCTCAATCCCTCGCAGCTTCCGTCGTTCACATTCTCCAGGGACACCTGGGCCACCGCCGGGTCCACAGAGTCCCGGACCACGGCATAGCCGTGGTTCTGGCTGGTGATGAATACCCTGCCCAGCTCCAGATCCCGGACAGGCACGTTGCCTCCCCGGTGTCCGTAGGGCAGCTTCTCGGTCCTGGCCCCGGTGGCCAGGGCCAGCAGCTGGTGGCCCAGCCCCAGCCCAAAGAGGGGCAGGGAGCTGTCATACAGCTTCTTCACCTGGGCGATGAGGGCGGTGTTTTCGGCCGGGTCGCCCGGACCGTTGGACAGCAGCACTCCGTCATACCCGCCGGCCAGCACCTCCTCGGCCGGGGTGGAGGCGGGCAGAGCGGTCACCGCGCAGCCCCGGCGGGTCAGGCTGTCCACCACGCCCTGAGTGACGCCGTAGTCCATCACCGCCAGGCGGCATTTCTCCTCTCCCTGGGCGGGGAACACCTGTGGCTGAGTCCGGGTGACTTTGGACACGGCATGTTCCACTTTATAGGCTTTCAGCTTTTCCAGGGCCTCAGCGACATTAAAATGCTCCGCACAGGTGAGCATACCATTCATGCTCCCCTGGTTGCGGAGTATCTTTGTCAGCGCCCGAGTGTCCACACCCTGGATGCCGGAAATATTATGCTGCTTCAAAAAATCATCCAAGGTGTCCTCACAGCGGAAGTTGCTCCCGCGGGGGGACAGATGCCGGACCACCAGAGCCTCCACCCAGGGGCGGCTGGACTCGTTGTCCTCGCTGTTGACACCATAGTTGCCAATGAGGGGATAGGACATGACCACGCCCTGCCCCGCGTAGGATGGGTCGGTCAGGATCTCCTGGTACCCGGCCATGGAGGTGTTAAACACCATCTCACAGATCCGGTCGGAGGTGCTGCCGATGCTGGTGCCGGAAAATACGCTTCCGTTGGCCAGGATCAAAGTCGCTTTCATTGAATTCTCACACGCCTTCCGTTCCAGTTCTATTGTTTGGTTAAATCAAGTTATTTTATCGAAAAATCGTCTGGTTGGCAAGATGTATCTTTCCTTTTTTCAGCAGAATTTTCGGGGGAGCTTTTGGGCAATTTGCAGGATATTTTCCATCCGGCGGGGAAAGACTGAAAGAAAGAGCCGTCCATATCCCGCGGCCCTCCCCAAAGGGCGCGGACATCGATACCGCGAGGTGATCTTTTGTTCACAGGACTGATCCGCACTATCATCCTATACATCTTCATTATTATAGGAATCCGCCTGATGGGCAAGCGCCAGGTTGGGGAGCTGGAGCCCTCCGAGCTGGTCTTGTCCCTCATCATCGCCGACCTGGCTTCCGTCCCTATGCAGGATTACGGCATCCCTCTGCTCACCGGCATCCTCCCCATTTTGGCCCTATTGGCCATGACCATGATCCTGTCCGTCCTCACTATGAAAAGCGTCCGGTTCCGGGCCCTCATGTGCGGCCGACCCAGCATCGTCATCCGGGATGGGCTGGTAGACCAGCGGGAGATGGCCCGAAACCGGCTGACCATAGATGAGCTTTTGGAAGAGCTGCGGGCCAAGGGTTACACCGATCCGGCCACAGTGAAATACGCAATCCTGGAAACCAATGGACAGTTGTCCGTCCTGCCCTATGCCAACCAGAAGCCCCCCACCGCCCAGCAGCTGCAGGTGTCGGCGGAGGAATCGGGCCTGCCCCTGGTGGTAATCAGCGACGGCCGACTGCTGGAGCATAACCTGCGGGCTCTGGGCCGGGACCGGAAGTGGCTGGACCAGCGTCTGGAGGAGCGGGGCTGCTCCGGCCTTGAGGCCGTCTTTCTGCTGCTGGTGAATCAAACGGGCAGCATCTACCTGGCCCGGAAGGATATGAGCGTATAAGGAGGGATCGCCATGAAGCGGCTCTGGATAGCCGTCGCCCTGCTGGCGGCCATGTGCGGGGCAACCCTGGTCAACGCCTACTACTGCCAACAGCTGGCAGACAGCCTGTCCGGCCGGCTGAACCAGGCCCAGACTTTGGTGGAGCGGGAGCAGTGGGACCAGGCGGAGGAGCTGACCCGGCAAGTCTACCAGGACTGGCAGGACAGCCACTTTTATCTCCATGTGGTCATGCGCCACTCGGACACCGATCAGATTTTACGGACCTTTCAATCTGTCCTCCAATATCTGGAGCTCCAGGAGCTGGACCAGTATGCCGCGGCCAACGCCGACCTGGCGGCACAGATCCAGCTGTTGGCCGAGATGGAGCAGGCCAGCCTGGTCAATGTGCTGTGATTTGCTTTCAAAAATTCACAAATATATATAAAATTCACTTTTATATCAATGATTTTATGTTCGATATTTACAGTTTTATGTTAATATGGTAAAATTAAATTATTAAAAATAGTTATCAGCCCTATTATAGAAGAAAAGGGGCAGTGCTGTATGGAGACCCACAAAGCTGGGAGAAAACTTCTTCGCCCGGAGTATTTTCTTATGCTCGTCCAGCTCCTCGTCCTGGCATCGCAGCTCTTCTATTGGCTGTGCGGCGTCCGGCTCCGGCTGTTTAAGCCCGGCTGGGAGGGAGCCGCTGTTGTCATCTTCGTTTCGTACAGCATCCTGTGTGAAATCCTGAGTTACTCCACCATTTTTGTCCGGCGGGAGCATCTGATCACCGTTTCTCCCCCCTGGCGGAGAAACTGGAGGCGCTGGTTTTTCCTGCTGTTCACGCCCCATGTCCTGTACAGCCTCTGGTATGGGCTGTGGATGACCTTCTTCGGCCGCTTTCCTCCGGCTCTTATTCTGTCGGCTTTGATCCTTGTCTTTCTCTATCTCGCCTACCAGCGGCTTTCGGAGCACGCATAAAAACGAGGGACAGCAGCGCTGTCCCTCGTTTCTGCTTGTTCCGGTATCAAAGCCCCTGGGCAATCATGGCCTCCGATATCTTCTTGAACGCGGCGATGTCGTTGCCGGCGATCAGGTCATAGCCCAGCCCATACTCCTGGGCTGCGGCGGCAGAGGCGTCATAGATGCCGCTCATGATCTCTCGCAGCTTATTGTCCACCTCTTCCCGGTCCCAGTTGTACCGTATGGAGTTTTGGGCCATCTCCAGGGCGGACACGGCCACGCCCCCAGAGCCCGAGGCCTTGGCCCCGGCTGTCAAAATCTTGGGACTGAGCCGGAGGAGCTTCAGCGCCTCGGCGGTGGCGGGCATATTGGCCCCCTCTACATAAAAGCCCACGTCGTTGGCCAGGATGCGTACCGCATCCTCCACATCCAGCTCGTTCTGAGTCGCGCAGGGGATGACTATGTCTGTCTTTATCTCCCAGGGCTTTCTGCCTGGGAAAAACTCTACTCCGAACCGCTGGGCATAGGGCGCCACTTTGTCCCGGCCGCTGGCCCGGAGCTCCAGCAGGAAATCCAGCTTCTCCTGGGTACACACACCCTCCGGGTCGTAGATATAGCCGTCCGGGCCGGACAGGGTAACCACCTTAGCACCCAGTTGGGCCGCCTTACGGCAGACGCCCCAGGTCATGTTGCCAAAGCCGGAGGCCGCAATGGTCTTGCCCTCCAGGGTATCCCGCTGATGCTCCAGCATTCTGGCCAGAAAATAGATAGTGCCGGAACCGGCGGCCTCCTGGCGGACCTTACTGCCCCCGTAAGTCAGTCCCTTGCCGGTCAGGGCGCTGCTCTCCGCTTTTCCCATCAGGCGCTTATACTGGCCATAGAGGTAGCCGATCTCCCGGCTGCCCACTCCAATATCCCCGGCGGGCACGTCGGTGTCCGCGCCGATATAGCGGTACAGCGCATTCATGAAGGACTGGCAGAAACGCATGATCTCTCGGTCGCTCTTTCCCCTTGGGTCAAAGTCAGCGCCACCCGCGGCGCCGCCAATGGGCAATCCAGTAAGGGCGTTTTTATAGGTCTGCTCAAAGCCCAGGAATTTCACCACCGAGGAGGTCACCCCCGGATGGAAGCGCAGCCCGCCCTTATAAGGACCGATGGCGCTGCTGAACTGGGCGCGGTAGCCGTGGCTGGTGTGGGCCACACCCCTATCATCCACCCAGGGGACAAGAAAGGTAAACATCCGCTCCGGCTCCACCATCCTGGTGAGCAGGTCCAGCTTCTCATACCTGGGGTCGTCAAGGGCTGGATCGATCATCTCCAGCCAGGTCAAAACACACTGGAGGTACTCGGGCTCGTGGGCGTAGCGCCGCCGCAGCTGGGCGGCCACACGGACAGCATACTCATTCATCGTATTCCTCCTTTACACGATGCCGTAGGCCAGCATGGAGTCGGCCACCTTCAGAAAGCCCGCGATATTGGCCCCCGCCACCAGGTCGCCTGCCATGCCGTACTGGGCGGCGGCATTGGAGGCGTTGCGGTACAGGTCATCCATAATGGTCTTAAGCCGCTGGTCCACCTCCTCAAAGGTCCAAGAGAAGCGCATGGAGTTTTGGCTCATCTCTAGGGCGGACACGGCCACGCCGCCGGCGTTGGCCGCCTTAGCGGGGGCGAACAGCAGGCCGGAGCCCTGGATAACCTCCACCGCCTCAGGCGTACAGGGCATATTGGCCCCCTCCGCCACGGCGAAGCAGCCGTTGGCCACCAGTGCCTTGGCCGCCTCCCCGTTGAGCTCATTTTGGGTGGCGCAGGGCAGGGCAATGTGACAGGGGATCTGCCAAATGTTGGAGCAGCCCTCCTGATAGCGCGCGGAAGGCCGGCGCTGAACATACTCTCGGATCCGGGTGTGCTCCACCTCCTTGAGCTGCTTGACCAAGTCCAGGTCGATGCCCTCCGGATCATAAATATAGCCGTTGGAGTCGGACATGGCCACCACCTTGGCTCCCATCTGGTGGGCCTTTTTGCAGGCGTAGATAGCCACGTTGCCTGAACCGGAGATGACCACGGTGGACCCGTCAAAGGACCGCCCCGCCTCCCGCAGCATATTGTCGGCAAAATAGCACAGTCCATAGCCGGTGGCCTCCTTGCGGGCCAAGGAGCCGCCATAGGTCAACCCCTTGCCAGTAAGAACTCCGGTAAACTCATTGCGCAGCTTCTTATACTGTCCGAAGAGATAGCCGATCTCCCTGGCCCCTACACCGATATCTCCAGCCGGAACATCGGTGTCCGGCCCGATGTATTTGAACAGCTCATTCATGAAGGACTGGCAAAACCGCATGATCTCCAGGTCCGACTTGCCTTTTGGGTCAAAGTTGGCGCCGCCCTTGCCGCCACCGATGGGCAGTCCGGTCAGACTGTTTTTGAAGGTCTGTTCAAAGCCCAGGAACTTGATGATGCTCTCATTGACTGAGGGGTGGAACCGCAGCCCGCCCTTATAGGGGCCGATGGCACTGTTGAACTGGATGCGGTAACCCCGGTTTACATGGATTTTCCCCTGTTCATCCTCCCAGGGCACCCGGAAGGAGATGGTACGCTCCGGCTCCACCAGGCAGTCCATCACACCCTGGGAAATCAGCTCCGGCCGGGCGTTTACCACAGGTGCCAGGGAGGAGAGCACCTCCCGCACCGCCTGGTGAAACTCTGGCTGGGCCGGGTTATTGCTTACCACCCGCTCCATCAGACCATTCAAATACTCATTTCGGATGCCCATATCGTTACCTCCTAAAAATTTTTTGCAGAGCTCCGCTCCTCATGTCCCCCTTCTCTGCTCTTTGGCGCTTTAGTGTGATACCGTTATAGCACTTCTCTGTTTTGCAAGTCAATGATTGTTTTCTTGCATTTTTAATCTTTGTAGGATCATTCACATTTCATATGCATCTCTCAATATTTTTCGTTTATTTTTTAACTAACTTGAAAATTATCCTGCAAGATGGTTCCTTTTTAACAGAATCCCTTCATTTTTTATGTCCCAAAATTTTCATTTTTTCCTTTTTACATTCAAAAGAGCTCCCCTGTGTTTTTACACAGGGGAGCTCTTTTAACTTAATATCAGCCCGCTGTTGTCCAAACAGCAGCCTATTCCACTGTAACGCTCTTAGCCAAATTCCGGGGCTTATCGATGTCACAGCCCCGCATCAACGCCACATAGTACGCGAAAAGCTGGAGGGGCACCACGCCCAGAGAAGGCAGGAGCAGCTCATGGGTATCCGGGATGGTCATGACGCCGTCGGCGGTCTTTTCCATCTCCCCGCTGTGGCTCTCGGTGGTGAGGGCCAACACGTCGGCCCCACGGGCCTTTACCTCCACCACGTTGCTCATAGCCTTTTCAAAAAGCCTGTCGTATGTCCCCAGTGCCACCACCAGGGTCCCCTCCTCCACCAGGCTGATGGTACCGTGTTTCAGCTCACCGGAGGCGTAGGCCTCCGAGTGGATGTAGGAGATCTCCTTCAGCTTCAGCGACCCCTCCAGCCCTAGAGCATAGTCCAGGTTGCGGCCCATGAAGAAAATGGAGTTGTGGTTAAACCAGTGGGAGGCAAAGTACTGGATGCTGTCCCGTTCAGCCAGTACCCGCTCCATCTTGTCTGGCAGGCGGGTCATCTCATCCAAGATCGTGTGGTACTCCTCTGGGGCGACAGTGCCCAGCACTCTGGCAAACCACAGGGCCAGCAGGTCCAGCACCGCCAGTTGGGTGGAGTAACCCTTGGTGGTGGCCACGGCAATCTCCGGACCCGCCCAGGTGTACAGCACCTCGTCAGACTCTCGGGCGATGGAGCTGCCCACCACATTGACGATGGACAGAACCTTGGCCCCAAGCCGTTTGGCCTCCCGCAGGGCGGCCATAGTGTCCAGAGTCTCTCCCGACTGGCTGATGACTACCACCAGCGTACTCCCGTCTACGATGGGATCCATATACCGGAATTCAGAGGCCAGCGCCACCTCCACCGGCCTGCGGGTCAGCCGCTCCAGTACATATTTGCCCACCATGCCCACATGGTAGCTGGAGCCACAGGCCACAATGTACACCTTGCTCATCGCCCGGACATAGTCCTGACTGAGTCCAAAGTCCTCAAAGCAGACCTCTCCCTCCCGGATACGGGGCAGGATAGCCCGGCGCAGAGCCTGAGGCTGCTCCATGATCTCCTTGAACATGAAGTGCTCATAACCGCCCTTCTCCGCCGCGTCGATCTCCCAGTCCACATAGGATATCTCTTTGTCCACAGGCTCCAACAGCCGGTCATAGCACTGGATGCCCTCCCGGGTCAGGACGGCCAGCTCTCCATCCTCCATATAGCCCACCTGCCGGGTATGCTTGATGATGGCCGTGACGTCGCTGGCCAGAAAATTGCATCCGTGTCCATACCCCAAGATCAGCGGGCTATCTTTTCGGACAGCGATGATCTGGTCCGGATAGTCGGCACACAGGATGCCTAGGGCATAGGCCCCTTGGATCCGGTGAAGCACCTGCCCCACCGCCTTCAGCAGATCCCCCTGATAGAAATACTCAATGAGCTGGGCCACCACCTCCGTATCCGTATCGGACAGGAAGGAAACGCCCTTACCCATCAAAAAGGACTTCAATTCCCCATAGTTTTCAATGATCCCGTTGTGGACCACGGCGATCTTGCCGCTTTGGCTCACCTGGGGATGGGAATTGACATCGCTGGGCGCCCCGTGGGTGGCCCAGCGGGTGTGACCGATGCCCACGGTGCCCTTGACCGCCGCCCCGTTCTGGAGCTGGTCGGCCAGCACCTTCAGCCGGCCCTTAGCCTTGTGGACAGAAAGGGTGCCTCGATCCTGGTCATAGACCGCCATCCCTGCCGAGTCATAGCCCCGGTACTCCAGTCGGGACAGTCCTTCCAGAAGAATGGGAGCTGCTTGCTCCTTGCCAATATAGCCTACAATTCCGCACATATTCTGTTTTCCTCCTGATTTCACACGTTTGATTTCTTCAAGAGGACAAACTCGCAGCCATTTGCCTCGTCCCCCGGTCACAGCCCCTCTGTTTTGCGGTCGCCCGCATATTTCTGACTGTGTCACGCACCCGGAGCCCGCACGGAGGGGCATCCGCCGAATCTTTCGATCATGGCCGGATATTGAAGGAAACAGTCCTTCCCAGCCATTTTCCCCTCTCCTCGTCGTCCCCCAGTTCAGCCGGGGGCACTGGCGCTTCTGATGGGCCCAAGCCCATAGTCCTCCTTTCTTTCTGCGACATTTGGTATATAAAAGCCTATTCAGCTCTCATATCAAGTCTTTGATTCCCTTGGAAATTGAATCGTCCCGTCCTCCTGGGTGATAGGCCGAACCGGACGGCAGGGATTGCCTGCCGCCAGCACATGGGGCGGGATGTTCCGGGTGACCACGCTTCCCGCGCCGATAACCGCCCCGTCCCCGATGGTCACTCCAGGCAGCACCGTCACTCCGCCGCCGAACCATACATCGCTGCCCACAGTGATGGGGGCGGCATACTCCCAGCCGGCCCGGCGCCGCTCCGCGTCCATCGGGTGGCTGGCCGTGTAAAAGCCGCAGTTGGGGCCGATCATCACGTTGTCCCCAAAGGTGACAGGCATACAGTCCAAAATGACGCAATTATGGTTGACATAAAAATTATCTCCCACTCGGATGTTATACCCGTAGTCGCACCAGAAGACCGAATTTACCACAATATTTCCTCCGGTGTGTCCAAAGAGTTGGGAAAGTACCCGCTCTCTGGCCGGACCGTCCCCGCTGGGCAGGACGTTGAGCTTCTCACACAAAGCCTTGGCCCTGTCCCTTTCCCAGACCAGCTCCGGGTCTCCGGCGTTATACAGGGCGCCAGAGAGCATCTTCTCCTTTTCCGTCATGGTTCACCCTCCTTTCCAAGCCGTCCTCTGCATTATAGTACGCGGTCACCTGTCCCGTAAAGAAAAAATTGCCGTGGACAGGGAAACGCGCGCGGAAGATGACTCCCCCGCGTGCGTTCTCCCTCTGTGCGTTTACTTGTCCAGCATGGCTCGGATGCGGTCCACCGCTTCCTGGGTGGCGTCCGCGTCTCCGAAGGCGGTCAAACGGATATAGCCCTCGCCGCTGGGACCAAACCCGGCGCCTGGGGTAGTGGCCACATTGGCCCGGTCTAACACCAGGTCAAAGAAGTCCCAGGAGCCCATGCCATCCGGCGTCTTGAGCCAGATATAGGGGGCGTTGACTCCGCCAAAGCACTCCAGCCCGGCGGCGGACAGCCCCTCCCGGATGACCTTGGCGTTGTTCTGGTAATAGGCGATGGCGGCGCGGGTCTGCTCTCTGCCCTCTGGGGTATAGATGGCCGCAGCTCCCCGCTGGATCACATAGGGGACACCGTTGAACTTGGTGCACTGACGGCGGTTCCACAGGCTGTTCAGCTTGACACCCTGGCGCTCCAGTTCCATGGGCACCACGGTGTAGGCGCAGCGGTTGCCGGTAAAGCCGGCAGTCTTGGAGTAGGACCGGAACTCAATGGCACAGGTCCGGGCACCTTCGATCTCAAAGATGGTGTGGGGAATCTCCTCCTCGGTGATAAATGCCTCGTAAGCCGAGTCATAGAGGATGACAGATCCGTTTTTGTTGGCGTAGTCCACCCAGGCCTTCAACTGCTCCCGGCTGGCCACAGCGCCAGTGGGATTATTGGGGAAGCAGAGATAAATGATATCCGCTTTCTCCTTGGGGGGCTCCGGGGAAAAACCGTTGGACTCCACACAGGGCATGTAGACCAGCCGATCCCACTTGCCTAACTCCTCCTGATAGCTGCCGGCCCGGCCAGCCATGGCATTGGTGTCCACATAGACGGGGTAGACCGGGTCACAGACGGCCACAATGTTGTCTACTCCAAAGATGTCCCCGATGTTGCCGCAGTCACTCTTGGCACCGTCGGACACAAAGATCTCCTCCGGCTTGATATCCACCCCGCGGGCGGCATAATCATGCTGGGCGATGGCCTGCCGCAGGAAGTCATAGCCCTGCTCCGGACCATAGCCGTGGAACCCCGCAAAAGTCCCCATCTCCTCCACGGCCTTCTGCATGGCCTGGATGACCGCTGGGGCCAGCGGCCGGGTCACATCCCCGATAGACAGCTTGATGATCCTGGCCTCCGGGTGGGCGGCGGAATAGACAGAGATGCGCCGGGCTACCTCAGAAAACAGGTAGCTGCCGGGCAGCTTCTGATAGTTCTCATTGATCTTTACCATGGTACCAACTCCTTCGTATGGCAGTTTCTAAGGTCTTAATGGTTGATATTATCCCTGATGGACAGGGGGTTGTCAATGGAAAACTGAAATTTTCATCCCATCTCTATCTCTCCCTCGAACACCGTCCGGGCTGGGCCGGTCATAAAGATCCGTCCCTCCCTCCACTCCAATCCCAGCGTCCCTCCGGGCAGACGAGCCTCCGCCCGACTTCCGCACAATCCCTGCCGTCTGGCCGCCTCAAAAGCAGCGCAGGCCCCGGTGCCGCAGGCTAGGGTGATCCCGCTCCCTCGTTCCCACACCCGGACGTGGAGATCATGCCCATCCTGACAGGACACAAATTCCACATTGGACCGCTCCCGCAGATTGGGATGACATTCCAGCACCGGGCCCAGTTCTTCCAGCCTGACCCTCTCTGGGTCTGGGCAGAAAATGACGGCGTGAGGGTTCCCCACTCCCACCTGGTGGACCGTGTACTGCTCCCCCATCGCCTCCAGCTCCACCTCTGGATAGAGAATCGCCTGCCCCATGTCTACGGTGACCTGTTCCACCTTCCCTCCCCGCACCGCCAGCTCTAGCCCACGGGGGCCGGCATCGGTGTCAATAGTCAGGCAGGTCTTCCGGGTCAGCTTCCTGTCATAGACGTACTTGCCCACACAGCGGATGCCGTTCCCACACATGGCCCCCCGAGAACCGTCGGCATTGTACATCTCCATGGTAAAATCTCCGGTCCGCCCTGGTTTGATACAGATCAGTCCGTCCGCGCCCACTCCGAAGTGCCGGTCAGACAACCGGACTGCCAGAGTCGGTAAATCCTCCGGCTCCCCTTCCATGCAGTTTACATAAATATAGTCGTTGCCCAGCCCCTCCATCTTTGTAAAACGCATATTCTCGCCCCTTTCTGGGGTGAAGGTGCGCAAGCGCCGCCACCCCGGTCCAGCCTATGCGTCCCCCTCTCCTCTCATGCCGCCCTCCGGGTGGCCCCTTTGTGGATTTTCTCTACAACTTCTTTTGGCTCCGACGGGATATTTGCAAGATTTTTTCTTGCCATAGGGGGGAGAGATAGGCTATTATGGTAGTAATTTGAAAGGGGCTGATCAGCTTGAGCGACTGTATCACTGAAATTTTTGCTTCCAACGTATTCAGCAGAACCGTCATGCAGGAACGCCTGCCCAAAAAGGTATACGCCGAATTGGTAGATGTGATGGATAACGGCGGCAACATCTCCATGGCCACCGCTGACATCGTGGCCACTGCCATGAAGGACTGGGCCGTGGAAAAGGGCGCTACCCACTACGCCCACTGGTTCCAGCCCCTTACCGGCATCACCGCCGAGAAGCACGACTCCTTCCTCACGCCGCCGCAGGACAGCAGAACCCTGCTTCAGTTCACCGGCAAGCAGCTGATCATGGGAGAGCCAGACGCCTCCTCCTTCCCCTCCGGCGGCCTCCGGGCCACCCACTACGCCCGGGGCTACACGGCCTGGGACATGACCTCCCCCGCCTTTGTCAAGGAGATGTCCTGCGGCACCGTCCTGTGCATCCCCACCATCTTCGTGTCCTACACTGGCGATGCCTTGGATAAGAAGACCCCCCTCCTCCGGTCCATGGAGGCCATCAACACCCAGGCTCTGCGCATCCTGCGGCTGTTCGGCAACACCCAGGCCAAAAAGGTTACCCCCTCCGTAGGGGCCGAGCAGGAGTATTTCTTGGTAGACCGGGACAAGTACCTCAAGCGCCGTGACTTGATCTATACCGGCAGAACGCTCTTCGGGGCTCCGGCCCCCAAGGGGCAGGAGATGGACGACCAGTATTTCGGCGTGATCCGCCCACGGGTGGGCGAATTTATGGCTGACCTGAACCGGGAGCTGTGGAAATTGGGGATTCCCGCCACCACCCAGCACAACGAGGCTGCCCCCGCCCAGCATGAACTGGCCCCCATCTATACCACCTGTAACCTGGCCGTTGATCAGAACCAACTGACCATGGAGACCATGAAGCGGGTGGCCACCCGCCACGGCCTGGTCTGCCTGCTCCACGAAAAGCCCTTCGTGGGGGTCAACGGCTCTGGCAAGCACAACAACTGGTCCATCTCCACCGATCAGGGGGAGAACCTGCTGGCTCCAGGCGACACGCCCAACGAAAACCTCCAGTTCCTGCTGGTGCTGGCCTGTATCATGAAGGCGGTGGACGACCACGCCGACCTGCTGCGCTGCTCCGCCTCCTGCGTGGGTAACGAGAGCCGTCTGGGCGCTCAGGAAGCCCCGCCCGCCATCATCTCTATCTTCCTGGGGGACCAGTTGGACGACGTGGTGGCACAGATCGTGTCCAACTCTGAATCCATCAAGCTGCTGGCCAGCGGCAAGCTGGACTCCGGCGTATCCACTATCCCTGTCCTGGACAAGGACGGCACTGACCGGAACCGCACCTCCCCCTTCGCCTTCACTGGCAACAAGTTTGAGTTCCGCATGGTGGGCTCCTCCGACTCCATCGCTGAGGCCAATGTGGCCCTGAACGCCATCGTGGCCGAGGCTTTCTGCCAGGCTGCCGATATCCTGGAGGGGGCCGAGGACTTTCACGGGGCCTGCTCCAGGCTGATCCACGACTGGATGAGCCAGCACCAGCGCATCATCTTCAACGACGACGGCTATTCTGACGAGTGGGTGGCCGAGGCTGTCCGCCGGGGCCTGCCCAACCTCCCCTCTATGGTGGACGCCATCCCCGCCCTCACCACCCCCAAGGCCGAGGAGCTGTACTCCAAGTTCGGCATCTACACCAAGACCGAGCTGGAGGCCCGGGCGGAGATCATGTACGAAACCTATGTGAAGATGATCAAAATCGAAGCCAACACCATGATCCATATGGCCTCCAAGCACTACATCCCCACCGCTATCGCCTATACCACCCGGCTGGGCCAGTCCATAACCGCTGTGGCCTCCGGCTGTCCCCAGGCCGACCTCACCGTTCAGCGCAAGCTGCTCATCCAAGTCAGCTCCTATCTGGCCGACGCCTCCGCCGCCCTGGACCAGCTCAAACCTCTGATGGACCGTGTGGACGCCATCCAGGACATCAAGGAGATGGCCCACGCCTATCACGACGCTGTGGTGCCCGCTATGGCCGCCCTCCGCCACCCGGTGGATGAGCTGGAGCTTCTGGTGGATAAGGACCTGTGGCCTGTCCCCACCTACGGTGACCTCCTTTTCGAAGTATGATCTTGTCCGCAACATGAAGAGACCTCCCCGCCGCCGGCGGGGAGGTCTCTTATTTCCCTATTTGTCCTCCAGCAGCTTGTTCAGCTCATGCATGAAGGTGTTGATGTCCTTGAATTGACGGTACACCGAGGCGAAGCGAACATAGGCCACCTCGTCGATTTTCTTCAGCCGCTCCATGACCAGCTCGCCCACTTCGGAGGAGCTGATCTCCCGCTCCATCTTGTTCTGGAGGACCTGCTCGATCTCATTGACCATCTCCTCCAGCATATGGTAGGGCACTGGGCGCTTCTCACAGGCCCGGATCAGGCCGCTGAGTACCTTGTTCCGGTCAAAGCTCTGGCGGCTGCCGTCCTTTTTCACCACCATCAGGGGCAGACTCTCCATAGTCTCATAGGTGGTGAACCGCTTGTGGCAAGATAGACACTCCCGGCGGCGGCGGATGCTGGCCCCCTCGTCCGCGGGGCGGGAATCCACGACCTTGCTCTCCAAATAGGCACAGTAGGGACACTTCATACCACATACCT
Organism: Flintibacter sp. HCN-6482; assembly: GCF_037892565.1. Classification (NCBI taxonomy): domain Bacteria; kingdom Bacillati; phylum Bacillota; class Clostridia; order Eubacteriales; genus Flintibacter; species Flintibacter sp. HCN-6482. The sequence continues at coordinate 175,530 of NZ_JBBKBK010000002.1, read as the reverse complement.
CCCAGGTATTGTCTTTCTCTCCGCCATCTCTCGCGGTCCCGACGAAGGAGCAGGGCAAAATCAAGTTTTTATAATCATTATATGGTTATTATAACACAGCAGGCCAGAACTAGACAAGGGTAAAAAACAGGACTGTCCCCTTCTTTTCCGGCATATCTGTGGTAGAGCGAGGTGATACGATATGGAATTTCTAGCCCGTCTGACAGACTTCATCTGGTCGCCCTGGCTGTTGGGGCTGTTTCTTCTCACCGGCCTGGTCTACTCTCTGGGTTCCGGTTTCTTTCAAATCTTCGGTTTCCGCCTGTGGCTGCGCTCCACGCTCGGTTCCCTGTTCCATGGTAGGAAAAAAGCGGGGGGCGGCCTGTCCTCCCTCCAAGCTCTGGCCACCGCCCTGGCCTCCACCATGGGAACGGGCTCCATCGCCGGGGTGGCCACCGCCCTGACCCTGGGCGGGCCTGGGGCCGTTTTCTGGATGTGGATCTCAGCCCTGCTGGCTATGATGACAGGCTGTGGTGAGAAGCTGCTGGCCGTAAAGTATCAGCGGCCGGCTCCCGGCGGGGGACTCCAGGGCGGGCCCATGTTTTACCTACGGGACGGCGTGGGCTCTCCTCTGCTGGCAGGTTGGTTTGCTCTGGCCTGTTTGCCCGCTACCCTGGCCGGGGGCAACTTAGTTCAGTCCTCCTCCATCGCCCTCTCCCTGGAGGCCACCTTCGGCCTGGAGCGGGTCTGGGCAGGCGTGGTCACCACCCTGCTGGCAGGACTGGTGATGGTGGGCGGCATCGGCCGCATCGCCAAGGTATCCTCCGCCCTGGTCCCAGCCATGGCTCTGCTCTATCTGGGCAGCGGTGCTCTTGTACTGGCCGGCAACTGGCGGGCTATCCCTGAAGCTGTGGAGCTCATCTTTACCTGCGTCCTGTCCCCCTCCGCCGCTCTGGGCGGCGGAGCTGGCTGGACGGTGGCCTCCGCCCTGCGGTATGGGGTGGCACGCGGAGTGTTTACCAACGAGGCCGGGCTGGGCACCTCTGCCATGGCCCACGGGGCCGCCCAGGTGGACCACCCTGCCCGACAAGGGATGTGGGGTGTCTTTGAGGTATTTCTATCTACGCTGGTGGTATGTACCGTCACCGCTCTTACCATCCTGGTCAGCGGCGTGTGGGACCCGGCGAATCCATCTATGCTGACGGGTGCCCCGCTTACCGCCGCCGCCTTCGGCTCTGTACTAGGCCGGGCCGGGGAGGGGGTGGTAGCCCTGTCCCTCCTCCTCTTTGCCTTCTCCTCTATCCTGGGCTGGAGCTACTACGGACAGCAGTGCCTGCGCTATCTCTCAGGAGGTGATCGTTTACTCCCGGCCTATCGGACGGTTTTTCTGGCCTGTACTCTGGCCGGCGCTCTGTGGGAGCCGGGCGCTATCTGGCTGCTGGTGGACCTGTCCAACGCCCTGATGGCCCTTCCTAATCTGGCCGCCCTCCTTATGCTGGCCCCTGAGGCTCTCTCCACCCTGCGGCAGTGGACAGAGCTGCGGCACGCAAATTTAACCTCCATTTTACCATTTCATCAAAGAAACCCCCACCATGATATGCTATAATAAAATTTATCCGCCTGCCCCGGTTTGGCAGAGAGGATCGCTTTATTTTTGTCAGATCTGGGAACACTGTACCCATCGATCTTTCATATGGGAAAGGGGTATCTGCCATGATACACGGCGTAGTAGACCTTGGCTCCAATACGGTTCGACTGTCCATCTATCAGTGCGAGGAGGGCAGCGCCAGGCTGCTGATGAACCGCAAGGTGACCGCCGGTCTGGCCGACTATGTAGAGGGGGGCACCATGACGCCCCAGGGCATTCAGACTGCCAGCCAAATCCTGATGGAATATCAGGATCTGATGAAAAACCTGGGCTTTGACCAGCCTCATGTCTTTGCCACCGCCTCCCTGCGCAACATCTCCAATACCGAGGACGCTGTGGCCCAGCTCCAGCGGGACACCGGCCTGTCCGTGGATGTGTTGTCTGGAGCGGAGGAGGCCCGTCTCTCCTACCTGGGGGCTGTCAGCCCCACTGGGCCTAACAGCGGCCTGCTCATCGACCTGGGCGGCGGCTCCACCGAGCTAGTCCACTATCGGGAGGGACAGATCTTGTCCTCCTGCTCCCTCCCTCTGGGTTCCCTATCCCTGTTTAGCCAGTATGTCGCTCACCTACATCCCACAGGGAAGGAGCGGAAGGCCATCCGGGCCCATATCAGGGAGCAGCTGGACCACTTTGTCCCCGCTCCCCCTTCTATCCCCCAGGCCTGCGGGGTGGGCGGTACGGCCCGTGCGGCCTGTAAGGTGGCAAACCGCCTGTTTGGCCGCCCTCAGAACTGCCATACCCTGTCCGCCCAGGAGCTTCGCCGCCTGCTGAAAACTCTGAAAAAGCCGGACCACGACCACCTGCATCTGCTGCTCAAGGCCGCCCCTGACCGCATCCACACGCTGATCCCCGGCCTTCTAGTGCTGGACACAGTGGCACAGGCCTACCAGCTTCAAGAGATTTTGGTCAGTTCCTGTGGCGTCCGGGAGGGCTACCTCCACCACAGGGTACTAAAGGGGGAAGCGGGATGAGCCTTCCAACGGACTACCGGTATACCCAGGACCGTGAGCTGTCCTGGCTGAAATTTAATGAGCGTGTACTGGCTGAGGCCAGGGACGAGTCCGTTCCCCTGATGGAGCGGCTGAAATTCGCCGCCATTTTCACCAGCAACCTGGACGAGTTCTTCATGGTTCGGGTGGGTTCTATTACTGATATGGCCCTGGTGAAAGAGGAGCACATAGACAATAAGAGCGGCCGCACTCCCCAGCAGCAGTTGGAGGCCATCTTCAAGGCGGTCCCTCCCCTGTACAAGCAGCGGGACAAGGTCTTTGACCAGTTAGACCTGCGGCTGCGCTCCTGTAACATCTGCCGGCTGTCTATGGAACAGCTGGACAGCAAGGCCAGGAAGCAGGCGGACAGTTGGTTTCAAAGCCAGGTGCGCCCCATCCTCTCCCCACTGGTGGTAGACCTGCACCACCCCTTCCCCCACCTGCCCAACAAGGGGCTGGCGGTGGCCCTATGCCTAAAGCGGGACGGCCGGGACTCCTTTGGCTTTCTCCCTGTCCCCACCAGCCTGCCCCCCTTTCTGCGGTTGGAGGAGCGGGGCTTGCACTACATTCTTCTGGAGGATCTTCTTCTCTCCTACGCTGACCAGATCTTCGACCAGTTCACAGTCACGGAAAAGGCCGTGGTGGCCGTCACCCGGAACGCGGATATCAGCCCGGAGGACGAGAGCTATGATGTAGATGAGGATTTCCGCCAGCACATGCGAAAGCTGGTCAAAAAGCGGGCCCGCCTCTCTCCGGTCCGGCTGGAGTTCCAGGGGGGAAAGGGGGATAAGCTCATCCCATTTCTCTGCCAGCGCCTGGGCTTAAACCGGGATCAGGTCTTTAAGACCCGCTGTCCCATCCGCCTGGAGTATGCCTATGCCCTGGCCGCCCTCCTGCCGGCTGAAAGCGCGGCCGCCCTGTGTGACCCGCCCTTCTCCCCTCGCTTTCCCGCCTGCCTGGACCCCCAGAGACCCATCTTGCCCCAGGTATTGGAACGGGACGTCCTTCTTTTCTATCCCTTCGAGCAGATGGACCCCTTTCTCCACCTGATTCGGGAAGCTGCCTTTGACCCCCAGGTAGCCTCCATCAAAATCACCATCTACCGTCTGGCCTCCCGAGCCAAGCTGGCTGAATATCTGTCCGCCGCCGCGGAGAACGGCAAGGATGTCACCGTACTCATGGAACTGCGGGCTCGGTTCGACGAGCAGAACAACATTCGCTGGGCCGAGCGGATGGAGGAGGCAGGCTGCACCCTCCTCTACGGCTCCGAGGCGCTCAAGGTCCACTCCAAAATCTGTCTCATCACCCGCCGGACCAAAGCCGGAGTCCAATATATCACCCAAGTTGGTACGGGCAACTACAACGAAAAGACCGCCAAACTCTATACCGACCTATCCCTCATAACCGCTGACCCGGTCATTGGGGCGGACGCCGCCGCCTTCTTTCAGAACATGGCTATCGGCAATTTCCATGGAGAATACCAGCGCCTGCTGGCCTCTCCCCTTGGCCTTCGGGACAGAGTCATGGCCCTCATCGACCGCGAGATCGCCAAGGGCAGCCAGGGCTACCTCTTTTTCAAGCTCAACTCTATCACCGACCGAACGCTCATTGACAAGCTGGCCCAGGCTTCCCAGGCCGGGGTGGAGGTCGTCATGAACGTCCGGGGCATCTGCTGCCTGATGCCGGGGGTACCGGGACTGACTGACCGGATCACCGTCTTTTCCATCGTTGGTCGGTATCTAGAACACAGCCGCATCTATCAATTCGGCCGGGGTGAGGAGGCGGACCTGTACATCTCCTCTGCCGACTTCATGACCCGGAATACAGAGCGTCGAGTGGAGCTGGCCTGTCCGGTTCTGGACCCCTGGGTTCGAGGGCGGCTGTTCCACATCATTGACCTGCTCCAGCGGGACAACGTCAAGGCCCGGGAACTGAAGCCGGGCGGCGGCTACCATCCCCGCGAGTTGAACGGACAGGAGCCGGTCAACTGCCAGGAGATATTTCAGCAGGAAACCGTTTCTCCCCCTGTCCTCCCTCCCCTCCACGGCAGCAGCTCAAGGGCAAATCGGAACAGGCTCCCCGCCTGGCTTCGTCGGCTCCTGCCCAGAAAAAGGGAACGCAGAGGGCCCAGGTCCGAGTGACCTGGGCCCTCTGCTTATGCTTCCGGCCGCTCCTCCCGTTCTGCCAGTGGGAAACGGAACACCGGGGTTCCCTCGGCCGCCGGGGCGATGGCGCACTGGGGAAAGGCAAATGCCAACTCCCCATCCTGCAGCCAGAAGTCACGGCTGGGCAGCAGCTTCCCTATGTATTTCTCCCAGCCCTGGTCCAGAAAGCAGTCTCCGCCCGTCCGGCGGGCCTCTCCCTGCTCTCGAATGGCAGCGGTCAGCCTGCCTTTCCACCGCCTCTCCCCAGGAAAAAAGCGTTTCAGGGGCTCTGGCCTCCCCTCTCTCACCTTCCACACATCTCCCCAGGTCACCCGGCAGGGCTTTCCGTCCCCACGGATCTCCTCTCCCTCCAGCCGGATGGACAGCAGCCCGCCCTCCAAGGCGGTCACCTCTCCTCCCAGCCGCCCCGTCCAGCACTGGAAGGGACGGGACCGCTCCCGCTTCTGGGCGAAAGAGAGGCAGGCGGCTAGGTACACCTCTCTCTGCCACCGCTGTTTCCAGGATCGGGCCAGCCGGTCGTAGTAACGACTAATCCACCGGCCGCTCAGGCCGGCGTTTTGGACCTCCGGCCAGGACAGGGTATATTCCAGCACCGGCTCTCCCTCCAGGGTCAGGCTCCCCTTCTCCTCATGCCACAGGACCTGGGGCTCTGTCCGCCCCGCTCCCCTTTCCTTCATAGCGGTCCCTCCTCTATCCTTCTTGGTACATCCTATGTACCACCAGAGCGAAGGGTGAGAGGGGGGGGCGCTGCAGCGCCCCCCTCTTGGTCAGTTCAGGCAGAACATGGGGCGTGCTTCGTCAAACAGGTCCACCATGCCGCAGTAATTCAATATCTCGTACTTTCGGAGCCACTCCCGCTGCTCCTCGTTCAATTCCTTTTCCTCCAAAAATTCTCCACCCGCCGTGCAAAAGCCTACCGGAGTGACTGCCGGCAGCACCTCGTAGCAGTCGGCCAAAAACTCCATATAACCCGTCAGCGGCAGTCCAGCGGTCTGGGCAGTCAGCACTCCCAGATAGTTGGGGCTGATGACCACGTCTCTCCGCTCCTCGATATCGTAGTTGGCCCAGATGAAGAAGGGAACAGCATACTGCCGCATGACCTCCTCGGTGGTCCGCTCTGACAGCTTCTTGCCGTACAGTTGCTCATAAAAGGCATTTTTCAAAGGGGGCTGGTGGTCACCGAAGAAAACGATCAATGTGGGCTCCTCACACTGACTATAATAAGCGATCAGCTCCTCCAGAGCCTTGTCGCTCTCCCGGGCCAGAGCCATATACTGTTCCGCTGTGCTGTCCGCCTGTTTCAACTCGTCCGGCAGGAGGATAGTCCGCTCCAGATTGTTCCATCCCTGGGCGTATCCGCTGTGGTTCTGCATGGTCACGTTGAAGAAAAAGCTCCTATCCTCCTCCTCCGTGGTCTGGAAAATGGTCCGGTAGTCGGACAGGTCGGAAACATAGTGCCGGATATAGCAGGGTTCGACCACGTCCTCCTCATAGAGCTGGCTGTCAAAGTCCAGATAGTCATAGGCCAGCACTCGGTTCCACCCGGAGGACTTGTAGGGATGGAAAGCCGTAGTGTCATAGCCCTGGCTCCCAGCCAGGGCAGCCAAGGAGGGCATGTCCTCCTCCACATACAGCTGGTAGGCCACGGTGTGCGGAGGCTGGAACAGGCTGGTGAAGCCAGTCAAGAACTCAAACTCCACAGTGGCGGTCCCTCCGCCTGTCACCGGGGAGTACATCCAGCCTTGGATGGTGTTTTCTTCCATGGAATGGAGGAAGGGCAAAGGGTCCTCCGAGGGCGCAAAGCCGTCGAAGATGGAGAAGTCACCAAAGGACTCGTTCATGATGCCAATGATGTTTACCGGCCGCTCCCCCTGTGATGTCCCATCTGTCCCTGGATACTCCTTCATCAGTTGGAGCACAGTTTCCTCCGAGTATCCCTCCGGCTCGTCCACCGAGGAGTAGCGCAGAGCGATGGTGAAGTTAAGTAAAAAGCCGTTGCGCTGAGTGACCCACTGCTGGGTATAGATTCCCAAGGCCGGGAGCATACCAGTGAAGAAAAAGGCATAACTGTACCCCAGCACGGCCGTCCACAGGACCAGGGCGAAGGGCAGGCGTATCTTGGCCCGTCTTGTCTGGGGAACGCAGAAAAACACCAGTGCCAGATAGGCCACCAGCAGGATAGCCGCCTGGGTAATATAGAGGTCTGGAGAGTAGTCAAAGCCATCCGCCACATTGGCGGCGGTGCGCCACCCGGTGATATCCGCTGGAAACAGGATACGGCCCCGGAACCGTAGGACATAGTGGTTGACCAGCCCGAAAGTGAAGGCCAGGCAGGCCCCCAGAGCGGCGGCCCGGCGGTTTCTGCCCAGGACAAGCCGCAGAACGAAAAATAGGCCGTAGTACCACACCAGGTTCATCAGGACCTGCCAGCCATCCAGATCGGAAAATATGTCGTTTTCATTCAGGATCTCCACCATCCACAGACAGGCCCAGGGACCCAGCAGAAATACCAGCCGGGACAGCCATTTGCCGGGCCGCTCCCTCATGTCAGCCAGCAGACGGGGAAAAGTATCTTTGTACAGCAGTGCTTTCATTATGTTCCTCCAACGGCCCTCAAAACCGCTATTTTATAGCATAACTCCCCCGTGGGAAAATGCAAGGGTTCTGTTCCTAATTTCATAAAAAATTTAGATTTTTTCTTCAGGCGCCCAAGTATATAGACGCAGGCCAGAACGAAATGTTGCGCAGAGGCCGCAGATTTTTTATTCATTTGATTTTGAATATTCATTTTGTCTCATCACTCGGTCTACTTCTTTTGAAATTTTGATATATCGTGTCTTAATAATCAATTTTTTACCCAAAAATTAAAAAGTTTCATTCACAATTTTGCATATTTATCTATTGACGAAAAATAGTCTCTGGGGTATACTCATCACAACGTCCCGAATCAGTCCGGGGCCCCATTGAAAAGGAGATTTTTAAACATGAAAAAACTGCTTGCTTTGACCATGGCTTTGGCCATGTCCCTGTCTCTGGCCGCCTGTGGCAACAGCGGTGACCAGAGCGCCCCTGGCTCTGCCAGCTCCAACGGCAGCGCCTCCACCTCCCAGTCTGACGCCAGCACCTCCACCGGCGATGCCAGCAGCGCCGGTGACGCCTCCTTCACCACTGTGGAGGAGGGCAAGCTGATCATGGCCACCAACGCCACCTTCCCTCCCTATGAGTACATCGAGGGCGGTCAGGTAGCCGGCATCGACGCCGAGATCATCACCGCTGTGGCCGAGAAGCTGGGCCTGGAGCCTGTCATCGAGGACATGGAGTTCGACGCTGTTATTGAGGCTGTCAAGGGCGGCAAGGCCGACATCGGCCTGGCCGGTATGACCGTCACCCCCGACCGTGCCGCTGAGGTGGACTTCACCGTCAGCTACGCTACCGGTGTTCAGGTCGTCATCGTGACGGAAGATTCCGCCATCACCAGCGTAGACGACCTGTTCGCTGAGGGCGCCAACTATGTGGTCGGCGTACAGCGCAACACCACCGGCGACATTTACGCCACTCAGGATATCGAGGACGCCGGCCTGGGCACCATCGACCGGTACAGCAAGGCTTCTGACACCGTGCAGGCCCTGGTGTCCGGCAAAGTGGACTGCGTGATTATCGACAACGAGCCCGCTAAGGCCTTCGTGTCCGAGATCGACGGTCTGAAGATCCTGGACACTGAGTACATCACCGAGGACTACGCCGCCGCCATGAATAAGGAGAATACCGCCCTGTACGATGCTGTGAATACCGCGATGCAGGAGCTGCTGGACGACGGTACCATCCAGAGCATCATCGACAAGTACATCACCGCCGACTGATTTTCGTGATAAATACATAGACCGGCAAGGGGCCCAGGACACTGGACCCCTTGCTTTTCAAGTGAGGAGAGGAGCAGAATGGGACCATCGGCATCTAAGTTGTGGCCTACTGTAGCCCCGGACTGGATCATGAACGGCCCGGAATGGCTCAATGATCTGGGCTATGACATCTATAAAAGCCTGATTTTTGACGACCGCTACATGATGTTTGTGGACGGTCTGATCAACACACTGAAGCTCACTGCCATGGCCCTGATCCTGGGCGTGATCCTGGGCGTGGTCGTGGCCTTGATCCGGGTCACCTGGGATAAGACCTGCCTGGAGATACGTGGGCCCCGGCGGATCGTCCTGGCCATTGCCAATTTCGCCGCCAAAGTCTATTTGACCGTCATCCGCGGCACCCCCGTGATCGTCCAGCTGCTCATTTTGTACTATGTGGTCTTTGCCTCCAGCCGGAACAAGCTGCTGGTGGGCGCCCTGTCCTTCGGCATCAACTCCGGCGCCTATGTGGCAGAGATCATCCGCAGCGGCATCATGTCCATCGACCCCGGCCAGATGGAGGCGGGCCGCTCCCTTGGCTTTGGGTATGTGGCCACCATGCGGCACATCATCCTGCCCCAGGCCTTTAAGAATGTACTGCCGACTCTGGCCAACGAATTTATTGTCCTGTTGAAGGAAACAGCCGTGGCTGGCTATGTGGGGCTGAATGATCTGACCTATGTGGGCAATATCATTGGCGGCAACGCCTATGACTACCTCTTCCCCCTGCTCATCTCCGCGCTGGTCTATCTAACTCTGGTCATGTTCTTCACCTTCCTGGTAGGAAAGCTGGAGAGGAGGTTGAGAAACAGTGAACGATAATGTGATCATTCAAGCCGAAAAGGTGCAAAAGTACTTCAACGGCGGTGCAATCAAGGCCCTAGACGGCGTTTCCGCCCAAATACAAAAGGGCGAGGTAGTCGTGGTCATCGGCCCCTCCGGGTCAGGGAAGTCCACCTTCTTGCGCTGCTTAAACCTCCTGGAGCTCCCCACTGGAGGTAAAATATTCTTCAAAGGTGCCGATATCACGAACCCCAAGGCGGACATCAACCTGTACCGTCAAAAAATGGGCATGGTATTCCAGCATTTCAACCTGTTTCCTCACATGACCATCCTGAAAAATATGACTCTGGCCCCTACACAGCTTCTGAAAAAGAGCAGGGAGGCGGCCGAGGCCCAGGCCATGACCCTGCTGGAACGGGTAGGGCTGGCGGACCGAGCCAGCGCCTACCCCAGCCAGCTCTCCGGTGGCCAGAAGCAGCGGATCGCCATTGTCCGGGCACTGTGTATGGACCCGGAGGTCATGCTTTTTGACGAGCCCACCTCCGCTTTGGACCCGGAGATGGTAGGCGAGGTTCTGGACGTTATGAAGGAGCTGGCGCAGGATGGTATGACCATGGTGGTGGTCACCCATGAGATGGGCTTTGCCCGTGAGGTGGGCAGCCGGGTGCTGTTCATGGACGGCGGACAGATCCTGGAGGAAAATGAGCCCAAGGCCTTTTTTGACCATCCCCAGCATCCCCGCACCCAGCTCTTTTTGTCCAAGGTACTATAAGAATAAACGAAGTCCGGGCTGTTTACAGCCCGGACTTCGTTTATTCTTCGAGAATGTGGTTTCTTACTAGCTGAAAAAGGCTTCCAGTTGTCCCAGCAGCTCCATACCCTTGAATTTTAGCACATAGCCCTCGCTCTCGCCGGTGACTAGTTTGACCTGGTCCTGACTGAAATAGCCAGCCTGTGCGGCGGTATCTACGGTTTCGCTGGCCGCCCCCAGGCACAGGGGCGGGAAGGCCACACACCACCAATTCTGCCCCTCGCCTTCCCCAATAACCACCCGGAGAGCCGTATAGTTCCCGGCGGGCAGGGCGAAGCCGTCGTACTCCTTGGTAGGGAACCAGCACTGGGTCAACTGGGCGGACACCGGGTAGTCATAGCCCTGCTCCTCCACCACCTGTCGCCCGGCATCCGCCAGTTGGGTCAGACTGCTCTCCAACGCGGACCGGGCACCTTCCAGGGTCGCGTTGGAGGGGTAGACCGCTTGTGCCTCCTCCAGCACCCGGTCCCGGACTGCCAGCTTCAACGCCTGGTCCTGGGCGCTGTCTGAGTTTGCGATCACATGAAAGCGGATAACGCTGTCCGCCAGCTCGTGCTGCTCCTGACCCAGCCAGCTCCCTCCCACCAGAGCACACAGCAGGCCCAGCATCAGGGCCATCTCCCACCGCTTCAGTTTTCTGTCCATAGGTCCTCCTTGGGGCCTTAAAAGGCCGTCCACACTGTAAGTAAGTGCTTACAGTATGGACGGCCCCTGATGTTCTTAAACCGTTTCCGCCAAAAAAGTTTCCCGGTACTGCTCCCGCAGCAGCTCGCAGGCACTCTTTGCCTTCTCAAGCTGAGTAAAAAGGCCAAAGGCAGAGGGTCCGGTCCCGCTCATGGTCGCTCCCAGCGCCCCGCAGTGGATCAGAGTGTTTTTGATGTCCGCTACCCGGCTTCGCTGCCGGTCGGGCAAGACATCCTCAAATACATTGTACATTCTTCGAGCAACCCCCTCCAGATCCTCCGCCGCTAGAGCGTCCATCACCCCCTGAGTGTCCGGGCGCCGTGTCACCCTGACCCGGTCCAACTGGGCGAACAGCTCCGGAGTGGAGATGGGAAAGGGCGGTTTACACACCACAACCCAACAGTGGGGCAGAGGGGGCAGAGGGGTGAGGACCTCTCCCCTGCCCTCTGCCAGAGCGGTCCCCCCTAGCACACAGTAGGGCACATCGGACCCCACCCGCTCCCCGATCCTAGCCAGTTCCAGAATAGAAAAGGGCTCTCCCTCCATCTGATCCAGGGCCCGGAGGACAGCAGCGGCATCACTGCTCCCTCCGGCCATACCGGCACAAACAGGAATGCGCTTTTCGATGGTGATATCCAGCCCCTTTACCCCGATCCCCCTGGCCTCCCAGAAGCGGAGAGCCGCCTGGGCTGCCAGATTTTTTTCGTTGTTGGGCAGGAAGTGGAGGTTGGTCCCTACCCGCAGCCCCCGGCCACCATTCTCCTTTACCGTCAAGGTATCCGAGAGAGTGATGGACTGCATGACCATCCTCATGTCGTGGTAGCCGTCGGGCCGTTTTCCCAGCACGTCCAGGGTAAGATTCAGTTTTGCGTTGGCCTGGACCTCCATAGTTTCCTCCCCGGCGGCTCCCGCCGCCCTCATTTTTTTCAGCGGATCTTTCTGGCCTCCAGATAGAAGCGTTTTTCCTGTGCCTCGCCCATGGAGAAAGTCTTTCTGGGCAGCACGCCGTCGTGAATGACTGTGGGGAACAGGGACTCCTTGGCCATGGGAGGCAACAGGAAGGCGATGGCATCCCGCCGGTTCCGGGCCAGTTCTCTGGCCACCTGCTCCCCATGAATATAGTCAATCTTAGCCCCAGGTCGGGCGGCTATGTACTGGTCCAGGAAGGTCTGAAGCGTAGCCACCGGCAGCTGGGCACTTGGGTGGGGGACCACCACCTGTCCCTGCCCATCGGCACAGATATAGGGCAGGATATGTGCACAGCCATCCACTTTCCCACCTCTGAACGCACCGGGATAAAATCCCTCCAGGGCGGACAACAGCTCCTCCGGCTCCACACCGAACACCACCCGGTGGATAGGTTCAAACTCCAGGGACTCGTCGTGGAGATTGACCAGCTCGCACAGGGCATACCGGGAGGGCAGGCTGTCCCACTGATCCTGTGGAACCAGCTTCTTCTGCCGCTCGTAGCACTCCTTGGCTGTGGCCAGGGAGTGGTTGCCGTCCCCGGCAGCAAAGAGCATAACTGGAAGCGCATCCTTTAGGGCGTATCTCTCCCGGAACGCGGCCGGGTCAGCCAAGGCAACCAGAGCCTGTTCCACCTGCTCCAGCTGCTCCTGAGTCAGCTTCCAGCCCCTGATATGGCCGCCGCCCTCCATCAATTCAAAGTCGTAGAGGAGCTCCATTCCACCTGTCTGGCCAGCTAAGGGCTCTATGACGGTCTTTTCCGGGTCATCCGACAACAGCATAATGTGAGGCAGTTCGATGGGAGCGTTCTTCCGCACCGCTACCCGGGGCGGGATACGGGAGAGGACGGTCCCCTCCGTGGCCCGGACCATGGCCCCGGAGCCGGGCTCATAGTCATACCGCTCCAGGTCCACCATGCCCACAAGTCCCCGGCGGGTCCTGCCGCTGGTCATGACACGCTCCACATAGATCATGCTGTGAGGGTATTCTACAAACCGGTTTTCCCGAAGATAGCGGGTCATGGTATTGTTGATCTCCATGATATCGGTTTCCACATTGGGCCCCTCCAAGCAGCTCTCCGGCAGGATGAGCCGTAAGGTCGAGGGGGCTTTTCCCACCCGCTCCTCTACCCGCTGCCAATATTCAGGCTGGGAGGTGTACTGATCACAGGCCACCACCGACCACAGAGTCATGTCGCAGTCTCTGGGCAACAGGATGTTGGCAGGGCGGAAGGGTAGATCAATCTTTTTCATCTTTTCTCATCTCTTTCAGCAGAAGGTCCAGCTTTTCCTCCAGCCGATCACATCTGTTTTTCAGATACCAGATGGCCAGCGCCACCGCTGCGGCCGCCAGGAAAACGAGCAGAATCTCCCTAAATTTAAAACCCAACCAGCTGAGCACAGCCAGCAGCAAGAGTACGCCGAGGGCACACTTGGCAAACACAGGTCCACGCTCCCTTCCCCATGCAGGGGCCGCCACAGGCGGCCACCATTCCGGCGGGGAGACGAGGGCGTCTCCCCCTACGCTCCTTTCCTCGGATCAGAGGACAGCCTCGATGGCGGACAGCAGCTCGTCAAACTCCTCAAATGCTGGCAGCTCCGGGTGGGCCGCCTTGATGGCATCCGTGGACTTGAAAAGGAACCCGGCCTTACTGGCCTGTATCATCCCAAGGTCGTTGAAGCTGTCGCCGGCAGCGATGGTGTCAAAGCCACAGGACTGCAGCGCCTTTACTGTGGTAAGCTTGGATTTCTCACAGCGCATCTGATAGCCGGTGATGGCCCCATCCGGCCCCACCTTCAGGGTATTACAGAACAGAGTGGGCCAGCCCAGCTTGGCCATCAGGGGCTTGGCAAACTGCTCAAAGGTATCGCTCAAAATGATCACCTGGGTCTGGGCCCTCAGCTTGTCCAGGAATTCCTTGGCCCCAGGCAGGGGATCTATGGTGGAGATGACCTCCTGGATCTCCTTTAGGCCCAGACCATGCTCCTTCAAGACTCCCAACCGCCAGGTCATCAACTTGTCATAGTCGGGCTCATCCCGTGTGGTGCGCTTCAGCTCCGGGATTCCGCTGGCTTGGGCAAAGGCGATCCAGATCTCTGGAACCAGGACGCCCTCCATATCTAAACATACTACATTCATGGCAGATACCTCATTCTCTTTTATTTTTTCAGAAGGCCGCTGGAGTCATGGGCTCTCATCTGTCCACCTACCCAGGGCCCCGTCAGCGGGCTTTACTGCCCCACATGTCCCTGCCGGCGGCGCAGGTTGACCAGGAAGTTATCCAGCCGGGAGATAGACTCGGCAATGTCCTTCATAGATGCCGCGTAGCAGGCCCGGACAAAGCCCTCGCCACCAGGGCCAAAGGCGTTTCCAGGAATGACAGCCACCTTCTCTTCCATGAGGAATCGCTCACAGAACTCCTCGCTGGATAGACCGGTGGAGCGGATATCGGGGAACACATAGAAGGCGCCCTTGGGCTCGAAGCAGCTCAGACCGATCCGGTTCAGGTTTTCCACCAGGTATCTGCGGCGGCGGTCGTACTCCTCCCGCATATGCTCGATGTCTCCGTCGCCGTTGCGCATGGCCTCCACCGCGGCATACTGGCTAGTGGTGGGGGCGGACATGATGCCGAATTGATGGAGCTTTGTCATGGCTGCAATGATTGGTTTGGGGGCACAGACGTAGCCCATACGCCAGCCGGTCATGGCGTGGCTCTTGGAGAAGCCGTTGACCACTACGGTCCGCTCATACATATCGGTCAGGTTTGCGGGGGACACATGGCGCTGGCCATAGGTCAACTCCGCGTAGATCTCGTCAGAGATGACCATAATATCGCTGCCGCGGAGGACCTCAGCGATGGCCTCCAAATCCTTGCGCTCCATGATTCCGCCTGTGGGGTTACAGGGAAACGGCAGTACCAGAACCTTGGTCTTATCTGTGATGGCCGCTTTCAGCTCCTCCGGGGTCAGGCGGAAATTGTTTTCTACCTTTAGTTCCACATACTTGGGCACGCCCCCGGCCATTTCAGTCAACGGTCCATAACAGACAAAGGAGGGCACAGGCACGATGACCTCGTCGCCAGGGTTGACCAGTACCCGGAGGGCCAGGTCAATGGCCTCGCTGCCGCCCACAGTGACCAGAATCTGGTCGGTGTAGTCATATTGCAGATCAAAGCGGCGGTTAAGATAGGCGGCGATCTCTCGCCGGAGCTGGAGCATACCGGCGTTCGAGGTATACTTGGTGTGTCCCCGCTCCAGGGAGTAGATACCAGCGTCCCGGATGTGCCAAGGGGTAACAAAGTCAGGCTCTCCGATGCCCAGAGAGATTGCGTCTGTCATCTCCTCCAGGATATCAAAAAACTTGCGGATACCAGAAGGCTTGACCCCTTGGATCTTCTCATTCAGAATATGATCGTAATTCATGTAAAGATATACTCCCTTTCCTCCGGATCCTGGGGCCGGAACACCAAGTGCTTCTCTTTGTATTTCTTCAAAATAAAGTGAGTCGCAGTGCCGGTGACTCCCTCAATAGGGGCCAGCCGCTCGCCTACAAACTGGGCTACCTCCCGCAGGGTGCGGCCCGAAATGATAACCGTCAAGTCGAAGGAGCCGCTCATGAGGTACATGCTCTCCACTTCGTCATATTGGTAGATACGCTCCGCGATACGGTCAAAACCGCTGATAGTCTGTGGGGTGACCTTGACCTCGATTAGAGCCGTAACATTCTCCCTGCGTACCCGGTCCCAGTCGATGATGGCCTGATACCCCAAAATCGTGCGGTCTTCCTCGTATGTTTGAATGGCTGCCTTTGCCTCTGCCTCAGGCACTCCAGCAGCCGCAGCCAGCGCGGCCACCGGCATGGTGCAGTCCTGTTCCAACAGTTCCAACAGCTTTTCCATGAACGCTCTCCTCCTGTTTCTCTGCCCGCAACCGGGTAGGATCTGCGTGAGATTAAAATACCCGTTTATTATACATGTAACTGGAGAGAAAAACAATCCTGCGAATAAAAATAGCGGATAAAAAGGCGCCGCCCATACTTTCGTATGGGCGGCGTTCTTTTGACTGGCGATAACAAACAGGCAAAGGCCTTTTCCAAATGGACTATCCTAGCCGAGATGTGTTTTCTTGCGTTTTGGAATCACTTGATAGCTTAGGCTACGGCCTTCTTATCTTTGTGCAGGAGCTGGAATACAATGACCACAACTACTAAGCCCACACCGATCAGGTCGGTAACGGTGCCGGGAATCAGCATAGCCAGGCCGCCTGCGGCTACCATGATCCGCTCCAGTACGTTCATGTTCTTAATCAGATAGCCCTCAAGGCCAGCGGCCACACCCGCCATGCCGATAAAGCTGGTGATAATGATCTGAACAACCTGGAAGGGAGTGGAGTTAATGAACAGCATTGCGGGATTCAAAGCAAAGATATAGGGAATCAGGAAAGCGGCGATAGCCAGACGGGTCGCCTGGAAGGCCGTCTTCATGGGGTTCGCCTTGGCGATGGCAGAACCAGCGTAAGCTGCCAGAGCCACAGGAGGCGTAATGTCCGCCACAATGCCGAAGTAGAACACAAACATATTGGCAGCGATGGGGTCCATGTTCATACCAGTAACTAGGATGGGGGCACAAGTGGTAGCCATGATGATGTAGTTGGCTGTGGTAGGCACGCCCATACCCAGGACGATACAGGTGATCATGGTGAAGAACAGGGCGATCATCAGCTGGCCATTGGCCACACCCACGATGGCACTGATGAAAATCTGGCCCAGGCCGGTCAGGGTGACCACACCGGCAATGATGCCGGCCACACCGCAGGCAATGCCAATGGACAGACAGTTACGGGCGCCGTTCTCTAAAGCCCGAAGGAAGGTGAAGATGCTGGTATCGTTCTTCTGATGATAGAAGAAGGTGTCTACCGCTTTATCCACCAGGCTGATAACGATACAAAGGATGGTCGCGATAATAGCGGAGCGGGCCATGGTATAACCGCTCATAATGATGACCACCAGTACCACCAGAGGAATCAGCAGGTAGATCTTCGGGAGCAACTGACCCCACTTGGGCAGCTCGTTTCTGGGAATACCCTTCAGATCCAGACGTTTAGCGCGCAGATGCACCTGGAGGAAGATGCCAGTAAAGTACAAAATAGCAGGCAGGATGGCCCGTCTGATAATATCGCTGTACGGTACACCCACCATCTCCGCCATCAGGAAGGCGGCAGCGCCCATAATGGGTGGCATGATCTGACCGCCTGTGGAGGCCGACGCCTCAACAGCGCCCGCGAATTCGGGGGGATAGCCGGTCTTTTTCATCATGGGGATGGTAACAGAACCAGTAGTCACGGTGTTGCCCACAGAGGAGCCCGACACCATGCCGCACAGTGCGGAGGAAATAACGGCCACCTTAGCGGGACCACCGGTGGCCCAGCCAGCCAGAGCATTGGCGCAGGAAATAAAGAAATTACTAATTCCGGTAGCCTCCAGGAAAGCACCGAAGATGATGAACAGCGCGATGTAAGTAGAGCACACGCCGATGGGGGTGCCGTGGATGCCGTTGGTAGTATAAAACAGGTCATAGACGATGCGCTTCAGCGACTTTCCATCATAGAAAGCGTAGGCGATGAAACAGGTGGCCACTACCAGGATGGGCAGGCCTACCACACGCCGGCAGCATTCAAAGAGGATCAAGGCTCCCACAATGCCCAGCACAACCTCCAGCTGGTTGATGCGGGTAGCGCGAATCATCAGATCCTGCTCATTGAAGAAGAAATAAAGGTAGGGGCTGGCCCCAACGATGGCCAGAATAATATCGTACCAAGGGATACGGTTGACTCGCTGAACAGCGCCCTTGCGCATAGGGAACACAATGAATACCAGCAGAATCACCAGACCCAGGAACAGGGGACGGCGCTTGGTTTCGCTCCAGGTGGATACCAGATTCATCCACATCAGGAACAGGCTGAATGCGATCAGCAGGCCACTGACCACATACTTCGGCACACCTTCCCAAATACGAACGTTTGACTCACGGTCGTATTTTTTCATAATCTCATCAACATCGGCCTGCACATTTGCGCCATTTTCTGCCGGTGCGGTGTTTACAGTTTTCTTATCCTGATCTTCCACAGAGATGCCTCCTTTGCTAAAAATCGTATCTTTTGATAAAAGAAACTCTGCTTCAGGTCCGCTCTTTGGCCGCACTCGGCTGCGTCTTCCATTCCCTCTCCGAGATCACAACCAAATTTTTACAAAGCGTAAAGCTGGGGGCTTCTTTGATCTTCCAAAACGCTATGGAAAGATACGCGAATTTTCGTAGCTAATGTGGACCTTGGTATTCCGTCCGCACACATCCCGCAGACTGATCTCCTCTCCACCAATCGATAGCGTGTGATCGGATACTGTGCCCACAAAAAGATAAAAGCTGGGAAGCTCCATATCAATCTTAGAGACCACCATGGCGCCTGTTCCCTCTTCATAGGTCAGCTCCATTTTAGGGTCCAAGTCAGAGGGCACCCCGGCACCAAACCCATAGTAGATGGTCTTCCTCAGCATGATTATGCCCCTCTCATCCACGTCATACACATCCGTCACAGGCGTCTTGTTGACGGAATGGATAAAGGTGATGGAAAATTCCTCTCCCCGCTCCAACGGATAAGAGATGTAGGTTTCCCCAGTCTCCGCATCACGAATGACCAGATGGCCTTCCGGGCGGAGCATAAACACTGCGGCCGCGATAACCAGACAGACTATCGCGGCCGCGGCTACCAAAACTTTGTTCTTATTCACAAAGCGTTATCAGTCGCGTCTAAGAACAGACACTCAGCTCAGAGTGGCACCCTGCTCGGTCAGATACTTCTCAGCGCCGGGATGATAGGGGATGCTGACGCCAGCGACAGCGCCTTCCAGGGAGAGCTCCTTAAACTTGGCGTGACCGTCAGCCAAGCTGGCCTGGTTGTCAAACATAGCGGTCATCAGTTCATACACCACATCCTCAGGCACGTCATTCCGGCACACCAGCATGGCGCGGATGCTGACGGTGGTGGTATCGCGGTCCAGGCCGTCATAGGTGCCGGCGGGGATCACGGTCTTAGCATAGAAGGGGTAAGCAGCCATCAGGTTTTCAATGTGCTCGTCTTCCAGAGTGATGACATTCAGAGGCTTGTTGGCAGTCGCAGCCAAGTCCACCAGAGCGGTGGTGGGGGCGCCAGACACACAGAAAGCGGCGTCGATCTTGCCATCCTTCATGCCCTCGGCGGAGTCAGAGTAGGACTGGTAAACGGGGTTTACGTCGTTAAAGGTCATGCCAAACTCAGCAAAAATCTGACCAGCGGCGAAGTTGTCGCCGGAACCGGAAGCGCCGACGGAAACGGTCTTACCCTTCAGGTCAGTGAAGGTCTTGATGTCGGGATTCAGGGTGAACACCTGGACCACCTCGTCATACAGGGCACACAGGGCGCCCCAGTCCTCATAGGGGTCTTCGCCGTCGAACAGGTCAGTACCAGTAGCGGCATAGTAAGCTACGTCGTTCTGGATAATGGCGAAGTTGACCTCATTATCCTGGAGCAGCTGAACGTTAGCGGCGGAGGCGCCGGTAGAGGTAACACCGATGTTCCCCTTGGTCAGAACGGGATTGAGGACGGTGGCCATTACGTTACCGATAGCATAGTAGTTTGCGCTGGTGGAGCCGGTGGCGATGGTGATATCCACCTTCTCACCAGAGGGAGTTTCGTTGTTG
Organism: Flintibacter sp. HCN-6482; assembly: GCF_037892565.1. NCBI lineage: Bacteria > Bacillati > Bacillota > Clostridia > Eubacteriales > Flintibacter > Flintibacter sp. HCN-6482. The sequence goes on along the minus strand of NZ_JBBKBK010000002.1, from coordinate 155,874 downwards.
GGAGTAGAGGTGCTGGCAGAGGTATTGCTGCCACCGCTAGTGGAGCTGGTGTTGCTACCCTTGTCATTGTTCCCACAGCCGGTCAGTGCCAGACTGAGGATCATGACCATGGACAGAGCAAGTGCTAGTTTCTTTTTCATGTTCTCTTTCCTCCAATTCCATTTTTTCGTTTGCTCTTTCCAAGTGGAAAGAGCAAACGCCCTATAGGGCGTTTCATGGTTGGTCCATAGACCCGCTTCCTATACTGCGGTTCCATTATATTACATTCATGTCAAAAATGCAATATCATTTTTTCCTCCCCCCTCTCCTCCTCTAATTGTCTTGACATTTTGTATAAAAAATTATTTATTGCATCTACTTTTTACTCCTTAATTTCCCTATATTTTTTCCTGTTTCTTTATTATTTCCATAGCTAAACGCCTATGATTTCTATGGATATTTTTTTATGGCATCCAGCCATCCATCCCCTCCTGCAGCTTTTCTAAAGCCCTCTTTTCAATGCGGGATACATAGCGACACGCCTACTGTAAGCGATTGGCTCCGGAAAATTACGCCGTCTCAAACGGCGCAATCCCTTGCGAATTCTGGCTTGCCTCATCCAGTTGGGCGAAACGGAATTTGATGATGACTTCCTTATCCTCGGTCAGCTCCACCCGCTCAATAAGGCTGACCAACAGTTCCCGGCTCTCCCCTGCCGTCTCGATAAATCGCTGTACCAGTTCCCTGGCCCTGTCCTCACTGCGGACGGGGCTTTTTTTCTGAAACTCCAGGGCCTGCCGCTTTTCCTCCAGCTGCTCCCGCTCCAGTTTGACCCTGCCGAAGATGCGCTGGAAGTCCTCCTCGGGCAGCAATCCGTTGAGCCGGTCGGTGTACATCCGGTCCAGGTTGGCCGTAAGACTGTTGATCCTGGCCTGGATGGCCTGGAGCTCCGTTTCCAGACTACTCTGCTTTTGGGCATGCTCCACAGCTTCCTGGGCCATGGGCAACAGTTCGTCTGGATCCAGATATGCCCGACAGACTTCCCTCACCTTGCGAATGACCGCATCAGTGACCGTCTTCTCCTTGATGGAATGACAGGTACAGACACCCGCTTTGGTAAAGCGCTGGTAGGTCCGGCAGACGAAGTACAGCACATCCTCTCCCCTGGCGTTTTTTCGGTTGAGTACCGCCAAAGGGTAGCCGCACTCGTGGCAGAAAATCAATCCCTTCAGAAGAAAATCGTAGGTCCGGCTCCGTGTGTGCTTGCGGCTGTTCACCAGCAGTTGCACCTTCTGAAAGGTCTCCGCATCCACCAAAGGTTCATGGGTCCCCTCTACGATCACCCAGTTGGCCGGGTCCTGTTTCAGGCACTTCTTGGACTTGTAGCTGATCTTCACACTGCGTCCCTGGACCATATTGCCAATGTAAGTCTCGTTTTTCAGCATTTCAGAAATCCGCTCGCTGCTCCATAAGCCGGTGTAAGGTCCGGGGGTTCCAACCTTCCAGCCGCAGTAGGTGGCCGGTGTGGGGATACCTTCTTTATTGAGTGTAGTCGCAATCTTACGGCAACTCATACCTGAAAGGGCCAATGCAAAGATCCGCCGCACCACCGGAGCTACTTCCTCATCAATGACAATCTTGTTTTTCTCCGTGGGGTGCATCTTGTAGCCATACACTGGCTTTCCGCCGATGAACTGCCCCTTCCGCTGCTTATCCCGCTTGACGCTCTTGATCTTCTTGGAAATATCCTTGGCGTACATGTCGTTCATGATGGCACGGAACGGGGTGATGTCATTGGCGGTAGAGTCCACACCGGTGTCGATGCCGTCCAGCAGGGAGATGTACCGCACCCGGTGTTCCGGGAAGTACCGCTCCATGTAGTGGCCGGTCAGGATGTAGTCCCGGCCCAGGCGGGAGAGGTCCTTGGTAATGACCATATTGACCTTCTTGGCCTCGATGTCGGCGATCATCCGCTGGAAGCTGGGCCGGTCAAAACTGGTGCCGCTCCAACCGTCGTCCACATAGGTGTCGTAGACGCTCAGCCGGTGCTGCTGCACAAACTCCCGCAGCAGAGACTCCTGGTTCTGGACGCTCTGAGATGGTCCCTCGCTCTCGTCCTCCTTCGATAGCCTGATGTATAAAGCCACATGGTAATCCATGGTGTTGCTTACCTCTAAGTACATGCTATACCTCCTGAGATAAGCGGCCATTCATCATAAATATGATAACATTTCATAGCCGTTTTGTCAAAAAATTAGCGTTATTTAGGAGGTTTCTATCTATAAACGTGCGGAAAGACTCCAAAATCAAATCTTCCGCACATTCTCCTTCCTCCGCAAAGTAGCAGTGCACAGGGATGTCCTGCTTGTGTTTTTCCAACTCATCTTCCTCCTTTCCGGGATTGTAAAGAATATGCAGGAAAAAGGCCGTTTTGCTTGTCCGTTTCGGAAAAAACCGCACCGGATTTCCGGTGCGGTTCGACTGAGATTGACAAAGTTTTTCATTCCTTTTACAATGGGTCCAGGAGGTGGCGAAATGCATCCCGGTCTCAATCGATACATCCAAACCCTGCGAATGGCGGCAAAGGAGAAAGAAAATCGGAGCAAACCGCCCATCATCTCTTCGGATATAGTGCAAACCGCGGACTTTGTGTTCTCGCCGTTGCCGTACCACGGCAATGACAGCGGTCAACTTCTCTTGGCCAAATGCAAAGCAAACCGAAGGGAACAGTATCTGGTAAAGCATGCATATTCAGACTGTGCGGCAAATGAATTTGTTTACACAAAACTGACGCAGGCCATGGGCTACCAGATGCCGGATGCAGTTCTCTTCCAGCTCTCCCCCGGAGAGAAACGCTCCTATTTCAAAACAGAGTATATCATTGGTGAGAAATATTTGAACTTTACACAGCGTGTCCACTCTGCTGCCCAGGCGCGTGAATGTGCAGAAAATTGGAAGCAATTTTTCAGCTTTCAAGCTCTATACTCCATAACTGATGAGGGGGATAAGCTGGAAGTCTATCTGGCAGATGACAGTCAAATCTATCGAGTCGACACCACAGATGCCTTTCCGCTTCACAACGGACATTACGATAACGTTGGCACTTTGATGGCCTACCATTTCCATCAGCAGAGGAATATGGTGTCTCCGTTGGCAGATATCAGTCTGTTTCCGGTCTTTCGCACAGAGCAGTGTGACCGGGAACTGGAAGAAATCGAACGGCTGTGCCCGGAGGGCCGAACCCATTATCTGGAGCCATTTGCGAAAGTCCAAGAGATTTCCTCTGAATACATTGATAACTTTTTGAATGTGCTTTGCTATATCTACCCGGACTGTGTTGGAGACTTCTTCAAAAAATATCTCGAAGTCCTGCGGCATCAATGTTATGAATACTGGAAGGAAAAGCGGTGAGGTCGGGCCTCACCGCTTTTGTCCACAATGTGGGATACGATCCAATTTATTGGCAGACAGGATAGGAAACGGCCACTTTGGCTCCTCCCAAATGCTGCCTCGGAACAGGCGTGTCCGTTTTACCACCAGCACCGTGTCAAACTTTCCCTCTTTCCAGTCCGCCAGCATCTGATTCAGACCGGGCCGAGTCAGGTCGCGTCCGGGATATCCCGCATCTTCATAATATCGGGCAGGCTCCAGCCCTTGCTCCCGTGCAAAAGCCTCCAGTTTGCCGCGTTGCGCGGACAAGGCTCTCTGGTATGTCTCGCAATCTCCTCCGCCATCCACCCGGCAGTAAAGTGCCGCACGGTTGTTTCCCATCCGAATCACTCCCTTCTGTCCCATTATTTCATATAAGCGAGAAAGTTTTTGCCGAAAAAATCACCGCATTTCAATCAGCCCATCCAGGAACCGTTCGAAATCCGGCAACAGTTGAATATTCAGTTCGTAACCCCGCCGCACTTCGATCCGCTGCACGACGATAGCCAGCAGCATTTTTTGTTCCTCCAGCGTTCCACTGCGGAAAATCTGGTTCAGCCCGCAGTATTTCCGCTGCTTAATCTCGATCTCCCGGCGCAGTTGTTCTCCATTTTGGAGCCTGGCCTCCAACTCATACAACTGCTCTCTGGTTTTGTCGATTTCCACCTCTGTTCCTTGCAAAAGTTCCTGAAGAAGAGGTACCCCGAAGGAGCTCTCTCCGCGGATCGCCCGGGCTACCTCGCCGCGCAGAGTCTCCCGGTCCCGCTCCTTCTCGGATAAATACTGCTGCGCCGCCCGGTGGGCATCCCGCCGCTCCTGAAGTGCAATCTGATATTTATACTCCAAAATGGTTTCTGCCGGCAGTGCCTCAGCTGCTCCAGTAAGGTGGAAATCGCAGTCTTGACCGCCGCTTCTATACGCTCGGCGTGATAGGTCCGGGGACCATCGCAGGCCGTTGGTTCCCCGTCCACGCTGGCATTACAGCGGTAGAGCCGCACATCCCGGCGATAGAGGGACCCATCCCGCTTGCGGCGGTACTCCTTCCGATGGATGGTGCTGTTCATGCGGGCGCCGCAGTGGGCGCAATAGGTTAGGCCGCTCAACAAAGCCTTTCCGTGTATGGGGGCAGAAATGGTATTCATGTTGTTCTCCTTTCGGTTTCGGCTTTCTCTCAATTCCTGTACCTGTGCAAAAATCGCATCCTCCACAATTTGAAGGTGTGGCAGCCTTGGAGATTCCACGCCGCCTTTTTGTAGATAACCCAGGTATCGTTTGCTGGATAACATATGAGAGATGGATGCCTGATTCCACCGTTTTCCTTTGCGGGTTGTGATGTTTTGACTGTTGAGGTATTTGGCGATGCGCTGGCTGCCCAAGCCTTCCCGGGCTGCCTTGTCAAAGATGATCCGCACCACCCGGGCCTCTTCCTCGCAGATTTGAAGCTCGTACAGCGCCTGTTTCTTTTTGTTCAACCGTTCTCCCCGCACCAAACGGTATCCATAGGGACACTGTCCCCCGGTAAAACAGCCTTCTTTCGTCAACTGCCGGATGCGGGTACGGGTGCGTTCAGATATCTTCTCGCTCTCTCCGGCGGCCTGCCAGTAGCGGATGTAGTTGGTCAGCTTGTCCACATGGTTGTCAAATCGCTGCTCGCCCTCACAGACGCTCCATACAGAAACACCGTTGCGCACCAGCCACTCCACCACAAAGGGCGTCTCATCATCCCGCCGTCCGATACGGTCAAACATGTAAACCAACAAAATATCAAATTTCCCAGCCATGGCATCCTCACGGATCTCTATGACCGCATCCCGTTGCTGCATGGTCAGCTTATAGCCGGAGACGCCCTTTTCAGAGAACTCCCTTAAAATCTCCCAGCCGCGTTCCTGAGCAAAGGTCTGACAGGCAATTCTCTGCATAGGAATATCATTCTTTTCCACCTGTCCTCGGTCAGACACACGATAGAGGCAATAAACCCGGTTCATAGCGATGCTCCTTTCTGTTTGATGCCTCTATTCTAAATCGGTCGCTTCCATTTGAACAGGCGCCGCAGGTTGCTGGATCAGTGCGGTGCAAACATAGTGCCAGATGCTGGTCTCCTTGGGCGTCACAGAAAAAGAGAGAGTCACCTTACACTCCGCCGTTTCCATCGTCAGGCTTTGTTTGCTCGAATCGTAATTCATGTGGATTCCTCCTGAATCAAATATTGTTGCATGATAAAAGCCGCCCTACAGGCGGCTGAATCTCTTTCATCAAATTAGGGTTGCGAACGCAATGGGAGCGCAAATGGGTCGCATCCCCAGAAGCCGAACGATTGCAGTTGCGCACGACAGGGTATTTTGATTGATGAAACGAGTGATGTATGGTATAATAAAACCAATCATTTACAGCGGCGAGGTATCACATGAGAAACAAAAAGCCTCCTTTTGAAATCACAAATCAGATCATTGACTATGTGGCGGAGATCGCCGAGCTGGTGGGCCGTTTGACCGTAATCTCTCCTCTATCCACGAGTCCCACGCTCCGCCGCACTAACCGTATCAGAACCATTCATGGTTCTCTGGCCATTGAGCAGAACACCCTTTCCCTGGAGCAGGTGACAGCAGTTCTGAACGGCAAGCAGGTTCTGGCTCCGCCCAAGGATATTGCCGAAGTCAAGAACGCCTATGAGATTTATGAGCGGCTGGATGAACTCGATCCTTATTCGGTGGATGACCTTCTGACTGCCCATGGAATTATGACACATGGCTTGCTGGAAGAATCCGGCGTATTCCGTACCCGACCTGTGGGCGTGGTGGATAACGAAGGACATATCCTGCATTTTGGTACGCTTCCACAGTATGTCCCTGATTTAGTCATGGAGTTATTGGACTGGGCAAAGGCTAGTGACGTGCATATGTTGATTCGCAGCTGCGTGTTCCACTATGAACTGGAACTGATCCACCCCTTTGCCGACGGAAATGGGCGTGTGGGGAGGCTGTGGCACACACTGCTACTCTCCAAGTGGAATTCATCGTTTGCCTGGCTCCCGGTGGAGTCCATCATCCACGACCGCCAGCAGGAGTATTATGATGCCATCAATGCTTCCAATGACGCAGGAGAGTCCACAGTATTTATTGAGTTCATGCTCTCAGCCATCAAAGCATCACTCATAGATGCAATCAGTGCGAGTGATGGGATGAGCGATGGAAAGGTGGATAAGGTAACCCTTCGCTGGAAGAAAATTGAGGAGTTCCTGAAAACCCACGACTATATCATGAACGCCGATGTGCGGGAACTGTGTGGGGTATCAGCTGCGACAGCAAATCGCATCCTTGCAAGTTTGGTGACAAAAAACAAACTCATTAAAGGACGTAAAGGTAGTCACTGGGTGTATAAGTATTATATGATTTAAACTACGTTGTATAGCAATGCCCAAAAGCCAAAAATTATATATAATATTGCGATAGGAGGCCTATCTATGGACGAACAACTAATTCTTGATACATTTGAACCCCTTAGTCAAGAGGACTACATTAACAAATTTGAGCAATCCCAAGTCGAAAATGAAAGCGAAGAAGATATTACAAAAGATATAAACTGGAGAGTCAACACCTCGTATACCAGCTATAATCGGCAAGTCCGTTCCAGCAACCATGGCATCAAGGAAAAAAACATTTTGAGTATTTTTCTGCCTATAGGCATTAAAATCTCGGAAATAGACGAGGATATCTTATTGCTCTTGATAACTTTGGCTCAGAACGTGGATTAATTGCTCACTCCACACGAGCCAGTACATTAACTACGCCAGATGATGCTCTATCCAGTGTAAATAATATAATGACTTATATTGACACATTTGATCGATTTTTAGCTACTTATAAAAACTCAGTTCGCTGAACTTTTCATTTTGATGAATGGCTACTTATCTTCCTAAATTTTTTGCCGTTTACAATAACCGCGGCGCTACCCCAGTCACGCACGAAGCCCGGAAAACCTGTCTACATCAGGCTTTCCGGGCTTCGTTTACATTAGCGGCGGCGCGATACATAGGAACGGCTGATGCCGCACAGAGACGCGATTTCCCGTTGGGTGCGAGGCGGGCGGTCATCCAGTCCATATCTCAAGGTAATAACCGTGCGCTCTCTGGGTGTCAGGCAGGTATCGACACAGCGGCGGACCCTTACGCAGGCATCCCTGGTATCCAACTCCTCCAGCATATTATCGTCTACGGCGATTACATCCATTAGGGACAGGGAACCGCCCTCTCCCGCAGACTCCAGAGTATCCGCCAGAGAGACCTCGCCCTGGAGCTTGCGTTGGGAGCGGAAGTGCATCAGTATCTCGTTTTCTATACATCGGCTGGCATAGGTCGCCAACTTTACGTTTTTGTCCGCCTTAAATGTAGATATCCCTTTGATAAGCCCGATAGTCCCAATGGAGATCAGATCGTCCTGGTCCCCGGTTTGGGCATAGTATTTTTTCACGATGTGAGCTACCAGGCGAAGGTTGTGTTCCACCAGCAGATTTCGGGCCTCCAGGTCACCCTGGGCGCACCGTTCCAGATATTCCCTCTCCTCCGCCGCTTTTAGTGGACGGGGAAACGAACCTCCACCTCCGGACAGCCGAAGGGTAAAAAAAAGTCCGTTCATCATCAGATAGATCACAGGCGACAGCATAATCGATAACACCTCCGCCCCACTCTATTCCCGCTCTGCCCGTCCCCATTCCCCAAATATCTCTCCTGTTCTGTCGGACAGGCCAAATCTCTCCGAGGATCCCGCCTCCATCTCAGTTCTCCTCCCTTCATACCCTACAAATTCCTGGAGATTTCCTCTCCTTTTTCTCCGTTTTCTTCAAAATTTTTGAAAAATTTCAAGAACTCCTTTACCTGCCCCACTTCTTCTTATATAATTTATAATGTTAAGTTTGTGTAAAATTTTGGAGATGAGGACAGGGTGTCCTCATGGGAGGAAAGAAAATTGGGGATTCGTGATGTCATTGCCCTGCTGGGCGCCCTGGCCATCTTCCTGTTCGGTATGTCAACCATGACTTCCGGCCTGGAAAAACTGACTAGTGGAAAACTTGCTTCCCTTTTGGAGAAGCTGACTGATAATATTTTTAAAGGTGTCCTGCTAGGCGCAGTGGTGGCTGGTATGGTCCACTCCTCCGCGGCTACTACCGTTATGTGCATCGGGTTTGTCAACGCTGGCATTCTTAAGCTGCGGCAGGCTGTCGGCGTCATCATGGGGGCCAACATCGGCACCACCATTACAGCCCAGATCCTGCGGCTGGGCGGCCTATCCGATGAAAATTTGTTTTTGGCTCTCCTGAAGCCTGAGATGCTAGGACCACTGACCGCCTTTGTGGGGATTCTGTTTTTCTCCTTCTTCAACAGCGGCCGCAAAAAAACAGTAGGTCAGATCCTGATCGGCCTTGGGCTGCTGTTCATCGGTATCAAATCCATGGAGAGCGCCCTAGCCCCCTTGACTGAGCTGGAGGCCTTCCAGCAGCTGTTCATCCGCTTCTCCAACCCGGTACTGGGCATCGCTGTGGGTGCGGCTATCACGGCTTTGATCCAGAGCTCCACCGCCTCTGTGGCTATTCTACAGGCCCTTTCCGCTTCCGGCGTGGTCACATTTTCCACCGCCCTGCCCATCATCATGGGCCAGAACATCGGCACCTGCGTCACTGCCATCTTGTCCAGCATCGGCGCCAGCCGGAACGCTAAACGGACCGCTGCCGTCCACCTATACTTCAATGTGATCGGCACCGTGTTCTTCCTGGTGGTGTTGTACGGTCTCAACGCCCTGATAGGGCTGCCCTTCTGGCAGGATACCATGGACTATGGCTCCATCGCGAACCTGCATTCCTTCTTCAATATCGCTTGTACTGCCCTTCTGCTTCCTTTTAACCGGCAGTTGGTCAGCCTGGTGGAATGGACGATCCCAGACTCCGGTGCCGCTGATCCGGTAGCCACGGTGTTAGACCCCCGCTTCTTGTCCACTCCGTCAGTAGCTCTGGAACGGGCACGCACCGTGGTCCTCCAAATGGGTGAACTGGCCAAGAACAACTACCATCTGGCGGTGGAGCTTCTGTCCCATTACGATCAAAAGCAGTTGGATCTGCTTAACGAGCAGGAGGAGGCGCTGGACCATATGGAGAGCTCTTTGGACCAATATCTGGTCCAGCTCTCCCGCCACTCCTTAGATGACAAAGGCAGCGACCTAGTATCCGATCTGCTTCACGCCCTGTCTGATTTCGAGCGCATCGGTGATTATGTAGTCAACCTGTCCGAGTCGGCTACCGCGCTGAACGACGCCGCTCTCTCCTTCTCCCCCAAGGCACAGGCCGAGCTTGACTCCCTGTGCGCCGCCGTAGGAGAGGCCCTGAACCAGGTGCTGGAGGCCTACCGTGCCCACGACGCCTACGCCGCCTTCCAGGTAGAGCCTTTGGAGGAAGTGGTGGACCTAATCACCGCCGCTCTGCGGGAGCGCCATGTGGAGCGGCTGAAAACCGGAGAGTGTACGGTAGAGGTGGGCACCCAGTTCCTGGAGCTGCTAACTAACCTGGAGCGCATCTCTGACCATTGCTCCAATGCCGCCGTCCGCGTCATCCACCAAGCGGCCGAGAAAGGCTCCCTAGTCCGTTCGGACATCCACGCCTATCTCCACCAGCTCCACCAGGGCGGATCACCCCAATTTGACCAGCTGTTCGCCCAGGCCACTGAAAAGTACTACCAGCCCATCTCCTGACCTGTTTTCTACATGGCAAGAGCCGCCCGTGAGGGCGGCTCTTGCTTCTATTTCGCGAGGTCCTGGGCAATCAGCAGCCGAACAGCATCCACCCCAACTTGGATGGCGGAGGAGGTGTCGTGGGACTCCTCCTGATCCAAGCCCGCCTGCTCCCGCTCCTGGTTCCAGATCACATGGAACACAGATCCACACCGCACCCGGCGGCTGGCCGCCACAGCAAAGAGAGCCGCGGACTCCATTTCAGAGGCCAGCACCCCCAGGCGCTTCCATGCCTCCCATTTCTGCTTCAACTCATAGGACACCGGCATCCTGCCTGGAGAATGCTGACCATAGAAGGAGTCCTTACACTGGACCACCCCGGCATGCCAAGGGTAGCCCAAGGTCCGGCACGCCTGAACCAAGGCACAGGTGACCGCAAAGTTAGGGACTGCGGGCCACTCGATGGGGGCGTACTCCCGGCTTGTCCCCTCCATCCGGACAGCACCGGTGGCCACCACCACATCGTTGCTTCGGACAGCCAAGTCGATTCCCCCACAGGTCCCCACTCGGACAAAAGTATGTGCACCGATGTTCGCCAGCTCCTCCATCGCAATGGCCGCGGAGGGTCCACCAATGCCGGTAGAACACACCGACACTTTTTCTCCCAACAGGGTACCGGTATAGACCACATATTCCCGGTTGGTCCTTATATGGACAGGCTGGTCAAAACAGCGGGCGATGGACTCACACCGCCCCGGGTCACCCGGAAGAATACAGTATCCCCCCACGTCTCCCGGCCTGCACTGGATATGGAACTGTATGTCCCGCTCCTGCTCATTCATGGGAATGACCTCCTTTTTCCTGATATCTGGTTTATTTTAGCATGACTTTCCACTCGAAACAATATATTTGTGGCGGGCACCTAAAAGCCTATCTGTCAATCTTGACCTTTCTGTGGAACTATACTATAATTGGCCTTACTATAATTGTGCTATTTTACCCCTTCCTTGATTCATTCAGGGAGGGATGGGCCTGTCATTCTATTTACACCGCCATGAAGGAGGTCCTATTTTGAAGCGTTCTATATTCCCTGCGGCCGCAATCTGTCTACTGATTGGTTTTTTATTAGGTGGCATCTTTCCCTTTCCTTGGTCCCTTCGGGAAACTGTTATCCTTCCTCCTACCCCCAGCGCCCTGTCCAACGCTCCCGCCCCTGGCTCTTCTTCTGTCACAGACAGCTCCACCCAGACAGAATCATCTACCCCCCTGCCCCCGGACAACTTTCCCCTGCTCAACACCGCCTGTGCTGTTCTCCATGCCTTGAAAGAGGAGGATTACGGTCAGGTGGCCTCATTTGTCCACCCCGAAAAGGGCGTAACCTTTACCCCGTACTCTACCGTAAATCTTGAGCAAGACCTGACCCTTTCCGCGGCCCAAATCCAGGGGCTGGAAGAGGACCCCCGGGTCTACACCTGGGGCTTTGAAGATGGCCGAGGCAACCCTATCCAGATGACGATATCCCAATATGTGGACCGGTATGTATTCAACCAGGACTACACCCAGGCCAGTGAGATCGGCATCGACCAGATTATGATTAGCGGCAACGCCCTGGAGAATATTACTACGGCTTACCCCGGTTGCCGATTCGTAGACTTTTGTATCCCCAGTATTGACCCAGTGAACGAGGGGTTAGACTGGTGCTCCTTAAAGCTGGTATTCGAGCTGGGAGAGTCTGGCTGGCTGCTGGTAGGTGTAGTACACGGTGAGTGGACCATCTAAAGTCCGCTTCTCTGTCTCTATATGTTCTGAAAAACATTCCCTCCTGCTCTGGTGAAAGCAGAGTATGATATCATACGCGAAAGGATATTTTACATGAAAATCATCATTGTAGGCAGCGGAAAAGTCGGCTTCACGCTGGCAGAACAGCTGGTCCGGGAGCAGCACGACGTCACCATCGTGGATCTGCGGGAGGAGTCTCTGCGCCGGGCCTCCGATATGCTGGACGTCATGGTTATCCACGGGAACGGTGTCTCCACCTCCACTCTGCGGGAGGCCGGGGCGGATACCGCCGACCTGCTGGTCGCGGCCACCAATTCAGATGAGGTCAATATGGTCTGCTGCCTGACCGCAAAAAACATGGGCACCGGCTACACCATCGCCCGTATCCGTGACCTGGAGTATTCTAATAGCCTGGTAGAGTTGCGCCGGAATCTGAAGATCGACATGGTCATCAATCCAGAGAACGCCACCGCCATTGAGATTTCCCGCCTGCTCCGTTTCCCTCCCGCCGCCAACATTGAAACGTTCTTTCGGGGCCGTGTGGAGCTGATGGGCTTTCGCCTACAGGATGGAGATTTTCTCGTTGGCACCCCCTTCTACTCTTTGCCTCCCCAGGTCAAGGAACTGTCCCTGCTGTTCTGTGCTGTAGAACGGGGAAAATCGGTGGTCATTCCCAATGGCTCCTTTGTTCCTCAAATTGGGGACAAGCTGTATCTGGTAGGACGTCCGGAAAGTCTGGATCAGTTTTTCCGCCTGCTGGGCCGATACGCTCAGAAGGTCCACCATGTCTTTATTCTGGGCGGCGGCAAGATCTCTGTCTACTTAGCACGCATTCTGGAGAAGATGGGGATGAAGCTGAAAATCGTGGAATTGGACGAGGCCCAGTGTCGTCTCATCAGTGAAAAATTCCCCAAGTCCATGGTAATCCATGGCGATGGTTCCGATCAGGAGCTGCTGGAGTCGGAGCGTTTTTCCGCTTCTGACGCCTTTGTAGCCCTCACGGACCGGGACGAGGACAATCTGATCATCTCCCTATATGCCATGCAGCAGGGCATACCCAAGGTAGTCGCCAAGGCCAACCGCCAGAATTATGCCGGCATTGCCCGGGCCATCGGTCTGGAAAGTGTTATCTCTCCCAAGGCCATCACTGCCGCCCAGATCCTTCACCGGGTCCGCGGGATGCAGAACTCTCAAGGCAGCGTGATGAATTCACTCCACCGCATCGCTGACGGCGCGGCTGAGGCCATGGAGTTTACCGTGCGTTCTACTACCCGTTATCTGAATGTTCCCCTGAAGGATCTCCGTCTGAAAAGCGGCATTCTGATCGCCGTCATCATGCGTGGGCGGGACATCATCATCCCGGAGGGTTCCTCCTCTATTCAGGAGGGAGATTCCGTCATTCTGATCTCCCGCGGCAGACTCATCCTGGATTTAAACGACATCTACGAGGACGATGGCCCGTTCCCCCACCCTGGAGAGCCTTAAACTTATTTTGAAACTGTTAGGGCAGGCGGAGCTAAAAGGGTTGGAGTGGGTCCTTCCCCCTGCCCTGGCGTCTTTCGGTTGCTTTCCCCTCCTTCTACTGGGGACCTCCCTGATCCTCTCTCTGGATGGGCACTCCTTTCCAGTCTCCCTCACCTCCGCTTTGACCAGTTTGAGCAATGTCTGGACCGGGCTGGATCTGATAGAACCTACCGGTCACTCTTCCTACCTGTCCAAACTGGTCATGTCTCTGTGCATGGCCATCGGCCGTCTGGAGCTCTTCCCCATCCTGGTCCTTTTCAGCCGTGAGGCTTGGCGGCACATCTGATCTTTTTTCCCGATATTATTTTCCCGGAGGCCCTATATGAATGTCAAGCTCATCCTGAAACTCCTCGGCCGCGTAGAGCTGCTAATTGCCGGCTCCATGCTGCTTCCTCTGGGGGTGTCTCTGCTCTATGGCGAAAGTCCTCTCCCCTTTTTGACCAGCATCGCCGTTCTCCTGTGCACCTGCCTTCCCCTCTCTCTAATGCGGACTGGGTCTGGCTTTTTTCTGCGGGACGGCTTCGCTGCTGTCGGCCTGATCTGGCTGCTGGTCAGCGTGGCCGGGGCGCTCCCCTTTTACTTCTCTGGGGAGTTTTCCTCCTTTACAGACTGTCTGTTTGAATCCGCCTCCGGCTTCACCACTACTGGTGCCACAATCCTAGCTGATATTGAGGCCTGCTCCAAAGGCATCCTCTTCTGGCGCTCCCTCACCCATTGGCTGGGCGGTATGGGCGTATTAGTGTTAGCCACTGCTATCGTACCCTCTCTCGGTATCCGCTCTCACTACCTGACCCAGGCGGAGAGCCCCGGTCCGGTCTTCTCCAAGCTGGTACCCAAGCAGGCCCAGACCTCTAAAATCCTGTACAGTATCTATTGCGTCCTCACCCTGACAGAGGTTGTGTGTCTGAAACTGGCTGGTATGCCGCTGTATGATTCCTTTATTCACGCTTTTTCCTCCGCCGGTACCGGGGGCTTTTCCAACCGGAATGCCAGCGTGGGCGCTTATGGCAGTGTGGCCATCGACTTGATTATTACCGTCTTTATTCTTCTGTTTTCACTGAATTTCGCGGTCTATTTCCTGCTGCTCACCCGGAAATGGCGGGAAGCCCTCTCCAGCGACGAGCTCCGGTTTTTCCTGCTAGTGGTGACAGGCGCCACCATCCTGATTGCCATAGACATCGCTCCCCTCTATACCAGTATTTGGGAGAGCCTCCGATATTCCGTGTTCCAGGTAGCCTCTATCATCTCTACCACTGGCTTCGCTACCGCGGATTTTGTACTCTGGCCCCATTTCTCCCAGACAATTCTAGTGCTCCTTATGTTCTGCGGCGCCTGTGCCGGCTCTACCGGAGGAGGCATCAAGTGCTCTCGGGTATTGATTCTGCTCCGTTCCATTCGGCGGGAGATCCACCGGGTTATTCATCCCCGGTCTGTCGAGGTAGTTAAGCTGGACGGCAAGGTGGTGGAAGAGGACACACTACGTTCTATTAGCGTTTTTGTCGGCAGCTATCTTTTCATCATATTAGCTGCCACCCTGATCATTTCTTTAGACGATTTTCCCTTCTCCGTATCTTTCAGTTCCGCCCTTACCTGTATCAGCAACGTGGGTCCTGGTTTGGAGCTGGTGGGTCCCACCGGTAATTTTTCCGCCTTCTCCCATCTGTCCAAGATAGTCATGTCACTGTGTATGATTATCGGGCGTCTGGAAATCTTCCCCATTCTGGTCCTTTTCAGCCGTCAAGCCTGGCGACACACCTGATTTTTACAAGCGGCCCGGCCATTTCCTTGGAAATGGCCGGGCCTTTTTCGGCTACTTCCACCCTTTCTGTCACTGCTATCTTTTTTGAATCTCCCGTTATTTTGACTTGCAATTTTTTTGTTATGTGGTAAAATACTTTTATAACTTTACGACTAAGCAATCTTATTCTATATTTAGAATTTGCTTATCGTATCAAAGGAGCGTGTAAGATTTGGATAGATTGTTCTGGATCGGATTAGTGGGAGCTGCGGTGGCACTGTTGTTCGCCTGGCTCCAAAGCAACAGGGTCCGGGCCTTCTCCGAGGGCAACGACACCATGAAAAAGATCGCCGCCGCTATCCGGCAGGGTGCAAACGCCTATTTGAAGCACCAGTATGCCACGGTGTCCAAGGTCTTTTTCGTGGTGTTTTTGATACTGCTGGCTCTGGCAAGGTTCCATATGCTGGATAACTGGTTTATTCCCTTTGCCTTCCTCACCGGCGGCATCTACTCCGCTCTAGCCGGCTTTGTGGGGATGAAGATCGCCACCTCTGCCAACGCCCGCACCGCCCAGGCGGCCAGCGAGAGCCTGAACAAAGGGTTGAATGTAGCCTTTTCCTCCGGCGCAGTCATGGGCTTCACTGTGGTAGGATTAGGTCTGCTGGATATCTCGGTGTGGTTCCATATTTTGAAGTATGTGGCTCACTATGACGCCGCCAAAATTGCCCAGACCATGGTTATGTTTGGCATGGGCGCCTCCTTCATGGCTCTGTTCGCCCGTGTGGGAGGCGGTATCTTCACCAAAGCCGCCGACGTGGGCGCCGACCTGGTAGGTAAGGTAGAGGCTGGCATTCCGGAGGACGATCCCCGCAACCCCGCAACCATCGCTGACAACGTAGGTGACAATGTGGGTGACGTGGCCGGCATGGGCGCCGACCTGTATGAGAGCTATGTGGGTTCTATCCTGGCCACCTTCGCTCTAGGTGTGGCCGCTTATCCCGGCAGCAGCTGGGAGGCTATGCTGCTCCCCATTGCTCTGGCTGTGGTGGGCATTCTGTGCTCCATTTTTGGCTCCTTCCTGATCCGAACCAAAGAGGGAGCCAGCCAGCGTGAGCTGCTGGGCACCCTGCGCAAAGGCACCTATACCGCCGCTGTCCTGGCCGCTGTTATCGCCGCCCCCTTGACCTATTTCATCCTGGGCAGTTGGGGCGTTTACATCGCCATCCTCTGCGGACTGATTGGAGGCTGTGCCATCGGCTACTTCACCGAATACTACACCTCCGACACCTATAAGCCCACCCAGGGGCTGGCCGACTCCACAGAAACCGGTGCCGCCACCACCATCATCGGCGGCCTGTCCCTGGGAATGCTGTCCACCATCGCCCCCATCCTCATTGTGGGCGCGGCAGTCATCATCTCCTTCCTGGCTGCCGGAGGCTCTCTCACTACCTCTGCTGAAAACTATACCGAGCTGTTCTCCAAGGGCCTCTACGGCATTGGCATTGCCGCCGTCGGGATGCTGTCCACCCTGGGCATTACCCTGGCGACCGACGCCTACGGCCCTGTGGCTGACAACGCCGGCGGTATTGCCGAGATGTCCGGCCTGGGTGATGAGGTCCGTGAGCGCACCGATGCCCTGGACTCCCTGGGCAACACCACCGCCGCCACCGGAAAGGGCTTTGCCATCGGCTCCGCCGCCCTCACCGCCCTGGCCCTGCTGGTCAGCTATGTAGATATCGTGAAGGCCAAGATGGATTATGCCCCTGACCTCTCCCTCACCAACCCAGCTGTGCTGGTGGGACTGTTCATCGGCGCTATGCTCACCTTTGTCTTTGCCGCTCTCACCATGAGCGCTGTCCAGCGGGCCGCCCAGTCCATCGTGGTAGAGGTCCGCCGCCAGTTCCGGGAGATCGCCGGCATCATGGAGGGCACCACAGATCCTGACTACGCCTCCTGCGTGGGCCTTTGTACCAAGGGGGCCCTGCGTGAGATGGTGAAGCCCTCCCTGCTGGCCATCATCGTTCCCATCTTCACCGGTCTGATCCTGTCTGTGGAAGGTGTGGTGGGCCTGCTGGGTGGTGTGTCGGTTTCCGGCTTTGCCGTGGCGGTATTCATGTCCAACGCCGGCGGCGCCTGGGACAACGCCAAGAAGTACATCGAGTCTGGCCACCACGGCGGCAAGGGCTCGGAGCAGCACAAGGCCGCTGTCATCGGCGACACTGTGGGCGATCCCTTCAAGGACACCTCCGGTCCCTCCCTGAACATCCTGATCAAGTTGGTATCTACCGTGTCCATCGTGTTCTCCGGCCTGATCGTCAACTTCCACCTGCTATAAAAACATAAAAACCGCCCCCGCACATTAATGCGGAGGCGGTTTTTTCAGGCCATTTTGGAAACCAGCTTGCTGAAGGCGCGGGGATCGACGTTGTCCTCCGCTACCACATGGGCCTTCTTCCCGATCAGGGCGAACAGCCCCAGCAGGGAGCGGGCATCCAGCATTACAGTGCCGGAACTGAGCCACACCTCATAGGGGGCCTTGGCCGCCAGCCGGTTTATTTTTTCGATCTGAGCACCATTCTTGATCTCGATCTCACAAATCATATCTATTACCTCCTTGATATCCGCCCGCGCGTTCTTAAGGTGCGGGCGGCCGTCGTGCCTCACCTCCATGCCGTCGGCCCGTGGAGGGAGGGGGCAGTTTCCTGTCGCTCTTGCCGTCGAGCGGACCGCCTCCTTCTGCGGTCGCCCGTATTGTATCAGGAAGGACTTGCCTACGTCAAGGACGATTTTTGTTGAAGTCGCATAATTTATATCTTCATTTTTTGTATATAAATCACAATTCAAATCCTCAGCCACAGTATGGCCGAGGGTCTGATACCTCTAATCTTCCGGTCCGGCCATGAGGTCCATCTGCACTGTTTTAAAGGTTTCATCGTCAAACAGATGGATCTGCCGGTGCTCCCAGGCCGACAGCAGGGGATAGCACAGCCAGCTATTCTGGTGGGTGTAGTCCATCTGGGATAAGAAGTATATCTTATCCTCCCCCTTGCCCCCCACATAGGACACATAGCCCCGGCAATTCTCTCCCCACAAGGGCAGGGAGAACTGGGCGGACATGTCCCGCTGGAGGTTCGGCCCAAAGGAAAAGCCTCTTGAGGTATACTCATCCCACCCCAGGCTGGTGTACTCTCCCGTAAAGGTCTGTCCCTCCCGATCATAGAGCAGCCGTCCGGAGAACTCTGTGGGGTACTCCTCCCAAGCCGCATACTGACTTTCCGCCGTAATTGCGGCGATTTGAAGGCGGATGCTCTCCGTCCCCCGGACCTTGGGCTCCTCCTGCCAGAGGAAGTGCTGGATCACCTTCCACCGCCCATCAGGAAGTTCCAGCGCCACACTGGTAAGGCGCAGCTCATACACATCATAGACCCGGCTGATGTGGGTGCTGTTCCCCACAGTTTCCCGCACCTCACGGCCCTTATTCATGGGAAATTCCCTTTGCTCCACCACCGCCCGGATACTTTCGGCACAGTCAGCCAGATCCTCCGGAGCCAGGTCGGATGTCACGTCCTCCGGCACCCCCAGGTCCAGAAGGTGGGCTGCGGTTTCCTCCCATCCCGTCTGCTCCCCGGCAGGCCGCGGGACCCACTCCATAGGGAACCGGCCAAAAAGGAGGGTGGCCAGAGGCAGACAGACCAGCAGAGCCCCAAGCCAGGACAGGCACACCGTCCTGTCAGACAGGCGGACAGGGGCCGCCTTCACTTCATATCCGGCTCCGTCCAGGAGATTGGCCAGCCTGGCCAGGTTGCGGAGCAGGGCGATATAGCAGACCAGCAGGACCAGCAGCATCGGCCAGCCCTCCGCATCCAGGAAGGCCAGTCCGGTCAGGAGCAGATAAAACACGACCAGCGCACCGGCGGCGCCGGCTCTTTGTTCCTGCCCGGCTTTCCGCTGGACAGCCCTGATCCCCTGCCACAGGCAGATATACTGCAGCAGAGGAATAAGCAAGGTCAGATACATCCAGGTGGGGGTCCCCTCGATTCGCAACAGGGTGGCGTTAGCCAGCAGCCGGAAAAATTGACCCATAACCCGGTATAGACTGATGGCCCAGCCCAGGGCAAACCACCCATTCTCTCGACGCAAAGTTCGGAAACCCAGCCACATCAGCATCAGGCCGGCGGTTGGCAGCAGATACTGCAGCCACAGGAAATGGATTAAAATGGTGGTCAGCCCCACGCCCCAGACAACACGCCTAAGGGCCCGCTTCCAGGGCGTGATCTCCTCCAGCACTTCCGCCGGAGGCGGTACAGCGGACATCCCCTCCTCTACCATCTGGTCAAAGCTCCGGTCGTCAGACATTCCACTCACCTCCCAATTCCTTACGCAGGCGTAGGCGGATTCGGCGCAGGCGCCCCTCTACGCCCCGCTCGGTCAGCCCTAATTCAGCGGCCATCTGGGCAGCAGACTGAAGGTAATAGTATTTCCGGTAGAACAGACTACAGTCGATTTCACTCATCCGACGCACCGCCAGCAGCAGGCGCTGGGTACGCTCCTTGCGCAGCAGCTCCTCCTCCGGTCCGGGGGCAGGGTCCAGCATGCTGTCGTCCAGCGGCTGACAGTCCCCGGTCCCGCGGCGGGCGGCCCGCCGCCGGTTTAGGGCTGTATTCCGAGCAATGGCCGACAGCCAGGCGGTCAGAGAACCCCGCTCCGGGTCGAACTGGTCCGCCCTCTCCCATATCTGGAGGGCCACATCAGACAGACACTCCTCCCGTTCTCGCGGGTCGTCCAGGATTGGGCACAGGATATAGCGCAGCAGCGGGCCATGCCGGACCAGCAGCTGATCCAGCCCCCGCTGATCCCGGCTCCGCAGCAACCGGAGCAGCTCCAGGTCGTCCATGGGTTCCCCCCTCTCTCTTCTCTCTACCTTACTATACACCCATTGGAGGGGATATCCCACGAAAAATTATTCTTTTTAATAAATGGAGAGAGGACGCCTGTATGCGTCCTCTCCCCATTTGCCATTTCACTCTTTAGAGCGCGAGATAGAGTTTTTCAATTTTCTCCACCGCTTCGTCAGCAGTCTGTGCGCCCATGTCCAGCTCAAGATCACAGCCGCTTCCCCATTCCTGCCCTGTATAGTGCTCATAGTAGGCGCGGCGCCGCTTATCCATCCGTTTTACCGTCCGGACCGCCTTGCCTGGAGAGAGCCCCTCTTGGGCCATCTTCCTCCGCACCCGGTATTCAAAAGGGGCACGGACAAAAACCTTCAGCAGCCGTACCTCCGCGTCCCGCAAAACGTAACCGGCGCAGCGGCCTACGAAGATACAGTCCTCCTCACTTGCCAGGCGGCGTATTTCATGGCTCTGAAGGGCAAAGAGCACCTCTGAGGTGGGCAGTCCCCGGACAATGTGCTGGTTTCCCTCATATACCCCTTGAAACAGGAATGGGTTGGTCGCTGTTTCGTCCGCCTTTTCCAGCGTCTTGACCGCCAGCTCCCCATATTTGCAGGCCAGATGCAGAATGTCCCTCTCATAGACCCTGATCCCCAGCTTCGCTCCCGTTCTGACCGCAATCTCATGGCCTCCGCTGCCAAACTGGCGCCCAATGCAGATGATCTTATGTACCATGGTCATCCCTCCTCTCTCTTGACCGCCTCCTCCACTGGCGCCGGTATCGAAATCTCCTCCGTTTCCTCAGGGAAGGTAAAGCTTCCGGATATAGACACAGGGGCGTTGATAGATAGGACATGGACACTGCCACGAACCTGGAATGAGATACGTTCGATTCCCTGGTCTGTCAGTTCGATCTGGAGCTTCCCGGCAGTCAGGCTGGTGTCCAGCCCTTCCGCCTCCGGCAGAAGCGCCTGGATCACCTCTTCGATTTCCTCCTGCCGGAGGGAAAGGGTGTACAGACCGGTCCCGTTCCGCTCCTCATATTCCAGGCCGCCCTCCAGCCAGAGATGGAGCAGCACGCCCGGCAGGCTGACCAGCTCCTCCTGTCCAGACACGGAGCCTCCCTGCTCATCCAGGACCCCTCCATCCACCATATACAGGGTCTGGCCGCTTTTTCTCAGCCCGACCACCTCTCTGCCGTCCACATAGGTCCGGAACAGCTCCAGTTCGCTG
This sequence comes from Flintibacter sp. HCN-6482, assembly GCF_037892565.1. Classification (NCBI taxonomy): domain Bacteria; kingdom Bacillati; phylum Bacillota; class Clostridia; order Eubacteriales; genus Flintibacter; species Flintibacter sp. HCN-6482. The sequence goes on along the minus strand of NZ_JBBKBK010000002.1, from coordinate 134,590 downwards.
TCCACTACCAGTGGGCCACAGTCCGCCTGGTAGGACAGTCTGGATACCAGTGGGTCCTCCGCGTTCAATCTCCGCCAAGCCAGGAGCAGCCGGAGCAGGTCTGGGGCCGTTTCCTTCTGGTCCCCGGCCAGGATACGAGCCCGAACAGGCTGGGGCAGGTCCACCTTCCCCTCCGCGGTGTGTATTCTCAGCTCAACGGCCAGGGATATACAGTCGTGATCCGTCGTATCTGCTGTTCCCTTCGTCCAAAGGCGGAGGGTAGAAAGCTCATTCCCCTTCGCGACCAAGTCTAAGTTTAGGCTCTCCAGGGAGGTCAGATACGATGCGGAATCAGGAAAGAGCGCTTTCAGAATGGAGGAGACCCGCTCGCCGCTTACTGTAACGCTGTATATGTTCTCTCCACTGTTGGAAAAGGCGGAGATATCCCCATCCCGGTATAGCCCTGCCACTGTGTCCAGAAGGGCCGCGTAGTCCGGGAAGCCCATATCCACACGGACGGAGGTTCCATCTCCTAAATAGAGCATCCCATCACTGTAATATACCGCCGCTCCATCACGTTCTAGCCTCGTGGTAAGATGCTCCCCCACCTGAACGATGTCGATCAGGGCATCGATGCGGTAGCGCCGACCGCCTGCCTCCGCCTGGGCATCCATCTCTATCGTCAGATCGGGCTGTTGGGCATACCGGTGCAGCAGACGGACAGCGGCGACGGTATTCCAGCCTCCAGAAACAAGGAACCACGTCGCTCCCCCTATCAAACAGGCCAGCACCAGCACTGCGGCGGCCAGCCGAGTCCTTCGGGTCTTTTTTCCGCCGCCTGCTGATCCAGCCGGCGTTTCCCTGTCCTGTGCTACAGCCCTTTGGAGCAGCCTGCGGTGTTTCGCCCAGCCCACCGCACAAAACACGAGTCCGGCCACCAGGGCCGCCGCAATCGGCCAGACCCACCATATTGGAGTCCGGGTCACTACCGCAATCTCAGGGGTATCCCCCTCCAGCCGGACCAGCAGATAGCTGCCAGCCGTTTCCGTATCCAGACGGGTCCATCTACCCTCGGAAACAGCATAGAACTCCGTCCGCTCCGTCTTTCCGTTGGGAGATAGGTAGCGTACCGTATGAATAGACTGTCCATCCGCCGGTATGGTCACCTTCCACCGCTCTAAAACCCTACGGCGGTCCGCCAGGGTCTGGAGCTGTCTAGGATAATCCTCCCCCGTTTCCAGCAGCCTGGCTTCCAGACTGTCCCCCTGGTCGAACTCCCCCTCTACAAAGAGGACCGGCCGGCCGTCGTCCCGCAGTTGGGCAGAGGACAGCGCGGAGCGGTATGCGGTGTAGACCGCGGTCACATCTGTGTCAAACCGCAGATCCGTCAGATCCTCCCGGTCCCACACCGCAAAGCATCCCTCCTGGTGGGGGATCTCCGGCAAAATCGAATCGTCAAAGGAAGCGCCATAGTCAAAGGGGACCGTCTGGATCACTCGGCCATCCGCCCAGAAACGCAGCTCCAGCCGCTTCATAGGGGTGGGGATATCCTCCATCTGGAGCAGTTGTTCGTAGGAAATAGGTTCCGCTCGGCCGGCGGCACTGACGCGGTTTAGGCCAGCCAAATCGTCTGACACAAATCGGTTATTCTGGAATAGGCCCTGATCTGTGCCGGATATCGCACCGGCATACTCCTCATACTCTGGGATAAGGACGAAGGAACAGCACCCGGTGACTGATCCCCCGGAGTCCCTGGCTCCGGCGGCCCCCACGATACCGCCCACATAACGCTTTCCGGACAGGGCGCATTTGGCAAAACTCTCCCGTATCGTCCCCACCGCATAGCCGGCGACGCCGCCCACATAGTCTCCGTTCTCGCTCTCCGCGCTGCCGTAGGCCTCACACTCCAGGATAAGCCCCAAATCCATCCGGCCGCAGACACTGCCTACATGGTCCCGCCGGCCAACTACGGCTCCGGTGTTGGTACACCGCTGGAGGATGGCCTTCAGCTCATAGGCTCTCCGGTAGATAGGCGCGCTGTTGGAAATCAGGTCATCCTCAGGGTCCAGCTCATACTCCACTGCCATGGAGCCAGCCACTCCGCCTACATTGAGATCCCCGGAGATGGCCGCCGTGTTGGAGCAGGACAGGAGCCTGCCGCTGGTCACCTGGTCGATATTCTCCTCTGAGGTATCCGAGATACTGTCTTCCAGGTCGTAATTTTCGATCTCCCGGATGGCGTCAATCAGAGTATCTGTCACCACCCCGACCTGGGCACTAATGGCCCGGATGTCGCCGGTCAAGTCGCCTACCGAGGCGGCAGCCGTGTCATTCAGGAGGCCCATCTGGTCGTTCAGCCGTTCCATCGTGTCATAGAGGGCGTCAGAGGCGGCGCTGACCTCCTCCCCAGGGTGGGCGATCTGGATAGGGTCCACCCCAGCCAAGTAGCCGAACAGATCCTCCAGCCCAGCAAACACTTCTGTCCCAGTTTCTCCCGCCTGTTCAAACGAGCTCACGGCATCCGCCAGGGCGTCCAGGCCGTCACTCAGTTCCTGCCCCACGGCCTTCAACTCATCCAGGGCATCCCCCAGGCTGTCCACCGCCTTCATGGCCGCGCCGGAGGAGTCCACCACGTTTTTCACACCACTCCGGATCTGCCGCAGGCCCTCCCGGATATCCTCCAAATCGAAAGAGATGTTCAGACGCACGGTTTCCGCGCCGCCGCCCACCTGGGTCAGGGCATCAGAAATCTGCCCCATCTCTCCCCCCAGCTCCTCCATGCTCTGGGCGGCCACGTCTTCCACCACGCCGGACTGGGCCGCCAGATCCATGGCTCTTCCCAGCTCCTCTGCCGCCTGGGCGGTCTCTCCAACCCCCTCCTCGATCTTTTCCAGGGCCTCCCGGCTGCCAGTCTCATCCTCAATGCGGACGAAGTTCCGCAGCTGTTCCAACCCGTCGATGATCTTTCCTATGCCGCTTTTCAGCAGCCGGCCGGCCTTCTCGATGCTGTCCGCCGCCCGCTCCAGTTCATCTACCGCCTGGGAGCCATCGATCCGGGCCAACTCCCGCAGGGCATCCTCCATCAAGTCCAAACTGTCCGTCAGTTCTTCCGCAAAGCCGGTAGCATCGCTGGAGATGTCCGCCATCTGATCTAGGGCGTCAGCCAGGATGTCGCTGCCCCGGTTGATTTCTGTAATCACCTCGTCCCCGTAGTCTGACAGACGATCTGTCAAGTCCTTGGCGTGTCCGGTGGCGTCATCAACGGAGGCTCCGATGGCATCCAGATTGTCTGAGATCCGGCCGGCGGCTCCATCGGCGTGGTCCGCCGCCCGGTCTACCAGCCCTCCCAGGCGGTCCAGCTCCTTCTGAATGGTATCCAGCATATCCTCTGATAAATTCAGCACAATGTAGGGCTCTGCCTGGCCAACGATACCGCCGATATCCTTGCGGCCGAATACCTGTCCGCGGTTGACGCAGTAGGCCACATGGCCGCAGCTTCGCCCCGCAATGCCGCCTACGTTGTAGCCGATGTGGGGATATCCGACAACACCGGCATTGATGCAGCTGAGAACCATACCAGATGAGTACCCTGCTATACCTCCAGTATCCGTGGCGATATTCACCGTATCCAGCGCGCTCAGGGTAAACAGAGACTTGGACACATCCAGATCCAAATTCGTCAGCTCGAGCCCAGGGTCTGTGCTGGTAATATTGACATAGCTATTGTTTCGGCATCCCGACAGCACACCGCAGTTTTCGCCAGCGATGCCGCCAGTCATGCTCTTTCCAGTGATACCTCCGGCGGCAGAACAACCCTGGATCTTACCTGTCAGCCCGTTCAGTCCGGCAATGCCTCCCACCCGGTCTGTCCCGGTAATCGTCCCGGAGAAGGAGCAGGCCGCGATCACGCCATAGTTCTCTCCCGCGATGCCCCCTATGGACGAGCCATGGCCAGACGGCTCAATACTGCCGGTCACATGGAGGTCCTTTACCACCGCGCCCTCCTGCAGGGTGCCGAACACGCCCGCCGGGGTCAGCCCGCTTGACAGGTCCAGCCCGCTGATAGTATAGCCGCCACCGTCAAAGGTACCGCCGAACGTGGGGATCGGGGTATATCCCGTACCCGCCAGAGAGATATCCGCTGTCAGCGCCACGTGCTTGCCCTGGGACCAGGTGTCCAGCGCACAATTACGGGACAGTTCCAGAAGGTCCTCGGCGCAAGTGATCCGAATCACCCCGTCTTCCACCGCCAGTATAGGGCCTGCTGCCTGGACACACAGGATAAGGGTGAGCAGGACACTGACCGCTCTCCTGATCCAATCAGTTCTCTTGCGTTTCATGCTCTGCCTCCTCCTGCGCATAACCTGAGATCAGGTTCAGATCCACATCTCCGTCTACGATGGCATGGACGGTGCCGCTGATGGTGCCAGATATCTCTCCCCGCACCAGCCCATCTACTCGGACCCGCCCGCTGGCCCTGTGTTTTTTCACCGCGCTGGGCACGGAAAAGGATGTCTTTTCCACCACCGCGCCGCCAATCAACAGAATCTGAGGCAGGACAAACATGACCAGAACAATGGACAAAATCGTTCCCCGCCCAAGGCTTTGCCCGATACCCACGATGGCCGCCTCTGACGTCATCTGCCCGATGAGCAGGCCGGCCACGGTCAAAATACTGCCCGATGTAACAATGGTTGGAAAGGCAAAATTCATTGTTTCAATGATGGCCTGTCTGTGGTCCATTTGGTCTTTCAGCTCCATGTAGCGGCTAGCGATCACGATGGCATAGTCGATGTTAGCCCCCATCTGGATAGAACTGACTACCAGATAGCTGAGGAAAAACAGCGGGGTCCCGGTGAAGGCCGGAATGGAGAAATTGATCCAGATACTGCCCTGGATGACCAGGATCAACAGTACCGGCATCCCCGCAGATCGAAAGGTGAACAGCAGCACCACCAGGACGATGAGGATGGACACCACGCTGACCACCGTGTTGTCCGTGGCAAACGCGGCCTTAAAATCAGCCTCTGTGGTGGAGTTTCCAGCCAGGTAAATACTCTCTCCTGGGTAATATTTCTGGGCAGTTTCCTGGACCGTATCCAGAAAGGCGTAGGTCTCCTCTCCCCCCTCAGGCAGGGTCAGATAGACCAGCATCCGGTCATATTCGCTTCCTTGGAGCTGCACCTTGGCATGTTCAATCTGCTCCCGCGCCTCGTCCAAATCATCGGTCTGCTCCTTGTCTAAGGTGACATAGCCCTCGTCCAGCTGGTCACAGATAAACAGAAACATATCCATCAGCGGGACCCGGTAGGCGGAAATGCCGCCAATGATCCGTCCATAGTCCTCATTCTTGACCGCGTATGCTGTATAGACCAGCTTGGCCAACTCATAATCCAGATCCGCCAGTTCGGCAAACTGTCTGGGCGTTAGCCGGTCGGCCAGCATATAGCCGTCCATCGCCTCCACATTGGACAACCCCATGGTGTAGTCCACTTCCGTATATTGTTCCAACTCGTCCAGGATCATCCGTTCCTTCTCGTAGTCGCCGGTGGGCACCATAAGCGCCACAAGGTTTTTCGATGTAAAATTCTCCTCGATCATCTGGGAGGCAATCTGCACCTCATTCAGTTTCGGCGTTTCGATACTCCCGTACCCATAGACATAGGGACAGTCCGAGGAGAAATGGATACCCAGAACCACCAGGACCAGAAATACAGGCGGTATCACGAATCGGGACAGATAGGCAAATTTTCCTACAAAGGGGATCTTTGGGATAAAGCTGCGGTGCTGTGTCTTGTCCATCAGCGGACCGAACAGGATCAGCAGGCCCGGCATCACCACAAATACAGCCAGTAGGGCAAACAGGATGGCTTTAATCAGGCAGACCGCCATATCAGGTCCCAGCTTGAACTGCATGAACATCATGGCCACCAGCCCACCGATGGTGGTCAGTGAGCTGGCGCTGATCTCCGGAATGGCTTTGCTGAGAGCTATGATGGTCGCCTCCCGGATGGGCAGTGTCTGATGCTCCTCTTTGAAGCGGTTACAGAAGATCACGGCGTAGTCCAGGGACAGGGCAAGCTGGAGGATGCTGGTCACGGAATTGGACACGAAGGAGATTTTTCCCAGCAGGAAATTGCTGCCCAGGTTCAAAATCATGGCCGTAACAAAGGTCAGGATAAGCACAGGGACCTCGGCGTAAGTCTGTGAGGTCAGCAAGAGCACCACTAGCACGATCACCGCCACATAGACCATGATGACATTGACTTCAGCGTCAATGATATCCCCCTTGGTGTTACCCAGCTCCGTGGATACGAATACATCCCAGCCAGTGAGGCTCTCCCTGGCCCTGTCCAGGGCCTCCAGGCACCTCTCATCGTCTTCGTCATAGTCAAAGGTAAGCGAATAGAGGGCGGAGGCATGGGCATAGTGGTCTGTTGTGTCATCGAATTCCACGCTCTGCACGCCGTCCAGCTCCAGGAGCTCCGCCTTCACCCGACGGGCCTCCTCCAGAGAAATGTTGGCCACCATCAGATCCGCGGTACCGAAGGTGGTGAACTGCTCCTCCATCACATCCAGTCCCTGGCGGGTGGTGGAGTGGATGGGCAGATAGGAGGAGAGATCGTTCTCTACCTCCACCCAGTTCCTGGAAAACAGCGTGAATATGGTACCGATAATGACCAGCAGGAAAAACAGGTTCCGTTTGTCCACAACAAAGGTGGCAAGACGCACCATAACACTCTCCTGATCCTTGTTTCCTTTTTTCATCTCTTGGCGGCTCCTTTACTACCCGCAATACACCATTATCATAACACTTTATTATATTCAAATAGAGGCGGCTCCAGCAAAGGTCAATCCCGCGGCAGTGTCATAAATCGGTCCTCTGTCCCATAGATCAGTTGAGCCTCCAGCCCCTTTGTGCTATACTAACAGGCACAGGAGGGCATTCTATGGAGAAAAAATGCTATGTCGCTTCCCAGCAGACAAAATGGGCTCTGGCTGCGGCGTTAAAAAAATTGATGGCTCAGAAGCCTTTGGAGAAAATCACGATCTCAGAGCTCACCGACCTATGTCATATCAAGCGGCAAAATTTTTACTACCATTTTGAGGACATCTACGACCTGATGCGCTGGATGTTTCAGAATGAAGCCGTATCTCTGCTGGAGCGACGGGAAGGAGCTCTCCTGTGGCGGGAGGGCCTTTTGGAGCTCTTTCACTATTTACAAAGCAATCGTGCAGTCTGCCTTTGCGCGCTGCGCTCTCTGGGCCGTGGGCATATCCGCCGCTTCTTTGAGGAACAGCTCCATACCATCATCTCACAGACCATTGAAGGCTTTCTTCCCGACCTGCAAGACCCATCGTCCTCAGACCATGTGGCTCTTCTGGCCCACTTCTATGTGGTGTCCTTGGCCAGCGTCATGGAGAGCTGGCTATTGGGAGAGATCGATCAGACTCCGGATGAGCTGATCAATTTTATCAGCACTGTTTTGGAAGACCACCTCCGGGGAGCCGCATTACGCCGAGGGCAGATCTCCTCTATCCCTTCTGGCGATCCCTCTTTTCCAAGAGGCTGCTCCTTAGAAGAGGAATAATGCAAAAAACGTCCCGGAACTGTGATTGTTCCGGGACGTTTCCTATTTCGATATCAGGTTGACCAGACAGCTGCCCCTCGCGCGGATTCTCTTTGTGTTTCAGTCCCAATCCGCTTCCCAGTCAATGATCGCGCCGGTTACGGCATCAATTTCAAACTCATACTCCATCCAGCCGCTTCGCATCTCACCTTCGTACAGCACACGCCCGTCGTCTACCTCCAGCTTGAAGTCAGTGTAAACCCCTGTGGTACCGGCAGCCTGTTCCACGATCTGCTTTGCCTTGGCCTCACCGATGTAATCGCTGTCCGTGGTGGAGATGGTGTACCACTCAATATCATAGTCAAAGCCCAGGATTTCCCCCGTAGCCGCGTCGATCTTGTAGTCGTACTCCTTATTTTCAGAGAAGAACTCTACATCATAGACCCGTAGTCCGTCGTCATAGTCCAGCTCCGCATAGAGGAACACCGTGTCCTTCGCCTTCACACCGGCATGGTCCAGAGCGATCACCTTGGCCTCTTCGGCGCCGATATCGCCGCTAGCCTGGGCCGGGGTCCCAACACCCATGTACCATTCAACATCATAGTCAAAACTCAGGATGTCTCCACTGGTTGCGTCGATCTCGTAATCATACTCCTTGTTGCCAGAGAAGAATTCCACGTCATATTCTACACGTCCATGGTCATGGTCCAGCTTGACATGGATCCAGGAGAGTTGGGATGCCTCTATCCCGGCGTGGTCAAGGGCGATTTCTTCCGCCCTGGATTTCCCGATAAAGTCTGTGTCAGCAGTCTGCCAGGGGCGGGATGCATTGGCACCCATTACGGGGGTAAGCAGGGCCCCAGTCACCATTACTGCGGCGGCGCAACCCACCAAAGTCTTTGAGAATGTCTTTTTCATTTTTATGTCCTCCGTCAAGTTGTTATTTCAGCAATTTTTGGGGGGCTGATTTGCTGTTCATCTATATAACGCACGACCCTTCCATTTTATTGCACCAAAAGAAAAATTTTTTCTATCGGCTCCATTGGCCCGAAGGTCTGCGCAGATCCCTAGCTGATGGCACGATTATATCGCAAATTCGGAACTGAATAAATAAGCGGTGGTGGAGTCTCTGATTTCATAGCGAAAGCAAAATACGCAAGAATACCCAAAATGGTTTTCAGAAGAATAACAAAACCCCGGAGTCCTTTCAACGCAAGGATTCCGGGGCGTAAAGAGTACAAAAGACGGTTAAAGCCGATATTTTTTCAGAAACGAAAATAGCCGCCCATAGGGCGGCCCCAAATCAAAGCCCAACGCAGTGGGTTCGATTTGGAAAGGAGAAGCAAGGGAGCGGGCGGATGACGTCTTTTTGTGCCGTGGACATAAAAAGACGTCGGAGCAAAGCGGACTTTGCTCCGACGTGGTGCGGCTGACGGGAGTCGAATGGGCATTTTTTCTTTTTATAGTCTTTCATTATATATCACAATCCCTTGTGCCCCAGCGGGTACAAGGATTTTATTTAATTTTCCCATTCTCCTTTTTTCATGACTTTTCATAAAAACAACGGACAAATAACGGACAAATTTTCATGTTAATCGGTAGCAGATACACGTCCTAACCTGACATGCCCATAACTAAGATTAGGGGTGTTATGTCATGTATGATAAACTTTTTTGTGTAAAATAGAGAACTTAAAAAATGCAGCCGAATATTAAACCATTTTATTTGAATTAAAATCCATTATCTTATCAAATTTCATCATTTAAATTGCAATAATTCAATCTGTGATTACAACATCCAATATTTTAAATTTCTAATCGTGTCAATACAAAAAAACAGAAACTAGATACAGCCACTAGATATAGTGGACGAAAACAAAACCGATTGCTAAAATATACTCAATGAACACAAACCAATGTTCGATACTAAAAAAGGAGTATGATTGTATGAGAATGAGAACCATCGAGCAAGCCGCCGACTATGTACGGGAGCATGACCCCGGCACCGCCTTAACCAAGACTGCAATCCGACGGAAGGTGCTATCGGGTGAAATTCCGTCTACCAGGGCGGGAAAGAAATATCTGCTAGATCTGGACACATTGGAGAAATTTCTTTTCACCCCCTCCCCTACTCTCAACAGCGGGATTAGACCTGTCAGGGGGTGAACGAATGATTGAGAACAAAAAAGAAGCCCGGTCCGGTGCTGGAACACCGAACCAGGCAGAGGAAACAACGGCCACGGACAATGACCAGAAGTTTTCCCAATCCAATGATACCACGAAGCAGGAGCGGGAGCAAGCGGGATTTGTTTCCCAACTTCATGACCGGACAACAGAAGATCGGCGGTGATTGAGTGCCAATCGACTTTAAAGAACTGAAAAGGGAAGATTGCCGCACGGTGGCCCGCCGCCTGGGGCTGGAACTAAACCGACAAGACAAGGTACGGTGCTTTCTACACGCCGGGGACAAGAACCCCAGCTTACAGGTATACGCTGATGGCTGGAAGTGTTTTGGTTGTGGTGAGCATGGGGACGCTGTTGACCTTGTGGCCCGGTATCGGGGTATTTCTAAAGGAGCGGCCGCACAGTGGATTGTTGACACAATGGGGATACCCCAGCCGATAGCGGCGCCGACACCGAAAAAAAGCAGTAGTTCAGACTATGGCAAATTCGAGCGGGAGCACATTTATCCCGGAGGCCAACTAAAACACGTTGTATACAGAAAGGCGAATGGAGGAAAGTCCGCACCGTGGAAACATCTTGAAAACGGGGTATGGCTTGATAAGCGACCCGAAAACTTGTTTCCCGTACCGCCGCTGTACTACCGCCGGGACAACCTCCCGCCCTCTGTCTTTCTGGTGGAAGGGGAAAAGGATGTTGACCGCCTGGAGAAAAACCAGAAAGCGGCAATCAGCTTGCCAGATGGCAAAGACAGCAAATGGTATTCCGAGTATCAGCCCTTTTTCTCTGGCCGGAATGTATATATCATCCAGGACAATGATGAACCTGGCAAGCAGTACGCCCAGCGGATGGCGGCCACGCTCCAGGGGATCGCCAAGAGCGTTTATGTGCTGGACTTAACCAAAGTATGGCTGGAACTGCCTACAAAGGGCGATATATCCGATCTGCTGGACTATATGGGCGACGATGCGGGAATATTGGCGCTTCTTCAACTCGCACAGGATGCGCCGGAGTGGGAGCCAAGTCAAGCGCCGGGAACCGTAGAACAAGGGCGGAAAGTAAAGGCTGCCTCTGAATTTGGTGAGGACAACACAAAATTCCTGTGGTATCCGTATATCCCCATTGGTGACTACACTGTTATGATGGCGGACGGCGGAACTGGAAAAACAATCCTCTGCTGCGGAATTGCGGCAAGTATTAGCGCAGGGAAACCCCTGCCCGGTGACGTGTTCGCCGGGGAGAAGGAAAACGTGCTCATTATCTCCGGTGAGGACAGCGGCGAGGTTTTGAAAAGTAGACTTAAAAAATCCGGGGCAGACCTTAACAAAGTATTCATTCTCGACCGGATAGATTCCGAAGGAATGAGCATTTCAGAACGCTATGACGAATTTGAGGCTACGTTTTTACAGTGCAAGCCGGCCTTGACGGTGCTTGACCCGTGGCATTGTTTTCTTGGGACAAACGTGGATATTTCAAGAATTAACTCCCTGCGGCCTGTACTGCAAAAATTGTCCAACCTGTGCAAGAAATGCGATTGTGCTATGATTTTAATTTCTCATGTCAACAAGAGGGAGCAAGGGGCAAACGCCAACAATGCCGCTATGGGATCAGCGGATTTAATCAACGCCGCCCGCTCCGCTTTCCGTGTAATTTTCGACGAAACCGACGAAGATTGCAGAATTATGGTACATACCAAATCAAACTATGCCTCTTATGGGCAGTCGGTAAAGTATCGGATTGTTGATGGCGGTGTGGAGTGGGCTGGATTTTCCGACATTACCCGCCAAACACTGGAATTAGCAGCAAGGCGCAAGTCTACGCCGGGAGAGGTCATTCAGAATACGTCGGAAAGAGATGTAGTCAACAACTCTTTGATTTTGGCGCTTGAATCGGCCGCAAACCAGTTTGTCCCCACACGCTACTCCTATGATGAATTTAAGAAACTGCATGGAGATCTGATTTTTGGGGGATGGCAGCCAAAACGTGCGCTTGATGGAGTGAAAGACCGCCTCGCCGATGATGGATTTTTTTTGAAAACCTGTCCTGTAAAGAAAAGCGGGAAAATGGCAAACGGGTTTATGATTCAACGCATAGATACTAACATGCCAGAGCAAGTCGGTTTATGAAATAGCAGATAGTTTTGTATGGATATGTTTTTATAAACTTTATAAACCTCATATACCGAAGTATGCAAAGTTTATGAAGTTTATGAAATTACGCCCCAGCAAAATAGTACATGAAATCATAAACCGTGAAAGGAGAACGATATGGACAGCATTGAAAAAGAAGTATTGAAATATTTGGAAATGGACGACTTTGAAACCTGTTTACGCTGCTCATTCTATCCCGGCGGCGGCTCCTGGATGTGTTATGCCCCGTGGACTGATTTGCAGATGGAGGATGATAATATAAACCCTTGCCGGGAGGGTGTATGTCTTTACCTGTCCGGGAACCCAGGCCCACACCTAAAGAAACTTTTGGAGCGGGATATTGACTATGTCTGGATAAGGGAAGAGGGCGAGTTTGTGGCAAAAGACCCTGATGTGAAAACCAATGCGCTCCGTCAACGGATAAATGGGCGCTAAATCGCAGAGAAAAGGCCGAGCGGGAGAGTTAGAGCTTGCCCGGCTTCTCCAGGGGTGCGGCTACGATGTACAGCTGGGACGGGCGGTGAGTTATGGGGCTACCCGGCATCCATATCGAGTGCAAGCGGGCGGAGCAGCTGCGACCTTATTCCTGGCTGGAACAGGCGGAGCGGGACGCTGTGCGCTTTGGTGATGGCCTCCCCACTGTATTCTTCCGCCGCTCCCGCTCCCCGTGGTTGGTGGTGATGAAGCTGGAGGACTGGCTAAAGATATATCGAACCCAGAGCGAACCCAGAAAAACCGCCCCCAGCGAATGAGAGCGGCCCTGTGGCGGAGTGTGGACTTGTCAATCACATTCTACCATGAAAGGGGCCGGGTATCAATGACCAATGAAGAACTGGCGAAGGAGATCCAGAGCGGGGATAGGGACAAGTTGCTGGATTTGTGGGCACAGGTAAAGAGATTCGCTCATAATTTGGCCTACAAATGGACTGTGGCCCTCAATGGGCGGGGCGGGCTGTCTGTGGATGATTTTGAACAGGCGGCCTTTCTCGCCCTTCTGGAAGCCCTTGAAGGCTGGCGGCCAGAGGGCGGGGCATTTCTCACATGGTACGGCTTAAAGCTGAAAGGGGCCTTTTCCGAGGCGGCAGGGTTGAGAACACAACGGGCCAGAAGGGACCCGCTCCAAAACTGTATCTCTCTGGATGCGCCAATTACAGACAGCGAGGGGGATACATTGTCACTGGCGGATGTGCTGCCAGACCCGGAGGCGGAACAGGTCATAGAAAATATTGCGGAGTGTGACCTGCGCTATGCTTTACACCGGGCCTTGTTGACCCTGTCAGAGCCACAGCGGCGGGCCGTGGTACTGCGGTGTTGCTATGGCTTTACCCTGGATGAAACAGCGGTCAGAATGGGAACTACCAGGACAACGGCCAGATCAGCGGAACAAAAGGGCCTCCGCCTCCTGCGGCATCCCAGGAACAGCCAGAGGCTAAGAATATACCGTTAAAATCGCCAGAAAACGCTAATATAATTGAGTTTGATAACGTATTTAGGCATAAAAGCAGAAGGGGGTGGAGGTGTGTATTTTCGCTGTAACGCTGGTGGATGGAATAAAACCCATGAACAGGTGGAGCAGACACCCCGAATAGATAGTTTTGAGTTGGCGTTTACCCATGCCTGGGGCGGGCTATTCTGTGGTGGGAAATACCTGGACATTTACCAGGAAGATGACTTTTGCGAGCTATTCCCTCCAAGCGGATACAAGATCAGGCTATCCCACAAGCGCAACGGCTACGGCGGACAGCAGACTTTTTTCCTCTGCCCCGGATGCGGCCAGAGGGTGCGATATCTGTATTTGACAGGACAGAGAGGTTTCTTGTGCCGGAAATGTACCAAGCTGAATTACAAAAGCCAGCAGCAGACAAAGGACGGCATGGTGGACTACTGGAAGGGAATGGAATACGCAAAGCGATACCTGACCCTTCCGCCGTGGCCGATTGATGGATTTTCTTTTTTAGGTTTTCGTCCAGACAGGCCAAAGGGGATGCACGAAACAACATACCGCCGCCATCTGGTCCGTTTCTCCCGATATCAGCTCCGACACGGAAAGCGGCTGATGGAAGATCTGGCCCGGATATGCCGATAGTACATCCCCCCACCCCCTACCCCCTGGGAAATACCACCTAAGGGACCGGTGAGGGGAACTTTTTCCAACTCTACGACACTATGCAGGAAAGGGGGAGCCACCTACATTAGGCAGCTCCCCTGTTTCATTCCGTATACTCCCCCTCTCCCAGCAAATCGTAGTGGGCAGACTTACCAACACCACAGCGCCCCCTTAAAGTGGGGGAAAGGTGCAAGAGTTGTCAATGAACTGCTAGCTAGGTACCCATGCGCCCAGGGTCATCTACGGCGGTGTGACCAGCAGGAGCTGGCTTTCTTCCAGAGAGATGCTTGTTAGGAAACTATCCAGTTCCTTAGCGGTCTGCTCTGAACTTCGGCCTTGGAGCAGATCGTTAGTCTCCAGCATGACAATCAATAATCTGTATCTGTATCTGAGGGAAAGTTGGGAACATCTGTGGAGATCTTTTGGCCATTTCTCCCATGTTGCAGACCATCCAGCCAGTTTCCATGGCCAGAATATCCACCCAACGCCCGCCCGCATCGTAGCGCCCACCAAAATATCTCCGTGTATAGCCGTAAGTGTTGAAATCGCCGAAGCAGATGGCTTTCATTTTGCCGCATTCCCTTCCTTGATTATCTATGCATCGCATGATACACTTTATCGCAATGCCCTTTGCAAAAACGAATTGACGGATTTTATGACCGAACGGCACCAACGGTTCTACTCCCCCATTCAGGGTATGCGTTTTCACATGGCTGGGGTGCCCCTCTTTATTTTCCGCTTCTCTGTACACGTACATCATAGCCTAAAACTTTGTGCACTTACTGCTGTGGGTAATGGAAATCTTTTTTAGTCCCCAAAAGTGAGCCACTTTATCTGCAAGCATTGAAATATACAGGGCACCTCAAGTAAACGTCAAAAGAGAAACAGACGAGAAATCCGCTGCTCATCTGTTTCTCTTTTGACACGCACCTTACTTTGCAGCGGCGGGGCTGTCTCGGTACAATTCTTTGCCTCTGTCGAGGCACTGGAATGTCAGAAGGCACACTCAGAGCATCTGGCTCACAGACTCTGGTCAACATATAAAAAAGAGGGCTTTCCTATATGTTGGAGCCGGACCTATTTTATCAAGTTAATGTCTCTAATGACAAAAGAATCAAAGCAGCCTTCGGCCAGAAGCGTTCGGGATATTCAGCTCTTCCCGATATTTTGAGACGGTGCGCCGAGAAATAGGGCAACCCAGCGCTGCCATTGACTCGCACAGGCTCTGATCAGACATGGGATGGGCCTTGTTCTCTTGGTCCACCAGTCTGCGAAGAAGCGCATGGGCCGCAACGACGCCTACTTCCCTATGGGCCGTGTCATAGGTGCTCGCATTGCGGGAAAAGAAGTAGCGCATGGGAAAGACACCCTGGCTACATTGGAGGTATTTCTCCCGTACGGTGCGGCTAATCGTGGATTCATGGAGATCCAACTTTTGTGCGACCTCGGACATCTTCATGGGTCTTAGGGCCTGTGGCCCGTATAAAAGAATGCCTGTTGCCCGTCTACGATTGCCTGTGCACAGCGGAGGAGGGTGCTCTTCCGCTGCTCTAGGGCTCGGAGGACACCTTCGGCCTGGTGGAACTTCTCCATCAGATATCCCTTCACTTCGGGATCCTCTGATTGCCCCATCAGAGCCTGGTAGTTTCGACTGATGTGAAACACAGGATGGTTCTCGTTCCTTAAGCGGACGACCAGGTGCCCATCCATTTCCTCCACGAACAGATCTGGTAGAATGTATGGTACCTGTGAAGGGCGCTCAAAAGGGGCTCCCGGACGGGGCTCTAACTCATGGATCACTCGTTCTGCCTGCTGTACCTGTTTCACAGAGATGGAAAGCTTAGTAGCAATGGAGCGATAATGCCGTTTTGCCAGTGCCTCCAGATGGCCTCTTACAATCTCAAGAGCGGGTCCTCTTTCATGAATTCTCTGCAGTTGAAGTTCCAGACATTGAGAAAGATCAACGGCTCCGATCCCCGCCGGCTCCAGCGAGCGCAGAAGTTCAAGACAGGGTTCCAATTCCTTCACAGAGATCGACAGGTTGTCCGCCAGTTCACATAAGGGGATGCGCAGATACCCATCCTGATTTAAACAGGCGGCCAAGTAGCGGACCCGTTGAGCAGTATCTTCATCCAGTTTCAAGGGATAGAGTTGCCGTGAAATAAATCGGAACAGAGTTTCCTCCAGACCACCCTCGTGTCCTACCCGGGCTAAAGGATCAAATTCTTCCTCCTCCACACGTTGATAGTAATAGTTTTGTTGATCATTATCTTCCAGCCAGTTCAGACGGTCGAGCAGCCGGTTATCCCGGCTTTGTTCCATTTCGGAAAAGTCCTCGTTGAGCTCTACCATAGGATTCTCCTGGGCCAGATCTCGCAGGTATTCCTCCAGTTCCATCGTGCTCATCTGGAGCAATTCCAGGCTCTGCAGCAACTGCTGATTCAGGGCTTGGACCTGCTTTTGGATCAGTTCCATCTCTGCACCTCCTTCTCCATTGTTATTATAGCAGATTCTATTTTTTCTACAATAGAGGACAACAGGGGGGACTGGTGAGCTATATCTATCAAACATCCGGTCAGGATAGAAAGTAGGATTACACCCTCCGACAGGACAAAAACCGCATCGGAGGGCGTGAAGGCCATATTTAGTTGTGCTTTATCCAATCACCGGATACCAGTTTTTAAGTAAGACATGACTTGTGCCCTGTCCATTCCGGCGATTCCAAGCTCCTCCATGGTGTATGCATCCTGATAAAAGTTTCTTCCGCACACAGCACAGAGTATGTTGGCCAGGGCCGTATGAACATCATTGCGAAAGCCCAGTTGCTGCAAAAAGGTAGCAGTAGGGATCAGGCCATAGGGTACATCTTCCGTTACATAGCGATAGTCCATCGTTGTGGGCATTTTACTGTATGCAAAATGCGGCAGAGAGTGCTGCAACTCTGAAACAGTATCTCCCTTCGCCCCCTGATGCCCATACCAGCTTTGGATGATCTGCACAAGGGAGGGTACATTCATCCCTTCGATCTCATTGAGCGACTGCCGTTCTTTATTAAGCGCATCCATTAAATTATCCAGAGAAGGAGCCGTGACGCACTCGCGATAGAAGAGCCGGTCTTCTTTGTTATCGATACAGGCAGCATTGAGCAACATCAAGGACGTGTGCAGTGTTGTGTTAATATTGGAGAGGCCGGTTTCAATCACATTATTGTACGGTGTGATATAGGGATACAGGCTTTGCAACCGCTGAAAAGCGGGCTCACTACCTTGGCTGGGGAAGAAGGCAACGCCTAAACCATGCTTATAGCCGCGGACCCAGACGGAAGATGGAGTTTTTTTGCGGCACGCGTACATCATACAGGAAAATTCGGCGAACCAGACCTTGGCGGGAACGGAAAGAAGATATTCCTGAGCTGTATCAGTACTATCTCAACCTGTTCGACCACTCCCTGTATGTGAGACTTAAGGACTCTTTCACCTATGCTTTCCAGCCTGCATTCACCTATTCCTACCCTGGAAATGTCCGTGAGCTTGTCAACATTGCGGAAAGGTTCAAATCTCTGCTGGATCCGCAGCGAATCGGAGATGAGAGTTACCTTCGACAACTTGTCCAGGAGTGTCTAAACACAGAAGAAGTCGAAAAAATTGAGGCCGCACCTTGTCTTGAACTGCCTATCAGCGGAGATTATGAGAAGGATATTCACCAGGCGGAGCGGGAAATCTTGCGGCATTATCTGGACAGTGCGCAGTGTTCTATGACGCAACTTGCCAAACAGCTGAACATGAGCCGCACTACGCTCTACAACAAGCTGAGGGACCAGCTCCAGATATCCAAGGACGAGTGACCATGGGCTGTACCACATTCCGGAAGGGTTGAAACAAGCGTCAAAATGAGATTTACAGAATTTTCAAAAAAACTATGGCCTATGAAAAAGGGCACGGCAACATAGCGTCGTCAGGCCAATTTTCCCTTATTGTATCATTGGGAAAAACTTTCGTATAGATTAGATTCAATCTCTGGCTTGAACCTCTTTTGGCATTGAAACTACCCCATACTTGGTTTGTTTCTTAACGTTGCAAGCTTGGCTATGATCTCTGCGGTCTTTTATCGATTATGAAGTTTGCCGCCTGCACTGCGTTGATGAGTATTTTCAATTCTAGAACACTGAAGCTATGATTATCTAGATAGTACGACTTCTCATGACCGACCATCGCAGATATCACCTCAAACCTGTACCGTTTCTTTTATAAACGCTGGAAAGCATTGATATTTCAAGTTTTTCAAATGCACATACCAGTTTAGCCCGTGCCTTAACCCTCTACTAGCGAGGGGGCGTTATCTTTGTTTTGATTGAACGCCTCGTTTACAAGTGGTTATTGTATTTCACCTTGGCATAAATATCCATTGTTATTTTCTGTTTTCATGGCCTGCCAGATATTGTGCTGTCTTAGGATCAACAGAAGCGTAAATGAGATTGGTGATATATGTGTGACGTAATTGGTGTGGTGTTACCTGAAAATCAAGGCTATGTAATAACCCTACCGTTGTGATCAAGCTTTCTCACCCAAGATTGGCGTTACAGTTTTCGTGATTTTCAGTCCATTAATATCTCTGACTTAACTTTTTGCCCTAAAAATTTTTTTGTAAGCGTCAAGTATAGTAACGGGTAGACAGACATGAGAGAATAGTGGTGGAACGTTTTGAGACGTTCCGCCACTATTAACTATTAGGCGGTGTATCCAGATGACGAGCAATGAACTGAAGCACCAGGCAAAGACTCAGGAATGGGGATTGGCAACACAGGACTACCGGAGCAGCGGGCTGTCAGTACGGGAGTGGTGCCGCCAGCAGGGTATCACGCCAACAACATATTACCGATGGGAAAGAGAGGTTCTGTCCGATATAGGTAGGAAAGACGCCGAGGGACGTTCTGGGAGCACATTTGTAGAACTGCCAGCACCGCAACCATTGCGAAATAATTCGGAACGTACCGCTACACTTAACATTGGGAGTAGCGGCATTGATCTGTATCAGGAAATGGGGCCGGAATTGCTGCGGACCCTGGTGGAGCTGCTGAGACAATGCTGAACGATTTTACCGGAGCAGACAAGGTCTACATCGCCTGTGGATATACAGATCTGCGCAAAGGGATCGATGGTTTGGCCACGATGGTACAGCAGCAGTTTGAACTGGACCCGTTCAGCAATACGCTGTTTCTGTTCTGTGGGCGAAAGCGGGACCGAATAAAAGGGCTGTACTGGGAACAGGATGGCTTTATCCTCCTCTACAAGAGGCTGGAGCAGGGAGCGTACCAGTGGCCGAGGTCCGAAGTTGAGGTGAAGATGCTGACGCCACAGCAATACCGCTGGCTTATGGAAGGGCTGAAGATTGAGCAGCCCAAAGCACACAAAGCATTAACTGGTCTGAGTATGATATAGCATTAAAATTGGATGCTATTTTCTCGAAGCTCCTTGAAAATACTGGTATTTCAAGGGGCTTTATGTTATAATGGAAACATGAAAAATGAAGTGAACATTACCACAAGCGACACGGAAATAGTGACCATTTCCCGTGCGGAATATGAGTCTCTGAAGGCGGAAAGAGACGACCTGAACCAGAAGCTGGACTGGCTGATGGAACAGGTGCGTCTTGCCAAAAAGAAGGCCTACGGGGCATCCTCCGAACAGACGAAGGAGGAGGTGATTGGCCAGTTGAGTTTCATGTTTGATGAGACGGAGGCGTGGCTGTCTACCAGAAGGACTGCCACAAGAGAAATCAGGGTTACCGCTCATACCAGGCAGAAGCGGTCCTCCCGTGCGGAGGAGGCTCTGCCTGAGAACGTCCCCGTTGAGGTGGTGGAACACCGCATCCCGGAGTCTGAACGTAACTGTCCTGAATGCGGTACGCTCATGACAGAGATTGGGACCGAAGTACGCCGTACTCTGGTAATGGTCCCTGCCCAGGTGAAGATCCGGGAAGATGTTTATTTTACATATGCCTGCCAGAACTGCAAGCAGACGGGGAGGGAAACACCTATCCTGAAAGCCGAAAAAGAGCCTCCCCTGATTTCAGGCAGCTACGCCGCCCCGGAGGCTGTGGCCCACATCATGGTGCAGAAGTTTGTGATGTACGCTCCGCTGTACCGGCAGGAACAGGAATGGAACCGGGCCGGGGTAATGCTCTCCCGGCAGACGATGAGCAACCGGGTCTGCGGGTGGCGGAGGACTGGTTGCGGCCCATCTACGACCACCTGCACCGGCAGTTGCTTCAGCGCGAGGTTCTCCATGCGAATGAAGCAACCCTGCAGGTGCTGAAGCTGGAAGGGCGGACAGCCAGGAGCAAGTGCTATATGTGGCTGTACCGAATCAGCGGAGACGCCGAACACCCCATTGTCCTGTATGAGTACCGACAGAACCGAAAGGCGGAGAATGCCGAAGCGTTCCTCAAGTGCTTTACGGGCTGGCTCCATGCGGATGGTTATTCCGGCTACCACCGATTACCGGAAAACATCCGGGTAGTTGGCTACTGGGCGCATCTGCGGCGAAAGTTTGACGAGGCGGTGAACGCCTTGCCAAAAGAGTAGCAGGTTGGCTACACGGCGTTGGAGGGACTGCAATACTGTAATGCTCTCTTCGCCATTGAAAAGGAGCTGGCGAATCTGCCGCCAGAAGAACGTTATATCCAGCGTCTGGCTCGGTCCAAGCCGGTGATGGACGCTTTATTGGCATGGGCGGAAACGAAAACCGCCTCGCCCAAGTCCTCTTTGGGAAAGGCGCTGTACTATCTGCGTGAACAGTGGCCATATCTAAAACGCTTTTTAGAGGACGGGCGTCTGGAAATAAGCAACAGCCGGGCGGAGCGGAGCATTAAGCCCTTTGTGATGGGGCGGAAGAACTGGCTGTTCGCCAATACGGAGGGTGGCGCTCAGAGCAGCGCCATTGTTTACAGCCTGATTGAAACGGCCAAAGAGAATGATCTTGATCCATACCGGTATCTGGTCTATATATTTTCTAAGGCGCCAGGACTAGCAGCCACCGATAAGGACTGGGCGCCAGGACTAGCAGCCACCGATAAGGACTGGGCTTCAAAACTGACACCAGGCAAGGCCCTAGCGCGGTGCCGAAGGCTCCAAAAGAATTCTACAATATGATTCTTTGATGGACTGACTGAAAGGTTGGTCCATTTTTTTAGAGATTTTCTACCAAAGGGGAACTACAGAACCTCACAGGTAAACCCTCCCATCCTTTATGCTTTGCATGAAGGGAGGTGAGGAAAATGTTGGCAATATTTGCTGGAACAAAACTGCGTGAGGTACGGGAACGACAGGATATGCCCCAGGCTGAATTGGCGGCCAGAGCAGGTACGTCCGTCCGTTATGTCCGTGCCCTTGAAACAGGCAAAAAGCGCAAAGCGTCCGCAGAACTGCTTTACAAATTGGCGATTGCACTGGATGTCCTAATGGAAACATTCATGCAGCACCAGCCAGAAGAACACGACAATTTTTACTATGAGTGAGAGGCAAACCGTGCATTGCTATGAACTGAACGAAATCATATGAGGAGGAGATGGTATCATGACAGATTCTCAAGTAACTTGCAATCTGCTTTACCAACTTGGAATATCCCCGCATTATAAAGGTTTTTTCCATACCGCCTACGCAGTGTCGTTGTGCATGGAGCAACGGGACAGACTTCTGCTGGTGACAAAATGACTTTATCCTGATGTTGCCAGGAAATACGGCGCACAAACTGGAAAGCAGTAGAACGGAATATCCGAACTGCATCCACGATTGCCTGGAAACGCAACCAGCCACTATTAGAATCTCTGGCGAAAAGGCACCTTGACAGGCGTTCGTGTTCCACTGAATTCCTCGCGCTTCTCTTCCACACTGTCCTGTTCAATGAACCTCAAAAATCTCCTGATCCTTAATTCTACAAACTCTCTTCATTCTAACCAGAAGTGGAGGCGGGCTATTTTGCTCACTTCCATTCCTTTCTCGTTTGACGCTTACTGTACGGAAAGTCGGCACCTGTTCACCGATCAGGTGCCGACTTTCTTGCTCATACGTCACATTGATATACGTGATAATTTTTGCCACAGGACAGTTTATCCCGTTGCTCCAATTCCCCACGGAATGTACTCATCATTTCCCATTCCAAATCCTTCACTCTTTGTTTTTTCACCAGATGCAACCGCAATAATTTTTTCAAAAATTTTCTTCCCAACTTCCTCTAGTGTGCAGTCACCATCAATAATAGCACCAGCATTAATATCCATATCTTCTGGCATTCTGTTAAACAACTGTGAATTTGAGGCTATTTTAATTGTTGGGAAATATTGAGAGCCATAGCACGAACCCCGTCCAGTAGTAAAAACACATAGATTGCATCCCCCCGCAAATTGTGCTGTAGCGGAAACCGGATCGTAGGACGGTGCATCCATTATCACCAGGCCGCGTTCTTTGATTTCTTCCGCATAACCATAAACTGCATTAAGGGGAGTATTTCCTCCCTTTTTTACACTGCCCATGGCCTTTTCCAAAATATTGGTCAGCCCTCCAGCATTATTGCCTGGCGTGACCTTTCCGTTAATCTGCATATCTTTGCCCTTACAGTACTCCACCCACCACTGAAGTGCTGCTAACAACTTTTCACCAGTTTCTTTAGATTTGGCACGACGGATCAATACACCTTCTGCACTAAACAACTCCGTTGTCTCCGACAGACATGCAGTTCCTCCATTTTCCACAATAATATCCATCGCTTTTCCTAGTGCAGGGTTTGCCGAAGCACAGGAAAATGCATCTGATCCACCACATTGAAGGCCAATACTTAAATTCTCTATCGAAACCTCTTGTCGCTGAAACGCATTGGCTATCGGCAGCATCTGTTTTACAATTTCAATTCCCCGTTTCACTGCTTCTGGGGCTCCCATATCTTGGATTGTCAACTTGTGAAGCATCGGTCCTTCTTCCAGTTTTTCCATTTCAAAAAAGGAATCAATATTGTTATTTTCGCAGCCTAATGCACACACCAGCGCCCCCGCCATGTTGGGGTTTCGTATATGACCAGCAATCACTCTGCGCAGGTAGGTCATTGCGAGAGCATTTCCCTTTTCCATACCGCATCCTAATGTAGTAACAAGTGGCACAACACCATCCACATTGGGATAATCCTTGAGAATCTCAGATGTAAAGTATGCCGCAATCCGACGGGCTACTGTTGCTGCACAATTGCTCACCACGGGGATTGCAATATAATTTCTGGTCCCTACCTTTCCATTCTCTCTCAAAAATCCCCAAAAGGTCCTGCGCTGCTCTGGTGGAAGCAGCTTCACTGGATGATAATCTGCACAAAAGTCTACTGACTGGTTTACCGCATCAAATTTAATCTCTTTATTGTGCATATGGGTACCTGGTACCACATCATATGCCGCATACCCAATCATCGTATTGTACTTAAACACAGGCGCTCCCTTTGCTATAGTACAAATCGCCACTTTATGTCCCAACGGAATATCGCTCTGTATCACGATGTTCCATTCCGGCAAAATTGTTCCCTGTTTAATGGGTACCCGAGCCACTGCTACATTATCGTGTTCATCCATACGGATAATCGGGCTTTTTTCTTTCATATTACTCATAGGCACCTTCCCCTAGCCATTTAAGGTTCTGCTAATACGGTCATGCAGTGCCTTTCCATCGGCATTCCATCGTTCCAGCAAATATTTCATTTGGTCCCCCAGAGAAAAGTGGTGCACACCCAGCTCTATGTACCGCTCTGCAGCCTCTGGTGTCGGAATCTCACAGCGCACTGCAATCCCATGCTTTTGGGCAACTTCGATCACCTGTTTCTCAACTTCAAATATCTCGTTCCGATGGTCTTTCAGGTCCATCCCACGGCTCATGGCATAGTCCGATGGTCCAAACTGAATCATATCTACCCCATGGATGGAACAAATATCTTCAATCTCGTCCACTGCACTCTTTTTCTCAATCATAAATGCCCGAACAACTTCCCGTTGTCGCTGAGCGTGCTCCATCTGGGAAAGGTATGGCTGGAAGCCAATAAACCGGCGATTGGGATAACCAAACAGCCCACCATCTTGAACGGTCTCGGGAGTCACCAATCTTATGCTTTCTTCTACCTCTGCCGCATTGCGACAATCAGTAAACAAAATTGCCTGTACACCAGAAGCGATTGCCTTTTGTGCCACATAACCGCGGTTTTGGAAATCCACTTTCATCATCAGGCCTATATTATGTAACTCTGCCGCACGAGCCATATTCTCTAGGTCAATCTGAGAAAAAGGGGTATATTCCCCTACAAATTCCACATAGTCATAATTACCCGTACTCCCCACAGCTTCAATCATTACCGGCCATGTACTCCAGATTCGTGTTGCTACACTAGACCCATTGTCTTGTAGCAAGGCTCTCAAACGATTTGTCCTATTTACCATACTCTTTCCTCACCATTCCAAATTGCAACGCTTCTTATCTACAACAGCGAGTGCTTGACGAATCTTTTCTTTCTGTTCCGCCGTTACTTGCTCACTGGGCTCACACATTCTCTGGTCCATGAACCCCAATAGTGAACAGGCTGCCTTACAAGCTGCAATTCCATACTTAGCATAGCTAAAGGCGTCTTGTGCCTCCAGCAAAAGCGCAGAATATACCTTTAATTTCTCAATATCTCCCGCTTTTGCATAGTCATATACTTTTAGGCAAATCTCCGGTACAACAGGCCCAATATTAGGAATAAACCCATCCGCTCCCATTAGCAAGCTTACACCTGCTAGCTGGGTCATCCCCTGGAACAGCATAAAGTCTGTTCCCTTAAAATGATTCAAGCAGCGAAGAAATTCCCCAAATTGTCCACTTGTATCTTTATATCCTACCACATGATCAAATTCTGCCATCTTAAAAACTGCTTGGGCGGAAATGGTGTTTCCTGTAAACGGAGGAATGTTATAGACAAAAATATCTGCCTCTGTATATCTCGCTATTTTCTCGATATGGCGGATTGTCTCATCTGGAGTAGAATGACGTGAATAAAATTCTGGTGTTACCACCGCAGTCAAGCCACCCATTTGTTCAAATGCTTTTACATTGTCAATAACACGGGTTGTGCTTGTATCCATACAGCCGGCCAGCACAGGAACACGTCCCGCCACATGGTCTAAAGTAATTCGTATAGCACGATTTCGCTCTTGTTGTGTTAATCCCAAGCACTCCCCATTGGTTCCACAAACAAAGATCCCATGTAGTCCCTTTTCAATACAATAATCAATCAATTTGCGCAACGCCTTTTCATCTACTCGCTCGTACTCATCTATGGGAGTTGAAATTGGCGGAACTACTCCGTAAATCTTCTGTTTCATGGTCATAAAACCTCCTATACTTTCTTTTTTAGTCAGCTCATCAACGTCGTAATCCCGTTAGATGGTTGACAGGATAGTGAATCGCCTCACCTCTAGCAAAGCGGACTGCCTCCTCTGCAATCTTTCGCTTAAGTTCCTGGGCTGCCTCTTCTGAATACCACGCCATATGGGGTGTTAAAATAATGTTGTCATGCCGAAACAGCGGATGCTTTGCGGGGGCTGGCTCTTTGCTCATACAGTCTAAAGCGGCTCCCGCCAAATGACCGCTTTCGAGCGCCCAATCTAACGCCTCTTCATCCACAATCCCGCCGCGGGCCACATTGATTAAGTATGCTCCTTGTTTCATCATTTCCATTGCCGATTTATCTAGCATTCCTCTAGCCTGGTTCAGTGGGCAGTGAATCGAAATTACGTCGGATGCCTGCAATAACGTCTCCACTGTTACTGGAGTAATATACTCCGTCCTATCTTCCGCTTTGGGTGTATAATAGGGATCGTAACCCAGCACTCTCATTCCCAGCCCACTGGCTTTTCGGGCAAAGTTGCGGCCAATGCGTCCCATTCCAATTACCCCTACTGTCATAGTACTAAGTCTGCGAATTGGGATTGAGGTACGATAATCCCAGGTTCCATTTTTAGTTTGATGGTTCATCTGCGGAAGTTTACGTACCAACGCAATCATACAGCTCAAGGCATGGTCAGCCACTTCGTTCATGCCATAGTCCGGCACATTTCCCACCTGTATGCCTAGCTCCGTTGCGGCCCCCACATCAATATTGTCAGTCCCCACACCATATCGAACAACATATTTTAAATTTGGTAATCGCTCCATTACTTTTTTAGTAATTGGTGCATACTGGTTGAGTATAATATCGGCCATTTGACATTGCGCAATTAGATCCTCCTCAGTTTTGCATTGGAGAAGTGTAAATTTCATCCCCGCCTCAGCAAATACTACCTCCTCTTGAAGAGTATCTTCGTGATCACAGTCTGTTATAAAAATATTCATGATTTTTCTCTCCACATTCAACGAGCCAATTGAAGTATCTGCTTAATATCTTCAATGCCTAACGGCACAAAATTTCCAACTTTAAGCTTTCCGCCATTGGTACACTTCTCCGCCATCTCATGGATTTGTTCATCTGTTACCTGCGGGATTCCCAAGTCACGAAGATTTGTTGGCATATTGAGCTTTCGATAGAATTCCACTAGTGCCTCAATTCCCATCAATGCTGTACGCTCTGGGGCGTCATAATCCATCGGGCAACCCATAACCCGCACTGCAAATTGTGCGAAACGGCCCACGTTATGCCTGTAAACATAACGGGCCCAACTGCCCCAAATTGCCGCAAGGCCAGCTCCATGGTTCACATCAAACATGCCGCCCAATTCATGCTCAATCTTATGGCATGCAAAGTCCCCTACACGCCCTGTACCAGTCAACCCATTATGCGACAAACTACTTGCCCACATCAGCTCTGCACGGGCATTATAGTCCTTAGGATTCTTTAGCAACAATGGAGCGTTATGTAACACAGTTATCAACAAACCTTCAGAAATACGATCAATGAGTTCATTGTTTTTTTCATTTGCAAAGTACCTTTCCTGCGTATGCATCATTATGTCTACCGCCCCAGCCGCTGTCTGATATGGCGGCAGCGTAAAAGTCAGTTCTGGGTTCATTATGGCAAAGCATGGACGAGCTAAATCTGTATTGAGGGATCGCTTTAATCCCCTATCTTCGTTTGTAATAACGCAAGAGTTACTCATCTCACTACCAGCAGCGGCAATCGTCAACACCACCCCTATGGGAAGACATGCTGTCGGTCTAGCCTTTCCATCAAAGAAATCCCATATATCTTGATCCGGATTTGCTATGGCATAAGCGATGGCCTTGCTAGAATCAATTACACTTCCACCTCCCACCGCAAGCAAAAAATCTACATTTTGGCTGCAAGCGAGCTCAACGCCCTCTCTCACTTTAGTGAGCCTTGGATTTGGCTTAACCCCACCTAATGTTACATAAGCAATGCCTGCTTCTTCTAAGGAATTCTCTACTCGGTCCAAAAGCCCAGATCTCCTTGCGCTTTCCCCTCCGTAATGGATAAGCACCTTTTTCCCTCCCCGGGTTTTAATTTCTTTTCCAACTAAGGACTCGGTAGCTTTTCCAAAAATCACTTTGGTCGGTGCATAATACTCAAAATTCAGCATATTCTTCTCCTTTAAAATTCAGAGGGGGGTAACCTCACGGTTACACCCCCTCTTTTTTTATGTACCCGTGTTATACCAGTCCCTGGGTGTCGATGTCAAAGTCCCTGCAAATACCTAACAAATCGTTTACAATTGAAGGCAAAAGGGGAATGCCCTCTTGAAGCCGCTTTTCCTTCAAATTGTATTCAATTTCACCTGGCATGTATATCGTTTCGGCCTCACTTGTTTTGGGGCAGTTTTTGATATACCGTATATAGGAATCCATTCTCTCTTGAAATTGCTCTAGTGCTGTAAACTTAGAGACATCCAAGGCGGCAAAGAAGTGTCCACATCCCTGAGGTCGTTCATAACATCCGGAAAGCCCGGTTATTTCACCACCACAGTGCCCTCCAATCAATGGCCCCGTCAGGAGATCCATAATGACTGCTAAACCAAACCCCTTGTGGGCTCCCACCGGACACAACATTCCTGTTAACGCTTTCTGCGCATCAGTTGTCGGATTTCCATTGCTATCAGTGGCCCATCCTAACGGAATTTCTATGTTTTTTTTAGCCGCAATCTGAATCTTGCCATGTGCTACCTCGCTGCATGACATATCTAGTACTACAGGTGGATATACCCCTGCAGGTACGGCAATAGATAGCGGGTTATTTCCTACCATTTTAGCCGCACCGCCAGGAGGCGGCATAAGGGGAGTTGCATTGGTCGTAGAGAAACCTATCATATTGCGCCTCGTCGCCATCTGCGTATAATAAGCTACGGCCCCATAGTGATGGCTATTACGTACGCCAACACACCCCACTCCATATCGTTCCGCCTTGTTCATCGCCATCTGCATTGCATATGTGCCACACACCTGTCCAAATGTGTCGTGTCCATCCAATACGGCGACTGCCTCACGATCTTCTACAACCTCAACGGGCCTATCTGGAAAAACGACTTTATGCTGGATTCGCGCTACGTACACCGGAATACGAATTGCACCATGGCTACTGACACCACGCAGATCTGCATCCAACAGGCTATCCGCTATGATTGACGCTCGCTCATGAGAAAACCCCTGCTTTTCAAAAATTTCTATCTCGATTCGACGGAGGGTTTCAACCGGAACTATTCTTTCCTGAATCGTCTCTTTGTCCGCCATAACAGTTTCCTCTGTTCCTATTATTTTTCAATGATGTTTACCCAGGGCTATCAACTTAAATACTGCTTAAACCCTTGGAAGGTTTGGTACTGAGTCTCCAACACCTCAAGCGTCTCTTCTATGGTCAACGGTTTAGCGCTCTGGTAGGAATAATCTTCCACATCCTTGACATATTCAGCATTTGTCTCATAGATATTTTGTAGCGTATCATTGATTTTCTGGATAATGGCGGGGTCCGTCCCTTTTTGGGCCATCAGGGCAAATTTGGTATCCACGATGATGCCGTCCAGAACATCACACACGCAGGGCATGTCAGGAGCGGCGGGAATCGGATTGGCACATAGGGTAGCTAACTCTATGAAATCACCATTCTCCACATAGTCACGGCTTGAAGCATAAGAAGCAAAGGTACAGTCTATCGACCCATTTAGCAAAGCGGGCATACGGTCCACGCCATCACCAGCATCCACAATTTCTAGCTGTAGTCCCGCCGCCTTCATGGCGGCAGCTGCGGCATACAGGGCACCACCCATCGCCACGCCCATAATCACAGTATTTTCCTTAGCGTAGTCTACAAATTCCTGTAAAGTGGTGTATGGTGCATCACTGGGCACCAGTAAAACCTCACCAGAATAAGAAGAAAAAATGGAAATTGCGTCCAATGCCTCATAGTTATAGTCAGTCAACCCTGTCGCCGGATTGGCGCTGAGCGACGCAGTATTAATCGCAAGGAAGTTATACTCTGGGTCTGTGCTATTCATGATCTCATTAGCAGCTAGGGAGGCGTTTGCTCCCCCCATATTGGTCACAATAACGTTTACGCCCAGCTCCTTGCCCAAGGCATCAGCCATATACCGAGTACAGACATCTGAGTCACCGCCAGCATTATAACCTAGAACAATGTTAATATCCTTCTTAGGCCAGTCGAGTGTGTTAGATTCGTTATTACCACCACTAACACTACCTGAGCTTTGGTTTACAGAGTTGCTGGTACTACTATTTGAATTTCCCTGTTGTCCGCCGCAGCCGGTCATCGTTGTCGTCATCATCGCCAAAGCCAAAACCATTGCCAGTGCTTTTTTCATTTTCTTTTCTCCTTTTCATTTTTTATGATTTACTCAGATTTTATCTGTCAAATCCGAATTAAGCTTCAGCCTTGCTATAAGGCTTTTTGACCCGGGATCGGACAATAAAGAAGACTGCCACCACCGTTGCGACTAGGAAAGCAATTGCGATGGGATGCTCTGCCCAGCACTCAGGATCTATGGCTAAAAGTTGTGTTGAACGACGCAGATTAGTCTCCAGCATTGGGCCCAAAATAAATCCAAGAACCAGGGGCGGTTGAGGCATGTTAACTTTCCCTAATAGATATCCCACCACACCGAAAATCACTACCGCTGTCACATCAAAGACCCGATTTGAATTTCCAAAGGCCCCTATACAACACATCGCTACCACCGGAGGCAACAAAAAGTTTCTCGGAATTTTTAGTACATTTACAAAAAATTTCATTCCATAAAATTCCACAAACAGCATCATAACCGCCGCAATTAACATGGCCCCATAAATAGCGTATACCGTATCTCCATATTTTTGAAAAATCAGAGGGCCTGTGGTCACGCTGTGAATCATTAGCCCCCCTAGTAGCATGGCAGTAGCACCATCACCAGGGATTCCCAAAGTTAATAGTGGAACCATCGCACCACCAATTACCGCGTTGTTCGAAGTCTCACTGGCCACCACACCTTCCATACAACCCTTGCCATATTTCTCCGGGTTCTTGGAGCGGGACTTCTCCACACTGTAGGCCAGCAAGCCAGCGGTTCCTCCACCAATTCCAGGTAGTATTCCAATTCCAGTCCCTATCAATGCCGAGATTAACATGTTTGCAAAGTTATCCTTAAATTCTTTTAGCGTGAAACCGAAACCTTTCACCTTTTCAGTCTCGCGGATAATGATATGTTTAGGATGAACTGCTTCGTGAGCAGCGGATGCAATCTCTGTAATTGCGTACAAACCAATTAGAATTGTTAGCAGTTGGAATCCGCCCGTCAGGTTAACATTTCCAAATGTAAACCGCTTCATGCTGTCAATGGGACTTAGCCCCACAGTCGCAAACATCAAACCGAGGGTTCCTGAAAGTAAGCCTTTTATCATGTCCTTGCCCGCCAGAGCAATTACCAAGACAAGAGAGAAAATTGCTAAAGCGCAATATTCAAAGGGGCTAAATTTAATAGCAACCTTTGACAGTTGAGGAGCAATTGCCATTAAAATGAGGAGGCCTACCATTGTTCCAATAAAAGAATAAAACACACCAACACCCAGTGCCTTTTTGGCATGTCCACTTGCAGCCATTGGGGCGCCATCAAACGTTGTTGCCAGTGAAGATGGCGTCCCAGGAATATTTAGCAGAATAGCAGAAATCAACCCGCCCGAAATTCCACCAATGTAGAGCGCCATTAGTATACAAACCGCCGACTTAACATCCATCGCATAAGTCATTGGTAAGCACATAGTAATTGCCATCGTGGCTGTTAAGCCTGGAATTGCCCCAAATACAATGCCAACTGCCACACCCAACAAAATAATCAAATACATTTTTGGGTCTGTTACAACTGATAAAAACCCTTCCAAATACATACGTTTCCCCCCCTTCTTAAAATCCAAGGATACCACTCGGAAGAGGTACTGACAGCAATTTTACAAACAAATAATCTGACAATATAGAAAAAACTACAGATAAAATCAGTGCTTTAACAACCAATTTCTTATTAATTTTCTTTTGCTCAGTTAAAAGTATAATCTGAATAATTAGATATATAAAAGTCGTAAGCAGATATCCTACAGGGCGGAGAACCAAAGCATAGGCAAACAAGAGAATAAATGTTCCCAAGACAGTGTAGTGATCTGTAAACCAGCTTTTCACGCTCCTTCCTGTCCAAAGTTCTTCCCCTGATACTTTTAACCGCTTCATTTCAAAAAGGCTTCGAACAATCAAAATAAATGCCAAAACCAGCATAAGTATTGCCCATACTGTTGGAATTGTCTTGGCACTTATAAAATCACTGTTATTGCCAAATGACTGTATACCGTGTGATGCAACATAATACACGACACTGAGCAGTACAAATACTATTCCAGCAAATAAATCTCTCACACATTTTTTCATCCACTTCTCCTCCATTTCTTAAAGACTTGCCCACGGCCGATCTTTCCAATAAGGGTGGTCATATACTGACCGATCTGCTACAAAAGGCCATTTTTGGCCATGGAGTATGGTCATCATTCCTGTAATCATCATCGTACAGATCTGTTCCACCGCTCGGCTTGTCTGTGCCGCCATATGAGGCGTACAAATCAGATGAGGGGCCTTCGCTAGAGGACTATCTGTCGCCAATTTTTCACCTACAAACACATCCAAACCAGCTCCACCAATTACACCATCCCATAGGGCTTGGGCCAAATCATCTTCATTAACAATACCGCCTCGAGCACAGTTTACCAAGATTGCATCTGGCTTCATCATATTTAATTGTGACGTTGAGATTAGATTTTTCGTTTGTTCGTTGTATGGAACATGAACGGAGACTATATCTGCTGTACTGAGCACTTCCTCCATCGTATGGCAAGATTTATACCCTGCTTCTTCCAGTTTTGATGTCGGCACAAATGGATCATAGGCCTCTACCTGAAATCCCAGTCCAATACACATCTTAGCTACCATGCGTCCAATATTCCCAACTCCAATTAATCCAACAAGTTTCCCTTCAAATTCGAAAGAACGAAACTCTTGTCTAATATCCCAGTTGCCGCGTACTGTCTCGTTGTGACAAACAATCATATTTTTTGTGAGGGCTAATATCATCGCTACAGTATGCTCTGCAACAGAACGTGCATTTGCTCCTGGAGTAATAACAACTGGGATTCCCAACTCCGCCGCCGATTTTACATCAACAGTATCAAACCCTACTCCATGTCTTGCAATTACCTTTAAATTCGGGCAACCCACCATATCTTCGCGCTTAATATTTCCCTCCTTGAGCATTAAGGCATCTGCCCATTGGAGTTCAGATAAAAAGTTACAGGCATCGACTTTTTCTACTATTCTATACTCTGCCTGGCTAGCTAATGTCTTCATTGCTTCATCACATAGCTGCCGCGGCGTAATAATTACCTTATAGCTCACTCTAAAATTTATCCTCCTTTCATTTTGATGTTTCATAATATAAAACTTAGTTTCATTTTTCTATTATTATGTTACTAGCATATCATTCATTTTGTCAATGTAATTCTCTATGTATTCATTGACAAAGATTTAATTGTAATTTAGTCTATTTTGCCGAATAAATTTTAGCAACTCTTCGCTATATTGACTCATCTTTCAAATTTTATTTGCTTTTTTTGATTCATTGTTTTATAATAAGAAATGCTGTTTTGAAACATGATTTAAAATCACCTTTCTATTCCTGGAGGTAGTTATGAATCAGCCTGGAGCAACTGTTCAATCTCTTGACCGCGTATTCGATATTGTTGAAGCACTATCTAATCACGGAAATGAGCTTTCGATCTCTCAAGTATGCTCTATTACAGGTCTCCATAAAAGTACAGTACATCGAATGCTTGCCTCTTTAAAAGCCAGAGGCTATGCTGTTCAAACTTCTTCTGGCTCTTATAGGCTCACCTTCAAATTTTGCAATCTGTCACAAAAAATCATCAACAATGTTAGCGTTCTCCCTATTGTCCTCCCCCATCTTCGGGCTCTCTCCATGTCGGTTCGTGAAATTGTCCACTTTGTTATTCAGGACAACACTAACACAGTATATCTTGACCGTATAGAGCCACCCAATCATAATTATCGGAGTACTGTTAATATCGGGATGCGTCGCCCCCTTCACACTTCTGCTGGTGGAAAAATTATTTTAGCCTCACAAGGACCACAAGCCTGGGAAAATTATTGGGAGATCGCAGATAAAACTCCCATTACTCCGTATACCATTACCACCTTTGATCGGCTAGAAAGCGAACTGCAGATTTTCCAAAAGCGTCAGTATGCCACAGAAAGCGAAGAGAATACTTTGGGTTATTCTTGTGTCGCTGTATCTCTTTATGACCGTTACAATGACGCACATTATGCTATTACGCTTTCTTCATTAAAATCTCTGATGACAGAAGGTCATATTCAAGAGCTTCTTCCACTACTCTTCGATGTTAAAAAACAAATTCAAAACGATATAGGTCTTTAAGTCAACTCGGGCTAATAGATTATATTGTAAATCAAGGCGCTGGAAGCGATTAAGAGAAAAGATATTGCGAAGAGATAGATATCGCTGTAGAGAGAGCAAGAGGTATGGGCGGATGGTAGAGGCAACAACAGCACACCATGTTTGGCCGGTGGAACAGTACCCAGAATACCAGTGGTGTGAGTGGAATCTGATTGCCCTATCAGGTGAAGAACACAATGCAATGCATGACAGAGAAACTGGAGAGTTAACTGATAAAGGGGAATATTGGAAAAGAAAGATTACCCCCCATCCCCCCCAGGAAAACACCACCTAAGGGACCGGTGAGGGGAACTTTTTCCAACTCTGAGACGTTATACAGAAAAAGGGGGGAAGCCCGTGTGGGCAGTTCCCTCCTTCATCACGTTATTCCAGCTTTAG
Organism: Flintibacter sp. HCN-6482; assembly: GCF_037892565.1. Classification (NCBI taxonomy): domain Bacteria; kingdom Bacillati; phylum Bacillota; class Clostridia; order Eubacteriales; genus Flintibacter; species Flintibacter sp. HCN-6482. The sequence continues at coordinate 100,206 of NZ_JBBKBK010000002.1, read as the reverse complement.
CAGCAGTTTCACGGCCTCCAAGCGTTCCCCCGGCGTGGCCTGGGGGTTATCCCTCTGATTTGGCGGAGGGCTTCTATCTGGGCCTCCTTTTCCCGCTCCCGGCGGACTCTCTCCGCCCTCTGGCGGCGCTCTTTTTTAGTCATGCTGTGCGGCCTCCTTTCCTTGCCTCCAGGCTTCCATTATCCATGCACGGCAAGCCCCTTTGGGTAGCTGATAAACTTTTCCACCGTGACAGGGAATATAATCGGATTATCCACGATGCTCCGCCTCCCTCAACGCTCTCTCGTAAGCAAGTGCCACTGTCAGGATATGGCGCATAAATTTCTCTGTATTGTTCCTATTCAGGACGCATTCGATCTCGAATCTCAATAGTTCTTTCTGGTTCATACCGCCGTCTCCATCTTTTCTAGCAGATCCTGGAGGGAACAGAGTACAAGGTTGAGGGCTGGTATATATACATCCTCCGTGCGTGCATAAAAGCACACTTCATAGTCTTTTGCGTCTTGGTGTTCTTGCTCCATATCTTCCATAATTAAGCCAAAGGTCGTTGAGATTGCTTTAAGAGAAAATCGTGCGCCGTCCATATCAATCTTTCTTACTTCCATCATATATCCTCTTTCAGTTGATTTCTAGAGGGGACTGTGGTAAGCTATCACTATAGCCCCCTCCGGGGTTACAGGCTCCTATATCCGTATAGCTTGGTCGGCGCTTCGGATAAGGGGGCTTTCCTTATGCCACGCAGAGTCTTCTCGTGGTGGTTTCTCTGGTAAATGCTTTCGCCACATCTGGAAGGGCAACAGAAAGGGCCCTGGTGTCGATTCTGGCGGTTTTTACAGACTTCCATGTCACCATACTCCCCCGCTCTCACGGCCTCAGAATCGCCCATAAACGCCTTTATAGCATCCTTGATAGATTCCGCTTCTTCCTCCGCCTCTGTAATCAGGGCTTGTAGCTGGCGCAGCTCCCGGCATTTGCTCTCTAACTCTGTGGTGCTCATCGTATTTACCTCCTTGTGTTTGCGGGTCAAGCGGCTGGCGGCTCTTAAGTCTTACTTACCTTTCTGTGTGGCTTCTATCCGGTCCAGCTCTTACGTTGTCGTTCATATTGGTTCCCCGACCTTCGCTTGTCCCTGGGGTGTTCCCTCTTGCTGTAATTATATTATAGCACTTAATCAGTGCGCTCGCAAGATGGAATATTACACATATTATTAAGTGCTTTTTTGTAATTCGGCACTTGTTAAGTATTGATTCTAGGGGTATAATGGGATCACACCGGAGGAGGTATGCCCCATTTTAGGGTACTCCTAGAGAGGAGGAACACATGGAGGACGAAAGAAAAGCTCCAAAGTACACGGAGGCGAAAAAGCGAAATAATAGGAAATGGGACGCAGCAAACCTTGACCGTGTTTCTATTGCTATGGCAAAGGGGAAAAAGGATGAAATCAAGGCTGCTGCTGCCACCGCTGGCGAGAGCATGAATCAATATATCATCAATGCAGTAGATCAGCGGATGGAGCGGGACAAGCAAGAGGGCGGGGACTAACCCCCGCCTTTTTGCTGCCTGGGCCGTCCTGCTCGTCGAAATTGAACACATGAAAAAGCGAGGGCATACACTTACCCTCGCAAAATAAAAGACGGCACCGAACACCGGCACCGCCTAATTTGTGTACTTACTTTACTTTTGGAAGCGGGAACTTGATCACATTCCCACACTCCTCTGCCCATTCCAGAAGGGCGTTTACTCCATCACGGACTTCCTCATTGGATTCCTCCAGCTTGTCCAGTCGATCAATGATGGGTTGTAATTTCTGATCGAATTTTTCATCCATCATCTGGCCGATGGCCTCTAGCAACTCCTTGTCTACCATCATCATCACTCCTTGTTCAGATTATACGGTGTCGGTATTCGGCTGTCAAGATACTCGCAGAGGCGGCGGGTTGGGCTGGTCTACGATGAATCGCTCCGTTGGCCGATTGCCCGCTCTTGCCTAGCTCCTATTTTCTTCGGTGCGTCTGGCCTGTCCCTCTTGACACTATGAATTATACTATATCGTACCCGATATATCAATAGACAGGTATAACAAATATCGTACCCAATATATGTGCAAAGTGTATATTGTACCCAATATATAAAAGTGCTATAATAGGACCATAATGGAAAGGGTATCCTTATTTTGAGGGGCCCCAGGAGGTGAGATCATGCCAGCATCGAAAGCCCAACAGAGGGCCGTTAGTAAATACATGAAGGAAAACTATGATGAAATAAAGGTCCGCATGGAAAAAGGCCAAAAGAACACTATCAAGGCCCACGCAGAGGCCCGTGGGGAGAGCGTAAACGGTTTTGTGAACCGGGCCATAGCGGAGACTATGGAGCGGGACAACGGCGCTCCTGCGGGGCCCAATAAGGAGGAATGACCTGTGGCCACGATTAAGAAGCGAGAGGGCAAGACGGGAACAAGCTACCTTATTCGGGCCTCATGTGGCTATGACACATCGGGCCGACAAGTGATGCGCTCCATGACGTGGAAACCGAAGCCAGGTATGACAGAGAAGCAGATTGAGAAGGAGCTAAATCGGCAAGCGGTCCTCTTTGATGAAAAGTGTTCGGCCCAGGGGATGGGTAACGGAAATGTCAAATTTCAGACCTTTGCGGAACAGTGGTTCAAAGAATATGCAGAGCCAAATCTCCGCCCCCGTACCGTTGCACGGCTCCACCAGTTGGAGGAGCGGACCTATACACATCCGCATTGACAAGCTGACCGCACGCCACATCCAGCGATTTATTGATAACCTGGGGGAAGATGGAATCAGCGCAAAGAGGGACCTTGCAAAACCGAAGGACGACTTATCCGCCATATTGAAGGGTAGAACTCAAAAGGACCTAGCAGAGACCAGCGGCGTTTCCCGCTCCACTATATCGTCTATGTGTCGGGGGGAGGGAGTAACCCTAACCACAGCGGAGAAGATTTCCACGGCTCTGGAAAGGTCCACAAAGGATCTGTTTACCATTCAACGGAGCAACGGAAAATTATCCCCAAAGTCTATCCAACACTATCTCTCCTTTGTGTCGTCTGTTTTGGACTACGCCTTTCGGTTTGAGATGATTTCCTCCAATCCATGCAAACGGGTAGTAATCCCTAGCGGAGAGGCCCCGGAGCGGGAATGTTATACTGTCGAGGAGGCACAAGCATTTTTGGATAGCTTGAACCATGCTCCCACCAAATACAAAGCTTTCTTTGTTCTGGCGATCTATGGTGGGTTTCGGCGTGGAGAGTTGTTGGGGCTGGAATGGGAAGATATAGACTTTCAGGCTAAAGTGGTGAAAATACGGCGGACTTCTCAATATTTACCAGGGCGTGGCACATTTACGGACGATACCAAAACTGAAAAGAGCCACCGTACTTTGAAGCTCCCGGCTCCAGTTTTCAATGTATTAAAGCGATTGCAGATTGAGCAGACACAAGACAGGCTTCGGCTGGGAGATCAGTGGCATAATTCCGGCCGCCTGTTTGTGGGTGATACAGGGGAGCCTATCCATCCCAATACGCCCTATCACTGGCTCCGGCGCTTCTGTGAGGATACAGGACAGCGATTTCTAGGTATCCACGCATTCCGTCACTTGAATGCCTCCCTGCTGATTAACAGCGGCGTGGATGTCAAAACAGTATCCGCCTCCCTGGGTCACTCCCAAGTGACAACTACGCTCAATATCTATGCCCACACTTTCGAGGAGGCACAGGCCAGAGCGAGCGAAGCTGTGGCTGACCTTCTTACCAAGAAACAGGCATAAAAAGAAGCTGTCTCCCATCATCGGAGGCAGCTTTTTCAATCCATAACGGACAAACAACGGACAAATCACCTAGTGCAAGAAAAAGTAAAACCCCGGAAGCCTTGATTTACAAGGGATTCCGAGGTTTAGAAGGTGGTGCGGCTGACGGGAGTCGAACCCGTACGCCCATACGGACACAAGCACCTCAAGCTTGCCAGTCTACCAATTCCAGCACAGCCGCAAAGAGCGGTCCAACGACCGCTTGATTATTATACTGTCCCAGCGGAGATTTGTCAACGGGATTTTTCCCACTTTAGTCCTTTTCCGCCTTCTGGGCAGCAATGGCCTCCCGCTCCTTCTTCAGTTCCTCATAGAGCTGGTGGGTATCCCACTCCTGATTGGAAGCAGTCAGAACAGCCTTCAGAGGGATCGGAGGCAGCTTTGCCAGACGGATAACCTCCAGCACCTGGTTGAGCAGAGCGTTGTTCAGTCCGCAAAAAACCAGCATAGCTTCTGGAAGCGCCTCACTCATTTCTCCGCCCTCTCCTCTACCAGCAGCCAGATCAGACAGAGCTATGTGGTAACGGTCCGGCTCTACTACCCGCATCCGCAGCCGCAGCATGGCGAAAATCTGCCGCAGCTTAGAAAACTCCGGTCCGGAGAGGTTGTACATCAGGATAGTACCTGCGTTTCCTACACGCTTCATATCAAAAATCCTTTCCATGCCGGCACGGGGTTCGCCGCGCCGGGTCGTTTCTGATTCAGACTGCCTCCAGGGCCTGCTCGATGTCAGCGATCAGGTCGGCCGCGTCCTCGATGCCGCAGGACATCCGCACCAGGTCCGGGGTGATCCCAGCGGCGGCCAGCTCCTGGTCGTTCATCTGCCGGTGGGTGGCGGAGGCGGGATGGAGGCAGCAGGTCCGGGCGTCAGCCACATGGGTCTCGATGGCAGCCAGCTTCAGGTGCTTCATAAAGGTTTCAGCCGCCTTGCGTCCGCCCTTGACTCCGAAGGATACCACACCGCAGGTCCCGTTGGGCATGTACTTTTTGGCGACCTCATAATACTTGTCCCCCTCTAGGCCGGGGTAGGTGACAAAGCTGACCTTGGGGTGGTCCTTCAAAAACCTGGCCACAGCCAGACCGTTCTCACAGTGGCGGGCCATACGGACGTGGAGGCTCTCCAATCCCAGATTCAGCAGGAAGGCGTTCTGGGGGGACTGGATGGAGCCAAAGTCCCGCATCAGCTGGGCGGTACACTTGGTAATAAACGCGCCTGCCTGCCCGAACTTCTCGGCGTAGGTGATGCCGTGGTAGCTGTCGTCCGGGGTGGTCAGGCCAGGGAACTTCTCAGCGTGGGCCATCCAGTCAAAATTGCCGCTGTCCACAATGGCGCCGCCCACAGCCGCTCCGTGGCCGTCCATATACTTGGTGGTAGAGTGGGTGACGATGTCACACCCCCACTCGAAGGGGCGGCAGTTGACTGGAGTGGCGAAGGTGTTATCCATGATGAGGGGCACACCGTGGGCATGGGCCGCCTTGGCGAACCGCTGGATGTCCAGCACGGTGAGGGCGGGATTGGCGATAGTCTCGCCGAACACTGCTTTGGTATTGGGCCGGAAGGCGGCCTCCAACTCCTCGTCAGAGCAGTCTGGCTCTACAAAGGTAAAGTCAATGCCCATCTTCCGCATAGTTACGTGGAACAGGTTATAGGTACCGCCATAGATGGTGGAGGAGGCAACGATATGGTCGCCGCAGTTGGCGATATTGAAGATGGCGTAGAAGTTGGCCGCCTGACCAGAGGAGGTGAGCATGGCGGCAGTTCCCCCCTCCAGCTCACAGATCTTGGCGGCAACATAGTCGTTGGTCGGGTTTTGCAGCCGAGTATAAAAATAACCACTGGCCTCCAGGTCAAAGAGCTTGCCCATGTCCTCGCTGGTGGCGTACTTAAAAGTAGTAGACTGGACAATGGGGATCTGCCGGGGCTCTCCGTTTCCAGGGGTATAGCCGCCCTGGACACACTTGGTATTGATTTGATAATCACTCATAAAATTTCCTTCTTTCTTATGGGGCATGGCGGACAGGACCGCCCCAACATCTGGGGGATAGTTAAGCTTACCCTCCCGTCCGCGATTTGTCAAGTAGCCGAATCGGCCCCCTCCATCAGTTCTTCGGTCAGTACCGCCTCCCCAGCCTGAAGGAGCTGGTGGCTACGGTAGCTGGAGGTGTGACCCTCTGAACGTATCTCTACCCACTCTACGCCCTCTAATTGTGACAGGGTAAGGACGATGCAGTAGTCGGCAAGCGTCAGGGCCATATCGGTCAGTCCCCCGTATTGCTCTGACAGATAGACAGTGACCGTTTCACCCTCCCGCTCCCAGGAGCGCAGAGCTACTCCTCTGGGGAATGGGGAGCGCAGTCCCTCCTGTGAGGGACCAGACAGCAGAGCCAGAAGCAAGTCTTCCGGGGTGGGCCGTCCACGGTCCTCCGGCCAGTCCAGGGGCTGGGTATCCAGTGCCGGCCCGTGTCCTACCCCACTGCTCACGGCGAAATAGAGCTCATACTCTCCCTTCTCTTCCCCGCCGCTCCCGCAGCCCGGCAGCAGGCGCAAAGCAAGAAGGAGTACCAAAGCCAGAGCGAGGGTCCTTCTCATCCTTCTCCCTCCTCGTCCCGGTCCGGCTGGGCGGTATACTGGGGGAATCCCACGGTAAAGAGGGTCCCCTCTGGGTGGCGGGGCCTAGCAGTAATCCAGCCCCCGTGACGGCGGACCGTGTCCCGTGCGATGGACAGGCCCAGTCCGGTCCCGCCGGCCGCCCGGGAACGGGCCTTATCCACCCGGTAGAAGCGGTTGAATATCTTGGGCAGGTCCTCCTCCGGGATACCTACCCCCGTATCCCCCACCTCAAGCAGGACCTGGTCTGTGTCCCGGTAGACTGACACAAAGACCTTACCGCCTGGGAAATTGTATTTCACGGCATTTTCGATCAGATTGAAACAGATTTGATACAGGTCGTCCCCTGTGCTTCGGACCACACAGTCCGCCTTCAGGTCCTTCTCGATGGTCACACCGGCAGCGTCAGCCACAGGAAGGAGCATAGACACCGCCCGGTCTGCCACTTGGGACAGGTCCACTGGCTCAGTCTGTCCAGCAGGCAGGCTGTCCAACCTGGTCAATGCCAGTAAATGCTCAGTGATGCGGGTCAGTCGGTCTGCCTCCGCGCCGATATCAGAGACAAACTCCCTTGCTGTGTCACGGTCAATCTGGTCGTTCTGGAGGATGGAATCCGCCAGTAGACGGATGGAGGCCAGCGGTGTTTTCAATTCATGGCTGGCGTCAGACACAAAACGGCGGCGGACCTCCTCCGTGGTCTGGAGCCGGTCGGTCAGCTGGTTGAACTCCTCAGCCATCTGGGCCATCTCGTCCCGCCCCTCGATCTGAAGCCGGTGGCCGTACTCCCCTTCGCCCACAATGCGGATGGCCCGCAGGAGGGCGGCGATCCGGGCGGTAAGCATCTTGGAGAAAAATGTGGACATGACCAGGGTGGCCGCGGCGATGACCAGTGAAATGGTGCGCAGGTTCTGCTGTAGGCTGCTCAAAAGCTGCCCCTGGGCCGCGTCTACCTCCAGAATATAGATGGAACCGATGATCATGCCCCGGTAGACGATGGGGGAGGCGGCGGTTGAGGTAAACACATCGTTCTCATAGCGGGAGTAGAACACATCCTTCCCCCGCAGCGCCCCCACCACCTCCTGGTAGAGGGCATACCGGTAGTGTGGTTCCTCTGGCTCCTCCTGGTTCTCCTGGTCCTTCTCCCCCGCCTCCAGGCTGTCATAGAGGATCAGACCTGCCGGATCAGTAACCAGGATACGGGACAGCCCCATGTTGTCCAGCATATTCATTACCCTGGCCACCTGGTCGGCGGAGAGAGACTCCAGCTCCATGAGAGCGGAGGCCATCACCGCCGTCTGGCTCTTCAGCGAGTCCCGTTTGGAGGTAAAGAGGAGATCTTGGGAGGCGATGACCGGATAGGTATTCAGCAGCACCAGCACCACGGCGAAAATGACCAGGTAGCTCATGGCATACTTGACCTGAAGAGAGGCAAAAAACGGCACAGTCTTGCCCGGCTTCTTCTGCTGCGGCCCCGCCATTTTGTCTCCCTCCTTCCTTAGTCTGTCCGCCCACACCCACTCGAGGCCTGCGCTTAACGCTCCCGCTCCTCCGGCCGGTTAGACAGAAAGTAGCCCACGCCCCACTTGGTACGGATATACTCCGGGTTGGCCGGGTCCAGCTCCAGCTTCTCCCGGAGCCGGCGGACGTGGACATCCACTGTGCGGTAATCTCCAATATACTCATAGCCCCAGACCACATTGAGCAGATTTTCCCGACTGTACACCCGGCCTGGATTGCGCATGAGCAGCTCCATCAGGTCGAACTCCTTGGCGGTGAGCTCCACCATCTTGTCCCCCTTCCAGGCTGCCCGCTCCCCGGTATCCAGCCGAATGTGGCCTATGGACAGAACGCCGCCCGACTGCTTCTGTCCGGCGGCGCCGGAACGGCGGAGGAGCGCCCTCACCCGCGCCTTCAGCTCCAGGATGTTGAAGGGCTTGGTGATGTAGTCGTCCGCCCCGCTCTCAAATCCCATGAGCTTGTCCGCGTCCTCCCCCTTAGCCGTCAGCATGATGACGGGCACATTGGAGAACTCCCGGATACGCATACAAGCCTGAAGGCCATCAATCTTGGGCATCATCAGGTCCAGCAGGATCAGGTCAAAGCTCCCCTCCCGGGCCAGCTCAACCGCCTGCTCCCCATCGTAGCCCACCTCCACCTGGTAGCCCTCGTGCTCCAAGTTGAATTTGATGCCCTTGACCAGTACCTGCTCGTCGTCTACTACTAATATTTTCGCCATGGATAAAAACTCCTTATTCCCTGTCCTAGCCCACACAGGCATACTCCCGCAGCCCATCCAGGATACCTGGTCCGATCCCGGACACATTGTCCAGCTCGTCCACCGACTGGAAGGGCCCGTGCGCCTCTCGGTAGTCTACAATGTCCTGGGCCCGCTTCTCCCCAATGCCCGGCAGGCGCCGCAAATCATACTGGTCCGCGGTATTGAGATTGATCTTCTCCCCGGGCAGAAGGCTGTCCGGCCTCCCCCCGAAGGAGGAAGATCCCTTTTCCGTCTCCTGGGGCTCCTCCCGGTCGTTCCGGGCGGCAGTCACCTGATAGGGCTGGGCCGCACTCCTCTGGGCCAGGAACCAGCCCCCAGTGAACAGCACAAACCCCGCGGTTAGCAGCAGTATCACCTTATCGAAGCGGGATATATCTCTCATCTTTCTCCCCCCTGCCGCTTGCGGACTGCCGCTGCTTTTGCTATAATACTGCTATCCGACTTTGCCAGATGAACGGATATAAAATTAGTATATCATACATACGGAGAATTTCCTATGAAAAAATATCGCTTTCTCTCTCTACTTCTGCTGTTCCCCATGGTACTGACTTTGTTCACCGCCCCAGCCGCTGCCCTGGAGGAGCCTGACCTGTTTTGCACCAACGCGGTACTGCTGGATGCCAATTACAACGAGGTACTGTACGACAAGGGGGCCTATGAGAAGGCCTATCCCGCCAGCACTACCAAGGTCATGACCGCCCTTCTGGTGCTGGAAGCCATTGAGAACGGTCAGCTCTCTCCCTCTACCATGGTCACCGCCGGCCCTACCCGGATGCAGGATATCCCCTCCGGCGCCGGCTATGTGGTGGCCAGCTTGAAGGAGGGCGAGGTCATGTCGGTGGAGGACCTGCTCTACTGTGTCATGCTCCCCTCCGCCGCCGACGCCGCCAATGTATTGGCGGTAGAAGTAGATGGTACCATCGAGGATTTCGTAGCCCATATGAACCGAAAGGCCGGGGAACTGGGTTGTCAGAACACCCATTTCACCAACACAGCCGGCATGCACAGCGAGGACCACTACTCCACAGCCTATGACCTGGCCCTGATCTTCCAGGCGGCCTTGGAATACGACCTGTTCCGCACCATCATCAAGACTGCCGCTTACACTGTACCCGCCACCAATCTGTCGGCGGAGCGGTATTTCTACAACACCAACGGACTGATTTCCAACCTCTGGTACTCCGGCTATGTCTATGACAAGTGTATCGGCGGCAAGACAGGCAACACGGACGAGGCTGGCCGCTGCCTCATCGCCGCCGCCGAGGACGGGGACACTCTGCTCATTTCGGTGGTGCTGGGCTCCGGCCCCATGGAGCAGGAGGGCTATGAGGACTTGCGCCAGGGACAGTTGGTAGAGAGCAAACGGCTGCTGGAATACGGCTTCAACAATTTTGAACGCGTCACCATCACCAAGGGGACCGAGCCTGTGGACAAGGTGGCGGTCACCATGTCCCGCCAGGCGGACGAGGTCAATGTCAAGCCTCAGGGCTCCATCACCCGCACGCTCCCCAAGGACATGGATCTGGACGCCATTGAAACTAGGATTGCCCTCTTTTCCCAGGAGGTGGAGGCCCCGGTGGAGGAGGGCCAGGTGCTCGGCGTTATGACTCTGTCCTATGAGGGCGAGGTATACGGCAAGCTGGACCTGGTAGCGGTCAATTCCGTGGAACGGTCCGAGCTGTTGTATAAAAAGGAGCAGTTCATCTCCTTCTTCCAGGATACCTGGGTCCAGATCGTCCTGGCTGTCGTTCTGCTGCTGGCCGCCTTTATCCTGCTGAGGCTGCTGGTCTTCCGCAAGAAGCGGCGGTATCGCTCCGGCACCGGCGCCCGCTCCCGGAGCAATTATCGGGGCATTCGAAAATAACCTTCTCCTCCAGTGGGATAGAGCGGGACCTGTCAGCTAGTTTGACCAGGTCCCGGTCCACCCGTCAGGGCGCCCCTTTCCGCAGACCTCGCGCCCGTGCGACATCATGTGCTCCAACATAAAAAAACAGGCACGGCTGGGCTGAGGACAGCTCCCTTCCGCGCCTGTTATCTATGGTCATCATGTCGAGCTCACCCAGCTCAAATGAGAGTTTTCAGTGCCTGGGCCATCTGGTCAGGACAGGAGGTGCTCTTAGCTCCGCAGCGGATGCCCTCCAGCCGCCCTATGGCTTCTTTGACTTCCATCCCCCGCAGCAGTGAGGACAAGCCCTGCAGATTTCCGCTGCAGCCGCCCTCTACCCGGACTGAGAGGATGCGTCCCTCCTCTACCTCTATTTCAAACAGATGGGAACAGACACCCTTAGGTCTGTATCTAATCGTCATATGGTTCACCCCATTTCCTCCGCTATCATAGCAAAATCGGAGGAAAAAGGCAAGTATTTCTCTCCTGTATCCGTTATGCCTGGTGTTTTCTCTGCAGTTGAAGCCGGTCGGCGATCATGGCGATGAACTCACTGTTGGTGGGCTTTCCCTTGGCGTTGGAAACGGTATAGCCAAAGTATTTCTGCAGCGTCTCTAAATCGCCCCGGTCCCACGCCACCTCGATGGCATGACGGATTGCCCGTTCTACCCGGCTGGCAGTAGTATTGAACCGCTTGGCCACTTCGGGATAGAGGACCTTGGTCACCGCATTGATCACGTCCATATCCCGGACCGCGATCAGGATGGCCTCCCTCAAATACTGATAGCCTTTGATGTGGGCGGGCACTCCCACCTCGTGGATGATGGCCGTGACCTGCTTCTCCAGATCGACGCCCCGATCACCCTCTGTTTCTATGGCTGTCCCACCGGTGAGGTCCCGAATCCGCTCACACAGGGCACTGCTTCGACAGGGCTTCACCATAAAATAGTCAGCCCCCTTTGCCGCAGCGGCATCCGCGATCCCGCCTCTGGTATAATTGGACAGCACCAGGATCTTGGGGCGTTTCTCCATCTTGTTCAGCTGTTCCAGCACCTCCAGGCCGTCCAGGCCCGCCAGCACAATCTCCATCACCACCGCGTCCGGCATCAGCTCGCTCACCATACGGACTAACTCAGCCCCATCGCCTGTCTGACCGGCCACTTGGATATCCGCCTCTCCGGACAGGCTGTCTACCAGACCCCGCCGGAAGTCCTCTCCAGCGTCTGCAATCAATATTCGTTTGATTGCTTCCATCATGATATCACTCCTACTGCTTCATATGTCCTCGTCCACAGTTGGGACGGGTTTCGACCGGCCACCTATAATCTAGCATAATCAGACAGCATATTCAAGCCAATTCTTCTATATTTTTCCATGAACTTTTCTTTAATTTTCGACATTTTTGGAATATTTTGGATGTTATCTGTGGAAGTTTGTGTCGTATTAGAAAGAAAAAGGGCCTCAGGTGTGGTATCCTGAGGCCCCTGGCTCAAGACATCTGGGCTTGGCGGCAGCTGTCGGCCTGTCGGATCATATTTTCCGCCAGGATGCCATAGCCCCGCTGGGGGTCGCTGACCAAGACGTGAGTCACAGCGCCCACCAGCCTGCCGTCCTGCAGGATCGGGCTGCCGCTCATTCCCTGGACGATGCCGCCGGTGGTCTCCAGCAGCTCCTGATCGGTCACCTGGACCATCAGGTTACGGGTCCCATCCCCATCCAGAAAGAGTTTGGTAATCTCGATGTCAAACTCTTCCACCTTGTCCCCCCGGATATTGGACAGGATCGTGGCTTTTCCAGTGTGGATCTGCTCCCTGTCAGCCACTTCTACCGGCTCCAACCCCTGGGTCAGCTCGTTTTGGTCCAACTGGCCAAAGATACCCAGATTGGTGTTGGCGTAGAGTGTTCCCAAGTCCCGGGTCAAATCAAATTGCCCATGGAGTTCACCGGGCTGGCCGCTGACCCCTTTTTTCACATCAGACACCGTCGCCTCCATGATAGCGCCCGATTCCAGCGGCATAAGCATGGCGGTATCCACGTCGTTGATGCCATGGCCTAGGGCGGCGAACACACCGGTCTCCGGGTCATAGAAGGTCACTGTTCCGATGCCCGCCATTGAGTCTCTCAGCCAGACGCCCAGTTGGTAATTCCCCTGACTGTTGGCCACAGGGGCGGTAGTCAGCTGCAACTGCCGCTGGCCCCGGACCGCCTGAATGGTCAGCTGCTCTCCCTGCTGCTGTGCCACCATCTCCTGTATTTCTTCGATGGTGTCCACCTCTTCCCCATTGATATGGGTAATCACGTCTCCCGCCTTCAAGCCGCAATCCCGCCCGGGGTATTGGGCGCCCCGCTCTGTTTCCACCGGTGAGAGGCCCACCACCAGCACACCGTCAGAAAAAAGCTTGATACCCACTGCCCGGCCCAGGGGGATCACCTGTTCGCCAATCTCGGTATCCACGGAAGCGGCGGCGGACAGTCTAGGCATTGTCAGCATGGCGGGCGCGGCCGCTTCCGAGGCCCTTCCCCCATCTCCGGTCAACAGGATAGCCGCTAGAAGACACAGCCCCAGCACACCCGCCAAAGCGCCGGCCATACCGGGGCCGCCCTTCTGTTTTGGTCCTTTCTCCATTTGTTCCACCCCCTTAAAAACGAAAGGGCGGACGGCACGTTCAAGCCGTCCGCCCTCTCATTATGACCGTGTCGGGGGAGATTCAATCAAGGGTAGACCTTCCACCCTTTCCAGCTGTCCGCGCTTCGTCCTATCTGGGACGGACAATGGAAAAAGGACCCTGGACCCTAATGTCAGCAAAGGAATATTTTTTAGCAAAGACAGACTGGAGGACCCCCAATGGAATCCCTCCAGTCTGTCCGATCCATTTCCTTTCCCTGAAGCTGGGCGCTTTTTACAGCCGCGCGGACCACTCCGCCTCTCGGAAGCCCACCAGCACAAAGTCATCCGCCACCAGGATGGGCCGTTTGACCAGCATTCCGTCGGTGGCCAGCAGTGCCAGCTGATCCTCCTCCGTCATGGTGGGGAGCTTGTCCTTCAGTTCCAAAGACTTGTACAATAGGCCGGAGGTATTAAAAAATTTTTTTAATGGCAAGCCGCTGGCCTGCCACCATCCGCGCAGCTCTTCCGCTGTAGGATTATTCTCCTTAATGTGTCTCTCGGTGTAGGACACGCCCCGGTCGTCCAGGAATTTTTTGGCCCGCTGGCAGGTGGTGCATTTGGGGTAACATACAAACAGCATGGTCGCCGCCTCCTTTTTTCCTATGGTATCATGTTTCTCAGGGCGGCGCAACCAAAAGAGAACATTTCAGCCAGAAGTTCTCTGCTGAAAAATATCATAGTTGGAATGAAAATCCTTTTTTACCTCATTTCGGGCGGTACGGTCGTATCCCGTCCCAGCTCTTCCCCCAGCTTTTGCAGCTCTCCCAGGGTCGATACGCTGATATCGCTCTCCAGCAGACGCAGCCGGGCCCGTGGGGGCATCTTGTCCCAGTAGGACAGCAGCACCGGGTCGTGGCCCACCACATCCTGTGGCAGACGGTAATATTGCTCCATAAGCTCTCCTCCTTCTCCCACAGCTTGCCCGAAAAAGGGGGAGAGCATACGAAAAAGAGCCTGCCATGTCAAATCATGGCAGGCCCCTAGCGGCGGTGTTATTCCTGGGGCGGATTCTCCTGGGCTTCTGTTTCCTGAACCTCCGCTTCCTGATGGGCAGACGGCTCCGCTGCGCGCTCCACAGGCTCCACCCGCGCGACCACCTCCACCTCATCGTCGGCAGAACTCTTCAGCTCGGCGATGCGGTCGTTGTTGGCCTCGATCGCCGCCTTGGCCGCAGTGATCTTCTCGCAGGAGGCGGCATAGGCCGCCTCAGGGGCGGCACCCTTCTCCGCGTAGTACAGCTTACCCAGCTCGATGTACGCCTTTTTGATGGTGTCCTCCTCGCCCATGTTGGCGGTCTTTAGCTTGGCGATCTCCGCCAGCCGCTTGGACTGGGCTACACCGGCCTGGGCCAAGTCAGTGGCCTTTTCCTTGAAATTATCAAAAAATCCCATGGTATCATTGCCTCCTTCATTCCATACGGTCGCCCGTTTGATGGCTTCATTTTATCCTATTTTGTTTTCCAGCGCAAGGACCTTGCCCCCGATTTAATGTTTTTTTCATCTTTGCTATATCTTTCTTTCAGGAATGGAATAAAAACGGAGTCTCCGGACATTCCGAAGGCCCCCGTTTCCAACTACATGTATCACTCAATACCGTCCAAAGTCACCGGAGCGGCCCTTGGTCACATCGGCGCCGAATTCATAGTCCTTGCCGGGCAGGATGGCGTTGAGGGCGATGCCAGCGATGGCCGCAATGGCCAGGGAGGTCAGCGTCACGGAGGCGCCGCCCACATGGAAGGTCAGTCCGGAGAACTCGTTGTTGTTGCCCCAGATCTTGAAGCCCAGGCCGCACACCATGATGACGGCCGCAATAATAAGATTGCGGGAGTTGGTGAAATCCACCCGGTTCTCCACCACGTTGCGCACGCCGATAGCGGAGATCATGCCATAGAGGATGAAGGACACGCCGCCGATAATGGCGGTGGGGATGGAGTTGATGACGGCGGCAAACTTGGGAGAGAAGGACAGCACCACCGCATAGACAGCGGCCAGCCGGACCACCTTGGGATCAAAGACCTGGGACAGCTCCAGCACACCGGTGTTCTCGCCATAGGTGGTATTGGCGGGACCGCCAAACATTCCGGCCAGGGAGGTGGCGATGCCGTCGCCAATGAGGGTGCGGTGGAGGCCCGGATTCTCAATAAAGTTCTCCCCCACCGTGGCGGAGATGGCAGACATATCCCCGATATGCTCCATCATGGCCGCCACGGCGATGGGGGCCATGACCAGGATGGAGGTAAGGTCGAACTTGGCCAAGACAAAGGGCTGCAGTCCGACCAGTTCCGCGGCGGCCATGCCGGAGAAGTCCACCTGGTTGGTAGCCAACGCTACCACATAGGGGATCACAACGCCCAGCAGAATAGGAATGATCTTGATCATGCCCTTGCCCCAAATGTTTGCCGCGATAACAACAGCGATGGACAGAAGGGCCAGCCACCAGTTCGTGGAGGCGTTATTGATCGCGCTGGGGGCCAGGGACAAGCCAATGAGGATGATGATGGGCCCGGTGACTACGGGGGGCAGGTAGCGCATGACCTTGCGCACGCCCAGCAGCCGGATCAGAGCGGCCAGCACCAGATACATCAGGCCAGCTATCACGATGCCGCCCAGGGCGTAGGGCAGCTTTTCCTCTCCGGTCATATTGGCATAGATGCCGGAATCCAGCTGGGCCACCGCGCTGAAGCCGCCCAGATAGGCAAAGGAGGAACCCAGGAACGCTGGCACCTTCAGCTTGGTACATACGTGGAAGAACAGGGTGCCCACACCGGCGAAAAACAGGGTGGTCTGGATGGAAAGGGGCAGCCCGTAGCCCTGGACCAGGATGGGGACCAGCACGGTAGCGCCGAACATGGCGAACATATGCTGAAGGCCGAGGATCAGCATTTTGGGCAGGCCCAACTGACGGGCGTCGCGGATAGGCTCGTGGTGATTCATTTACATTTCTCCCTTCACGTTTGGCACACAAAAAAAGACAACCACATTGTGATTGTCAGCGGCAGATAGAAATGAGGGCCCCGTCAAACTTAGGCCAGCTAAAAGGCTCATACATGGTCATGACGCGCTCCCCCTTTCTCGTTCCGAAGTATCATAACAGAATTTCCGACAGGACGCAAGAGAAAATGTTATGTTTTCGGGATTTTTTCTCGAAAGATAAAAGATTTTTTCTTCTCTGCCGGCTTGTTGGTCGTTCCGCGCATTGACTTTTTTCCCTTGGGGGGATAAACTAGTTTTGATTTTTCCCTCTTGGGGAGTTTTTTGCCTTCCCGCTGGGAAGGCTTTTCTCTGTCCCGCCCCATACCAAAGATAAAGGAGCGATCTGCCATGAAGCGGCCCTTCGTCACCCTGGAGCAGCTCCAGGAAATCGTCAAACAGTACCCCACCCCCTTCCACCTTTACGATGAGAAGGGCATCCGTGAAACCGCCCGCGGCCTGTACCGGGCCTTCTCCTGGAATCCAGGCTTTAAGGAGTATTTTGCCGTCAAGGCCACCCCCAATCCCCAAATTCTGAAGCTCCTGCGGGAGGAGGGCTGTGGCGTGGACTGCTCCTCCCTCACCGAGCTGATGATGAGCCAGCGGTGTGGCTTTGCCGGGGACGAGATCATGTTTTCTTCCAATGATACGCCCGCCGAGGAATTTCAGCTGGCCGCCGAATTGGGGGCCACCATCAATCTGGACGATATCAGTCACATCGACTTTTTGCGGAACACCATCGGCTATATCCCCAAAAAGATCTCCTGCCGCTATAACCCTGGCGGCACCTTTACCCTGGGCGAGAGCAAAGAGGGCTTTCAGGTGATGGATAACCCCGGGGAGGCCAAATACGGTCTGACCCGGCCCCAGATGACCCAGGCATTCCGCCGGCTGAAAGAGCTGGGCGCCGAGGAGTTCGGCATCCACGCTTTCCTGGCCTCCAACACCATTTCCAACGAGTATTACCCCGCCCTGGCCGCCATTCTCTTCCGCACCGCTGTGGAGTTGAAGGAAGAAACCGGCTGTCATATCACCTTTATCAACCTGTCCGGCGGAGTGGGCGTCCCCTACCGTCCGGATCAGCCTGCCAATGACATCGCGGTCATCGGCGAAGGGGTACGGAGGGCCTACGAGGAGATCCTGGTCCCCGCGGGGATGGGTGATGTGTCCCTCTGCACCGAGCTGGGCCGGTTCATGCTGGCTCCCCACGGCCACCTGGTCACCCAAGTTCTCCACGAGAAGCGCACCTATAAGGATTATATTGGGGTGGACGCCTGTGCCTCCAATCTGATGCGGCCGGCCATCTATGGGGCCTATCACCACATCACTGTGATGGGCAAGGAGGACCTGCCCTGTGACCACAAGTACGACGTCACCGGCGCCCTGTGTGAGAACAGCGACAAATTCGCCATCGACCGGATGCTGCCTGAGATAGACATTGGTGATCTGTTGGTCATCCATGACACCGGCGCCCATGGCCACGCTATGGGCTATCAGTACAATGGACGGCTCCGTTCCGCCGAGGTCCTGCTGTGCGAGGACGGCTCTACCCGCCTGATCCGTCGGGCCGAAACGCCGGAAGACTATTTCGCCACCGCTATTTGGGAGTAAGGCGTCTGCCGGGGACTGAGGGCTGTATACAACTCCGCGCCCATTTCCAGGGCGATTTGGAATTTGTACTCCATGTCCAGGCACAGCTGGTGCGTCAGACTGTCCATCAGCTGGTCCAAAAGCTGGCACCCCTCCTCATTCAGCCGCCCCTTCAACTGATTGTAATTTTTATCCACGATTTCACCACTAGCCCGATAGTCCGGGTCTTTCATCATTTCATTTCGGCATTCCAAGACATAGTCATACAGGATTCTTACCGATTCTATCATGATTTGTCCTCCCACTTTTATACTCCAAACGGGTTAATTCTATTATAATTACTCCGTTTGGGGCTGTCAAGGGGGTAAAGAAAAAATGACAAAATTATCTGACCGTCTTTTCCTCCTCCGAAAAGAACGGCATCTCACCCAAGGAGATGCGGCAAAAGGAATGGGCGTCCCGTTCAGCACTTACCGGCGATATGAAAAGCGGGAGCGGGAGCCGGACGCCTCCACCCTGGTCCGGATGGCCGACTTCTACCAGGTCACCCTGGATTACCTGGTGGGCCGGTCTGAGAAAAGGAGCTAGTATTTTGAACATCATGGGTGAGATCGCCGTTGTGTTCGGCGTTTGTCTGATTTCCGAGGGCATCTCCTTTCTGCTGCCCTTCCCCTTTCCCGCCGGGGTCATCAGTCTGGTGCTTCTCCTGCTGCTCCTCTTTTCTGGAGTGGTAAAGGAGCGGCACATTGGCCGGGTCTCCGGCTTCCTGGTGGACAATATGGCCTTCTTCTTCGTCCCGCCCTGTGTAGCCATCATGGAGCATTGGGAGAAGCTTCTTCCCTACCTGCTCCCCTTCCTTTTTATTGCCGTAGTCACCACCCCCCTGGTCTATCTGGTCACCGCCTGGAC
The DNA here is from genome assembly GCF_037892565.1 of Flintibacter sp. HCN-6482. Taxonomy (NCBI): domain Bacteria; kingdom Bacillati; phylum Bacillota; class Clostridia; order Eubacteriales; genus Flintibacter; species Flintibacter sp. HCN-6482. The sequence continues at coordinate 81,471 of NZ_JBBKBK010000002.1, read as the reverse complement.
CATCCAGCTACTCATTCGGCGGAAAGGGGGGAAAGGCCGGTGAGAGACATTCTTTTCTCCTCCCCCTTCTTTGGCATTGTGCTGACCTGCGCGGCCTGGAGCGTGGCTCAGTGGATCCAGAAACGGACCGGCTGTTTCCTGCTCAACCCCCTTGCCGTGGCCGTGGCTCTGATCCTGTCGGTATTGGCAGCCCTCCGTGTCCCGTATGAGGACTACCAGCAGGGCGGCGATGTCCTCTCCCTGCTCCTGGGCCCAGTGACCGCGGTGCTGGCCCTGAATATCTACCGCCAGCGTCAGCTACTAAAGGAGTATTTTTTCCCTGTCCTGGCGGGGTGCTTCACCGGCTGTCTCACTAGTCTTGGGTCCATCCTTCTGCTGTGCAAACTGCTGTCTGTGGACAGTGTCATTGCCTCCTCCCTCCTGCCTAAAAGCGTCACAACCGCTATCGCTGTTGCCATCTCGGACAGCAACGGTGGTATTCAGGGCATCACAGTCACCGCCGTGCTGGTGGCCGGAGTAATAGGCGCTATCTTTGCCCCCCTTTTCGCCAAACTGTTCCACGTCACAGACCCGGTGGCGGAAGGGGTGGCCATCGGGGCGTGCAGCCATGCTCTGGGTACCTCCAAGGCCATGGAGATTGGCGCTCTCCAGGGGGCTATGAGCTCTATCGCCCTTTGTGTATGCGGCATCATGACCTCCATCATCATCATGTTTTTCTAATCCGCATAAAAGCAGCCCGTGCCATCGGCACGGGCTGCTTTGTCTTTTATCATAAATTAGCGTTTCTTGCTGAAAATACGCTCCAAAATATCCCAGTCGTCGTCACTGACCTTGGGCTTCTCCGGTTCGGCAACAGGAGAAGCGGCCGACTGCCCCTCTCCAGCTGGCTGCCCAGCCTCCTGGGACGGAGCCTGTACCGCGGGACGCTCCCCAGCAGCGCTGGGGGCAGTTGGAACACTGTTGGGCGCCTGGTCAAACCCGGTAGCGATGACAGTGACCCGAATCTCGTCCTCCAGGGACTCATCAAAGGCAGCGCCGAAGATGATATTGGCGTCGGGGTGAGCGGCCTCTTGGACCAGGTTGGCCGCTGTCTCTACCTCCTCCAGGCCGATATCCATAGAGCCGGTCACATTGATCAGCACGCCCTTGGCGCCGTTGATAGAAGTCTCCAGCAGGGGGCTGGAAATAGCCATCTTGGCAGCCTCCTCAGCCTTATTCTTGCCCGCGGCGCGGCCAACGCCCATGTGGGCGCACCCCGCGTCCTTCATGACGGCGGACACATCGGCAAAGTCCAGATTGATAAAGCCGGTGTTATTGATCAGGTCAGAGATGGACTGGACGGCCTGCTGCAGAACATCGTCCGCAATCTCAAAGGCGTTGAGCATGGTGATCTTCTGGTCCGTGGCCAGCTTCAGCCGCTCGTTGGGGATGATAACCAGTGAGTCCACCTTGTTGCGCAGTTCAGCAATCCCGTTCTCCGCCTGCTTCATACGGCGCATTCCCTCGAACCGGAAGGGCTTGGTGACCACGCCCACGGTAAGTATCCCCAGCTCCTTGGCAATATCGGCCACGATGGGGGCCGCGCCAGTGCCGGTGCCACCGCCCATGCCGGCGGTAATAAAGACCATGTCAGCGTCCTCCAGGACCTTGGAGATCTGGCTACGGTTCTCCTCGGCAGACTTGCGGCCCACCTCAGGGTCGGAGCCCGCCCCCTGGCCGTTGGTCAGCTTCTCGCCGATCTGTATCTTCTGGCCTGCGCCAGAGAGCGACAGCGCCTGCTTGTCGGTGTTGACCGCGATGAAATCCACGCCCTTGGTGCCGGTACGGACCATACGGTTGACCACGTTATTGCCGCCGCCGCCGACGCCCACTACCTTGATGTTTACTACGCTTTCAGGACCCATATCCAATCCGAAGGCCATTGTCGTTCCTCCTATGTAAATGTGGAAGCTATCGCCGCAAAACAACCTGTTGTGGATAGCTTCCGCTTGTGAAGTCTACATTTTGTTATATTGTATCGCTCTTTCCTTTGCCGGTCAAGAGAAAATCTCGCTTCCGACGAAACTTTCCGTCATTTTCCAATACTTCCCATCAATCGGGAGAATACACCGCGGCGTAGTCCTGCTGTGTCAGGTCCATGGTGCCGGATGCCTGACTGCCAAACTCCTCCTCCGCCTTGGCCACCGCCTGCTCCAGCACTCGGAGCTTATAACTAAAGTCCGCGTTAAGGGGCATTTTTACCTCAAACCGCTCCAGGTAGTGCAGTTTGACCTGGGTGTCACTCAGTTGGATGGAGGATACCCGATCCACCGCCTCCATCTCCTCCAGAGTGGCCAGCAGATCCAGCAGGGCATCCAGTCTGGGCCGCTCCGCCTCTGGGATCTCCAGCATGGTACCCGCCTTTGGTGACAGGGCGGTGAGCCCTGTCACCTCGATGGCTCCGCTGTCGGCGGGCGCCGGCTCCAGCAGCTTGCCCCCCACACTGATGAGCCATGGCTCCGAAGCCGCCTGGAGGGTGGCCGGCTGACTGCCGGAGGAGCTGGCCTCTGGGTCCTCCGCCGGCTGCTCCGGTTCCTCCACTGTCACCGCCGCACCCGGTTCCGGGGGCAGGATCTGGGCGACAGCGTCCCACTCGGACACCGTAATGACGATGGTGCTGGGCAGAGAGCGGCGGATCAGAATCTTCTCCACATAGGGCAGCTGCCGCAGCACCTGATTCCCGATCTGATACTTATTCATTCGGTAGAGATTGTCGCCGATTTGGATGCCGGAGGCGTCTATCACCTCTTGCTGTGTATAGCGGCTGTTTCCTGTCACAGCGATGGTCTCCACCTGGAAAAATACTGTGGCCCCTATGGTCAGGGCGATGACCACAGCCAGGGCGCAGAGCAGCTTGAACAGAGGGCCAAAGCGCCCTCTGTTCTTCCTGCGTGTTCTGCTGTGGTTCTTTCTCGGCATACGATCCTCCCTGGCTCCGCCGGGCTCCCATCCGGTTCCTGCCGGAAGTCTGCACAGCTTCGCCGCTGGTTCTCTGTGTTCCCAATGGTCCCCCTCTGGTCAATCCGGAAGCTCCTGAATATCCGCTCCCAGGGCCCGCAGGTTCTGAGGCAGCTTCTCATAGCCCCGGCAAATATGGTGCAGGTCGGACACCTCCGTGGTCCCCTCCGCCCCTAGTCCGGCTACCACCAAGGCGGCCCCGCCTCTCAGGTCCGTGCTTCGGACGGCGGCTCCATGGAGCCTTCCTACCCCGGTGACTACCGCCACCCGGCCGTCTACCCGGATATCCGCCCCCATGCGGCGCAGCTCGTCTACATGGCCGTACCGGCTATCAAACATATTCTCCACAAACATGGTGGTCCCCTGCCCCCCAGTCAGGGCGGCCATCAGGATGGCCTGCCCATCGGTAGGGAAACCGGGATAGGGCGCGGTACGCACAGTTGGGATGCTCTGAAGCGGCCCCCGGCTCTCCAGCAGAATGTGGTCCGGTCCGGAAGTCAGGCGGCAGCCCGCCTCCTCCAGCGCACTGAGCACCGCGGTAAGCGTCTGGGGCTCCGCCCGGGTCAGCTCCACCTCTCCTCCGGCGGCGGCCGCCGCGCATAGATATGTAGCCGCCGCGATCCGGTCCCCCATGACGCAGTGCTCCGCCGGATGGAGCGGCACGCCGCCCCGGATGGTGATAACCGAGGTCCCTGCCCCCGACACCTCCGCCCCCATAGCCCGCAGAAACCCTTGCAGGTCCACAATTTCCGGCTCGCGGGCGGCGCCCTGAATCAAGGTGACCCCCGGACAGCCGCAAGCGGCCAGCATGGCGTTTTCCGTCGCGCCCACGCTGGGCAGGTTCAGGCAAAGCTCCCTTCCCCGGAGGGCTCCGCCTCCCTGGCAGCGCAGGCACCCCTGGTCCTCCCGGATCTCCGCACCCAGACGGCGCAGAGCGGACAAGTGCAGGTCGATGGGCCGGGGGCCCAGCTCACAGCCGCCGGGATAGGTCAGCTCCGCTTCCCCCAGCCGGGCTAGCAGCGCGCCCAGAAAGATCACAGAGGAGCGCATCTCCCGCATCAGCCGGTCCGGAATGTCCGAACGGCACAGGGCAGAGGCATCCACCAGGACAGTATCCCCCTCCCGCTCCGTCCGGCAGCCCAGAAGGCGCAGGATGTCCAGGGTAGCAGATACGTCGGACAGGTCGGGACAGTTGTGGATGACACTCTGACCCGGGGCCAACACGGCGGCGGCCAGGATGGGCAGGACACTGTTCTTGGCCCCCTGAACGGACAGGCTGCCCGATAGGGGCCGTCCGCCCTCGATTCGATAAAAGCTCATGGGATAGCCTCCAAATTTCTTTGATTCAGGCTATCCTATGCGGAAACAGTCCATTTGGTTTATGAGGCGGCCCCGCCCCTTCTTATGCTTTGTCTCGCATGATTTCCCGCAGGGTCTGGTATATCTTCTCCCCGGCGTTGGGCACAGCCATGGCGTTGAGGGCCCGGACCATAGCGTCCCGCCGGTCCCGCTCCTGCATCAGCAGCTCCACAGTATCGTAGAGGGTATGCTCCCCGCAGTCCTGCTCCCGCAGGAGGATCGCCGCCCCCTGGTCAGCCAGCACCCGCGCGTTCTTTTCCTGGTGGTTGGCAGTGACATTGGGGGATGGGACCAGCACCGAGGGCTTGGCGATGGCGGTGATCTCCGAGATCGTGGAGGCCCCCGCCCGGCACAAGACCACGTCGGCGGCGGCCATGACCAGAGGCATATCATAGATATACTCCCGGACCTCCACCCCGTTGTCCCCCAGCTTCAGCCCCCGGCGAAGAAGCTCCTCCCGCATCCAGGGGAAGTCCCGGCCGGCGCCATGGATATGGCGGATGGGAGCGCCCTCATAGCACTCCTTGGCGATGAAATCCACCATCTTCTGGTTCATGACCTCTGCCCCCAGCGAGCCCCAGTAGGACAGCAGCAGAGGCCGCTCGTCGGCGAGGCCCAACTTCTCCCTCGCCTCCTGGCGGGTATACTTGAAAAAATCGCCCCGGACCGGGGTGCCGGTGACCACCACCTTGGAGGGGTCGTCGTAGTAGGAACGGCTCTCCTCAAAGCCCACCATCACCCGGTCCACCACTCTGGCCAGAGCCTTTGTGGTCAGACCTGGGACGGCGTTTGACTCATGGACGGCGGTGGGGATCTTCCGGCGGGCGGCCTCGTTGACCACAGGGAAGGAGGCGTAGCCGCCGGTGCCCACCACCAGGTCAGGTTTAAACTCATCCAGAATAGCCTGAGCCTGCTTTTTGGACTTCCGCATATTCATCAGGGTGCCCAGGTTGTGGGCGATATCAGCAGGGGCAAAGGAGCGGTGGAAATTGGTGATGGTGACGGAGCGGATCTCGTAGCCCTCCTTGGGCACCAGCTTATTTTCCATCCCTCCATCGGCCCCCACGAAGAGGACCCGGCAGCCTGGGTGCCGCTCCTGGAAGATATGGGCCAGAGCCACCGCGGGATTCACATGGCCGGCGGTACCGCCGCAGGTAAACAGAATGTTCATAAAACACCTCTTCTGTGAGCGTGAAGAACAGATGCCTTATCTTAGCTCTCCACGCTTTCTATCAGTCCTTTTTCGGCGCCGGAATCTGCCGGGAGATGCTCAAAATAATGCCCATCTCCGCCAGTTGTATCATCAGCGCGGTACCCCCGTAGCTAAAGAAAGGCAGGGAGATGCCCGTGTTGGGGATCAAGTTGGTAACCACCCCGATGTTTAGAAATACCTGGGCGGCCAGCAGCGTGATGATACCCACGATGGTCAGGGTGCCGAATTTGTCTCTGGCGTGGAGGGCCAGCCAATAACCACGCATGATAAGCAGGGCGAACAGGATCAGGACGATGGCCGCTCCAATGAAGCCCAGCTCCTCCACCACGATAGAAAAGATAAAGTCATTTTCCGGCTCAGGGATGTAGAGAAACTTCTGGCGGCTCTTGCCCAGCCCCAGGCCCAACAGGCCGCCAGAGCCGATGGCATAGAGGGACTGGATGGGCTGATAGCCCGCGCCCTGGGGATCGGACCAGGGGTCCAGCCACAGGTTGATCTTCCGCGTCATATAGTCGGTGGCAAAGACCACAAAGGTAAGGGCGGCCACAGCAAAGGAGCCCAGCCCTACGAACCATCCCAGATTGATGCCTGATGCGAAAAGGACGGCGGCGGCGCCCACCATGATAAGGATGGTACCCGACATATGGGGCTCCATGACCACCAGTACCAGCACCAGGGAAAGCACCGCACCGTAAGGCACCAGTTCCAAAAAGCCGATGCGCTCCAGCCGGTTCAGAGTCCGCCCGGTGAGCGTCCGGTTGGTAAACTTCTTTTTCCGCTCGGTGTCCCGCTTGGACAGCCGGGCCGCGAAAAACAGGACCACCGCCACCTTGGCAATCTCGGAAGGCTGAAAGGTGGGGCCGGCCACCAGGAAAAGATAGAGCCAGCGTTTCACCTGATTGATCTCTACGCCAATGGGCGTCAATACCAGCACCAGCAGCGCAATCGCGCCCACCAGCACAAAGACAGACATCCAGCGAAAACGCTGGTAATTGATCTTGGATGTCACATACATCACCAGCAGACCTGCCGCGGCATAGGCGGCCTGCCTTCGGATGTAGAACATGGGGTTGTTCTGTACATTTTGGGACGAGTCATAGTAGGCCGAGGCAAAGGAAGCGGAAAACATCATGATGAGCCCGATCCCCACCAGCATGAGCACCAGCATCAGGAAGGGCAGGTCCATGGGGCCGCGGGCCAGCTGCTCCTCCATGGTCAGGTCACGTTTTGCTTTTCTGGCGATAATGTCCACCTCCTTTGATCAAATGGGGACGTACTCGGACAGGGATCCGGAAAAGCGCGGGGCTGCTCTCTCCCGGCGTCAGACCGGATAGCGGTTCATTACTCCCAGAAAGGCCACGACGCACAGCACCAACGTCAGTCCGGAAAAGACACAAAAGAGCTTGGTTTCGCTCCAGCCGCCCATCTCCAGATGGTGGTGGAGGGGCGCCATGCGAAAGAACCGCTTTCCGCCTGTTTTCTTGAAATAGACTACCTGGATAATATCGGACAGCACCTCAGCCACATAGACCAGGCCGATGATGGGGATGACCAGGGGGATATTCAGGGCGAAGGCCAGCCCGCACACCATACCGCCCAGAAAGAGGGAGCCTGTGTCCCCCATAAAGACCTTGGCGGGATGGAAGTTATAGAGCAGGAAGGCGGACAGACCGCCGGCCAGGGCAGCAGAGAGTACCGTCAGGTCATCCCGGCCGTACCAGGCGGATACGCCCACATAGAACAGGGCCACAGGGATGGTGACGCCGGTGGCCAGCCCGTCGATGCCGTCGGTCAGGTTGACGGCGTTGACAGTGCCCACCATGACAAAAGCGGCGAACACCATGTACACCACCCAGGGAAGGGCCAGCTCTACATTCAGGAAGGGGATATACAAATTGGGGGTCAGATAGCCGCTTCCGCGCAGCAGCACAGTGAAGACGATAGCCGCCGCAAGCTGGAGCAGGAACTTCTGACCGGCAGTCAGTCCCTCGTTGGCGTGGTGGCGCAGCTTCTGAAAGTCATCAATAAAGCCGATGATCCCGAAGACCAGAGCAAACAGAAACACATACAGGTGGTTTCGGCTTCCCCGAAGCAGGTCCTCCCACCCGGCGGTAAGCACGGCCACGCCGATGGCCAGGATAAACATGATGCCGCCCATGGTGGGGGTCCCCTGTTTGGCCATGTGCCAGGTGGGTCCATCCTCCCGGATGGACTGGCCCGCCTTCAGCCGGCGAAGCAGCGGGATCAGGATCTGGCCCGCGATAGCGGCCACGCCAAAGGCCACGATAAAGCTCAGTATATATGTCATGTCGGAACCCCTCCAGGTCGTCTTTCTCTCAAGTAAGTCAAACCGCGCATATGCGGCCTATTATTATACTATGCCCGCCGGAGTTTTTCCAGTCCTTTCTTGTCGTTCCGGCAGAGTTTTAAGCCTTTGCACACACTTTCCCGTCCCTTTTCTCGGAAATGGCGCGCCTTTCTCACGGCTCCGCCCCACTCCCCGCCAGCGCCGTGCCGGCCCGCGCTTGGGCGGCCGCCTTAGGAGGCGTTTTTTGCGCGGCAAACCAGTCGGCTACGATCTCCCGCTCGTCCAGATGATGGAACACGCCGTTGATCTCCTGATAGGTCTCATGGCCCTTGCCCGCCAGCACGATCACATCGCCAAGCTGTCCCTGGGACAGGGCCCAGCCGATGGCCGCAGGCCGGTCCGGCTCCACATGGACCTTCTCCAGCTCCCCCTCCATACCGGACAGGATATCGGTGATAATGGCCTGGGGATCTTCCGTCCGGGGATTATCCGAGGTGACCACCACCACATCGGCCAGGTCCTGGGCGATGGCCCCCATAATGGGCCGTTTGGTTTTATCCCGGTCTCCCCCGCAGCCAAACAGACAGATGAGACGCCCGGCGGTAAAGTCCCGCGCGGTGGTCAGGATGTTCTCCAGGGCGTTGGGGCTGTGGGCGTAATCGATGATGACGGTATAGGCCGGAGGAACAGGGACCACCTCCACCCTGCCCTTTACCCCGTGGACCGCGGGCATGACCCGAGCCATCTCCTTCAGACCCAGGCCCAGGCACAGTCCGGCGGACAGGGCCGCCAGGGCGTTGTAGATGGAAAACCCTCCGGGGATGGGCAGGTGGACGCGGACTAACCTGCCGGTGGAGAGCGCGTCAAACTCCACGTGGCTGGGGAACAGGCGGATATTTTTGGCGCTCAAATTCGCCTGGGTCCTGTTTTCCGAATAGGTAAACACCGGACATCTGACCCGTTCCAGATACCAGCGGCCCGCTGGGTCGTCCAGGTTCAGCACCGCCTGGCGGCACTGGTCAAAGAGCAGTCCCTTGGCCGCTCGATATTCCTCCATGGTGTGGTGATAATCCAGGTGGTCTTGGGTCAGATTGGTGAACAGCCCCAGGTCAAAGGTCAATCCCGCCGTCCGGTGCTGGACCAGGGCGTGGGAGGATACCTCCATTACCACATAGGTACAGCCATTGTCCAGCATCTGGCGCAGAAGGGCTTGGAGCTCATAGCTCTCCGGGGTGGTGCGGTGGGCAGGCAGCTCCTCCCGCCCTATCATGTTCCGATTGGTGCCGATCAGGCCCACCTTGGCCCGGCGCGTCCCCTCCAGCAATTCTTTGATGAGGCTGGTGGTGGTGGTCTTGCCGTTGGTCCCGGTGACCGCCACCAGGGTCATAGCGTCCCCCGGATGTCCAAACCAGTTGGCCGAGAGAAGGGCCAGAGCCAGTCTGGTATCCTCTGTCACCAGCCAGGGACCCGGCCGATCCGGAGCCCGCTGGCACAGGACGGCCGCGGCGCCTCTCTCCAGAGCCGTGTCGATGTACCGGTGACCATCCGTCTTATCTCCGGGCAGAGCCACGAAGAGAGCGCCGGGCTCCAGGGTCCGGCTGTCATAAGAAATGGAATTTATTTCCATCTCCTGGTCAATGTTACCCCCCTTGAGGGGGACGCCGTTCAACAATTGGCGCAATTTCATGTCGTCACCCCTCAAGGGTGGGTTTGATTCTCTATAAATTTTGCCAAAATGATGCAGCAGTCTAGCGAGCCGGAGGGATCTCCCTATCTCGAGTCTACCGCGCCGTCCTCCACAATGTTGGAGAACTGAACATCTACCACGGTGCCCATGGCGGCTGTTTCTCCGCCCAGGATGCTCTGGTCACTGGCAGTCGTGGTATTACTATAGTACACAGACACGCCGGAGGCCCGCATAAAGAACCCGGCCTCCTCCAGCCGTTTCTTGGCGCCCTCATAGCTCATGCCCACCACATCTGGGACAGTACCGCTCTCCTCGGGCACCGCGTCCCCTAGGTATAGCACCACAGTGGAACCTCCTGGGACGCTGGCCCCGGCGGCAGGGAGTTGAGCGGTAATGCTCTCTCCCTCGCCCACTGTGCGGTACTTCAGGTTTTTCTTGTCTAACGCCTTTTTGGCATCGGCCACTGTCATACCGGTGACTTTGGGGGTATTTACATCCACGGCGGCGGACTCGTCGGCGTTGTACTTCTTCTCCACTCCCATATAGTCCAAGATCTGGGCGATCAGGGGGCCAGCTTTTGGGGCGGCCATATTGCCGCCGCTGATGTACACCCCTGTGGTGGATTCTTTGGGGTTAGTGGCGCTCTCCTGAGGTTTGTCGTAGGCCAGCAGGACGATGACCTGAGGGTCGTCAGCCGGAGCGAAGCCCATAAAGGACACGATAGTGCGCCCCGTCTCCCCTGTTTCCGAGGAGCCCGTCTTACCGCCGATGCGGTACCCCGCCACATAGGCGTTCCTGCCGGTCCCCTTGGACACCACCTGCTCCAGGATATCGGTGGCCCGCTGGCTGGTCTCCTGGCTGACCACTTGACGGACGACCTCGGTCTCCGTGTTCTGGACCACGGTGCCATCCTTCGTACTGATAGACTGGACCACATAGGGCTTTACCAGGTTACCGCCATTGATGACGGCCGCAAAGCCTCGAATCATCTGGAGGGGGGTGACGTTGAATCGCTGGCCGAAGGAGGCTACCGCCAGGTCAGTGGGAATCATGTCTTCCCGCTCCCAGACCACGCCCTTGCCCTCTCCAGGCAGGTCAATGCCTGTTTTTTCCTTCATGCCGAAGGCCTCGAAATAGTCGTAGAACAAATCGATGCCCAGCCGCTGACCGATGGCGATGAAGGCGGGGTTGCAGGAGTTGCCCACCGCCTCCGCCAGGGTCTGGGAACCGTGGCCAGTGACCTTGGAACAGTGAATCGTGTGATCGGCGATCTTCACGCTGCCGGAGCAGTAAAAGGTGTCGCTCTCACTCACCACCCCCTCCTCCAGGGCGGCGGCCAGCACCAGGGCTTTGAAGGTAGAGCCCGGCTCATAGGTATCGTCGATGGCCTTACTCCGCCACTGGCTCATCACGGCCTGACTGTATGCCTGACTCTCTGCCTGTGCCATGAGCTCGGCGTCGGTCAGATTTTCCGGATTGTCCGCCTTCAACTGCTCGTAGATGGCCTGAGTGTTCTCATCCATCTTTCCATTCAGCATATCATCCAGAATTTTTGAGTAGTTATTGGGATCAAAGTCCGGGGAACTGGCGATCCCCAGGACAGCGCCAGTGTTGGGGTCCATGGCAATGGCGAAGGCGCCGTTGCGCACGTCATAGTCCTGGATGCCCTCCTCAATGGTTTTTTCCAGATAGGACTGGATGGTAGCGTCGATAGTCAGGGTCAAGTCATAGCCGTCAATGGCGTCCACGAAATCAGAGTATGCGTTGTACATCTGGGTGCCCGCTCCGGTCTTGGTGGTGACCACCCGGCCGGCGGTGCCCTCCAGCACGTCGTTGTACGCCGCCTCGATACCGTAGGCGCCCCCCTCGTCATTGACAAACCCTAGGGCCTGGGCAGCTAGGCCGGAGTAGGGGTAGTAGCGTTTGGTCCCGGGAGTAAGGTATAGGTAGGCGGAGGTCTTGTTCTCGGTGATGTATTCCCGGATGGCCTGGGCCTCCTCCTCCTCGATGTTCTTCTTGATCTCACGGTAGGAATACTTGGTGGCGTGCACCTGGGTATCTACTCTCTCCTCGTCCAGGCCGGGGACGAGAGCCATCAGGTCCCGGACCATCTGGTCCTGCTTGGCGGCCACCGCCGCCTCGTAAGCCGCCTGGTCCAGATTGCCCTCCTCATCGGTAAAGTCCTTTTTGGACACGCTCTTTTCCAGGTCGTTGGGGGATAAGATCAGGTTGTATACTGTGGCTGACATGGCCAGCACGTTGCCGTTTCGGTCGTAAATGTTCCCCCGGCTGGAGGATACAGACAGGTCCAGCGTCTGCTGCTTGGTGGCCAGCTGCTGGTAGTAGTCATGGTTGACAATGGCGATGTTCCACAGCTTCCAAAACAGAGGGATGAACATAAGCACACCGCACACCGCCATCAGGAAGACCGTGCGCCGGAATATAGACCGTTTGGAGTGGCTGCCCCGGGTCCCGCCGCCCGCGCTCTGGCGGCTTTTTCTCCCGTATTCCTCCCGCATAACGCTTCCCTCCTTTGCGGTAGAAGGGCGCAAGAAATATCCTTTCTTGCGCCCCTTGCTCTATCTTTCGTCTTTCATCTATATGGCCGGTTCAGCGGAAATATTCAATCATTTCTCCCAACACTGTGCCCGCTGCCTTCAGGGCGCCGACGATGCCTCCGGAAGCCTCCTGCTCACCGTAGACCACCACGGTATCCGGCTCGGACAAATCGATGTACTCTACCTGGTCGCTGGTGGGCCGCACCATGCTCTCTCCCACCGCGGCCTGGATCGTCTCCATATCAAAGACCTTTTCGTACTGGGCGGACAAGGTAGCGTTCTCTGTCTGGAGTGTGGTCAGCTGGTTTTGGAGGGATACCACCTCCCCATTTAGGGCGGTAAACTGGGCAAAGCTGGTAATGAGCAGGGCCGCAAAGACTGCCACCGCAATGAATCCCACCACCGCGAAGGGAGCCACCTGACCGGCCTCTCGGACCTGGACCTGGGTGCGGGTCAGCTGCTTGCGGCGGACGTGCTCCCGTGTCTTGGGCTGGGGACGGCGCTGAAGCTCCTCCTCCCTTCTGGGGGCACGGACGGCAGAGCCGTCATAGGCGGGGGCATAGGCCACGCTGCCATAGGTGTTATATACGGTTGTGCTGCGACGGCGGGCGGCCATAGCGCTCACTCCTTCTCTTTGGTAGGAAGCGGGCACGCCGGACGTGCCCTTCACAATTTTTCCGCCACCCGCAGCTTGGCGCTGCGGGAGCGGGGATTCTCCTCCAATTCCTGGGCAGAGGGGAGAATGGGTTTTTTATTCACCAGCCGGATGTCCGGCGTCTTGCCGCAGACGCAGACGGGAAAATCCGGCGGGCAGGTACATCCCCTGGCAAAACCGGCCAGGCTGGTCTTGACAATGCGGTCCTCCAGAGAGTGGAACGTAATCACCGCCAGCCTTCCCCCTCTGCTGAGATGGGAGACCGCCCCCTGGAGCATCCGGTCCACAGAAGACAGTTCGTCGTTGACCGCGATCCGAATGGCCTGAAAGGTCCGCTTCGCGGGGTGCTGTTTTTCTCTCAACGCCTTGGCGGGCATAGCGCTTTTGATGATGTCCACCAGCTCCAGAGTAGAGAGGATAGGCCTCTCCGCCCGGCGGCGGACGATAGCAGCGGCGATCTGAGGAGCGCAGCGTTCCTCACCGTACTGAAAGAGGATGCGCCGCAGCTCCTCCTGGCTCCAGGTGTTGACCACCTCCGCGGCGGTCAGCCCCTCAGACCGGTCCATCCGCATATCCAGGGGGGCGTCAGCCATGTAGGAGAACCCACGGGAGCTGTCATCCAGCTGCGGGGAGGACACCCCTAAATCAAAGAGCATCCCATCCACACCGGACAACTCCAGCTCCTCTATAATCTGGCCCACCCGGTCAAAGTTGCTGTGGACCAGGGTGACCTTATCCATGTATTCGTCCAGCCGCCGATCCGCAGACTCCAAGGCCGCCTCGTCCCGGTCCACACAGATGAGCCGCCCGGTATTCAATCTCTTTGCGATCTCCCGGCTGTGGCCTGCCCGGCCCAAGGTCCCGTCCAGATACACGCCGTCCGGGCGGATATTCAGCCCCTCAATGCACTCATTGAGCAGAACTGGGTAGTGGGTAAACTCACTCATATCAGAATCCCAGCTCCGCCATACAGGCAGCCATCTTCTCCGGCGTCATTTCTTCCTCCTCCTGGGCATTCCAGGCATCGGCGGACCAGATTTCCGCCCGGTCATTGACTCCGATGATGACTACATCCTTCTCCAGGCCGGCATATTTGCGCAGCTTCTGGGGGATGACGATGCGCCCCTGGCTGTCCAGCTCGCACTTGGCGGCGTTGGCGAACAGCGGCCGCATGGCCTTGGACTGGCTCATTGGCAGGGAAGCGAATTTTTCAGTAAAGCGATCCCAGGTGGCTTGGGGATAGATGGCCAGGCAGGCGTCCACGCCCATAGCCAGGTAGAAGGTGACCCCCAGCTCCTCCCGGAGCTTGGCGGGGATGAACAGCCGGCCCTTAGCATCGATGCTGTGCTCGTATGTGCCGGTCATGTTCCTCACCTCTCCCCCACTTTAGTGGTTTATATAGGGATTTTACTCCACTTTACTCCACCTTGCCTTTTAGTATAAAAGGTGTTGACATAAAATGCAAGTCTTTTTTTCATGGTTTTTTATAGAAAAAACCGCCGCTTTCCTTCGAAATCGGCGGTTTCTTTACAAAAACATCTGTTCCATTTAGTTTACAATAACTTCCAACCAGTCCAGCCCCATTGATATCTTGTGCTACTCTCTTCTTTCCATCGCAATATGTTGTGCTCGTTTTTCTTTTCTGACAAAAAAGTCCGTCCGCACCCGGAACGGGCGCGGGCGGATCCATTGTCATCTCCGACAAACAGGGGTTCAGTTGACTTCAGCCTCATCCTCCAGCCTCTCCAGCTCCTCCAATCGCTGGGCTACGGGGGACTCTAGCGCGCTCTGGCTACAGGATGTCTGCATATAGGCGGCCACAGCGGTGGTGCTCTTCTTCACCGGAGTGATGGTTCCCGCGCCGGCCACACAGCCGCCGGGACAGCCCATCCCTTCCAATAGATAGCCATTATACTTGCCGGCCTTAGCCATTGCCAACATCTTCCGGCACTCCCGCAGACCATCGGCGTGCTCCACCAGAACCTCTCTTTCGGGGTCCAGCTCCTTGATGGCAGCCTTGACCGCGGCGGCCACTCCCCCCGTCACCGCGAAGCCACGGCCAGCGCCAGTGGCTCGCATAAAGTCGTTCTCGGGATCGCCGGGCATCTTGCTGGGGTCCACGCCCTTAGCGTCGAACACGCCCTGCATCTCCTCAAAGGTGAGGACGAAGTCCACATAGCTTCGGATGGTACGCCGGGAGGCCTCCAGCTTCTTAGCGGCGCAGGGGCCAATGAATACCACACGGGCCTCGGGGTCCTCCTTTTTGATGAGCCGGGCCGTAAGCACCATGGGCGTCAGGGCCATGGAGATGTTGTCCTTGAACTGGGGGTACAGCTTTTTAGCCATCACAGACCAGGAGGGACAGCAGGAGGTGGCCAGGAAGGGGAGCTCGTCCGGCACCTTCTCCAAAAAGTCCTTGGCCTCCTCGATGGTGCACAGGTCGGCGCCCACCGCCACCTCCCGCACATCGGCAAAGCCCACCTGGAGCATAGCCTCCCGCATCTGGGCGGCGGACACATTCTCACCGAACTGGGTGACGAAGGCGGGGGCCACAGCGGCGACGACTCGATCCCCCCGCTTGATGGCCTGGATCATCTGGAAGATCTGGCTCTTGTCCGCGATGGCGCCGAAGGGGCAGTTGACCAGACACATTCCGCAGGATACGCACTTGTCATAGTCGATCTTGGCCCGGCCCAGCTCGTCAGAGCTAATGGCATCCATGCCGCAGGCCTCGGCGCAAGGCCGCTCAAACTTGATAATGGCGTTATAGGGGCACTGGTCCACGCACTTGCCGCACTTGATGCACTTCTCCTGGTCGATGACGCTCTTACCCTGGACCACCTTAATGGCATCCTTAGGACAGACTTCCCGACAGGGATGAGCCAGACAGCCCTGGCACATATTGCTCACCCGGACCTGCTTTGGGGGGCAGGCGTTGCAGGCAAAGGGAATAATGTTGATCAGCGGGGGCTCATAGTACTTCTCCGCCACCACGCTGTCCTCCAGATGGTCGATGGTAGGGGCGTATTCATTCAGATCCCGCAGAGGCAGGCCGATGGCCAAGCGCAGCCGCTCGCTGACGATGGCGCGCTCCACCAAAATATTCTGGCGGTAACGGGCCACCTCGCCAGGGATGATCTTATGGGGCAGGCGTCTAAGCGTCTCCCCATAGTCGCCGCCCTCAAAGGACATCCTCGCCACCTCGGTAAAAACCTTGCGGCGAATGTCGTTGACTACGGTATGCACTCCTCGCATCCCAGTTTCCTCCTTAGAAAGATACAGATAAGATTCTTTTTCAATCGGTATCATACCACAATATCCTGTTGCTTGACAATGCCTCATCTGACAAGTATTCCCGTTTTTTGCAGGAAAAATTGTATTTTTGTGTGAAGACTGGGATTTTCTAGGATGTGTTCTCTTTATTTGCAGAGTTTGATTCAGGAACTATCCTGTTTTTATAGGGTCTGGAGTAATCTTTTTCTTTGCGCGGCAGGTAAATCGTGTTATACTGAAAGCAAGGAGCTTTGAGATATAGAAAGGAGTGATCAGCGGTGGCGATGCTGGATTGGGGACCTCTGGAACAGGCCTGTATGTCCTGTCAGAAATGCGCCCTGGCGGACACTAGGCACAACGTGGTCTTTGGGGCAGGTGTGCCAAACGCGGAAGTCATGTTTATCGGGGAGGGCCCTGGAGAGAACGAGGACTTGCAGGGCGAGCCCTTCGTAGGCCGGGGCGGGAAGCTGCTGGACGATATGCTGGAGCTCATCGACCTGGACCGGAAGAGGAACGTATACATCGCCAATATCGTCAAATGCCGCCCGCCCCAGAACCGTGACCCTCTCAACTCGGAGCAGGACGCCTGCATCGGCTATCTCCGCAACCAGGTCGCCCTGATTCGCCCCAAAATCATTGTGTGTCTGGGGCGCGTCGCCGCCATCCGTCTGATCAAGGAGGACTTTAAGATTTCAAAGGAGCACGGCCAGTGGTTCGAAAAGGCCGGTATCCATATGACCGCCCTGTTCCACCCGGCGGCCATCCTCCGGGACCCCCGGCGGCGGCCGGAAACATTTGAGGATTTAAAGGGCCTCCAGGCCAAGATCCAGGCGATCTGTGAACGGACCTATTGACGTTGTTCTGCCGGCAGCTGCTCTGCCGGCAGATTTTTTTCGATACTGTGAAACGCCGCCCCACCCCCAGCCGTACCTATAAGCAGAACCAAACGTACGAATGGTCTACACCCTACTGAAACAGAGAGGAGGAAGCTCCTTGGACGAAACAGGTCTGGTCCTGGCGCTGGCCCAGGGCGACCGCGCCGCGCTGGAGGATACCATCCGGCGGTATACCCATTATGTGGCCGCAGTAGCCGCCAGGGCCCTGGCCCCTGAGCCGCTGAGGGAGGATTTGGAGGAAGTGGTCTCCGACACCTTTCTCGCCCTGTGGCGCAGCCGGGAATCGCTGGACCCGGTCCGCTCCCTCCGGCCATGGCTGGCGGTGACCGCCCGGAATCTGGCCATCGACCGGGTCAGAAGGCGGCGGGAAACGGACGCCATTCCAGACCATCTTCCCGACAGCCGGCCGGGCCCCGAAGAGCTGGCGGAGCGGAACCAGCTCCACAGTCAGCTCCGGCGGCTGGTGGACGGCATGGAGGAGCCGGACCGGACTCTGTTCCGGCGCTATTACTTTGAGGAGGAGCCGCTGCACCAGGTGGCCAAAGAGCTGGGGCTGAACCAGGCCACTGCCCGGACCCGGCTGGCACGGGGACGGCATAAGCTGCGGGAGGCCCTGTGTGGGAAAGGAGGGACGCCCTGTGTCCAGTCACATTCATGAGCTGTGGAACGACTTAGGTCTGCCCGAGGAGTACCCCGAGCTGGACCCGGAAGCCATCCTCTCCCGTGTCGAGGCGGCGCTGGAGCAGGAAGAGGCGGCTTCCGCTCCGCCGGAAGGTCCAAGGCAGAACAGTATGAAGAAAAAAATGAAATGGGCGGTCCTGCTGGCCGCCACCCTGGCACTGACCACGGGGGCCGCCCTGGCGGCGGCCTACCAGATGGGGGTACTGGACCTGTTTTTCACACGGGGGGACGCCAGCGTGGTGGAGCCCTATGTACAGGACACCATCAAAAGCGTGGAAAACGAGGACTACCGCCTGACGGCGGACAGTATGCTCTATGACGGTCAAAACGTCTTTGTTGTTCTCACTGTGGAAGGGCTGAATCAGCAGGCTATCGACGACCTGATGAGCAACCGGGCCTTTGCCGAGGCCCACCGAGAGCCCTGGGGGGAGGATATGGTAAGCAGGCTGCTGGAGAGCGGCAGCACCGGCCCCGATGGGATCTCCTACGATCTTCGCACCCATTCGGGCAGTATGGGAATCCATGACCTCCCCAATCCCAGCGGCACCAGCCGTTCCTGGCAGATCGACATTCAGTTCGGCGAGTATGTCGGCCCTTTGGAGGAGCCTCTGAATGTATGGCTGGCCTTTATGGGCCGGGATTACGCCGTACGGCTGCCTATGGATTCTGTGGTGGAGCCCATCCGCGTCACCCCGGACCTGGAGGTCATCTCCAATGAGTTTCTGGGGCTCCGGGGCCGGTTGAAGGAGCTTATCCTCACCCCAGTGTCCTACTCCTACGAGTTGGAACGCCTCGGGGACTGGTCCTCCTACGCCGACTCTATCACTGACCTGGGCGTTGCCACCGACCTGTTCTATCTGAAGATGAAGGACGGCTCCATCCTGACTCTGGCACAGTTGGGAGACGTGAACCATCAGTTTGAACAGGTGGTGGACCTGACCCAGGTGGATTCCATCGTCTTTGACCAGTGGGAGTTCCCCGTGGACGGCTCCCCCGCCAGAGAGGCGGAACTGGACCCCCGTCTGCGGCCCTTCCTGATGGACCCGCCCAGCCCGGTCTATGACCTGGAGGGGCTGCGCCTGGGCCATCTGTCCCTCCGCCAGCTCTGCGAGAGGCTGGGAGCGGAGTACCGCTGGGACGAGGACAGCCAGACCGCCACCGCTCGGTACCGCGGGGTGACCATCACCGCCACAGCGGGCAGTTCCACCATCCTGGTGGACGGACAGCCTATTGAGGCCACCTACTACTCCACCAAAACAGACGAAAACGGCGACGAGATGTATCTCCCCAACCCCGCCGTCCCCGTCCCGGACGGGTGCGACCTGCTGGTGGGGCACCATCTCCTGGAGGACGCCTGGAACATCTGGTGTCTGGGATGCTGGAGCCACGATGTTTCTCCCGAGGGCTTCCAGTTCGACGCCTGGCTCATCATCCCCTGATCCTGCCGCTTGCGCCCCTGCCTGAATCCAGGCGGGGGCGCTGAGGCTTTCGAAAAAGTGGCAGAGCCACTTTTTCGAGAAAAGACGCACGCAGGATGGGCCTCGATTCCTTACGGAAAAGTCGGCCCACCCTGCGCGAGAAGTGTCATTTCCGACGCGCATGTCGTCGGAAATGACTGAATCAAAATTTATTCCGTCGCCTGCGGGTGCCGGAACTCCTTGCAGGAGGGCTTTTTCGACAAGCTGTGCGCCCCTGCCTGAATCCAGGCGGGGGCGCTCTTGACTTTATTTTGCCAGTTCCTTATACTAAAAACGAATTCTGGCGAAGAACGCCGTCCATCACCCGGCTTCGGCCGGAGAGAGAGAAGTGTCCGCCTTGCACAACACCGCTCATCCGTCCGTCGGGCTGGAGCGTCCCCCCTCCCGCCTGCCTGTTTTAGATGACTTCAATGCCCTGTGCTGCCTGCTGGTCATCATGATCCACGTCATGTCTCTAGGCATCACCGACGCCGACCCCACCTCCTGGCAGGGGGCGGTGGTCTTTGTCCCCTGGCTTCTCAGCCGGTGTGCTGTCCCCGGCTTTCTGTTCAGCGGCGGGATGAAGATGGGGCTGGAGCTGGCGAGGGACACCCTGTCCCCCTACGGGCCCTATATCCTGCGCCGGGCCAAAAAGGTCTATTTCCCCTACCTCTTTTGGACTTTGTTCTACTATCTCTGCTTTCTGCCCATCGGCTATGTGCGGGGCAGTCTGGCAGAGCTGGGAAATTATTTATGGTTCGGCTCTCTGTCCGCCCAGTTCTACTATGTACTGGTGGTCATGCAGCTCTATCTCCTGCGCCCCCTGTGGCGGCAGCTGGTCCGACGTGTGGGCTGGCTGGCCGGCTGTGCGGGCGCCCTGGTGGTCATGCTAGCCGCTCTCTGGCTCCAGGGCGCGGCCGCCCGGGCCCTTCCCTGGTTCGCGCCCTATCAGGGCAAGCTGTTCATTACCTATCTGTTCTATTGGGTGGCCGGTCTGTACGCCGGCTATCTCCGGCCGGAGCGCCCGGCCCCGGCCCGCCGGCTGTGGGCCATCCTGGGCTCAGGGCTGGTGGTGCTGACCTATCTGGGCCTGTGCTATCTGGAATTTTCCGCCGGGGTGGTATTCTTTAACCTGGAGCTGATGAAGCCCCTCTCCAACCTCCTGTCCATTTACCTGCTGATGGAGCTGTGCGCCGCCTTGAAGAACTGCGGCCCTCTGCTCCGGCGGTTCCTCAACTGGCTGTACCAGGCCTCTCTCTTTGTGTTCTTTGTCCACTGCCTGGTGCTGACCTACGCCACCGCTATCCTGCAGAAGCTGGGCGTCCACTCCCTCTCTCTGCTGCTAATTGGCCGTCTAGTTGCCGCCTATTTGGGCTCCTTCCTTCTCTATTGGCTCTGGAACCGGCTGCGGCAGACGATTCACCCCCGCTGATTTTGTTCATAAACGAAAAAGAGCGCGGACAGGGTTTCTGTCCGCGCTCTTTATTAACGTCCATCTCACCTGGCCTTGGTTTCTCGCTGGAATTCCTCCATACAGGCGCTCTGGAGTAAATGGAATCGTTCCCGATCCCTGCCACCCACAGGGATGCCGTCGATGGACTCCACTCCCATGCACAGGGCGCTGGAGCTGGTGACAATGGCCTCGTCCGCGTTCATCAGCTCCACCATGGAGAAGGGTTCCTCCACCACCGGGACGCCGTTCTCTTTCGCCAGGGCAATCAGATGCTTCCGGGCGATGCCGGGGAGGATGAGCTCGTCTGTGGGGGCGGTGCGCAGCACTCCGTCCTTCAGCATGGAGATATTGCTGTGGGCGCACTCGGTGACTCGGCTGCCTCGATGGAGCACAGCTTCGTCACATCCCCGCTCCGCCGCCCGCTGGCTGGCCAGTACGCTTGGGATCAGATTCAGTGTCTTGATATGACACAGCTTGTACCGGTTATCCTCTAGGGAGATAAGCCGATAGGGCTGATTCAGGTCCTTCATCCTGTGGGGCCGCACATAGGCCAGCAAAGTGGGGGCCACCTCTGCCGGAGGGAAGGCGTGCCCTCTGGGGGCTACGCCCCGGGACACCTGCCAGTACAAGAAGTGGTAGGGGGCCTCCTCCGCCGCTTCGATGACCTTCTGCAGCTCGGCCCGCACCTGGTCCCGCTCCATCCGGAAGGGGATCTCCAGCAGCCGGAGGCTGTTATACATCCGGTCCAGATGGTCCTCCAGCGCGAAGGGGACGCGGTTGGCCACACAGGCGGCCTCATAGATGCCGTCGCCGAAGTAGAGGGCCCGGTCCCCCATGGGCACCTTCATCTCCTCCAGAGGGCCAATTTCTCCGTTGTAATAACCGACGTTCTTCCACATATCACTTGGCTCCTTTCCTATTTTCTTTCAACCGATCCGTCCTGTAACCGTCCAGCTTCAGCGCCACCCAGGCGCACAGTGTTCCAATCAAAGCCCCAGCCAGCACATCCGTGGGATAGTGGACTCCCACATACAGCCGGGACAGCCCCATCAGGACCGCCAGCAGTACAGCCCCGATCCGTCCCCAGCGCCAGGGCAGGGTCTTGGCCCAAGCCACCCCGGCCGCAAAGGCGGCACAGGTATGTCCGGAGGGGAAGGAATGGGGGTCGTTTTCCACCACCAGGGGAAGGATGGGCAGGTCCAGCCAGGGGCGGGTCCGCTCCACCAGCGGCTTTATGGTCACATTGGTAACCAGCAGTCCCAGCACCATAGCTGTCAGCGCCAGGCCCCCCGCCCGCCGGGTAGGCCGCCAGCACAGCATGGAAAGGGACAGTACGATCCACAGCAGCCCGGCGTTGCCAAGCTGGGTGTAGAAGGCCACGATGGGGTCCAGCCAGTCCAAGCGCAGGTCCTGAATGGCCAGCAGCAGCGAGGCATCCAAATTCAATAAGGCTTCCAGCATTCTCGTTTCCTTTCCAGACGGAGCCCCTGCCACCCCCGGCTCCGCCAGCCAGAGGGGGGCAGGAAAAACCGCCCGCTTGACGGTATCTCCCTCTCCATACTATAATAGGTAAAAAGGTCCCATAAGTCAATGTCATTTTACCGGGAGGTCTCCTCTTTGAAGCAGATCCTATGTCTATCCAATGAGCCCTGGAGCACCTCTCCGGGCCGGACCCAGCAGCTCCTCTCCCGGCTGCGGGACACACAGATCTTATATTTCGCTCCCCCTGCCGGCAGACGGGACCGGAGCTTTCGGCAGAAGGGGCAGAAGGTGCGCCCCAACGTGACGGTCTACACCCTTCCCCCCACCCTATTCCCGGTGTCGGAGCAGTATTCCCGGCTGTTCCTGCGCAACCAGAGGAAGCTGGGCCGATTCATCGCCGACAAGGCCGCCCGCCACCGTTTCCAATCACCCCTGCTGTGGACCACCAGTCCAGAGCAGGTCCACCTGCTGGACCACCTGGAATATGACGGGCTTGTCTACGACTGCGACCGGGATTGGGAGGAGCTGCCCCCACTGTGGGAGGGCGCCCTGGCCAACAACGCCGACATAGTCTTCGCCGCCTCCCCCCTGCTGGCCGACCGGCTGTCCCCCTGCAGCTCTAACATCGCTCAACTGCCCAACGGGGTCAACTACCCCATGTTCTCCGGCGAGGGGGGCTCTATTCAGTCGGACCCTCTGCCCCAGGTCCACGGCCCGGTGCTGGGCTGGGCCGGGGTCATCCACCGGGAACTCGATCTGTCCCCCATCCTTTACGCCGCCAGGGAGCGGCCTGGCTGGACCTTCCTGCTGCTGGGCCGGCAGGAGGACAATCCCCTCCTTCCTCGACTCAGGCGGCAGCCCAACGTGGCGCTGGCCGGCCCCTGCCCTCTCAATGAGGTACCCGACTGGCTGTTCCGCTGCGATGTGCTGTTGGAGCTGCTGCGGGAGGACCGGCCGGACAGCGATGTGATCTCTGGTCGATTGTATGAGTACCTGTCTACCGGGAAGCCCATCGTGTCTATGCTGTGGCCCGAGCAGGTAGAGATCTTCCCCGACGTGGTCTACGGAGCCCATGACGAGCGGGAGTTCCTCACCCTCTGTCAGCACGCCTTGGAGGAGGCCCCCGGCTTCGTCTCTCAGCGCCGCCAGAGCTACGGCGCGGCGGCGGCCTGGTCCCTCCGAGCCGCTGCGGTATCCCGTATTTTGGACACTGCCGGCCTGCTGTGAGCAGAGGATGCCAACTTTTTTGTCCCGTATTTCGCAATTCCTTGTACAAGCCTACGAAATTCATTCCCTCTCTTGCAAAGCCCGCGTTTTTTCGATAAAATGGAACCCTAATGGATGGAAGGGGGCTTAGTCATGGGCTTTATCCGGGTGTTTTCTCCTAGGTTCGTCACTGGCTACGGCCCCAATCTGCCCAAGGCCGAACACTAACATTCTATCAGGCTATCTGTACCCGCAGATAGCCTGAATCTTTTTTGACAAAGGAGAGGTTTTGATGAAAAAAGTCGCTGTCATCATGGGCTCGGATTCCGACTGGCCGGTGGTGAAGGGAGCCTGTGAGCAGCTCCAGAGCTTTGGCATCCCCTTCGAGGCCCATATCCTCAGCGCCCACCGCACCCCCGCCGCTGCCGCCGACTTTGCCAAAAGCGCCCGTGAAAACGGCTTCGGTGTCCTCATCTGTGCCGCCGGCATGGCGGCCCACCTGGCCGGGGCCTTTGCGGGCAACTCCACCCTGCCGGTCATCGGCATCCCCATGAAGGGGGGCGCTATGGACGGGCTGGACGCCCTGCTCGCCACCGTCCAGATGCCCAGCGGCATTCCTGTGGCCACTGTGGCCATCAACGGGGCTAAGAACGCCGCTGTACTGGCCGCCCAGATTTTGTCTGTCTCCGACGACGAGCTGGCCGCCCGGCTGGACCAGGCGAGGGAGAGCATGGCCGCCCAGATCGCCGAAAAGGAGAAGAAGCTCCAGGCCGAGCTGGGACAGTAAGAGGCAGCCCGCTCACTGTGGAGGCGCGTCATGAAGAAGTCGATTCCTATCTGCTTCATTGGCGCTGCTCTCGGCGCCCTGTCCGCCCTGATCTCCCATCTGCAGAAGGTCTTTTACTGCTGCATCGCCCTGTGGTCCATCCCCGCGGGCATGGATATTTTCTTCGCCGCCCTCTTTACGGCTGTCTGTGCCGTGGCCATGGCCGCTCTCTATCTCCCCCTTGGGAGGGGACGGTATGGCGGGGTACTGCTCCTGTGGATCCTCTCCACCCCCCTCTGGGGAATGCTGTTCCCCACCCCGAATGAGATCTACCGGGCCGTCTTTCAGACGGAGGCCTCTCTGGGCGGTGGAGGCGGCTTCGCCCCTCCTCTTTGTTTCGTTGTGCTCCTTTTTTGTCTATATCCCCGTTTTCCTTTTCGCCTGTTCCATTTTTTATCCCAAATACACTCAGCATCCATTTCAATTTCATACATGGAGGAATGTCATCATGGAAAAGAAGCTTGTTTACACTGGTAAGACCAAGGACGTGTTTGCTCTGGACAACGGCAACTACCTGCTGAAGTTCAAGGACGACTGCACCGGCAAGGACGGCGTGTTCGATCCCGGCGAAAACTCTGTGGGCCTGACCATCGATGGCGTGGGCGACGTGAACCTTCGGATGTCCATTTATTTCTTTGAAAAAATCAACGCTGCCGGCATCCCCACCCACTATGTGTCCGCCGACCTGAAGAACACCACCATGGAGGTCAAGCCTGCCAAGGTGTTTGGCCACGGGCTGGAGGTCATCTGCCGCCACAAGGCAGTGGGCTCCTTCCTCCGCCGCTATGGGGAGTACATCGCCGAGGGTGCCGACCTGCCCGCCTATGTGGAAACTACCTTTAAGAATGACGCCCTGGGCGATCCCCTGGTCACCAAGGACGGTCTGGTCGCTCTGGGTGTCATGACCGAGGAGCAGTACGACGCCATCAAGGAGGAGACTCAGAAGATCACCCAGATCGTGGCCGACGACCTGAAGGAGAAGGGCATGGTCCTGTACGACATCAAGTTCGAGTTCGGCTACGACGCGGACGGCAAGGTTATGCTCATCGACGAGGTGGCCTCCGGCAATATGCGGGTCTACAAGGACGGCAAGTACATCGATCCCATGACCCTGTCCAAGCTGTTCTTCGCCTAAATCGTGGACGTCGGTATCATTGGCGGGCAGGACGGCCCCACCGCCATTCTTATCAGCAGCAGCCCCATCGCGTTGCCTTTCATGCTGCTGATCCTTGCGGGACTGGTTGGAGCTGCCTGGTTTTTCCTGCACAAACGCAAAAAGTAAGGAGCAAATAAATGGGTGGTTTTTTTGGGGCCGTTTCCAAGCGGGACGTGACCCTTGATATCTTTTTCGGAGTGGACTACCACTCCCATCTGGGTACCCGCCGGGGCGGTATGTTGATCCATGACCCCCAGGACGGATTCCAGCGCCAGATCCACTCCATCGAGAACACCCCCTTCCGCACCAAGTTCGAGAAGGATCTGTCTGACTTCCACGGTTGCAGCGGCATCGGCTGCATCAGCGATACCGATCCTCAGCCCCTGCTGGTCCGATCCCACTTAGGCCTGTACGCCATCACCACCGTGGGCATCATCAACAATGCCGAGGAGCTGATCCAGCAGTATTTCTCCGACCACGGACATCAGTTTATGGCCATGAGCTCCGGCAAGGTCAACGCTACCGAGCTGACCGCGGCCCTCATCAACCAGAAAGATGATCTGGTGTCCGGTATCCTCCACGCCCAGGACGAAATCAAGGGCTCCATGACCCTGCTCGTCCTCACCGACAAGGGGGAGATCATCGCCGCCCGGGACAAGTTGGGCCGGCTGCCGGTCCTGGTGGGCCAGAACCAGGAGGGCTGTTGTGTGTCCTTCGAGTCCTTCGCCTACCATAAGCTGGGTTATGCCGACGCCTATGAGCTGGGGCCGAGAGAGATCGTGCGTATTACGGCTGACGGGTATGAAACCCTGTCCCCCGCCGGCGAGGAGATGAAGATCTGCGCCTTTTTGTGGACCTACTACGGCTACCCCAACTCCAACTATGAGGGGAAAAATGTGGAGGTCATGCGCTATCAGAATGGCGAGATTATGGCCCGGGATGAGGTTCTCCACGGTCTTCTCCCCAAGGTGGACTATGTGGCCGGTGTGCCCGACTCCGGCGTGCCCCACGCCATCGGCTATGCCAACCGCAGCGGCAAGCCATTTGCCCGCCCCTTTGTCAAGTATACCCCCACCTGGCCCCGTTCCTTTATGCCCACCAACCAGGACGTTCGGAATCAGGTGGCCAAGATGAAGCAGATTCCGGTACCCGAGCTCATTGAGGGCAAGAAACTGCTCTTCGTGGACGACTCCATCGTCCGGGGAACCCAGCTCCGGGAAACGGTGGAATTTCTCTATGAGTCCGGGGCGGAGGAGGTCCATATGCGCTCCGCCTGCCCCCCCATTATGTACAGCTGCAAATACCTCAACTTCTCCCGTGGCAACTCGGACATGGACCTGTTGGCCCGCCGTACGGTCCAGGAGCTGGAGGGGGACGAGGGCCAGCTCCACCTGGAGGAGTACTCTGACGCCCGCACTGAACGAGGCCAGTGCATGCTCAAGGCCATCTGTGAGAAGCTCGGTTTTGACTCTCTCGGCTACCAGTCTCTGGATGGCCTGCTGGAGGCCATCGGTCTGGACCGGGACAAGGTGTGTACTTACTGCTGGAGCGGCAAAGAATAGGCGTCAGCACGCCATCCCAACCGGAATGTGAAGTCAGAATGGCTCCGGTCCTGCCGGGCTGAACTCCACTGTTCCGTCTGGGGCGCAGTCCACAATTCCTGACTTTTAAGTTCTAATTTGATCTGGAGGTCTGAAGATGAAAAACTCCCACTCCGCTTCCTATGCCGCCGCCGGCGTAGACGTCACCGCTGGCTATGAGGCTGTTCAGCGCATCAAGCCTATGGTGGAATCCACTTATATTCCCGGTGTCATGGGTACTCTGGGCGGCTTCGGCGGTATGTTTGCCCCCGACATGGCCGGCATGAAAAAACCAGTGCTGGTGTCTGGCACCGACGGCGTGGGCACCAAACTGCGGCTGGCCATGCTGCTGAACAAGCACGACACCATCGGCATCGACTGCGTGGCTATGTGCGTCAACGACATCATCTGCGGCGGCGCCTCTCCCCTGTTTTTCCTGGACTACATCGCCTGTGGCCGGAATGATCCCGCCCGTATTGCCGAGATCGTCGCCGGCATCGCCGAGGGCTGCCGCCAGTCTGAGTGCGCCCTGGTGGGCGGCGAGACCGCTGAACACCCCGGCGTCATGCCCGACGAGGACTATGACCTGGCCGGCTTCTCTGTGGGCATCGTGGACGAGGAAAATATCATTGACGGCAAGCGCCTATCCACCGGCGACGTACTCATCGGACTTGGCTCCACCGGCGTCCACTCCAACGGGTTCTCTCTGGTCCGCAAGGCTCTGGATGTGGAGCACACTGACCTGACCTCCCCCATGGAGGAGCTGGGCGGCCGGAGCCTGGGCGAGACTTTGTTGGCCCCCACCCGCATCTATGTCAAGGCGGTCAAGGCTCTGCTGAAGGCCGGAGTAGATATTCACGCCATCAGTCATATTACCGGCGGCGGGTTCTACGAGAACGTGCCCCGAATGATGACAGACGGCCTCACCGCCCGCATTAATCTCAAGACCTTCCCCAAGCTGCCCATCTTTGATCTGATCCAGCGGAAGGGAAACATCCCGGAGCGGGATATGTACAACACCTTCAACATGGGCCTGGGCATGATCCTGGCCATCCCCGCTGTTCAGGCGGAGCGGGCTCTCTCCACTCTGACGGATGCGGGCGAGAATGCCTATCAGGTCGGCTCTGTGGTTTCTGGCAGCGACGGTGTGGAGTTAGTCAAATGAAAAATATCGCGGTTTTGGTATCCGGGGGCGGCACCAATCTCCAGGCCCTCATCGACGCCCAGGGGCGGGGTGAGCTGATCAACGGTCGAATCACCGCTGTCATTTCCTCCACCCCCAGCGCCTATGCCCTGGAGCGGGCCAAGGCCGCCGGCATCCCCGGCTATGTGGCGGCCCGAAAGGACTACCCCTCCAGCCAGGCCATGACTGCGGCCCTGGTAGACAAGCTGAAGGGATTGGATATCGACCTGGTGGTATTGGCCGGCTTTATGGTCATTCTGACTGGCGAGATGGTCCGCGCCTTCCCCAACGCCATCCTCAATGTCCATCCCGCCCTCATCCCTTCCTTCGCCGGCCCAGGGTGCTACGGCCTCCATGTCCATGAGAAGGCCCTGGAGTATGGGGTCAAGCTGTCCGGCGCCACTGTCCACTTTGTCAGTGAGGAGTGCGATGGCGGCCCCATCGTCTCTCAAAAGGCGGTGGAGGTCCTCCCCGACGACACGCCGGAGGTACTCCAGCGGCGCATCATGGAGCAGTGCGAGTGGCAGCTGCTCCCCCAAGCCGTGTCCCTGTTCTGTCAGGACCGGCTAAAGGTGGAGGGGCGGACCGTCCGTGTTTTGGAGCATCCAGAACACGGAACGCGGAACGCAGAATGAATTTGCTTTTCTTACCCTTTTTTGCTACAATGTAACTGTGCGATATGACTGACGGTAAGTGGAAATGACCACGGGGAGTATCGCGTAATACAAGGCCGACCGTCTGGGCGCACCAATTCACAGAACTGGTGCGCCCTTTTTTTACAACAAAGGAGGAATACTGTGAAGACACATGATCTGAAGGAGATCCTTTCCAACCATCCCTATCCTGGCCGCGGCATCGTCCTGGGCCGCACCGCCGACAACAGCAAGGCCGCCATCGCCTATTTCATTATGGGCCGCAGTGAGAACAGCCGCAACCGGGTTTTTGAGGAAACCGAGGACGGCATCCGCACCAAGGCATTTGACGAGAGCAAGATGGTGGACCCCTCTCTCATTATCTACCATCCTGTGAGGGTGGTAAACGGGGCCACCGTAGTCACTAACGGGGACCAGACCGACACCATCCAGCGGTTCCTTCTGGATGGCAAGAGCTATATCGAGGCCCTTCGCACCCGCTGCTTTGAGCCCGATCCCCCCAACTACACCCCCCGCATCTCTGGTGTGGTGGAGGCCGACGGCAGTTATCAGCTATCCATCCTGAAGTCGGCTGACGGTGATCCCAGCTGCAACCACCGCTACTTCTATGAGTACGACGCCCCTGTGGCCGGCACCGGCCACTTCATCCACACCTATCAGGAGAACCTGGACCCTCTGCCCTCCTTCGAGGGCGAGCCCCGGAAGGTGGCCATCGAGGCCCCGGACGCTCAGACCTGGGCGGAAGAGCTCTGGGCCAACCTGAACCACGACAATAAAGTATCCCTGTTCGTCCAGTACATCGACCTGGCCAGCGGCGCCAGGGAGACCGTCATCATCAACAAGCATGGCTGAACACCGCCAGAAAGGAAGTACGCTCACATGAATGAACTGGAACTGAAATACGGCTGCAACCCCAACCAGAAGCCCGCCCGCATCTTTATGGAGCAGGGCGATCTGCCCCTCAAGGTGCTCAATGGCAAGCCGGGCTATATCAACTTTATGGATGCTCTCAACTCCTGGCAGTTGGTGAAGGCTCTGAAGAAAGCCACCGGCCTGCCCGCCGCCGCCTCCTTCAAGCACGTCTCTCCCGCCGGAGCCGCCCTGGGCCTGCCCCTGTCCGATACCGAGCGGCACATCTATTTCGCTCCAGAAGGGGACCTGTCCCCTATCGCCTGCGCCTATATCCGGGCCCGAGGTGCCGACCGGCTGTGCTCCTTCGGGGACTGGGCCGCCCTGTCTGATGTGTGTGACGGAGACACCGCCCGCTTCCTGGCCGCCGAGGTGTCCGACGGCGTCATCGCCCCCGGCTATACTGATGAAGCCCTGGAGATCCTGAAAATGAAACGCAAGGGCAGCTATAATGTGGTTCAGATCGACCCGGAGTACCAGCCCGCCCCTATTGAGCGCCGCAACATTTTCGGTATCACCTTTGAGCAGGGCTATAACGACCTGGATATCAGCGAGGAGATGCTCTCTAACCTGGTCACCGCAAACAAGGAGCTGTCCCAGCAGGCCAAAAACGATATGCTCCTGTCCCTCATCACTTTGAAGTACACCCAGTCCAACTCCGTGTGCTATGTCAAGGATGGCATGACCATCGGTGTAGGTGCCGGCCAGCAGAGCCGCATCCACTGCACCCGTCTGGCGGGCAACAAGGCGGATATCTGGTGGCTGCGTCAGCACCCCAAGGTTTTGGGGCTGCAGTTCGTAGACCACATCCGCCGCCCTGACCGGGATAACGCCATCGACATCTATATCTCCGACGAGCACGACGACGTGCTGGCCGAAGGCGTGTGGCAGAACACCTTCAAAGTGAAGCCCGATGTGTTGACAGAGCAGGAAAAGAAAGATTGGATCGCCCAGATGTCCGGCGTCACCGTGGGCTCCGACGCCTTCTTCCCCTTCGGGGACAACGTGGAGCGGGCCAGGAAGTCCGGCGTGCAGTACATTGCCCAGCCCGGCGGTTCCATCCGGGACGATCAGGTCATCGCCACGGCGGACAAGTACGGCATGGTCATGGCATTTACCGGAATCAGACTGTTCCACCATTAAGCACTTTCAGTGGGGGCTTTGCCCCTCTGGATACGGCGGCGGTTCTTAAGGGGTCCGCCGCCGATACCCCCCTTGCCTTTTCAATGAAAAAGATGCTTTTTACCG
Source organism: Flintibacter sp. HCN-6482 (assembly GCF_037892565.1). Lineage (NCBI taxonomy): Bacteria > Bacillati > Bacillota > Clostridia > Eubacteriales > Flintibacter > Flintibacter sp. HCN-6482. Next base: position 50,691 of record NZ_JBBKBK010000002.1, on the reverse strand, counting down.
CCACACGGCCAGGGGGCATAGTGTCCTGCGGCAAAATAAATTCGCCTTCGGGCAGCATTAATATCCTTTCTGCCTTTGGTAGAAACTCCGCTAAACTGGATGGTCTATGGCCGCCCGTATGAAAGGAGCATATTATGAAAGTTTTAGTCGTCGGCGGAGGCGGGCGTGAGCACGCCATCTGCTGGAAGCTGGCCCAGAGCCCTAGGGTCACGGAGTTATACTGCGCCCCCGGCAACGGTGGCATCGCCCAGGTGGCCAAGTGTGTCCCCATCAAAGCCACCGATGTGGAGGGCATGGTCCAATGGGCCAGGGAGAACGCCATGGACTTTGTCATGGTGGCCCCGGATGACCCCCTGGCCCTGGGTATGGTAGACGCCCTGGAGGCGGCGGGCATCCGCGCCTTTGGCCCCCGTGCCAACGCCGCCATCATCGAGGCCAGCAAGGCCTTTTCCAAAGGGCTAATGAAGAAGTACCACATCCCCACCGCCAAATATGAGACCTTTACCGACTTAGACAACGCCCTGTCCTATATTCGGGCGCAGGGGGCTCCCATCGTAGTCAAGGCCGACGGCCTGGCTCTGGGCAAGGGGGTAGTGGTGGCCGCCACTGTGGAGGAGGCCGAGGCCGCCGTCCGAGACATGATGGAGGGCAGAAAGTTCGGTGACTCCGGCTCCACTGTGGTCATCGAGGAGTGTATGGTAGGCCCTGAGGTGACTGTGCTGGCCTTCTGTGACGGGGAGCACCTGGTCCCCATGCTGTCCAGCCAGGACCACAAACGGGCCTATGACGGAAACCAGGGACCCAACACCGGGGGCATGGGCGCCTTCTGTCCCTCTCCCAAGTACACCCCGGAGATTGCGAAGGAGTGCATGGACAAGATTTTTCTGCCCACTGTGGCTGCTATGAAGGCGGAAGGGCGTCCCTTTAAGGGGGTCATCTACTTCGGCCTAATGCTCACCAAGGACGGCCCCAGAGTGGTAGAGTACAATGCCCGGTTTGGCGACCCGGAGACCCAGCCCATCCTGTCCATGCTGGACAGCGACCTGCTGGACATCTTCGAGGCCTGTGTGGACGGCACCCTGGACCGGTGCGAAATCAAATGGAAGAAGGGCGCCGCCTGCTGTCTGGTGCTGGCCTCCGGAGGCTACCCGGTGAAATACCAGAGCGGTTACCCTATCTCCGGGCTGGATGAGGCGGGCAGGCTGGCCACCGTATTCCACGCCGGCACAAAGATTGGCAAGGACGGCTCGATCCTCACCGCGGGCGGCCGTGTACTGGGGGTCACCACCACCGGGTCCAATCTGGAGGAGGCCATCTCTAGGGCCTATGAGGCGGCCAAGCCCATATCCTTCCGGGATATGCACTTCCGCACCGATATCGGGAAGGTATGAACAAGAAAGAATTGGAGGGCGTAGTATTTGACGCCGACGGCACCCTCTTTGACACCGAGCGTCTGGGTTACTGGGCCTGGGAGGAAGCCGGCCGGCAGATGGGTTGCCCTCAGGCGGCAGACTGCTATCCAGAGGTAGTGGGCCGGGGCCGCGGGGATGTGCTGGCCCTTCTGCCCCGGCTCTTGGGGCCCGACTTTCCTCACGAGCCCTTTATGGAGCTCCGCTCCCGGTTAGCCACCGAGCGGATGGAGCGGGAGGGCGTCCCGGTCAAGGAGGGCGCCCGTGAGGTTCTGGAGTTTCTTCAATCACGGAAGATGCCCTTGGCGTTGGCAACCTCCACCTATTACGACCGGACCATGTACCGGTTGGAGCACTCCGGTCTGGGCCGATACTTCCAGGCCGTTGTGACCGGGGACCAGGTATCCAAGAGCAAGCCGGACCCGGAGATCTATCGGGCGGCCTGCCAGAGGCTGGGCGTCTCTCCGGCCAAGGCGGTTGCTGTTGAGGACTCCCCCAACGGTATCCGCTCCGCCCTCAGTGCGGGGATGACCGCTGTGATGATACCAGACCTGATCCCCTCTTCCCCTGAGTTGGATTCGCTGATCTGGAAAAAATTTGATGATCTGTCCAGCCTACTACACTATTTACAGCGAAAACTGTAAAAAAACACCCTTCTGTCCTGGTCGCTCCAGGGCAGAAGGGGTATGCATCATAGTTGGAAAGATAAGCAGTATGTTTCTCTCCGGATAGAAATATTTTGAAAAGGTGTACCTTTACAAATTTTTGCTCCACACCTTTCCAGTTCCTAAATATATCACAAGGCACCTGATTGGGCAAGTTTTTTTCAACATTTTTCCATTTCCATCCCCTTTATAAAAGCACACCTTTTTAATTTTAAATCAGAGGATATTGAAAGGACTGTAAAACATGAAAAAACTTATCTCTATCGCGGCGGCACTGGCGCTCTCCCTCACTCTGGCCGCCTGTGGCACAGGCGGCACTCCCTCCACTGGCGGGACCGCTGACAGCAGCGGCAACGTACACGCGGAAGACGGCTATGGCGAGGGACGGATCGCGGACACTGTACACACTTATTTCTTTGATTATACGGTCAACAGCGCCCACATGGCCAAGGAGTACGAGGGATATCTCCCCGCTGAAGGCAATGAGCTTTTGGTGGCTGAGGTGACTGTAAAAAATACCAGCACCTCCAGCATTGAAATGTATGATACTGACTTCCAGGTCCAGTGGAACAGCGATGACGAGAACGCCTTCTGCTATCCCATCACTACTGACCCGGAGACGTTTGAGGAGTTGCCTCCTCTGACTGACGAGCAGCTCCCCGGTACTTACCCTCTGTCGGTGGACGAGGAAGTGACCGGCCTGCTGGTATACGAGGTACCCGCCGGCAACCGGGATTTTTCCATTTCCTATTTGGAGCAGTTTGACGACAACTCTGAGGGCGATACCTTCTTCGTGTTCTTCACAGCGGAAGACCAATAAGTGATATATAAAGAGCCTGTGTCCCGTGGGACACAGGCTCTTTTTGTTGTGGCAAGGATGTGCCGGGGATCTTTATTCCTCGTACATCTTCTGCAGACGGGTCAGCTTCTCGTAGCGCTTCTTGGCGGTCTCCTCGTTCAGGGCGAAGAGCTCCTTGGCGCGGTCGGGGAAGGACCGGGTCAGGCTGGAGTAGCGGGCCTCGTTCATCAGGAACTCCTGATAGCCGCCGGCGGGCGCCTTGCTGTCCAGGGTAAAGGGATTCTTGCCCTCCGCCTTGGCAGCGGGGTTGAAGCGGAACAGGTTCCAGTAGCCGCACTCCACAGCCTTCTTCATCTCAGCCTGGCAGTTGGTCATACCGCCCTTGATAGAGTGCATCTCACAGGGGGCATAGCCGATGATGAGGGAGGGGCCGTGATAGGCCTCGGCCTCGGCAATGGCCTTCAGTGTCTGGTTGGGGTTGGCACCCATGGCCACCTGGGCCACATAAACGTAGCCGTAGGTCATGGCGATCTCAGCCAGGCTCTTCTTGGCCACGGTCTTACCGGCGGCGGCAAACTGGGCCACCTGGCCGATGTTAGAGGCCTTGGACGCCTGTCCGCCGGTGTTGGAGTACACCTCGGTGTCAAAGACGAAGATATTGACATCCTCGCCGGAGGCCAGGACGTGGTCCACGCCGCCGAAGCCGATGTCGTAAGCCCAGCCGTCGCCGCCGAAGATCCAGACGGACTTCTTGGCCAGGTAATCCTTCTCCTGGAGGATTTCCGCCACCAGCTTGCAGGCGTCGCACTGACACAGCTTCTCACCCTTGGCCTGCAGCTCCTTGCCAAACGCCTGGATCTCAGGGTTGGAGTTAGCCAGCAGCTCGTCCACGGTGCACAGGCTGGCCTCCAGAGCGGCCACATAGGCCTTGGCAGCCTCGCCGTTAGCGGTGCCGTCCTCCATGGTATCCAGCCACTTCTGGGCGGCCTCCTTCAGTTCGGGACGGGCCCACTCCACCGCGATCAGAGCCTCGGTCTTAGCGGCCAGCCGGTTGCGGATGGCCTTCTGACCCAGATACATACCCAGGCCATGCTCGGCGTTGTCCTCAAACAGAGAGTTGGCCCAGGCGGGACCCTTGCCCTCAGCGGTAGTGGCATAGGGAGAGGTAGCGGCGGGGCCGCCCCAGATGGAGGAACAGCCGGTGGCGTTGGAGATATACATCCGGTCGCCGAACAGCTGGGTGATCAGGCGGGCATAGGCGGTCTCGGCGCAGCCGGCGCAGGAGCCGGAGAACTCCAGCAGAGGCTTCTTGAACTGGGAGCCCTTAACAGTCAGGTCAGCCACATCCTCCTTGACGGAAACATTGGCCACCATGTAGTTGAAGGCGTCCTGCTGGGGCAGCTCCTCCTCCTGGCCCACCATGGTCAGGGCGCTGGTGGGACAGATGTTGGCGCACACGCCGCAGCCCATACAATCCAGGGGGCTGATGGCGATGGAGAACTTGTACTGACCCTTGCCCTTGCCGGCCTTCACGTCCACGATCTTGGCGGAAGCGGGAGCCTTGGCGGCCTCCTCCTCAGTCAGGGCAAAGGGACGGATAGTGGCGTGGGGGCAGACATAGGAGCACTGGTTACACTGGATACACTTAGAGGAGTCCCAGGTGGGCACGGAGACGGCCACGCCGCGCTTCTCGTAGGCGGCGGCGCCCAGCTCGAAGGTGCCATCCGCATGGGGCACGAAGGCGGAAACAGGCAGGCTGTCGCCATCCATGCGGTCTACGGGGTCCAGAATGCTGTTGACCATGTCCACCAGCTTGGCGGGGCCAGTGTGCTTGCTGACCTTGACCTCGTCCTTGGCGTTCTTCCAGTCGGCGGGCACATCGTACTTCTTGAAAGCAGTGGCGCCCAAGTCGATGGCCTTGTGGTTCATGTCCACGATATCCTGGCCTTTCTTCAGGTAGGACTTGGTGGCGGCATCCTTCATATACTGGATGGCCTCCTCCTGGGGCATGACCTTGGCCAGAGTAAAGAAGGCGGACTGGAGAATGGTATTGGTACGCTTGCCCATGCCGATCTGCTGGGCCAGGTCGATGGCATTGATGGTATACAGCTGGATATCGTTCTCGGCAATATACCGCTTGGCCTCGGCAGACAGGTGGTGGGCCAGCTCCTCGTCAGACCACTGGCAGTTGATCATAAACACGCCGCCGGGCTTGACGTCACGGACCATGGGGAAGTCCTTGGTCACATAGGAGGGGTTGTGGCAGGCCACAAAGTCGGCCTTATTGATATAGTAGGGGGAGCGGATGGGCTTATCGCCGAAGCGCAGGTGGCTGATGGTCACACCGCCGGTCTTCTTGGAGTCATACTGGAAATAAGCCTGCACGTACTTGTCGGTGTGGTCGCCGATGATCTTGATGGAGTTCTTGTTGGCGCCCACAGTGCCGTCGCCGCCCAGACCCCAGAACTTGCACTCGATGGTGCCTTCCGCGGCGGTGTTGGGCGCCTTGTGCTCCTCCAGGGAGCTGCCGGTCACGTCGTCCACGATGCCCATAGTGAAGTGGTCCTTGGGCTTGTCCTGAGCCAGGTTCTCATACACAGCAAAGACGCTCTTGGGCGGGGTGTCCTTAGAGCCCAAGCCGTAGCGGCCGCCCACGACCACCTTATCGGTGATGCCGGCGCCGGCCAGAGCGGTAATGACATCCAGGTACAGGGGATCGCCCAGGGCTCCGGGCTCCTTGGTGCGGTCCAGAACAGCGATCTTCTTGGCGGTGGCGGGAATGGCGGCGATCAGCTTGTCCGCCTTGAAGGGGCGGTACAGACGGACCTTGATCAGGCCAACCTTCTCACCGTGGGCATTCAGGTAGTCAATGACCTCCTCCGCCACGTCGCAGATGGAGCCCATGGCGATGATGACCCGGTCGGCATCGGGAGCGCCATAGTAGTTGAACAGCTGGTAGTTGGTGCCCAGCTTGGCGTTGATCTTGCCCATGTACTCCTCAACGATCTCAGGAAGAGCGTCATAGTACTTGTTGCACGCCTCGCGGTGCTGGAAGAAGATATCGCCGTTCTCGTGGGAGCCGCGCATGGTGGGATGCTCAGGGTTCAGCGCACGCTTGCGGAAGTCAGCCACGGCGTCCATGTCCACCATCTCAGCCAGGTCGGCATAGTCCCAGATGGCAACCTTCTGGATCTCGTGGGAAGTACGGAAGCCGTCGAAGAAGTTGATAAAGGGGACGCGGCCCTTGATGGCGGACAGGTGGGCCACAGGAGCCAGGTCCATGACCTCCTGCACGTTGCCCTCAGCCAGCATGGCGAAGCCGGTCTGGCGGCAGGCCATAACGTCGGAGTGGTCGCCAAAGATATTCAGGGACTGAGCGGCCACAGTACGGGCGGATACATGGAACACCGCGGGCAGAAGCTCGCCGGCGATCTTGTACATATTGGGGATCATCAGCAGCAGACCCTGGGAGGCGGTGTAGGTGGTAGTCAGGGCGCCCGCGTTCAGAGAGCCGTGGACAGTACCGGCGGCACCAGCCTCAGACTGCATCTCGATCACCTTGACAGTGGTGCCAAAGATGTTCTTCTGGCCCTGGGCCGCCCACTGATCCACATAGTCGGCCATAGGACTGGACGGGGTAATGGGGTAGATGCCGGCCACTTCGGTGAAGGCGTAGCTGACATATGCCGCAGCATTGTTGCCGTCCATGGTTTTGAATTTTCTTGCCATGAGAGTTCCCTACTTTCTTCATATTTTGGCGGACGGGCGGGGAACGCTCGTCCATGTTCCAGACATTTCTGCCCTAAGCATGCCAATGCCCCGCCCTGTAAAACGCCTATGATAGTTATAGGTGTTTTCTTATGGGAGCACATGACAGTGCCGCCCCCCGGCAGTAGGGGAGCGGAGCAGTATTCTTGACCGCTCCTAGTTTATCATTTTTTCCCCCGTTTGTAAATCCAATGGATGAAATTTTTCTTGCTTTTTTCCTCGACATATATAGAAAAAGCTATACCTTCCATTGAAATTTTTGGGAGAAACAAGTAAAATAGAAATCAAGCAACCCATCCGGGCCTTCGGCCCGGCAACAGGAGGTTTTCCCATGGTCTTCACCATCCGTTCCCTGGGGCTCCATGGAGTGTCCGGCTATTCTGTTTCCGCCGAATGTGATCTGTCCAGCGGACTGCCCGCCTTCAATGTGGTGGGCCTCCCCGACGCTGCTGTCAACGAGGCCAGAGACCGGGTAAGGGCGGCCATCAAAAACTGCGGCTTCACCTTCCCGGTGAGCCGCATCACCGTCAATCTGGCGCCCGCCCATGTGAAAAAGTCCGGCACTCTCTACGATCTCCCCATTTTGGTGGGAATCCTGTGCGCCGGCGGCCAACTGAAGCTGCGGGACCGGGACTGCGCCTTTGTGGGGGAGCTCTCCCTTTCAGGGGAGCTGCGGCCCTGCGCTGGGATGCTGCCTATGGCCCTACAGGCCAAGCGTGAGGGCATCCGCGCCCTCTTCGTCCCAGAGGATAACGCCGCCGAGGCCACTCTGGCCGATGGTCCCGCCGTCTACCCTGTACGGGATGTGGCCCAGCTGGTACGCCACCTGTCCGGCGAGGAATCCATCATCCCCGCGCCCCCGTGGTCCCCCTCCCCGGAATCCGACTGCTACCCCGACTTCTCCGAGGTGAAGGGGCAGGACCTGGTAAAGCGGGCTCTGGAGATCGCCGCGGCCGGGGGGCACAATGTACTCATGTCCGGCCCACCCGGCTCCGGCAAGTCCATGCTGGCCCGCCGACTGCCCTCTATTCTGCCTGCCATGTCCCGGCAGGAAGCGCTGGAGACCACTGAGATTCACTCGGTAATGGGCCTGACCTCCAGAGAGCGGCCCCTGATCGATATCAGACCCTTCCGCTCCCCTCACCACACCGTATCCCCTATGGGAATGGCGGGGGGCGGCTCCAATCCCCGGCCAGGTGAAATTTCTCTTGCACACAACGGCGTGCTTTTTTTGGACGAGCTGCCCGAGTTCCCCAAGGAGGTGCTGGAGGTGCTGCGCCAGCCCCTGGAGGACGGCCAGGTCCAGATCTCCCGGGCCTCCGGCACAGTCACCTATCCCAGCCGGTTCATGCTGGTATGCGCCATGAACCCCTGCAAATGCGGCTGGTACGGCCACCCCTCCGGCCGATGCCGGTGTACGGAGCACGAGGTAAAAAAGTATCTCTCCCGCCTGTCCGGCCCCCTGCTGGACCGTATCGACCTCTTTGTTCAGGTGGATGCCCTGAATTTTGAGGAGCTGTCCCAGCGGGAGCAGGCAGAGCCATCCTCCGCGATCAAGGCCCGGGTGGACCGGGCCAGAGCGGTACAGACCCGCCGAAGCGGCTCCCCCTGCAATTCCCAGCTGGGCCGGGTGGAGCTGGACCGCTTCTGTGCCCTGGATGAAGACTGCCAAAAGCTGATGCGGGGAGCCTTCGACCGCCTTGGGCTCACCGCCCGGAGCTATGACCGAATCCTGCGGGTGGCCCGGACCATCGCCGATCTGGAGAGAAGCGAGACCATCCAGCCCCCACACTTGGCCGAGGCCCTGCAGTTCCGCCCACCGGAGTACCTGCGGCGGTGAGGTAAAACCAGGGCGTTCCCCCGATTACTTGGAAATTTATGGAGGAATATACCATGAAATTAAAAAATCCCATGCTGGTGGTCAGGGACATTGATCAGTCTGTGGAATTTTATAACAGGGTGTTTGGGCTCCATGTAATTATGGATTTTGGCGCGAATAAGACCTTAACAGGCGGTCTGGCCCTCCAGACCGCGGAGACCTATCAGGAATTTATCGGAGACAGGGCCATCTCCTTCGGCGGCAACAGCTTCGAGCTCTACTTTGAAGAAGATGATTTTGACCAGTTTGCTGACCGGCTCAAGGGGTTCCAGGTGGACTATGTACACCCCGTCAAGGAGCATAGGTGGGGACAGCGCGTGGTCCGCTTCTATGACCCTGACCGGCATATCATTGAGGTCGGGGAAAATATGAAGGCGGTCTGCAGGCGCTTTCTGGCCAGTGGGATGACGCCAGACCAGGTCGCTGTCCGAATGGACGTACCTATGAAATTCGTAAACGCCTGCCTGCGGTGATCCTACATACCGATGCTCCCCCTTGTCCCCCGGAAAAAAATCTGCTATGATGGTTTAATCACCAGTGTTCAACAGGAAAGGAACCGACCAAATATGAATGAAATGATTTTGCTCAAGCTGGGCGAGCTGGTCCTAAAGGGCCTGAACCGCCGCAGCTTTGAGGATAAGCTCCAGGCCAATATCCACCGCCGCTTAAACGGCCTGGGCCAGTTCCGGGTATATACCCGCCAGTCCACCACCTATGTGGAGCCTATGAATGCGGACTGCGACATGGACGGGGCCTGGGAGGCCATGAAAAAAGTCTTTGGAGTCGTGGGGCTGTCCCGGGCCCGCTCCTGTGAGAAGGACAAGGACGCCATCCTGGCCGCCTGCCGGGAGTATCTGGACAGCCAGCTCCGCTCCGCCAGGACCTTCAAGGTGGAGACCAAGCGGGCGGACAAGACCTTTCCCATGACCTCTATCCAGGTAAGCCAGTATGTGGGCGGTGAGCTCCATGAGGCCTATGACAATCTGGAAGTGGACGTCCATCACCCGGAGCTGACCGTCTATGTGGAGATTCGGGACTACGCCGCCTTCGTCCACGCCGACCCGGAGCCAGGCGCGGGCGGCCTGCCGGTAGGCATCAACGGCAGAGCGGTATCCCTGCTGTCCGGCGGCATTGACTCGCCAGTGGCCTCCTGGATGATTGCCAAGCGGGGCGTCGCACTGGAGATGGTCCACTTCTTCTCCTACCCCTATACCTCCCCGGAGGCCAAGGAGAAGGTGCTGGAGCTGGCCCGGCTGCTCACTCCCTGGTGCGGGCGGCTCACGGTCCATGTGGTCCCCTTCACCGCCATCCAGGAGGAGCTGCGCCGCTCCTGCCCGGAGGAGCTGTTCACCATCATCATGCGCCGGTTCATGATGCGCATCTCCCAGGAGGTGGCCAAACGGTGCGGCGCCAAGGCCCTGGTCACTGGTGAGTGTCTGGGCCAGGTGGCCAGCCAGACCATGGAGGCGATGAACGTCACGGGGGCTGTGGCCGCCCTGCCTGTTCTGCGGCCAGTCGTGGGGCTGGACAAGGAGGAGATTGTCCAGATCGCCCGGAAGATCGGCACCTTTGAGACCTCCATCCTGCCCTACGAGGACTGCTGCACCGTTTTTACTCCCCGGCACCCCCGGCTCCGCCCCATTCTCACCGAGGTGGAGGCGGCGGAGGAAAAGCTGGACGTCGACGCCATGGTCCAGGCGGCGGTGGAGGGCATTGAGCGCGTCCAAGTCTGATGGAAAGAGGGAAAGGAGCACGGTCAGCCATGACGATCCGACTTGCTGTCCCTGGAGATGCTCTGGCTCTGTTGGAGATTTACCGTCAGTATATTCAGACCCCCATTACCTTTGAATATGAGCTGCCCACCTTGGAGGAATTTACCCGGCGCATTTCCGATGCGTTGAAACAATACCCCTATCTGGTGCTGGAGGACCAGGGCAGGCTGTTGGGCTACACCTACGCCCATCCAGAGCGTGAGTGGAAGGCCTATCAGTGGAACGCGGAGCTGTCCATCTATTTGGCCCCTGCCGCTGTTGGAAAGGGCTATGGCAGACGGCTGTACCAAGCTCTGCTGGACCTTTTGTCCCTTCAGGGCGTCCGTACCGTATACGGGGTTGTGACCTCTCCGAACCCGGCCAGCGAGGCCCTCCAAAAATCCCTGGGCTTCCGGCTGATTGGCGTACATAAAAATACCGGCTACAAGGCTGGTCAGTGGCGAGACGTGCTGTGGTTTGAGAAGAGTCTGGCTCCCTACGACGCGGACCCCCAGCCTGTCCTCCCTTTCTGCCAGCTTGACCAGCAGCAGGTAGATCGGGTGCTGGCCGCTTACGGTCACGAGGATACACCGGCATAGCCGGTGGATCTTTTTGTATACAAAAAGGCAGGACCGCTTCAGCGGTCCTGCCTTTTAACGTAAAATTGCTTACTTCAAGTTGAAGAATGCCTTCATACCGGGGTACTCGGCGATGTCGCCCAGCACCCAATATGCACCCGGCGCACATTGGGGACCCGAAGGCTTAAAATGCTCGGCGGAAATAAATTCCGCCTGCGCCAAGGTTTTCGCCTTTGCGAAAACGCTTGTACGCGCTGCGCGCGCCCCATCTGCGATGGGGCCCCAAGGAGCTGGGCGACGGGAAAAGCAAAGCCGCCCGTTGGGCGGCTTTGCTCGGAAGCTTGGAAGCTTACTTCAGATTGAAGAAGGCCTTCATGCCGGGGTACTCGGCGATGTCGCCCAGCTCCTCCTCAATGCGCAGGAGCTGGTTGTACTTGGCCACGCGGTCGGTGCGGCTGGGGGCGCCGGTCTTGATCTGGCCGGCGTTGAGGGCCACGGCGATGTCGGCGATAGTGGCGTCCTCGGTCTCGCCGGAGCGGTGGGACACGATGGCGGTGTAGCCGGCCCGGTTGGCCATCTGGATGGCGTCCAAAGTCTCGGTCAGGGTGCCGATCTGGTTGACCTTGATGAGGATGGCGTTGCCCACCTTCTTCTCAATGCCGGTGGACAGGCGCTCCACGTTGGTGACGAACAGGTCGTCGCCCACCAGCTGGACCCGGTCGCCGATGGCCTTGGTGAGCATGGCCCAGCCCTCCCAGTCTGTCTCGGCCATACCGTCCTCCAGGGAAATAATGGGGTAGGTGTCGGCAAACTTCTTCCACATATTGACCAGCTGCTGCTGGGTCAGCTTCTTGCCGGACTTGGGCTGGACATAGCACTTCTGCTCCTCGTCCCACCACTCGGAGGAGGCAGCGTCGATGGCGATCTTGAAGTCCTCGCCGGGCTTGTAGCCAGCCTTCTCAATGGCGGCCACAATGACCTTCAGGGCGTCCTCATCCTTCTTCAGATTGGGGGCGTAGCCGCCCTCGTCGCCCACGCCGGCAGCGGGGGTGCCATTCTCCTTCAGAACGGTCTTCAGGGTGTGGAACACCTCGGCACAGCGGCGGAGGGCCTCACGGAAAGAGGGGGCGGAGACGGGCATAATCATGAACTCCTGGATCTCCACGTTGTTGGTGGCGTGGGCGCCGCCGTTCAAAATGTTCATCATGGGGACAGGAAGCTGTTTAGCGTTCACTCCACCGATATAGTTATACAGGCTGGTGCCCAGGCTCTCAGCGGCGGCCTTGGCGCAGGCCAGGGAGGCGCCAAGAATGGCGTTTGCGCCCAGGCGGCTCTTGTTGGGGGTGCCGTCCAGGTCGATGAGCATTTTGTCGATAGCCACCTGGTCCAGCACGTTGGTGCCAATCAGGGCCTCGGCAATCTCAGTATTCACGTTCTTCACAGCGTTCTCCACGCCCTTGCCCATGTAGCGGCCCTTGTCGCCGTCACGGAGCTCACAGGCCTCATAGATGCCGGTAGATGCGCCGGAGGGCACGGCGGCACGGCCCATAGTGCCGTCCTCCAGATACACCTCTACCTCAACAGTGGGGTTACCGCGGCTGTCCAGGATCTCGCGGCCGACTACGTCCACAATTTCGATCATCTGCTTCATATGATTTTATCTCCTTTCATTTTTCCGGCGGCACGCCGGGCGGTACAGGCCGCCCCTGCTATTGAACGCCGCCGGTATCCGTAGGGGCGGCCTGTGGCCGCCCGAATACGCTCAGGTCACAATCAGGGTCTCCCCATCCATCTCTGCCGGCTTTTCCAGCTTTCCCAAACGGGCAGGCCCGTTTGGGGGCCCTTTGATTTTGAGTCCTCGGGGCAAATAAATTGCCCCTCCGGAAATTCCTCGCTCCGCTCAGAATTTAACCGGCCTGGAAAAGCCCCTTTGGCTTGGAACTTCAACTTCCCCGGGATCAGGTCACAATCAGGGTCTCCCCATCCATCTCTGCTGGCTTTTCCAGGCCCATGAGGTCCAGCATAGTGGGGGCGATATCGGCCAGCCGTCCATCCCGCAGCCGCACGTTGGCACCCACGATATAGAAGGGCACGGGGTTAGTGGTGTGGGCAGTGAAGGGCTCACCATCTGTATCTATCATCCGCTCCGCGTTTCCGTGGTCGGCGGTGATCAGGGAAATGCCCCCCATTTTAGAGGTGGCCTCCACCACCTTAGCCACACATTCATCCACCGTAGTCACCGCTTTGCAGGCGGCCTCATAAATCCCGGTGTGGCCCACCATGTCGCAGTTGGCGAAGTTGAGAATGATGACGTCATAGGCTCCGCTTAGGATTCGGCGCACCGCCTCCTCCATCACCTCGTAGGCGGACATCTCCGGCTTCAGGTCATAGGTGGCTACCTTGGGAGAGGCGATGAGCACCCGGTCCTCCCCTGGGAATACCTGCTCCACACCTCCATTGAAGAAGAAGGTGACATGGGCGTACTTCTCCGTCTCCGCGATGCGCAGCTGGGTCAGTCCCAGCTTTGAGATATACTCTCCAAAAATATTCTCCAGCTTCTGGCGGGGATAGGCCACCGTGACATTGGGCATGGTGGCGTCATACTCGGTGGTACAGACGAAGTGGACCGGTACAAAGCCGGTCGTACGCTGGACATCTGTAAAGTCCTCGTCCACCATAGTGCGGGTGATCTCCCTGGCCCGGTCAGGGCGGAAATTGAAAAAGATCACCGAATCATTGTCCTGGAACTGGGCCCCCTTGGCGCAAACCACGGGCTCCATGAACTCATCTGTGACGCCGGCGTCATAGGACTTTTGAACCGCAGCCGCAGGGTCGGGCTCATAGGGAGCCTGCCCGCAGACCATGGCGTCATAGGCCCGCTGGAGCCGATCCCATCGCTTATCCCGGTCCATGGCGTAGTACCGGCCCATCACCGTGGCGATCTGTCCCACGCCCAGCTGCTGGAGCTTGGCCTGGAGCTGCTCGACAAAGTGCTTGCCGGAGGTGGGAGGCACGTCCCGTCCGTCCAGAAAACAGTGGACATAAACCTTTTCAATTCCCTGCTCCCTGGCCATCTGGAGCAGGGCAAAAAGATGGGTGATGTGGCTGTGGACACCGCCGTCAGACAGCAGGCCCATCAGGTGCAGGGCAGAACCCCATTCCCGGCAGTTCTCCATCGCCTCTGTATAGGCGGTGTTTTTAAAAAATTCGCCGCTCTGAATATCACGGCTGATGTGGGGCAGGTCCTGGAACACCACCCGGCCCGCGCCGATGTTGGTATGTCCCACCTCACTGTTGCCCATCTGCCCCTCAGGCAGACCTACATCCAGCCCGGAGGCAGACAGACGGCAGCCGGGGCACTCGGCAAAAATACGGTCCAGATTAGGGGTAGGGGCATTGGCTATGGCGTTGCCGGCGGACTGGGCCCCGGTGCCAAAGCCATCCATAATGATAAGAGTCGTAGGTGTTTTCATAACAAACCTTTCTTTTCAGGGTACTCATGGTCACACCGCCTTTGGCGGCCTCCCATTCTGGGGCGGCTTTGCCGCCCGCCTTACACTCACGTTCACGCTGGTCCGGTATGGGCAGCGGCCGCAAGATTACTCCTGATTCGCCGCGTTGATGATCTGCACGAAATCGGCGGGCTTCAGAGAGGCTCCACCGATCAGGCCGCCGTCCACGTCGGGCTGGGCCAGCAGCTCGGCGGCGTTCTTGGCGTTCATAGAGCCGCCGTACTGGATGGTGACGGACCGGGCCACATGGGCGCCATACAGCTTGCGGATGACGGCACGGATCGCCTGGCAGACCTCACCGGCCTGCTCGGCGGTAGCGGTCTTGCCAGTGCCGATGGCCCACAGGGGCTCGTAGGCGATGACCACATGGCGCATCTTTTCAGCGGGCACATTGGCCAGAGCGCACTTGACCTGATAGGCGATCAGCTCCATGGTGACGCCCAGTTCCCGCTGCTCTAGGCTCTCGCCCACGCAGATGATGGGGGTAAGGCCGGCATTGATGGCGGCGTGGACCTTCTTGTTCACAGTAAAGTCAGTTTCGTTATAATACTGGCGGCGCTCGGAGTGGCCGATGATGACATACTTGGCGCCGGCCTCCTTGATCATCTCGGCGGTGATCTCTCCGGTATAGGCACCGTGGTCCTCGTAATGGCAGGTCTCGGCGCCGATGGCGATATGGCAGTCTTTGAACAGACGGACAGCCGCCTGGATGTTGGTGGCGGGGACACAGAGCACCACGTTGCACCACTTGCCCTTGGGCATAATCGGCTTGATCTCCTCAGCAAATGCCTTGGTCTGGGAGAGGGTGTTGTTCATCTTCCAGTTGCCGGCGATGATAGTCTTACGATAACGACGATTCATGGCGATTACTCCTATCTTTTCCTTTTGTATATTTTGTAATAGAGCAAAGCAGCAGAGAGAGGAAAACAAAAGTACAGGCGTCTCCTGTGTCTCTCTGTTTTCCGCCGTTCACGCTCCTGACTTCGCTCTTTGTTCAGCGTCACCTGCGGGCAAGCCGCTTTGGAGGACTCCGCCTCCCTTTTTTATGACAGATCTGGCCTATCGTGGGACGGGACAAAGCCTTACTTGTCCAGCAGGCAGGCCACTCCTGGAAGTTCCTTCCCTTCCATAAACTCCAGGCTGGCACCGCCGCCGGTGCTGATATGGGTCATCTTGTCGGCATAGCCCAGCTGCTGCACTGCGGCCGCGGAGTCGCCGCCACCGATAATGGTAATGGCGCTGGTCTTGGACAGGGCCTCGGCCACCGCCTCGGTTCCCTTAGCGAAAGCGGGGAACTCAAACACGCCCATAGGCCCGTTCCAGATGACGGTGCCCGCGTCAGCTACAGCGTCACAGTAGAGCTTGACCGTTTCCGGGCCGATATCCAGTCCCTGCCAGCCGTCCGGGATCGCCCCGGCCTTCACCACCTGGGTGTTGGCGTCTGGAGCAAATTTGTCCGCGCACACTGTGTCCACAGGGAGGAGCAGCTTAACGCCCTTGTCCTTTGCCTTCTGGACCATCTCCTTGGAGTAGTCCATCCAGTCGGCCTCCAGCAGGGAGTCGCCCACCTTACCGCCCTGGGCGGCGGAGAAGGTGTAGGCCATGCCGCCGCCGATGATGATGGTATCGGCGATCTCCAGCAGGTTGTTGATGACGCCGATCTTGGAGGACACCTTAGACCCGCCCAGAATAGCCACCAGAGGCCGCTTGGGGTTGGCCAGGGCGCCGCCAATGATCTCCAGCTCCTTCTGGATCAGAAAGCCGGACACGGCGGGCAGATAGCCGGCCACCCCGGCGGTGGAGGCGTGGGCCCGGTGGACGGCGCCAAAGGCGTCGGACACATAGACGTCTGCCAGGGAGGCCATGGCTTTAGCCAGGGCGGGGTCATTCTTGGTCTCCCCCTTCTCAAAGCGGGTGTTCTCTAGCAGCAGCACCTGGCCAGGCTGGAGCGCGGCGGCCTTAGCCTGGGCGTCGGGCCCTACTACGTCCTCCGCCATGAGCACCGGCCTGCCCAGCAGTTCGCTCAGGCGGGCGGCCACCGGCTTCAGAGACAGCTCTGCCAGGGACTTTTTCCACTTCTCCTCGGTCAGAGAGGCGGGGTCTTTCCCCTTCTCAGTCTGCTTCTTCACATAGGAATCAAAGGTAGCCGCCGGCTTACCCATGTGGGAGCAGGCAATCACCGCCGCCCCCTGGTCCAGCAGATACTGGATCGTGGGCAGGGCGGCCCGGATGCGCTTGTCATCGGTGATAACGCCGCTTCCGTCCTTCGCCATCGGCACATTGAAATCACAGCGCAACAGGACCTTTTTCCCCTTGATATCGATGTCCTTCACCGTCTTTTTATTGTAGTTCATCTCTTGGCTCCTTTCTTAAAACAAAAGGGTTATAGAACTTGGGATCTCCCTTTCTCCGCCATCTCGCCTTCGCCCGACAGCCCCGGAAAGTCGAGCTGCCGCAGCGCCTCATAGGTGAGGACGGCCACTGAATTGGCCAGATTCAGGCTTCTGGCGTCCGGCCGCATCGGGATGCGGATACACCGGTCCGGGTACTGCCGGCGAAATCCCTCCGGCAGCCCCGCAGTTTCCTTCCCAAAGAACAGCCAGCAATTATCTCGAAAGACTGCCTGGGTATAGTCCCGTGGCGCTTTCGTCGTGGCCAGCCACAAATCCGGGGCAGGATTGACTTCAAAGAAATGGTCCAACCCCTCATAGACCTGAAGATCCACCATATTCCAGTAATCCAGCCCGGCCCGACGCACGGCTTTTTCACTGATATCAAAACCCAGAGGCTTGATCAGATGGAGGCGGCTGCGGGTAGCGGCGCAGGTCCGTGCGATATTCCCGGTATTCTGCGGGATCTCTGGTTCTACCAGCACGATATTCAGCACAGCAGGACCCCCCTTGATTTCGCGGGTATCATTGTATTCCATTTTATCGGGAATTTCAACTGTAATTTGGTCGAAAAATTGCAAAAAATCAAAAAACAGGGCCATTTTTCATTCTGCCCCCAAAAAGCGGGGCTCCTATTTTTTTATTTCTTATTAAACTATTCTTTTCCCGTCCTTGCTCTCATCTTAATGCCCGGTTTTTCTCTTTAATACAGTTCCTATCCTTCTTCTTCCAACCCCATACCCAGTTTTTTCCGCCGCTCACTTAAAAATTTTGGCTCTTTTTTGCTCCTCCTATTCCCCTTTCTTTCAAACTCGTGCTATAATGGTGCCAGGTCTAAAAGATATGGGCATTTTCCACAAATCTATGCTTGCGGGAGCTCTGCTCCCCAAAAGGAGGCGGCATTTATGAAGCTTATCTGGAACGGGCATTCCTGTTTCACCATTCAATCAGAGGATGGCACCCTGGTACTAGACCCCTATCAGGACGGGTCTGTGCCCGGTCTGAGCCCCCTGTCTCTGACGGCCGACCTGGTGCTGTGCAGCCATGAACACCGGGACCACGGGGCCAGGGAGACGGTAGCGCTCACCGGCCGCACCGCCGCTTTTCAAGTGGATCGGCTGGACGCCTTCCACGACGATTCCCAAGGCAGCCAGCGGGGGAAAAACACCATCCACATCCTCTCCTCCCAGGGACTGCGGGTGGCCCATCTAGGTGATTTGGGCTGCTTCCCCACTCCGGAGCAGATGGACCGGCTGATGGGGCTGGACGCTCTACTCCTCCCTGTGGGGGGCTATTACACCATCGACGCCCAGCAGGCCCATGAACTGGTCCGCGCGTTGAGGCCCCGTGTGGTGGTGCCTATGCATTACCGCTCCGACTCCTTTGGCTTTGATGTCATCGCCCGGCTGGAGGATTTTCTGGCCCTGTGTGACCACGTGGTCCGCTATGATGGCAACACCCTGGAGCTGACCTGTGACACCCCCGCCCAGACCGCTGTGCTGACCTATCAGGCGGGAAAATAGACCGGCTCCCATTCCCCGCGTACCATAAACCAATGACTGGAGGTCTTTCCCATGTCTCACACTGTCGAGATCCTTTCCGTAGGCACCGAGCTGCTTCTCGGCAACATCGCCAACACCGACGCCCAGACGCTCTCTCAAGGGTTAAGCGAGCTGGGGCTTAACGTCTACTACCACACAGTAGTGGGCGACAATCCTCAGCGGGCCCGGGAGGCGGTGGCTATCGCTAAGAAGCGGGCGGATATCATCATCACCACCGGCGGGCTGGGCCCCACCTGCGACGACTTGACTAAGAACGTGCTGGCCGAGGCGTTTGGTAAAAAGCTCGTCTTTGACGAGCCCTCTGCGGAGCGCATCCGCTCCTACTTTGCCAAGACGAAACGGCCCATGACGGACAACAATCTGCAGCAGGCCATGCTGCCAGAGGGCTGCACCGTCCTGGCCAACGACTGGGGGACTGCCCCCGGCTGCGCCTTTCAGGCCGAAGGGGTCCATGTCATCATGCTCCCTGGCCCCCCCAGCGAGTGCCGCCCCATGTTTCAATACCGGGCAAAGCCCTATCTCCAATCCCTGTCCGAGGGCGTCATCGCCTCCCACACGCTGAAGCTGTTTGGCATCGGTGAGTCAGCGATGGAGGCCCAGCTCCGGGATCAGATGAACGCGATGTCCAACCCCACCCTGGCCCCCTACGCCAAGGAGGGGGAGTGCGAGCTCCGGGTCACCGCCAAGGCCCCCACCGACGCCGAGGCACAGGCCCTGCTGAAGCCTACGGTGGAACAGGTGAAGGCCCTCTTCGGCTCTAAGGTCTACGGGGTGGATGTGTCCTCTTTGGAGGAGGTGGTCGAGGGGCTGCTGCGGGAGAAGGGAATGACCATCGGCGTGGCCGAGAGCTGCACCGGCGGGCTGATGGCCAAGCGGCTGACCGATGTGGCTGGAGCCTCCCAAGTCTTTCTGGGTGGCATCGTGTCCTACACCAACCAGGTGAAGGCAGGGATGCTCCATGTGCCCCAGCACCTGTTGGACCAGTTTGGGGCCGTGTCCCCCGAGGTGGCGCTGGCCATGGCAGAGGGGGCCCGGAAGGCCCTTGGGTGTGACATCGCTCTTGCCACCACCGGAGTTGCCGGGCCGGACAAGGACGATTGGGACAACGAGGTGGGCACCATGTTCGTGGCCATCGCCACCCCGGACGGCACCCATGTGCGTCCCTTGAAGCTGGGCAGCCGCCCGGTCCGGGCCCGGCTGCGTACCCAGACCGCCCATCACGCCTTCGATCTGGCCCGGCGGTATCTCACCGGCCTGCCCTATGAGGACGGAGCGGTCTGACAGAAAACGGGACAACAATGGACTGTCGAAAAAGTGGCTATGCCACTTTTTCGACAAATTGGGACGGGGCCTCTGTCTATGACAGAGGCCCCGTTTTCTTTAATCCTTCCGCAGGAAATACCAGACCATGGTCAGCCCCAGCAGGGCTATGATCCCCATATACACATAGAGCAAAAACTGCTCTGCTGTACCGATACCGCCGCCCCAGCTTTCTGTCACCGATCCGTCCCGGTACCGGCCGGTAATGTCATTTCCTTCCCTGTCCAGAAGGCGTATTTCCCGGACATCCAGCCAAAACACCTGATCCTGACCATCCCCGAATTCCCAGCCCAAGTCCCGGATCAATTCTTCCTGGTCATAAAGCCACAGGAAGTCAGGCTCCTCCAGGTCATAGGTCCGGGTGGTGGTCCACCGCTGGATCCCGTCCCAGCTTCCGCCCCAGAATTCCAGCTGGGCGGACAATATCTCCCGGCACCCATACCCGGCAATCATAAACTGTGTCCGGTCCGTCCCCAATCTACCGCAATATACTCCGGCGGTGTAAGGGGAGGGGGAATAGGAGGCGCTGACCGGGCGGTATTTGCCAAATATCCCCCGCTTGAGCAGTACGATCCCATTTACATTATTAGCGTTGTCCGCCTTGAAAAAAATTGCCAGTTGTCCTTCTATTTCCTGCCAGCCGCCCACATGGATCGGCGTTCCCTCCTGGACTCCCTTTGTGTCCCGGCTGTCTGATGGACGGGATACATAATCCTCCACAGCGGCCAGCCGGCCGGCCTCGGTATTGGGATAGTGGAACTCCTGGTCATAGAGCCACCACATACACCACAGGGCCACCACCACTGACAGCGCGGCAGCCAGCAGCCGGGTCCGCTTCACCCGTTTCAGGAACTTCAGCGTCCCCTTTGGCGCTTTCTCCAGCGGCACCTGCGCCCGCATATCCTTCTCCAGCTCCCTGCAATTCTCACAGCCCTCCAGGTGCGCCCGCACCTGAGCGGAAGTTTCCTCCTCCGTCAGTCCCTCCAAATAGGCGGGCAGCAGGTCCCGCACCACACAGCAGTCCAAATTATTGCGACCGTTTTCCACCATATCCACCTCCCATCAGTTTGGCCAGTTCCTCCTTACCCCGGTAAAAGCGCACCCTGGCCCACACCTCGCTCTTTCCCAAAATGTCCCCGATCTCACGGAAGGAGAAATCGCCGGCCAGCCGAAGGTGGATCACCTCCCGTGTATCCCCGTCCAGCCGCTGCATGGCCCGGTACAGTGCCATACGGTCCTCCCTCCGCTCTGTCTCCTCCACTGGATCGTCAGAGGCAGCCAGGGTAGACAGCCGCTCCTCCTCCAGCGGAGCCGTCCTCTTCCGGCGCTCCAGTTCCTTGTACCACAGGCGCTTGGCGATGGCGCACAGCCAGACCTGGGGCGTGCTGTCCCCCCGAAAGGCATCCAGGTTCTTCAGCGCCTGATAGAAGGTCTCTTGGGTCAGTTCCTCCGCGGTATCCTGCTCCCCGGTGATGGAGAACAGATATCGGAACACCTGCCGGGCGTGCTGCTCGTACAGGTCCTCCCCCCTGTGTGCCATGGCCTTCACCTCCCTCTCTCTGACCGTTAGTTCCTTGTCAGGCCCTTTCGTTACAACATTTTACCCGTCTATAAAAAATACTTATTTTTCCATCTATTTGCGCAAAAGGTCGATTCCATCTTGCCTTTTGCCATGTCTATTGCTATAATCTAAAATATAACAATAAAAAACGCAACTGCTTTTTACAAGGTCGTACAGAGCCTCCCTCTGTGCGGCCTTCTATTCCCCAAACCAGTCTGGAAGGATGTGACAGTAAAATGCATCGGCTCGGGACCCGTCCCAAGCGGAGGGGCGATGTGGACATGACGCAGGGAAATGTGGCCCACCATTTAGTCATGTTCGCCCTCCCCCTTCTGGCGGGCAACATCTTTCAGCAATTTTACAACACCGTAGACACATGGGTAGTGGGCAACTTCGTCAGTAATGAGGCCTTCTCCGCCGTGGGTACCGTCACCCCCATCGTCAATATGCTCATCGGCTCCTTTATGGGCCTTGCCAGCGGGGCTGGCGTGGTCATCTCCCAATATTACGGCGCCAAACAGATGGAGCGGGTCAAGCAGGCCGTCCACACCTCCCTTGTCATGACTCTGGTGCTGGGCGTAATCATGACGGCTGCCGGCATCCTGCTCACCCCCTTCCTCCTGGGGCTGATGAAAACGCCCGCGGATGTCTTTCCAGAGGCCACGGCCTACCTCACCATCTATTTCTCAGGGGTGATGGGCCTGATGCTCTACAATATGGGAGCGGGCATCCTCCGGGCGGTGGGTGATTCCAAGCGCCCATTCTATTTTCTGGTGGCGGCGGCCGTGCTTAACATCGGCCTGGACCTACTGCTGGTCATTGTGTTCCATATGGGAGTAGAGGGCGTGGCCTACGCCACCATTATCTCCCAGGGCGTTTCCGCCCTGCTCACTCTGCTGCTCCTGGTCCGCACCAGCTCCTGCGTCAAGCTGGACTGGCGGGCCCTGCGGGCTACCCCCTTCATTTTGAAGCAGATTGCCCGCGTCGGCATCCCCGCTGCCCTGCAGATGGCCATAACCGCCTTTTCCAACGTATTCGTTCAGTCCTATATCAACTTCTTCCAGGCTGACTGCATGTCCGGCTGGACCGCTTATACGAAGATCGATCAGATCATGTTCCTGCCCATGCAGTCCCTGGCCCTGGCCGCCACCACCTTTGTGGGCCAGAATCTGGGCACCGGCCAACTGGACCGGGCCAAGGAGGGCACCCGGACCGCCTTTTGTCTCTCTTTGGGCATCACCGTAGCCCTCTCTGTTGTGACGTTCTGCGCCGCGCCCGCTCTGGTGGCCTTTTTCAACGATAAGCCGGAAGTGGTCTCTTACGGCACCCTCTTCCTGCGGGCCCTGGGTCCCTGCTATGTGCTGTGTTGTGTCAATCAGATCTATGCCGGCGCCCTTCGGGGGGCGGGCAAGAGTCAGGTCCCTATGTACATCATGCTCTTTTCCTTTGTAGTGTTCCGTCAGATCTATCTGTACGTCACAGCGAACTTCATCTCCAACACCGTCCTTCCTATCGCCATGAGTTATCCGGCTGGCTGGCTGATGTGCAGTGTGGTTACCCTGGTCTACTACCACCGGGTAGGTTTGGGCGGCAACCGTCTGGTAGACGACTCCGCCTCCATGCCGTCCCGTCCCTAGACCGCCAAAAGGCCCCGGCGCTCAACGAGCGCCGGGGCCTTTTCTTTTTTAGTCGTCCCAGTCCTTTTCGTATTCCAGGATCGCTCCGGAGGCTCCGTCGATGGTGTACTCATACTCCATGCCGCCGGACCGGAACTCCACCTCATATTCCAGCCGGCCGTTGTCATAGTCCCGCTCGGACCGCAAGCCGGCGACCTGGCTCTCGGACAGGCCGGCGTGCCCCAAGGCGGCAGACTTAGCCGCTTCCGCGCCGATATCCGTACTGGAGGCACTGGCGTGCTTCTCCGTATCATAGGCGACCACGGAGCCATCGACAGCGTCGATGGTATAGTCATATTCGGTGCTGCCTACCCAGAACTCCACCTCGTATTCCAGCCGCCCATCGTCCCAGTCCTGCTTCACCTTTACATCGGTGGCCTGGGACTCGCTGACACCGGCGTGTTTCAGCGCGGCGGACTTGGCCGCTTCCGCGCCCACATCTTGGGTGCCAGAGCCACCAGTGCCGGAACCGCTGTAATTCGGCGCCCGGTGGGTCTCCCGCTCCTGCTTCAGTACAGAGCCGTCGGCGGCGGCGATAGTATAGTCGTACTCGGTGGTATCCACCCAGAACTCCACTTCGTATTCCAGCCGGCCATCATCCCAGTCCTGCTGGACCCGCAGCCCGCTGACCTGGCTCTCAGACACGCCGGCATGTTTCAGCGCCGCCTCCTTGGCCTTCTCCTGGCCAATATCACTGGAGCCGCTGCTGGGTTTCGTCCCGGCACCGCCGCTCTGCCCGCTGGCCAGAATATCCTTCTGTCCGCTCAGAACTTCTCCTGTCCAAGCGTCGATATGGTACTCAAACTCTCCCCTGGCTGTCTTAAGCTCCACCTCATAGTGGGGTACGCGGTCGTCCAACTCAGGATCTACATCGGCCACCACAGAGCTCACCGCCATCGTGCCCGCATATTCCTCCGCAGCGATGAACGCCGCCTCTTTTCCAATCGGCATCGCGGGGGCGCCGATCTTGGCCAGGTCCTTCAGCTCCTCCACAGAGAGCTTGGCCAGCTCTTCAAACTTTAGATCGCTGTTCAGCGCGATCACCTGGTTGACCAGGCTGGCCTTTCCGGTGGAGATGTTATTTGCCTTCGCCTGCTGGTCCAGCTCCACACTGGCGTCCACTGTCTGGCTAAGGATAGACGCATTGGATGCCTGGGCCTGGAGGACCGCGTCCACGGCACCTGTCAGCTCCTGCTGGAGCTTGACCGCCCGTGCCTGGTCCTTATCCTCCACAGAGATCATGATGGCGGAGGAGATGCTGTCCAGATAGCCGTTGCTCACCAGGGCACCGACGATGGCGTTCACCGCCACGTCCAGCTTTGTCCCCTTCAGGTCTGCCCCACCCCCCATACTGGACAGGACTGTACGGGCCTCCTCATTCAGGGGGGTGCAGGAGAGGACTTTCTCCCTTTTATTTACCTTCAACTCAATACTTGGATTCACATCCAGAGAAACAACAGAGGCCACAGCGTTTGCCTGATAATAAAACGCGCCGCCTCCGCCGCCAACCAGCGCCAGGGCCAGACAGGCAGCCATCAGATTGCGTATGGTCCTGCTTGGACGTTTCTTCGTCATAGGGATCACGGTTCCTTTCCGCGCCTCACAGCGGGAGAGCACCCCTTCCAGATCATCGGGGGCGGCAGCGGACAGGACCAGCTCCAGCCGGCGTTCCAGTTCCTTATCTGTCATCGGGCGTCATCTCCTTCCAGCCGTACTTTCAGCTTTTTCAGCGCTCTGTGATATTTGGACAGGACCGTGGCCAGAGGCAGCTCCAACAGCTGCGCGATCTCCCGGTGCTTCAGCCCAGTGACGGCGTGGAGCACCACGATCCGCCGCTCCTGCTCCTCCAGCGCCGCCAGGGCCGTCTGGAGCAGCTCCCGCTCCTCCGGGGAGAGGGCCGGACCCTCGGCCGGAATGGCGTCCCACTCCTCCTCGCTCAGATCCGCCTGACGTTCTCTCTGCCGCAAAGCCATCAGCGCCAGGTTCCGGGCCACCGCCAGGATCCACGCCATGGGCGAGCCCTGGGGGCGGTATTGGGGCGCCTTCTCCCAGATCCGAACAAAGGCGTCCTGGGTGAGATCCTGGGCGTCATGGGCGTTCTTCACATAGGACAAAGTGATACCATATACCGCCGTACGGGTACGGTGGTACAGCTCTGCCAGAGCCTCCTGGCTGCCGGCGGCTATCTCGATCAGCAGCCTGTCCAGCGCCTCCCGGTCCTCTTTGCCCGTTCCTTCCGTTGTCTGTGCCATAAGCAGCATCAGCATGGGCCATTTCTCCTGTCATTCAAGTAATGCACAAGCCGCTCGTTTTATTGCGCGGTGGAAAAAGTTTTTTTGACACCTACCTAGCGTTTGAGTTTAAACCTTTTTTCTAAAAAAAACAAGAGCCGCTTCGGCGGCTCTTGGCCAATTTTTATTTTATCCCTCCGGCTGGAGCCCAGCTTTTTTCAGCCGGTTCCGGAGCATCGGTCCTACCGCAATAGCCACTACCATCTTGACCAGGTCCCCGGGGATAAAGGGGAATACGCACATGGTCAGGGCGGGCAGCAGATCGCTTTCCGCCTGGAAGCAGAACCAGGCCGTGCCAAAGGCATAGCACAGGGCAGTGGCTCCAATCATTCCGGCCAGCTGTACGCCCCGGTTCCGGAATTTATCGATCACAAGGCCGGCGATCACCGCCATGGGGATGAAACCGACGATATAGCCGCCCGTTGGGCCGGCCAGCTTGGCCAGGCCGCCGGAGTACCCGGAGAACACAGGCATTCCCACCATGCCGATGAGCACATAGACCAGATAGCTGACGGTACCCCGTTTCCAGCCCAGAACATACAGCGTGATGTAAATGGCAAAATTCGTAAAGGAGATGGGCACCGGCCCCACGGGAATGGAAAGGGGGCCCAGGACGCAGATGACGGCAGCCATAACCGCGGTCATCGCCAGCGGATAAACTTTATTCCTTGTTTTGGTTTCCATATTTTCTCTCCCTATCTACCGTTCTAATTGATAGCCAAGCCGGATAGCCATTTCCATATCTCCCGCCACGCTGGTGCCAGTGGTGGTCAGCATATCCCCGGTAATCGCGGCATTGGCCCCGGAGCGAAACAGCGCCTCGCCCCCATCGGGAAATCGACCCCGGCCGGCCGCCATGCGGATCCAGGCGGTTGGATTTATGTACCGGAACAGGGCCACCGCCCGCAGCACATCCTCCTGGGAGATCGGCTCGACCTGCTCCAGTGGAGTACCTGGGATGGGGGTGAGCAGATTCAGCGGGATGGAGTCTATCTCCAGCTCCGCCAGGCTCAACGCCATATCGATGCGGTCCTCCCAGCTCTCTCCCATTCCTAAGATCCCCCCGGAGCACACCTGAAGTCCCGCCTCCTTGGCTCGGAGGATGTTGTCTATCTTATCCTGATAAGTATGGCTGGTGCATATCATGGGGAAATATCTACGGGAGGTCTCCAGATTGGCGTGGAAGCGGGTCACACCGGCCTCCTTCAGCGCCTTGAGCTCCTCCAGGGTCTGTAGACCGTGGGAGGCGCACAGGGCCAGACCCGTCTCCTTCCGCAGCCGGCGGTAGGCCGCCAGACCGCGCTCCAGCTCCTGGCCGTGGAGGTCCCGGCCGGCCGTCACAATGGAGTACCAGTGGACGCCGGCAGCCTCGTTTCGCTTTCCCTCGGCCAAAATATCCTCTTCCGGCAGGAAGGGGTACTCCTTCACATGGGTGTTATGGTGGCAGGATTGGGCGCAGAATTTGCAGTCCTCCCCGCACCGGCCGCTTCGGCCATTGATGATCGTACAAAAATCAAAGCGGTCGCCGCACAGCTCTCTCCGAATGGTGTCCGCTCCCGCCCGCAGTTCTTCCAGGTCCGCTGTCAAGAGTTGGGACAGATCGTCCGACCGGTTCAGGCGGCGGCCTGATCGGATCTCCTCAGCTAGTTTTTTCACTTTGATCCCCCCAGATTGTAAACCATTTTCATTGTTTAGTATACGTCTCCCCCCACAGTCTGTCAACCAAAAAAATTTTCAGTTGACGATTTGCGTATTTCGCCTTTCGACAACATCCGCCCTTGTAAATCTATTCTCTTTTGGGTATAATTTCTTTCACGTGTTTTCCATGGATGAAAGGAGTCTCCTATGATCAAACAAAACCGATGGTTGTGCCTGTTTCTGGCCTTCCTTCTATTCGCCGGACCGGCTCTGCCTGCTCAGGCCGCGGAAGCGGACTTTGCCTCCTTCCTGATCGATGGGGATGAGATGGACTTTCCCCAGCGCCCCCTGCATATCCAGCTCTACCAGAGAGATCAAACCGGGACGTTTGTTCCCTCCGACCAGGTAGTCGGAAGTTTCCCCCTTAATCGCACCGCAGGGAACACCACCTTTTATATCCAGCTCCATGCTGACGGGGTACAGGTGACAGTGGACTACCTGACCGACGCGAACAGTGATGGTGTCTATGAACTGTTAGACGGACAGGATGATCCCATCTGTGACGTAGTCACCGCCGACGGCCGGCTGACCGCCTGGGACGGGGTGGATCACAGGCTGGAGGAGGGCCAGATCTTTGCCCTCCCCGCCGATCTGCTGGCCAGCCGGGGGCAGGCTGTCCTCCAAGGCCGGCTGGCGGCAGGTCAGGAGGATGTGGACCCGGACCATCTGATCTATCTGCTCTCCCTTTCCTATGTTCCCGCCGGCGGGGGCGAGCCCCAGACGCTCCACTATTACCTCCAGCTGTTCCAGTCGGTGATCATCCCCTCCGATGTGCCCGTTGGCTCCTGGTACTACGAGGCTGTGGAATATGGTCTGGCCCAGGGCTTTTTTTCCGGCACCGGCGAGGACTCCTTCTCCCCCCAGGGCACGGTCACACGGGCCCAACTGGCCCAGATTCTGTGGCGCTTGGGCGGCTCTGAAGAAGGGCGGGAAGTTTCCTTCACCGACGTTTCCTCCGGAGATTGGTTCCTTGACGCCGCCTGCTGGTGCGCCCAGGAGGGAGTCATGTCCGGTGTAGGCGACCAGCGGTTTGGCCCGAACCAGGTACTCAGCCGGGAGCAGTTAGCTCTGATCCTGTACCAATACGCCCGCAGGACCGGGCTCCAGATGGAGGGCGGGCAGTCTTTGGCGCTGTTTACCGACGGTCCCTCTACCTCCTCCTGGGCACGGGAGGCCCTGGGCTGGGCTGTGGACCATCAGCTGCTGTCCGGTTATGAGGATGGTTCCCTCCATCCCGGACAGGGCGTCACCCGTGCGGAACTGGCTGTGGCTCTGTATCGCTTCTGTCAGGATCTCCTGGAGCTTTGACCTTTCCCATAACGGACCTGGCCGGTTTTCCGGCCGGGTCCGTGCTCTTTTTTCCCTGTGTGGTTAAAGGCTGGAATATTTGTCCAAACTATCCATACAATGGTCCACAGGAAGAAATGAAAGGAGCGTGGCTATATGGCGTTTTCTCTGTCCCGCCGCCGGTGTGATAGCGCACAGGAGTTGGAGCGGCAGGAGCTGGTGGCCTCCTTGGCCCACACCCGCACCCTCATCAATCAGGCCTACGGGGGGTTTAATACAGCCAGCGACGGGGACCTCATCGAGTCCTATGTTTTTGAGATCAATGCCCTCCAGGCGCGGTACAACTACCTGCTGCGCCGGGTCAAGCAGCTGGAGGGGGTTTCATGACAGGATTGCCGGGATTCGCAGCCTGGGGGCTGGCCGGACTGCTGGTCTGCACCGCCCTGTTGATCCTCCGCCGCCCTGTGGCCCAGCTGATCCGTCTGATTCTGCGCTCCTCAGTGGGACTGGCCGCCCTGGCCCTGTTTTCCCAGGTTGGTCAGGCATTGGGCGTGACTTTGGGGGTCAACCTGGTCAATGCCCTGGTGCTAGGGCTGCTGGGCGTACCTGGCTTCGGCCTGCTGCTGATGCTCCAGTGGGTGCTAAAATAGATGGCCTGACCAGGCTTTATATAGCCGCCTTTCACACTGCCGCCCGGCTTTTCTGGGCGGCAGTTCTTGTCGTTTTCAGAAAATATTTATATAATTGATTATATTCTTCTTTTTCTCTTGACTGTAAAGGGACTTCATACTTTACACTGGTCCCATCTAAGCCATTCATTTTCAGGAAGGAGACAGCTATGACCATCAAAGAAATAGAAGACCGCACCGGGCTGCCTCGGGCCAATATCCGGTTCTATGAGTCCCAGGGCCTGATCGCCCCAAGCCGTGGGGAAAACGGTTATCGGGACTACTCCCAGGAGGACTGTCAGACTCTGCTGAAAATCAAGCTGCTGCGGAAGCTGGACTGCTCCCTGGAGGACATCCGGTCCCTCCAAGCGGGAGAACAATCCCTGGATCAGCTCCTGGAGCAGAGGCTGGCCCAGCTGGAGGGCAGATACGCCGAGCTGGAACAGGCCAAGGCCCTATGCCAGAAGCTGCGGGAGGACCGGGCGGACTGGTCCTCCATGGACCCGGCCCGCTATCTCTCCTGGGCCCCTTCCACCCCAGCGGATGAGGTGGCCGACATCCGCTTCCGCATCCCCTGGCGGCGGTATTTCGCACGTTCCCTGGACCTGCTGCTGTATGGCACTCTGTGGAGCGTACTGCTTGCTCTGGTCTTTCGGATCAACATCCTCTGGCGGGGCCCTTTGGGGGATCTGCTGGATACGGCGGCCACCCTGACCCTTATGGCGGCGCTGGAGCCCCTGTTCCTCCACCGCTGGGGGACCACCCCAGGCAAGGCCCTTTTCCGGCTGAAGCTCACCCGGTCAGACGGCAGCTATCTCTCCCTCCAGGAGGGCTTTCGGCGGACCTTGTCGGTAATCATTATGGGGCTGGGTCTGACCATCACGCTTTCCATTCTCGCCCTCATCCCTCTTGTGACTCTGATCCTGGGCTACGTCCGCTGCAAAAAGGGGCGGGAGCAGCCCTGGGCCCTGGAGGACGAGGCCTGGTCCGACGGTACCGACGGCACTCAGGGCTTCTGGGATCAGCCCCGCTCCGGACGCCGCGCGGCAGCCTATCCGGGCATCTACGCGCTCTGTGTGGCCCTCCTTATGGGCGCCGCTCTGTTTGCCGCTATCCCCCGGCACCATGGCGCCCTGACCCCGGAGGAATTTGCCGCCAACTACAACCATCTAGCCACCTTTGCCTCCGCCCCCGAGGAGCCCGGCTATATGCTCCAGCCAGACGGCTCCTGGCTCCAGACGGACCCAAACAGCTTCCCCATCTTTCTGTTTGGCTCCGGCCCTCTGGATATGGACATCCAAAGCCGGCAGGGGGCGGTCACCGGTCTGTCCTTCTCCATGGAGAACCGGGAGCAGGGCGGCGTCCGTTCCCTTTCCACCACTCAGGTATGGCACACGGTGAACGCCCTGCTGGGTCACGGCGAACTGCTGGCCCACCCCTCCCTGAAACCGGTGCTGTCCGCCCTGAAGGAACCCCGTCCCGGCACCCAGAGCTGGACTGTGGACGGCTGGCAGCTCACCCTCGAGCTAGAATTGAAGGGGTATGACAGCCACAAGGGCCAGCTGGTTTCCCTGCCGGGCCAGGAGCAGTATGTCCGATATGACTTCTCCATTCGGCAAATCTAAGAAAAGAGATCGTTTCCTGGCCCCTTTTCCCTGTTCAGCCATTGACACTCCCTTTTCAGTTGTCTATAATTAAAAGTTGCCCCGGTCCCTTCTGCGGAGCGGGGCAATTTTTATAGGAAAGGGGCTCTTCAAATGAGCGACCAGCGTGTTTACAACTTCTCCGCCGGCCCGTCTATGCTTCCACTGTCCGCACTGGAGCGCGCCGGGTCAGAAATCACCAACTACCGGGGGTCCGGTATGTCTGTGATGGAGATGAGTCACCGGTCAAAAGTTTTCATCCAGATCTTTGAGGAGACCCAGGAGAAACTGCGCCGGATCATGAACGTCCCCCAGGGATATAAGATCCTGTTTCTCCAGACAGGCGCCTCCGGCCAGTTCTCCATGATCCCCTTGAACCTCATTGGAAAGACGGGAAAGGCCGACTACGCCGTCACCGGCAACTTCTCCAACCTGGCTTACAAGGAAGCCCAGAAGTACGGCCAGATCCATCTGGCCGCCTCCAGCGAGGACCGGGACCACAGCTACATCCCCGCCCAGAGCCAGTTGAAGCTGGACCCAGAGGCCAGCTATTTTTACTACTGCGCCAACAACACCATTTATGGCACCGAGTGGCAATATGTCCCTGACACCGGCAGCGTGCCCCTGGTGTGTGATATGTCCTCCGACATCCTGTCCATGCCGGTGGATGTATCCAAATTCGGCCTTATCTATGCTGGGGCACAGAAAAACATGGCCCCTGCCGGCCTCACTGTGGTCATCATCAAGGAGGAGTTAGCCGGGCATGAGTTGCCCTATACCCCCCTTATCATGAACTACAAGACCATGATCGACAAGGATTCCATGTACAATACACCCCCCTGCTGGTGCATCTATATGCTGGGCCTCACTCTGGACTGGGTGGAGGAGAACGGCGGACTGGCCGGTATGGAGAAGCTGAAGTGGCAGCGGGCCAATATGCTCTATGACACGCTGGACAACTCCAAGCTGTTCCGGTGTCACGGGGAAAAGGGCTCCCGCTCCGGCATGAACGTCACCTTCCGCACCGGCAGCGAGGAACTGGATGCCAAGTTCGTTTCCCAGGCGGCCCAGGCCGGCTTTGTCAATCTGAAGGGCCACCGGAAGACCGGCGGGATGCGGGCTTCTATCTATAACGCTATGCCCGTCGAAGGCGTGGAAAAGCTCTGCGACTTTATCAAGGCCTTCGATAAAGCGAACTGACGGGGCCCCCATAGGAGCCCCGCGCAGTGGGTCCCATGGGGAGAGGAGGCGCAAGGAATCGCAGCGAGGAATACCCGCCAGAGCGTCCCGAGCGAAGCGAACTTTGCGCCAACCACAACGCCAAGCCTGTGGATGGCGTTGAAAAGCTGTGCGATTTTATCCAGGCGTTTGACCGGAAGGACCGACGCGGCCGACATGGCCGCTCCTATAACATAAAATAAGGTGATCGTATGTACCGTATTAAGACTTTGAACAAAATCTCTTCCGCCGGGCTGGACCAGCTGGACAAAAGCCGCTTCCAGATTGGAACGGAAGTGGAGAACGAGGATGGCATCCTGGTCCGCTCCGCCCCCATGCAGGACTATTCCTTCCCCCCCGCCCTCCGGGCCATCGCCCGGGCGGGCGCCGGGACCAATAACATCCCCATCGACCGCTGCTCCGAGAACGGCATCGTGGTGTTCAACACCCCCGGTGCAAACGCCAACGCGGTGAAAGAGCTGGTCATCGCCGCCATGCTCATCGCCTCCCGGGATATTCTGGGAGGGGCGGACTGGGTCCAGGAGCAGGCCCACACCCCTAAGGTGGATGTGGCCGCCGCTGTGGAGAAGGGCAAATCCGCCTTTGTGGGGCCGGAGCTCTACCGCAAGACCCTGGGCGTTATCGGCTTGGGCGCCATCGGCGCCCTGGTGTGCAACATCGCCCTGGACCTGGGGATGGATGTATACGGCTATGACCCCTTCCTATCTGTGGACGCGGCCCTCCGGCTGGACCGCCATGTCCATGTGGTCAAGGACGTGAATGAGTTGTACCGGGTGTCTGACTACATCACCATTCACGTCCCCTATAACAACAACACCAAGGACTTTATCAACGCCGAGGCCATTTCCAAAATGAAGGGCCAGGTGCGCGTCCTCAATCTGGCCCGCGGCGGTCTGGTCAATGACGAGGATATGATCGCCGCCCTGGAATCCGGCCGGGTCGCCAAATATGTCACAGACTTCCCGGACGAGCGGATCACCACGGTAAAGAACGTCATCGCCCTGCCCCACCTGGGGGCTTCCACCCCAGAGAGCGAGGAGAACTGCGCTGTCATGGCCGCCCGCCAACTCCAGGATTATCTGGTCAACGGCAACATCACCAACTCGGTGAACCTGCCCAACGTGTCACAGGAGTGGAGCGGCATCGCCCGACTGTGCCTGATCCATAAGAACGTGCCCGCCATGCTGACCCAGATCATGTCCACCCTTTCTGACGACCGCATCAACGTGGAAAATATGACGAATAAGTCCAGAAAGGACTATGCCTACACCATCGTAGATGTAAACACCCGGCTGACTGACGAAGTGGCGGATGAGCTGCGGGCCATCCCCAATATGATCCGTGTCCGGGTGCTGAACCACTGATGCGGCCCCATATCCAGTACAACTCCCCGGTGGTCCTCACCTTTGCTCTCCTCTCCCTCGGCGCTCTGGCCCTGGGGTGGGCCACCGGTGGCTGGACCACCCTGCATCTGTTCTGTGTCTATCGTTCTCCCCTGTCTGACCCCCTGACCTATGTGCGTCTGGCGGGCCATGTGCTGGGCCATTCCGGCTATGCCCACTACTTGAGCAACATGATGCTCCTGCTGGTGGTGGGCCCTCCCCTGGAGGAAAAGTACGGCTCCCGCCGCCTGCTCCTGTGCATCCTGGTCACGGCCCTTATCTCCGGGCTGGTTCAGTTTTTGTGTTTTCCCAAGACAGCTCTGCTTGGGGCCAGCGGCATCGTATTCATGCTGATCCTGCTCTCCTCCCTGTCCGGTATGCGGGCGGGGGCTATCCCTCTGACCCTTATTCTGGTGGCCGTCCTCTATTTGGGAGGCGAGGTGGTTGACGCCATCACCCTCCGGGACAACGTATCCCAGCTCACCCATGTGGTGGGCGGGCTGTGCGGGGCCTGCCTGGGCTTTGCCATGAGCCGGAGGCCATAACGATATCCATAAAAAAGCTCTCTGTCAGATAGGTTTGACAGAGAGCTTCTTTTTATATGGCCTGAGCCTGACCCAATGCCGCTGGCTGCTGCACTGCGGTCTGGGCGTCACTCTCCAGGCGGCGGTGGCTAGCCGCCTCCTGGATAATCCAGTTCCGCCGCTTCCAGTAGACCGCCATGGTGACCAGGGGCGGAAACAGGTCGGACACCGTCTCCGCGAAGAAAGCGGCGGTAGCGCCGAAGACTGCCGGCAGCAGGAACAGGGCGGTGAAGTACACGCCCTTGCGGAGCAGAGACAGGGGCAGAGACCACTGCATCATCCCCATGCCGGTGAACCCGTCGATTAAGGTGTACTGGAAGGCCAGTGGGATGAGGCCAATGGTGCATATCTTGATGGCCTGGACCGCCAGAGCGGACACCTGGAGGTCGGGAGTGAAAATGTGGGTAAAGGGGGCGCACAGGAACTGGCCCACCAGGAACAGCACGGTGGTAAAGGCCAGACAGAGGGCCAGGATGTACTTCTGGGCCTCCAGAATGCGGTCGGGGCGGCCAGCTCCAAAGTTATAGCCCAGAATGGAGCCGGTAGAGCCGGTGATCCCCGCCATGGGCATGGTGATAATAAGCATGAAGGACTGGGCGATGGTAGCGGCGGCTACCAGCATATCTCCCTGCTCCGGTCCGCCGTAGTTCTGGAGAACAGCGTTCAGCGCGATAATCATCACATTGTCCAGCGCAATGATGAGGAAGGGAGCCAGCCCAGTGAGCAGGACCCTGGAGATGATCTTCCGGCTGTATCCCCCGAAGGTGATGCGCACCTGGGGTACAGGGCCAAAGAGAAAATGGAGGACAAACAGGCAACTGCCCAGTTGGCTGATTACAGTGGCGATGGCCGCTCCACGTACCCCCATGTTCAGCCCAAAGATGAACACTGGGTCCAGGGCGATGTTGAGCACCGCCCCAAGCATCACCGACTGCATCCCCTTCTTGGCAAAGCCCTGGCAGATGACAAACTGGTTCATTCCGTTGGCCAGCAAGGCGAATACCGTGCCGAACAGGTAGTAGGTGTAATAGTCCAGAGCATAGGGCAGGGTGGTCTCACTGGCTCCGAAAAGCAGGAGCAGAGGCCGCCTGGTCAACAGGGCACCGGCCATCAGGAGCACCGCCAGCACGTTAAGCAGGAGAAAGCAGTTTGCCAGTATCTTTCTGGCCTGGGCCAGGTTACCCTCGCCCATCCGAATGGACATCAGGGGGGAACCGCCGACCCCTACCAAAAAGGCCACGGAGCCGATCATGGTGACCACGGGACCACAGACGCCGGCCCCCGCCAGGGCCAGGTTGCCGATCTCCGGGATATTCCCGATGTAGATGCGGTCCACAATGCTGTACAGCACACTGACAAATTGGGCCAGCATACTGGGAATCGCAATATTCAGGACCAGCTTTCGGATGGGATCGCGGCCCAGATCATTTTCCAGTTTCACGTTCTTCGCCTCTCCACACACTTTTTCTAAGTCTTCTCTAGGCGCTGGCAATTATAGCACCGGCCTCTCTCCTTGTAAATTAGGCAAAACCATAGCATTTCCCGCTTTTTTTCCAGAAAACTGGCCAAAATGCTTAATGGCGGAGGCCGGATGTCTCCCATGCTCCGCCTTCCGCCATACCACTGCCAAAAAATTTTTTACCCGCCCTATTGACAACAGCTTTCTATTGTTATATTGTATATGTAGTATATATACAGAAAACACAAAATAACAGTGCGTCAGAGGGCGGGCGCTGGACCTGGTACCGGCCGGCAGCTCTCCCCTCTCTCCACTGTTAGAAGGGGCATGAGATGGACATCATTCTAAGTAATTCCAGCGTCAAACCCATTTACGAGCAGATCACCGACCAGGTGAAGGAGCAAATCATGGCCGGAACCCTGTCGGCGGGGGATGCCCTGCCCTCTATGCGCCTGCTGGCTAAGGAGCTCCGTATCTCCGTCATCACCACCAAGCGGGCCTACGAGGAGCTGGAACGAGATGGCTTTTTAGAGAACGTCCCAGGCAAGGGCTGCTTCGTGGCGCCCCAAAACCGGGAGCTGCTGCGGGAGGCCCAGCTCCGCCGGGTGGAGGAGAAGCTTACCCAGGCGGTGGAGGAGGCCCGGAAGGGAGCCTTCTCTCTCGATGAGCTCCATGAGCTATTGGATATTCTGTATAAAGGTGACGAATTATGACAAATAGTATTGAAGTGCAAGGGCTCCGCAAGTCCTATGGCGATTTTTCTCTGCGGGATATCAACCTGACCGTTCCCGGAGGGGCCATCATGGGCCTCATTGGCGAGAATGGGGCAGGCAAGACCACTACCATCAAATGTATTTTGAACCTGATCCGCCGGGACGAGGGGACCATCACCCTCCTGGGCCACGACAACCAGAGGGAGGAGCGGGCCGCCAAGCTGGAGATCGGCGTGGTGCTGGACGAATGCTTTTTCCACGACTCCCTCCGCCCCCGGGACATCGATTTGATTCTCTCCCGGATATATCAAGGTTGGGACAGCGCCCTCTACCAGCGTTATCTGTCCAAATTCCAGCTGCCGGAGCGCAAATTCGTCAAGGAATTCTCCCGCGGGATGAAGATGAAGCTGTCCCTGGCTGCCGCCCTGTCCCACCGCCCCAAGCTGCTGATCTTGGATGAGGCCACCTCCGGTCTGGATCCCATTGTCCGGGATGAAATTCTGGACGAGTTTCTCGGATTTATCCAGGACGATGACCATGCCATCCTCATCTCCAGCCACATCACCAGCGACCTGGAGAAGGCGGCGGACTATATCACCTATATCCACCAGGGGCAGGTGGTCCTGTCCGACGCCAAGGATCGTATTCTGGACAATTACGGTCGTCTGGCCTGCACCGCCGCACAGCTGAACTCTGTGGCCCCAGACGATTTGATCCGGGTACGCCGCAGCTCCTACGGCTGCGAGGGCCTGGTGGCCGACCGGGCCGCCTTCCGCCGCCGGTATCCAGAACTACTGGTGGAGCGGACCACGCTGGAAGACATCATGCTATTCATCGCAAAGGGGGAAGCACAATGACCGGACTGGTTCTAAAAGATATGCTCGTGATGCGAAAGACCCTTAAGACTTATGTGCTGTTTCTAGCCTTTTACCTGCTGCTGGCCGTGATTGGACTCTTTCCCATCTCCACCATCACCGCCGTCACTCAAATCATTATCATGATGCTGCCCCTGTCCGCCTTCTCCTTCGACGAACTGGCCAAGTGGGACCGATACGCCCTCACTTTCCCCACTGGCCGGAGGAGTCTGGTGGGCGCGCGCTACCTGTTCACCCTGGTGATGGCCGCCGCCGCAACCCTCTACTCCCTGGTGGCCTGCGTGGTCCTGTCCATTGGGAAAGGGCAGAGCGCCATGGCCGAAAACCTGTTGAGCCTGATGGTATCTCTGGGGCTGGGACTCATCATCGCTGATATTCTCCTCCCCCTGTGCTATAAATTGGGGGTGGAACGGGCCCGCCCCTATATGTATATCGTCATTTTCGCCCCCCTGCTCCTGTTCTTCGGCGCCTACAAGTTGGGGCTCTTCGAGGGCATCGACCTCTCCTCTCTGGACCGGATGCCGGAGAGCACTGTTCTGGCCGTGGGCTCCCTACTCCCTCTGATCCCACTCCTGGGACTTGGGCTATCCTACCTCATCTCCTGCCGTATCATGGAACAGAAGGAGTTTTGATATGAAAACCGGGGTCCTGATGGTATGGACGGGCTGCCTGGTATCCATCACCCTGTCGTCCTGCATTTCGCCTGGATCGCTACCGCCGTGGAGCGGGTGCTGGTCCTGGCACTGCTGGCTCTGGCCGGAGCTTTCGCTCTGGCCCATCGGAGATAAGGAGGAACCTCTATGCCAAAAATTATGCCCCTAATCTGGGCTGGCCGCGCCGTAGCTGTCACCCTGGTGGCGCTCGCCTTTACGGACACCATCCCCAGTGGAAGTTTTCTGTTCTGGCTCCTCTTTGCCCTGGCCGCCGGCCTTGTCCTCCTTGGCGGCGGCTGGCGAAAGCGCCGGTGATTTACATTTTCTCCCTCCCATGCTATAATAGTAAAAAATGATTGAGGGAGTGTGACCGCTATGACCACTAAAGAAGCCATCCGGGAATTGGAGCACATGAAGCAGTATGCCACCGCCAAGTCTATCCCTGCTCTAGACCTTGCCATCAAGGCACTGCAGGAAAAGCTGGAGTGTGAAAAGGTCTAGCTCCCCAGATGTGAAGGCCGGACAGGAATCGGGAAAGGCAAAATCGGGAACGCACAACGTCCCCAGCAGGATTTGAAATCATTGAGAATCTTTCTTCTCCTGCCGCATCTAAACAAAGACGGAGCAGAAGCGACGCTTCTGCTCCGTCTTTGTTTATTTTATTTCTGCTTTCGGTCTGGATATCCCGCCGTTTTACCTCAGGCGCTCCTCCGAGCATTCTTTACGAAAAACAGGAAGCCCAGCATTAGGACGATGCCAACCGGCAGAGCGATGATACCGGGTAGGCCGAAGTAAGCCAACGCACCGGCTACCACATAGGAAATGCCGGCAATAACCGCGCAGGAGATTGCATAAGGCAACTGGGTGGACACATGGTTGACATGGTCACACTGGGCACCGGCGGAGGCCATGATGGTGGTGTCGGAGATGGGGGAGCAGTGGTCTCCGCACACCGCGCCGGCCATACAGGCGGAGATGCAGATGATGGCCAGAGGGTTGTCCATGGAAAATACGTTCTGGACAATGGGGATCAGGATGCCGAAGGTACCCCAGCTGGTGCCGGTGGCAAAGGCCAGCAGACAGCCCACCACGAATACGATGACGGGCAGCAGCATCTGCAGGCCCTGGGCGCTGCGGACGAAGTCACGGACAAAGTACTTGGCGCCCAGTGAATCGGTCATGCTCTTCAGGGTCCAGGCAAAGGTGAGGATGAGGATGGCGGGCACCATGGCCTTGAAGCCCTCAGGGATACAGCCCATCATCTCCTTGAAGGTCATGGAGCGGCGGACGAAGAAGTAGATCAGGGCGAACAGCAGGCCAAAGGCGGAACCCAGCATCAGGCCGATAGAGGCATCAGAGTTGGAGAAGGCATCCACAAAATTCTCCCCGGAGAAGAATCCGCCGGAGTAGATCATGCCGATGACGCAGCAGACCACCAGCACCACGATGGGCAGCACCAGGTCCATCACAGTACCCTTGGTGTCGTCGATTTCCTCATCCATCATGGCATAGGGGTTGGAGCCGGAGAACAGGTCGCCGTTCTCTACGGCGTTCTTCTCGAATTTGGCCATGGGGCCGAAGTCTACCTTCATCAGCACCAGGCCCAGCATCATCACAATGGTGAGCAGGGCATAGAAGTTATAGGGGATAGCCCGAATAAACAGATTGAGGCCCTGGCCGTCCTCGGCAAAGCCGGACACGGCGGCTGCCCAGGAGGAGATGGGCGCGATGATACATACCGGCGCGGCGGTGGCATCGATGATATAGGCCAGCTTGGCCCGGGACACGTTGTGCTTGTCGGTGATGGGCCGCATGACGCTGCCCACGGTTAAGCAGTTGAAGTAGTCGTCAATGAAGATCAGGCAGCCCAACAGGATGGATGCCAGTTGGGCACCGACCCGGGACTTGATGTTCTTCTTGGCCCACCGGCCGAAGGCGGCCGAGCCGCCTGCCTTATTCATGAGACACACCATAGTGCCCAGAATGACCAGGAAGATGAGAATGCCCACATTGTAGCTGTCTGACAAGGAGGCCACGATACCGCCGCTGAACACATGATTCAGCGTCCCCTCAAAGGAGAAATTGGAGTACAGCAGGCCGCCCACCAGGATTCCAATGAACAGGGAGGAGTACACCTCCTTGGTAATCAGGGCCAGGGCGATGGCGATGACCGGGGGCAGCAGGGACAGGGCGGTGTTGTAGGAGCTGCTGGGGGACTGGATATACCCCTCACCCCCACAGGTGGGACACACAAAGGTGCCGCCGCAGGCCTCACATTCAGCGTCAGTGCCCAGGCATACGGAACACCCGCCCGTAAGGCCGCAGTCGGGACACTCGATCATCTTGGTGCCCGATATCTCGGTGGGGTCGTCCGCCAGCACGGCAAAGCTGGTGGTGGCCAGGGCCAGCACCATCATCACCATGATGATCAGGCGCACAGGCCAGGATCTTCTCGTTCTCATTTCTTTTCCCTCCACATGATTCTCTCTCCGGGGCCGCAGCCCCCCGCGCAAACAAAAAAGCCACAGGCACGTCAAGCGCCCATGGCAAAGCCGGACGTCCCCAGGCGGACCCCAGGGACCTTCGGATAGCGCTCCACTTGTTCGTGACAGTCCGCAGGATATTCTCCTGCGGCCCAGGTTCGCCTCTCCAGGCAGAGAAGCCAGCCTTCGGCGGTACACCCTCTCCTGGGGACGGCTGCCTGGCCCTGTCCCACAGTACGCATGAGTACCGCGCCTCTATCCACTATTCATTTGGAATTGCAAGTATCCTACCACGGCCCTTCACTATTGTCAAGCCTCTTTCGAAAAAAAGCTCCTTCTTTTTCAATTTTCTATCAATCCATCATAAAAAAGGTGAAAGTGCCGGTGGCCACCACTACATCCTGGTCGTTGGTGAGCACCACCTGGATCACAGACAGGGTGCGGCCCATCTTCTTGGGCGTGGCTACACAGAATATCTTCTTTCCAAAGGCGGGGCGCAAAAATTCCATAGTGCTTCCCGCGGTGACGCAGACGCCGCCCCTGGAACAGGCGCAGCATCCCCCCACCGTATCGGCCAGGGTGGCCATTGCCCCTCCGTGGACATTCTTATGGGGATTGATGCTGTTAGGTCCCACCACCAGCTCCCCCTTGGCATAACCGGGCTCCACATGGGTCACGGTGATGCCGTTCTCATAGGAAAACTGGTGCGGCGTATTGACTGTGCGGAATATAAAATCGGTCCTCTCCTGGTCAGTCATGGAACCGCTCCTTTGCTCGTTGTCAGGGGAAGTGTATCACAAAAACATCTGTGGGGCAAGGCTGACGGGAAAAATTTCACCGATTTTCCCCCAAACGCATAGATTGGTAAGAACTCATACCCAAGGAGGAATCGCCATGGAAAAAAACTCGAACCCTGCCGCCCTGACTCCCCAGGGCGTGGACCAGGAGGCGTTTGACCGGGTATGGCGCCGTGTGATGCCCGATCAAGCGCAGAGCCCCATCGCCATAGGGCGGGCGGAAGTAGATGAGATCGCCCCCGCCGAAACCGCCCCCCAAGACCAGTGCGAGGCCGCGCCGGTCCCAGCCGAGACCCCGGTACAGCCCGCCGCTTCTCCTACGCCCCCTCCCCCGTCCCGCAGCAAAGCGGAGGAGGACCCCCCCTTCTGCCTCGGCAGCCAGTCCCAGGGGGAGGAACAGACGCTCGCCTCTCTCATGGACCTGGTCAAAGAAGGGGTCTTCATTGCCCAGGCCCTAGTCCGCAGGGGCGGAAGCTGCTCCAGGTCACTGAGCTGTCTGGCTGCCGACCACCGGCGGGCCCTGCGCCAGCTCTCTGCCGCCTACTTTCTCATCACCGGTCAGCGTTACCGCCCACCGACCCCCTCTGTGGTCATTAACGCCTCTCTCCCCCTGGCCCTACGGGATCAGTTCGTCTGGGAGCAGCGATGGGAGCGGGCCAATCAGCAGGCCGCTGAGACCACCTCGGATGCCTGTCTCAAGGAATTATATCAGGAGCTGGCCCAAGACGGGGTCCTCCATGCCGCCACCATTCGCTCACTGCTGGAACAGATGGGTTGACTGTTTTCTCAGCTTTGGGGTAAACTGGACAGGAAGGTGGGCGGCAGGGCCAGGCCGCACGCGCCCCCGCCATCCTCCACATACCGATGAAAGGAGCGCGGTTCTATGACCCAGACCAAGGAGTTCTCCTATCCTTCCTCTGACGGCGTCCATACTATACACGCCCAGGAGTGGTTCCCCCAAAGCAGCCCTATCGCTGTAATTCAGATTGTCCATGGGGTGGCAGAACATATCGAGCGGTACCAGCATCTGGCCCAATTCCTCACCGCCCACGGCTTTGTTGTGTGCGGCGAGGACCACCTGGGCCACGGCCTCACAGTGAACGACGGTCGATACGGTTACTTCGCCCCCCGCGGGGGATGGGACCTGGTCACCCAAGATGTGCGCCGCCTACGGGAGATAGAGGGGGAAAAGTTCCCCGGTCTGCCCTATGTGCTGCTGGGCCACTCCATGGGCTCCTTCCTCACTCGGACCTATCTGATTCGCTGGCCGGGAACGGTGGATGGAGCGGTTCTCTCCGGCACCGGCCAGGAAAAGGCGCCCTTAGTGGCCTTCGGTCGGCTTCTCGCCGGGGGGCTGGCCGCCCTCAAGGGCCCGGACTATGTCAGCCCACTGATCTATGAGCTTTCTCTGGGCGCCTACAACAAGAAATTTCAGCCCGCCCGAACCCGCGCCGACTGGCTCAGTAGGGACCGTGACATGGTAGACGCCAACTTAAACGACCCCCTGTGTGCCTTCCAGCCCACGGTATCCATGTTCCGGGATATGATGGAAGGACTGCAGTTCATCGCCAGCAAAAAAAATCTATCCAAAATGGACGTGGACACCCCCATCTATTTTCTGTCCGGTGACCGGGACCCCGTGGGCTCCATGGGCAGGGGGGTACGGAAGGTGGAGGCGATGTTCCGCTCCGCCGGGTGCCGGGATGTGACTGTCAAGCTGTACCACGGAGGCCGCCATGAGATGTTCAACGAGCTCAACCGCCAGGAGGTCATGGAGGACCTGCTAGTCTGGCTGGAACAGCGGCTCTTTGACTAGAGCCCAGTTTTTCCCCAGTGTTTTGCCTCTTTGTCTCCTTTGGCGTACAGGGAGCCCAGAAAATACGACAGTAAAAGAGCGGCTGTACGGCCGCTCTTTTACTGTCTTTCCCCTTTGAAGAGGAATACTGCTCTCATCGGAACCGCGACAATCATGGATGGTGAGATACAACGGGTGGTTTAGAGGGGCACAAGGCGCCACCCTAATCCCTCCACCTTCAGTTTGTCACCAGCTCGCCTGTCAGGATGTGGTCTCTGGTCATGGTCTCTCCCTGGGGCAGGTCCACTGTAATCCTGTTCCAAAGCATTCCACCCTGTTTCCCCTCCGTTCCCCTGTGGTGGTATCGGACAGAGAATCTGTGTATGGGACAATGGGCAGCCAGGACCTCATATGCCAACATGGCCTGGTCGGCCATTCTCTCCCGCATGACTGCCTCATCGGGGATGGGCTCATCCGCGCCGCCATAGAACTACACATCGACGGATATGACGGCCTCGTCCGGCATCTGGGGGCTCCATCTGGCTGACCACATGGTAATATTCTGGTCCGGGACCCAGAGCCCTGTCCGGCGGATGACACTGTCGATGTACAGTTTCTTCCGCAGGGCCTCTTCCCGTTCCTTATCCTCTACGACCAGCCCGCCATATCCCAGACTCCGCTTCTCGCCGCCGTCGGAGAAGGAGAGATAGTAGCCGCCGCCCACCAAATCATAGCCCGCCCAGTGGCCCTGCGCCCTCCACTCCGGATGGACCTGGGCCGCATATTCCTTCATCGCGCGGGCGGCCATCAGATTGCCGATGACTGGTGGAAAACCAAGAGAAAGGAGGACAAACACAATCAGGGGCCCCACCAGAAGCAAGAGGGTCAGGCCTACACCCAGCCGTTTCTGTCCCAATCCTTCCATAAGGTTCCCTCCCCCTTTTTCGAAAATGATAGCAGAAGGTGGGCTATGCGGTCAATGAAATTGGGATATCTGGTCATTTTCCCGAGATAAGTGGTCCAAAAAATTTCGGACCTTCTCTATCTGTCCCCCTTGGACCGGGATAGTCATTTTCCCTCCCGCAGCTTGCACCTGGAGGGAGTATCCCCGCCTCTCCGGCACCAGCTCCGCGCCGTCCATGCTCTCCCAGGGGGCATACAGGACACAGGTGGAATAGCTGTCGTGGCTGATAGCAGCCAGGCCCCGGTCCATGACTCCCAGAAAATACTCCGGGTCCGGGGTCCTCTGGATCAGCCAGAGCAGGCCGCCCGTCTTTCCCCGAAGGTACAGGCAGTCCTCCAGCCGCTCCCCCAGCCGGTAGCACAGCAAGGCGGTGTGGTACATCCCATAGCTCTCCTCCAGCAGCCAGCCCAGCCGCTCAGGCTCTGGGTGCTCGGTGGGAAAGGACAGACCGGAGGGCCGCCCCAGCAGCAGGGACAGCACCGGCCGCAGTTGGTCCTCCTTCACCTTGTTGTAGGAGAAAGAGGCTTGATCGCCATTCTTTAAGTAGATGGTCAGGGTACATTTCAACAGCTGGACCTCATAGCGGATGGCAGCCGCCCCCTGGGGGATGAGCAGCCGGGTTACCCCTCCCCGCCACAGGGTCTGTAGGAGGACCTGGCCACGCCACCAGGACACGGCGTGCTCCTCCTCCCCTACTCCCTGCCGTACTTGGGGAATATAGGTCACGTTGCCGGGAGGCAGCCCTTCTCCCCGCCATTCCTCCAGAGCCGGGCGGAAAAGCTGGGGCAGCTCCGACCACTGATAGATACGCTTTGGCCAGGATGCCAATGTGGGTCGCCGGTCCTCTACTAATTTCACGGTCCTGCCCCCTTGATACAAAAGAGGTAAGACGCCTCGGAGAGCTTACGCTCTCCGAGGCGTCCCGTTCATCAGGTCTGGTCCTTGGTATCCTCGTCCTGAGACGGGGCGTGCTCCTGTTGTTCCGCCGGTCCCTGACCAGCGGGAGCGGTGGGTTCAGAGTCCTCCTCTGTGCCCTCCCCCTCAGGCTGACGGCCGCTGGCCTCCCCTTCGTCCAGAGCGGGAGGCTTGACCTCCTCGCTGACGATATGGATGTGCTTGGCCGGCGCCTCGATCACATCCGGTACGGAGGGGCGGAACGCCTTTTCGCTCTTGCGGGTAGAGGCGTAGGCGTCCTCCACCAGAGCGGGATCCCGGCCCTCGATGATGGCCACCATCTCGCCGCCAGTGATGGTCTCTTTCTCCAGCAGATAGGACACTACCTTGTGCATATCCTCCAGATTCTCCTGGATAACCTTTAC
The DNA here is from genome assembly GCF_037892565.1 of Flintibacter sp. HCN-6482. Classification (NCBI taxonomy): domain Bacteria; kingdom Bacillati; phylum Bacillota; class Clostridia; order Eubacteriales; genus Flintibacter; species Flintibacter sp. HCN-6482. The sequence continues at coordinate 5,971 of NZ_JBBKBK010000002.1, read as the reverse complement.
AGCGTCCTCGTAGCAAACGTCCAAAATTGCTTTGACCGCCTTATCCATCACAGCCGCGGTATCCTGGGCGCAGTCCAGGCCGTAGCCCCCGTCCAGATACTGGTTACGGACCGAGCCCAGGGCCATCATGCCGAACTCCTCGCTCATACCGAACATGGCCACCATGTTCCGGGCGATATTGGTAGCCTCCTGGATATCCTGAGAGGCGCCGTTGGTCATGGTATCCATCACCACCTGTTCAGCGGCCCGGCCGCCCATGGAAACAGATATCTTGGCCATAAGCTCTTCCTTAGTCCGCAGGTTGGTCTTGTCCTCCTCGGGCATCAAGAGGGTATAGCCCAGGGATCCCTCGGTGTGGGGGACAATGGTGATCTTCTGCACCGGCTCGGCGTTCTTCTGCTTATAGGCCACCATGGCGTGGCCCACCTCGTGGTAAGCCACCAGCTTGCGCTCGAATTGGGTGAGCACAGAATTTTTCTTCTCACTGCCGGCGATGACAAACTCGAAGGAGGCCAGCAGGTCCTCCTGGGTCACCATGCGGCGGCCGTGGCGGACGGCCCGGAGGGCCGCCTCGTTGACCAAGTTAGCCAGGTCAGCGCCCACAGTGCCAGCGGTAGCTAAGGCGATCTTCTTCAGGTCCACGTCCTCGCTCAAACGGATGTTTCGCGTGTGGACCTGGAGGGTGGCCAGACGTCCGGCCAGATTAGGCCGGTCGATGGTGATGCGCCGGTCGAAACGGCCGGGGCGGAGCAAAGCCTTGTCCAGCACCTCGGGCCGGTTGGTAGCTCCCAGGACGATGACGCCCTTGCCGGGGTCAAAGCCATCCAGCTCGGCCAGCAGCTGGTTCAGTGTCTGCTCCCGCTCGTCGTTGCCCCCCATGCGGTTGTCGCGGGACTTGCCGATGGTGTCAATCTCATCGATGAAGATGATACAGGGGGCCATCTTGCTGGCCTCTTTGAACAAGTCACGGACACGGCTGGCGCCCACGCCCACGAACATCTCTACAAAGTCGGAGCCGCTGATAGAGAAGAAGGGGACGCCGGCCTCGCCGGCCACGGCCTTGGCCAGCAGGGTCTTACCAGTACCCGGAGGGCCCACCAGCAGGGCGCCCTTGGGCAGCTTGGCGCCGATTTCAGTGTACTTACCGGGGTTGTGGAGAATATCGATGATCTCCTGGAGGGACTCCTTGGCCTCATCCTGGCCGGCCACATCCCGGAAGGTAACACCGGTCTTCTTCTCCACATACACCTTGGCGTTGGCCTTGCCCACGCCGCCCAGGCCGCCCATTCCTCCCTTGCCGCCTACCCCGCGGAACAGGAACATCATAGCGCCCACCAACAGCAGGATGGGAAGCAGTGTGGAGATGAGCAGGGACAGAATATAGGCAGAGCTGTCCACCGGGTCGCTGCCGTAGTTGGTCACCCCGTGCTCATCCAGCAGGTCGTAGATGCTCAGGTCGGATACTGGGGGCGGGGTTGTGACATATTCCTTCTCCTGGCTCTGGCCCCGGAGTGGGATCTGCATTCCAGCAAAGATTCCTTGGTCCCGCTCCTCTTCCTGGGGCAGATAGGCCTCAGCCTCTTCCTCCATTCCTTCCTTCAGGGTGATGACGTACTCGCCGCTCTCCATCCGCACGGACTCCACCAGCTCTGCCACCACCCACTGGCGGAAGATGGAGTAATCCACCTGGACTTGGTTGGCGTTGGCATAGGATGAGGTGCAGCTTTTGAACAGCATGGTCAGTACCAGGGCCCACATAATAATGCTGATGAGGCCCAACGTGTTCTTTTTGTTGTTTCCCTTATCTGGTTTCAAAGGAGAATACCTCCAATTTTCTGCTTGATTTTCTCTTTTCTGTCCAAATCACATTTAGGACTAAATGGTATCATACCACATCCGCACTTTAAAAACAAGAAAAGCGGGTGTAAACTTTCTGTAAAAGGTAAGGGGGTCTGCTCGGACCGCGGAGCCCCTCGATCCCCAATCGGTTTTTTCCCCGTCCTGTATTTTTGACTTCCCCCTTTCGCCTAAATATGATATACTGTTTTTTATCGTTGGAAATTTTGACATCGGAGGGAACTGCCCCATGAATAATAGACCGCCTCTGCGCCGCTCCGCCCCTGTGGAAACGGAGAACGACGGCATCATTGAAGGCCGCAACGCGGTCATCGAGGCCCTGAGAGCCGGCGTGGCCATCGACAAAATATTTCTACTCAAGGGCGAGCGTGACTCGGCCCTGGGGCATATCGCCTCCACCGCCCGGGAGAAGGGCATCGTAGTGGTAGACGCCGACCGGCGGAAGCTGGACAATATGAGTCGAACCCACTCCCACCAGGGAGTCATCGCCCAGGCCGCCGTTCGGGAGTACGCCTCTGTGGACGACATCCTAGCCGCCGCCCGGGATAAGGACGAGCCCCCCCTTATCGTAGTATGTGACGAGCTATCCGACCCCCACAACCTGGGGGCGGTCATCCGTACCGCCGACGCCGCCGGCGCCCACGGAGTCATCATCCCCAAGCGCCGGTCTGCCGGTCTGACCGCCGTGGTCGCTAAGACCTCAGCCGGGGCTGTGGCCCACGTTCCTGTCGCCCGGGTGGCCAATCTGCCCACTGTGCTGAAGGAACTGAAGGAGGCGGGAGTCTGGGTATTCGGCACCGCCATGGATGGGTCCACCTCCCTGTACCATGCCGACCTGAAGGGCCCTGCCGCCATCGTCATCGGCAGCGAGGGGGAGGGGATGGGCCGCCTGGTGGGAGAGAGCTGTGACTTCACCGTTTCCATCCCTATGTTCGGCAAGATCAATTCCCTGAACGCCTCCGCTGCCGCCGCGGTCCTGCTGTATGAGGCTGTCCGCCAGCGAACAGGCAATTAGTCAGACTTGCAGGAGGAATTTTCTATGATGCCAATTAAGCCTTTTAACGGGTTGGAGGCCGCTATTTGCACCATCGCAATGGCTGTCGTCGGGTACCTCGTCGGGAGCCTGCTGGCCATCCCGGGTGCGGGCGCCGTAGTATTTGCTATTGCCACCATGGGTGGATTCCTCTTGAGCGCCATCCATCGTAACCAGTGACTGAATTTCAAATTTCAAGGAGCCTCCCATGAGCGACCGCGACGATAAAAAACGAAACGAGGACGACCTGGCGGAGATCCGCTCCCTCATCGGGGACACGGACACAGGCGGTTTCTCTCTGGAAGATATTTTGGCGGAATACGGGTCCGGCAAGGTTCCGGGCCGGGGTGCGGTCCCTGTTCCCCCCAAAAAGGAGCGGGAGCCGGAGGGACCTGACCTGCCCTGGCCGGAGGCTCCCCGCACCTCCCGGCGTGAGGGGAAGGTAGTTGCCTTTCCCGGGGGCCAGATACAGCAGCCTCCTGATGAGGAGGAGCTGCCTGACGAGGAGGAGCTGCCTCCCGACGAGGCTTCTCTCCCCAGTGAGGAGCCAGAGGAGCAGTTGGACGGCCCGGCGGCTGACAAAGAAGTGATTCCTTTTCCGGAGGAGGAGAGCGTCCTATCCGCCTTTCTCAAGGACCTGGGCAAAAAGGCCGACGACTATGCGGACCATATGTTTGAGGAGGACGAGGCCATCGACCACTCCGAGGTCCGCCGCCTGGAGAAGCTGATCCCAGGCACGGACCGGGAGGAGGAGCCGGAGGAGGTCCCCCGGTCCCGCCGTCCCAGGCCCCAGGACCCCCCTCCCCCGGACACGGACCCCCAGGAGCTGGCCCGGAGCTATCACAAGGGATTGGGCGGGGCCCGGCTGCGGGTACTGGCTGTGTTCCTCCTCTTTGCCCTCTCCCTGGTCCAACTGCTGGTACCCGCCCTGGGACTTGTATGGCTCCCCCCTCTGGACGACCTGTCCATCCAGCGTTGGATCGCCGTAGGCCTGCTGGCCGCGGGCGTACTGCTGGCCGGTGACGCGCTGGTGTCCGCCATTGGTCGGGCCTTCCATGGCAGGCTTGGGATGGATGTTCTGGCGGCCCTCTCGTGCGCCGCCACTCTGGCGGACGGCGCTGTGCTGGCTCTCCACCCCTCTCGTGGAAATCAGCTACCATACAGCGCGGTGGCCCTGGCCGGCCTGTTCTTCCTGCTCCACGGAGCCTATCACAAGCGGTGCGGCCTGCGGCTCTCCTGCCGAACCGCGGCCGCCTCCGCCACTCCCTATCGGGTCACCCTGGACGAGGGGAAATGGAACGGCCTGGACACCTATACCAAATGGTCCGGCACCCAGGAGGGCTTTGGCAGCCAGATCCAGGCTGACGATGGAGCCCAGCGTATTTTTCGCCGCTTCTGCCCCCTGCTACTGCTGGGCTGCCTGCTGCTTTCCCTGCTGACCTCGGTGGGGATCGGCCAGCCTGAGCATCTGTTATGGTGTCTGTCCGCCACCTTTACCGCCACCTCCGCCTTTGGAGGAAGCTTGATCTACGGCCGCTCCTTCCACAAGCTGGCCCGGCGTCTGGCCCAAAGCGGTGCCGCCCTGGCTGGCTGGCCAGGCATCTCCCGCTCCCGGAGGGGGGACCGAGTTCTCATCACGGATACCGATCTGTTCCCCCCCGGCTATGTAGAACTCAACGGAGTGAAGGTGTTGGGCAACTTCCCCATGGAGCGGGTGGTGGCCTATACAGCCACTCTCATCCGGGACTCCGGCAGCGGCCTGACCAAGCTGTTCCACGACCATCTCCGCGCTCTGGGAGGCCTGATGCGGAATGCCGACCACCTGTGCTGCTACGAGGGGGGCGGCCTGTCCGCCAATATCCGCGGAGACCAAGTGCTGGTAGGTTCCGCAGCCTTTATGAATCTGATGGATATTCCCCTCCCCCAGGGGTTAAACGTAAAGAGCGCCGTGTTCTGTGCCATCAACGGGGAGCTGGCCGGTATCTTTGCCTTGAGCTATTCCCTCCACGACACCATTTTTCCCGCTCTGGAGGAGCTGATGCGTGAGAAGATCGGCCCTGTGCTGGCCACCCGTGATTTTAATCTGATCCCCGCCATGCTTCACCAGCGTTTCAAGCTGGCGGCGGACAAAATGGACTTTCCTCCGGTGGAACGGCGGCGGGAGCTGTCCGATCCGGAGCAGCCCCACAGCGATGTCCTCACCGCTCTGTTGTGCCGGGAGGGGCTGTTTCCCTTTGCCGAGGCTGTGACGGCCGCCAAGCGACTGCGGTGGGCAACCCGGCTGGGCGCCATTATCTGCTGTGCCGGCTCCCTGCTGGGTCTGCTGCTGGCCGCCTATCTCACCTCTGTATCCGCCTATTCCTCCCTTTCCCCTCTGAATCTGCTCGTTTTCATGCTCACCTGGCTGTTCCCGGTATGGTTCCTGTCCGGGTGGGTCCACCGCTACTGATGGGACCTGAGCTGAACGAATGAGGTGATCCTTTTGATTCGACTGGCCTGTGCTGACGACCTGGACGCCGTCGACGCCATCTATGACGCCATCCTGACTCTGGAGGAGGCCCGCCCCGTATCCTTCACCAACTGGCAGCGGGGCAAGTATCCCACTCTGGACCACGCCCGCCGTGCCATGGAGGAGCACACCCTCTGGCTGGCCGGGGAGGATGGGAAGTATTACGGCACCTTTATCCTCAACGGCATCCAGCTTCCGGAGTATGCCCAGATCCCCTGGCAGTTTCAGGCTCCGCCGGACCAGGTGGCCGTGATCCACACCCTGATGGTCCACCCGGACTGGTCTGGCCGGGGCAAGGGCCGGGAACTGGTCGCCTTCTGTGAGGAGGAGAGCCGCCGCCAGGGAAAATCTGTCATCCGGTTAGATACCCCGGAGGGCAACACCCCTGCCAATCTCATGTATGCCCGTCTGGGCTACCGGCTGGCTGGGGCTGCCGAGTTTTTCTTCCAGGGATTTATCCATGAGATCCTGAACTGCTACGAGAAGAAGCTGTAATCGGAGATAGAACAGAGCGGCGGGGGGCCCCCCGGGGGGGGCCCCCCCCCCCGGTTTGGTCGCCCCCCGCCCCCCAC